>NZ_CATMFB010000004.1 GCF_950066645.1 uncultured Thalassolituus sp. | reverse complement strand
TGGTAGAGCACAACCTTGCCAAGGTTGGGGTCGCGAGTTCGAATCTCGTTTCCCGCTCCAATTTCAAATTGGTTATGTACAAGTGAGAAATTGATTGCTCTGGAGCGACCACGGTCGCGAGCTGGAATGCCAGCCCAGTCGGATCTCGTTTCCCGCTACAGTATTCTGTTCAACTGCATCTCGTGGTTGAATCGCATCAGCTGAAAGCTGACCTGCAATGTTTTAAGGCGCGATAGCAAAGCGGTTATGCACTGGATTGCAAATCCACGTAGGCCGGTTCGACTCCGGCTCGCGCCTCCACTGTTTCAATCTTGTGATCATCGGATTGATATGCCCCTTTGGGCAGCAAGATAGGCCCGGATGGTGGAATTGGTAGACACAGGAGATTTAAAATCTCCCGACCTTCAGGTCGTGCCGGTTCAATTCCGGCTCCGGGCACCACGCCATTCTGTCACCAGTTCTCAACGGGATAGCCATGTTTCCTACCTATATTGATCCGGTATTTCGTCCGCCCAGCGAGGGGCGCTCTCTGATTTTTCAGGTGACCAATGGGTGCTCCTGGAATAAATGCACTTTCTGTGACATGTACACTCAGTCCCAGAAGAAATTCAGGGCCCGGTCTGATGATGACATCCTCGAAGAGATCCGCTCTGCAGCGGCGATCGGCCCCCGGTTCGAAAAGGTATTTCTCGCGGATGGTGACGCCCTGGTGTTGCCTGTCCGCAAGCTTGAAATGATCCTGCTGGCTGTTCGTGAGCATCTGCCTTGGGTTAAGCGCGTTGGGGCTTACTGCCTGCCGCGCAATATCCGCAAAAAATCTGTCGATGAGCTGACTCGCCTCCGTGAGCTTGGGTTGGGCATTGCCTACGTGGGCGCTGAGAGTGGTGATGATCAGGTACTTGAGGCGATCAGTAAGGGAGAGACATACGAATCCACCCTTGAGGCGCTGCTTAAGCTTAAAAGTGCGGGAATCACCACTTCCGTAATGGTTCTCAATGGGATGGGGGGTGCGGCCCTGAGTGAGCAGCACGCCGTTAACTCTGCGCGACTGATGAATGAGGCGCAGCCTGATTTTCTTTCGACTCTTATCGTCAGCTATCCTCTTGGAGAGGATAGAGTGAAACAGGGGTTTGAAAGCATCGGAAAGGTGTACCAGTTGCCAGATCAACAGGCTCTCTTTGAGGAGCTGTATCGCTTTATCGATACTCTTGAGCTCACTGATACGGTATTCCGCAGTGACCATGCTTCTAACTACCTGCCGCTGCGTGGGAATCTTGGAGTGGATAAGCAAAGGCTGCTTCAGGAGCTGGAGGTGGCGATTCTTCGTCCTGGGCAGATCAAACTCCGTCAGGAGTGGCAAAGGGGGCTCTGATGCTGGAATCGCTTATTTCTCAGATGGGGATTTCTGAGGGTGCGTCACTACCGCCCGTAGAGCGCTGGAACCCTCCGTTGTCAGGCATCATGGACATGCAGGTCCGCAAGGACGGTACCTGGTGGCATGAAGGAGGTCAGATTAAGCGTCAGGCCCTCGTGCGCCTGTTTGCCAGTATCCTCAAAAAAGAGGAGGGTGAGTTTTATCTCGTTACCCCTGTGGAGAAGTGGAAAATTCAGGTAGAGGATTGCCCCCTTCATGTTCTGCTGGTTGAAGAATCTGATGGCGATATTACTGCGGTACTCAGCAATGGGCAGGAGGTAATTCTCGGAAGGGGGGTAAAGCTTGAGTTTTCTGAGCTTGATGGCGAAATGCTGCCTTTGCTTAAGCTGGCCAGTGGCCTGACTGCGCGATTTAAGCGGTCCTCCTATTATTCACTTGTGGAATATATCGAGTTCAGGAATGATGGGGTCCCCGTTGTTTGTTCGTCGGGGGCCTCATTTGTCATACCTCTGGATGAGAATTGACATCTTCAATGAGACATTGCGAGCCACTTTGCTCGCTATGTATCTATCTGGCGATGCTCTTTCTTTTCAACTGGTTAGAATGAGCGTTAAGTAGTTGCGGGTGTGAAATTCGCTCCCTAAACTGGCAAAACACAATAAAAACTCACGGAATGACCATGAAAAAAATAACTCTTGCTTCATGCGTACTTGCCGCGTCCCTGTCAGCACAAGCCGAGCTTCAGCCACTTTCCGAATACGACCTTCACGCTGTGACTGGTCAGGGTGGTATCGATATCGCGCTGGATGTTGAAATCGACATTGGTGAGATTATCTACGTGGATACTGACGCTACAGATGGCGGTAGTGTTGTTATTCAGGATCTGCATCTGGGTGGTGGTGAAGGTCGTAACCGACTGTTCGGTCAGCCTGTATCCAATAACACCAGTCGTATCGATGCTTTCACCTTCTCTATTGATGCTGCTTCTAACGGCGATCTGTCAATTGGCGGTGTGTCTACCTGTGGTAGCGCCTGTCCTGTTGATTTTCTCGTATCCACGGGCGCGATTTTTACTCGCGACTCAGATGGTGATCGTGCTGTGAATCTGGTTGATAGCATCTCTATGTACGGTGGCGCGCTGTACTTTAATATGGATGTTTCTAACCGTACTCGTACTGTTGATGGTGCTACTCAGAATTACACCAATCTGCGTATGGTTACCGAGTTCGGTATCGAGGATCTCGATATCGATGCTTCATCGTCGCTCGGTCTTAAGATTGAGAATGCCGTAGTTGCAGGCAGTCAATATCTTGAGCAGAAGGCTGTGTTGGGGAATAACGTTCCTGCGAGTCGCCGCGTTACTCAACTGTTTGTTGATATGTATGCGGATGCAGAAGGCGGAGTGGTATTTGATTTCCGTCCGGGCGCGATACTTGATGCAAACATCATGGATATCGACCTCGCTTCCGTTACTGTTGGTGATGGAGCCATTGGTCGGGTCGCGATTGATGATCTTAACCTGAGTAACATTGCTATTCGGGTTGCAGGTCACGATTGATCTGACATGAAAAAACCCGCTTCGGCGGGTTTTTTTATGTCTTCAGTTTGACGTGCTATAAAAAAGGAGCCGATTGGCTCCTTTTTTATACCAATCCGAAGCTTACATGTTCGGATAGTTCGGGCCGCCAGTACCTTCCGGAGTCACCCAGGTGATGTTCTGTGCAGGATCTTTGATATCGCAGGTCTTGCAGTGAACGCAGTTCTGAGAGTTGATCTGGAAGCGCTTACCGTTTTCGTCTTCAACAACTTCATAAACACCCGCAGGGCAGTAGCGCTGCGCAGGTTCATCGAACTTAGGAAGATTCTGAGACAGAGGGATAGAGTCATCCTTCAGCTTCAGATGGCAAGGCTGATCTTCTGCGTGGTTGACGTTACCGATGAAGACCGAGCCAAGCTTGTCAAAGCTGAGTTTGCCGTCAGGCTTCGGATAGTCGATCTTCTTGCATTCTGACGCTGGCTTCAGCATGGCGTGGTCTGCAGTCTTGTCGTGCAGGGTCACCGGAATTGGGAAGATGTTCTGGTCGATGAAGTTGAACGCTGCACCGCCAAAAGTACCGAACTTGTGCATTGCCGGGCCGAAGTTGCGGCTGCGGTGCAGTTCTTCCCACGCCCAGGAGGCTTCAAAGGCAGCGGTGAATTCGACGATTTCGTCGTTAGCGCGCTCAGCCTGCACTGCCTTGAAGATTTCTTCTGCAGCAACGATGCCGCTCTTCATTGCAGTGTGGGTGCCTTTGATTTTGGCGAAGTTCAGTGTGCCGGCGTCACAGCCAACGATGAGGCCGCCCGGAAAGGTCATCTTAGGCAGGCAGTTCAGACCGCCCTTAGCGATTGCGCGCGCTCCGTATGAAACACGCTTGCCACCTTCGAGATACTGAGCCAGCACTGGGTGGTGTTTCATACGCTGGAATTCGTCAAATGGACTGACGTGAGGGTTGCTATAAGACAGATCGGTAATCAGGCCGACAACCACCTGGTTGTTCTCTGCGTGATACAGGAAGAAACCACCGGTAGAGCCAGACTCGCTCAGTGGCCAGCCCGCACCGTGCAGTACGAGACCTTCCTGGTGTTTGGCTGGATCGATGTCCCACAGTTCTTTGATGCCAATGCCGTAGTGCTGTGGATCTTTGCCTGCATCCAGGTTGAATTTTGCAATCAGTTCTTTGCCCAGGTGGCCACGGCAGCCCTCTGCAAATACGGTGTATTTGGCGCGCAGCTCCATGCCTGGTACGTAGTCGTCCCGCTGAGTGCCGTCATGGCTGACACCCATGTCGCCAGTGATGATACCTTTAACAGTATCTTCTTCGATGATCAGGGAGGCGGCAGGGAATCCTGGGTAGATTTCAACGCCCAGTGCCTCAGCCTGCTCGCCCAGCCAGCGGCAAACGTTGCCCAGTGATACGATGTAGTTACCGTCGTTGTGCATTGGCTTTGGAATAGCCCAGTGAGGACTTTTTACTGACTTCTCCTGAGAGGTCAGGAAATAGACTTCATCACCCTTAACAGCCGTGTTGAGTGGTGCGCCCATTTCTTTCCAGTTAGGGAAGAGTTCAGTCAGGGCGCGGTCTTCGATTACGGCACCAGAGAGAATGTGCGCACCGATCTCAGAGCCTTTCTCTACCAGGCATACAGACAGTTCCTGGCCTGCTTCTTCGGCCAGTTGCTTGATACGACAAGCCGTGGCGAGGCCAGATGGGCCGCCACCGACGATGACTACGTCGTACTCCATTACATCACGTTGCATAGGATGATCTCCTCAAATCACGCTGGGAGGTGCCGCATATTGCGGACATTATAAAACCACTGCCAAAACCACTGCAGGTAGCTGTTACCGGCCGGTCAGGAGGGACGAAAAATGCCCGCCATTATACGATGTGACTACGGTCAGGCAACTGATTTCACAGGAAAACTGGCTGTCATAGGGGTATTTGTCAGGGTTTGGGTGAGGGTGAGCTTGACCTGAAGTGACACAATCCGAATAATGTTGCGCGCTGGAAAGGGTACGTGTGCGTGACGTTTTATCTTACGGTCCCCTGAACACCCTTTTTTCATCCACTAGAGAAATACGAGGAATCTATGAAGGTTCTTGTCGCTGTAAAACGCGTAATCGACTACAACGTTAAGGTTCGCGTGAAAGCAGACAACTCTGATGTTGATCTGACTAACGTCAAAATGGCTATGAACCCATTTTGTGAAATTGCCGTTGAAGAAGCTGTGCGCCTGAAAGAAAAGGGCGTTGCCACTGAAGTAGTGGTTGTGTCTATCGGTCCTAAAGTAGCGCAGGAGCAGATTCGTACTGCACTGGCTCTGGGTGCAGACCGCGGCATTCTGATCGAGACTGAAGAAAAGCTCGAGCCACTGACGGTAGCTAAGCTGCTGAAAGGCGTTGTTGAGAAAGAGCAGCCTCAGATCGTTCTGATGGGTAAACAGACCATCGATAGCGACAACAACCAGACTGGTCAGATGCTGGGCGCACTGACGAGCATGCCACAGGGCACCTTCGCCTCTGAAGTTGCAGTTGATGGTGACAAGGTTAACGTAACTCGTGAAATCGATGGCGGTCTGCGTACTGTTGCTCTGTCTCTGCCAGCAATCGTGACTACTGACCTGCGTCTGAACGAGCCACGTTATGCTTCTCTGCCAAACATCATGAAGGCGAAGCGTAAGCCTCTGGATACTATGTCTCCTGCAGATCTGGGTGTAGAAGTTAAATCTTCCCTGTCTCTGGTCAAGGTGACTCCACCAGCTGAGCGTTCTGCTGGTATTAAGGTCGGCAGCGTTTCTGAGCTGGTCGAAAAACTGAAAAACGAAGCCAAAGTGCTCTGAGAGAGGTCTGTGTAATGTCTATCCTTGTAATTGCAGAACACGATAACGCCACTCTGAAAGGCGCTACTCTGAACACCATTACTGCTGCAGCAGCAATTGGTGGCGACATTGACGTACTGGTTGCTGGCAAAGGTTGTGGCGCTGCCGCTGAAGCCGCTGCTAAAGTTGCCGGCGTAAGCAAAGTGATCGTTGCTGACAACGACGCTTATGAGTACCAGCTTGCTGAGAACATGGGCGACCTGGTGGCTGAGCTTGGTAAGGGTTACACCCACATCCTTGCTGCAGCAACGACAACTGGTAAGGATTTCCTGCCACGTGCAGCGGCTCTGCTTGATGTAAACATGATCTCTGAAGTGATCGGTGTTGAGGCGGCTGATACCTTTGTTCGTCCTATTTACGCTGGCAATGCGATTGCCACTGTGAAATCGTCCGACGCTATCAAAGTTCTGACTGTTCGTGCGACTGGCTTTGATGCCGCTGCGGCAGAGGGCGGTTCTGCATCTGTAGAGTCTTCTGATGTTGTTAAGAATGCAGGTGTTTCTGCGTTCGCTAGCGAAGAGCTGGCCAAGTCTGATCGTCCAGAGCTGACTGCCGCTAAGGTTGTTATTTCTGGTGGTCGCGGCATGGGCAATGGCGACAACTTTGAAATTCTGTACAAAGTTGCTGACAAGATCGGTGCTGCGGTTGGCGCTTCACGTGCTGCGGTTGACGCTGGTTTCGTTCCAAACGACATGCAGGTTGGTCAGACCGGTAAGATCGTCGCTCCTGATCTGTATGTTGCTGTTGGTATCTCTGGTGCCATTCAGCACCTGGCAGGTATGAAGGACTCTAAAGTTATTGTTGCTATCAACAAAGACGAAGAAGCGCCTATCTTCCAGGTTGCAGACTACGGTCTGGTTGCAGATCTGTTTGATGCGATTCCAGAGCTGGAATCTGCACTCTGATCTGATCAGAACCTGATCTGAAGGAAGCCCGGCATTGCCCGGGCTTTTTTTATGTCATTCAGTTGTCATTTTTTGGTAATAAGGTAACTTACGTCGTCTGTTCTGCCCGGAGCGCTAAGCTTTTTCATATAAAAACAACAGGTTGCAGAATCTCTGAGCATCGTAAAATATCGGAAAAGGAAATCACTTTGAAAGTTTCTGTCGCTGGGGCCGGGTATGCTGCACTGGTCAACTCTGCCTGTTTTGCTGAAATGGGCAACCTCATAACACACTTCAGTTTTGAACCAACGGATATCTCCGGGGGACTCCCTTTTTATGAGCCTGGGCTCCTGGGTATGCTTGAGTCTAATGCTAAGGCCGGTCGCCTATTGTTTACCACTGACGCCGATGTCGCACTTGCCGATGCTGATATTCTGATTCTTGCTTTTTCTGAGAAGGAGAAGGTGAGTGCTGCGGATATTGCCACGACGATTGGCCGCACAATCACGCGCCCTGTCGTTATTGTTAACCGCCTGGCTTGTCAGATTGGTACGACTGAGGAAATCTGCAGGATTGTTAATTATGAGGTCGCGGAACGCGGACTGAGTTTCGAGGTGGATGTCGTTGCTAATCCTGAGTTTCTCAAAGAGGGGATGGCGATAGAAGATTTTATGCGCCCTGACCGGATTGTCCTTGGTGTCGCAGGGCACAATGCGCGTGCCGCCATGTCTGAGCTGTTTAAACCATTCAGTCGACAGCATGACCGTCTGATGTTTATGGGCATCAGAGATGCCGAACTGGCGAGGTATGCGACCAGCGCCATGCTGGCAACACGTGTCTCACTGATGAACGAGATTTCTGCGCTGGCTGAAACCTGCGGCGCGGATATGGAAAATGTCCGTCGCGGAATAGGCTCAGATCAACGAATTGGTTATGCCTATCTGTATCCCGGTGTTGGGTATGGTGGCGTTGGCTTGCCACGGGATGTCAGCACTCTGATTGAGGCTGGCCAGCAGGCAGGCGTTGATATGGTGCTGTTGAGTGCTGTCGCCGAGCGTAATCGTCGCCAGGGCGATTGGGCGCTTAAGCAGCTCAGTCGTGAGCTGGGCAATCTCGAAGGAAGTAAGATAGCCATATGGGGGCTCGCATTTCGTCCGGAAACAGACGATGTGGCAGCATCCCCATCAATTGTATTGATTCGTCAGCTGCTTGCTGCAGGGGCTGTTGTCTCGGCGTATGATCCTTTGGCAATGACCAATGCGCGTCTGGAGTTGGGCGATGATGCCGGTCGCGTTATTTTTGCCGGACATCAATATGACGCTCTGCCAGATGCAGATGCCCTCGTTCTTATGACAGAATGTAAACCATTCCGTCAGCCGGACTTCAATGCGATGGCCAAGCTGATGAAACGCCCTTTCATCGTTGATGGGCGTAACCAGTACGACGGCGAAAGCCTGCAGCGCGGTGGGTTTATCTATCGTGGCGTTGGCCGGTCTCCGGAATAACAATAATTTCATAATTGGTTGGAAGACTTTTGGAAACCTCAGCAGTATCAGACAACGAACAAGCCGTCGCCGTCTCGGGAGGCAACCTCAGTGTGCGCTTGCCGTTCAGCTTTGCCCGGCGCTTCGGTGTGCTGGTTGACAGTCGCGATGACCGCATCACGCTCTTCCATCGCGAAGGTCTGAATGCTTCGGCACTGATGGAGGTGCAGCGTTTTCTCAGTCGCCCATATCAGCTGGAAGTCATCAGTGATGACGAGTTTGAGCGGCGCCTGGGGCTGGCCTATCAGAGTGACTCGTCAGAGGCCATGGAAATGGTTGAGGGGCTTGGTGATGACATGGATCTCGCCAGCCTCGCCGATTCCGTCCCCGAAACAGAGGACCTGCTGGAGCAGGAGGGCGACGCCCCAATCAAGAGGCTGATCAACGCCCTTCTTACCGAAGCAGTGAAGGAAGGCGCGTCGGACATTCACGTTGAAACATACGAAAAGCGTCTGGTTGTCCGCTTCCGGATCGACGGTGTTCTCCGGGAAGTGGTGCAGCCGAAGCGTGCTCTTGCTGCTTTGTTAGTCTCCCGTATCAAAGTCATGGCGAAGCTGGATATCGCCGAAAAGCGCGTCCCGCAGGATGGTCGTATCGCGCTCCGCATCGGTGGACGTGAAGTTGATGTCCGTGTGTCTACGATGCCATCCAGTCATGGCGAGCGCGTGGTAATGCGTCTTCTGGACAAACAGGCCGGACGACTGGGGCTCGCGCAGCTCGGCATGTCAGCCCGCGACCTTCAGGCGATGCGAAACATCATCAGCAAGCCGCACGGTATTATCCTTGTGACGGGACCGACCGGCTCTGGTAAGACCACGACGCTTTACGGTGCCCTCAGTGATCTGAATGACACCAGTCGCAATATTCTTACGGTTGAAGATCCTGTGGAATACAGTCTGCCCGGTATCGGTCAGACTCAGGTTAACCTGAAAGCAGACATGACCTTCGCGAAAGGGTTGCGGGCGATTCTCCGTCAGGATCCGGACGTCGTGATGATTGGTGAAATCCGTGACCTTGAGACCGTAGAGATTGCTATCCAGGCGTCTTTGACAGGTCACCTTGTACTGTCCACTCTGCACACCAATACGGCAGTGGGTGCGATTACACGACTCCAGGACATGGGCGTTGAGCCTTTCCTGTTGTCGTCTTCTGTCATCGGTGTTATTGCCCAGCGACTTGTCCGGGTACTGTGCGACGACTGTAAGGTCGAAACGGTCGCAGACGCCAGTGAGTGCCGCCTGTTGGGTGCTGACGAAGCCAACCCGCCGACTATCTATCATGCTAAGGGTTGCGACAAGTGTAATCAGTTGGGTTATCGGGGTCGGCAGGGTATCTATGAAATCATCGAAGTGGATGAGAGTATGAAAACACTCATCCATGACCAGGCGGGTGAGCAGGAAATGGAACGTCATGCGCGCTCTCTGGGGCCGAGTATCCGTCAGGATGGGATCCGCAAGGTTCTGGCTGGCAAAACGACTATTGAAGAACTCCTGCGGGTAGCGAAGGGCTGATATGGCAGCATTTCTGTATCAGGCGCTTGACGCAAAAGGGCGCCAGAAGAAAGGTGTGCTGGAAGCAGACAGTGCGCGTCAGATCCGTCAGCAACTCCGGGAAAAAGGCTGGATGCCGCTGTCTGTTGAGCCGACAGTGGTTAAGCAGAAAAGCGCAGGGTTTTTCAGTCGGGGGCCGTCGCTGTCGGTAGGTGAAAGGGCGCTTCTCACGCGCCAGCTTGCCACGTTGATTGGTGCAGGCCTGCCTATTGATGAGTCGCTGAAAGCGCTGGCCGATCAGACCGAGAAGCAGAAAACAAAAGCCATGATTCTGGCGATCCGCGCTAAAGTGCTGGAGGGGTTCACCCTGGCGAATGCACTTGCCGAATACAGCCGGGCGTTTCCGGTGCTTTATCGTTCTACCGTGAGTGCGGGTGAACATTCTGGAAATCTGGCGCCGGTTCTCAACCGGCTCGCAGACTACACCGAGCGCTCGCACGAATCGACCCAGAAGATTCGTCTTGCGGCCATCTACCCCCTCGTGCTCACACTGGTTGCTACCGGTCTCGTTGTCGGGCTGCTGACCTATGTCGTCCCGGATATCGTTGATGTGTTTCTGAAGAACGGACAAGAGTTGCCAGGCCTTACTCAGCTGATGCTGAATATCAGTAATTTTCTCACCAGTTACGGCCTGTATCTGGGCGTTGCCATTGTGGCGTTTATCGCAGCGTTCCTGCAGATGATGCGCAAAGAGGCCTTCCGTTCCAGGGTGCACCGTGCTCTGCTTGCGTCTCCATTTATCGGATCGTTTGTCCGCGAAGCCAACACCTCCCGTTTTGGCAGTACACTGGCTATCCTGACAAGCTCCGGGGTGCCGCTGGTTGAAGCGATGCGGATTGCCAGTCATGTTGTAATGAATATTCCAGTGCGTAATGCGCTCAACTCGGCTACCGTGCGGGTCAGCGAAGGCTCCAGCCTTCATAAGGCCCTGCAGGAGACCGGGCAATTTTCACCTATCATGCTGCATATGATCGCCAGTGGTGAGAGCAGTGGAGAGCTTGACAGCATGCTGGCACGGACAGCCGAACAGCAGGAAAAGAATCTTGAGAACACTGTGTCAGCACTGGTGTCTGTTTTTGAGCCCATGATGCTGCTTGTCATGGGTGGTGTCGTCGCGTTGATTGTGGCGGCTATCATGCTTCCGATTCTGGAACTTCAACAAATGGTGCAGTAGGAGATTTTTATGCACATGAACAAACGTCAGGGCGGTTTTACTCTGATTGAGGTAATGGTTGTTATCGCGATTATTGGCGGGATTCTGGCCATGGTTGCAACGAATATCATCGGCTCTGCTGATGACGCCCGCATCAAAACAACCAAAAACCAGATCAAGCTGGTTGAAGGCGCTCTGGATATGTACAAGCTGCATAACTATCGCTACCCAACGACAGAGCAGGGCCTCGAAGCGCTGGTACAGAAGCCAAGCAGCGCTCCGGAGCCGAAAAATTATCAGAACGGTGGTTATCTGAAAGGCGGGAAGCTGCCTCAGGATGCCTGGGGCAACGAATTCCTCTATTTTTCTGATAAGGGACAGTACGAAATCATCTCTCTGGGCTCTGATGGGTCAGAAGGTGGTGAGGGCGACGCAGCCGACATCAGTAGCCAGGAGCTCTGATCTTAATGAGGTCACGCGGGTTTACACTGCTTGAGGTCATGGTAGTACTGGTGATTGTTGGCCTGCTGCTGTCTATGGTGAACCTCAATTCAAGTGATCGCGCAGCTCAGAACGAAACCGAGCAGTTTGCAAGACAGCTGCTCGGTGCTTTTAACCAGTATCGGGATGAAGCCGTCTTTCAGAATATCGATCTTGGTGTCGCTATTCTTCCCGAAGAACTGGGCTTGCTGGCCTGGCAGAATGTCTTTTCCCAGGAATTCACCACGGGGCTGAGCATCGAAGAGCTGGATGCGCTCAAGAAAAATCCGTGGCAGCCCTTTGATGGGCGCATGTCGGTGACCCGTCCGGTACCTGAGAATATTGATCTCCGCTTGTTTGTCGAAGAAGAAGAGATCGATATCGCCGAACTCTATGATGAAGATGAAGGCCCCCGGCCTGCCATTCTTTTCCTTTCCTCTGATGAATACACCGCATTTGAGCTCCGTCTTACCCATGTTGCGGATGAAGGCTTTCAGGTGACAGTCTCCGGTGATGGTTTTAATCCGGTGCTAAGCCGTACGGAGCGGTTTGGTGAGTAATCAACGTGGTTTTACGCTTCTTGAGGTTATGGTTGCCGTAACCATTTTTGCGGCAGTCGCTGTGACGATAACGGATACATCGAGTATGCGCGTTAATAACCTTCTGTCGATCCATACTTCAACTCTGGCTTCCTTTGTTGCAGAAAACCGCCTGGCAGAGATTCGTCTGACGGGCATTGTCCCTGCTGCGGGGGATTCCAAAGGCACCGTGCGAATGGCTGATCAGGAGTGGTATCTGTACACGCATGTCGAAGACACGCAATTTCCGGGAATGCGCCGCATCGAAGTGTCCGTCGCGCCGGAACAGAACAAAGAGAATCCGGTAGTTACCCTCGCGACTGTAATGGGGAGCCGCTGATGAAACAGCAGGGATTTACCTTATTAGAGGTTCTGGTTGCTGTTTCCATTTCGGCACTGATTGGAGTTTCCGCTGTGCAGTTATTGAGCTCAGTCGGTGATACTTCCCGGGCAACTCAGGCGAGGGCTGCTGAAATTGCCGCACTTCAGCGATTTAATCAGGTCGTCAGTCGCGACATCAGTCAGTTCATCAGTCGACCCATCCGGGACGAGTACGGAGATCAGCAGGCCGCTCTGCTGCTGGATTCCGGAGATTACCCGCTTGAGTTTACCCGGGCAGGCTGGCGCAATTCGCCGGTAAGCGAAGATCCGCGATCCACATTGCAGCGAGTTGCCTTCCGCGCGGAAGAACTCGATTCCGAGGTATGTGAACCTGCCCTGAACCGGCTTGCTGAAGCCGCGGGTGTAGCCCCGGAAGAATATGAAGGCGAGGGCGACTGCCTGGTGCGTTACTACTGGAATGTACTGGATCGCTCATCTGACAGCGAAGCCGCGGCTCAGGTGGTTGTCGATCGGATCTCAGATCTCACCTTTGAATTGTTAACACAGACGTATGATGAAAACGGAGCCGTAAGCTCGCAGAATGTCGTTACCGCCTGGCCTCCAGTGGATGCTGCTTCTGAGAACGGTCGGCCTGTGGCCATTAAGTGGCGCTTTGTTCTGCCGGATCTGGGTGAAATCGAACGCCTCTGGCTGATCGCTTATGATGGGAGTGCCTGGTGAAAAAGCAGAAAGGCATGGTGCTTCTCATGGTGCTGCTTATATTCTCCGTTGCCGTTGTTCTGGCGACCTCGATGATTGAGCGCCAGTCGATTGATATTGAGCGCAGCGCTACTCTGCATATACAGCAGCAGGCCCGCGCTTTTGCGTACGGTGCGGAGTCTGCGGTACGCCAGGGCCTCTACATGGACTGGGAAGCCGACAAAGAGAAGGATCATGCTGGCGAAGAATGGGCAGTGGACCGGACGTTTCCATTGGACCCTGGCGTAATCAATATTCAGATTTCTGATCTTCAGGGGCGTTTTAATCTGAATAGTCTGCAGCCGGGCAGTGCGGCGCCGACACAGGAAGCGCGCTTTCGTAATTTACTGAACCTGCTCGGGCTGAATACTGAGTTTGCCTCTCGCTGGAAAGCCTGGCTGGATAAAGATAGCCAGGCTGATGATGAATATTACACCCATGAGCCATCCTACCGGGCGGCGTATGCGGCCTGTCGCCATACCAGTGAACTGATGCTGATCACTGATCTTGATCTCGAAAGTTACCAGAAGCTTGAGCCGTACATTACCTGCCTGCCGGCTTCAGCCCAGCTGAACGTTAATACTGCCTCAGCAATGGTGCTGGCTTCATTAGACAGTGAGTTCAGTCTTGCGGATGCTCAGCAGGTCGTCGCAGCACGGGGCGAAGAAGGCTTTGCATCGGTGGATGATTTCTGGAATCTCAGTCAGGTAGAAAAATTTACCCGCGAAGTCAGCGGCGGCGACCCTGACGATGAGAATGTGCCAGCGTCTGCTTGGGCCAAAACAGATTTCAGTGTGGCGACCGAATACTTCGGCATGTTTGCACGAATAGACATTGATGAACGTATCGCAACCGTGGAAGCTGGTATCATGCGAGCTCGTGACACGGGAATGATGACAACTTATTACCGGGACTTCTCCCGGCGTGAAGCCCGCAGTATTCCAGCGGCAAACGAATAAAAGAGTGCAGGATGACCACAGAACACAGAATAATCGAGTGGCGTGCAGATAGCGGTCAGTGGTGGGTAAAAACCGCTACCGGCCGTCAGTCTCTCGAAAGCTGGGCAGAAGAGCAGCCTGAGCTTGCTCAGGTGAGCTTTACGCTGTCGGCTGCGAACTACACAGCGCACTGGGTTGAGCTTCCGGGCGTAAAGGGCAGACACGTTGCGAGGGCGCTTCCGTTTGCGCTTGAAGAACTACTTATCGGCGATGTTGCAGATTTTACTGTCATCCCGGCGGGCAATGCACAAGGTCGGTTTCGTGCATATCTGGTCGCGACTGAGCTTCTTGATCAGTTACAGGAGGCTCTCGAACTGCACCATCTGCGCCTGACAGGTCTTGTGCCTGAAACCGCCGGATTCAGCGGCAATGTCATTGTGCGCTCGCATGATTCCTGGTTGATCAGTATTCCTGGGCGTTTTGAAGGGCGGGTCCCGGAAGGCGCTATGAACCCTGCGCTTGAGTACTGCTGTAATCAGCTGAGTGGCCAGCAGCTCACTATTGTCGGTGAAAACCTTGATCAGGCAGGGTTGTTGAAAACGACGGTTGCCACTGGTTATCCGGAGGCTTTCAGTGATATTGAGGTCTCCTCAGGTGAGCCGGCCCGGGCCGAGGCTCTGGTAAACCTGTTGCATGGCAGAGTTCAGCCAGTGACAGAAAAAGCGCCAGCGGCCTGGTGGCGTAGTCTTGCGATGTTTGCCGGTTTTGCGGCCATTCTGATGGCCGGCTACCTTGTGGTTGCTAATTACCAGCTCCAGAGCAAGGTTGATCAGGTATCAGACGCCAGTCTTGCCCTGTATAAGCGCTGGTTTCCGGGAGAGCGGACGTCTAATTATGAAACGCACTTCCGTCGCAAGCTGATGTCTGGCGGCGAAGCGCAGGGCAGTGCTGACTTCGCTGGAGTGATGGCTCAGGTTTCTGCCGCCTGGGCGGCATCCTCCAAAGACGCTGTGGATGTACAGGGTATCCGATTCTCTGACCGCACTGGGGAATTGCTTCTTGATGTCACTGCCAAGGGGCAGGGTGAGCTTCAGGCGTTCAAGCAGGGGCTGGAGGCCCGTGGTCTGACCGCCGAAATATCGTCGGCGACCGCGGATAAGGACAGGATTAAAGGGCGTGTGAAAGTCGGAGGTGCAGCATGAACGCACTTACAAAGCTCTGGGGCGAGCTGCAGACGGATCCTCGTGTCCAGCAGGCTATCGACTGGTATCAGAAGAAGCCTCCGGTCGAGCAGAGTGTTATCCGCGCGCTAGTTGCCTTTGTGGTTGTCGGGCTTATCTACCTGATCTTTATTGCTCCGCTGGTCGATGAACACCGCCAGCTCACATCAAGCCTGCAGAAAAAAACCGCCTTCTATGAGTTGATGGCAGAGAATGGGGCCCAGTTTGCTGGCTCTGGCAGTGGCGCTTCAGGAAATAAGCCACTGCTGAGTGTTGTCAGTCAGGAAGCCCGCAAGGCTGGAATTACATTGACCCGCTATGAGCAGGACGGTGCCGCATTGCGGGTGTGGGTCGACGATGCTTCGTTCGACGATGCCATACGCTGGATTGAATCACTTGCCCGACGCCAGGGCGTGGTTGCCACGCAGGCCAATATCGACCGCGATGCCCAGCCCGGGCGCGCGGATATCCGTATAACGTTTTCTCAGTGAGGTAATGATGAGCGATCTTTACGACCTGGTTGTGATTGGTGCGGGGTCTGGTGGCGTCCGTGCTGCACGAATGGCTGCTGCGACGGGAGCGCGTGTCGCGGTCGTGGAAGATCTCTATCTTGGCGGTACCTGTGTCAACGTAGGCTGCGTTCCGAAGAAACTGTTTGTGTATGCCAGCGAGTATGCAGGCCACACAGGTGAAGCGGCGGGATTTGGAGTTAATCTCACTAGAGAATCTTTTAGCTGGTCTACGCTTGTTGAGAATAAAACCAAAGAAATCAACAGGTTGAATGGCATTTATAACAATTTACTTGAAGGTCCGGGCGTGGAGGTGATTCGCGCGCACGGAAAGGTGGTGTCGGCAGATTGTGTCGAGGCGGGCGGGCGTCTACTCAAGACCCAGCGAATCCTGATTGCTACGGGTGGCTGGCCGTACATGCCTGATCTTCCGGGCATTGAACACGCAATAGACTCCAATGATGTGTTCAGCCTGGAAACCTTCCCGAAGCGGATTCTGGTGGTCGGAGGCGGATACATCGCAGTAGAGTTTGCCGGCATTTTCAACGGGCTAGGTGCCGGGACCAGTCTGCTCTATCGGGGCGAACAGATCCTTCGCGGTTTTGATAACGAAATCCGCAGTCACGCTGCAGCAGAGATTGTGAAGTCTGGCGTGGACCTGCGCACGAATACCGATATCGTAAGCATCGAGCGTGAGGCGAACGGAGGGCTGATCGCTCACCTCAATAATGGTGAGGCGATTCATTGTGATGCCGTCATGTATGCAACAGGTCGTAAGCCACGCACCGAAGGGCTTGGGCTTGAAGCTGTTGGCGTAGAAACGGCGGGCAACGGTTCAATTGTCGCCGATGAGCGGTTTTCAACCAACATCCCTGGTGTTTACGCACTGGGTGACGTGATTGGCACGCCAGCGTTGACTCCCGTAGCGCTGCAGCAGGGTATGGTTTTCGTTAATCAGCAGTTTGGCGATGACACCCGCTCGATGAATTATGACCTGATACCAACGGCTGTTTTCTGCCAACCCAATATCGGCACCGTCGGCCTGACCGAAGAGCAGGCGGCAGAACGTCACGCTGGTGATGTCGATATCTACACCTCTGAGTTCCGCGCACTGAAACATACCCTCAGCGGATCACCAGAGCGCACCCTGATGAAAATGGTTGTCCGTCGCTCGGATGATCGCGTCATCGGTGCCCATATGGTCGGGCCGGATGCAGGGGAGATCATTCAGGGGATCGCAGTGGCAATGACGGCGGGAGCAACCAAAGCGCATTTTGACCAGACATTGGGTATTCACCCTACCGCTGCGGAAGAATTTGTGACTATGAGAACACTGACGCGCTCAATATGAGCGCGTCAGGATGTCAGTCTTTATCCGCAGAACACCAGACGAACACTGTCCAGCACCAGCTGTGAACGGCTGATTGCCTCCACAACCTTTGCCTTCTCACGTTCGACTTCTTCGATCATGGCGCCAGAAATGGCAGCATTCTGCTCCGACAGGGCGCGCAGACGGCCGAGTCGATCTTCATAGGCCTCGGTAGCCCTGTCGCTTGCGCGGGCAATCATTTTATCCAGCTGCCCCATCCCCATTTTTTCCAGCTTAGAGATAAGAGGGCGGACCTGGGCTTCTTTCTGCTCGACCAAGCCCCGCGCTGTCCCTCGCTTGAGAGACAGTACGAATTCGCCGAGATCTGGCTGATTAACCTTAAGATCGCCTGTCGGCGTCATAGTCAGGTGCATGGCATCAGGAGGCAGAAACCGCTCAACCTGAAGCGCGCGTGGCGCTGGACATCTGGCAGTAAACTGAAGCTGGATAAAGCAGTCGCCGGTCTTATAGTTGTGATTTTCGATATACCCTACCGCTGCATTACCTGCCGGACCGCTGAGTATCAGCTCCAGAGCCTGATCGATAAATGGGTGCTCCCAGCTCAGAAACTGGACATCGTCCCGCGCCAGAGCAACGTCTCGGTGGGTCGTTGCCATGAAACCATCCTCAGGAAGGTGTGGCAGGTCGGGCACCAGCATATGATCACCCGGAGCAATTGTTATGCAGTCTCCGCCGAGATCCGTCACCTCAAGGCCGAAAGCATCTGCAAACAACTCGACAAAATCGTTCAGTTCCGCTTCATCCTCGATGTGCGTAATGGTCATTTCCTGCGCTTCAGCCCGTGCGCGGCGAGGTGGGCAGGAATGCAGCTCAAGCAGGCGGTCCCGGCCTTTTTCGTATTGCTCTTCCAGAGCCTTACGCTCAGTGCCCAGGGTGTCCGCGAGCTCCCCCATGTCCACGGAGGCGAATATTCCGTCGCGGATGCGGGTCTCGTGTTTTTCTAATAGCGGCTGAGCGGTTGGGTTAGGGTGACTGAAGGTGTCCAGCGTCCCGTTAAGGAAATCCGCCCAACGTTCGGTGGCATGGCCGGCAAACACTGGGATATGAATGCGGATATCGTTTTTCTGACCAATGCGATCAAGGCGGCCGATACGCTGCTCGATAAGGTCGCAGTTGAACGGCAGATCGAACAGTACCAGATGGCTGGCGAACTGGAAGTTGCGACCTTCGCTGCCAATTTCTGAACAGATAAGGAGGCGTGCTCCCTGCTCCTGGTCAGCAAAATACGCTGCAGCACGGTCGCGTTCGATCATATCCATGTGCTCATGGAATACTGAGCAGGCGACGCCGTGTTTCTCCCAGAGATACTGTTCCAGGGCCAGAACGGTATCCACATCGTGAGTGATAAGGACAAACTTGTCCTGTTTGTGCTGGTTGAGTAGTTCTGCAAGCCAGAGTGGGCGCGGATCATCCAGAGTCCAGTCAGGCGTATCCAGATGAGGACGGAGTGGGTCGCTGGCGTCTTTGTAGTCCGGTGGTAGCTCAAGCGACGTGAACTCCGGCAGGCGCTGAGGGAAGCCACTGACACTGTGGCGGGTATTGCGGAACAGAGCACGGCCCGGGCCAAAGCGATCCACCAGTGCTTCCGTGATTTTCTGCCCGTCTTCACTGTCAGCAAGATCCGGAACGCTGGAGTGCAACAGAGATGACTGCTCTGACGTGAGGTCTTCACCCTCGGACACCGCTGCTGCAAGCTCAGCGTACGGCCGGTATTGATCCTGAGCCGCAAGGAAACTATCCAGAGAGGGGTAGCGTTCGGGGTCAAGCAGGCGCAGACGAGCGTAGTGACCTTCGACGCCCAGCTGTTCGGGCGTGGCAGTCAGTAGCAGAACGGCCGGTGTGATTTTGGCGATCTGTTCAACCAGGCGGTATCCGTCGTCCTGATATTCCGGAGTCCAGGTCAGATGGTGTGCCTCGTCGACAACCAGGGCATCCCAATCCTCACTGAGGATGTCGGCCGCAGCCAGATCGGAAGTGGCCAGAGATAACGGACAGATAAAGAGTTGCCCGCCACCGAATGCGCCTTCTTCTCCTTCAAGGAAATCCGCTTGCGTCGTCACGCTGAAATACAGATTGAAACGACGGATCATCTCAACAAGCCATTGATGTACCAGATGGTCAGGGACGAGAATGAGAACGCGTTGGATGCGCTGCAGGCGGATCAGGCGGTGCAGAATCATGCCTGCTTCAATGGTTTTGCCCAGGCCAACTTCATCCGCAAGCAGTACTCTTGGCAGAGCGTCCTGAGTAACCTGCGCAGCGATATGAAGCTGATGCGGAAGTAGGCTGGTGCGAGCACCAAGGAGGCCATAGAAAGGGCGTTTACGGAGCTGCGCCAGCTTCTGTAGCGCAGACTGGCGCAGTTCGAACAGGTTGTTGTTATCAATCTGGCCAGTAAACAAACGATCGGAGGGCGCGTTCAGCTGAATCGAAGCTGCCAGCAAAGTCTCAGGCACGAAGCGCTCGCCATTGCTGTAGAACATGATGCCATCGATTTCTTCGGTGTCCGCAATGGTGATGACAGAGCCGTCATGCAGCGGAACCGTATCTCCCTCCACAAAAGCAACGCGTGTAAGCGGCGCATTCTGAACTGCATAGGTCCGTGTTTCGTCCATGGCCGGGAAATACATCGACACCATCCGGAAATCGACACTTTGAACCAGACCCAATCCGAGGTCGGTTTCTGCTTCGCTGATCCAGCGCTGGCCAACAACAAACATATTTAATGGATAACCTGTTTTTGTGGAAGAAGGCGACAACCCGGGCCGCAAAAAGAATAAAAGGGCGCGGATTTTAACGTATGTATATTTTCATTCCTACCGCTCACGGGGAGTTAAGCGTCCACACCTGCCAACTCAAGCATGGCGTCGATCATCTCGTGACGATCATTCTCCTGGTGTGGGTGAGAAAGAAGGCCCTCAATGACATATACCAGCAGGCGCGAGACTGTGGCTGCGCGCTCAGTTGGTATACCGACTTTACAGACCTCGCTGATCAGTATCTGTTCAAGCATCATATGGAAACGCGCATGCCAGGTGGCGATGGCCTCTGAGTGAGCGACACGGGCATGCACCGTATTCATCAGCGATTCCGGGCGCTCGAACACCCCAATTGCGTGCATCAGACGCTCTCTGACGGGCAGGCCAGCCATTGTCATGGCCTCGGTCAGACCATCGCGGACGAGATCGTTCAGGACGCCGATTAATACGTCATCCTTTCCCGGAAAATACCAGTAGATAGTGTTCGGCGTGATGCCCGCTTGCTTTGCGATGGCATTCATCGAGGTTCCATCAAAGCCATTTTCCGTAAACAGCTCTGCAGCAGCGGTAAGGATGGCCTGCTTTTTTTCGCCCTGTTCCAAGTGTCGTTTGTTACGAGGCACGGCTTTTTCCTGATTCTTGATTGACATACAAGATAGCAATGTGTTTTCTTGAATGCCATTCAAGATGACAGTAAGTCAAAAAGCAGACAAAACAAAATTGGAGTGCATATGAGTTTTAAACAGGGCATGAAATCAACGTTCCGGTCGGAGGGCGCAGACTGCGCAGCAACCATCTACTATCCAGACAACAAAGCAGAGCGGACACCCGCCATCCTGATGATTCATGGATGGGGCGGAACTCAGCTGATTCTCTTCAAAGACTTTATTAAGCGCTTCACCGAAGCAGGCTACGCCGTCATGACGTTTGACTATGCGGGCTGGGGTGCCAGTGAAGGTCTGCCGCGAAATACTATTAATCCGTGGGCGCGCGTGCGCACTGCAGAAGCAGCACTGGCACACCTGAAAGCACAACAGGACATCAATCAAGATCAGATCGTCGTTTGGGGAACCTCCTTTGGCGGCGGTCACGCCATTGATCTTGCGGCAGAGCACCCAGAACTGGCGGGTGTTATCGCTCATGTCCCTATGCTGAACGGCATGGCGGCAGTTAAAGCCGTGCCGCTGCCACGCCTGATGCGCTTTGGTTTCGATATCGCAAAAGATCTGCTTAATCCGTTTGGCCGAACCTACATTCCTGTCGTATCTGCACTGGGTGAATATTCCACCATGGATAGGGACGGAGCAGGACGCCTTGAAGATTGGGTAGCGAAGGAGCTTGACAGCCCATACGACAACCGGGTAACCGCAACTTCGTTACTCACCATGGGGCCTTATCAGCCGGGAAGGAACCTTAAGCGACTGTCGATGCCAGGGCTTATCATCGGTGCCTTGCGTGACACAGTCGCGCCATTCAACGAAGCATCCGTTCGTAGCAAGGTCGGGAGTAATATCTCGATCAGCACGATTGATGCGAACCACTTCGATCCATATCTGCAGCCCTGGTTTGAAGATAACGTAACCAATCAGCTGAAGTTTCTTAACGAAGTGTTCTCTGATTAGAATTAAATCGAAAACGGGTGATTGCCGCGATTAGGCGGCAATTGCTGTCATTGCCTCATAATACGTTCAATGAACTCTCCTGTCTGACGTAACGATCTATCAGCCTCATCAATTATCCCTGCCTGGAGTTGAAACACATGACCCACACCTTCAAAGCAGGAAAACTCAACGTTAAGGCCCGCTTTTTGAGCGCTCTTGGTGAGCCTGAGCGAATCATCTAACAGTATTTCTTCGCTGCCAACATGTATCAGTATTGGAGGGAGTCCCTCAAGGGTTGCAAACAAGGGTGAACATTCAGCGTCAGTCTTCTGGAGTGCACCGCGGTATGCATCTGCACACCAGCTTAGCCAGTCGGGTTTTAACATGGAGTCCCGACTTAGGTGGGTTTCAATTGAACGACCGGACAGACTAAGATCAACCCATGGGGAATACAGAATAATGGCCCGCGGCAAGGGCAGGGCTGCATCGCGTAGAGCGATTGCTGTAGCAAGCGCCAGCCCCGCACCTGCCGAGTCACCTGCAAGAACTAACTGATGTGGCGCCTGCCCGCTCTTAATTAGTGAAAGGTATACTCGAAGGGCATCATTCAAAGCATGAGGATAAGGTTTTTCCGGAGCGAGCCTGTAATCAGGCAGCCAGACTTTCGATCGCACTGATTGTCCAACCCGCGCAGCCAGTTTTGCATGGCTACCGCGACCACCCAAAACATAACCTCCACCATGCAAGTAGAGGGTGCCCCGGGTTTCAATCGTTGAAGGCGGTGTAATTATGCAGGTCCTTACGCCATCTACTGCGCGCTTCTTGGTAGTGTAGGGCGTGCCGCGTAAAAGTATCCCGCCGACACCTATGATCATACGCTGAAGCCATATCGGTACTTCTGGTGACAGTATTGGTTTTACCGAGCAGCGGATAAATATATTAATTACGCTTCGTATATCCATCATACAGTGCCTTTTGTCTGTATGAAGTGGTTGAGGTTTAAGCTACGAGTCCGGTTACGGTATTCAAAGGTGAACCCTGGCCAATTGTTCGTGTTTTTTCCAGTCGCGGTCTGATACCAACTGGTACACCCCTGGGCCCAGACGGTAGACTTCATTCGCTCCTGAACTTCTTGATTGAAAGCATCCTGTACGTTTTTGCGTAGGTCCAGAGACCGCAGTCCGTTACTCTGGATCTTTCTAACAGCGTCCAGAATGAAGTTAATCTGGCTCTCAAGCATGTAGACGATAGAATTGTGCCCAAGGTTCGTATTTGGACCATAGAGCATAAACATGTTTGGGAAGCTCGTGACTGCGAGGCCGAGATACGCCTCGGCTCCGTCCCGCCATGCCTGCTTTAGCGAAAGGCCATTAAGGCCAGTAATATCCATCGGTGCAAGAAAATCAGTCGCCGCAAACCCAGTGCCGTAAATGATTGCATCGATTTCGCGTTCCTTGCCGTCACAAGTCCGTATGCCATGTGGCAGTACCTCCTCGATGTCGGAAGTAACGACTTCAACTTTTGGATCAATTAATGCGTTGTACCAATGATTTGAGATAAGAATGCGTTTACAACCAATAGGGTAATCAGGCATCAGCCTCTGACGGAGGTCATCGTCCTTAACGATGTCACGAATATGCTTGTGAAACAGATGGTCAACGATGGAGGTTTTTTTAAACCGCGTATTTAGTGCGAGCTGACGCAGCTCGTGGTAGCAGTATTGCCAGCCACGATCAAGCTTCTGTAGTAAGGGGATTCTACGAAACAGTGCTCGTTGCATCTCCGGGTATTGCTTATCGGGTTTTGGTAGCACGTATGGAGCAGAACGCTGATACACATCCAGGTGAGCTACCTGTCGGAGTATTTCGGGTACAAATTGAATGGCGCTAGCCCCCGTTCCGATGACGGCCACACGCTTGCCCGTAAGGTCATAGCTGTGATCCCAGCGGGCAGAATGAAAGGCCTTTCCTGTAAATACTTCAGATCCTTTAAGTGCCGGGTAGGCGGGCCTGTTCAGCTGACCTACTGCGGCAACCATGATCTGGGCGGAGTGGAGCGCGCCCGCTTTGGTGCGGAGTAACCAGACGGACTCTTCAGCATCATATCGAGCACTTTCTATTTCTGTATTGAAGTGAATATGGTCGTAAATGCCATACTTGCGCGCACAGTAGCGCAGATACTGATGTATCTCATCTGCCTTACCGAAGCGATTCTCCCAACCCGGACCTTGCTCAAAGGAGAAGGAGTAGAGGTGCGAAGGGACATCGCAAGCGGCTCCAGGATAGCTATTGTCACGCCAGACCCCTCCAACGTCTCCCGCTTTTTCGAATAGGGTGAAATTGTTGAACCCAGCCTTTTTGAGCTGGATAGCCAAGCCAATGCCGCCAAATCCTGAGCCAATAATGGCGATGCGGGTTGCGTCTCTATATTTTGTTTGTGAATTCACTATGTCTCTCCTGTCTGATTTCCAATACCAATCCAGAGCGTAAAGCCTAATCACCACAGGCTTGCCGTTCGACACTGTTTGAGGACAAAATATCGTTAAAAGGGGACGCCGAGAAATTAGAGGGGAAGAATGAATGGCACATTGGAATTTCCATCGAAATGTGATGAGTGTGCGCCTGTTGTCTGAACTTGCGATTGAGCTGGGAACTACGGCGGATTTTTTGCTGTCCGGTAGTGGCTTGAGCAAGGATCAGTTAGCTGAATCAGAATTGCTCATTTCTGCGCAGCAGGAGCTACAGGTGATCCGGAACCTTGTATCCACATCAAGTCAAAAGCCCGCACTTGGGATTATTGCAGGTACGCGATATCACTTTACTGTATTTGGGGCTCTGGGGTTCGCCATAGTCAGTAGCCGCACAATGCGCAGTGCACTGGATGTAGCTCTCCAGCACTTTCATCTCACGTTTGCCTTCACCCGTTTCGTTGTATCAGAGTGCGACAGTGGTATCAACGTGCAACTAATCGACAATGATATACCCGCAGAGCTGGCTCAGTTCATCATTGAGCGCGATGTTGCGGCTTTAATTACCGTAGCCCGTGACCTCTATGACCTGCAGCCGATGGTCACTCGGGTAACGTTTAAATGCGCACCTCCGGCAGACATATCCAACTACTGTTCATTTTTTAACGTCGAGCCAGAATTTAGTGCAAGTGAGAACTGCGTGGAGTTTGATCGGACCATGTTCGACAGACCTTTGCCGCGAGCTAATGAACTTGCCCATGCAGCGGCAGTTGATCAGTGTCGTTTGTTGCTCGAATCTCGAAGTACTCGTGATGGGGTTGCAGCGCTTGTCAGGGACAAAATGGTGTCTATGGCAGGGTATATGCCCAGGATGGATGAGGTCAGTGCTTCACTGTGCATGACCTCGCGAACCCTGCGAAGGCGGCTCGCGGGTGAACGGGTAACCTTTGCTGAGCTGAGGGATGAAGTCAGGATGTCTATAGCGGAGGAGCTATTAAATGGACCGCGTCTTAGCATTCCTCAGATTGCAGAAAGACTTGGATATGCGGAACCAACCAGTTTTATTAACGCATTTCGACGTTGGCATGGGATTACACCCCATGCATACAGACTTGAGAGCAAAAAGTGATAAGCATATGTATCGTCAATTCGATAGCACGATAACACATATATATCCTCTATTATTTCCGATAATTGTTATTATCGGAATAGGTAGATTGTGGCAGAGATTGCTGGAATTCCTGGGTATTTTCCTGCGGGACTATTGTTCAGCTCCATTCCAGTGTTGGAAAAGAACCTTACAGGCTTCTTCTGCAGTGTCGACCATTTTGAATAACTCCAGATCCGCCTGACTGACCGCGCCCTGATCGGCGAGAAACTGAAAGTTAACGGCTTGTTCCCAGTACTGACGGCCAACGAGGATGATCGGTAGACGGTCGATCTTTTTCGTCTGTACCAGAGTCAGTGTTTCAAACAACTCATCCATGGTGCCGAAGCCACCGGGAAATGCGACCAGCCCGACGGCTCGTTTGAGGAAGTGCATTTTGCGTACGGCAAAATAATGGAACTGAAAGCAAAGTTCAGGTGTGATGTACGGATTAGGTGTCTGTTCAAATGGCAATACGATATTGAGTCCGATACTCAGCCCGCCTGCATCTTTTGCACCGCGGTTTGCTGCCTCCATAACCCCCGGACCACCGCCGGTTGTGACCACATACTGGCGGCAGTCATGACTGACCGATAGCTCGGTAACGCGCCGGGCTAGCTCCCGGGCCTGCGAGTAGTAGTAAGCGCCAGTACCGGGTCGGTTCTTATCACCCGTGGTTTCGTGGAATCTGGCCCCGCCAAAAACCACCAGTGTTGATTCTATGCCGGCTTCTTCCTGTATCAGATCCGGTTTCATCCACTCGAGCCCCAGCCTGACGGATCGCATCTCATCACGCAGTAGCAAGGCATCATCTGCGTATGCCAGACGATATGAAGCGCTGTCCAGGCGGGTGTTTTTCGAGTGTTCGACATCTTCGGCGGCTGATGGAAAACACGATGCGGGTTTCTTCTTTTCGCTCACAGATCGTCCTCAGAAAGAAATTGTTTCCCGTTTTTCAGGGATTCTGGCGGTCCATCCCCTGCTTTCTGCGGCGGATTTGAGTGCCCTTTTGGCCTCAGACTCTCCGTGGACAAGGAATAATTGCGGCTGACTTTCTTTGAAGTGATCCAGCCAGTCAAGCAACTGGCTCTGACAGGCGTGCGCCGAGAACCCGCCAAGCGTATGAATCTGCGCCTTCACTACAATATCTTCGCCGGCCATCTTTACTGATGTTGCACCGTCAATGATTCGCCGTCCAGGGGTGCCCATGGCCTGAAACCCAACGAAAACCACATGTGACTGCGAGCGCCACAGATTGTGTTTTAAATGGTGGCGGATTCTACCCCCATTGCACATACCGCTGCCGGCGATAATAATCGCCCCGCTCTTTATTTTATTGAGTTTCATGGACTCATCAGTGGTTGATGTGAAGCGCAATGGAGGAAGCAGGCTTTGAAGGTTTTTAGGGGCGGAGGGCTTACGCGGCGTAGTGCTGTCTATTATTTCCAGATCTTCATCGCTGTAAACTTCCTGGTGCGATTCGTAGACCTGAGTGACAGAAATAGCCATCGGACTATCAAGGTAGATTGCCTGGTGTGGTAGCTTACCTTTCTGATACAACTCACCAAGACGGAATATGATCTCCTGGGTACGCCCTACAGCAAATGATGGAATAAGGATATTTCCCCCATTCCGGCTCGCCTCTTCAATCACGCCTTCAAATTCCTGAAGCGTATCTTCCATAGACTTATGATTTCTGTCGCCGTAGGTGGACTCCATCAGCAGAACATCCGCTTCAGAAATAATGTCCGGGTCGCGTAGTAATGCTGCCTGTGAGTTACCAAGGTCCCCTGAGAATACCAGGCGCTTCTCCTGACCCTCTTCCGAGATGGCCAGGCAAACAATCGAAGAGCCGAGTATGTGACCCGCATCGTGGAAGGTAACGTGCACATCAGGCGCTATCTGCAGCGTCCGGTAATAATCCACCCCTTCACACAACATCAGCGTGTCGTCTACTTTATCCAGCCCATACAATGGCTCTATGGGTTCTTTGCCGGAGCGCCTGCGACGTTTGTTTTCCCATTCGACATCCCGCTCCTGTAGAGAGGCAGCGTCTTTTAACAATATGCTGATCAGTTCTTTCGTCGGCTGGGTCATAAAGATCTGCCCCTGATACCCCTCTTTTACCAGCAGCGGCAATCTGCCGCTGTGGTCGAGATGGGCATGAGACAGAACGACCGCATCGATGGACGAAACGTCAAAATCCAGAGGAGTAAGGTTTTCGGCCTCTTCCTCTTTTCTACCCTGAAACAGCCCGCAATCGAGCAATACATTGCTGCGTTGCGTTTCCAGCAGATACATTGATCCGGTGACACCTTCTACGGCACCAAGAAACGTAAGTCTGGCCATTTAACTTCCTCCACCCTCATGACGGGTTTGTTGAATGTCGCCTTTAACTTTAATAATTTCCGACGTTTTCTCAGACGCCCGGACAGCATGACGAATTACCGAAAGCGCGGTTGAAGCAAAATCAATCAATTGCGTCATATCAGACACCTTCACCTGATGAAGCGCGGCGGCACGTATCATGGCTCGGCGGAGCTGCTCAAAACTCTCTTCCGCTTCTTCAAACGCCAGTAATGTGTCGGGCAATTGCCCCTGTGTCAGGTTGTCTGAGAGTCTCTGTGTAAGCTCAAAAAACAACAGAAACCTTTCTTCAAGATCTGTACTTATTTGCGGAAGCGATATTTTCTTCTGTATGAGAACAGAGAGTGACGTCTGCATCGCTAGTGTTTCCTGGTTTGCCAGCATTATGTCCATTAATTGCTGTGCGGTTCGTTCATTCAATGAAGATTGCTGCACGCCAACCACAAACTCGGATACCTGCTCGCACAGCGAACGACGCCCCGGTATATCGCCGGATAGCGAATGGTCATAAGCCGAAGCCAAAAGCTTAATTGTCTGATAATCAGCCAGGCTGGCTAGCAGGATGTCGTTCAACTCAAGCGCCGCAGCATTGACTGCAAGGTCTGGTGTGTCTGCAACATTTTTATCAATGTAGTGCGGCCGGAAAGGAATCTGCTCACGGCTACGAAAGCGTTGCTCGAGGAAATCGGCGAGGCGCCCGGTTATTGGATAAAACAGGACGACCCCGGCAACATTGAATGCGGTGTGGAAAATCGCCAGTGTGAACGCTACATTCGTGTTAAGCCCCGCAGCTACCGATAGCTTTTCAATGGCGAACAAAATCACGGGCAGGAGAACGAGCGCAACGACACCCGTCGATAAATTAAATATGACCTGCGCTGTGGCGACCCTCATGGCATTTGCTGTCGCACCCACCGAGGCAAGCAATGCAGTGGTGGTTGTCCCTATGTTAGCCCCTATCACCATTGCACCAGCGGCATAGAGCCCCACGACATCGGTCGATGCAGCAGTGATAATCAGGGCTATAGAGGCGCTCGAGGACTGCGTAAGAATCGTCATAACAGTCCCGATCAGCAGAAAAAGGAAAATCCCGGTAATCCCATCGGCTTTTATCCGCGTCAGATCAAACGCTTCAACAATGCTGCTGAACGCTTCTTTGAGAAAATCGATGCCAACGAAAAACAGACCAAACCCAACCAGGGCCACGCCAAAAGCAGACGCCCTTTGTGAGGGCTTAGTAAGTTTCAGGAGTACCCCCATTGCAATCATAGGGAGTGCAAAGGCCTGAATACTGAACTTAAACCCGACGAGTGCCACTAGCCAGCCCGTCACCGTTGTGCCGATGTTGGCGCCATAAATGATGCCGATTGCCTGGCGCATACTGAGAATGCCGGCGTTTGCGAAGCCAAGCGCGGCAACGGTCACCGCACTGGAAGACTGCACTACCGCGGTCATCATAGTGCCCGAGAGAATCCCCTTTACTGGGTGGCTGCTCCATGACGAAAGCAGGACTTTCAATCCCGAGCCGGCCGCTTGTTTCAGCCCGTCCGTCATCATTTCAATGGCGAGGATAAAAAGCCCTAATCCACCGGCAACGAGGCCGACTAGCTGAAAAGTATCCAAACTGTGAATCGCTACCTGTTCAGGATATTGAGGGTCAGAGCGCCTGCGATTCTGCAGGTATACTCCACGTGGCCGATGTAGCAGAATACTGGAATAACCATTGCTGTATATTGATCTGGATACATAGAAAAGCGGATCTGACAGTGATAATCCGCAACGAATTATCTGAGCGCCGATGAAGAGAAGACATCTTCCAGTCCCTACTCCCCTGATCGACCAGCTCGGTGAGATTAACAGCCCGCTTGCCTACTCCCGGAAAGTACTGAAACAGCACAGTCACATCAGTGTTCCGGATGCCTTCGATGACCTTGTCCACACGATTACGTTTCTTCAGGCCTATGATGGGTCAACTGCGACCTTTAACAGCTACCGGCGGGAGACCGAGCGCCTGTTGCAATGGAGTTGGCTCCTGCAGCAGAAGAGTCTTGCCGAGCTAACCCGGCAGGATCTGGAAAGCTACGTTCTTTTCTGCCAGGACCCACCTCCTGCGTGGACAGGTCAGAAACAGGTGGCAAGATTTATCACCAGAAATGGGGAGCGTGTTGTTAACCCAGTCTGGAAACCTTTTGTTAGCAAGCCAGATAAGCTGGGCAACGCCCCCTCTATGGCGCTTTCGCAGAAGTCACTTCAGGCTTTGTTTGCAGTACTCTCCACCTATTTCAACTTCCTGATTCAGGAAGATTACCTGCGCCTCAACCCCGTCAGCCTTATCCGCCAGAAAAGTAAGTTTCTGCAGCGCCATGCTTACCAGGAGCCCGTAAGGCGATTATCTAACCTTCAGTGGGACTTCATTCTTGAAACGGTCGAGGCGCTGGCGGAGCAGCAGCCAGCAGAGCACGAGCGAACCCTTTTCGTTATGAAGTGCCTGTTTGGCATGTATCTCAGGATCTCAGAGCTGGTTGCGGATGAACGCTCCGCGCCGGTTATGGGGGATTTTCAGCAGGATCAGGACGGTCACTGGTGGCTTCGTGTGGTTGGTAAGGGTAATAAGGTGCGGATGGTGACCGTGTCAGACGACATGCTGGAAGCCCTGAAGCGATATCGTTCTCACCTTGGTCTGCCGCCTATGCCGTACGTGGGTGAGCATACCCCGCTACTACCAAAGCTGCGTGGGCGCGGGCCGGTCACCAGTACCCGACAGGTCAGATATCTGGTTCAGAAATGTTTCGATCTGGCATATGAAAGAATGGTGTCACAGGGGCTGACTGATGAAGCGCAGGAACTGAAAGTGTCCACGGTGCACTGGTTAAGGCACACGGGAATATCCGAGGATGTTAAGTTCCGTCCCAAAGAACACGTCCGGGAAGATGCCGGTCATGCAAGCATGGCAACAACAGACCGCTATATCGATACAGAGATGAGGGAGCGGCACGCCAGTGCCCGGCACAAAAAGCTGAAGCCGGACTTCGAATAAGCCCGGCTTCTGGAGAGACACCAAAAACAGATCAGTGCATGTACTGACCACCGTTCGCCGACACATTGGTGCCTGTAATAAAGCCAGCATCTTCGTGTGCCAGGAAGCTTACCACCCGGGCGATATCCTCAGGCGTACCAAAACGTCCAACCGGAATGCCTTTGCGGATACCTTCGCGAATTTCTTCTGGCACTTCCATAATCATCGAAGTAGCGATATACCCAGGCGAAATAGTGTTCACGGTGACACCTTTGCTGGCCACTTCCTGTGCAACGGCCTTAGTAAAACCATGCATCCCTGCTTTGGCTGCCGAGTAGTTTGCCTGACCGAACTGCCCTTTCTCGCCGTTAACAGAACTGATGTTAATGATGCGCCCGTAGTTGTTGTTGATCATGTCGTTGATCACCATGCGGGTCATATAGAACACGGAGGTCAGATCGGTGTTGATGACGTCCACCCACTGGTCTTTGTTCATCTTCTTCAGGGTTGAATCGCGGGTGATGCCGCCATTATTCACAAGAATGTCGATGGCGCCGAAGTCCCGTTTAATGCCCTCTACGCAGGCTTCGCATGATTCCCACTCGGTGATATTGCCGAAGGCCAGTGCGATGTCGTAGCCCTCAGCTGCCATCTCCTCCTGAAAACGCTGGGCCTTTTCATGATTCCCGCCGGAGTAATATCCAGCGATGACCCGATAGCCATCGTCAGCAAGCTTCTTACAGATGGCCGATCCTATGCCACCCGTTCCCCCAGTTACCAATGCGATGCGTTTGCTCATTTCCTACTCCTTCAGAGTTGCTGTTACTGAATCAGAATTGCCAGTCACTATGAAAGTAGAATGACATTCGACTTTTTTGAAATAGACGTGACTGCATTTGTCACATTTTGTGTCGTCTTACGTGCGCAATGTTGCCACTGGACAGGTGTGAGACAGTTTTTGTCAGGTGAGTGGCGCACCATTTCCAAGCCCTGTCAGCTGGTCGATTGGGTAAAGAAGCCGTACTCGTTTATAATGCGCCGCTTTCTCCGCCCCAGGCCGTTGTATCATGAAGTTCATCGTTAAACTGTTCCCAGAAATCACGATCAAATCAAAGTCTGCCCGACGCCAGATGACTAAGATTCTCAGACAGAATCTGCAGGTTTTGTTCCGTACACACCTCATTTCTGCGGATGTTCAGAACCGCTGGGACAGTATTGCGATCGTCGTTAATCACGATGACGAAGTGACGCGCCGCAAGGTTATTCAGATTCTCAGTCACACACCGGGCATTGGCTTTACTCTGGAAATCGGCGAATACCCTTTTTCAACTCTTGATGACGCCTACCAGCGGATCCGCGATGAGTACCGGGACGAGGTCGCGGGCAAGACGTTTTGTGTGAGGATCAAACGGGCTGGTCAACATGATTTCACCTCTCATCAGGCTGAGATCTACATCGGCGGCGGCATTCTGAAAGAAACTGAGGCCCGCGCGGTGTCCCTGAAAAGCCCCGAGGTGGTCGTTAAGGCCGAGCTTCGCAACGACAAGGTTCATGTTGTCCGCCAGACAATCAAGGGACTGGGCGGCTACCCTCTGGGAAGCCAGGGGGAGGTCCTGTCTCTTATCTCTGGTGGGTTTGATTCGACAGTTGCCAGCTACCTGATGACCCGTCGCGGGCTGAAAACGCACTTCTGCTTCTTCAATCTTGGTGGCAGCGCCCATGAAATTGGGGTTAAGCAGGTCGCGCATTACCTCTGGAGCACCTACGGAGAATCGCACAGAGTTAAATTCGTCACGGTACCCTTTGAAGACGTCGTCACCGAAATTCTGAAGAACGTCGAGACCAGCCAGATGGGAGTCGTACTGAAGCGCATGATGCTCAGGGCCGCCTCTCAGGTGGCTGACAATCTCCACCTCCCTGCGCTGGTGACTGGCGAGGCTGTCGCTCAGGTCGCCTCTCAGACCATTACCAATCTGGCAGTCATTGACCGCGTTTGTGATCACATGGTCCTCCGCCCTCTTGCTGCTATGGATAAACAGGAAATCATTAACACTGCCCGCCGCATAGGAACCGAAAGCTTTGCCGCGAGCATGCCGGAGTATTGTGGTGTCATCTCCGTTAATCCTACGACGGTCGGAGACCGCAAGCGCGTAGAGGCGGCTGAAACAGCCTTTGATATGGCGGTTCTGGGTGATGCGATTGCGCGCTCACGTACCCAGCGTATTGACGAGGTGCTTAGCGAAGCTGAGAGCGGTCTGGAAGATATTCCTGTCGTCACTACGCCCGCCATCAGTGATGTTATTGTCGATATCCGACATCCTGCTGAAGCTGAAGAGAATCCGCTGACATTGCCCAACAACGCGGTGTTGCGCATCCCGTTCTACGACCTGGAAACAAAGAAGAGCGAGTTTGCGCCGGGTGTGCGCCACTTACTTTACTGCCAGAAAGGCACCATGAGTCGTATTCATGCACACCATCTCAGCCTGGAAAGCCCGGAGCGATACGGCGTGTTCTCCGAGCCCGATATTAAGCGTCCGGTAACCACTTCTGACGCAGAGCAGACAGAACAGGAATCTGTAGCCGATGACTAAAATTGTAAGTTTCAACATTAACGGCGTGCGCGCCCGCCCTCATCAGCTCGAAGCAATACGGGATGAGCTGAATCCGGATATTCTCGGGTTGCAGGAGACGAAAGTTCATGACGAGCAGTTTCCAAAGGAGATGGTGGAAGCGCTGGGGTATCACGTCGAATTCTTCGGGCAGAAAAGTCACTATGGCGTCGCCCTTCTCAGTCTTACTCCTCCTGTTCGCGTACAGAAAGGATGGCCATGGGACGACGAAGATGCCCAGAAGCGCCTGATTCACGCAACGTACGATGTTCAGGGTGAACAATGGCATGTGATCAACGGGTACTTCCCGCAGGGCGAAAGCATCGATCATGAAGTGAAATTCCCCGCTAAGCGTCGGTTTTATTCCGACCTGATGCGGTATCTGGAAGAGAACTTCACGCCTGATGACAACCTGATCATCATGGGAGATATGAATATCTCCCCGGAGGATAAAGATATTGGCATTGGTGAGCCGAACCGTAAGCGCTGGCTGAAAAGCGGCAAATGCAGCTTTCAGCCAGAAGAACGGGAGTGGTACACGCGTTTACTTGCGTGGGGACTGAAAGATTCGTTCCGGAAAATTGCTCCCGACAACGATGATACTTTCAGCTGGTTTGATTATCGTTCCCGCGGGTTCGAAGACACTCCAAAGCGCGGCCTGAGAATCGACCACATTCTGGTCACCGAGCCACTGTATCAACGGTGCACTGATTCTGGTGTCAGCTACACCGTGCGTGGAACAGAAAAACCGTCGGATCATGCACCTGTGTGGTCTGAGTTTTCCTGATCAGCCCAGCCCTTCGTGCTGAAGGGCTGAAATATAATCCAGCCAGCGTTTAGCCTGGACAGAGACACCCGGCATAGACGCTGCCTGCTGAAAGAATCTTCTGGCGTCGTCAAACTGCCCTGTTTCCATCGCGCAGCTGCCCGCCAGCAACGTCAGAGACCCTCGCTCACGCGAGTCACCTAGCATGCTGGGAGTCAGCGTCGAAAATGCATCCACTACCCTGGCACATTGCCCCTCGGCATAGAATAGGCGCAGCGCCTGCTGAAGCAACGCAGAACGAGAGTCAGACATCCCCTGAGCAAGCATCCGTTCTGCTGCTTCGGAAAGGTCCCGCGCAGACCGCAACGCCACCAACAGCAGCTCGCCTGAATCTTCTTCAGGGATGTTCTCGAGGATTTTGACTGACTTAGCCGGTACACCCTGCGCAATCATCAGGCGGGCCATGTCTTTCTGATCACTCTCATTCAGCAGGCCTGCCATATTTGCCAGCTCATAGACCGCCAGCTGCTTTTCGGGCTCATTAAGCAGTTGGTGCATTCCGCCAAGCTGCAACCACCAGATACGGTTGTCCGGACGCAAGGCGATGAGGCGTCGGAGAGTACCTGCTGCAGCGCGATATTGTTCGGTGCGGTACTCAGCTGCAACCTTCATTGACAACCAGGCTTCCGGCGGCGATGACTCCTGACTGAGCGCACCGTTAATCCAAGGCAGCGACTCACCCCAGCCTTCGTCTGTCTGCCAGGCAATCGCCATCAACATTTTTATTGCTGGCGCAACGTCCGGAGCGTCTGCAGTGATTCTCGAAGACAATACCGCTCGTGCCTTGCCGGGATTGTCTGTCATGAGGTAGGTCTTAGCCAGCAAGGCTGCAACGGGAATACGCCTGTCGGGAGGCAGACTTGTATTGGCGAGTACGACTTCAAGTACCTCTGCGCTCTCCGCCACCTGGTCAGTCTGCTGCAGGGCCTCGGCCCTGAGCTGCAGCAGAAGTGCCTCAGCCAGACCACCCTCCTGTTTTGCCCAAAGCTCTGCCGTGTCATCAAGCACGTCATTGTATGAGCCGGCCGTGAGTAGCTCCTGCGTGGCCTGTAACTGGCGATACTGGCGCTCACTCAACTCCGCAGCGAACACCGGCAGACTGAGACATAAGAATACAAACAGTCGGATCATTTCAGAGAAAACTCTATCGTCTGGGTTGCGGTCTGGCCTACAGCTTTACCGTTTTCAACCTTAGGTTCAAAACGGTACCGATACAGAGCCCTGATGGCTTCGCGCTCAAAGACACCGGGCGGTTCAGACTCGATGACCTCAACGCCTGTTACGCTGCCTTCGGCTGATATCGTCAGGCGGGCTTTGACGTAGCCTTCAATTTTCCTCGATAGTGCGCGAGCCGGGTAATTGGCAGCCGGTCGCACCAACGGCATGACCTCACTGTCTCCCATGCCAATCCCTGCGAGTATGTCGCCGCTTCCGGAAAGTGATGTCACACTCAGGTCCGTTGAGAACGCCGGCACATTCACTGAAGGCGGGCTCAACTCCTGCGCTTGTGAAGAAGCACTCATTGCGGTGTCCCGGGCGACTGGCTGTTCCGGGGGTGGTGGGAGACTACGCTCCCGGCGCTCTGCCCCGGTTTCCTGCTTCTGGCGAAGAAAGCTGAGCTGAACAGGAGGTGCGCTGTCCATGCTCAGATTCTGCGGCGGTGCCACCATGTAACTCATCAGACCAAAAAGAATCAGGGCAACAGCACAGCCAAGCGGAAAAAGCAGCAGATACCGCATCAGCGATCCCCGCTTGCTGCCAGTGCAATATCATCAATACCCGCCAGGCGGATCTGATCCATCACTTTTACAAGAAGCCCGGTGGGGGCAAATTCGTCTGCCTGAATAATGACCGCCCCAGAGGTACTGTCAGCCTTCAGACGCTCGACGTTGGCGCGCACCGCACGCACATCTACTGCGCGTTTATCAATCCATATTTCGCCATTGGCACGGATCGCGACCAGAATATTGCTGCCATCTTTCTGTTCTGCAGTTGACGCCTGGGGCCGGTTAACCGTCACACCACTCTCTTTGACGAACGAGGTAGTGACAATAAAAAAGATGAGCATGATAAAGACGATATCCAGCATCGGTGTGATATCGACATCTGCTCCTTCGCTGTCTCTGTCTACATGACGCCTGGCCATTACTCACCCCCTATCGGCATCTGATCGGCTAATTTCTGAGTGAGGCGCTGCGTCAGGCGCTGGAAACGGCTACGGAAATATAAGCCAGACAATGCGACCACTAAGCCTGCCATGGTCGGCAATGTTGCCTTTGAAATGCCTCCGGCCATGGCGCGGGCATTCCCCGTACCAGCGATAGCGAGCGTGTCAAAGACCTCGATCATTCCGGTAACGGTTCCAAGCAGGCCGAGCAAAGGACAGACTGCGATCATAGCGCCGATCAGTATCTGAGGCCCTTCAGCCATGCTGCGGAACCCGGATAGCCAGGCGCTGCGGATCTGGCGCGCGGATGCGGACGTCTGATCGTTACGATGCTTCCACTTCTGCGTATTCATGAAAATCAACTGTTGCTGAACCCGATAAAAGAACCAGAGTCGCTCCAGGATCAACATCCACAGAATGGCCGCCGCTGCAAAAACCGCATACAGAACCGGGCCTCCCTGCGATATAAAGTCTGTCAGCCAGAGCATTAACGCGACTCCCGCTTTTCTGCAGCCTCAGCGATCAGCCCGGCTGACTGCTCATCGAGCACCTGGACCAGCCCCCGACTTTGCGACGCCACCCAGCTGTGCAGCAACAGCAGAGGCACGGCAACGATTAAGCCGAGTTCCGTGGTGACAAGCGCCTGAGAAATACCTCCTGCCATCAGTTTCGGGTCTCCCGATCCGAAAACTGTAATTGCCTGGAACGTGGCAATCATACCTGTCACTGTGCCAAGCAACCCGAGCAGGGGCGCAATCGCTGCAAGCAGGCGAATGATCGACTGCCCACGCTCAATTCCTGGCAGTTCTTTCAGTACCGCCTCGTCCATGCGGGCTTCAAGCAGCTCCTGATCGTCGTTATCGGAACCGCGGGCAATCAATATCCGGCCAAGGGCATTGTCCGGGGATGGCGCTTCCAGCGTCCGGAGTTGATTGCGGACAGCAGAGCCTGTCAGGCGCAGTGCAATAAGTCGCCAGGCAGCGATCGCAGCACCCACTGCGCCAATGAAAATGATGAGGTAGCCCACCATGCCACCCTGTCGCAGACGATCAACAAAGGTCGGTGATTCTGCCGTCAGGCTGAGCAACCCACCCCGCGAGGGGTCTATCGCCACGGGAGCAACATCACTGGCCAGGTAGTTATCGATCAGGGCAGCCTCAGTGGGCTGGCGTGGAAGAAGGCTGAGCGCCTTCATCTCATCATCGAGAGTAAGGTAGCCATCTGCAGAAATCAGGTTGAAAGTACCAATACGAATCACTTGTGTATTGGCAAGTTCACCATTCGGGTAAACCGCATCAACCTCCGTTGAAGAAATCTCACCACTCCAGCGCGCTTCATCTCTCAATGCATCCCATAACTGCTTGAGCTCTGTCAGCTGCGGCAGCTCGCGGGCCTCAGAGAGCGCCGCAAGGTTAGCCGCAATATCGGGGTGATCGATACGAACAATACTATTGTCAGTGACGCTCTGAAGGTCGGTTGCCGTCTGACGCACAACGCCAAACATTTCTCCAAGACTACCTGTTCTCAGGCGCAGTGCTTCAGACGCATCCGCCAGGGCTTTTTCGTTCGTTGCAAAAGTTTCTCTGAGTCGCTCGGACTCTTCACGAGCGTCATTGCGGCTGGCGTCTGCGGCGCGATAGATGTCCATCTGTGCTGCAAGGTCGCCGCGGAATGCTGCTTCGCGTGCACTATCCAGCTGCTGTGTCGCCGCTTTCACGAGATCGGCATTCTGGGTTGGCGCAGCCGCAAAGAGAGGTAGGGATAACAATGCAGCTGTGAGGCCGGTCAGGATTCTGTAGCTATTCATCTGGACGCTCCGGCAGAAGGCAGAGACAGTGTCACCAGTTGAGGCGTGACACTTTGTCGGGCGACTTTAACGGCGGTTATAACGTTTGACGTTTCGCTGGTGTCCAGGGGCTCCCATCCGGCAGGTGTCCACCGTTCTGAGCTGCGACCATCAATGGTCGCGCGATAGAGTGCAATACGCCCGACTCTCAGATAGTCGTATGCGAGATCCGACTCCTGTTTTCGCCATGCCTCAATCGTGCGGCCATATTCGACTTCGATAAGCAGGGCTTCCGTAATCCGGCGATATTTTTCGGCAACACTGACGTCAGCCCTGGGCATAAGCGCCTGTAACTGTTCAACGCGCACCGTGCGCTCATCCAGCAGAAACGGAACACCTGACGAGATATCTTCAACCAGGCCGTCGATCATATCCTGCATCAGTGGCAGAACACCGCGCTCAGTACTGTCGATGCTTTCGATCTGGCTCGCGATACTCGCCAGCTCTTCAGATTGACTGGCGATAATGGCACTCAGTTGGCGATTGTAGAGCTGAGTCTGGCGCGATTCAGCAACTGCCTCGCGGGTCTGATTGAGCAGCTCTCGGGTCTTTTCATCTAATTGATTGATCCGCAACTGGGATTGCGCTGACTCGGCATTGGCTTTAACAACGGTGTCTGTGGCTGTTCCGACTTCAGATGCAGCAACGGGCAGCGAAATCAGAGCTGATAATACTAGATACTTCATGATTTCAGTAGTCCTGTAAATTTAAACCAAGCTGCGCAGCAACGGCTTCGGTCCCACGGGGTGCAACAACGGCTTTACTGCCAGCCTGTCCTCTCAGATAAGCCTCTGTAACACGCTGGACATCGGCCCATTTGACCTGCAGCAGCCGGTCTCTGAATGTCTGGCGAATTTCACGCGTACGTCCTGTGCGATCCATATGGAAGGCCTGTTTCGCTTCTCCGGCAGGAGATCCAGGCCGGTCAAGGCTGCCAATCAGTCCGAGAATAGCCTGATCAACCAGTGCGTCGCCGTCCTTCAGATTGAGCACCCAGTCGACGGAATGGCTGAAGTCGTCGAATGTTCCCTCCACCCGGGGGTCGCGGTAGGAGTAAAATTTAAATCCGGCGATGGAGGAATCCTGCGTCGCCCCTGCCCCATACGCACCACCCTTTTCGCGAATAGCCGTGTGAAGGAAACCATTGCGGAGCACACCACCAAGCACCGATAGCGCAGCGGCATCGGGGTGGTTAAGTGTGACCGTAGGGAATGCCATGGCACAGAAATTAACCTGAGAATCGACCATCCAGTACTGAGCCGTACCCGACGGCGACCAGTGGACAGTCCCTGAACGGGATTCTGCCGACTGTCCCCAACAGCATGACAACGCAGCACGATGACTGCCAGCGCTGGCTTCATCATGTACCAGCAGTGCTGCCTCTGGATTTGAACCAATCGCCTCAGAGATAGATTCGAGTACCGAAACAAGTTCGCCGGCCCCCTGGTTACGGATGTGATTGACCCTCGCTTTCAGGCGGGCGGTCTGCGGGAGGCCGCCAATTTCATTCATAAAGTGCGCGGTAGGATTCAACTGTGCGGCAGCCGCCGACATGGCCAGCGCATGACCACTTCCGGTTATGCCCTGTTCCTTACGTGCTTTTGCCTGACCAAGAAGATCCGTCAGGCGCTTTTCTTCATTGAATACCGATGTTTGCCAGGTCTCCTGCATCAGTGAAGAGAATGCCTCTGCCTGACCGCCAAGCGCTTTACCTGTCATTACCAGATAGCCACTCAGGTGACTGCAGTCATCGACCTGGGCTTTGATGGTCGCATAGGATGACAGCGACCCAACGATCGCTGTCTGCTTCTGTTGTTGGGCCAGGTAATCGTTTCCGCCTGCACCGACCTCTGTCCACGCCTGGGCAAAGAACGGCAGCCAGGTAATCTGGTCCGCGGACAGATCAGGGAGTTGGCAGAGCAATTGTTGATAGAGAATACCGTTTGTCCCTGCAACGTATTCAGTGGTTGCCAGCCCATCAGAATGCTCAGCGGTAGGAGCAACATACGATAACTGAGGGTTAACATCTGCAAGAGTCACCTGTGGCAGGATACCCGGATCATCATCCTCCGCCTGTCGTTTTTCCAGCGCAGCCGCCAGTTCAACCACAGCATCGATGTCGCTTTCGCTCATGCCTGCCTTCAGCTTTTCTAGTCTCTGGCGCTCAGCGTCGGCAACCTGACTGTTCAAGTCAGCATCCGGAGCCAGCGTATAGAGGACTCGATGTTGATTATTAATCAGCAGACGGGTGACGGCTTCCTGTATAAATCCGGGCTGTGTAACTTTGCAGCGGAGTCGTTCAAGTGCGGGGTCAAGATTAAGCAGTGCAACCGGGTCACCATAATGGGTAGCTGCAGGTAAGGCATTGAGGATCAGCTGCAGCCCATACGGGTAGTGATCACCTCCGATTTCCCGCTGATGCAGTTCCAGTTGGTGGAGCGCAGCGTCAACCATGTCCTGTGGTACGCCGTCTCTCGCGACAGTATTCAGAGTATTGAGGATCAGCGCCTCAACAGCACCGGCATGTTCGGGCTCGCTGCCCTCCAGGCCGCACATAAAACTCATTTCACGATTGGAATCTTCCAGTCCGCACAATGGTGACGGCGTAGCGCCCAGCGAAGACTCTTCAAGCGCCCTGCGTAATGGCGATGCGCTGTTGTCGAGCAGTACCTGGCTGACGAGGTGCGCTTCCAACTGAGCATCCAGATCGGTTGAATCACCGAGAAGCCAGCCAACCACGTGGTGAGTTTTACCTGACAGATCGTCGCTGTCGACACCGTATCGCGCCGTTGTGGTGACCGGTTTCTGATAGCGCTTTTCCGGATCTACACGCCATTGCCTTTCCTGTTTTTCAAACCGGGAAAGCGCCTGAATATGAAGTTTTGATTGGAGTTCGGATACGTCGAGGTTTCCGAAGGTCATAAAAATGGCATTGGTCGGGTGATAATGCGTGCGGTAAAACTCAGTCAGCTGTTCGTAAGTGAGATCGACAATGTCTGCAGGCTCGCCACCGCTGTTGTAGTGATAGGTTGTCGTCGGAAACAATACACTGCTGATACCCTGCCACAGTTGCGATACTGCGGAGGACATTGCACCTTTCATTTCATTAAACACCACCCCTTTGTACTCGAGAGGTGAGTTCCGGTCGGTACGATCTGACAACTCAACCCTATGCCCTTCCTGAGCAAAATCCAATTCGTGCAGGCGGGCAAAAAATACTGCGTCCAGATAAACATCCAGCAGATTATTAAAGTCTTTATCGTTCTGAGAAGCGAAAGGATATGCGGTCCAGTCGCTACTCGTCATGGCATTCATAAAAGTGTTAAGGGATCGACGTGTCATCATAAAGAACGGATCCCGCACAGGGTATTTTTCACTGCCGCACAACGCGGTGTGCTCAAGAATGTGAGCAACCCCGGTAGAGTCGTGAGGCATGGTTCTCACCGCAACAAGAAACGCTTTTTCATCATGGTCGCAGTTGATGTGATAGTGAACGGCCCCGGTTTGCAGGTGTTCGTAATGATCAATCCCGATATTCAGGGATTCAACCGGGGTGCTGCTGACCAGCCGGAATTGGACGTCGTTGCGAGTAGTTTCAATCATGAAGTACCGGAATATCCTGTTATAGTGCTGTTATTGCCCTATCTTAACAGTGACCCTGATGGACTGGAATGCGCAAAATGGAAACCCTGCTGAACAATGAATTTCCTGTAAATCAGGAGTTTGCCTACCTGAATCATGCGGCTGTCGCCCCCTGGCCGGAAAGCGCACGGCGGGCGGTTACAGATTTTGCCCAACAAAACACTCATGCTGGTGCTGCGCATTACCCAGACTGGCTGATGGTTGAATCGCAATTACGAGCAAATCTGGCACAGATGATTAACGCCCCGACAGAGACCGTTGCGTTCGTGAAAAATACATCAGAGGCGCTCTCGTTTGTAGCCTATGGCATTGATTGGCAGCAGGGAGACCGCGTAGTTATCCCAGATGAAGAATTTCCTTCAAACCGGATCGTGTGGGAATCTCTGCAGGAAAAAGGGGTTGTCCTTGAGACGGTGTCCCTTAGCGGGGAAGACCCGGAAGAGAAGCTTCTGCGCGCAATCGCTCAGTCGCCCAGATTGGTATCAGTCTCTGCTGTTCAGTACGCCACCGGCATACGGCTTGACCTGAAACGGATCGGTGAGGCCTGCAAGGCTAACGGTGTGCTGTTTTGTGTGGATGCTATTCAGATCATCGGGGCTCTGCAGTTCGATGTGCAGGCATGCCACTGTGACTTCGCCATGGCAGATGGCCACAAGTGGCTGCTGGGCCCTGAAGGGCTGGGCGTGTTCTATATCCGGCCTGAAGTCATGGATCAGCTCACACTGAACGAATATGGCTGGCATATGATTGAGCATGCCGGAGATTACAGCCGGACAGACTGGACGCCTGCTTCGAGTGCCCGCCGGTTCGAGTGTGGCAGCCCTAACCTGCTGGCCGCGCACGCGCTAAAAGCCAGTACGGATCTGCTGATTACTGAGGGAATGGATAGAGTAGAAAAAGCCATCTGCGAAAAAACACAATATCTCGCCGATGCACTTCAGCAGGCAGGCGCTCGTTTGATTACACCAGAACACAGCATTGGCAGGTCTGGAATCCTCACATTCAATACGAATGGTAAAGACCCGAAAGACGTCTGGCAGGCGCTTATGAAAGAGAGGGTTATCTGTATGCACCGGGGTGGTGGTCTGCGGTTTTCACCTCACTGCCACACCCCGCAAAGCACGCTGGATGCAGCGGTGTTGGCCGCTGCACGCATCTGCCAGTGGTAATGTTCGTCAGAACTGGATGCCGTATGTTATGTCGTATGTTGGGCCAGATCCGTCAGAGTCATAATAATCAGGATCATCGCTGTCGTAGCTTTCTGTCCGGTTGTATATGCCGGCACCTACAGAAATGTAATTCTTATTGCTAAGAACGAAGCGATAACCGCCGATCACATGCAGCCCGTAGAGAACTTCTTCTCCATCATCAAATTCATCTTCTACGATTTCAACAGGCGCATAACCAACTGCAGCATAGAAGCCGCCGTGATTCCGATCCTGAAGAAGTCGCGCTCCATAAGTGAGGCCGCCAATAATACCTTTGCCAACAAAAAGCGAAAGATGATCAACTGGCGCATATTCAAGCGATACACCGAGTGCCGGAGTAAGACCCGACAAACCCAGATTCAGTGAAATATTCGATTCGTCAGAACCGTTTGCGAAAGAGGGAGCGCTGACAATCAAAAGACTGCAGGCAGTAAGACTCAGGGACTTCAAAACAACTTCCTTTGTCAAAGTTAAAGGTCAGGAATACACGTTACATCGTGTGGGTCATCCGGTCGGATTTTACCGCGCCGGCGAGGTAGGTTTCGATTTTATTGCGCGCGGTATCATCGTCACCATTAAACTGAACGCCAACACCTGCAACTTTATTGCCCTGAGCTCCCTTAGGGGTAACCCACACCACTTTTCCAGCGACCGGGATTTTCTCGGGCTCTTCCATCAACTTGAGCAGCATAAACACTTCGTCGCCCAGCTGGTAATGCTTACTGGTTGGGATAAAAAGCCCACCATTACGAATGAACGGCATGTAGGCAGCGTATAACACTGACTTATCTTTGATTGTTAACGACAGAATGCCACTGCGGCCAGCCAGACTCATGCGTGTACTCCATGCGGTTCAGCAACAAGTAGCTCTCGCCACTCCAGAAGCAGAACCTCAATTGTGAGGGTTTTGTTATGATGTGATGCTCCGGAGAGCAGTTGCCCCAGAATCTGCTGGAGCTTTTCCTGAAATCGTAACAGGCGCATCCGGTCGATACCAAACTGACTCCCCAGTTCTGTGACCGCGTCTGCAAAGACGCAGTACTCCCGCGATACGCCCGAGCTGGTTTTTAACAGATCGCTACTCAGCGCGTAGAACCAGGCAATCACATCCGCAAATTCAAGCTTAGCCCAACGTTCGGCAACGCGATTCAGGGGAAGGTCTCCCCGACTCCACTGCTGAAGCTCGGAAGTCCAGGTCTGCTGCGTGTCTGCGACACCGGAGTTCAGCCATTCAAGCGCACGCAACGGTGCCTGGTAATTACGCTGCAGGGCTTCGAGCGCTCTGTCTCGCGATACACCCTGCTGGCCGAGCCATGCAATGGAATCGTCGGACGCTGGTGGCGTGAGGCTGATGCGCTGGCATCGGCTTCGGATGGTCGGTAGCACGGAACCAAATCGCTCGGTCTCCAGCAGAAGAAAACTTTCTCCCGGTGGCTCTTCCAGAGTTTTTAACAAGGCATTGGCGGCGTTCGTATTCATGACATCGACCGGCCGCATGATCACCACCTGACAATTGCTGATCTGAGGCGTCTGGAATATCAGTTCGTTAACCCGACGCACGTTATCAATGCGTATCTGCCGACTGCCCTCATCTGGCTGACAGATTATAAAATCCGGGTGACTGCCTGCGTCCCACAACTGACAACTGTGACACTGACCACAAGCGTCGTCGCCATTACGTGTGCAGAGCAACCATTTGGCAATGTGCAGGCATAATTGATGTTTACCAATGCCTCCAGCTCCACTGACGAGAAGTGCGTGCGGCAGACCCTTACCATTCTGACGACGGACGAGTGATGCCCATACACCACTCTGCCACGGCAACAGACTCATATTACATCCCCGGCCAGAATTGCTTTCAGAACAGACTCTATGTCGCGCTGTACTTTATCCAGAGGCTGCGTCGCATCCAGCTTGTGGAAACGAGGTGAGTGAGCGGCGAGTTCGAGAAAACCCTGTCGTACTTTTTCAAAAAAACTCAGCTTCTCAAGTTCAAACCGGTCCGTCTGTTCAATCCCCTGCTCTGCCCGTCTTGACGCTCTGGCCATGCCGGTTTCCACTGGCGCATCTAACAGCAGAGTACAGTCCGGCTGCAGATCTTTTTGCACCAGACCTGTCAGAAGCTCGATATCTGCCCTGGGTAATTCACGACCATACCCCTGATAGGCCATCGTTGAATCACTGAAACGATCGCAGATCACCCACTCCCCGCGCTGAAGGGCAGGCACAATCACTTTCTCAATGTGTTGTGCTCGCGCTGCAAACACGAGCAGCAACTCAGTCATCGCTGTCATATCTTCGTTGTGATGCGCCTTAAGCAGATCATTACGAATCTTCTCGGCAATTTCGGTTCCACCCGGCTCTCGAGTCACAACAACAGTAATGCCCTGGTCTTTAAGCCAGTCCGCTACAAAGGCAATGTTGGTTGACTTCCCTACACCTTCACCACCTTCGAAGGTGATAAAGCGTCCAGGATAAGAATGTTTCTTCATCAGTTTTCCTGTGGTGCGGGCGACGAACGATAATCAGATCTGCGCTTCAGCTGGTACCGACGTACCGCTTCATTGTGTTCTTCAAGGGTGGATGAAAAATAGTGACTGCCATCGCCCTTCGCAACAAAATACAGCTCAGTGCCATCGGCTGGATGCAGAGCTGCATGAATTGCTGCACGGCCCGCCAGTGCAATAGGCCCCGGCGGGAGGCCTTTGTGGCGGTAGGTGTTGTACTTGTTTGACCGGTCACGCAGGTGTGCACGGGTCAGATTCCCATCAAAGCCGTTACCCGCACCATAAATAACTGTCGGGTCTGTTTCCAGTCGCATACCCCGCTGTAAACGACGCACAAACACTCCGGCGATCACAGGCCTTTCGCTGGCGACGCCCGTCTCTTTTTCCACGATCGAGGCCATGATAAGTGCTTCGTAAGGGGTTTTATATGGAAGATCTGGTGCCCGGTTCTCCCACTCCTCCATAAGGATCTGATTCAGACGTTCATGGGCCTGCGTAATCAGCCCAGACACCGGCTCGTCACGGTAGTAAACATAGGTATCAGGATACAGTTGCGCTTCCGGGTCGGCGGACAGATCAAGAAACGCAGCAATGCCTGCAGGTGTCAGATCCGACAGATCCTGGCGCACATGCTCCGCTTCGCTGAGTACCGTCAGGGCATCAATCAGGGGGCGCCCCTCAATGAGAGTGATCCGGTAAGTTCTGGGCTTGGCCGTGGCAAGAAAACTAAGCAATTCAAAATTATTCATCCGTGCCGGGATAATAAACTCTCCCGGATGAATATCACGGCTGAGACCCGATACTTTGCCGGCCACCCTCAAGGCAAAAGCTGAGTTGAGCCAGCCAGCAGATTCCCATTCGCGCGAAAGGCCACTCAAGGTAGCACCCTTCGGAATATCAACAACAATTGGCGCCTCGTTGCTGTTTGCCTGATTCAACCAGAACCAGCCAGCGGCAGCGCCAGTTAACAGCATGAAAAGGGGTAAGGCGAGAATGAAAGCCAGCAAACTTCGTTGGCGACTCATAAATAAAGACTCCGGAACTGCTTCTGCCACAAGGATACTTCAGCGTGTTCTGAATATACCATGTCACCACAGGAAGATGCTGACCTGAAACCTGTCAGCGTATTGCAGAAAACGAGTGCACAGGCTCGTTCGAGATCTGCGCACGTGATCACTGACTCATGGATTGTTGCCCGCTCTTTCAGCCATGCCAGCGTCACACCGTTTACGCCAGACAGCTCAAGGCGAGGGGTGTGCCACTGTCCGTCAATACTGATTAGCACATTACTCATAATGCCTTCGATGATATTGCCCTGAGTATCCAGCATCAAAGCTTCATCAACGCCATCTGGTAACGCATTTCTTGCCAGAACCTGCTCAAGTCGGTTCAGATGTTTCAGCCCTGCAAGCGCCGGTTGCTGGCTAAGGCGCACATCACTCAGGCAGACTGACAGCGGTTTATCGCTGAAATCACTGGCCGGAAAATGCTGAAGCCGGACAGTTGGTGTAAGGTCAGCGGGCGCATAGTAGCCGCGCTCTGTTTCGCCGCGACTGACAATCAGCTTGATTACACCGGAGTGTGAAGAGTGACAGGCTGACTCAAATGCTTCTTCAACAACCGCCCGGGCATTGACCGAGAACCCCAGTTTTTTAAGGCCAGCTACAAGCCGGTTACGATGGTAATCCGCCAGGGGGACGGAGCCATCAGCAGCGCAGCGCATCGTCTCAAACAATCCGTCTCCGAACTGAACGGCGCGATCGGTACAGGCAGGCGAGTGCTGCCAGCCCGAGGAGTGCCAGAAGAAGGTTTCAGACATTAACCTGCAACCCTGCTGAGTATCAGGGTTCCGTTCGTTCCACCAAACCCAAAGCTGTTCGACATCACATGATTGGCTTCTATGTGCCGGGCAGTACCGGGGATAAAGTCCAGGTCGCACCCGTCATCCGGACTGTCGAGATTGATGGTTGGCGGCGCCGATTGATGCTGGAGCACCAGTGTACAGATGAGTGCCTCAAGTGCCCCTGCAGCGCCCAGAAGGTGCCCTGTCATAGACTTTGTTGAAGACACCGGAATGGCAGTATCTTCACCGAAAACCTGCTTGATGGCATTGACCTCTGCAATATCACCCAGAGGCGTCGATGTGCCATGTGCATTAATGTATGAGATTTCACGGGGTGCACGACCAGCATCGTTCAAGGCATTTTTCATCGCCAGGGCAGCGCCTTGCCCGTCTTCTGGCGGGGTCGTGACGTGGTGCGCGTCGTCACTCATTCCAAACCCGGTGATTTCTGCGTAGATATCAGCCCCTCTGGCCATCGCGTGATCGTAAGATTCGAGCACGAGCACAGCCGCCCCGCTTCCGAGCACAAAGCCGTCACGATCTTTGTCCCAGGGGCGACTCGCCTGCTCCGGGGCGTCATTGCGCGTACTCAGAGCGCGAGCCGAAGCAAAGCCAGCCATGCCCACAGGGCAGCATGCCATTTCAGAGCCGCCAGCGATCATAATGTCGGCGTCTCCGTAAGCGATTGTCCGCGCGGCGTAGCCAAGGTTATGTGTCCCGGTCGTGCACGCCGTGGCAATTGAGAAGTTGGGCCCACGAAAGCCATGTCGTATAGCAACATTGCCTGAGGCCATATTGACGACCGAACCGGGCACGAGAAATGGTGATACGCGACGGGGGCCGGATTTGCTGAGAGTGAGTGCGTTCGCCTCGATGGTTGCCAGGCCACCGACGCCCGAGCCAATGGCCACGCCAACACGGTCGCTGGCGCACTGCCCAGAGATCCCGCTGTCCGCAATGGCCTGCTCTGCTGCGACGATTGCGTACTGAATAAACAGGTCCATTTTGCGTGCTTCTTTCTCAGACAACACCGGCTCAGGAGAAAAGCCCTGCACTGTGCCGGCAAAGCGCACAGCAAGAACACTGGCATCAAAGTGCTCAATGAGTGAAATGCCACTGCGCCCAGCCATAAGAGAGGCCCAGGTATCACCGACATTAAGCCCAAGAGGATTTACGGTCCCGAGACCTGTAATTACCACCCGTTTCGTCTTCATAGCGTTCCGTGTCACATGCAATCAGGGTCTTTCAGAAATAAAAAAGCCGCGACACATGGCGCGGCTCTCTATGCGGCCAGACCTCAGAGGTTGGCTACGATGTAGTCGATAGCTTCCTGAACGGTAGTCAGCTTCTCGGCCTGCTCATCCGGAATCTCGGTCTCAAACTCTTCTTCCAGAGCCATAACCAGCTCAACAGTGTCCAGAGAGTCTGCACCCAGGTCTTCTACGAATGAAGATGAAGATTTAACGTCTTCTTCTTTAACACCCAGCTGTTCACAAACGATTTTCTTTACGCGTTCTTCAATGTTGCTCATGTTTATTTCCTGACTTGTTGTAGTTTCCTGGAGGTCAGCGCTGTGACCTCAGCCCATATTCATGCCGCCATTCACATGAATGGTCTGGCCGGTAATATATCTGGCGTCATCACTGGCCAGGAAGGAGACCGCACCAGCAATATCCCCCACCTGTCCGAAGCGCTTACCCGGAATGGACGCTAGGATGGCCTCTTTTTGCGCTTCAGGCAAGACATCCGTCATATCTGTTTGAATAAAACCGGGTGCAACGCAGTTTACTGTGATGTTACGACTGGCTATTTCCTGAGCAAGAGAGCGGGTAAATCCCTCAAGACCGGCTTTAGCAGCGGCGTAATTAGACTGGCCTGCATTGCCCGTCGTACCAATAATCGAGCTGATATTGATGATACTCCCAGCCTTCTGCTTCAGCATGGCTTTTGACAGCGCTTTGCATACCCGGAACACGCCGGTCAGGTTCGTGTTCAACACTGCTGACCAGTCATCTTCATTCAGACGGAGGAATAGGTTATCACGAGTAATGCCAGCGTTATTCACGACAACGTCTGGTGTGCCGAACTGAGCCTGAAGCCCCGCCAGCGCCTCATCTGTCTGCGCGCTATCGCCGATATTCAACACCAGAGCGTCGTGCTCTGCACCGCTTTCCTGCAGTGCCTCACGAAGTTTAGCTGCTCCAGCCTCTGAAGTTGCCGTGCCCACCACCCGGAAACCATCGCTTACAAGGCGCTGCGCAATCGCAAAACCAATTCCTCTCGACGCCCCGGTAACCAGCGCCAGCTTCTTTTCAGACATCAGTTCACTCCCTGAATCAGATCTATGGTGTTCCGCAATGACGACGCGTCGCCTGTGTTGGCAATCGCCAGTGATTTATCAATGCGTTTGTTCAGTCCTGCGATCACTTTGCCCGGGCCGAATTCGACGGCAAGCTCCGCGTGAGATCTGATGGCCGGAACCGCCCCGGTCCAGTTGACCGGGCTATACAGCTGAGCCAGAAGCCGCTCTGGGATCTCCTGGAGCGTCGCCGGGGCATTGCTGACATTATGAAACACGGGAAATGCTGGAGCGCGCCAGTTGATGGCGGCAAGATCTTCGCGGAACGACTCGGCAGCAGCCTTCATCAGACTTGAGTGGAATGGCCCGCTTACGGCAAGTGGCAGAGCACGCTTTGCGCCAGCTTCTTTAGCAAGCACAACGGCTTTCTCTATGCCTGAAACTTCGCCTGCAATGACAATCTGGCCCGGCGCATTGAAGTTTGCTGGCTCAACCACGCCTGCCGCTGCCGCATCGGCACATACCTGCTGAATTGCTTCATCGTCGAGTCCGAGAACTGCTGCCATACCACCCTGACCGGCTGGTACCGCTTCTTCCATCAGCTCGCCACGGCGACGTACCAGTCTGATTGCGTCAGAGAAGTCGATTGCATCCGCAGCGACCAGTGCCGAATACTCTCCCAGCGAGTGCCCTGCGGCAGCGGTTACGTGAAGTGCCGGGCACTCAGCGGCAACAATCCGCCAGAGTGCAGTACTGGCAGCCAGCAGCGCTGGCTGAGTATTAAATGTCTGGTTGAGTTGTGAATCAGGACCATTCTGAGTGAGAGCCCAGAGGTCAAAACCGAGCGCGTCGGACGCCTCGGAAAAGGTTTCTGCAACCTGCGGGAAATCAGATGCGATGTCTGCCAGCATGCCAACCTGCTGCGCGCCCTGCCCCGGAAAGAATGCAATTACATCAGTCATTCTGCTGCCTTATCATTATTGTTTGACCAGCACCTGCTGAACAATATGCAGGTGCAGATGATAGAGGCCCATATTCTGACAATAAATCCCATCTAATGCACAGGATTAATGCCTGATATTCACGAGACTGGCGTGTTGTACTCACTGAAAGCGCTCTCCAGTGAACGGAAATCGCGGGTGCGGATCTGGCGGACGAGGTACTCCAGCGCGTAGCGGAATGTCCGCTCATCAGATTTACCGTGCGTCTTAGCGACATGCCCGGCAATACCAAGAAGCATAGCACCACCATGTCTGGCAGGTGACACCTGACGGTCAATCCTGCGCATGGTTGCCTTCCACATAGGGATAAACCACCGTAACGCGAGTGACTGGCGTAGTTCATTACCCATCATGCTCAGCAACCACTCGATCAGGCCCTCGGTAGTCTTCAGCGCAATATTCCCGGAGTAACCATCACAGACCACCGCATCCAGGCGACCATCAAACAGATGATCCCCCTCGATAAATCCACGGTAACCAGACGCGAGCTCTGTAGAAAACAGCTCTCCGGCCCTGCGGACTACTTCCGGGCCTTTTCCTGGCTCGGTGCCTATATTAAGCAATCCGATGGTCGGATGAGGCTCCCCTCCAATCATGCACCAGGCCGAGGCAAGGCGACCCAGCTGGAGCAGGTCCTCGGGGCTCATGCCTATATTGGCTCCCAGATCCATCATGAGAACGGGTTTGTTTCTCGTGGGGAGCTGAGTCGCCAGCGCAGGGCGGTCGATACCCGAAAACGTACCGATATACTTCATAGCCAGCATCAGGAGCGCACCGGTATTTCCAATCGACAGGACACCGTCTGCCCGGCCATCAGCGTGTAGAGAGAGAGCAACACCCATTGTCGAAGTTCCTGCCTGTTTGAGCGCGGACTTAGGCGAGTCGGACATGCGTATATGGCCCGAGCAGCCAATAATTTCGATGCGATCTGAAAATTTTGCGAGAATCTTTTTCGCCAATGCCTGCTGGTCTGGCTCAAGAGGGAGAAGAATGCGCACGTCCGGTTGAGAACGCAGCAGGGCTTTGCAGGCCCGGAAAGCAACGCGGGGACCTAAGTCCCCGCCCATGGCATCAACCGCTATGGTCAACATAGATTAGTTGCTGCCAGTCTCCACGACTTTCTTACCACGGTAGAAACCATCGGCAGTCACGTGGTGACGACGGTGGGTTTCACCAGAAGTAGCGTCGGTGGACAGAGCGATGCTATTAGTGTCCAGAGCATCGTGAGAACGACGCATACCACGCTTGGAACGAGTAACTTTATTTTGTTGAACCGCCATTGTTTGGCTCCTGATTTATCGCTATTTCTGTTTAAGCTGCGCAAGCACTTCGAACGGGTTCGGGCGCTTAACGTCTGCATTCGTTTCTTCTTGCTCCGGCAGATCGGCACTGCACTCATCGGCCGGATGCATTGGAAAATCAGGCAGACTCAGCAAAACTTCGTCTTCAATGATTTCCCACAGGTCTAATAGACCGTCTTCTGTCAGTTCCGCAGGCTCCAGGCGCTTGGGCAGCTGCTTGGCCTGTTCATCATTGAATACCAGCCCCAACTCAAAGTTGCTACTGATTGCCAATGTGACCTCACCAAGACATCTCTGGCAGGTCATGACGACACTGGTCGAACAATCGCCCTTCAGAACCCTGTGGCGCTCAATATCCCGATCAAATTCGAGATTGCAACTCACTGGAGTGTCGCTCCGTAACGTTGCGGCACTCAGACGGGTTAACTTTGAAGCGTCAATTTGACCTGTAAGTTGTTGATTAACATCAACTAACTTACCACCGTCGACACGCTTTGGAATCTGAGCCTCTGTCATAGTGCGCGACATCATAGGTATGTCGCCCTCTCATGTCAAAAATATTTAGCGCAGCATCACAGTCTGCTGACTGAAGAAGCTTGCAACCCCCTGACCAAAGCTTGCACCGAATCGCTCAATCAGGCGCTGGAATGGATCAGGCTGAAAAGTATAGTTTTCAAGTTCTTCCGTACCCAGCAGTTCGCGAGCGACGTAACTGGACGATCCAAGACCGTCAATCAGCCCGTATTCCAGCGCCTGCTCACCTGTCCAGACCAACCCGCTGAACAGTTCTGGATCATCAGCCAGACGATCACCCCGCCCCGCTTTCACCTGATCGATAAACTGGTTGTGAGTAACCTTAAGTACGCTTTCCCAGAATGCTTTCTCGTCTTCTTTCTGAGGGGAGAACGGATCGAGGAACGCTTTGTGCTCGCCCGAGGTGTACAGGCGACGCTCAACCCCAAATTTCTCCATCGCACCGGTGAAGCCAAAGCCCGACCCAATGACGCCAATGGAGCCGACCAGACTCGCCTTGTCGGCATAGATTTCGTCTGCTGCAGCAGCAATATAGTAAGCACCGGATGCTCCAAGATCGACAATCACTGCATACACAGGGACGTCCGGACGCTCAGCCTTAAGACGCTTAATTTCGTCGTAAACATAGCCAGACTGAACAGGGCTGCCTCCCGGGCTGTTGATCCGCAGAATCACTCCCAGGATATCAGGGTTGTCAAATGCTTCCCTGAGAGCCCCCACAATCGCATCCGCACTGGCTTCCTGATCTGCAGCAATCGGACCATTCACCTCAATAATGGCCGCATGCTCGCCAGACACGCTCGCATGACGGTCAGCCCCACCAGGCACCCGCAACAAAGCAAGCACCACAATCAGGTAGGTAAAAGTAAGAAGCTTAAAGAAGATCCCCCAGCGTCGTGCAGTCCGCTGCTCTGTCTGGGCGGATAAAAGCGCCTTTTCAATCAGCTTCCACTCTTTACTGTTATCGGCCGGGCGCTGCTGTCCGTTGTTATCCATTGGTTTCAATCCAGTTGGTAAGTTCCTGAATGCTATGACAAATCACACGCGGTTCACAAGCAAGGAGGCGCGCTTCATCATGAGCACCATGACTCATGCCCACCGAGTGCATTCCGGCGGCAGATGCCATTTCAAGATCAAAAGTAGTGTCTCCGACCATAAGCGCGCGCCCAGGAGAGACATTCAACTCACTGAGTATTTCAAAAAGCATGCATGGGTCTGGCTTCGACCGGGTCTCATCTGCGCAACGGGTGATGTCGAAAACAGAATGCATCGACAGGTCCGTCAGTATGCGGTCAAGTCCTTTGCGGCTTTTGCCTGTGGCCACCGCCAGACGGCGCGTGCCGGCATAACGATCAAGCAACTCGGCCGCACCATCGAAGAGCGACATCATCACTGGGCTGTCACTGACAAAGTGGCGCGCGTACGCCGCTTTCATCGGAGGTAGCTGGTCTTCCAGAATCTCGGGCCATACCGTGCGAATGGCTTCTGGCAACCCAAGACCAATAATATTCTGAATCTCACTATCATGGACAACCCTGAGCCCCGTCTCGTGCGCGGCCGAGCGCATGCTGTCGACGATGCGCCCGGTTGAATCGCAAAGAGTCCCATCCCAGTCAAAAATAAGTAGCTCGTACTTCATACATCCCCTCCGAACTCACACCCAACCTGACGGAATGCCGCCAGCATTTCCTGATCGGGCAGCGCCTGAAGTGATAGCTGCTCACCATCCAGTGGATTGCGGAAGCTCAGGCGCCACGCATGCAGGCACAACCGACGCACGCCATGATCCCTGTCCAGTTCTTTTTCTGTTTTGTCGCTGTATTTCTCATCGCCCGCGATCACATGCCCCTCTGCAAGGGAATGGACTCTGATCTGGTGGGTCCGGCCGGTAACAGGCTCCGCCTCAATCAAAGAATATCGACGCCCGGAACTGAGCAGCCTTGTACGCGTATGGCAGCTTTTGCCTTCCTGACTGACCACCACTATGCGTTCACCCGACTGCCGCTCCGTACGTAGCAGTGGATGCTTCACATCACGAACGCCTGCATCCCATTGGCCATGAACAAGTGCGAGGTACTGCTTGCGGATGCCTTTTTTGTTAACCAGCATCTGCTGCAGGGCCGTAAGCACGGATCGTTTTTTGGCAACAAGAATCAAGCCCGACGTGTCGCGATCAAGACGATGAACGAGCTCAAGAAACGAATGATCCGGACGGAGTTTGCGCAAGGCCTCGATCAGCCCGAGAGACACCCCGCTTCCACCATGAACCGCCAGGCCGTGAGGTTTATTCACTGCAATCAGCCCGGCATCTTCGTACACAATGCTGGCCTCAAGTATCTGCTGCAGTTTTGGTGAGACATCAGGGACTTCATTCTGCTCAGGCAGCCGCACAGGAGGGACCCGGACAATGTCGCCCGAGGCAATTCGGGAGTCTGCTTTAACTCTTCCCTTATTCAGGCGAACTTCGCCTTTGCGGATAATGCGATACACCAGAGTTTTGGGCGCCCCCTTCAGCAGAGTGAGCAGGAAATTGTCGATCCTTTGTCCGTCATTTTCCTCTCCGACTGTAATAAGGGAGACTTTGGCGGGATCAAACTGCTCTCGGGACATGTATAAACCAGTATTGAAGATGAAGTTTTTCAGCGCGGGTGTTTGCTGCACCACTACATTGTTGCTATATTCGCCGGAGTCCGGGTTGAGACATGTTTCAGAGAGCGCGTCGGCCCAGCCTTCAGCGCCTCCCCGGACTGGCCGAAAGATGGCCGCAAGTATAAAGGAAGAAGTGAACGGTAAAAACTCTTCCTGAGAATTGATTCGGCGGAATGACTCCGCCCGGTGAGATAAACTGCGCAGCTACCGCTGGCAATCTCGCATTATCAAATTATGGACAGTGTCGGTGCCAGGTAACTAACAGGCACCCATGCAGCCGGTCGGCGCAACACGTAAGACGCGACCCAGGTGCAGAGCACCCATAAACATTTTGGTAATAACCGGCCCTGTTGGCCGTGATGAACACTGCGAAAGTGACACAGATTTTCTGACAGACATGGTTACTCCATGACTGCTGGGCCCGCAAGCCGCTTGCTGCGGGCCTGTTCCTTCGCTGCTGTACAGACACAGCAGACAGGCCTGCGTTGCCAGTCAGGTACGTTGCCCCTGTGAGTATACGTACAAGCATGAAAAGAATGCTGATTAACGCGACCCAGCCAGAAGAGCTGCGTGTTGCGCTCGTTGACGGTCAGAAACTGTATGACCTGGACATCGAATCCGGTGCCCGCGAACAGAAAAAATCAAACGTCTATAAGGGTAAAATCACCCGCATCGAGCCAAGTCTCGAGGCTGCATTTGTAGACTTCGGCGCTGAGCGTCATGGCTTCCTGCCCCTTAAAGAAATTTCCCGCGAATACTTCTGCAAAGACCCAGGACCTGGCCGCATCAATATCAAAGATGTGCTCAAGGAAGGTCAGGACGTTATCGTTCAGGTGGATAAAGAAGAGCGTGGTAATAAAGGCGCCGCTCTGACGACTCAGGTCAGCTTGGCCGGCCGCTACCTCGTCCTGATGCCAAACAACCCTCGCGCTGGCGGCATTTCCCGTCGCATTGAAGGTGATGAGCGCTCAGAGCTTCGCGAAGCCATGAAAGGCGTCACCGTTCCTGACAAAATGGGCGTAATTGTACGCACAGCAGGTATCGGACGCTCCAGCGAAGAGCTTCAGGCCGACCTCGACTACCTGGTCCAGCTGTGGGAAGCCATTACCCGTGCCTCTGAAGAGCGCAAAGCTCCTGTTCTGCTGCTGCAGGAAAGCAACGTTATCATTCGTGCGATCCGCGATTACCTGCGCCAGGATGTTGGCGAAGTTCTTATCGACACCGACGAAGCGCATGAGCAGGCTCTGGCGTTTGTTCAGCAGGTAATGCCGCAGTACCAGAACAAGTTCAAGCGCTACGAAGATCCGGTGCCACTGTTCAACCGGTATCAGATAGAAAGCCAGATTGAGAGCGCTTTCCAGCGTGAAGTCAAACTGCCTTCTGGCGGATCAATCGTTATCGACCCTACCGAAGCACTGGTTTCTATTGATATCAACTCCGCCCGCGCAACAAAGGGTGCAGACATTGAAGAAACCGCACTGAATACCAACCTTGAAGCCGCAGACGAAATCGCACGTCAATTACGTCTGCGCGATATGGGCGGCCTGGTCGTGATCGACTTCATCGATATGATGGCAAACAAGAACCAGCGTGAAGTAGAGACTCGCCTTAAAAAGGCGCTCGAAATCGATCGCGCACGGGTTCAGGTAGGCCGCATTTCGCGTTTTGGCCTGATGGAGATGTCCCGCCAGCGTCTGCGTCCGTCGCTTGATGAGACATCAGCGCACGTCTGCCCTCGCTGTAATGGCACGGGCGTCGTTCGTGACACGCAATCAGCCGGACTGTCTATTCTTCGCCTTATCGAAGAAGAAGCTGCAAAAGACAACACCGCTCAGGTCCGCGCAATCGTCCCTGTCGTCGTGGCGTCTTTCCTGCTTAACGAAAAGCGCACGCTGATCGCAAACATCGAACAGCGTCACGGCTGTCGCGTTATGGTGCTTCCGAATCCGCACATGGAAACACCTCACTACGAAGTCCAGCGCATTCGCCCGGACGACAGCGTAGTCGACGAAGTGTCTTACGAGCAGCGCTTTGACGAGGAAGAACAGGAGCACCTGTCAGCCACCATGACAGCTGAACCTGTCCGCGTCCAGAAAGCAGCCGTCAGCACCGTTTCACGCCCTGTCGCAGCTGCACCTCAGGAGTCAGCGCCGGCTGCACCTGTCGGCCTTTGGGGACGCATCAGTCAGGCAATCTCCGCCCTGCTGGACAGTGACAAAGCAGACGAGACTCCCGCCGTTAAGCGTGAAGTCCGGATTGAAAAAGACACGAAGCCTGCACGGAAAGAACGCAACACCCGCAAGGGCGGTACAGAAAACCGTAAGTCCGATGGTGACAGAGACAATCGTCGTTCTAATCGTAAGGATAAACGTCAGGATCAGGATCGCAACGAGCGCAAAGACACGCGCAATACTCGCGACCGCAAGACTGAAAAAGACGGCACTGAGAACGCGCAGGGTCCTGACTCACGCAACGAGTCGGGCAACCGCAACAACAAGGGACGCAACAACCGTCGCCGTAACGACCAGAAGGGCAGCGAATCTGCTGGTCTGGTTGATGGCAATCAGAAATCTGATAGCAATAGCGATTCAACTTCTGAAAACCCGAATGCCAAGCGCGCACCACGCCGTGACAGGACTCGTCGCAACAACACCGAGCGAACTGCTAAGCGTAACGACAGCGCGGGTAGCGAAGCAGAAAAAGAAGCGACCAGCACAGCGGTTGCAGCTGAATCTGTAACCGCCACGGAAGTGACGAAGCCAGAGGTTTCAGCGGAGCAGAACACGGAAGCAAACAGTGAGACTGCATCAAGCGGTAACGGACGTCGCCGTAGTCGTCGTCGCAACCGTAACAACCGCAGTGAACGCGGAGCAAGTGACAGCAATCAGACGCCAGAAACGGCTTCGACCGAAGCTGGTGCTTCTGAAACTGCGCCGGAAGCTCCAGTAAAAGTTGACAGCAACGAAAAGTCAGAAAAAGCAACAGCGACAGAAGCAGCAACTGAAACTGCAGCGACTGAAACTGAAGTAGTTTCTGCAGATGCTGCCGCGGATACGGCAAAGGAAGAAAAGCCTGCTGCTCAGGTAAAAGCGGACGTTTCTGAAGAAAAAGCAGAAACCAAAACAAAGCCTGCTGCACGTAGAGCTGTGAAGCCTGAGCCAAAGACAGAAGATAGCCCCGCTCCGGAAGCTGAAGTAAAACCTGCGACCGAGAAAGTCGAAGAGAAGACTGAAACAGCCCCAACCGAAGCCAAGGCTACTCCTGAGACTGCAGAGGCCCAGAAGGCCCCAGTTGCTCCAGAGGCTGCGCCTGAGACCACGCCGGATGCATCCGATGACAAGGGCGCTTCCCGTCCGCGTCGTCGCCGTCGCACCAACAGCACCGGTCGGGCTCCAAATGACCCGCGTAACAGCGGAGACAACGCAGCCCAAGGCGACCAGCCTGAGAAACAGGAAGCTGTAGCAGAAGAGAACCAGGGCGATCAATAATTGATCGCCCTGCCCCTGCTTGCCGGTCCTTACCGGCAAGCAGACATAAAAAAGCCCGCGATTGCGGGCTTTTTTATGTCCGGACGTTTCTACGATCCGATCAGAAATCGCTGATCAGAACGTTCCACCCGGAATATGGACATTACCTTCCATAATAATACGCGCACTGCGGCTCATTACGGCTTTTTTAGCTGTCCATTCACCGTTCACTTCTTCAGCCGCCGCACCAACACGCAACGTACCGGACGGATGACCAAAGGTGACAGCATCACGATCACCACCACCGGCCGCTTCATTCACCAGAGTGCCTGGAATCGCTGCAGCAGTCGCGATTGCAACGGAGGCGGTACCCATCATGGCGTGATGCAACTTGCCCATCGACAGCGCACGAACACAGAGGTCGACATCACCTTCTGAAATCTGCTTGCCACTTGATGATTCATACGCTGTTGCTGGTGCAACGAATGCAATTTTCGGCGTGTGCTGGCGATCAGCCGCTTCGGCAACGTCTTTGATCAGGCCCATTTTTACCGCGCCATAGGCACGCATGGTTTCAAAGCGAGCCAGCGCGTCTGCATCTGAGTTCAGATCTTTCTGCAGCTCAGTACCTTTGTAGCCAATATCTGCAGCGTTCACGAAGATGGTTGGAATGCCAGCATTGATCATGGTCGCCTTAAACGTACCGATACCCGGAACTTCAAGATCATCCACCAGGTTGCCGGTTGGGAACATAGAACCTTCGCCATCGGCCGGATCCATGAATTCAATCACAACTTCAGCGGCCGGGAAGGTCACGCCATCCAGCTCAAAATCGCCCGTTTCCTGCACTTCACCGTTGGTGATCGGCACATGAGCGATAATGGTTTTGCTGATGTTTTTCTGCCAGATGCGAACCGTACAAATACCGTTTTCAGGAATACGATCAGCACTCACCAAACCTTTAGCAATGGCAAACGCACCAACCGCCGCCGTGAGGTTGCCGCAGTTGCCAGACCAGTCAACGAAAGGCTTGTTGATCGACACCTGACCGAACAGATAATCAACATCGTGATCAGACTGTTCACTTTTCGCCAGAATCACGGTCTTAGAGGTGCTGGAGGTCGCACCACCCATACCATCGATCTGCTGTCCATAAGGATCAGGACTGCCGATGGTACGCAGCAGAATCTTATCGCGCGCCTCACCCGGCACCTGAGCCGCTTCTGGCAGATCCGTCAGACTGAAGAAAACACCCTTAGACGTACCGCCACGCATGTAAGTCGCCGGGATTTTAACTTGTGGTTTATGAGTCATAAGATGCCCCATTAAATAATAAAAATAAGGTGGGCAATGCCCACCCTACCGATTCAGCTTTATATCGCTAACACCTCACAGCCCCAACGACGAAAAACACGTCCGCTCGGGAGGCGTCAGTGAGGCCGCTGCAACGAGGCGCCCCGCAGCGAGACCCCGAGACATACCAACTGGTAGGCGACGGGGCGAGCGAGGACGCAACAAAGTTGCAGCAACGCAACTAGCCTCAGTTTGACTTAAGGAAGTCTTTGGCGAATTTTTGTAGCACACCACCTGCGTTATAGGTCACTACTTCTTCAGCAGTATCCAGACGACAGGTCACTGGCACTTCAACGGTTTCGCCATTCTGGCGGTTGATGATCAGTGTCAGATCGCCACGCGGAGTACGTTCACCCACGACGTCGTATGTCTCGGTGCCGTCCAGCTCCAGTGTCTTACGGGTGGTGCCTTCTTTGAACTGTACCGGCAATACACCCATACCGATCAGGTTGGTACGGTGAATACGCTCGAAGCCTTCAGCAACAATCACTTCAACACCTGCCAGACGAACACCTTTGGCCGCCCAGTCACGGGAAGAACCCTGACCGTAGTCAGCGCCGGCAACAATGATCAGCGGCTGCTTGCGGTTCATGTAGGTCTCGATGGCTTCCCACATACGGGTTACCTGACCTTCCGGCTCGATACGCGCCAGAGAGCCCTGCTTCACATTACCGTCTTCATCACGAACCATTTCGTTCATCAGTTTCGGGTTAGCGAAGGTCGCACGCTGAGCAGTCAGGTGGTCACCCCGGTGAGTTGCGTAAGAGTTGAAGTCTTCTTCTGGCAGACCCATCTTGTGCAGGTATTCACCGGCAGCACTGTTCATCAGAATCGCGTTAGACGGAGACAGGTGGTCAGTGGTGATGTTGTCTGGCAACAGCGCCAGTGGACGCATGCCTTTCAGAGTACGTTCACCTGCCAGCGCGCCTTCCCAGTATGGAGGACGACGGATGTAGGTCGACATCTCACGCCAGTCGTACAGCGGACTTGGTGCCTTCTCAGCTTCACCCAGATCGAACATCGGGATGTATACATCACGGAACTGCTGCGGCTTAACGAATTCACCAACGATCGCGTCGATTTCTTCGTCAGATGGCCAGATGTCCATCAGGCGGATTTCTTTGCCATCAACCACGGCCAGTACGTCTTTCTCGATATCAAAACGTACGGTACCAGCAATCGCGTAAGCAACTACCAGTGGTGGAGACGCCAGGAACGCCTGCTTAGCGTATGGGTGGATACGACCATCGAAGTTACGGTTACCCGACAGTACCGCTGTGGCGTACAGGTCACGATCGATGATTTCCTGCTGGATCACTGGATCGAGCGCACCAGACATACCGTTACAGGTAGTACATGCGAACGCCACAATACCGAAGCCCAGCTTCTCGAGCTCTGGCAGCAGGCCAGACTCTTTCAGGTACAGCTCAGCCACTTTAGAGCCCGGCGCGAAAGACGATTTCACCCAAGGCTTACGGATCAGACCCAGTTCGTTGGCTTTCTTAGCCAGCAGACCAGCAGCGACTACGTTGCGCGGGTTAGAGGTGTTGGTACAGGAGGTGATCGCCGCAATGATGACTGCGCCATCCGGAATCAGGCCTTCTGCTTCTTCAGCTTTTGCTGCATCCAGGTTGCCAGCAATGCCTTTGGCTGCCAGATCTGCCGTTGCCAGACGTGCGTGCGGGTTGGATGGACCAGCCATGTTACGGCCAACAGTCGACAGATCGAACGTCAGAACACGTTCGTATTCCGCAGTTTCCAGGGCTGTCGCCCACAGACCAGTCTCTTTCGCGTACTGTTCTACCAGAGCGACCTGCTCAGGCTCACGACCAGTCAGGTTCAGGTAGTCAATGGTCTGCTCGTCGATGTAGAACATCGCTGCAGTCGCACCGTACTCTGGCGTCATATTGGAGATGGTAGCGCGGTCACCGATGGAGAGGCTGGATGCACCTTCGCCGAAGAACTCGACATAAGCACCGACCACACGCTCCTTACGCAGGAACTCCGTCAGAGCCAGTACGATGTCAGTGGCAGTAATGCCTGGCTGACGCTTACCTTTCAGCTCAACGCCCACGATATCCGGGAGACGCATCATGGATGGGTGACCAAGCATGACAGTTTCGGCTTCCAGACCACCCACGCCCACAGAGATTACGCCCAGCGCATCAACGTGCGGGGTGTGAGAGTCGGTACCAACACAGGTATCTGGGTAGGCAACGCCTTCACGCGCCTGAACCACCGGAGACATTTTCTCCAGGTTGATCTGGTGCATAATGCCGTTACCCGCTGGAATCACGTCGACGTTGTCGAACGCGGTTTTGGTCCAGTTGATAAAGTGGAAACGATCTTCGTTACGACGCTCTTCGATGTCACGGTTTTTCTGGAATGCATCCGGATCAAAACCACCACATTCAACAGCCAGAGAGTGGTCAACAATCAGCTGAGTCTGAACCACAGGGTTCACTTTAGACGGATCACCACCCTGCTCTGCAATTGCATCACGCAGACCCGCCAGATCCACCAGAGCGGTCTGGCCGAGGATGTCGTGACAGACAACGCGCGCTGGGTACCAAGGGAAGTCGAGATCACGCTTACGGTCGATCAGCTGCTCAAGGCTGGCGTTCAGTGCTTCTGGTGCACAACGGCGAACCAGCTGCTCTGCCAGAATACGCGAGGTATAAGGCAGTGTGTCGTATGAGCCCGGCTTGATGGCTTCGCATGCCGCGCGGGTATCAAAGTAGTCCAGGCTGCTGCCCGGAAGATTCTTACGGAATTCAGTATTCATACTCAATTTCTCATCACGGTTTTGGCGCACTCGATTCGGTGCGTGGATGAAAGCCGGTTTTCAACTCGTCGTGAATCCATCCATGGAGACTCCCGCATGCCATCCATGGCATGCAGGGTTGAAAACCGGCTTCCACCCACCCCCCTTACACCGGGTGGGCCGCTGAAATCACCGCTCAATATGGCGGGGACTTCGGAGTACTCAAGTGAGAGCGACTGTTGCGATCTGGCTGTGCACCACATGGATGTAGCGCCCAAGCCCCCAGGGATGGGTTCACGGCGCGCCAGAGAGCAATAGCCGCCTCTCACATTTAACTTTTAGCGGCGCAGCGACTTAGCGGTCAGTAATCGCCGGAACCGCACGGTTCTCTTCACCAGTGTATTCAGCGCTTGGACGGATAATACGGTTGTCAGCACGCTGCTCCATTACGTGTGCTGCCCAGCCAGTCAGGCGGGAACATACGAAGATCGGAGTGAACAGCTTGGTTGGAATACCCATGTAGTTGTACGCAGACGCATGGAAGAAGTCAGCGTTACAGAACAGCTTCTTTTCGCGCCACATAACGGCTTCACAACGTACAGAAATGTCGTACAAGTTGGTGTCGCCATTCTCGTTCGCCAGCTTCTCAGACCACTCTTTGATCACAGCGTTACGCGGGTCAGATTCGCGGTAGATCGCGTGACCGAAGCCCATGATCTTATCTTTGCGCGCCAGCATACCCATGATGGTTTCTTCAGCGTGCTCTGGGTTGTCCATGCCTTCGATCAGATCCATCGCTGCTTCGTTAGCGCCACCGTGCAGTGGGCCACGCAGAGAGCCGATAGCGCCAGTGATGCAGGAGTGCATATCGCTCAGCGTTGACGCACATACGCGTGCGGTGAAGGTAGACGCGTTGAATTCGTGCTCTGCGTACAGAATCAGAGATGCCTGCATGACACGAACGTGCAGTTCAGACGGCTTCTCGCCATGCAGAGTCCACAGGAACTGCTCTGCAATGGAATCAGCATCGGTATTCTCATCAATGCGCTTGTCATTGTGAGAGAAGTTGTACCAGTAGTTGATCATGCCCGGGAAGACAGCCAGCATACGATCAGTCGCTTCCTGCTGCTCATCGAAGCTTTCTTCGGTTTCGAGGTTGCCGAGCATAGAACAACCGGTACGCATCACATCCATTGGATGAGCGGACGCAGGGATACGCTCAAGCACTTCTTTCAGCGCCTGTGGCAGGCCACGCATTGCTTTCAGCTTGCTCTTGTATGCATCCAGTTCAGCCTGGTTTGGCAGCTCGCCTTTCAGGATCAGGTACGCAACTTCCTCAAACTCACAGTTTGCAGCAAGGTCTTTAACATCGTAGCCACGATAGGTCAGACCAGAACCTGATTTACCTACGGTCGACAGAGCAGTTTTACCGGCGACCTGACCACGCAGGCCCGCCCCAGAGAGTTCTTTTGCAGCAGCCATGTGCTTCTCCTATAACTTTAGATACTTAACGTAACTATCTGAAATTATTAATTTTTATAACAGGAGGAATATCTCCCATCGGCAACTTACTTATTCTTTCCTTCTTCAAACAGCGCATCGAGCTTCTGTTCAAAATCGTGGTAGTTCAGGTAATCGTACAGCTCCATACGGGTCTGCATAATGTCGATCACCTTACGCTGATGACCCTCTTCAAGGAGGCTCTTGTAGACAGTTTCAGCGGCTTTGTTCATTGCACGGAAAGCACTCAGTGGGTACAGAACCATAGCGGCGCCCCACTCGCCCAGCTGCTCGCGGCTCCACAGTTCGGTCTGACCGAATTCAGTGATGTTCGCCAGAATCGGCACATCCAGCGCTTCAGCGAATGCGCGGTAGTGCACTTCAGTCTTCACAGCTTCTGCGAAGATGCCGTCAGCGCCAGCTTCAACACACGCTTTAGCACGGTCGATCGCGGCTTCCAGACCTTCCTGAGCAAACGCATCGGTACGAGCCATGATGAAGAAATCCGGATCAGTACGAGCGTCTACAGCCGCCTTGATACGGTCAACCATTTCTTCTTTAGAAACGATTTCTTTGTTCGGACGGTGACCACAACGCTTCTGAGCAACCTGATCTTCGATATGAACAGCGGCAGCACCAGCCTTTTCCATCTCTTTGATGGTGCGAGCGATGTTGAATGCACCACCCCAACCGGTGTCGATATCTACCAACAGCGGCAGAGAGCTGGCAGACGTGATACGACGCACGTCTTCAACAACGTCGTTCAGAGACGTCATACCGAGGTCTGGCAGACCGTAAGAGGCGTTTGCAACACCACCGCCGGAGAGATAGATCGCCTGGTGGCCGATCTTTTCAGCCATCATTGCGGCGTACGCATTGATGGTACCTACAATCTGCAGCGGCTTGTTATCTTCAAGCGCCTTACGGAACTTCTGGCCTGGGGTCATATCAGGTCTCCTGTGCCATATGTATTAATGTCGGGCCTCGTGAGCCAGACGAGTTTCAAGGTTAGTCAGCGACGCCTGAATATGGCGCCTCATCAATAATTCGGCGAGCTGCGGATCACGACCTTTTATCGCCTCCACAATCCGCTGATGTTCTTTCAGTGCAAGCAGTGGCCGTTCGGTACTTGTGCTGGTGCGGTAACGATACATACGAATGATGTGGTAAAGATCACCACACAACATCTGATGCAAGCGACCATTCTTGCTGCCTTCAATAATGCGGTAATGAAAATCGAGATTGCCGGACTTCTGGTAATAACTGAGGCCCTGGTCCGCCTCAATTGAGCGGGCATGTTCAGCCAGCAGCGACTCAAGGTCAGCCACCTCTTCATCCGTCATACGTTCAGCGGCCAGACGACAGGCCATACTTTCCAGTTCAAGACGGACTTCGTAAATATCCCGCAACTCTTCAAGAGACAATGACACCACTCTGGCACCCGCGTGAGGAACACGGACAACGAGGTTGCGAGCCTCAAGTTTCTGTATAGCTTCCCTGATGGGAGCACGACTCCCGCCATAACGCTCAACAAGCGCCTGCTCAGACAGCTTTTCGCCCGGAGCAAGCTCCCCTCGGACGATTGACGTTGTCAACTCATTAAACACTTTGTCGGCAAGAGTCTTTGACATGCAATGTCTACAATATAGTAAGAGAGGTCGCAATTCTAAGGCAATTCACTCCCCGCATCCACCTCATTGTATACAATCCATTTTTATTATTAACATTTTTAATACGAAGAATTCGCATTACGTTTGACATTAATTTTCAAATCCATACACTGCTCCGCGTTTTTGTAAGAATTCAATAAAAAGGATCTGAAAATGAAACTCCCTAAGGTAAGCGCTCTTGCCGTAGCAACCATGTCTATCGCTCTTTACGGTTGCGGTGGCGGCTCCAGCAGCAACGATGACGACAACGTAACAACGCCTGTTGTTCCTGAAAGCAGCTACAACGTCCCGGAGACCTATACGTTTACGGACGCCAGTGGCAACGACACCGTCAGCTACAGCGGCCAGACTGCTCGCCACATCCTTATCTCAGATCTTAAGGCGGCGACTGCAGACGTCACCGACACAACAGAAACAGCCGCATTTGATTATTTCTTCCGTTTCGACAGTGAAGCAAACGGAGATAACGCATTTGATTTCGCGATCGACGGCCAGACCCTTGTCCAAGACACTTACAACTCAATTTCATCAGGTAAAGATCTGATCAGCAAAATTGCCGGACAAGACAAGGCAGAGCATGTTCTGGGCGAGGGCTTCTTCGGCTGGGGCGACGTAGCAAGCCCTACTGATCTTGTCGATCAGTTCTTCGATGATCTCGTGCTTAATGCAGACACTGGATTCACTATCGCAACAACCGCCAGCGACACAACCGCTGTTGAAGTTGCATATGTTTCTCCTGAAGGCCTCGACTATGTGCAACTGATTCAGAAGTTCCTGCTTGGTGCAGTCACCTTCTCTCAGGGAACGGCAGATTACCTTCAGACAGATTTCGCAGACGCGTCTAATCTTGCGCTCGTTGACGGCAAAAACTACACCGCTGCAGAGCATAAGTGGGACGAAGCATTCGGTTACTTTGGTGCAACGCGTAACTTTAATGATTTCACCGACGACGAAATTGCAATCAAAGGTGGTCGTCCTGAATTCCAGGGCTACAACGATGCCAACGGTGACGGCCTGCTGGACCTGAGAAGCGAAGTTATCTTCGGTAATTCTGCCAACTGTGCCAAGCGTGACCGCGGCGCCACCGTTGAAACAGACCTCACGAAAGAAGCTTTTGATGCATTCCTGACTGGTCGCGCCATCATCGCCGAAGCCTCTGCTGCTGGTGAGCTGACCTCCGAAGCTGCCGCCGATCTCGAATCACAGATTCAGATTGCAGCTGTTACCTGGGAAAAATGTATTGCAGCAACGGTTATCCACTACATCAACGATACCATTGCAGATATGGATGACTTTGACGGTACCAAGTTTGCCGACGTTGCCAACTTTACTGACCTGGCAAAGCATTGGGGTGAAATGAAAGGCTTTGCTCTGGGCCTCCAGTTCAACCCACTGTCACCATTCCGTGTCAGCGAAGCAGCAGTCGCCAATCTCGAAGAGGTCCACTCTCTGATGGGTGATGCACCAGTACTTGCTGATGGAACACAGGCTGGCGAAGCCTTCACTGGTGGTGTTAGCCAGTACCGTACAGACCTGCTGGCAGCCCGCGATTTGCTTCGCGATGCGTATGGCTTCCACGCCGACAATGCAGCGAACTGGTAATTACCAGCTTTGAATAGAAACGCCCGCGATATCGCGGGCGTTTTTGTATGGAAATTCCTTAATACTAGCAATTCTTATTTACATCATCTCTATCACGGAGAGGTACATGTTCCGCCGCTATATTTCACTCGCGACCCTGATTACAGCATCACCACTTCTGATGACAGGTTGTGTCGGGAGTTCGGGCTCTGGTCAGTCGGAAAGTCTGGATGACTTCCCATTTACTGAAATGCTTGCAAATTACACCGACAACATCATCGAACCATCTTACCGATCATTCGCAGAACTGAGTCAGACCATCAGTGTCAGCTCCTACTGCGATGCCATCGGCAGTGACGGCGAGTCCTCAGCGCTGGATGCCGCCCAACACGAATGGCTCGATCTCATGGCATCCTGGCAAGCTAATGAAATGATGATAATCGGCCCTCTTGCCAGCAGCGACATGAGTCTCAGAAACAGAATTCTCTCTTACGGGAGCAACTTTTCCCATAACGCCTGCGCTGTCGACCAAGCGGTCATTGCAGCTACCGAGCCAGATTTCAGCATAGTCACGCGGCGAAACAGCGCGCGGGGGCTAGATGCACTTGAATATCTTCTTTTCAATCAAGACCTCGACCACTCGTGCCCTGCAACAACAGAAGCAACTCAGGACTGGAACGACCTGACCGATTCAGAGAGAAAGACCCAACGTTGCGCCTATGCAAAGTTCGTCTCGGCAGACATCACCCAACAAGCACAAACGCTGCTTGAACAATGGGATGCACAGCGCTCCGATTTCCTCAACCCGGTCAATACGAGTGAAAGCCTCGGAGCCCTGTCAGATGCACTTTTCTACATTGAAGAATATGTAAAGGACACAAAGGCAGGAATTCCAACCAGCATTATCAATTCAGGGTGCGACGATGCTGCATGCCCTGACGACGTCGAGTCTCCATACACCGAAACATCTTTTGCGAATATCCGCATCAACCTCCAGACCTTTAAAACCCTGCTCACCGGAGGTTCCGGCCTGGGGTTCGACGACGTTATCGCCAGAACTGAGTTTTCAGACAGTGGGATCATTGAAAACCTGCTGTCAGATACGGGTGCCGCAGTGTCCTTTATCGACTCCATGGACCAGTCTCTGCTTGATCAGGCAGAAGCTCAACTCCTGTCCGGAGATGAAACAGCCTGTACAAACAGTGCAGCAAACCCGGATAGCGGCTCTGTCGACATGTGCAGCCTTTATGGCCTGTTAAAGCGGATTACTGACAGACTGCGCGTAGATTTTATTGCCGCTGTAAATCTTGATCTTCCGGAACGAAGCCAATCTGACAATGACTGACCCGAGCATTACTATGAATTTTTATCGGATTAATTTATTAAAGGCGTCGGTATCTGCAGGACTTCTGATCTCTGTTCCGATGCACACGACTGCTGCCGAAGAAGCTGTTCACCTGGACACGATGACTATTATTGGTTCTGAGCAGGAGCTGGCAACCATCGCGGGCTCTGCAACGAGAATCGACGAGAGCATGATCTCCGAATTTGACAGCACCGACCTCAATGATTTATTGACGAGAACGCCTGGTGTCTATATTCGTTATGAAGACGGTTACGGGCTACGCCCCAATATAGGTATCCGGGGTGTCACCTCCGACCGGAGCCAGAAGATCACCTTGATGGAAGATGGAATTCTCATCTCCCCTGCACCATACACCGCCCCTGCAGCGTATTACATTCCGAATGTAAACCGGATGCAGAGTGTTGAAGTTGTAAAAGGCCCCGCGGCCATTCAATACGGCCCGCACACCATTGGTGGAGCCATAAATATGGTGACCCTTCCGACGCCCTACACCGATGAAGGTAGTCTGGACCTCACTTATGGTAGTGACAATTACTATAAAGGGCGTCTTCAGTATGGCGACACTCCTGAAGCATTAAATAAACAATGGGGCTATCACATTGATCTGCTCTCCTACGGCGCTGACGGATTCAAGGAACTGGACAATGGAGATGACACCGGTTTTGCCCGAAATGATGTAAATGCAAAGCTATTCTGGGAGAGCGCCCCCTCCGCAGAATACGCTCAGTTTGCCACTCTGAAACTTGGATACGCTGAAGAAACGTCAGACGAAACATATCTTGGTCTGAGTGATGATGATTTCAGTGCAAATCCCAATCGCCGCTACGCCGCAAGCCAACTCGACCAGTTCAATTCAGATCACAGCCAGGTTCACTTTATTCATGGCATCGAATTGTCATCATCACTGAGCATATCCACGCGAATTTACGACCAGACATTCAATCGCTCCTGGAATAAATTCGATGGTTTCATAGATGGCGTATCTGCTCAGGATGTCCTTGCCAATCCAGATATTTTCATTAAGGAAATGTCCGCCCTGCGAGGCGACATTGCCACATCAGACAGTGAAGACATCACTATTGACGTCACCGACAATGACAGAACCTATGGCTCCAAGGGTATATCACTGACCGCTGACTACCTCGCATATACAGGATCGGTTGAGCATTACCTCAGAGCTGGCCTGCGCTACCATCATGATTATGTCAGTCGCCACCATACCCAGAGAGGATACTTTATGGTTGATGGCACTCTGGAATTTGATGGTATCGAGGACCGGGAAGCCAAGACTCTCAACAGAGCAGAGTCGGATGCAGTTGCTCTGTTCTTGAGCGACGAACTTCGCGTCAACGACTGGCTCATCAATCTCGGTATGAGATATGAAACCATATCAGGACAGGTAAAAGACTATCTGACAGAAACCGAGAGTGATCGCAATCAAAGCATACTCGCACCGGGCGCTGGGGTTTTCTTCCAATGGTCCGATAATTTCGGATTACTGGCGGGCGTCTATAAGGGATTCTCCCCTGCCGGTCCGGCGTCGGACGACAGCGTTTCACCGGAGGAAAGCATCAATTATGAGTATGGTGCACGATATAAATCAGGCGAGCTTCATGCAGAGATCGTCGGTTTCTTCAGTGATTATTCAAATCTGATCGGTCGCTGCCGCGCCTCCGACAGCGGCTGTACCGTTGGTGACGAATTCAATGGTGGAGAAGTCCAGGTTGCTGGATTTGAATCCACAATCAATCATGCGCTGCTCCATGGACGCTACCGTTTCCCCGTGCAGCTTGTATACACCTATACTGAGTCGGCTTTCCAAAGTAGTTTTCAGTCGGGTTTTTCCCAGTGGGGCATTGTTGACGAGGGGGATGAACTTCCTTATCTGCCAAAACATCAGGCCAGGCTAAGCACCGGTGTTGAATTTGATCGCTGGAATGTTGCAGGCGCGATTCGCTACACAGGAGAGGCCAGAGAAGCTCCCGGGCAAGGTAGCTATTCTTCAGGCATCAGTACTGAAGCTCATACCCTGTTTGATCTGAGTGTCTCATGGCAAGCGACAAATGCGGTGCAGGCTCGCCTTATTGGCGAAAATCTGACGGATGAGCAGGTTATTGTCTCGCGCAGACCCTTCGGCGCACGTCCCAGTCAGCCTCTGACCGTTAAAGCGGCCATACGCTGGGATTTCTGAGAATATGATTGCAGACACAGGTGCAAGTGAGTTTCTGTCACTCACACTGGGGCAGATCACCGATCCCAGCAAGCGCCTGTTCTGGGGGTTTATCGCCAGTAGCATTGTATTAATTCTGATCTACTGGTGGATAAGCCCCTATCCGGTCACCTGGCATCGTGTTCAGCAGACGTTCTTTTCTCGTCGCTACTGGCTGACGAAATCAACGCTTACTGACACCTCGTACCTGATAGCAAACAGTTTGATTAAACTGCTCATTCTGGTACCACTATTCGGCTCCCATTTACTTGGTGCAGTCTGGTTTGCCGGTTTGCTTCAGAAATATTTTGATAGCCCATCGGCCATCGAGCTGCCGACATGGGGCATTGCCGTCGCCTTTTCGCTGACTTTCTTTCTGCTGGAGGATATCAGCCGCTTCGGTTTGCATCGTTTGATGCACAAAGTTCCTGCACTATGGCATCTTCACAAAGTACACCACAGTGCCACAACACTTACTCCATTGACGCTGCATCGGATTCATCCTGTAGAAATGACACTCTACGCATTAAGAGGGTGGCTGGTGTTCACCCTGGTCTCTGGTGCATTCCTCTATCTTGCGGGCAGGGAACTGACAGCGTTGCACATACTCGGCGTTGACGCACTGGGCTTTCTGTTTAATGTTCTGGGGGCGAATCTCAGGCACTCTCACATTCCACTGAGTTTCGGACCTTTTGAGCGCTGGTTTATCAGCCCGGTACAACATCAGATACATCACAGTAGTGCTCCGGCACATGTCGACAAAAACTTTGGCACCTGCCTGGCAATATGGGACAAACTGGGAGGAAGCTGGGTGTCGGGGCGATCTGATGACTCCCCTTCTGCTGCTGATGATCACAGCCTCAGAGAACCACGATTACGTTTCGGACTGACCCAGCCCGAAACGTAGTGTCGGCAATTTATTCAGGCATGCTCAGCGCTTGTGGAGAAACGATGATGCCGTTGTTATCTGCATAGACAAACTGACCCGGCACGAACTCTACACCACCAAATTTGACTTTGACATTTACGTCACCCAGACCGCGCTTATCGGTCTTCAGCGGATTAGTTGCCAGAGCCTGAACGCCCAGTTCGGTTTCCATGATCACGTCAACGTCGCGAATGCAGCCGTAGATAATGATGCCTTCCCAGCCATTTTTAGCGGCCTTCTCTGCCAGCATGTCGCCCAGCAGAGCGTGGCGCATTGAGCCGCCACCATCAACCACCATCACTTTGCCTTTGCCATCGGTATCAACCAGCTCTTTTACTTTAGAGTTGTCTTCGTGGCATTTAACAGTAACGATTTCTCCACCGAATGATTCACGGGCACCGTAGTTGTTGAACATTGGCTCAACAACAGTAATCAGGTCCGGATATTCATCGCACAGGTCTGGGGTAATATATTGAGTCATAGAATCTCTCCTGAGTTAAACATATCTATTTCACGTACTTTAAATCGGTGTAAGCCAGTTAAATCCTGACCGGCAGCCACTACCATGGCAGAGGCAACTGCCGCTCCTTTCCGGGCCTGAATATTTTTTGGCAAAGGTGGCCGCAATACTAAACCTGCCAGTGCCTCTGCGAGACGAAAATCATCGCGCTCACCAAGCAAAACCGAGGGCTGCCAGAACTGAATACAAGGAACACTCAGTCGACCGACCCCCTGCTCCATTTCGCCCTTGATACGGTTATAGAAAAACATCGAACCCGCATTCGCACCTGTCGCGCTGACAATCGACAACAACCGAGCGCCAGCAGCGACGGATTTCCCCGCAAGATCAATCACCAGATCACGATCCACTGCAGCCAGGCCAGACTTACCGGATACCTTCTGTGTTGTTCCCAGAGCACAGAAGAAATGATCAACATGCCCAGGAAAAGACTGATCGAACGCATTCCAGCGAAGCAACCCTGTGCTGAGCGCCTCCTGAGCAGTGACAGAGAGATCTGTCGGTTTTCTGCGCGCCAAAACCACTACCTGAGTGTATTTGCCTGTGGCAATCAGAAGATCCAGAAGATGCGCACCAATCAAACCTGTCGCTCCAGCGAGCACTGCGACATTGCGCTGCTGGTCAGCCGGCATAAGCCTTTAACCAATTACTGACCTTCGGCCAGACTTCAAGTTCTGCTTCCTTACTGACAACCATGTCTATATGGGCAAAATCCTTACTGAAGCCGTTCTCGGTACCAAGCAACAGCTCCTCTTTCGGACCACCATACATACGGTAAAACCGCTGACAATATTTTGCAGGATCCGTTGTATCCCCCGCTGCGGAAACACCGAGCATTGGAATACACTCTTCTTTCCAACGCGGAAGCAGAGGTTCATTCGTCGAGGGAAGTTTCCAGCGACCAAGCAGACTATGGCGAGCAAGATACTCATTAATGACGCCTGCAGGTTCATTTTCAGGCCCGATCTTAAGTTTGCGGCCATCGAGTTCCTGCTTAAAGTAAACCACTCCTCGTGTGATCTGACTCAGCAGAGGCACCTGCAACGCCAGATTCGGGCGAACGACCTGTGTCCCGAACATTACGAACGCAGGAATCGTATTATCACAGAAACCTGCAGCAACGGCTGTTGCGATCATAGTGCCACCGAGAGAGTGACCAACCCAGGCGGGAAAGCGCCCTGTTTTTTCTTCGATAAATTCGTGCACTGCAGGCACGTCGTACCGTGCGTAGCGTTCAACAGTATTTCTGCTGTAGTCCTGATTGCGAGGCGACAGACCATGGCCCCGCTGTTCAAACAACCAGACATCGAAGCCCTGTTCAACCAGGTATCGGGCAAAGCCCTGACCTTTCGGCGAGAGCCAGAACCCACGATTAGTGAAACTACCGTGAACAAGAACCAGGGGAAAGCCGCTTTTCTCGGGAAATTCCGCAAGACCAACCCGCGTCAGAGCAATCTGAACACTCTGATCCGGATCGCGGTTATGCTTAACGAGATAGATATCCTCAGAAAGATCTCCGAGGATATCCGCCCTCATCAATGTGACTGGAAACAGCGCACTGCTGCTCTTCATTCAATTACCGCCCTTTCAGTCCTGCTTATTTGCAAGGAAAAACCAGGTATCGAGAACAGAGTCCGGGTTCAATGAGATACTGTCGATTCCTTTGTCCATCAGCCAACGAGCAAAGTCCGGGTGATCTGATGGCCCCTGCCCACATATCCCAATGTATTTGCCGGCCCGTTTACAGGCATCAATGGCATTTTCAAGCAGCGCCAGAATCGCTTCATTCCGCTCATCAAACAAATGAGCGATGATGCCTGAATCACGATCAAGCCCCAGCGTTAACTGGGTGAGATCATTGGAACCAACTGAAAAACCGTCGAAGTGTTCAAGAAACTTATCCGCAAGAATCGCGTTCGCTGGCAGTTCACACATCATGATCAGACGAAGATCATTTTCGCCACGCTTCAGCCCATGTTCTGCAAGAAGATCGACCACTTGCTCCGCCTCACCCACGGTACGCACAAATGGAACCATGATCTCGACATTGGTGAACCCCATTTCATTCCGGACTTTCTTCATTGCCCGACATTCGAGTTCGAAGCAGTCGCGGAAATTTTTCGATATATACCGGGAAGCACCCCGGAAGCCAAGCATCGGGTTTTCTTCTTCCGGCTCATAAAGGCGCCCGCCAATCAGGTTGGCATACTCGTTCGATTTAAAATCCGATAAACGAACAATGACCCGCTTAGGCCAGAACGCCGCAGCCAGAGTCGAAATACCTTCAACGAGTTTCTCGACGTAGAAATCAACAGGCCCGGGATATCCGGAAATACGTCTCTCAACCGTGGGCCGCAGATCATCCGGAAGCTGATCGAAGTTCAGCAGTGCCTTAGGGTGAACACCAATCATGCGGTTGATAATAAATTCCAGTCGGGCGAGCCCTACACCAGCATTAGGCAGTGCCTGAAAATCGAAAGCGCGATCCGGGTTACCAACATTCATCATAAGCTTGAGGTCCAGATCTGGCATGGACTCAACACTGTTTGTCCGAACATCAAAATCCAGAGCACCATCATAAACGAATCCGGTATCACCTTCTGCGCAAGAAACGGTGACTTCCTGGCCATCGCTCAGGCGATCAGTAGCATCTTCACATCCAACTACGGCAGGAATGCCCAGCTCACGCGCGATGATCGCGGCATGACAGGTACGCCCCCCACGATTCGTGACGATCGCGGCTGAGCGTTTCATGACTGGCTCCCAGTCAGGGTCTGTCATATCTGCGACAAGCACATCGCCTTCCTGAACCTGATCCATATCTTCAATACGATCAATGACTTTCACCCGGCCTTTGCCAATCCGGTGACCGATACTCCGGCCTTCCGCGAGCACGTTACCCTGTTCTTTCAGGAGATAGCGCTCCATCACCTGCTTACTGGCTCGGCTTTTTACCGTTTCAGGGCGGGCTTGCACGATATAGAGCTGACCGTCATCACCATCTTTTGCCCACTCGATATCCATCGGGCGGCCATAGTGCTTTTCGATAAGCACAGCCTGACGGGCCAGAGATTCCACCTCATCGTCTGTCACCGAAAAAATACGTCTGAGGTCTCGATCAACGCGCTGCGTTTCAACTGACTTGCCCACTGCGGCTTCAGTGTTATAAACCATCTTGATCGCTTTTGCGCCGAGGTTGCGCCTCAGGATAGCTGGGCGACCGTCCGCGAGGTTGCGTTTGTGAACGTAGAATTCGTCAGGGTTAACCGCGCCCTGCACAACGGTTTCACCCAGACCATAAGACGAAGTAACAAACACAACATCGTCAAAACCAGACTCAGTATCGAGCGTAAACATCACACCACTGGAAGCCGTTTCGCTACGAACCATTCGCTGGATACCGGCAGACAAAGCCACCTTATGATGATCAAACCCCTGGTGTTCGCGATAAGCAATCGCGCGATCGTTGAACAGTGATGCAAACACGTCGCGGATAGCGTGCAGAACGTTATCAATACCGACGATATTCAGATGGGTTTCCTGCTGACCTGCGAATGAAGCATCTGGCAGATCTTCTGCGGTAGCCGAAGAGCGGACAGCGACAGCAACAGATTCATTCCCAGCCTGCAATTCAACAAATGCCTGTCTGACAGCGGCCTCGAGAGCTGGCGGCAGTGGCGCATCAAGAATCCACTCGCGAATCTGCTGACCGGTACTCGTCAGGGCCTGGATATCATCAACATTTAGACTGCTGAGGGCCTGATTGATACGGGCATCCAACCCTTCATGTGAAAGAAACTCACGATAAGCGTCGGCGGTTGTAGCAAACCCCATAGGTACCGAGACACCAACGCTGGACAGATTTCCGATCATTTCACCAAGAGAAGCATTCTTACCACCGACCTTTTCTACGTCGTGTATCGAAACCTGATCAAACTTAAGTACGTAATCGGTCAACGCCCTTCTCCTTAGTGATACTTTTAACGAACGGATGAATCGCCCATAATGGGGACTGCGTAATACTAAGTGCACGCAGGACAAATTACCACATGAAGCGCTACGCCTATTTCATCTCCGATGGCACGGGGATCACCGCAGAAACACTCGGAAACGCATTACTTGCTCAGTTCGATAAAATCCAGTTTACCCGTGTCACTCTGCCCTACATCGACTCACCAGAGAAAGCCAACGCCGCTGTGGCCAAAATCAATGAAGCTGCAAAAGAATCGGGGGCACCGGCGATTCTTTTCGATACCATTATTGATAAAAGCATCCGTTCGATCATTGATACCGCAGACGCTTTCAAAGTCGACATCTTCGAAACATTCCTGTCACCACTTGAGCAGGAACTGAGCGTAGAAAGCTCATACTCTGTCGGTAAGTCACACTCATCGGCGAACAGCGCGAGTTATCTCCACAGAATTGATGCAATCAATTTCGCACTGGACAACGATGACGGAGCGAGAACCCGACACTACGAGGACGCCGACGTAATTCTCGTCGGGGTATCACGCTCTGGAAAGACACCAACTTGTCTTTATCTGGCCATGCAGTTCGGCATCAAAGCTGCGAACTACCCATTAACAGAAGAAGACATGATGGAACTGAGTCTGCCCGAGTCATTGAGAAAACACCGACACAAGCTGTTCGGCCTGACCATTGACCCAGAACGTCTGTCAGCAATCAGAACTGAGCGCAAAGCCAACAGCCGATATGCGTCGCTCAAGCAGTGTTACCATGAGGTAGACGAGGTTGAAATGCTTTACGAACGCGAGAACATCCCGTTCATCAGCACAACCGATAAATCCATCGAAGAAATTTCGACAAGAATTCTTCAGACAACCGGCCTGAAACGATCCCAGAGCTAGGGCTAATTCTGAATCAGGTGACAGGGAAAGTGAACCAAGAGTCCTGTGAGTCTTTAGTGCTCTAAGAGCCCTACCCGATCACGGGCTCGCAGACGCCAGGCTTTACATTCAGGGGACGTATAGCTCCCCTAACCGATTAATATCCGCGCGTTTATGATTTTTGCGATCTCACGCGGACGCGTATAAACGAGGCCATGATCACTGGCGTCGATAACATGTGATGTCCAGTCCGGACTCTGCTGGGAAAGCTTTTCGTGGCGTTGGTGCATCGACTGAGAGGAAAGGCCACCAACTAAACTGCAGCCAGCCACTGGTGATACCCAGCCTGCGTACTCTGCAGCGCGCTTATTAAGCGATTCAGACACTGCACCGATCCCATCGGCAAGCCCAGTTCCACGATGCATCAATCGCTCAACTGCCATTTTATCGATGGATGCGTTACGCACGCGACGTGGCGATACCGTATTTAAGAACTCAAGGTATGGTGCCGGCGCCGCCGGGTCCTTTCTTATCGCCGCCGCCAGACTGTCATACTGGGTCGCCCTCATACTCAGATCTGCCGCCTCAGTTGACAACAATGCAGCGGGCTCGATCAATACCAGCGACGTTACCGCGCTCAGAGCATTTAGGAGCTCAATTGCCAGCAACCCACCAAAAGAATATCCAACCAGAGCTATGTCTTCCCAGCCGAGTTGCTTTACAAGCCCACAGACTGCATCGAGATAGTCCTCTGTCAGAGGCGCACGATCAAACAGAAAGTCAGATTGCCCCATACCTGGAAGGTCTGGAATTACGATCTCGCTCCAACCCTCAAGATAGGACGTAACAAAACGCCAGGTCAGATCCCCAGCAACACCAGCCCCGTGAAGCATAAGTAGCTTCTGACCCGGGTTGCCAGAGCGGAGACGGGAATACCTTATCAGCGCAGCAGCACTGCTGAATTCAGAAAGGTGGTTCACCGGAAGCCCAGCGAATCTCGAGAGACATATCCTCAGCAGGCTTAAGCTCAGGGAATACAATCAACCCTGTTACCTCAGCGTCTTCAATGAGGATTTTATACTCCTGATAAGCCTGGCCATGCCAGCTTTCCGGAATAAATGACGAAGGCATGTCAAACTCAACGTAAAGCGGCCGATAGTCTGAACTTACAGCCACAAGATTGGTAGAAACCTCTGCACCACGCAACCGGAGCACGACGAATCTTGGTCGATTGTCATTGCTCACTTTACCGATTTCAAGATACCAGGCTGGGCGCTTACCTTCACCGGTTTCAAACGACCGATAGCGCGTAGGATCAAATAACTGAACTGAGCGGAATGGTTTTAAAGCAGGTTGAAACTGCGTCTTAAATCCAACACAACATGCTCCCTGAGTGACCTCACCAGGAACACGGAACGGCACCGCCAGAATAGTATGCCACCCGAGAATAGCTTCACTATCTTCGGCCACCTCGTCGGCTGCAGCCTGTTCCGCGTCCGCATCATAAGCTTGTGACCTTGTAACACCCTGAGCATCTACCCAAATATAAAACGACGGGTTTTCCTCGTTATATTTGCGGATTTTCTCTTCAAGCTGCTCTTCAGTAAGAAACTCTTCAGACTCCACCGACTTGGAATCGGCAGGTGATGCGACAACTTCTTTTGCAGAACTTTTGTCAGACACGGGGGTATTGTGAATACGCCCCTGGGCATCAACCCAGGTGTAATAGCCGTCGCCGGCGGACGCCGGCAACGCAATCAGAGATAAGAGTAGAATCAGAACTTGGTGCGGAAACTGATACCCGCGTGACCGATCGTTAACTTGGTATCGACGTCGAGTCCTGGGTACGGGTTGGTTACTACGCATGTAATACAGTTCCGGTTCAGAGAGTTACTCGAATTAGGATACTCGTCCTCATTGCTCTGAGGGTCTGCTTTGATATGTTCAACAGACTTCATAAAGCTCATCGACAGATCAATCACAGTATCAAGGTCCCACTGGTAGCCAAGACCAACAGCGTAAAGCCGCGCAAAGCCAATCGGCGCCTGGAGGCTGCGAGAATCATCCGGGATTGAACTCTTACGAGGCTCAATACCCGCACGCAACTGAATACGTGAGTTCAGATCCATCGCCATACCGATGTTGTAGGTCCAGACGCTGCGGAAGTTAAGAGGCATCTCCAGAGTGTTTGGGGTCACAATACCAGGTGACATCAACTGAGCTGTAGAAAGGAAGCTTACGTTGCGATCAAACTTCAGATCGAGACTGTCCCACTCATCGAAATCGGTCCAACCTGCATCCAGATTCAGGTGAAAGATATCGAAATACCTGAACTTCACACCCGCCTGGAAGTGCTGTGGATACGTCAGCTCGGTGCTGACATGTCCAGCCTCATATTTCTGACCACGCGGAAAAGAGAAGATTGCTCCAGTAACCGCACCGATAATTGACGAGTTAAACGTCTCAAAGAACTCTGCGAAGTCGTCTGTGTACTGAAGGTCAAAATCACCTTTCAGGCGACTCTTTGCTTCACTCTGATACACCGCGCCGAATTTAAACCAGCTATTCGGTTCCCAAAGCATCCCAAGGTTAAACGATGGGGACAGGCTTTCGGTCATTTCAATATTGAGCGTACCAACATCATCATACGGGCCGACATTACCACCACAAAGGAGGATAAACGGCGCAAGCGGATCCGACCCAACGGTGTTACCTTCATCATCAAAACACCCAAAAGCATCCTGAAGCTCTTCAAGTACACCCACCAGAACGTTAGGCGCACGGATATCCTGCTCAAGGGCGACTGCCTGATGCGAGAACAGGAGGCTTCCCCCCACGGAGAATTCGTCCGTTACCTGATACCCGAAAGACGGTGACAGGTAGGTGAGGCGCTGAATCGCAACTTCTTTTGCCTGATATCGACCAGGGTCGTCATCGTCCTTAGAGAAGCCTGCAGCCATAGGTGCATACAAGCCATTAGCAAAAGTAAATTTAGAGCCAGGCGGCTTAACAGAAATACCAACGGAAGGAAGCGCCACAATCGGTAAAGGGATGCCTACCGTTCCGACAAAAGGAAAGTAGGCAGCCACATGGGCGCGACTCTTTCCTTCGTTAATTACGGGGTCTTCTGAAATGTCCAGCAAGCCTGCGTTGTTCGCATCGTAGTCGTCAGGAAGACTGAACTCAGCCTCTGACTTGAGAATAATAGAATGCAACTGCAGTTGAAACTGACGCCCCTCCAGCTTGGTAAGACCCGCTGGATTAAAATGAATATCCATAATCCCCGTTGGGTCGGCTGTTACCGCATTCCCCAGGGACATAGCTTTATTGTCGATAAACATATTCTGGAGAAGCTCAGCATTAGCCAACCCCGGAATCATCATCGCTAAAAGTGCTAACTTCCGCATATCAAACCGCCATAAACTGTTAGTTCTTATCGTTTTATCAGTCATGACTGATTAGTTGCCCTCAGCTGGCTTCACACCTTCGATATCGATAGGCAGAGAGAGGCCGAGAATAATATCCGGAGACAACTCAGTAACACCAAAGCCAACGTTTACGTTAGCAATTGTTTTTGGAGACACCCGCACACCAAGTGCGAAGTTCATTATGCCGCTCATCTGACTTCCTACGGTGGAGGTACGCTCTCCTCCATTAACACCATCATATAGAGTGAACTCAGACTCAAGGCTGTATGACCCCTGAAAAGACGCGCTCAGAGATACATCGTAAGAGAGTGAATATGCGAAGCCCATAGAGAACGACAGGTTCAGGCCGTTGTTTACTTCACGAAGGACGTTACCGCCATCCTTGACTTGATTCAGGCCGGTCACAGGCAAGGTGTAACCGATTGAACTCGATCCAAACAGGACAACAGGGTCCAATACTTTTGACACGCTCCAGCCACCGGTCAAACCCCAGGAGCCCGAGCCAGTTGCCAGCGAAGTGTCTTCATCAATCTCATACGGACTATCGCCGGTAGGAAGACGCAAGGAGCCAAAGACAGTATGAGACATACGACCTGGGATATATTCAAATGGCTGCCAGCGCAGGCTGCCCGAGATATCCCCAATACCGTAACCAGTAAGTTCATCTTCAGTCTCAAACTTGGCAACGAGTGGCAATCGTCCACTGATCGTCAGGTTATTGAGCAGACCGTAATCAAATGTGAAAGTATTGGTAATGGTATGGCTTGCAACCGGAGTAACATCCGCATTACGGATTACGGCATTACCATCCTGGTTTTCGATTTCCAGACCGATTCGCTGATCACCATAGTAGGTGTAATCAACACCATAATTCAGCGCCATCCCGCCCTTTTTCAACAAGGAGTAGTTTTTTTCTGCAGCTTCAAAAACCTGTTCAAGCGCTTTTTCTGTATCAGCATCGTTATCCTGCTTTGAAAGCGCCTCACGAGCCCGATCAAGATCAGCAGATTCATCGGCCTGTGCGAACGGCACGGACGCGAGAAGAACAGACAGTGCGATTGCTTTAATTCGAATAGTCATGGTACTAACCTGTAATCCTTATCGTTATTATTTTCTTCTGAAGCGCAACTCTTTAGAGATCACGTCGCCTTCAGCGGCCGGTACAGCCAGGTTGAAATCATCAGAACTGACACCATCACTGGCGTCTCTCGAAACATATTCATAAACCGCGTTACCGTTATCATCGCGAACGATATCGCCGTTTTCGTCCCGCTGAACTTCATAGCTTGACTGAACATTATTGTACGACGCCGCTATTGCGTTATTCAGCTTATGGGTATCTGCAATCATGAAGTGCGGAAACTCTTTAAATGCATTTTCTGCGATCACGTAGTCAGACACAAAACGCATATCCTCCTCGTGCAGCTCTAACCCGCTGGCAGGCTTGTGGCCGTTCGGAAACACTATAAAGAGAACATTGTTGTCCCAGACTTCGAGAAAACGATTCAGAGTAAAAGAAATGTTGCCCAATGCAGGGTCGGCAACATAGACCCGGCCATCGTACACCGTGCGGATAACAACAAAGTGTTTGAATCCCGCATACTGAATCGGTGCGATAGCTGGGTGATCTAAGCTTTCAAGGTCGGATGCTTCCGCCTTGAACCCTCCTGATGGATGACCGAGCGCGGTGACCAGGCGCTTCATGTCGAGAAGTGAGAAACCGCGGCGCTGAACAATTCGTTCTGTTTCGCCGAAGCGGAGAAGACCTTCCATTACCTGACGCTCCTGGAAGTTTCTACCAAGATAATAATCAAGAAGCGTTGTAAGAGCGGCGGAACCACAGGAGTAGTCGTAGGCCTGGCGAACAACGTTTTTAAAACGCTTTGTCGATAGTGGCTCTACATTAACGACTTTATCTTCCTGGAAGTCCTCATTCACAGCCACACGAACGATCGTGTCGCCCTGCTGACGGTCATTCACCAGTGCAAACTCGTGCACCATGGCGAAGCCGATGATTGATCCCAATAAAATGACAAGCACTGTAAAAAGGCCGCAGCCCCTCCCGTATTGTTATTATAATATTTATTGCCAATACACATGTTACATAAAATCACACACCCGACCAAGCCAATTGGTTGTTTTTTTTAAGTTTTTTGTAAACAGCAAACACAAAAAAGCCCGCCGAAGCGGGCTTTTCCGAAGGCTGCTCTTAGTGACCAGAGATGGTCAGAGAAGCAGACATTTCGATGTTGCTGATTGCAACAGAACCAATAGAAGCGTCACCCAGAGCAACGTCACCCAGTTCGATAGTACCAGCAAGGTTCAGGTTAGAAACGGTGATACCGTTGCTGTTGAACAGGATGTCTGCGTCAGTAGACAGACCACCTGAACGGTTACCACTCGCATCCAGACCATAAGCCTGAATACCAGAAAGGCCGATTGCACCGTTCAGCAGGTCAGCAGAACCATCAGTGATCTCAACAGAACCACCACGAGTAGTGATCAGAGTATCAGCATTGCTGTCGCCATCGTTATCAGCAGTAGCGCCGATAGTGATAGTAGAACCAGTCAGGTTCATATCCAGAGATACGTTACGAGCCAGGTTGGCAGAGTTAGTACCGACAGTGTCGATGCTCGCAATACCAAGACGCAGGTTGTTTACAGAACCAGTCTGAATCACGATTTCGCCGTCAGCGTTAACGTCGATAACATTAGTCAGAACAACGTCATCACCAGTCGCAGAACCCAGTGTGATGGTAGACAGAGAAACACCACCACCAGAAATGTCTGAGCCAGTACCGTCTGCAGTATCAGTCCAGGTTACAGAACCGATGCTGATTGCAGAGGCAGAGTCACCCAAGTTGATGTCGATATCGATACCAGCCTGACCAGTTGCTGCAGCCAGTGCAGACTCATCCATTGCTACCAGTTCAGCATTTGCTGCGAAAGACACTGCAGCGATGGAAGCAGCCAGAGAAGCTTTTTTGAGGAATTTCATTTGTGCACACTCCTGATTATTTTTCTTTTGTAGTACAGCGGGTCTTGTACCCGTTTGATCATCCTACAAGATCCTCATCTTTGAGTCACTAAGTAGTTTGATCGTTGATTTGACCCCAAGGGGCCTTCTCAGTAAGCCCCGCTACACGAGACTTGCGATCAATCTATTACTTAGATCTGACCTTGTCTACCTCTTTTTTACACAAAGTTACGGAGGGTGGTCACAAAACAGGCAACATATGTATAATGATCGTAAATCGATGCCATAAAACCCTTTAAATTCAATGGGTTGCAATCAAAACCCATAATACAAAGTGGCTTAAAATGTTCCATACCCCCCTTTCCTGCAGTGCAGTTAAGCTTTTGAATTCACTACAGTTTTTTCAAGTCGCTGCTTTAATGCCCATGCCAGAGCACCAGGAGGATTACGAAAATCTGACAGATAACTCCTCTTTCTGCGCCACACATGTCGTGACAGTCAGGCCGCTGCAGAAATCAAATACCCTTCCTCCGACAGAACAACGCTCAGATCAGCGTACCTCGGAAAGAAACAACCAGGGCTTTGTCAGTGGATGGCTTGGCATCATCGACTACCCATCCTCCCCCACGCAGCGCCCGAAGCAGGAATTCTATTACTTCAGCTATAGCATCCTCATTGATATAAACAGTGACCGCTGCATCATCCAGTCACCAACCAGAATGGATGATTCCGAGCTGACCGCCCTTCAGTCTGATATTGCCAGCGCAACCTCAAAACCTGCCGTAAAAGCACAGGTGCGCCACTGGTCCGGAGAATGGAGCAAGGATTCCTATACAGAAGCGTTTCAAAGGGTGCAGCAGTATCTGTTATCCGGAGACTGCTATCAGATCAATCTCACCATGCCCTTTATCTGCCAGGATGATCTAACGGAAGCAAACCCCTTCCCGCTGATTGCGCACTTCAATGCACCATTCAGCGTGTACTTCAAGACGGCGGAGCGGGCGATATTGTCAGTATCCCCAGAACTGTTCATCCGCATCACCGGGAAACGACTGGAAACACGCCCTATTAAAGGTACCGCCCCGCGCTCCTCAATCCCTGATGCCGACGTAGAGAACATCAGACTCCTGGAAGGAAGTTCTAAAAATCAGGCGGAAAACCTGATGATTGTCGATCTGTTGAGAAATGACCTCAGCCTGAGCGCCAAGCCTCACAGCGTCAAAGTGGAAAAACTGTTCAATATTGAAAGCCACAAGAACGTTCATCATCTTGTATCTACCATCAGCGCTGAACTGCGCGACAACATCAGTCACAGTCAGGCTATTCTGAATGCATTTCCGGGAGGGTCGATTACCGGCGCTCCAAAACGCAGGGCAATGGAGATCATCGACTCCCTGGAATCACGAAAGCGAAACGCTTACTGCGGATCTTTCGGCTACATCGACGACAGTGGGCGCAGTGAATTCAACATCCTGATCAGGACAATCATTGCAACCAGAGAAGAAGCAGTCTGCTGGGGGGGCGGCGGCGTAGTTGCCGACAGCACTGCGGACGACGAGTATCAGGAAATACTCAATAAGGTGGGTATGATACTGGAGTTTCCACTCTGAGCTGCAACACAGCCCAGAGTGGACAGAATCAGAGAGAAAGCTCGCGATTACTCGCTTTGATAAACTCTTTCTTCAGATCTTCATAGGTATGTACCGCAGGGAACTGCGGAAACTCATCAATCACATTCTGCGGTGCATGAAACAGAATTCCCGCATCTGCTTCTGCCAGCATAGTCGTGTCATTATAAGAGTCGCCCGCAGCAATGGTGCGGTAATAAATAGTCTGCAGGGCCCGGATCGACTGGCGTTTCGGGTCTGCCTGACGCAGTTTGTAGTCCACTACACGGCCTTCCTCATCTGTAATCAGACGATGACAGAACAGTGTCGGAAACCCTAACTGACGCATCAGCGGTTGTGAAAACTCATAGAAAGTATCCGACAGAATAATCACCTGAAAGCGCTCGCGCAGCCAATCAACAAACTCACGCGCACCGTCGAGAGGCTTCAGGGTCGCAATTACTTCCTGAATGTCCTGAATCTTAAGGTTGTGCTCATCAAGCAGACGCAGACGCTGCTTCATAAGCACATCATAATCCGGAATATCCCGGGTGGTTGCTTTCAGCTCTTCAATACCGGTCTTATTTGCGAATTCAATCCAGATCTCAGGCACCAGTACGCCTTCAAGATCCAAGCATGCGATTTCCATGTATACCCCATTGGATGTCAGGTGATTTATGCGGCGTACTCTAGCCAGATGCGCTTTCGAACACAACCGTCAAGACCGCCTCTCATGGGCACAGGTACTAAGAATATGACTTTTTAGTCTTATTTGAGATAAGAGGTGCATGCTAATATTCCGGAAAAATACAGATACAACCGGATGATTACGATGACCTCAGTGGATTTTGAAGCCCTCAATGGGCAGTTGGCGGAAAAGCGCCCGAAAGACATCATCAGGCACGCTCTGGAACAGCACGATAAGATCGGCGTTTCATTCAGCGGCGCTGAAGATGTCGTACTGATCGATATGGCGGTGAAACTACGTAAAGATGTGGACATTTTTACCCTGGACACTGGCAGACTTCACCCTGAGACCTACGAGTTCATTGAGACCGTTCGCAAGCATTACGGAATCACAATTGATGTGCGAACCCCCGACCAGAAGGCTCTGCAGGATTTCGTGCGCGAGAAAGGCCTGTTCAGTTTTTTTGAGGATGGCCATAAGGAATGCTGCGACATTCGTAAAATCGCCCCTTTACGTGAGAAGCTGACCACCCTGGACGCGTGGATTACAGGTCAGCGGAGGGATCAGAGCCCCGGCACCCGCTCGAACGTTAACACGGTTGAAGCAGACACCACCTTTAACGGCCTCGGAGACACCCTGGTCAAATACAATCCACTCGCCAACTGGACCTCAGCACAGGTATGGGAATACATCAAAATTTTTGATGTTCCTTTTAATCCTCTGCATCAGCGGGGATTTGTTTCCATTGGTTGCCAGCCATGCACCCGCCCTGTCCTGCCAAACCAGCACGAGCGGGAAGGTCGCTGGTGGTGGGAAGACGCAGGTCATAAAGAGTGCGGCCTGCATGCAGGAAATATCATTTCAAAATCCTGATAAGAAAAAAGGGCCATCGGCCCTTTTTTCTTATCTGAAATCAGTGGACTGGAAGGTCTATCCCCGAAAAGAGCGCTGCCAGATCCTGCCTGTTTGCACACATCGCCGCTTTCTCGACCAGGTCTCTGGAAAGATGAGGAGCGAAAGCGGAGATGAAATCAAACATATACCCACGCAAAAATGTCCCCTTGCGGAAGCCAATACTGGTCACACTTGAATCAAATAAGTGGCTTGCATCAATCGCTACCAGATCATCATCCAGAGTCTCGTCTATTGCCATACTGGCTACAATTCCAACACCAACCCCCAGCCTGACGTAGGTTTTGATGACATCCGCATCGGCCGCGGTAAAGGCGACCTTGGGCGTCAGCCCTTTATCTTTAAACGCCTCATCCAGCTTTGACCTGCCGGTAAACCCGAACACATAAGTAACGAGGGGGTAGGCTGCAAGCTGCTCCAGAGTTGGCCGCGGCGTACGGGCAAGCGGATGATCCTTTGGCACCAGAATACTGCGATTCCACCGGTAGCACGGCATCATAATAAGATCACCAAAGTACTCCATCGCTTCAGTCGCAATCGCAAAGTCGGTGGTGCCGTCCGCTGCCATTTCAGCAATCTGCATCGGCGTCCCCTGATGCATGTGCAACGACACATCAGGATAGCGCCCCATAAAACTCTCAATCACCTGCGGCAACGCATAACGCGCCTGCGTATGAGTGGTCGCTACTGACAGACTCCCGCGCTTTTCGTCACTGAATTCCTGAGCGACCTGCTTAATACTCTCAACCTTGCGTAGTATCTCACCCGCGATTTTGAGAATGGCCTCACCCGCGGGCGTCACGCGCGTCAGGTGCTTACCGCTACGGGCAAAAATCTCAACACCTAATTCGTCTTCCAGAAGGCGGATCTGCTTACTGATCCCGGGTTGCGAGGTATACAGCACCTGCGCCGTGGCAGACACATTGAGGTCGTGGTGAGCGACCTCCCAGATGTATCTGAGTTGCTGTAACTTCATACGACCTCCGGATCGAGTGTTTAGTTATAAAAATATAAACAAATATTCCTTTCCAGAATAGATGCCAGACAATACATTGTCGCCCACAAAGGGCTTAGACCCATATTTTCACTTTAGACGATTCCAATGGATATTTTGTTATATATAGCAGCCGGTGCCGTAGTTGGCCTGGTCGTAGGCATCACTGGCATCGGCGGCGGAGCTCTGATGACTCCAATGCTGCTCTCCTTTGGATTTCCACCTCACACAGCCGTAGGCACTGATCTTCTGTACGCCGCACTGACCAAAGCGGGCGGAGCATACAGCCACCACAAACAGAAACACGTTAAGTGGGGACTGGTAAAACTTCTGGCCGTAGGCAGCATCCCGGCTGCACTCATCACGGGGCTTCTGCTTCACTTTTTCTTTACCGATGCTGAAAGCTACGGCCACCTGCTGAAAAATGCCCTGGGCATCATGCTGGTACTTACCGCGATTGTGATTCTTCTGCGAGGCCGTATCCAGGCATTGGCAGGACGCTCTAAAGCCGGACGCCTGGCCCACCTGAGACCCCACGCAACCATCATCATGGGGATATTTCTCGGCATATTCGTAACCCTGTCATCCGTTGGCGCCGGCGCCATTGGCACCGCCATTCTGATGATCCTTTATCCTGCACTGCGAGGCACACATATCGTAGGCACCGATATCGCCCATGCGGTTCCGCTGACACTGGCGGCCGGACTTATTCACCTGACACTGGGCAATGTCGACTTCTTCCTGCTCGGCGCACTTCTGATTGGCTCTATCCCTGCCATTCACGTGGGCAGCCATCTGAGCCGCTATATGCCCGACAAAGTACTTCGTCCAGTACTTGCAACATTGCTTCTGACCATGGGCCTGCGTTACGTCTTCAACTGATACAGACAGAGTCACACATGTCATGGATGACATGTGACTGACTCTGGCAGCTCCTCCCACAAGGTCTATTCTGATGCTCAAACGTATCAGGAGCCATTCCATGACCGACCAGCTAATGTCCATCGAAGAAGTTGCAGAATTCCTGGAAATCAAACCAGTAACAGTGAAGCGTTACGCCCGCGAGGGCCTGCTTGATTCTACCGGCAGCGAACAACCTCCCGTCTTCGAAAAAAGCAAAGTAGAGCGATTTAAAGAGATTCAGGCCAAACTTCGTTAAAATTTAACTTTACTTAAACTCTTCTGCTTAATATGCTGTCTTCATACTTAAGGTAACTTAACTTATATTATGAAGACAGCAGACGTCGTTACACACTTCCGCACCAAAAGCGCCATTGCCAAAGCCTGCACAGACGACGGCTGGCCTCTGACTGTGGCTGCAGTTTCGCAGTGGGGAGACACCCCGCCACAAGGGCGACAGAAACAACTTGAGGCCATCACACAGGGCGCTCTCAGAGCAGCGACATCTGCCGAACCCAAACAACCCCCTACAGAAAAAACAGAAAGCACAACGGGTAGCTACATGACCGACAACCGCGTAGAAGATTTAAACATTGAAAGCATCAGCACGCTGATCACACCACAACAACTGAAGGAAGAGATGCCGATCTCTGACTCAGCTGTCATCAGCGTTCAGAGAGGACGCCAGGAAGTCCGCGACATTCTGGACAGGAAAGATCACCGTATTTTCGTTGTAGTAGGGCCCTGCTCTATTCACGATGTTGATGCAGCGAAAGAGTATGCGCAACGCTTACGCGACCTGGCAGAAGAAGTCAGCGATACACTCTGCCTTGTTATGCGTGTCTACTTTGAAAAGCCCCGCACCACGGTAGGCTGGAAAGGGTTAATCAATGACCCTTACATGAACGACACATTTAAGATTCAGGATGGCCTGCACATCGCCAGACGTCTGCTTCTGGATCTCGCAGAACTCGGCCTGCCGCTGTCGACAGAAGCACTGGATCCAATCTCACCCCAGTACCTGCAGGATCTGATTGCCTGGTCAGCCATCGGTGCGCGCACGACAGAATCTCAGACACACCGCGAAATGGCATCAGGCCTGTCATCAGCGGTAGGATTCAAGAACGGTACAGACGGCAGCCTGACGGTCGCTACAAACGCGCTAATGTCAGTTGCTAATCCGCACCGGTTCCTGGGTATTGACCAGCAGGGTAAAGTCTCGATCGTCGAAACTAAAGGCAACCCATACGCTCATGTCGTTCTGCGCGGCGGCGGTGGCAAACCTAACTACGACTCAGTCAATGTGAAGATCGCCGAAGAAGCTCTGGCAAAAGCGGATCTGGCGCAGAACATTATGGTGGATTGCTCTCACGAGAACTCCAACAAAAACCCGGCACTGCAGCCGCTGGTAATGGAGAACGTCACCAATCAGATCCTTGAGGGTAACAAGTCCATTATTGGTCTGATGGTGGAGTCCAACATCAAACATGGCCGCCAGAACATCCCTGCGAATCTCGACGATCTGGAATATGGCCTGTCAGTCACTGACGGATGCATCAGCTGGGAAGAAACAGCTGACGCTATTCGCAAAATGCGGGAAAAACTGAAAGACGTCCTGCCCCAGCGCTAAGCGGGTGCTGCAAATAAAAAAAGGGCCTCTGGCCCTTTTTTTATTCGTCTTCGAAGATCCCGAATTCATCCTCGAATTCATTCTCTACCTTGCCATCATTGGTCAGATACTCACGACGCTGCAGATATGCACTCCTGATAAACAGGTAACGATCGCCGGTAATAAATTCTTCAGAAGCCATAAGATCCGAGCGGAAATCAACGGCTTTAAGACCAAACATAGCAGCATCTTCGCCCAGGTTATCACCAAAGTAGGTGTAAGAAAGATGGGTAAAATAATCACCCCCCTGTCCTACCGCATGGCGTACCGTTCTCGGGCCAAAAAACGGCACCATAAGATACGGGCCGGTTCCCACGCCCCAGTACCCTAACGTCTGACCGAAGTCTTCATGATGTTTTTCAAGACCAATATGTGTAGCGACGTCAAATACACCAAAGAAGCCGACCGTTGAATTAACAATAAACCGGGCCGTATCCGACAGAGCCTGCGAAAACTTAAACTGCGCCACACCGTTGACTGTGGTCAGCGGCTCCATGGCATTCTGAAATACGTTGGTGATCCCGGCATCAACAGCATCGGGAGTCACGGCATCATAGGTTTTTGCCACAGGAACCAACAGGTTTCTGTCCATGAATTCATTGAAGGCAAAAATCTTACGATTGGTTTTCTCCCACGGATCGTACTCTTCGGCGGCATGCGCGCCTGCCATACAGAGCTGCGTCATTACACCGGTCACGATAGCGGGCATTTGCCAATAACGGTTGAGAGAGGCTTTCACTGCCTGTAACTCCTGTTCTTATATGCGGGATAATCTTCTCAGATTCAGGATGATTTTACAGCACCCACAACAATCCCTTTTTGCAGCCAATCCTTGAGAATCTCCGTTCCACCATTAAGCGCAACCTCGCTCACCGGAATACCCGCCTGAGTAAGTACATCCGTAACAGCGTCCCGGCCTCTCACCTGCTCCTGCCGCAATTTCATGAGAAGGGACAGCGCAAGGCCATTCAGGTTGAGAAAGCGGACGTTCAGATCAGCGTCCCGATAGACAACCATAACTGTCGGCGCTTCAACTTCTGGCAGGCTGTCGGCTGAAATCGTATGAACCGGGTATTGATATCCCGCCAGAATGTGCGCGGGATTGATCACAGGAAAGTCATTTTCAACATCAGCGGTTTCATCAATCACCACATCCCCTGCTTCGAGCACGTCCACAGCGAGTTCCAGCCACTCGTAATGTGCAAGCTCAGCAAGAAACGGATAATGCGGACTCCAATGGGAGGTGTCAGCAGACAACCAGGTAATGAATTCCTCACATATCTTCAGAAAATAAGGTGTGCGGCAGGCGTGCTCCCGGAAAAAACGCTCGCATAGGCTGGTCCAGTACGATTCACCCACAACTTCCGCGCAGACAGGAAACGTATTATCAATAAAGCCACGCACATTATTGAAAAACAGATCGCGATAGACCTGCATCCGCGGATCATCAGAATAGACATCCCCACCCTGAGTGCGGATGTCACGCGCAAATGCCTTCTGAACGTCAGCTGAACTCACGGACTTCCCCTACAGAAGACTGCACTCGTCGTAACTGGCTCAGTTCATCAAAGAGATCGTCGAGCGGAGGAATATTGAAGTCCCGCTCGAGCAATGTCGGGCGCACACCGTGTATGCGGTAAGCCTGCTCAAGAAGCTCCCAGACAGGGGAACTCACATCAGAGCCATGCGTATCAATGAGCAGATTCTCGCTTTCGGTGTAATGCCCGGCGAGATGCATATAGCGTATCCGCCCGGTCGGCATGGCCCGAAGATATTCAATCGGATCGTAGCCGTGATTGACCGAGTTAACGTACACGTTATTCACATCAAGCAACAAATCACAATCCGCCGCCGCAAGCACCTCACAGATAAACTCAGGCTCACTCATTTCTTTACCAGGTTCGAGATAAGCAGAGACATTCTCTACAACCAGACGTTGTCCAAGTATATCCTGCACTCTACTGATACGCTCAGACACCCTTCTGACAGTCTCCCGGGTAAAGGGCAACGGCATCAGATCGTACATATGGCCATGATCTGAACAATAACTGAGATGCTCACTGTAGAGAGCTACATTATGTGTCTTCAGAAACTCAGCCACCTCTCTGACGAAGGCTTCATCCAGGGGATCGAGACTTCCGATAGACAGTGACAGGCCATGACAGACCAGTGGATAGCGCTCTGTGAACCAGCGCAGCTGCTGAGCGAGCCTGCCGCCAGCGCCTATCCAGTTTTCAGGTGCAACCTCAAGAAAATCGAAGGGTGGAGTTTCACCACCCTCGATCCGCTCACGCAACGGCCGGCACATGGCCCGCCGCAACCCGAGGCCTGAACCTCGCAGTTCAGCAGAAGGCATGACGATCAGCTCTTACCGCCGCACTTGCCTTCACCACACTTACCTTCTTTTTCGGTTTTTTCACCACCGCATTTGCCTTCGCCACACTTACCTTCTTTGTCGGCTTTCTCACCACCGCATTTGCCTTCGCCGCACTTACCTTCTTTATCGGCCTTCTCACCACCGCATTTGCCTTCACCACATTTGCCTTCATGGTGCATTGCAACTTTGTAACCCTGCTGCAGCTCTGCTGAAGCAAACGGGTTTTCTGCCGCATGCGCAGGAGTTGATGCCAGAGCCGCAACGAATGCAGTACCCAGGATTGTGCCAAGTGCTTTGTTAGAATCTTTCATCGTTCTGTCCTTTTCTGTTTGGGATAAGCGGGCGAACCCGTCATCAAGTTAACCTTCCACACGAAGATTACAAACTATACGTTAGTAAAGTACGACCGGATTCAACTCAGGAAGAAAAGTGGACCAATTCTTTCCAGCGCGCTTCCAGTCGTTTCAGGGAAACCGGTTCCTGCGTCCCCAGAGGTTGAGCAAACAGTGATACCCGCCACTCCTCAAGAAGCCAACGAAATTCTTCCAGCAGCTCTCGCTTTTCCGGCTCATTACGTCGGACCGCTTCCTGCCAGGGCTCAAACAATGACGCAAATTCGATCATTGATTGGCGGTCCCTTGGAAGGTTTCCCTGAAGTTTGTCGATCCTGTATTCGATTCCTTTCAGGTAGCGGGTAAAAAATTTTAATTTTTCTAACGGCGTCGCCACCATGAAGCCGGGCTCCAGCAGTCGTTCCATATGCGCTTTAGCGTCACTGAACGCCATCGCCTTATCCATTGATACCGCGCCACGCAGACTTTTTAAGGTGCGATGACGGATTTTCAGCCACTCGATAAAGAGAGAAACGAGAAACTCAGCAAAGTCACTCAGATCACCACGACGTTCAAGTCGTGCCCGGTAGTCTTCTTCTGCTCTCGGTAAGGGCTCCCCATGAGGGAGGAAAACATGCGTAAAGCTTGCATCAATCAGAGATTGCGTCAGCTCCTGCTCGCTCCCCATTCCCTTCGCGAGTAGCCAGTGTGGCCGCATGGTTTTCTGAATATATTGCTTAAGCTGACGGTCCAGGTCCGGCAGGTTCTGCCTGATCAACCGCAGCAGCCCTTCCCTGTGGGACGCGTTCGCCTCATTCTCATCAGATTCGACCGTAAGCTCGACACCTTCTCTGGTTGCCCTCAGGCATGGATAAGCCCGGACAGGTAAGCCACCAACTTCAGATTGGGTCGTCTCAGGAAGATGGCCAAAGTTCCAGTCAGCAACATTACTCAATTGATAGCGCTGATCAGTGAGCTCTACAACAGCCGTCTGAGCAGCACCACTGAACTCGTCACGCAAACGGTTCAGGTCCCGGCTCTGTGCCAGACACTTACCCTCAGCGACAACGCTGTAGTTCATCAGGAGGTGCGGCTCAAGGTCGATCGCCTTAAGCTCATCAGGAGAGATCTTCGGACGCAACGTCTGATTGAGAAACTCAGCGAGTGCAGAATAGAGACTGCCCTGTCCTGCCGAGACCTGCTGGAGAAAACGGGTGGCGGTATCCGGCACGGGGACAAACTGCTTACGCACTGTTTTGGGCAAGCCTTTCAGTAAGGCCACTACTTTATTATGCAGAAAGCCGGGAACCAGCCATTCAGCCCGGGGCTCAGGCACCTGCGCCAACATAGCGACAGGGACACTGAGGGTGACCCCATCATCGATGGCGCCGGGAGCAAATGCATAACTGAGAGGGAACGCCAGGCCATTGATCTCAAGCTCGGTTGGATAATCGGCCTGAGACACGCCGCGGGCTGCATCAGACAACAGAAAATCGCGGCTGAACAGGAGTCTTTGCTTCTCTTCTGCGCTGCTTTTTTTATACCAACTTTCAAGACTGCGCCGGCTGCAGACCTGCTGAGGGATATTCTCACGGTAATGCCCCGCAATGACCTGATCGTCAATAACCAGATCACGACGCCGGGACTTCTCCTCATACTCAGTCACCTCATCAAGCAACCGAAGATTCTTCTGATAGAAAGCAACGTCAGAACGCAGATTCCGGGCAACCATTGCTTCCTGAATAAAGATCTCATGCGCTTCTTCAGGGTGAGTACGGGAATAATCAACACGGCGTCTTGGGTTCACAATAAGCCCATACAACGCCGACTGCTCTGATGCCACGACCTGACCGCGTTTTTCCTGCCAGTGCGGCTCAAAATACTGATACTTAAGTAAATGGCGTCCGCACTCTTCAATCCACTCAGGCTCAATTTTTGCGATGGTACGTGCATACAGGCGCGTGGTTTCAACAAGCTCTGCCGCCATGATCCACTTAGGTGGCTTTTTATAGCTGGCACTGCCCGGTGCCATCACGAATCTGCGGTTTCGGGCCCCCAGATATTCCTTCTGCTCAGCCCTGAAGCCGATGTGACTCAGCATTCCCGCGAGTAGCGATTTATGAACAACCTCATACCCTGCAACCGTGGAATTAACAGTAAAACCGATATCCCGACAGAGCAGATGAAGCTGGCGGTGGATATCCCGCCACTCGCGCATCCTCATATAGCTGAGAAAGTGTTTCTGACACCATTTACGGAGTTGATTCTGTGACAGTTCCTGACGCTGTTCTTCGTAGGCATTCCAGAGGTTTATCAATGAAACAAAATCAGAATCTTCATCCGCCCAGAGCCGGTGCTTTTCAGCCGCCGCCTGCTGCTTCTCAGGCGGACGCTCCCTCGGGTCGGCAACGGTCAGAGCCGCTGCCACAATCATCACCTCATTAACGCACTGACGTTCCGAGGCCTCAATCAGCATTCGTCCGATACGAGGATCTACCGGCAGGCGGGCGATGATACGACCGATATCTGTGATCTTCCGTGAGGCATCGACAGCCTGTAGTTCCTGCAACAGATTAAAGCCATCTTTGATATAGCGTTCGTCGGGGGCATCAACGAAAGGAAAGTGACGGATATCGCCCAGTCGCAGGTGCAACATCTGAAGCACGACGCTGGCAAGGTTTGTCCGGCGGATTTCGGGGTCAGTAAATTCTGGTCGACTGGCGAAATCCTCTTCTTCATACAAGCGGATGCAGACACCGGGCTCGGTCCGACCACAGCGCCCTGCCCGCTGATTGGCACTGGCCTGAGAGATGGCCTCAACCGGAAGCCGCTGTACTTTGGTGCGATAGCTGTAGCGACTTATCCGCGCCACACCAGAGTCAATAACATAACGAATGCCGGGAACCGTCAGCGATGTCTCGGCCACATTCGTACTGAGTACGATCCGACGCCCGCCGTGGGGTTTAAAAATCCTCTGCTGATCTGCACCGCTGAGACGGGCGTAAAGAGGCAGGATGTCGGTCGCTGGGAGCGCCTGACGACGGAGATAATCAGCACATTCCCGGATTTCACGCTCGCCGGGCAGGAAAACGAGGACATCTCCCGGGCGACCACTGCGCTTATCTTCTTCACGCAGCTCACTCAAGGCATCCCGCACCCCCTCAAAAAGACTGCGGTCTTCCTGATCGTCATCCGCCCTGACCAGCCCGCGATAACGCACTTCTACGGGAAATGTACGCCCTGACACTTCAATAACGGGCGCGTTGCTGAAATGACGTGAAAACCGCTCAACATCAATGGTGGCAGAGGTAATAATAACTTTAAGATCCGGGCGCTGCGGCAGCAACTGTCGGAGGTACCCCAGCAGGAAATCAATATTGAGGCTTCGTTCATGAGCCTCATCGATGATGATGCAGTCGTACTCATTCAGAAAGCGATCCCGTTGTGTCTGAGCAAGCAGAATCCCGTCTGTCATTACCTTAATACGGCTCTGATCCGAACTCTGATCCGTGAAACGCACCTGATATCCGACAAGGCCACCAAGCTCTCCACCCAACTCTTCTGCAATACGTTGTGCAACGGCGCGGGCAGCCAGTCTGCGGGGCTGAGTATGACCAATACGACCGTAGCGACCTAACCCGGCCTCCAGGCACAGCTTTGGTAACTGCGTGGTTTTCCCGGAGCCTGTTTCACCAGCGATCACAACAACCTGATGGTTTCGTATAACGTCCAGAATTTCTTCTCTGCGTTCACATACGGGGAGACCTTCAGGGTACCTGAGAGGGGGCGTCACCTCGCGTGAGCCCGCGATTTCCTGACTTTTCTGAACCCGTTGCAACAGCTCCGCCAGTTTTTTCTGGCGTTTTTCTTCCGGCAGAGTCTCCGCCCGTTTAAGCGCTGACCGCACTGGAAACCTGTCTTTCAACAGGCAGAATTCAAGAGCTGCATGAATATCAGAAATCATTCGTTTACCGCTATTACCAAAAAAAACGCCCCGGATTTCCGGGGCGTTAAGTTTACCATGTCAGGGCTGACGAATACTTACTTGTGCTTCGCCAGCTCCTCATCACGCAGCTCCCTACGCAGAATCTTGCCAACGTTGGTTTTAGGCAGTTCTTCCCGGAACTCAATTGTCTTTGGTACTTTGTACGCTGTCAGGTTTTCCCGCGCATAGGCAATGACGTCCTTTTCAGTGAGCGCCGGATTCTTCGATACCACGAATACTTTGACAGCCTCAGAGCTTTTCGGATCGGGGATACCAATGGCAGCCGCTTCGATCACATCAGGGTGACCAACAATGATATCTTCAACCTCATTCGGATAAACGTTGAAGCCCGAAACGATGATCATGTCCTTTTTACGGTCAACGATCTGCATATAGCCATCTTCACGGATCACGGCCATATCACCCGTTTTAAGCCAACCATCAGCCGTCATGGTTTCGGCCGTTGCTTCCGGACGCTGCCAATAGCCCTTCATCACCTGAGGGCCTTTAACACACAGCTCACCTGGCTCGCCAACCGGAAGATCATTACCTTCTTCGTCGATAACTTTACAGACAGTATTCGGAACAGGCATACCAATTGTGCCCTGAATAATGGCACCCGGAGGGTTAAAGGAAACGACTGGCGAAGTTTCGGTCATACCGTAACCTTCTGCGACCTCACAACCAGTGACCTGTTTCCATTCGTCAAACGCTGCCTTCGTAAGTGCCATACCTCCAGACACAGTAAGCTTCAGGTTGCTGAAGTCGAGTGCCCGGAAAGATTCCTGACCACAGAGCGCCACGAACAGCGTATTAAGGCCGACAAATCCGGTGAACTCGGTCTTTTCCAGCGTTTTAATAAAGCCAGGAATATCCCGTGGATTCGGAATCAGGATGTTGTGATTACCCGTTTGCAGCAGCACCATGCAATGCACGGTAAATGCATAAATATGGTACAGCGGGAGTGGGCAGATAACCGTCTCTTCAGCCTCGTTCAGAATCTGAGTAAAGACACCGTCACTCTGCATCATATTGGCCATCAGGTTACCGTGGGTCAGCATTGCGCCCTTAGCCACACCCGTCGTACCACCCGTGTACTGCAACACGGCAATATCATCAGCCGTTGCCGGTACCGGCGTGTACTGTTTGCCGGCGCCTTTGCTCAACGCAGAGCGCAGGGGCACTGAGCCAGCAATGCTGAATGCCGGTACTTCTTTCTTCACGTACTTGAGAACGCCATTGATCAGCAGGCGCTTGAACGGACAATGCATATCGCCGACCTGAGTCACGATAACGTGCTTAATACCTGTCTTGGGGACAACCTTCATGGCCTTATCGCCCATATTGGCGAGTACCACGAGAGCCTTAGCACCTGAATCGTTAAACTGATGTTCCATTTCCCGTTCGGTATAGAGCGGATTGGTATTAACGACAATCATCCCAGCACGCATCGCACCAAATACGACAACCGGATACTGCAGCACGTTGGGCAACTGAACCGCAATACGGTCGCCCGCCTGCAGTGTGGTTTCATTCTGCAGATAAGCAGCAAAGGCAGCACTTTTCTCGTCCAGTTCGGCGTACGTCAGCGTTTGCCCCAGACAGGTAAATGCCGGACGGTCTGCGTACTTTTTGACAAAGCTGTTAAAGATTTCAATGACTGAAGAGAATTTATTGACGTCGACTGACTTTGGGAAACCCTCAGGGTAACGATCCTGAAAGAACTGTTCGTTCATACCACCTCCGGTAAGACCCCGGCAAATGCCGGTAGGATGAAAGCGCCCGCCTCCCTGTGACAAACGCTTCTGAATTATTATTAGCCAAGGATTCTAGCCCGTTTGGGCCTCTCCGGCAAAGCTCTGTCACTGCCGAACGACCAGGCAGGCCCCTATGTCATACCAACGTCATTGACCAGGCGCAGGGTAATTGTCATCGACAGGGGTATGATGCCCCGAGAAACAGGAGAAACGTATGAGCACAGTCAGAAACGTCCCCTTCTCCGAGCTGCGTTGTGGCGAGGCGCAGACCATGAAGCACACAGTCACACGGCGGGACATCGATCTCTTTGCCGCATCAAGCGGTGATAATAATCCGGTTCACCTGGATGAAGACTATGCATCGAAGACGCGCTTTGGCCGCACCATCATGCATGGAATGTTCAGCGGCGCACTTATCTCACGGATGCTCGGCACTCAATTCCCCGGCCCAGGTACCATCTACCTGTCTCAACACCTGGACTTCTGTGCTCCCGTGTACTGTGGCGATGAGCTGACTCTTCATATGACTGTTGAATCCATCCATCCGGAAAAGCCGGTTGCTACCCTGCACTGCGATATTGTTAATCAGGACGGAATCACAGTTACCGTGGGCACGTCAGTGGTACTCGTTCCACGCACAGAAGAAACAACGACGCTCCCTCCTTTGCCCGAGGTCGTTATTTCTGGCGACTAAAAACAGAAAACCCGGCGAGTGCCGGGTTTCTGTTGTCCTCAGGGATTGAAGCGTATCGGGTATTCAACCCGCGTCACTTCCAGCCCAGGACGATTTTCGAAAGCCATCTGCTTACACTTAGACTCTACCCGGCGAACCAGCCCAGAATCTTTGATTTCTGTTTTGGCTGCCTTACATTCGCTGACGGAACCGTCAGGCTGAATCGTAAGGGCCAGCAGAATAGTGCCCTCCAGTGTCGGATTCTTACGTAACGCACTGCGATACAGACGATCGTAATGCACATTGTATGTTTCGAACACCAGTCGCAGTTCTTCCTGGCTCCGTTTCGTGGATTCCTGCTCCTGAGCCACCTGCTCGGCAGACAATTCAACAGCGGTAACTTCACGATCGCTCAGCGTCTCGCCCGCAGTCACGTTTGTGAGAGTCGCGACATCGACCCCACCAGATACCCGGGAGGCTGCATTGCGGTCAATAACAGAACCGACATTCGTAGCCTGACTCCCCTTGGTACTGAGGTTTGAGCTCGAAGTGCTTAGCGCTGCAACAGGCACACTGTCGCGCAGTGCACTGAGAGCGGCCAGCGCATCAGCACCAATCGCCTGCTTAGCTTTCTCCCGTGCAGCTTCACGCTGCTGCTCAGTTGCTTTCACCTCAGGCTTCTTCTCGGGCTTTGGCTTAGGCTTTGGCGGCTCGGGCTTAGGTTCCGGTTTTGGCTCGGGCTTCGGCTCAGGTTTTGGTTCCGGCTTAGGCTCGGGCTTGGGCTCTGGCTTAGGCTCAGGTTTTGGTTTTGGCTGTTCCAGCTTCTTACGCTCAATCACTTTGGCCAGTTGAGGCGGCAGTTTCTCAAGCTCAGAACGATCTTTATCAGGAAGATCGATAAATGGAACGACCACACCAACAACAAACACCAGCAGTAATAACAGACCGACGATCAGCCATAACCGCTGACCATCACGCCCGTCAGTCCAGGGCAGCTCAGGAGTGCGGTTGATACCTGTCATCAAGCACCTCCCGCTGGCTGTTTCTGGTTCACTGCAAGCGAAATGTTGTTAAATCCTGCCTTTGAACAGGTGGTCATCACCTGCTTAAGAACAGCATACGATGTTTCTTTATCGCCAATAATGGTTACCGGACGACCTTCCTCGATCAGCTCCGGGGGCAACAGCGTACGGGAGGCATGATATTCAAGCTCCTTCTGCAAGGCAGCGATATGCTCGTCCCCTGACGCTTTGACCTCAGCAACGCTGGCGATCGGACGACCCTGAACGAGAATATCGTCTTTGGTCACCAGGACACTCAACTGCTCTTCCGGTTTACTGTCGGCAACCGACACAGGCAACTCAACACTGTCTGTGTTCTGAACCTCAACTTCTGACTGGTTGACCATCAGGAAGAACACCAGAATGGTGAAAATATCCATCAGTGCCGTCAGGTTGAGGCCATTTTTATTGGCATTGCGCTTGTGGTTACGGTGCATACGCTTAGCACGGCGGGACATTTTCATGGTGTCACCTCCGGTGCATCTGCTTCACCAAGAGAGATATCTGGAAACAGCAAAGCATCCACCAACGACGCGGCCACGACCGCCGGATAGATACGCACAGTATCCATGACAGTCACCAGGGTCTGATAGTCTGTTTCAGGCTCTGCAAGCAGAGTGATATCTTTTTTGTCCGCGAATACCGGATTCTTTTTCACATCCTGCAGAGTCGTAGACAATGCGGCGTAATCCAGACCATCAGGTTTGGCAGGCAGAGTGGCCAGCACTTCTGTCTGTTCCTGATAGGTACGGGCTACGGTGAAGCCGCTTTTTCTGATCGTCACTTCAAGCGTGACATCCTCCGGGGCAACAGCACCTGGCTGATCACCTGCCGGTAGTCTGAGATCAAGTACGGCCAGTTGTGAGAACACCATGTTCAGCAACAACACGGGGACCAGTACGATCATCAGGTTCATAAAGGATGTTACGTTGAGTTCCGCCTCTTCTTTGAGTTTCTTATGGCGTCTCATCGGAACAATTCCCCGGATTAACCGTTATTTGAAGGCGTGCCGTTCTGACCTTGCTTTCTGTCGGTAATCGTATTCAGGAATTTCACACCTGCCATTTCAATACTGTCGACAATCTCAGAGGTTTTTGTCTGCAGGTAGCTATGTGCGAGCAACAGTGGAATCGCGGCGATCAGACCGAATGCAGTCGTGTTCATCGCAACAGAAATACTTTGTGACAGAAGCGCTGCTTTCTCCGCTGCAGGCGCACTTGCTACGGCGGTAAAGGCTGCAATCAGACCCATAATAGTCCCGAGCAGTCCCATCAGCGTTGCGATATTTGCCAGAGTTGCAATGTAAGGGGTGCGTTTTTCAAGCTGAGGGATCGCTTCCATCAACCCTTCTTCAAGTGCATATTCGACTTCTTCACGACGCTGCGCAGTCGGAATACGCTGAATACCTGACGCAAAAATATTAGCGATATGGGTATCGGAGCTGTTGGCGTAATTGAGCGCTGAGCGCAGATCACGCTTCTGCAACATTGGATACATGTCGTCGAAAGCACGACGATTTCCTGATTTTTCTTTTGCCAGGACGAGGAAACGCTCCAGAGCTACGCCCAGTCCAATCACCATGATAATGGCAATCGGGTACATAAATACGCCGCCTTCCTGAAGGAAACGAATGATGGAATCCATGAGATATCTCCGCTGTATATCGCTTTATTGTTCTGTAAATGTCGCTGTCATGCGTTACGCATCCAGCCTGCCTGATTTAACCACTAATCGGTTAACGAAAAAACCGTATCTTACTGAATTTCAAGGACTTCATTCAGTCGTGTGATGTGGTCCTCTTTTTCGGTGTAGCGCTTACCGTATCGAATTTCCCGCTGCAGACTCTCCCGCGTCAGAGGCGTAAACCAGTGGCGGTTAAAACTGGTCACTGGTTCATACAGACGCCCGGTCCCCGGTGGTGGTTGCCACGCATTAACATAGAGGACATTCGGATTTTCACTATTACCGTGAATTGTCATCCCCTGGAGGCGCACAACATCGTCTTCGGCTAAGGCATAACCGTTGAAGAGCATAGCAAGGATTACAATAACTGCTTTCATTCTGTCACCTCTTCACCAGTGCTCTGAGTTTCCTGCTCTGCCCCTATACCAGCGGGCTCCTGTGAAACATCAACTCCGGAGTGAACGTCTTCAGCCTGTGGCTCTGCTGCTTCGTCTGTGCTGGTAGTGTCCACAGGCTCTGTTTCAGAAGCAGTGGCGTCAGAGGAAGCATCCTGCACTTGCGGGACATCCTCGCCTGTGCCTGCAGCAGTGACTGCGAGAGCCGCCGCGGCCGCCTTACGGCGCGCCAGCTCCGCCTGAACATCCTGCTGCCAGATGTCGATACTCTCGGGATCATCTTCGGCAACATCCAGACGCCGCGACAGGTCAGTAATCCACATGTTAAGAATATCTTCGTCAGGAATCAGGCGACGAGCCTTCCGGTAGTTATCCAGTGCACTGGCAAGGTCGTTTCGATACAGATCGAACAGAATCCCGAGGTTGAAGTACAGTGCCCCCTGATCGGGCTGACATTCAATCCCGGCTTCGTAACTGGCCTGCGCCTGGTCGAACTTACCAGCATCCCGTTCAAGAATGCCTTTGAGCGCGTATACCGGGCAAAATGACGAATCCAGTTTGACGACGTAATCATATGCAGCCAGTGCATCATCCGTACGCCCAAGCTGTTGCAGAGCCAATCCAAGATTGGTCCACACGCCGGGATACTCTTCACCGCTCTGTTGTGTCAACGCAGTCCAGAACCCGACCGCCTCTTCAAACTTCTGCTCTTCCATCAGCAAAAGTCCGTCGCGGTACTCACTCTCAAACCCTTCGCGCAGCGGAGGCCTCGTATCGCCGGGCGCCGCGGTCTCGGTAAGTACCTGCGGTTTATTTGCCGCACACGCAGCGAGAACCGCCGCCAGCAGAAGGCTAGCGAATCTGATCAACATAAGTCACCGCTTTTTCTTTCTTGTCGTATTGCCCCGGCATCAGTGTCGCCATGGATTCGAAGCTCTTCTTCACCCATTCATCATAAATGCCATCGTAAGTACGACTGATATTCGTCTGATGCACGCCAATGGCTGCTTCCTCCAGCGGGAATGCCTGGTCTTCGAGCAGAAACTGATATTCCTCTGCTTCGAGTTCATCCATTCCTGCCGGACGCTCGGAATCCATCAATCCCTTACTGAAACCCGCATACATATTTCCGATATGGAAGGTCGCTGGCGTCGTAAACTCAAGCACTTCCATCTCCACAGCCTGGGTGTAGCGGCGCAACGCTTCTTTCATCGCATTATTTTTACGGACAATACTTTTTGCCAGAGGGAGTTTTATTGCCACATTATCAAACTGGCGACGATCGAACTCACCGAGTTCAAACGCGGCCTTGGAAGCAAGGTAACGGGAGCGCTCAGTCTTATCGTCACCAGCCCCTTTATGAAGACGGATAATGCGATCCAGCCAGAAGCGGCGCTTCTCTTCTTCCCCGACCGTTGCGTAAATCTGATCCAGCTTGAAATGCGCTTCGATTGCCGGATCAAAAGGACGTTTGAATGTATGTGCATAGCGCTTGTACATAACGATTGCGTTATCAAAGTCTTCGGCTTTTTCGAAGTACTCGGCCGACTGAAAACAGGCAATGCGTTTTTCTTCATCGTTGCTGCCCGCATCCGAAATACGCTGCAGTTCGAAAGCCGCTTTTCGCCACTCGCCCTGCTCTTCATAAACGACAATCAGTTTGCTCGGTATATCTGCAATAAACTTACTGCGCGGGTGCGTATCACGGAACGTTACCAGCACCTCTTCTGCCCGGTCGAAGTCGCCCGTCTGCATCAACAGCGTCGCAGCATCGTATTCGGCACTTTCCCTGAGATCACTTTCCGGAACGACCTGCGCGATTCTCAGCCACTGATCGACCGCAGCAGCCGGGTCAGAATCTTTCAACGCTTCCCCCTGCTTATAAATAGCTGCCGCTGCTTTCTGGCGCAGATCACCGCGCTCTTTTCTGCTCAGCTTTTCATAGTCAGACGCCCGTAACAGAGCATCCTCTGCCTCGGCAAACTCGCCGACTTCAAAGGCCGAATGCCCCTGTACGAGAGATGCGCCATAGGCATAACGCGCAGGCAGCTCTACGCCGGCTTTCTGGGCCAGCCGCGCGGTCGACAACGCCTGCTCGTAATATTTATCCCCAAGTAGTGTTTCCGCAGAATTCACAAGAACAGTGCCGCGTCGCTCATCGTCCGGAAATTCAAGAACAAATCGCTTTGCACTCGCCACGGTCAGCTGTCTCCAGCGCAAAGCATCGTCAGGCTCCGGGCGATACTTCGCATAGGCCAGCAGTGCCGCATAGCCGGCTTCGGCGGCGTTTTCGTAGAAGGGATACTGATACGCAACAATTTCGTAGTTATTCCGGGCGTCGTCATAATTACCCAGTTCAAACGACAGTTCTGCGAGTAAAAAGTGAGCTTTTACCGTATCGGGCGCTTCCGGGAAACTACGGATATACTCGCGATACCACCGGGCGGCATCTTCGTAGCGTTCACGCTTTTCATTACGGGATTTACTCTGCTGCCCCCAACCGTGCGCGAAGGTCGCAAGATCCCAGATATAGTCACCAAGGGCAACGGTAATAAGAGTACGGACATCTTCTCCGTGAGTGTTCCAGTAATCTGATCCGACACCAAAGCGCTCGATGAAAATCTCTTTGTGCTTACGCTGCAGATTCGGATATCCGGCCTTCTCATAGCCAGTAATCAGACGGCGATAATAGAGCGGTGCTTTGTCGTCGTCAGGGTAGCGGTCCACAAACGCCCTGAGCGTAGACGCCGAGCTTTTATAGTATTTCTTGTCGTAATACTGATTGGACAGTTCAGCGTAGAGGCGGTACTCGTAATAACGGGGGCCATGCTCATCGTAGAAACGGGCGATTTCCGTCCAGTCGCCAATGTAATCAAACATAAGCGCCATGATACGCAGAGTATCATTGAGAATTTCGAGTTTACTGCCCTGAGCCGCCAGCAATGTTTCATCATCCGGAAAATGCTCATCAAGCATCAACGTAAATGAAAGCAGGCTGTCTTCAAGTCGGTTCTGTTTAAAAATCGCCCACGCACGAAGATATTGAGAGTCAAAATAAAGCGTGTTGCCATCAGGCCCGAAATTAACGACCTCAGTAAATCTCTGCTCTGACGCTTCGAAATCGCCTACCGCATATAACATGCGCCCCAGGCGGAATTGCGATTCCAGATAATAGAGCGACTCCGGGTAACGTTCTGTCAGTTCCTCCAGAACCGCTATCGCCTGATTAGGGCGCCCGGCGAGGGAATACGCTTTAGCCAGCTGGTAATAAATCGCGTCATTATCGATACGATTCGGATAGGTTCTGATCAGCGTTTCATAGTCACCAATCGAGGCTTCGGCCATGGCCTTATCTTCTTCGACCATGGAATCAATATCACCGTCTGCATTCTGTTCCAGACGGATTTCATCCCACTGCAGCTTCAGACCTGCAATACGATGAGCGACACGGACCCGAAGCTCAGGATCTGTACCAACTTCCAGATACGACTGATATGCACGAATAACATCAGCATGTTCCACATCGAGCGGCTCATCTGAAGCAAAGCGGACGGTTAAGGTACCGATGTCAGCAAGATAGCGGGTGTCATCTTTTTTACTGAACCAACTACACCCGGTAATACCCACAGCAATAAAAATTATCAGAGCTAAGCGGATCATTGGCCTACCTCCGGATTTTCAACAACATGCTTTTGCAACGAATCATCATAAAGTCGGGCCAGTGCAAGCCGGGCCTGGGAAAGATAGAGCGTCAGGCGGCGATCAAGATCGTCCATATATTCACTTGCGTACAGCTTGAGAACATCCGCCTGCTGCAGCTGTATTGTTGAGATAAGCGCCTGGGTTGCGCTGATACGCGCCTGGATATTCTGGACCTGTTCAGGAAAACCCCGCCATGAACTTTCAGCCCACTGCATAGATGTGCGGGTATGTTCCAGTTGTGCAAACAGGCTGTCCGTTTCTGAGCGCAATTTCATGTGGTCACGTTCGGTGTCCCATTTGCGCTGAGGCTGTTCTTCGTAGATATCCCACAGCTGAATACCACGCATACGGCGCCAGCGTTCTTTATATGGGGCCAGATCACGTGTCGGCGTACCAATCTTCTGCAGACTGGTGACATAACCCACGACGTTCCGCAGACGTTCAATTCTTACTTTGTCTGACTCGCTGGCGTACGAAAAAACGGTTTCGTCTTCGTCAAGGAGCTTGTCCTGAACGGCAAGCACTTTGCGAAGGACATCCATCTGCCGTTCTTCCATCTGATCGAGCAAGGCGTCTCCACCCAGGTTCTCAAGGTGTTGCCTGCGCACGACCAGCACCTCATCCCAGAGTGCCAGCGTGCGCTGCATGTCAGCGAGATCCGCCTGAATACGGTCAAGGTCATGCAGTACTGCCAACTGACGCACAAACGCATCATCATCAAGCAGCCCCTGAGTAAATCGGGTGACCGGACTGTCCTGCAGATCCGTCAGCTGCTGTCTTTCCCATCCCCAATCCTGCTGGGCATTAGTCAGTCGCCATTCTTCCAGCCAGGCATCAAGCAGTTCAGGCTGATTAGACGAGCGCAACTCATCAACCATGACGGACAGGTTGTCTTCAATACGCTCATACGCGAGCACAGACTGATTAACGGCCTCAACCAGCTCCAGAGTATGAGGCACGGCAAGGAGCGACTCGACAACCGCAGGGTGATAAGGATCGTACATGCGCTGGAGAATCCGCCAGGGCTGAATGGCGTCCTCATATTTCCACTCTGCCAGCAGATTCCAGCCGTAGTGCAGCAGGGCTGGGGCAGAGAACACGGTTTCCAGGCTTATTTCACGGAAATAGCGGTTAGCTAGCTTATGCTTTTCCCGCTCCATAGCGGCGATACCGGCGAGCAGAAGAACACGATCACGGAGCGAGCGCCCTTCTTCATCTTTTGGGAGGTAGTAGACTGCTTCATCGATCAGTGCTTCGAGATCCCGGCTTTTGTGGTTCTGACGGATCATCGCCAGGATCAGATTGTATCGGGCATAACCCGTCCAGATACTTTTATCCAACATGCCTGCCAGGGCACTTTTGGCTTCTTCGATCCGGTTCTGTTGCGCAACCGCACTGACAAGTATCGAGCGCAATTCCTGTTCGTAGCGCGGCGACAACGCAGGATCAGCACGGAGAGAATTGATGGCAGCAATTTCTGCCCCATCGTAATCAGCATTATTCAACAGTCGTTGAGCGAGAAAGTACCAGGCATCGCCAGAAGCTCCACCACCCTGCTCTGCGACCGCGAAAAATTTTGCTTCAGCCTGCTCTTCAAGGCCAAGGGCCAGGTATACCGCTGCACGCATCACCTCAGCTTCAAGCTCCGGCGCACCCTCTGCACCTTCAGCCTTTTCCCACTGATCCAGGTAGTAAAGCGTCCTGTAGTACTGGCCGTTCAGATAACTGTAATAAAAGTTTCCACGCAGAAGCCGCAATTCCTCGCCATCCGCAACCCCCAGAGCAGCAAGCTCTGCGTCGAGTGCGTCATCGAGCAATTCATTTTCTGACGTTTCAGCAGCAAGACTCCACAGAGGCAGCAGCAGAAACAGGAAAAAAAGTCTGCGCATCAGATTACCAGTACTTCAGTTGAACACGGGCGCTCTGCAGGTCATCCCGATCGACAATGACCAGCTCAGTAATCAGAGGCTTGCTGGTCTTATTCACCATTTCAGTCACGCTCAGCTCACGCCCCTGCCCCAGGTGATCCACACCACGGACCACCGCACGGACACTATGCTTACCCGGCGCGAGGTTAATATCACCCAGAGGCTGCACGGCGCCCATGCGCAGCGCTTTCACCTGGCGCTCGGTATACAGATGCTGAACTTTCAGCTCGTCATCAACCGAGATTTCAATCGACAGGGGCTCAAAATATTCGCCGTGATTCAGCGTCAGATTGAACGCTGCGCGCGTTGTCGCCGGGCTGAGCAACTCCCGTTCCAGCTCGTAAAGATCACGGTTAAGTTCGAGTACCGTTTCTTTTGCTGCGAGCACTTCTTTACGAACCGCCGCGTCTTCAGCCAGAGAAAGCTGTGGCAGCAACAGTGCAATAATCAATAACAATCTCATAACTTACTCCGATATCTGACCGTCACGACCAAGTGACAGCCAGCGCATTAATACTTTTTCAGTCTCCGGATAGTTGTCATCCAGATCTCCGGTGATCAGGTGGTCGAGTTCGCCATCCGGATCAATCAACAAAACGGCAGGACGACCTTCAAACTGCCAGCCCTGATTCCAACGGGGCTCATACTTCAGCACAGGAAGACGCATTTTCGGTGGCTGATCTTTACCTTCTGGCGTCCAGACAAACCATCCTTTCAGTCCGTCCATAGCCAGACTCTCTGCCAGAAGCTGGTAGCGGACGAGGGTTTCAGAACATTCATCACAACGGCCAAGCCAGACAATCATCAGGGGCGCACCACGAGCTTCGGCCAGCCTCTGCCCAAACCCATTTACCGCAGGCAGAGTAAAGTCAGGCACCAGATCCCCCGGCCGCAGACTGTTTGTTGGTTCAATTGTTTCTCCGGCCCAGCTGGCACAGGAAAGCAGTATCAGAACCACATACCGAGCGAGATATCCCACTGCATCCCCCTGTCCGCTCCAACCTGCTCCAGCCGCTCATCACTGATGACAAACTGCCGAGCACCTACCGCAGTCCAGACTTTCGGACCATGAAACTGAACAGAAAGTCCTAGCGACGTGTATTGCCCACTGGTATCGCCGGTTGTCTGTTCACCCACCGCCAACTCAGCCGCGATAGACCACGGCACCGCGTACTGCCCTGAGGTACTGGCATTCCCCTGAAGCACTGAGTATCCCGCGCCAAACGCATAGCGGAGAGCATCCTCACCTTCTTCAATCACCAGCGTATCGCCATCCGACAGATCTTCACTGTTGAACTCGCCATACTGAAATTCTCCCAGCAGGTACCAACGATCACCGGCAAAGTAGCGGCCGTTCAGTAACAGTCCAGCCTGAATTTCATTGCCGGTAGTTAAGGTATTTGCATAGGCGGCACCCAGCATACCGTGCTGCGTACCTGCACTTTTGATGTCTTTCAGACCATTAGCCTGAACACGGGGCTTATAGACACTGGCATTGTCTGCAAACGCAGGCAGCGCCGCTGTTATCAATGCAGCACAGAGCAAGGCTCTCATAGACGGATTCTCCAGATTAGTGACGCCCCGGGTCTGATACCTGGCTCACTGTCGAGTGTCACGGCGATGTGCCCGCGTACACCAATTTCAAAGTAACGTTCAGGTGACCAGACTGCTTCCGCGCCTCCCGAGAGAACCGGTACCGAGGAAGATGAGTCACTCCAGTAGTTACTGCCCTCTGTCTGGCTGGCCAACCCAAGGCCAAGGTCGACGTTCAGAGCAACGCCGCCGCTGTTGTCACGACTGCGTTTAATGTAACCCACCTCAGTGAGTCCCCAGTTCTGGTCGCCATCAGGGTTGCGTGTATGCCGGAAATAGAGAGGAAGTCCGTACACAGGCGTGAGCAGACCAATACTCCAGGCAGACTGAGTGACAAGACCAAATTCGAGGCGGGTATTCCCCGGACGGGCCTGATTAATCAGCGCCCACATTTCATCGGCAGGCAGTGAACGGACACGATGCAGGTCATCCACATGAAGCCATCCTTCATTGCGCTCATCGGTCATTTTCAACCAACTGCCGCGTCGCTGTAACGGGCGCAGTTCACGCTCACCTGTGACTTCAAATATGACGGGAAATGCCGAAGAGGGGCCACTGCGCAGACCTATATAGTCCTGCTCAGCCGCCACATTCTGAACAGCGAACAACGCAGGCAGAAGCGCCAGCACCGTCGCTAAAGGCCTGAAAAAGCCTCTGAATATCATCTGTTCTGCCCTGTTATTGTTATCGTAGTCGGCCGCCCGGGTGAGATCGGGCGATACAGCATCTGCATGCTGCGAGGCTAAGCCTCTGTCCGTCTGTTCTTTTTACTTACTCAGAAAACGCATGGCGTCTTCCAGTCCAGCTAAGGTCAGCGGGTACATCTTATCACGTACAAGCCCCCGGATAGCGCCAAGCGAACCCCCGTTCCCCCAATGCGCTTCCGGTGCCGGGTTAAGCCACACCAACTTTTCAAAATGGTTAGCCATTCGCTCCATCCAGAGCGCACCAGGCTCTTCATTCCAGTGTTCTACACTGCCCCCGACGTGGGTCACCTCATAGGGAGCCATCATGGCGTCACCAACAAAGATCACCCGGTAATCACCGCCATATTTGCGCAAAATGTCCCATGTTTCTGTGCGCTCGTTCATGCGACGGATATTATTCTTCCAGACTGATTCGTAAAGACAGTTATGAAAGTAGAAAGTCTCCATATGCTTGAACTCGGTCCGGGCAGCCGAAAACAACTCTTCACAGACCCGCACATGAGGGTCCATAGACCCTCCGACATCAAAAAACAGCAGTACTTTAACCGCGTTGTGACGTTCGGGCACCATACGGATATCAAGAAATCCCGCATTTCGCGCTGTCGATGAAATGGTGTCATCAAGATCCAGCTGATCTGCCGCCCCCTGACGGGCAAACCGGCGCAGGCGTCGCAATGCTACTTTTACGTTGCGGATGCCCAGCTGAATGTTGTCATCAAGGTTGCGATAGTTACGCTGTTCCCAGACCTTAGCGGCTTTTTTATGACGGGAGCGCCCTTGCTCAATACGCACCCCCTCAGGGTTGTAACCGTCGGCACCGAAAGGAGACGTCCCGCCGGTACCAATCATCTTATTGCCACCCTGATGGCGTTTCTTCTGCTCTTCAAGACGTTGACGGAAAGTATCCATCAGCTCGTCGAACCCGCCAAGAGACTCGATTTTGGCCTTATCTTCATCTGAGAGCAGACGTTCAAGTTCGCTGCGCATCCAGTCGGCAGGAATGTTGGCGTCTTCAAACAGGCCCGGCAGCGCGTCGATACCTTCAAAATACGCGGCGAACGCCTTATCAAACTTATCGTAATGCTTCTCGTCTTTGACAAGACAAAGACGCGCGAGAGCATAAAATTCGTTGAGATCAGCGAACGCCACGTGAGATCTTACTGCTTCGACGAGATCAAGGTACTCGCGGATAGAGCAAGGCACTCTTGCTTTACGGACCGTCTCAAAGAAATCAATGAGCATGCATCAGCCCCGACGTCGGCTCATGAAGGCAAGCTTTTCAAGCAGGTGCACGTCCTGTTCGTTTTTGACCAGCGCTCCAGCCATAGGCGGAATAGCTTTGGTTGCTTCTTTGTTGCGTAACAATTCGACACCCAGCTCATCAGCCATAAGCAGTTTCAGCCAATCGATCAGCTCTGACGTGGAAGGCTTTTTCTTCAGCCCCGGCACTTTTCGGACATCAAAGAAGACTTCGAGTGCTTCAGAGACGAGCTCTTTCTGAATCGCAGGATAATGAACATCAACAATCGCCTTCATCGTGTCACGATCAGGGAAGTCGATGTAGTGGAAGAAGCAACGACGCAGGAATGCGTCAGGCAGTTCTTTCTCATTGTTACTGGTAATGAGAATGATCGGACGGTGCTTTGCGACGATACGCTCCTGCGTTTCGTACACGAAGAATTCCATCTTATCGATTTCGAGCAGGAGGTCGTTCGGAAACTCAATATCTGCTTTATCAATTTCATCGATCAGGAGTACCACAGGCTTATCGGCCGTAAAGGCTTCCCAGAGCTTACCCTTAACGATGTAATTCGATATGTCGTGGACCTTATCATTTCCGAGTTGCGAATCACGCAGACGGGAAACCGCGTCGTACTCATACAGGCCCTGATGAGCTTTTGTTGTACTCTTCACGTGCCATTGAATCAGATCAGTCTCCAGAGATTCAGCCAGCTGCTCAGCCAGCATCGTCTTACCTGTACCAGGCTCACCTTTGAGCAGCAGTGGTTTCTGCAGAGTAATGGCAGCATTGACTGCCATCTGCAGCTCAGGCGTCGCAACATAGCTGCCAGTACCTTCAAATTTCTTCGTCATCTCTTGGGCCTGTCCGTATTCATCACTTCGTTGGCCAGAGTATAAGGAGCAGCATGTACTACAGCAAGGCAGGCGAGAGGAAAAGCGCTTAGAAATCAGACACAAAGGTCAATGTGTACAGAAAGAAGGGCCAGTCAGACACTGGCCCGGATGGCATTACTCAGGACGGGTGGCTACTTTTTATCTTCCTCATCCGGGAGGTCGAATTCACCCCATTCGTCATCTGCCGCCTCATCACCAAGATCAAAGTCGTCTTCCTGCGCCGAAGGCATCATAGTATCACCGCCCATAGACGCCGGGACCCTGGAATCTTCTTCATCAGACGCAGCCGGGATTTCCTCTTCTGCTTCATCGGCAAAATCATCGAAATCGCCCTCATCCAGATCAGCATCGTCCAGCGGACCAACATCAAGGTCAGGCACAGACGTCGCAACCGGTTCTGACTTGCCGGCATCTTCTGCATCGCCAGCCGAGGCTTTCCTGCGGCTCAGCCACCACCACGCCAGGCCACCGATCAATCCGAGATTCGCCACAACAAGAATGGCATACACCCACCACGGGATGCCTTCTTCCTCTTCCTCTGGCAACTCGGTGGACTCATCCGCGTATTTCTCTGCAAGATCCGGAGCTATCGGCTCACTGGCAGGCGGTGGCGGTGCCACAGGCTCAGGCGGAACAGGGACTTCTTCAACGCTTTCTTCAGCAGGTTCAGATACCGGCTGCAGCGCTTCGTGCGACTCTTCAGCAACAGCTGGAGTATCAATCAGAGTATCGCCGCCAGCCGCCGGAATCGGAAATTCGACCACCATAGTTTCAGGTTTGCTTTTGAACGTCATCCCGCTGCCCGACACTCCGCGGATATTGAGCATGACCTCGTACTGGCCGTCACCTTTTTCACCCTGCAGATCGAGCTTCCAGGCATTATCAGCCGCATCAAATTCCATTGAGTTTATGACTGAGCTTCCGTCAGGGCTCGTCACCCGGGCGATCACCCTGCTCAGCGTCGTATCAACCATATCGCTGTCAGAGTAAACGCGCACGCTGAAGGTCTGCGTATCGGCGTCAGCTTCCGATTCAACTCTCAGAGGCTCAGCCAGAGTCGCGGTCAGAACCTGGCGCCGCTGAAAGGTCCGACCTATGGCGTTGACTTCCAGTCGGTATTCCCCGGGCTGTGTCAAGCGACTGAGGACTTCACGAAAAACTCCGTCAACCGGAAGACTTTCAGGGTCGGATAAGAGCTTGCTGCCGGTCCGGCCGTCAGGTGCAGTCACCTGAAGGCTCACATCGGTCAGTTGAAGAATTGTCGGCTCATCGACCGTTTCCCCTTCATTCACCAGCGCCATTTCCAGCTCAACCGGAACACCAGAGAAGAGACTGCCCGGCAGACCTTTCACGCTCAGTTTAAGATCCGACAGAATCTGGACCCGGTTTTCCGGGTCGAGATCGGCCTCGGCAGACCATTCGCCCTGTTCCGGGTTTTTAATCGTTACAAGATCGAAGTTGAGATCATGATGCCAGCGGACATTTTCGTTATCGACGGACACCGCCTGACCAATACGCTCACCAGATGGAGAAATCAGAACGGTAGGCGTCGCAGACGATTTACGGAAAATAAGCGCGGTAAACTCTTTTACGCTTGGATCAATGCTGAAGCGGTTGTTTTCCATGGGTACCTGCTCTGCAGGCACCGCACGATCGAATGCTTTGAGGAAGGCAGGCATGAGCTCGTCAGCCGTATGTGCCTTCAGAAACAGACCATCGGCTTCCATCGCAATCTGCTGCAACATTGCTTCATCTGCAGCATCGGATAACGCAAGGGTATGAATGCGGACGCCTGCGCCCGTGTAGCGCGGCAGAATTTCTTTCATCAGGCGCTGACGCTCTGCGGCATTCGGAGGCGAACCAGGATTCCCCTGCGACCCGTCCATATCTATGCGACCGTCCGTCAGGAGTATAACGGTCTGATCAAAACTGCTGTCGGCTGTCGCCTGCCAGAGTGCTTTATCAAGTGCGCCCACGAGATTGGTATTCAGGCCAACGGAATTAATATCGCCCGCCGCTTTTTTTGCCTTAGTACGCCACTGTGCATCCACCGTTTCCAGCGGAACCAACATATTCACATAACGCCCGAAGGTCCAGACACCTGCCCGGGCACCATCGGGGAGTAATTCAGTCAGAAGATTAAGAGCAGGACGGCGTAGATTCTCCGGATCGGTATCTTTCATACTGCCGGAGATATCTATAACAATCCTGACATCCGGTTGTTTATTGTCTTCCGCAGAGACCACTCCGCTGATAGCCAGAGCGACAACTGTTGCCAGAATTCCGAAAAAACGCATACCTGCTCCCGGGACAGCCTCAGAGATTAGATTCCAGAACCCGACGACCTTTCTCGGTAATGTGCCAGCGCACACCGTTTTTGCCGCTTACTTTGCCTGCCAGACTACGGGCAGTCAGCACATTGAGTGTTTTCAGAACCGTCGATTCTTCCTGATTAGATTCGCGGCACACCCCCGCCAGAGAGCGGAAAATATAGCGACCATTTGAGAGAATTTTCAGCACCTGGGTCGACGTAATATCCAGTTCATCCGACACAGTCACTGCCTGGTTATCGTAACCGCTCATGTCTTTCTCTGTTTCCGTATCAATCAGAGGTAACAGCTCACTCTGAATAACGCGCAGGTTCTGTTCTACCTCTTCCGAACGCTGGCGTGCGACATGCGCTTCGTTGAGGATACGATCAGACATGTTGTCGATCACAAAACGACTCAACAGCGCTGAAACCAGACAGAAACCGGTAAAGATCAACAGCTGAGACGGATCACCCTGGCTTTCCAGTACCAGTTCGCTGTTGACCATATCGAGCACGACAGGAACCAGAAAAGACGCACCAACACCAACCACCAGAAAGCGTGGCAAGCTTGCTGAATCCGGATCTTTGTCCCCATATAAATAGTAATTCACCAGCCCCCCAAAAATGCCCGCCAGAAGCATTACGGTTGCAAGAATGAAAATATGATTTGCCATCGTCCTAATCCTCGTGAATTCCGGTTAAGCCGGAACTTCTTATCACCTGTCAGACCCACTGATACTGTGATGATTTTCTGTCATCACGACGAAGTGCGCCTCGCAGCAACACACCATGATTTAAAGCTAGCAAAGTTTTAGCGGTTAGCCAGAAAAGTAATTAAGAAACGGATAGTCACGAATGCAATTAGAGGGACAAAACCAATCCACCGCCCCCTCAGGGAGAGTGGACATGGCATAGCCAGCGGCAGACAGAACGCGACCGGACTGGCCGCGAAAGATCATCTGAAAGGATTGTCGGAGCGTGTTTTAGAACGGGGTTCTGCGGGCTTTTCCGCCGTTGTCTGCATGTCCGTCGGCAGCAGTCCCGCCAGCGCCATAATCAGGGTGATACCAAATGCAGTTGCCACCGACGCCGCATACCAGATAGCGGTGTAGTCCAGCTCAGCAAGCGTGCCAGAGATCAGACTAAAGGCGATAACAACCGCGCCCGGTGCAAGAAACGAAGACTCCGCTGCAACCGGAACAGGCGTAAACACAATGACCGCGCCCAATGCACTGAAGAGGTGATAAGGCAGCCCGCGGGAGGTCACCCAGAACGCCATTTTTCCCCAACACCAGTAACCCAGTGTCCCTGCAGCAAGGTAGATAACCCAGAAGGCAAAGTAACTGTTCAGGCCTTCCATATGATGCGGTCCTCCCATTCCTCTTCAGGGATCCTGTCGTCAGGGATCCCTTTATTTCTGATTGATATACCTGCCAGATGAACTGACTCGCGATCTCCCGATACCAGGGGGTGCCAGTCAAACAAGGGCTTCCCCTCTGCTACAAGACGATACGCGCACGTTTCTGGTAACCAATGAAATTCTTTTGCCTGATCGGGTGTCAGCCAGACACAGTGCGGCACTTTCTCCTGACGGGTCTGATACACAGTACAACGGCAGGTATCCTGCTCCATATAGCGACAGTGAACATCGGTGTAGTAAACATCCCCGGTGTCTTCGTCCTCGAGCTTATGCAGGCAGCAGAGTGCACAACCATCGCACAGTGACTCCCACTGTGACGACGTCATTTTATCCAGCGGAGTTGTCAGCCAGAAAGCCTTGTCACTCATTCAGGATCGCGCTTAGTAAAGAGGTCCAGCATATAGGTCTCTCTCATGGGCGGCATCTGCAGGTAAAAACCGTTTTCCTCCAGCTGTTCGATGACTTTGGCCGCATCCGCACGCCCGAGCTTTTTCTCAGGGGTGAGCAGTATGGTCATTGCCAGCTGTGGCTGACCAAACATCTCTTTAAGCTCATCTGGCACACGTGACATCCCATCTTTTTTGGTCACGTACAGGTACATTTCGTCTTTTTTGCGCGTTTTGAAAACATCACAAAGGATTTTACTCATCACTCTCTTCCGCAGGGTCGGTTGACTGCTCAAGCAGCACAGTTAATTCTTGGGTAATCACAGAGTAGCGCCATCCCTGCAACGGCTCTGGCACCGTTTTTCCCCGGGCCCGGACCAGGGCTTCGATCATTTTTTTATTCGCGAGGATTTCTGCAGGCACCTGCAGCTCCTCCGCACGGGCGACCACTTTTTTCTTCAGCGTTTTCATCAGATTCCCAGCACTGATAGACAGAGGTCTGGTGAGAGCTTCCGGCCATTGCTCCGGAGGTTGCCCAAGGGCCACTTCGATGCGTTTCAGCACCTCCCGGGCACTTTCTCTGATGATATTTGAGCGCATACCAGCTTTACTCAGCTGGTCGCGATTGCGTGCCTTAAAGCGAGCAAGATTCCAAAGTGTCTGATCGTCGGCGACTTTATTCCTCGGGACATCCAGCCTGCGGGCCTCAAGCTCCCGCCACTCTGATAACGACTGAAGTATGTTCTGTTCCAGCGGGCGCAGCTTCCAACCGAGTTTCACACGCCGATAGCTGGCCTTGAGATCGGTTTCAGCTTCTGCTGCTGCCTGCACCGTACGCTCAGCCTCTTCCTGCAACCAGACCAGTCGCCCGGTGTCTTCCAGACGCTCGCGCAGCCCCGGATACAAGCGCCTCAGGAAGTAAACATCCGCCGTGGCGTAGTCAATCTGTACGTCACTCAGGGGTCTTTTCAACCAATCTGAGCGAGTGGCTTCTTTAGGAATAGCAATCCCCAGAAGCGACTCTACGGCCTTCTGAAAACCGACGGAGCTCCCTTCACCTGCCAGCGCCATCGCCAGCTGCGTATCGAACAAAGGCTGCGGAACAACACCACAAAGGCGACGACAGACCTCAAGGTCTTCAGCACATGCATGAAATATCTTCACGACATCAGGCGCCGTCAGCACATCAGCAAAGGGCTGCCAGTCCGAGATAGCGAGTGGGTCGATTAACCAACAGTCCTCCAGAGTGGCGACCTGAATCAGCCCTGGCTGCGGATAAAACGTCGTCATTCTCACGAACTCGGTATCGAGCGCCAGGCAGGCTTCTTGTAACCACTGCTGGCAGATCTGCGCCAATGCATCATCGCTTTCGACCCACTGAGGCGCCGGCAGATTTAACATACTCATGTCTGAGATTTCCGATATCTGTCCAACAGCTCCACCAGAGTACAGGTGTCTCCGGGAGCATGGCTCTTTCTGATCAGGTAATCTGCCGTCACACGCCCCTCCACTGTCGCCGCTGTTGCGACGAGAATGCTGTCTACCTCCCGGGAACGGGATACAAAAGCATCAATATTGAGCTGTGACGGACCAATCCCCCGGGAAGGAGACAACTCACCATGAAGGCACCAGACAGGTTGGCGACAACCTGCGTCTCTCAGCAATGCCAGGTCATCCATATTGGCAACCACGGTCAGGGTTCTACCCGAGGAATCACGACAGTAGCGACACTCGGCCGCTACATCGTGAGTGGTATTACATCCTGCACACAAAGGTTCAGCCGCCGCTGCTGTGAGAACTTCTGCCAGTGCTTCCGCACGGGACTGATAAATCAGCCACTCGGCCAGACGGCGGGCACCAGACGGACCTACTCCCGGCAGGTCGTCCAGCTGCTCACACAATTTCTGATAGGCAGGCGCATTCTGTGTCATGAGGTCAGAAAGGCAGTTTCATTCCTGCAGGCAGGCCCATACCGGCGGTCATTTTCGCCATATGTTCCTGATTGTTCTGCTCAATCTTGCGCACGGCATCATTCACCGCTGCAGCCAGCAGATCTTCAAGCATTTCCTTGTCTTCACCAAGAATCGCATCATCCAGTTCAACGCGCTTCACATCGTGACGCCCTGTCATCGTAACTTTCACCAGGCCCGCACCGGATTCTCCGGTGACTTCGGCACGAGCAAGCTCTTCCTGTGCCTTGGTCATCTGTTCCTGCATCTTCTGGGCCTGCTTCATCAGGTTGCCCATACCACCTTTAATCATACTGTTCTCCTCAAGAGTTCGGACGAACGGTGTCTTCGTTCACACGCCCACCCATTTCGTTAAGAATCTGGTTGACCAACGGGTCACTGTCGATCGCATGTTTAGCTGCGTATAACGCCTCGACACGCAGCCGGTGCCGGCGCTGATCCGGCGTTTCGCCGCGCGGCGGCGTCAACGTCATTTCAATAGTCAGACCGGGCACCAGTGTCTGCAGAGCATCCTGCACGCGGGATTTCTGAGACTCATTGTAAAGAGCACCCTGAGCGGGGTCGACGTCGAATACAGCAACCCCTCCGTCAAGAGTGATCAATGCTGAGTTTTTCGCAATCGCCATCGGCAGACCTGCAAGCGGCAGGTGCTCTACCCACTGCCACCAGGTATGAGGTGCCAGCGCTGGTAATTCATCCGACTGACCGGGCGCGGCTTCTGGCGCCTCAACAGCAATCTCTGGAGCCGAAGTTACGCTTACCGGCTCACTGACCGGGTCAGTTACTACCTCATCAGCCACCGGCGAATCCATCAATGACGCCAGTTGAGTCACGGGCTCCGGCTCGGTCTTCTCATCAATCGACAGAGCTGTATCAGAAGGAACATCCTCGACGACCTCCACGGCAGCCTCCTGATAAGAGGCAGCAGCGTCAGGAGACGTTGTCTCAGCAGTGGAAACCGTCGGTTCTGCAGGCGTAGAAGGATCTGTTACGGAAACGTCAGTCGGCGGGCTCAGAGGCTTTTTTTTTTGCAGTGCACTCTCAAGATCCAGTTCAGGCACCTGCTCAGGAGCCGGACGGAACGCCAGCATTCTCAAGAGTACCATTTCAAAACCCTGGCGCGGGTCTGGCGCCAGAGCAAGATCTTTGCGGCCCTGCAACGAAATCTGGTAATACAACTGAAGGTCTTCTGCAGGCATTGCCATTGACAGTTTCAGAATGGCATCACGATCACCTTCTGAATTTTCAATGGCGTCGGGTACGACCTGGGCCAGAGCTGCCCGATGCCAGATATGGAGCATCCCCTGAAGCACCTCATCAAAATCCGGAGCATGCTCTGCCATCTCTGCAACTTCCTGCATAACCCGTCCAGCATCGGCCTGAGCCATGAGCTCGGCCAATCTGAACAACCGGCCCCGATCCATGGTGCCAAGCATGGCATTGACCTGACTCTCACCTACATGACCTTCACCGTAGGCAATAGCCTGATCGGTCAGACTGAGCGCATCACGCATACTGCCCTGCGCTGCCCGCCCCAGAGACCAGAGTGCCGGCTCTTCGTACTGTATTGTCTCGGCATCCAGCACTTTGGCGAGATACTCGACTATCCGCTCCGGCGTCATATTTTTCAGACTGAACTGCAGACAGCGGGACAGAATCGTCACAGGGAGTTTCTGTGGATCAGTGGTCGCCAGCAAAAACTTCACATGCGCAGGCGGCTCTTCAAGCGTTTTCAGCAATGCATTGAAACTGTGGGTCGAGAGCATGTGCACTTCGTCTATCAGGTAGACCTTGAAGCGACCGCGCGTCGGTGCGTACTGGACGTTGTCGAGCAGCTCACGCGTATCTTCCACACGCGTTCTGGAGGCGGCATCCACCTCAATCAGATCAACAAAGCGGCCTTCTGCGATTTCCCGGCAGGATGTGCATTCACCGCAAGGACGTGCACTGACGCCCTGCTCACAATTCAGGCACTTGGCTAAAATACGTGCAATGGTGGTTTTACCGACACCCCGGGTACCGGTAAACAGGTAGGCGTGGTGCAGGCGCTCTTCATTAAGCGCGTTAATGAGGGCCCTGAGTACATGCTCCTGGCCGACCATTTCATCGAAGAAACGCGGACGCCATTTGCGCGCAAGTACCTGATAACTCATGAATTTAGGGCCACCCCGGAAGTTAAATCTGGGGAGCATAATAACTGTTAGTGAAGGGAAAGTCAGTGACTATCTGGAGATGACCCCTACCAGCCACACCCCGGCACACGAGTCGACCACTACCGTTGCTTCCTTCCGGACCTGGCGGGGTTCGCGGTGTATCGTTGCGAGGGGACCGGCAAGGGCCACCATAACGTCCTGAGGAACCTCAGGAGGCCGCTACATTAGCCAAAACTGATTTTAAAATCAAGAAGTTAAAGGTGAAGCCATTGCTGCAACGCCTGGTTTATCACTTCAGCGCGGGACAACCCAAGGTCTTCAGCAACCTCATCGAGGCGCTCAATCACGTCGGCCGGCAATTTGACTTCAAGACGGTGCAACCCCGCATGCTTGTCACGAACCCGCTGACTGCGTTTATTAAACCGGCATTGCTGAGTACGGTCATAAGGATTGCTGCGCGGGCGCCCGGGCCGCGACGGGGAAAACATATCTATCGTGGTACGATCTTCGGGCTGGACAGACATCCACCACTCCGCCTGATTTAACTGCCTGGTACACACAGGCAATAAACCTGCAACTGAATGGCGCAATTATCCCAAGCACGGCAGCAAAAGCAACCTCACGACTTGCCTTAAGAGGTCCGGCGCAATACTGTTGGAATATTCTTTCTGATTTGTTCCAGTGAAATGACACAAAAACCGACATCGATTCCGCACAGTCTCGCGACACAGACAATTTCCAACGATTCACTTAAGTTCAACACAACCGCTGACCTCGAACCCTTCCAGGGGGTACTGGGCCAGGAGCGGGCCGTCAATGCCATTCAGTTCGGGGTTGCCATGGAACGCCCGGGCTACAACATTTTCGTCATGGGCGAAACTGGCACGGGGCGATCATCTTACGTACAGGATTACCTGAAGAGTGAAGCCAAGCGTCAGGCAACCCCTGATATCTGGTGTTACGTCAACAACTTCAAGAACCCCCGCGAACCACGCGCCCTGTCATTACACCCGGACGAAGCCAGCCTGTTCCGGCGCCTCGTCAATGAACTGATAGACCAGTTACTCGCCACCTTTCCGGCAGCACTTGAACACCCGGCCTACCAACAGAAAAAATCGGCCATCGATTACGTGTTCAATCGCCGCTATGACAAAGCCATTGAGGCCGTTGAGCGCGAAGCTCACAAGCGCGGCGTCGCTGTATATCGCGACTCAAGCGCCATCAGCTTCACCCCAATGCGAGACGGCAAGGCACTGGATGAAACTGAATTTGCGCAACTCAGCGAAGAGGAACGGGACACGTTCCATAATGACATTGGTGAGCTGGAGCAGATGCTGAGCGAGCACCTGTCTGAGCTTCCGCAATGGAAGCGGGAAAGCAGCAACGACCTGCGCAACCTGAACCGCGAGACCATCAGAGAAGCCATCACCCCTCTGCTTCAGTCCATCCGCGAGAGCTTCAGCGACCACCAACCGGTAATCGAATACCTTGATGAGATGGAAGAATACTTGCCATCCCTGGTACTTGAAGAACTGGTTGAAGAGCGCCTGATGGATCTGCGTGAAGAGTTCGCCAAACGCAGCAGTCTTGAGGATGCCCTTCTGCCCAACATTGCGACACACCACAACCCGGACAGTGGTGCTCCTGTTGTCTATGAGCCACACCCCAGCTATGCCAACCTGTTCGGTCGCATTGAATACGTCAGCGATCAGGGCGCACTGGTGACAAACTACCATCGCATTGCACCGGGCGCCCTGCACCGTGCCAACGGCGGCTATCTCATCCTGGATGCGGAGAAAGTGCTGTCCGAGCCTATGGTGTGGGAAGCGCTCAAGCGCGCGCTGCAGTCGCACGAGCTGAAAATGGAATCGCCCTACTCCGAAATTGGCCTGTTCAATACCACCTCGCTGGTGCCAGCGGTCATCCCACTGGAATTCAAGCTCGTCCTTATCGGTTCACGCAATGTTTATTATCTGCTGCAGCAATATGACGACGATTTCCGCCGCCTGTTCCGCTCCGTCGTGGATTTTGACAACGACATCCCACTTAACGAAGCGCACCTTGATGCCTATGCACAGCTTCTGAAAAGCCGCGTCACAGAACAGGGATACAGCGATCTCGATCGTGATGCCGTTGCCCGCATGGTTCAGCACAGTGCCCGGCTTGCAGAGCAGCAGGACGTACTCAGCGCCTGTATTGGCGACCAGTTCGACCTGCTTGCAGAAGCAGACTTTATCCGCAAACTCGCACAGGACGAAGTCATCACCCGCACTCACATTGACCGGGCGCTGAACGCAAAACAGGAACGCACCGGACGGGTTTACGACAAGCTGTTCGAGCAGATGCTGGAAGGTACCGTTCTTCTGGAAACTTCAGGCACCGCCATCGGCAAAATCAACGGCCTGACGGTTATGTCACTCGGCGATACCAGTTTTGGCTCTCCCGCGCGCATCACAGCGTCGGTATATCCCGGCTCGAAAGGCGTCGTCGACATTGAGCGTGAAGTAGCGCTTGGCCAGGCGATCCACTCCAAAGGCGTAATGATCATCAGCGGTTTCCTGGGCAACCGATATGCACAGAAATTTCCGCTGGCGATTTCCGCACACATCGCGATGGAGCAATCATACGGTTACGTTGATGGCGACAGCGCCTCCATGGCAGAACTCATCTGCCTGATATCGGCACTGACTCACTCACCCATCGATCAAAGCTTCGCCATCACCGGCTCGGTTAACCAGTATGGCGAAGCACAGGCCATTGGCGGCGTAAACGAAAAAATTGAAGGGTTCTTCCGGCTCTGCGAGGCCAGAGGCCTGACCGGCAGTCAAGGTGTGATTATCCCACACTCCAACCAGCGCAATCTGGTATTAAACGATGAGGTAGTGCGCGCAATTGAGGCGGGTAAATTCCACGTTTATTGCGTAAGACACGTAGATGAAGCGATGCATTTGCTGCTCAACCGAGAACCCGGCATTGCAGATAACGAAGGAAACTTCCCGGAAGGGACAGTGAACGGAGACATCATCAAGCGCCTGCAAAGCATCGCTGATCTGGGCAAAAAAGACTGAGGCAGGCACGCCCCTCATTCATGGGGGGCCTTACAATCGTTGCTAACTTCCCACCCTTACCGGGTGGCGTCCTTGGCGGCTATGAGCGAGCAACTGCTCATGCAGCAGCTTAAAGTCGACCGGTTTCGCAATGACGGAATCCATCCCCGCATCCAGACACTGCTGACGCTCGGAATCAGACACTCCGGCAGTGAGCGCGAGAATCGGCCGCCGACACCCCAGCGCTCTTAGTTCCCGCGTAGTCTGCATGCCATTGAGAACAGGCATATGGCAATCCATCAGAAAGATATCTGCGCTCTTCCAGGCTTCGCTGTCCAGCATATCCTGACCGTTCTCAAATACACTGACTGCCATCCCCCGCTTACGCAACAGAACAGCCAACAGTTTCTGATTCATCGCATCATCTTCACAGACAACGACATTCAGCGCTGACGTCGTCGTGGATTCTTCAGGAGCGTACCCCTCACCGACGAGATCCAGGGGAACCTCAAGCCAGAAAGTCGACCCGCTGGCGGGTGAACTCATCACACCGACGTCTCCACCCATCAGCTCTGCGAGATTGCGACAAAGACTTAAACCGAGACCCGTACCACCGAATTCACTGGACGTGGAATCACTGGCCTGCTCAAAAGGTTTAAATACTTCCTGCAAGCGTGAGGCTTCAATCCCGATACCCGTGTCCCGCACTGTCAGACAGAGATCATATCTGTGATGCCTCACCTCACCAGTAAGGCGCACGGAGACCCGGCCTCCCCTTGGCGTGAATTTGCAGGCATTGCTGAGAAAGTTAACCAGTATCTGTTGCATCCGGCTGGCATCGCCAAGGAGGTGTTCAGGCACACTCTCAGCCACCTCCGCACTGAAACGTATATCCTTCCGCTGCAGGTTTGCCGAGAATATTGCCGCCGCCCGTTCGAGCCAGTTGCGGACATTAAACACCTGAGGGTATAGCCGGAGTTTACCCGCTTCAATTTTTGCGACATCAAGGACATCATCCACCACACCCAGCAGAGTCTGCACTGTGTAGTTAAGATCGCGCAGCAAAGGCTTTATGGCCTGTGGGTCATCCTGAATTTCGAGCAGATCGACAATCCCCAGAACGCCCGTCAATGGATTACGGATTTCATGGCTCATATGCGCGATAAACTGGGTTTTTGCCTCAAGCGCGCGGGCCGCCACTTCGCGCTCCTGCTCCGCCTCCTTTGCCCGACGTGCATGAAAATCGGCCATCATAATGTCACGATAGCCTCGCAGCGCGGTGGTCAGAGACACAAACAGGCGCTCCTGAGTCGACTCAGTTTTGGCCAGATAATCATTGATATCGTAGTTCTGAACGACACGATATTCGGGCGCAAAGCCTGCCTGCCCTGTGCGCAGAATAATCCGCAGACGACGATCCCCCAGCGTATTACGGATGAACTCAACCAGAGCAAGACCGGCATCATCGCGTTCCATCACCACATCAAGGAGAATCACCGCAATATCATTGCGCTGCTGCAACAGAGCCCGGGCCTCGGACGCGGCATTACAGGTAATGCACTCGACGGAATGTCCATCAAAACGATAACGGGAGAGAACAAGGCGGGTAACATCGAGAACTGACTGATCGTCATCAACTACGAGAACCGGAATCCGGTCAGGCAGAAGCTCGCTTTTTACAGCCTGCATTTCAGTGTCGGTCATTTAAGCAATCCTTTGCCCAACCTTTATGGAGTTTGTCGGGTCAGTTACCCAGCATTTTATCGCGAAGGCGCGTCTGCACCGGATCATCAGATAACCAGATGCCTGTCATTGCCTGTTTGAACGCAAGCCCTGGAACAAGTTCCAGCTGCTCCCCATTACGATAAATGCGAACTCCTTCTTCGGGCAGATAAACCAGGTCAAAAACATCGCCATTTTTCAGCGCGTTCCGGAATGTCGCTATCATAGCATCAACTTCACTCCGGATGGGCTCAAGATTGCCGTGAGTTGAACGGACAAAGCCATCCATTGCAGATTCTGCAAAGCGTTCTCCGGTAATCAGATCAGACACAATGTAAATGCGGATATTCAGAGGAGCATCCGCTGCAATGATACCTTCGGCGTCGGATGAAGGTTCGGGCAGGTAGAGAACCGCAACGTAGATATCGTGAAAGAATTTAGTCCGCATTCCGGCACCATTGAGTACCAGCGGCTGTTCAGCGAAATTCAGATCGTCGGGAATTTTCAGGTCATACGCTTTCAGCGCATAAGACGGGAGTGACAGAAAGGCAGATAGCAGCAGCGCCCAGGTGACTCTGATCATAAAAACATCCTTAACAATCCATTAACTGACAGTGTCAGGAAAGAGGGGTGCTTTTACAAGCCCTGTTGCGCTGCTACAACGAATAAAGGCCCGGATCTATCCATCCGGGCCCGGACTCAGCGGAAGTCTTTGAGATTTTTCTGAACAAATCTCAATGTCATTTCCACCAGGTTCTCACCTGAATCGTAAAAACGATCATCCATCGAAGCAATATCATCAGCATGCTCGCTCTCTATGAGATCAAACGCCGCAATCCGGTCATCTTCATCAACCGGGACCTGACCGTCGTCAAAGAACGCGATAATGCCCGACAACACATCAGCAGAAGCTTTGGCGCGAATCCGCTCGAGTGCTTCGTGAGTGTCCTGCGCCCGCGCGCCTGCTTCGTGGTGAATAAACTGAACGAAACCGCCGTTTTCCATTTCTCTCAACAACTGATCAATACAGAAAACCGTTTTCTCCGCTTCATTCAGTTCGTCGTATCCGACTTCAGATTCTTTGTCGTAAATAACATCGGTAATCTGAAGAAATGAATCGGTCTCATCGGCAACATCGAGGGCTGCCTGAATCTCCATGTTCATAGGGTCCTACTTAAAACTCGCTTCAACACTAGGGGTAAAGCCACAATAGCCCAGACTGCAGCCTTTGACAAAGGTTTTGAAGTGCCTCCGTTTTGAGACTGCACGGCTACGAAATTATCCGCCGGACTAACTGCGCAGCCTGCTCTGGATTTTCCATAGGAAAACAGTGCGTCCCTGATACCTCATGCACCTTAACATTTGAATTGAGTGCCTTAGCCTTCCGCACAGCACGCGGGATAAAACCATAGGACCGTGAAGCAACCAGAATATCCACTGGACAAGACACTCCGGCCACAGAACGCCATAACTTCCTGGGATATGAGCCAAAAATAGCGGCCTCCCACTCCGGAGCGCAGCGAAGCCGAACCCTACCCTCCTCATCTGCGACGGCGCCATAACGGACGAACGCCTCCAGCGCCTGCGAATGCCAGTCACGATAAAGCGCCTTACGGCGCAGATCTTCTGCAAGCGCTTCGGCGCCCGGCCAGACCGAGCGGCGGGAAGATACTTTTCTGACCAGCGCTGTTCTGCGCCATAACCCCGAACGGCGCAACAATGCCTGCACCGCAATGATATCCGGCGGGAACAATACGGGGTCGAGCAGAACGATCCGGGAAAAGACGTCAGGGTGCCGGGCTGCAGCCATCAGAGTCAGAACCCCGCCCATAGAATGGCCGATACCTGTCACCGGGCCCGATGCCCGTTGACGTATGCTGCTGGCAATGTCTTCTGCCATCTGATTCCAGTCAGGCTCTGCAGCTCCCGGGCGCAGGGAAATGCCCTGGCCGGGGATATCGGTAAGCAACCACCGGGCGTCAGAATCAAGTGAGGCAGCAAAAGGCTCCAGAGTACGGGCACAGAAGCCGTTTCCATGTAGCAGATGTATTTCCCCTGCACCCTGAACACAGTCGTACCCGCCAAGCGTCGCATCCTGCCACTGCTCTAACGGAAGTTTCAGATCTTTCTGCGTCATTTCTGAGGAATTGTTCATTTTGTTCCAACTACGAAAAGATTTTGTCAAATTTGCAGACTTCCGGAACCTGTAGTTATGGCGCAGTCATAGCGGTAGGTCTAGTTTTGAAGCATTAACAAGAAAGGAGAACGACCATGACTGCTGCTGCCACTCTCAAAGCCCTGGAAGCAAACCGTATCTTCACTGACCTCAAAGACGCAGAAGCCAGGCTGGCGCAAGCTGCCCGGGATCTGAAAGCCGGCGCCATTGACATGGCAACCTACCAGACAGAAACGGATGTCTGCACTAAGATCATCCGCGCCTGTCAGCAGTAACTCAGGCAGGGATTCCACTATGGAAGCGGAATTCAGGGTCCGGAGTCTGAATTAGTTCTTTCTCCGCCTGACGCAACTCATCTATGCGCCACTGAATGTCCTCGTCGGCGTATTGACGGGCCAGGGTCAGGTAATCCTGATAATGGCGCCCCTCTGACCGTAGTAGCGACCGATAGAATTTTGCCAGCACGTCATCCAGATGAGGCGCAAGCATGGCAAAGCGTTCGCAGCTACGTGCCTCAATGAGTGCACCAATGATCAGAACATCCGTAAGTTCTTCCATACCGCCTTTGCGCACATGCTCACGAAGGCCGGACGCATATCGCGATGAAGAAATATGGCGATAGGTTACGCCCCTCTCCTTCATGATGTTGACCACCTGCTCGAAGTGGAGCAATTCTTCACGTGCCAGCTGACTCATTTTTTTCAGCAGGTCATCCCGGTCAATATAGCGATATAGAAGATTCATGGCGGTTGAGGCGGCCTTCTTTTCGCAGTTTGCGTGATCAATCAGAAGGACATCCTGCTGTTCAAGCGCAGCGCCAATCCAGGCTTCTGGTGTTTCACAGAGAAGAAACGTGTTTATTTCCTCAAGTACTTCTTTCATTGATGCCACGGTCAGCTCTCCATTCCAGACGCCAGGATATCCCGTATACGTCCTTCAATCGGCAATGCCTTTTCAGTCTCACGATCCATGACACAGAAGGTAACGTCAGCATCGACAACCACGACCTCGGCACCATCGTCATTTTTCAGTGTGACCAACTGTTCAAAGCGAGCACTTTTGTTGCCTATATGGCTGATGCGTGCAGTCACATTCAGGACATCGCCCATCACCGCCGGGCGCCGGTAATTTACATTGATATTCACAATCACCAGCGCGACGCCAGCCTTATCCAACGAGTCGCCAAACCCTGATCGGGACATAAAATCCCAGCGTGCTTCTTCAAGAAACTCAAGATAACGTCCGTTGTTTACATGCTGATAGACGTCGAGGTGATAACCCCGCACACGAATTTCGACGGACAAAGCCTGCCTCCAGAGAAGTAAAATGTTGGCGGAGTTTATCCAATCAGCGCGAGGCTCTCAACGCAGACAGACTGATCCCCAGAGGAACATCCGTTCTCAACCGGGCAAGTTCGCGGGTAATCAATGCACTTTGCCAGCCTTCCTTCAGCGCCTTACGGTAGCGTTCAGGCGCGAGATCAGGCCAGGCCAGAGCCCTGTCGAGAGTCTGGCATGAATCAAGCACCTGCCCCGCACCCTTTGCTCCGATACCAGCAACACCGGGCAGGTGATTGGTCTGATCCCCCGTCAGGGCCCAGAAATCCGGCAACCTGGCAGGCTCAAAGCCCCAACGTTCCCTGACCTGTTCTTCATCCCACCACAGGCGGTCGAAATGGTTCAGCACCCTGGTTGATGAATTCACCAGCTGGCAGAAACCTTTGTCGGTCGACAACAGGGTGACAGCCAACCCAGCGGCACCGGCTTTGACCGCGAGTGTCGCCGCTATGTCATCGGCCTCCCACCCCGAGAGGTTAAACGTGTGTACACCGTTCATCTCAAGATACTTACGGATGTCCCCGAGGATATGTTCCAGTGCCTCAGGCATAGGCGAGCGCCCTGCTTTGTACTCTGACCAGAGTTCGTGGCGCCACGTCGGATGATGATCCTCAAACACCATCACCCAGTGAGTGGCTTCCGAGCGGCTGGCCGCACCATGAATTATCGCCAGCGAACGTGTCATGGTCGCCTCGGCGGCCAACTCGTTCCCCTCAACCGCCGCATATACACGCCGGATGAGATTCATCGCATCAATGATCAGCAGGTGCATCTTGCTCTCCTGAGTGTTGAGCCGCCCACAATTGAGCGTAGCGACCCTTCTGCGCCAGAAGAACACTATGTGTCCCGCGCTCGACAATCTGTCCGTTCTCCATGACGGCAATATCATCCGCATCAACAATCGTCGACAGGCGATGGGCAATGATCAGCGAGGTATGCCCTGAGGACACCCGCCGAATTTCCGCCATAATCGCCCGCTCCGTTTCGGAATCGAGCGAGGAGGTTGCCTCATCAAATACCATCACAGAAGGTCGTTTAAGCAGCATCCGCGCAATAGCGATACGCTGCTTCTCCCCTCCTGAAAGCTTGAGTCCCCTCTCACCCACAACGGTTTCAAGCCCATCCGGGCACAGACTGATCAGGCGCTCAAGGCTGGCCATACGCACGACGTCGGCCAGTTCGTCGTCCGTTGCGTCGGGCCGGGCATACAGCAGGTTGCTCCTGAGGGTATCGTTAAACAGCACTGTATCCTGAGGTACGATGCCTATGTGTTCTCTCAATGAGGTCTGCGTAACATCGGTCAGGGTCTGCCCGTCAATTTCAACCGAGCCAGAGACCGGATCATAAAAGCGGAAAAGCAACCGTGTAATGGTCGATTTACCCGCGCCACTGCCGCCAACGAGCGCCAGCGTACGCCCCGCCTCAAGCGTCAGATTCAGGTGACTCAGGATTGGCCGGCCGTTGCCATAATCGAACGATACGTCTCTGAACTGCACCCAGCCATCGCGTACTTCAAGTGTCTTTCTGCCATCATCAGCGACTGCAGGTTCCTCATCGAGAAGCTCAAACATCCGCTCTATATTCGCTACCGACGCTTTAATCTCGCGATAGATAAATCCGAGAAAGTTCAGCGGCAGGAAAAGCTGAAACATAAACGCGTTCACCAGAGCAAAATCCCCAAGCGTCATCTCCCCCGCTAACACATAGTGCGCGGCCGACATCAGCATGGCCGCCATCGCCACAGAAATAATTAACGCCTGCCCGCTGTTCAGCGTAAACAAGGACAACCGGTTCATCCGGCGTGCAGTCTCCCAACGTGCAAGCGACTCGTCATAGGCAGCGGCTTCGCGCTCTTCTGCCGTAAAGAACTTCACGGTTTCGTAATTGAGGAGGCTGTCCAGCGCACGGGCATGTGTGCTCGAGTCCATCTGATTGGCTTCGCGGACATAGCGGGTTCGCCACTCTGTCACCTTTATGGAATACGCCACATACAGGACGACAGCCAGTGCAGTAATAAGCGCAAAAACAGGTGGGTAGTTCGCCAGCAGCAGACCGATCACCAACACGAGCTCAAGGAGCGTCGGAACAATATTAAAAATCAGAAACCGCATCAGAAAACTGATGCCATTGGTGCCCCGCTCAATATCCCGCTGCAGCGCGCCTGTCTGCCGGTTCAGATGAAAGGCCAGACTCAGGCTGTGTAGATGGCGGAACAAGGTGAGAGACATCCGCCTCATCACACGCTCAGTGACCCGCCCGAACAGAAGATCACGCACCTCGCCTGCAAATACGGTCAGAAATCTTACCAGTCCATAGGCGAGCAACAATGCCAGAGGAAACCCGACCCACCAGTCGGCACTCAGGACGCCTGTCTGATCGAGGTGATCGATCTGGTGCTTAAGCAGAAACGGCATACCGACACTGGCGAGTTTGGCAACCAGAAGGCAGACCATTGCTGCTGCCACCCGCCCACGATATTCAAGCAGAAAAGGCCAGAGCGTCTGCAGCCAGCGCCGGATGCGCAACTGTTCGGGCATCGTTGAGGGGGACGGCTGGAAACTTCTCATGCAGGGTTTACTCTGTTAATAATGGGTCTGTCATTCTCTGGCCCCGAGCATAAGGTCCCACCTACTGTGATTCAACGTATTTCCCGTCTGAAAACAGCCCTCCCGGAACTGACCGAGCTGGAAAACCTGATCAGTGAAGGCAAGCAACACATGCGCATCCGGGTTCCGGCGCACATACAGCGACAAGGCGAACATCTGCCTTTTTATGTCATTGAAATGGGTAGCGTAAAACCTGACGCGCCAGTCCTTGCTGTTGTCGGCGGCGTTCATGGCGTCGAACGCATCGGCACTCAGGTCATACTTTCTTTTATGAAAAGTCTTATCCGCCGCCTGCATTGGGACCCGGTGGTAAAAGAGCAGCTGGAAAACATCCGGCTTCTGATGATCCCGATCGTTAATCCAGGCGGCATGGCCGAAAACAGCCGCTCTAACCTGAACGGTGTCGACCTGATGCGCAATGCGCCGGTCGAAGCCGAAGGGAATACCCCCTGGCTGGTGGGCGGCCACAGAATCAGTCGCTCACTGCCATGGTACCGGGGGCCTGCAGGGGCTCCGATGCAGACCGAAAGCCGCGCGCTCTGCGATGCCGTGCACCACGCCCTGAAAGACCAGAAGTTCTGTATCAGCATCGACTGCCACAGCGGCTTCGGAACCCGCGACCGCCTGTGGTTCCCTTACGCAAAAAGCACGAACCCATGGCCTGGCATCGGTGCAGCTCATACACTGACCGAGCTGTTTGAGCACAGCTATCCGCATCACGACCTCTACCTTTTTGAGCCCCAGGCACATAGCTACACTACCAGTGGCGACCTGTGGGATCACCTCTACGACAGCTACACGGCCGAACAGCCTGACGGGTGTTTTATTCCGATGACGTTGGAAATGGGGTCCTGGCTATGGGTAAAGAAAAATCCGCGGCACCTGTTCCGTTACCACAGTCTTTTTAACCCGATTCTTCCTCACCGGCATCAGAGAATTCTCCGGCGTCACCTGATTCTCTTTGATTTCCTGATGTCAGCCGCCAGGACAATGCCACAGTGGGCTCCACAGGGCGCCGCAGATAAGACGCTCGCGATGAACGCAGCGTTGCAGCGCTGGTACCCGGGGTACAGCGGAAATATTACAACAACCGTATAAAGGTGGTTCTGCTTCCGTTACACTTGCCTGCGTTTGTATCACAGCTAATCCGGTATCTCATGTCAGCTAAGCGTTCCGCTCTGTTTATCCTGCCAGCCCTGTTTTCAGCCACAACCGCCATTGCAGGTGTCACTGCCGACATCGGCGCTACATCTGAATTTGTTCGTGACGGGATCAGTCAGACCCGGGGCAAAGCGGCGTGGCAGGCCGGCATCACTGCGACCCACAATTCCGGCTTGTACCTCGGAACCTGGGGCAGCAATGTCGACCACAACAAAGACGACAGCATCCACTCGGAATGGGACGTGTATGGCGGGGTTAATCTGCCGTTATTCCGCCGCTGGTCAGCCGACCTGAGCCTGACTCGTTTCACCTTTCACGGTGATGCCGAACTGGACTACAGCGCCTACAACGAAGCGGCAGTCCGACTGCTCTGGGCAAGGAACTTTACGGCTGGATTCCGCAAGGCAGACGGATACATGGGCACTGAGTACGATCTCAACACAACTGAACTGGCCTGGACCTTTCAGACCAGTAGTTTTTCCATCGAACTCTACACCGCTAACCACCAGTTATCAGGTTCGGATGAGGACACCAACTTTGGCGGCGAAAACACCGACGATTACTGGCACTTCCGCACCAGCGTCGCCCGCTCATACAACCACTGGGATTACCGTCTGAGCGTTGATCGCACAAACCTGGGGAGCGAGTTTGATGCAGGTACGATCATGCAATTCAGCGTTCATCGTTACTTCAACCTCTGGTAAACACTCCTGAGATGAAGGCACCCGAGCAGCGCACACTGGTATTTCTGCGTGGACTGATACGAAGCCGCTTCCACTGGAACGGCTTCCCACAGCGGTTTTACGACGACTTCCGGGTCATTGAGCCTGAGCTGCCGGGCAATGGTTATCTGAGCCACCAGATTACCCCCACGACCATCCACGACATGATGTTGCAGGTCCGCCAGCAAGTCAGAGATCAGCACCAGGGCCCGGTGACTCTTATCGCCATTTCAATGGGTGCCATGATCGCGACTGAATGGGCCAGAACGTACCCGGATGAAGTCAGCGCCATGCACATGATCAACACCAGTCTGGCGAACATGTCACTCCCCTGGCAACGGATGGATGCCCCTTCTTTTCTGCGTTTATTGAGCTGCCTGGGTAACCGGGAGCGGTTGGAGAAAACCATCTTCAGAATGACCATCAACCGTGTCATTACCGAAGACGAGAAACGCCAGTGGCTGGAGTTTGCTCAGGCGCACCCCCTGCAATGGCGGAATATCTTTGTTCAACTGATCGCAGCCAGCCGCTATAAAGGGCCGGTTCATGCCCCTATCGAGAAAGTGTGGCTGTATAACGCCCGCGGGGACCGACTGGTGAAGGCGTGGTGCACAGAGCGCATTGCGCGCACCTGGAGTAAACCTCTGACCACACACGACAGCGCAGGACACGACCTGCCGGTAGACGACCCTGACTGGCTGGAGCACAGCCTCAGATGTCACCTGTCAGACTGATCAGCCTCTGTCTCGGCCTGCCATCGCCAGTTGCTACAGCCAAACTCACCAAGACAAAGCGGTGGGAATTCATCCTGCTGAATCAGAATAGTGTCACTCACGTCGTAGCCACGCGGAAACTCCAGAACACCAGATTCTGACAACATCAGAGGCATAGTTGCGATATCGGGGTAATAGCCGAGCAGACGCGTATCGTCGAAGACCATCAGATAATAGTGCTGAGTAAAGTCATCACCACGTACCCGTTCTAACCCGATCAGGGTGCGATGCCCGTTGGTACCAAAAAAGTAATACGACATCACATGATCAGTATCACTGCCCTCAAGCAATTCGGAGTCATGGGTTTTCAGCCACAACTCTGCGTCCTGAGGGGTGACGTTGCCGGCATAAGCCGGCAGGATGGCAACACCGAGCAGCGTCAGGTGAAATTTTATTTTTTTTATCAGTAACTGCATTGCAAACTCAGGGCTGTGTTAACTCCAGTTTTGTGCCCAGATATTTCTCAAGATCCGGAAGCACAAAGGCATCATCTTCAGAAACAAAACTTATAGAAACGCCTTTCGCGCCGGCACGCCCGGTCCGGCCGATACGGTGCACATAATCTTCCGGATCATCCGGCAGCGTGTAATTTATGACGTGGCTGACACCATCTACATGGATACCCCGACCAGCAACATCGGTCGCCACCATGATGTTTACACGGCCCTCACGGAAACGCTCCAGCGTGCGTATGCGCTTATCCTGACTGACCTCGCCCGACAGCAGTACTGCCACGTGCCCATTCTTATTCAGCTTGTCACACAGATTGCGTGTCAGGTCACGTCGGTTGGCGAAGATAATCAGGCGTTCAGGTTTCTCTTCTTTCAGCACCTTATCGAGCAGATTGTATTTTTCTGCTTCTGCGACAAGATAGAGCTTCTGATCCACCCGATCCGTTGTGACCTGCTCTGGCTCAATAACGACCTTGTGAGGATCACGAGTCCACTGATCAATGAGAATACGCACATCGTAATTGAAGGTTGCCGAATACAGCAGAGTCTGCCGTTCTTCTTTCGGAGGCGTTGCACGCACGATACGACGAACATCCGGGATAAAGCCCATATCCAGCATACGGTCGGCTTCGTCCAGAACCAGTACTTCAACCTGATCCAGAAAGACATCCTGACTGCGCATGAAGTCGATAAGACGCCCCGGTGTTGCCACCAGAATATCGACAACATGTTCACGCAACATTTTGCGCTGCGAGTCGTAGTTCATACCGCCGACGACGGTGACCACATTCAGGTCAGTAAACTTCGCCAACTCCACGGCATCTTTACCAATCTGCAGAGCCAGTTCACGCGTTGGAGCAACCACCAGGGCACGCGGCTCGCTCGCAAAGCGCTCTTCAGGCGAAGCCGTCAGCAGGCGATTCATGATGGTCAGCAGAAAGGCAGCAGTCTTACCTGTCCCTGTCTGTGCCTGACCGATGGTGTCCCTGCCGGTCAGCGCGGCCGGAAGACTCTCTGCCTGAATCGGCGAACAATACTGAAAGCCCAGAGCGTGGATGCCGCGCATCACTGAATCAGGCAATTGAAGATCATGAAAGCGGGTTTTCCCTTCTGCTACCTCAACCTGAAACTCGCTCAGCGACCAGGGAGTGTCTGCAGGATGTACCTTTTTCGGGGCAGAGTTTTTGTGAGACTGTCGGGGAGCAGCATGGGCCTGTGGCTGTTTCCGGGACTTGTTGCCTTTCTTCTTCTCATGTTGTTGAGCGTTTCTGGCCACTGGGGCCGACTTAGGCTGCGCGCTGGTTTCCGGCTTCCCGCGCTTAAACAGTTTCTTTAACAAACCCTGCTCCGTTTCAGATTCTTTCCGGCACAAACAGATGTGCACCAAATTCGTTATGGCGTTGATAATAATCTAACAGCGCACTTTTTAGTATCTCAGCCCGCTCTGGTAAGCCATTTTGCAGATAAATGTGTGCCTGTGCGTGGACTGCGTCACGAAAGCGCGCTCTGCCAGCCTCGACAGCCAACGGATCGCCATCCAGATTATCGGTGCTGATATGAAACCGTCGCCCACAGGCTTCGGAAAGTATCCATTCCAGCGCCTGAGGCTTCACCTCGACCTGCTCGAACTCACGCTGTCTGGATTCCGAGCGGCCATCGGGCTCGTACCAGTAGCCGAAATCCCGCAACAGCCTGCGCTCCGCGCCGGCGATACACCAGTGTGAAATCTCATGAAGTGCCGATTCGTAAAACCCATGAGCAAAGAGAATCCGATGATAACTGCAGCTATCATCCGCAGGCAGATATTCGGGCTCCGAATCGCCCGCGACCAGGCGAGTATTTTCCGTCGATAAAAACAGGTGATCAAACAGCCTTATCAGGTCCGCCACCTTAAGTGGCGCATCAGTCTGTTGTGTCTTGGCAGCTAATGAAGCCATGGATTTATCTGGTTCTCTCAGTCACTTGCAGGCAGAATGCGCGGTGTTTTATCAAGCATTCCGGCGCAGACACTAACTCCATGTCGTTCAAAGCTCAAGAAGCAAAAGCCATTGGCAGACTTACCTTACCTATCCTAGCGACCCAGCTGGCGCAGGTAGGCATGGGCACCATAGATACCCTGATGTCAGGTTATGTGAGCACTCAGGATCTGGCGGCCGTCGCCATCGGCAGTGCCGTATGGACGCCGATATGGTTGTTTCTTGCGGGCATTCTCGTGGCACTCTCGCCTGCCGTCGCGCGACTCAGCGGCGAGCATCAGACAGAAGCGCGGGAACGTCTGCTCGGTTCTGGGCTGAGCCTGGGCCTGATCTCCGGCTGTGTATTTGGCGCCATAACGGCCGCTATTGCCCTGGCAATACCCACCTTTGTCGACGATCAGCATACCGCCTACGTTGCGAGCCGCTATCTGCTGGCCATCGCACTGGCCATGCCAGTCTCAGGTATCTTTCTGGCACTGCGCTTCTATGCAGAAGCGCTCGGTGACGCCACGCACGTCACCCGCATAATGATTGCGGGGCTGGTTCTCAATGTGCCAGTCAACGCGGTGCTTATCTACGGCTGGTTCGGTCTGCCCGAACTTGGTGGTATCGGCTGCGGCATCGGCAGTGGTCTGGTGGTACTTTTTATGTCACTGGCCCTGTATCTGAATACCAGAAAACATCGCGGCGGGCCCAACTTCAGATTGTTGCGTAGCCTGCGCAGAAGCCGCGTTGGCGAGATTAACACCCTCGCGAAGGTCGGCCTGCCGATTGGCGTGGCGATCTTCTTCGAGGTAAGTCTGTTCACCGTCATTGCGCTATTCCTGACCGACCTGGGGCCAGTCGTTGTCGCCGGCCACCAGGTGGCCCTGAACGTATCGTCAGTCACCTTTATGTTGCCACTCAGCCTGGGCATGGCTTTAACCGTCCGTGTCGGCTATCACCTCGGGCGCGGTGATAATCGCGCTGCGGCCACCACATCGTGGCTGGGAGTGGGCCTTAACCTCGCACTTGCATTGTTCAACGCGACACTGATTCTCTCTGGTGCTGGGTTTATTGCCGGCCTCTATAGCCCGGACCCGGAAGTTGTGGCGATCGGCACCGCATTGCTGATGTACGCGGCTCTGTTTCAGATTTCCGATGCGATACAGATTGCTACGGCGGGCTCTCTGCGCGGTTATGAAGACACTTTTGCCGTCATGGTGATTACCTTTTTCGCGTACTGGGTAATCGGCTTTGGTTCAGGCTGGTATCTTGCTTATGAACACAGCAGTCCCATGGGCGCTGCCGGCTTCTGGATAGGCCTGATTGCCGGCCTCTCTTTTGCCGCTGCCGCTCTTCTCTGGCGCCTCAGGGTAATAAGCCGGCTGCATATACACCGGGAGAAAGAGGCACCATGCGCGCAATCGTAATCGGCGGTGGCCCTGCGGGCCTGATCGCGGCCGAACAGCTCTCTTCGGCCGGTATCAAAACGGATATTTTCGATGCCATGCCCAGCGTCGCGAGAAAGTTTCTGCTGGCAGGCATCGGAGGGATGAACATAACTCATTCCGAGCCTTACGCAGATTTTGTGCTGCGCTACCGCGAAGCCAGTGACTGGCTACGCCCGATTCTCGACGATTTCACGCCGGATATGCTCAGAAGCTGGATTCACGACCTTGGCGTTGAAACCTTTGTCGGTACCTCCGGCCGCGTATTCCCGAAAGAAATGAAAGCCGCCCCCTTGTTGCGCGCCTGGAAGCACCGCCTGACCCGCGCAGGTGTGACCTTCCATCCCCGTCATCGCTGGCAGGGATGGAACAGCAAAGGCGAGCTGGTTATCGCCGGACCAGACGGTGAGCAGTGTCTGAAAGCAGAAGCAACCGCCTTTGCACTCGGCGGGGCGAGCTGGTCCAAACTGGGCTCGGATGGCGCCTGGACAAAGGCCTTCATTCAACGGGGGATTGCAGTCAATCCATTACGCCCAAGTAACTGTGGGTTCACCGCGCACTGGAGTGAATTTCTTCAGGCCAACCACGGGGGCACCCCACTTAAGCAGGTAGCAATTTCGGTGACAGGGGCAGATGGCACTCCCTTCCGCCGGACAGGCGAATGTATTGTCAGCAGCTACGGACTGGAAGGCAGCCTGGTCTACGCCTGCAGTGCCCTTCTGCGCGATCTCCTGCTACAGAACAAATCTGGGCCACACCTGCATATCGACTGGCTGCCCAACCTCAATGGCGAGGCTGTCCTGAGTACTTTGCAAGCCGCTCGCAAGGGGGAAACCTTCAGCAACCTGCTGCGCAAAAAATTCCGCCTGCCAGGCATCACTAACGCCCTGTTGCGGGAATGCCTGCCCGATCTTGATCGCACGGATAAAGTCGCTGTCACCCGCGCGCTGAAGAACATGCCGGTGACCCTGACGGGGACGCGCCCGATGGATGAAGCCATCAGCTGTTCGGGTGGCATTGACCGTGACGAAATAAACGGTGATCTGATGCTGACAAAGATGCCGGGAGTATTTGTCGCGGGCGAAATGCTGGATTGGGAGGCGCCAACCGGTGGCTACCTCCTGACCGCCTGCTTCGCTACCGGGAAGCGCGCAGGAATGGGGGCCGTCAGGTATCTTGAGTCACTCTGACTCTTCCGGTTCCTGCCAACGCTCTTTAATTTTCAGAATGTCAGGAAGACACTGATCGAAGGCCTCTACCACCTCCGGGTCGAAATGCTCACCACGGCTGTCATGAATGTATTCGCAGGCCTCTTCGACCGACCAGGCGCGCTTGTATGGCCGCTCACTGGTCAAAGCATCAAATACATCGGCAAGCGCGACAATGCGTGCTTCGAGTGGAATGTCTTTTCCTGAAAGACGCTCAGGGTAACCACTGCCGTTCCACTTTTCGTGATGATACAGGGCGACGTTCTTTGCCATCACCATCAGTTCTGCAGTGCTGTTGCCCAGAATTTCCGCACCGATACGGGGGTGAGTTTTCATCACGTCAAACTCATCGTCCGTCAACTTACCCGGCTTCAGCATAATGGCATCAGGAATGCCAATTTTTCCGATGTCGTGCATCGGCGCGGCGTGAAGCAACTTTTCACACCACCGTTCGTTTTTTCCCATAGCCTGTGCGATCAATTGCGAATAATGACTCATGCGCATGACATGGTGGCCAGTTTCATTATCTTTGTACTCAGCAGCACGACCAAGACGTTGAATAATCTCTAAGCGGGTACGCTGAAGCTCGTCCACCCGGACCAGAGAAAGATGATTTTTTACGCGGGCTTTTACGATGGCCGTACTGATGGGTTTGGTAATGTAGTCAACGGCACCACATTCCAGCCCGACTTCTTCATCAGCTTCGTCCTGTAAGGCGGTCACAAAGATCACCGGTACAGCGGCCAGCTGAGCGTCCTGTTTCAGACGCCGGCATACTTCGAAACCATCCATTTCTGGCATCATGACATCAAGAAGAATCAGATCAGGCTGGCGTTCACTGGCAAGAGCAAGTGCCTCTTTGCCGCTTTTGGCAAACAACAGGTCATAAGTTCCCTGCAATGCAACCCTCAGCACTTTCAGGTTATTGACCTCATCATCCACACAGAGAATCAATGCCATATCAGGCCTCCGCTGTTGTTACTTCAAGTACAGAAACCAACGCACTGACCTTGCCAGCGGCATCATCGAATTCAAAATCATTCACTGCCGTCACTATGTCCAACACCTCTTTTCCGTGTTTACCGGTGTACGCCTGAAGCTGGTCGAGTACGTCATCGTCGTAATCATGATCCGACAAGGTGCCTGCCAGCTTTTTCAGCAGACCAAGAAGATCTCCGGAGGACTCCGTACATACGGACTCACGGTTCTGCCCAACGTGCGATTTGCACACACTCATAATCATAGGCCAGCGGTCACGTAGCTGCTCTGCAGCCTTCATTGCTGCGTCGCCGTCCTGCCGACGGCAGGCCTGCTCAATCTCACCACAACTGTGCCTTACCGGATTGACGGCGAGATTCGCAGCCACCCCTTTAACGGCATGAGCGAGATGCTGAACTTCCTGAAGGTTGTTTAACTGAAGCAGCACACCCATACGCGAAGGCAGGTCACCATAGCGCTGAATAAAGTCCTGTAACTGAGTCGCGTAAAGTCCCATCTGCCCCCAGATTTTCAGTCCCTTCGCAACATCCAGCACCTGATCATCCGTCACATGTTCATCAGCAACTGGCGACGGCGCACTGACCCGGATGTTGAGTACTCTTGCCATTTCCGAGACAAGCAGAGCGAAATCCACTGGTTTTGTTGCGAAACCCTGCATGCCTGCAGCGGCGGCATCGCGCTTATCCTCTTCCATCACGCTGGCAGTCAGGGCGACCACCGGACAAGGGTTCATTCCTTCCCGCTCTTCCCAGGCACGAATTTCGCGGCAGGCTGACAAGCCGTCCATCTCAGGCATATGAACATCCATCAGGACAATATCTGGCTTGAGGGTTTTGTAGATTTCGAGCGCTTCCCGTCCGTTGGTCGCGATAGTGACCTGATGCCCGGTAGCACCCAGACGTACCTTCAGGAGATCGGTATTCTGTGGAATATCGTCTGCCACAAGCACATTAAGCGGCGGAAGTGTAGGTATGTCATGGCGGTTTTTCGATTCAGTGAACTTGCCCTCTTTAAGCGGCAGGGTAAACCAGAAACAACTGCCCTTCCCAGGCTCACTGGTCACACCGATCTCGCCCCCCATAAGCTCGACCAGCTGCTGGCTGATTGTCGTCCCCAGACCGGTACCACCGTAACGACGACTGATCGAATCGTCTTCCTGGGTGAATGCATCGAAAATCAGCGGCAGACGTTCTGGTGAGATACCTATCCCGGTATCCATCACTTCAAATCTGAGAAGACCATCAAAGGTTTGGGAGACGCTGGTGGTCACCCCGCCTTTTTCAGTGAATTTAATCGCATTGCCGACCAGATTTGTCAGCACCTGCCCCAGTCGACTGGGATCACCCACAAAAAACTCTGGCAGGTCAGGGTCCAGATTTACCGCCAGAGACAACTCCTTCTTGCGCGCCTGCACCCAGAGAGTCGACGTCACCAGATCCAGTGTTTCTGGCAGAGAGAAGTCGACACTTTCCAGGCCCACTTTGCCCTTCTCAAGCTTGGCACTGTCGAGAATATCGTTAAGAAGGTGAAGCAGAGAGACCGCGGAAGAGTGAATCGTGTTTACATGCCTGCGCTGGTCCGAAGACATTTCTGAGTCCAGCAGGTGATCACTGAACCCGATAATGGCATTCATCGGAGTACGGATTTCGTGACTCATATTGGCCAGGAATGCTGTGCGCGCTGCTGCGGCGGCTTCGGCTTTATCCTTAGCTTCGATCAAGGCAGTTTCGAGGGCTTTCCGCTCTGAAACATCCGTCAGAAAACCGATAAACATATCACCGTCAGGCAGTTCTGCATGTCCAATTGCCAGTCTGACGTGCACCACCTGACCGTCCTTACGTACGACCGTAGTGTCGTGCCCCTGACCCACAAACTTTGAATGACGGGATGACAGATACTCAGCCAGCGAAATATCCCTGTCTCCGACATCAAACTTGTCCGGCATCAGGCGTAATGCCTGCTCGCCGATCAGCTCTGCAGCCGGGTAACCAAACATGTTTTCTATCGCTGAATTCACACTGACAATCGTGCCTGAGGCATTAATAATCACGATGCCGTCTACGGCAGTGTCCATCAGGGCAACCATACGCTGAGCATTCACAGTCGCCCGCCGATGGGCGTCACGGTATTTGAGCAGCAGATTAATCACGATCACGGATGCCGTGACAGCAAAGGTGATGACGACAATAATCCCTGTCATCAACAACGAGATCAGCCCATCATCTGCATGCGGTACAAAATCTTCCGGCGGGATAAACCGTGCGGCCGACATGCCCATATAGTGCATACCGGATATGGCAGCCCCCATGACCATGGAGGCAATAAAAGTTCGGCGCGTATCGGAAATATCATAACGGCGCAGACTGAAACGTACCCACAAAGCCAGCATCGCAAGTAACACAGCAACCACGATGGAACCCAGGAACATCAGTGGGTCATAGCGCAGGGTGGCTTCCATTTTCATGGCGAGCATACCGGTGTAGTGCATACTGCCTATACCAGCGCCAACCAATACACCACCGCCGATCAGCTGTGAGCGTCGGACACTTCTCCGCCCGATCAGATCCAGCGCAACCCAGGACGCAGCGACGCTGGGGATCATAGACATGGCGGTAACTACCGGATCGTAAGACACCCGGGTCCCGATGGAGAAGGCCAGCATACCGATGAAATGCATAGACCAGATCCCACACCCCAGTGCCAGACTGCCACTGAACAGCATCGCCCGCTTGAGTGCAGACTGACGAATCCCTGTCGCAAGTGCCGTCACCTGCAGTGCCATTGCCGAGGAGAATACCGCGATAAGGAAAGACACAGCGACCAAGGCGGGGTCATACACTCCATGAATGACATCTACCGCATCAGTGAAAACAAAAAAAGACGTCATAAATGGCCCGGTGAGACTACTGAAAGAGGCCAGCGCCAACAAAGCGGCTAAACTGACATACAACTAAATAACAGATTAGTAGAGATGACAGTTTCCGCCACCGAACCCTCACTAGCGACAAACGCCTGGCAGTGCATTAGTGACATTTTATCGTCGGCACACCTGTGCCCAGGGTGGCAGCTGCCATGAGTAATGCCCGTGCACTTCTTCTCATCGTCGTTGTCTGTGTTGTCTCTGTGGGCATGGTCTTCAGTCTTCTGTCTAACTTCGGGCGCGTCGCAATCCCTTTTATTCCGGAGCATGCAGACGCCACAGCGGACACCTCCATCCTTCGTCTGTACAGCCCGTTCGACAATGGCACCGGTAAAATAGAGGTCATCCACTTTTATCTTCCCGATTGCGACTGCAACCAGCAAAGCGCCCGCCACATCGATTCATTAATAACCCAGGCAGAACAGGATGTTTCACACAGAATTGCTATTCCAGCGGGAGCTGGCGACATTGCTTTCAGCTGGGTACGCGCCCGTTATCCTGACACTGACATCAGAGAGACACTGTTGAATCCAGTCTCAGCTCCTTCACTGGCGATTTATGACAAGCAGGGGCAACTGCGGTACTTCGGCCCCTATGGCACAGGTCCGGCCTGCATCCAACCGTCGCCAGACTATTTCCCTCAGATCATCGAAGCGATTCGCAATGGCACTTTCAACGGTCGCCTGATTAACACCGGCGTGAGTGGCTGTTTCTGTCGCTGGCCTCCTGCAAAGCGCCCCTGAAAGCAGAGCCAGCCTTGGCCGATTAGCACGTTATCCTGCCGCAGGCCCTGTGTTACCATGTCGCGCAATTAACGCGGTACGCTCCACTAAATAACAACAGGTACTCAGCATGAACGTTGCCAACACTGAAGTTGCATACGAGGTCAGCACCAACCCAGCGACCCTGGAAGAAATTGGTCGCCTGCCCCTGACAACTGAAGCCGAATTCGAACGCATCTTTGAGGCCGCCCGCAAGGCACAGAAGGCCTGGGCCCAGGTTTCCTACAAAGAACGCGCCAGCTACATCCTCAAAATGGCTGATTACATTCGTGATCATGCCGATGAACTCGCAGACATCATCAGTCAGGACAACGGCAAACTTAAGATTGATGCACTGAACACTGAGATCATCCCCTCAATCATGAGCTGCACCTGGTACGCTAAAAACGCGCCTAAGGTACTCAAAGACGAGCTGCTGCCTCCGCCTTCACTGTTATTTTTCAACAAGTGGTCGAAGCGGATCTATCAACCCATCGGCACCCTCGGCATTATCAGCCCATGGAACTACCCTTTCAGCATTCCCTTCGGCGAGCTGGTGATGGGCCTGATGGCGGGTAATGCCGTCGTCCTGAAAGTAGCAGCGCAGACACCTATGGTCGGCGCAGCGATTGAGCGCGTTGTAAAATCATCTGGCCTGCCAGACGGCCTGTTCGCGCACATTGTTGGTTCCGGGTCGAAAGTACTGGAAGGCATGTTGTCTAACGGTGCAAACAAGATCTTCTTCACTGGTTCTACCTACGCCGGTAAACAGGTAATGAAGTCCTGTGCAGAATACCTGGTGCCCTGCAGTCTTGAACTGGGTGGGAATGATGCCATGGTTGTTCTGGATGATGCGCCGATTGAACGTGCAGTCAATGGTGGCATGTGGGCCGCTTATCAGAATGCCGGTCAGTCCTGTGGTGGTGTGAAGCGCGTGTATGTCCACGAAAAGGTCTACGACGAATTCGTCGCGATGGCCATCGCTAAAACCCGCGCCCTGCGCCATGGTGTGAACGGCTACGATACCGACCTGGGCTCAGTCACCACTGAGAAACAGTTCCAGACACTGGAAAAGGAACTTCAGACCGCGCTGGATAACGGTGCAACCATCGCTGCGCAGTCGACACCGGTTGGCGAACAGAAAGGCTACTTCTTCCCGGCCACTCTGCTGACAGACGTCACAGCTGACATGGAATTCATCAAAGAAGAGATCTTCGGTCCTCTGATGCCAATCGTGAAAGTGTCTTCTGAAGAAGAAGCGATCGAGCTGGCGAACCAGTCACAGTATGGACTTTCCGCATCTGTGTGGACCCGCAACAACGCCCGTGGTGAACGCGTTGCCCGCCGCCTCGAGGCGGGCGCAGTGACCGTAAACGATCATCTTTATTCGCACGGCATCTGCAACACCGAATGGGGTGGCCCGAAAGAATCTGGTATCGGCCGCACCCACGGTGCTCTTGGCCTCAAAGAAGTGGCCGAATCCAAGATCATCAACTGGGACCTACTGCCTGGGCTGAGCAAGAATAACGCCTGGTGGTTCCCGTTCGACGAGGGCATCTATAACAACATGCTGAAACTGACTGCGTACGCCAAACCGAAGTCAGCATTTCAGTGGCTGATGCTCAACACGTTCGTGGTACCGAAAGTTGTTGCCCGGATGCTGAGCAGCTGGAAAGTGAAAGACTGATCCGCGCTGAAGTACCTTGATAGAAAGAGCCCCGCACTGCGGGGCTTTTCTTTTTCTGCGGTGTTACGTCAAGGGCACGGGTTAGAAATTGCCCGATGAACCTTCTCAACGGCTTCCATAATATCACTGCTTAGCCGGACATCGACGGAGCTGAGGTTTTCCTGGAGCTGAGCTTCCGTTGTCGCTCCAATGATATTTGAGGTGACAAAGGATCTCTGATTCACAAATGCGAGAGCCAGCTGTGCCGGACTGATACCCGCCGACTCTGCAATTCCGGCATACGCGGCAGTTGCCTGCTCTGCCAGGTCACCCGTATATCGACTGAAGCGCGAAAACAGAGTCAATCGCGCCTTCTCAGGTCTGCGGTTCTGCAAATACTTGCCACTGAGAACACCGAATGCGAGTGGAGAGTAGGCAAGAAGCCCACATTGCTCTCTGTGAGACACCTCAGCCAGCCCGACTTCGTAAGACCGGTTAAGCAGATTATAGGGATTCTGAATACTGACGGGGCGCGGCATTCCAAGCTGGTCCGCCAGCGCTATCACCTTCATCGTTCCCCAGGCGGTTTCGTTGGACAACCCATAGTGTCTGATCGTCCCGGCCTGTAGATGTTTGTTGAGTGCCAGCAGGGTTTCCTCCAGAGGTACGCCCTCTCTTGTCTCGTGTTCATAACCAAGTCGGCCGAAGAAGTTAGTCGGCCGGGATGGCCAGTGCAGCTGGTAGAGATCAATGTAATCGGTTCTGAGGCGTTCGAGGCTTCCAGCCAGAGCCTGATCAATATGACCGGCAGAGAGATCAGGGCCGTTGCGGATATGTGTCATCCAGTCACCGGGACCCGTAACTTTGGTGGCGATGATCAGCTTATCCCGCCGTCCACCCGCACTCAGCCAGCTACCAAGACAGGATTCTGTGCGCCCCTGAGTTTCAGCTTTCGGTGGCACCGGGTACATTTCTGCGGTATCGATAAAGTTAATACCGGCGTCCACGGCCATGTCGAGCTGCCGATGAGCTTCGGCTTCGCTGTTCTGCTCCCCCCAGGTCATAGTGCCCAGACACAGCTCACTGACCTGAATATCTGTATTACCTAACTGATTCTTGCGCATAACGACTCCTGATAACGTGGAGAAAACATTATCAGGAGTGGAATCCTGCGACCAGATTCGATTAGCGACTCACGCGGAACACACTGAGCTGACGGGTCAGATCGTCTGCCAGCTGATTCATCCGTGCGTTGACCGATTGCAGCTGATCAGAGGCAGTTTTATTTCCATCCGCAGACTGAGCAACGCCAGCCAGATTCTGATTCATTTCTCCGGCGACCTGCTCCTGCTGCGTCACACTGGCGGCAACCTGCAGATTCAGATCCTTCACCTCCGACATGCGCTGAGAGATATCGGCCAATTGCGTTTTCGCGGTATCGACTTCCTCCGCACATCCCTTCGTTTCTTCGGCGCTCGTTTTCATGGCAATCACCGACTGCGAAGCGACCTGAGTAATCGTATCGATCACCTCTTTAATCTCATTGGTAGCCACCCCGGTACGCTGCGCGAGCGTTCGCACTTCATCCGCCACGACGGCAAAGCCACGACCAGACTCACCGGCGCGTGCCGCTTCGATGGCAGCATTAAGAGCAAGCAGATTCGTCTGCTCTGAAATACTGGCGATAACTTCCGCAACGCTCGAAATCTGCTCTGCGGAAGCGTTCATCTGAGTAATAGACACCGCCGCACTTTCCAGTTGTTCGAGAACGCGGTGAACCCGGTTACGTACACTGCCAACCGACTGTTCGCCATACGATGCTGACTCTGTCACATCCGACATTTTCTGTGCAGCTTCCCTGGCGATTTGCGCCATCACCTGGCTGGTCTGAACCATTTCTGTCATTGCGACAGACAACTGATCCAGTTCAGCATACTGCGACTTTGAACCTGCCCGAACCACAGTAACAGCCTGATCCAGCTCGCCGGCCGCATGGTCTAACTCTTCGCCATCCCGGTGAATACTGCCGAGAAGAGCCGCGATCTTTTCACGCATGCTGTTCATTTCAGAAGCCAGGTGATCGAACTCCAACGTACTGGACCCCACACATTCAACCGACAGATCACCCTCAGCCAGGCGTCCCATTGCCTGCTCCAGCCGCTTAATCGGTCGATGAACTGAATTCACAAAATACATAGTGCAGAGGACCATCAGTCCGAGCCAGATTGCCAGAATGACCGCCATTCGGCCGGCCCGGGCCATCACCGCCGCGGCAACATCATCAAGGTACACCCCTGTGCCGATAATCAGGTCAGTACCGGGCACAGCACTTACCGCCGAGACTTTCGGAACGGGGTCACTCATACCGGGGCGAGGCCATTGATAATCGACAAAGCCGGTCGCCCCCTGCTCCGCCACCTTCTTCATTTCTCTGAACAGATATAAACCGTCGGGGTCCTGAGAGCCTGACACCGACTGGCCATTCAGTTCGGGTTTAAAGGGGTGCATGACCATATAGAGGTCAGTATCAAGAACGAAATAGTACTCCTGCCCCTGATAGCGGGTCTCAGACAAAGCATGCAGAAAATCATCACGCGAGCCACCAGCGGAGGACCATGACGCCATCTGGGTCGCCATAGACTCCACAAGATTACTCAGCTGCTCACGCTTCTCGGTGATCAGCTGACTGCGATAACTGAACAGGTCGGCGACAAGAAAGAGAACACCTGTCAGAAAAATAATGGACATTACCACCGCCATTCGCTGACGGACACTCATCTGATACCCCGACATTTCCCCCTCCAGGAATTAGAGAATACTCAACTGAAATGCGCCACATCCGAAAACCAGGGCAGGTTTCGCCTAACGCGCAGATCCCTGAAGAATGAGAATAGACGGCAATTTCTGACTGAGAATCACTCTTATCCCAACAGGCCTAAATAGACAGAGTGAGTGCCGCTTTGTCGGAATTGAAGGGGCTTTTTCAAAGTAAAATCTGAAAATAGATAACGGTATAATTAATTGGATTTCAAAGCCCTGCGCCACAAGTGAGCAATCCGGCGATCCGGGAACAGATCAATCAGGGTAATCAGAAATGGTCGTCTGCCAGACAGGTCTGCAGACATCGGGAGTTCACTCAGAGCATCATCGACCAGAGTCTGGGCGCGCACCAGATCTGCCGACAAAAGAGCCGAGAGGTAGCTGTCGCGGAGGTCACACAAAGCCTCGGGGCATTCCAGCAGATGCAGGTTCAGCATCCCCTTCAGACGCTGATATTCAGGTGCCCTCGCCGCTTCGTCACTCAGAGAGTCCAGCATGTTCCGCGCATCATCCCAACGGCCCATCTCCATCATCTGCCTGATGGATTCGCCCGCAGCTGGCTCCCCCGAGTCGAGTTGGCGCAACAGTGTATTGAGTGCGTCGCGTGTGATAAGCCCCCGAACCTCACTGACCAGAGAGCCTTTGAGGTAGAAGCGTGATACGGGAGCACTGTGTATCCCCTCCTGCCCGGCCCATTCAGGGGCACCCTCCACCGCCAGCGTGTAAAGCGCCCAACGATTCAGCAACCCGGTGCTTTCATTGTCATAGAGCTGCCTCACTGCCTTACATGGAGCGCAATGGGCAGATGTCACCAACAACAGCAGCCCCTCCGGGGAGTCACTGACCGCACTGGATAACAATGCTGGAGTTATTTCTTTCATGCTGGAGAGCTTACATCCGTGGCGTAGGTCGCTATCATACTCTTTTTGATTTATGACGCCGGAATAATGCAGAGCGAATCCCATTCAAACACACGGGTTTACCTGGTCTCACTACTGATTATTGTCTGGATTGGGGCTTCTCTGGGTGGATTATGGTGGTTCCAGCAGCAGGCGACACGTCCATTTGCGGACACAACAGATCATCCTGATTCGCGCAACGGCAAGGTGATTAAAGCCGCTTTCGAAGATTTCGCAACGCGGTATCCTCCCTCCACTGCAATGGGGCAGCAGCAAGCGGTCACCCTTTATCACCTGTGGAATCCCGACTGCCTCTGCAACAATGTCAGCCAACGTCACATCAACCGGATTCTGAGTGAGATTCCTGAGGACAAACTGCGTTTTATTATGCTCGCACCCGCCGATACTACCGATGAGGTGCTGAATAAGGCGCGGGAAGCAACTCCCCGGGCTGAAGTCATCCGACTACCCGCTGATACTATTCCATTGTCAGCGAGTCCGGGGCTGGCCATTCTCGGACCAGACAATCATCTTGCTTACTATGGAGCGTATGGATTCGGCGCCTTATGCAGCCTGTCGGACGACAAGTTGTTTACAAATATGATCTCCACTCTGCTTTCCGGAGAGTCATATGGGCCGTTTATTAATATTGCCGGCAGCGGTTGCTTCTGCGCCTGGCCGGATCCGCAGCGCAAACCGCCTGAGCTTACGGGCAAGTAGTTTTTCATCCCCTGCCCCGGCATAGAGAGTCTGGTCTACCGCATGACGGAGTTCCATGGCCTCAGAATGCAGCGCGGGCAGACGGGTAGCAATCAGAGCCAGCAGCTGCCCCAGCGCCAGTCCCTCAGGCGCTTCTACTCCAAGGCTCTCACACCGCTCACGTAACAGTTTCCAGGCAGACACCAGCGGGCGATCAGCTTCCTCACGCTGGCGCCACCAGAGCACAAGCATGGCGAGACCGAACATAACAGCAATTGAACCCGCCAGGACATAAAGCCCCTCAGCGAAGTCTTTTAACCCGAGCCAGTTTCGCAGAAACTCATTCTGCCGGCGCCCGTCGTAGGACAATACCCAGCGGTTCCAGTAATAGTTCAGGCTCTCCATTTCCAGGCGTAACCGGTTCAGCCAATCAATACCGCGAAATCTCAGTGGCGACAGAGGCTGATCCGTAAGAAACGTCCCCTCTTCTTCAACCGCGCGTTCCAGACCGTGCTCTATTCTGAGTGGAGACACGGCGGCCGTCGGGTCAAAGACCAGCCATCGCTCACCATCCCACAACTCTACCCAGGCGTGGGCATCGTATTGCCTGACCGTCAGGTAACCATCAGGATGCCACTCGCCTCCCTGATAGCCGGTAACAACCCGCGCAGGAATGCCGACAGCTCTGGCAACGAATGCGGTGGCAGATGCATAGTGAGCGCAGAACCCTCTTCGCCCTTCAAACAGAAATTCGTCAATATCGTTACGGCCATAACGCGAGGGTTTGAGCGTGTAGAAATAGGCGTTACTGCTGAAATGCAGCGCCAGTTTTTCCGCAAACTCCCGCACAGACAAATCCTGAGTGAACTCTGAAGCCCACTCAACCGAGCGTGGATTCATTCCTTCCGGCAGATGAAGATAACGTTGCAATGCCTCATCATCGAGATCCGCCATGACTGCCATCCCGGTCGACCTGACAACGTAGCGTAACTTCTGATAAACCGGCGAACGGTGCCGCAGCAAGCCAGCGTCCGTCCTCCTTATCCGCCCCTCATCCGACCCGGCACCAACAAGTGACGGCAGGTATCGCTGACCGGTCGGCTCGAGAATCACTTCGTACTGGAACCGCGCATCACCGGCTGGTCTGGCAGGCGATGACTCACGCTCCTTGCCGGAATCCCGCCACGTCCGCCCGTCATAGTGATCAAGAATCATCGCCCGCCAATACAGCTCACTGCGTTGCGGCTGCCCTCGTTCAAATGTCACGCGAAACGCCAGCCCGGAAGACTGACTGAGACTCGCGATATCTCCGGGGGCCATCTGTTCCGCCAGTGCCGTCAGGGTTTTCTCAGACTGAAGCGCGACACTCCATAACGGGGCAAACCGGGGAAACAGAAAATACAGAACCAGCATAAAGGGAATCGAGACCAGCATTACCGAGAGTGCAGGTTTCAGAACAGGCAGGCCGGAGGGCAACCCCTTAGCACCGGACGCCTGAACGGCAACCATGGCTGCGACAGCGAGAAATATAGTGACCAGCCCGATTGCCGCATCTCCAATCCCCTGGTGAAAGAGAAAGCCAGCGGTCTGAAGAAAAAAGACCAGATAGATAAGCACCACAGCATCCCGTCGACGAGAGACCTCAAGCACTTTCAGTAACGCGGCAGCGACAAGAAACGCCCCTGCCGCCTCAAGACTCATCTGCCGGCCGCTGGATTCAACAATCGCAATCGTCGCCAGCACCACAGCAGTCCCACGCACTATTTTACCGGGAAACCGCACCCGCCCCAGCCAGACGAGGGTGCGCCAACCGACAACCAGCAGAGACAAGGCGTATAGCCAGGCCGGCAGATAACTGATATGAGGAATCAAGGCGCCGGTAAGTGCCAGCGCTAATAACAGCAGGCCACGCGGTGGAACGGAGGGCGAAAGTTCAGCCATCAGCGCCCCTCCCATAAAGCCAGTGTACGCAGACACCGGGTCTGATGCTGTTCGCCACGCGACGGCTCAAGAACAACGTCAGGCAAGGACAACCCGTAGCGGATCCCGGCCTCCTCTGCCTGCAGAACCCAGGAAGTTAACACCGACAGGCGATACTCGGTGGTCTCTCCAGTGAGCGCCTCCCAGTCCAGCCAGCAGGTTCCACCCTCTTCGGTTTCGTATTCTTTGCTTTTGAGGCTATCGCTCGCGGCGCTGTGTTTCCACGCGATGAGTTTCATGCTGTCACCGGGGCGGTAATCGCGAATTCCTGAGAATTCAGGATCGGAGCCCACTCCCCGAGCAGACTCTCCCTCCGGATCCTCTGCTCCACTGCTCAGCCGTAATGGCAAATGCTCCGGGCGAGGATAGATCACTACAGGGTACTCCAGCGCCACCCAGCTCCACGCAGTAAACAGGCCAAATGGATACCGGGTCGTCAGTTTTATACGCCGGGGGCGGAGTACCCCCCGCTCCCGGGTGGTCAGTGGAATACGAATGTCCTGGCTGACACCTGGCACGACCGTGGTCTGCTCAACAGGATCGCCCGGGAAGCCTGCAAGCAGACCCGCGCGCCAACCAGTTTTTACAGACAGACGGAGTGGAAGAAACACCGTTTCTCCGGCAAAACAGGATTCTGCATGACCAGCCCGGAGGTGCAGCCCGGCCAGATTACGGAAGGTCAGCCACATGGATGCCAGCGACATACTCACCAGCCAGAAGGTCAAGGCGTACACGAGGCTGTTCTGATAGTTGATGGCAGTGAGCAACATAGCGATTAACAACAAGGCAAACACCCACCCGGCAGCCGACGGCAGAATGAATACATTACGGTGACTCAACGCCAGTGCCGCTGCAGGAGGTACCCGCCGGTCCAGCCATCGGCGGAACCTTTCAGATCGCCAGCGCCGCTTCACGCCAGGGCCCGGACCCTGGTGAGAATATCCTGAGAAGCAGCCCCGCTGCTCTGCAGCCTGTGATCCGCCACCGCTGGCAGTACCGCCTGAACATCCTCGGGAGTGATATAGCTCCGCCCGTCGATAAATGCCCACGCCCGGGTCGCCGTGAGCAAAGCAAGACCCGCTCGTGGAGACAGACCATAAGGGTAGCCGGCGTCATAACGGGTAAAGGCCAGAATCCGCTGTATATAATCCAGTACAGCGGGGGCCGCTCTTACAGAAGCCACCTGCTGACGCAGCGCCCGCAAACCATCTGCGTCGAGTACCGCAGGCAACGCATCCGCCAGTGCCCGGCGCCCATTCCCCTCAAGAAGTTCCCGCTCCGCTTTCTCATCCGGGTACCCCAGACGGATACACATCAGAAAACGATCAAGCTGAGACTCTGGCAAAGGGAAGGTGCCAGCCTGGGAGGCCGGGTTCTGAGTGCCAATGACGAAGAAAGGATCCGGCAGCGGATAGGTCTGACCATCGACGCTGACCTGGCGCTCTTCCATGGCTTCGAGCAGAGCGCTCTGCGAGCGGGCGGTTGCCCGGTTGATTTCATCAGCAAGCAGCAATTGCGAAAATACAGGCCCCGGATGGAACCGGAACCGACCTTGTCCTGTTTCAGGGTCTTTCTCAAAGATATTCACGCCCAGCACATCCGCCGGTAACAGGTCACTGGTAAACTGAACACGGCTGTACTTGAGGCCAAATACTCTCGCCAACGCATGCGACAAGGTGGTTTTCCCCATCCCCGGAAGATCCTCAATAAGAAGATGCCCATCCGACAGAAGACAACAGACCGCCAGGCGGATCTGATCCGCCTTGCCCAGAACAACTGAATTGAGATGATTCAGAACCTGATTTATTTCAGACATTTATGTTTTTCCTGACAGTGCCGTTAACAGGATATAGACAGATAACTGTCTGTTGAAGGTTGTCATGACGGAAATATGCAATGCATCCGCAAACGAAGGCTGTCAGCCATCGTAGCGCCACGATGTAGTGATCTACGCCAACATGACCTGACCGGCGTACACAGCGCGTCTGGACGGATATAATCGCCGCCCCGGACCGGTAAACGCTATACATCGACAGAGACCGGTAACAAAATAGCGCCCACTGGATGAAGTACTCTGAAGGACAGACAATGAGACCCCTTTTCAGCCTGATCACTCTGATCAGCCTGCTTTTCTGCCAGACGCATAGTGCAGCGGCAGACGAAGCTGCCAGACAGTCGCAGGACCGTTCAGCCAAACGACTCGAAGAGACCGTTCTTAATCAGAACCTCACGCTGGAAAAGCGGGTCAAAGCCCTGAAAGTGCTGATGGCCGATGAAATGCAGGACGGCTTTCTGAATCGTACGTTCTGCATCTGGGATCCACTGGGCAAAGCTGGCCCGATCGCCGGCGCCGCAAATGATCAGATTCTCAGATCAATGCACTACGGCATGAAACTCAGCATTGAAGTATTTCAGGATGAAACTGCGATTAAGCAGGCGTTCCTGGATACCACCGAGTGCGATGCCATTCTGATCCGAGGCGCCGCAGCCCGCCCGTTCAATTCGTTTCTGTCGACTCTGGAAGCACCAGGCGCACTGCCTGACCGCGACCACCTGCAGCTACTGGCTCAGGTGCTTGCCAAGCCTGCGATTGCGCCCAAGCTGACCAACGACAAGTATACTGCCCTTGGGGTTATCACCATTGGCAGTCAGCATCTGTTTGCGAGCTCGGCTGCACTGGCATCAACGTCAGCGCTGCAGAACAGCAGCCTGGCGGTGTCCGACGCCGACCAGGGCTACGTGCGTCTTATTGAGAAGTTCGGTGGTTCCGCCCGCAGTAACGCTCTGAACGCCAGCGTGCTGGCTTTCTCTGCCGGGCTGAGTCAGCAGTTGATCGCCCCGGACATCGGCTACCTGATGGCGGGCGTCGGATTAACGGACACAACAAATGTGGCGCTGGATATTCCCCTGGGCCAGTCAACCCTGCAACTGGTCGGTCACGCTGACCGTTTTCCGGCGGGGCTGGCACAAATTCTGAGAGAAGACTTTCTGTTCCGCTTCCACCACTATGCTCGCCTGCTGGACAAGGAGCTGGGCAATCTTCCGGCGTCTTTCTGGCTGACACCGACACAGGCGGACACTGAGCGCCTTACCGGACTGTCACGAAGCGTGAGAATTGAATTGCGGAATAAAGGGTATTACGACGCCGACATGCTGAAACTGGCGAGAAAAATACGCTGCCGCTTCACACCCGACGAAGATGAGTGCAAAAACCCGGTGGAGTAACCACCGGGCTTTCCTGCCTCAAAGCAGATCAAGCCCGCGGACAAGATCTTTCTTGATGTCCTCGATATCCTCAAGGCCGACGGAAATCCGCACAAGCGCCTGAGAAATACCGGCTTCAGCACGTTGCTCATCTGTAAGACGACCATGAGTGGTCGTGCCGGGGTGAGTAATCGTGGTTTTCGTATCCCCCAGGTTGGCCGTGATAGAAATCATGCGGGTCGCATCAACCACTTTCCATGCTTCCTCGCGACCACCGGCTACTTCGAATGACAGCACACCGCCAGACAGGCTCTGCTGTGATCTGGCCAGCTCGTACTGAGGGTGAGTCGGCAGCCCGCAGTAGTTAACCTTCGTCACTTTAGGGTGCGCCTCGAGCCACTCAGCAAGAAGTTGGGCGTTCTCGCTGTGTGCTTTCATACGTAGCGACAGGGTTTCAAGCCCCTTAAGGAAGACCCAGGCATTAAACGGGCTCATGGTCGGGCCCGCCGAACGCAGCACACCGATCACAGGATCGATCAGCTCAGCTGAGCCGACTACGGCACCGCCAAGGCAACGCCCCTGCCCGTCTATGTATTTAGTTGCCGCATGCACGACAAGGTCAGCACCGAGCGCCAGTGGCTTCTGAGCCGCCGGTGTACAGAAGCAGTTATCAACGACAAGCATGGCACCTGCATCACGGGACAACGCAGCAATGGCGCGGATATCTGCGACTTCGATCAGAGGGTTGGAAGGCGACTCAAGAAACAGCATGCGCGTGTTTTCACGCACAGCGCCCTTCCAGGCATCCATATCGAGTGGATTCACATACGTGATATCAACATTAAACTTGCGCAGATACTTCTCGAGCAGAACATTGGTGGACCCAAAGACTGCACGGGAGCAGATCAGATGATCCCCGGCTTCGAGATGAGCGACGCATACCGCATAGATAGCAGCCATGCCTGACGCCGTCGCTGCACACAATTCACCACCTTCAAGGGCCGCCAGACGTTCTTCGAACGCACGCACCGTCGGATTGGTGTATCGGGAGTAGACGTTGCCACGACGCTCACCGCCAAAGGTCGCTGCAGCCTCTGCAGCCGACGAGAAGACGTAGCTGCTCGTTGGGAAGATAGCTTCGCTGTGCTCACCTTCCGGAGTGCGCAACTGACCGGCCCTTACAGCCAGCGTATCAAAGCCGGCATCGCTCAGGTCAGACTGGTATCGCTCTGGCCATTCTGGATGGTCCGCCATAACAAATCAGCTCTCGGTTTCGTTATGCAGGTCGATCGCTTCGTTATCAATCACCTGCAGGGTCTTGGAAGCATCCGCACGCAACTCGTAGAGTCGGCGGAAGTACTCGTCGTTGATATCTTTAGTGACATATTCGCCGTTAAAGACGGAACAGTCAAAGCTGCGTGCATCTGTCGTTGCACCTTCAAGACAGGCTTCCACCAGATCTTCGATATCCTGGTAAACCAGCCAGTCAGCACCGATTTCTTTGGCGATTTCTTCGGTGCTGCGGTTATGAGCGATAAACTCTTCCTTCGCCGGCATATCAATGCCGTAGACGTTAGGGAAACGCACAGCAGGTGCCGCCGAAGCGAAGTAAACGTTGCGGGCTCCCGCTTCCCGGGCCATCTCAATGATCTGCTCACAGGTGGTGCCACGAACGATCGAGTCATCCACTAACAGAACATTCTTTCCGCGGAATTCAAGATCCAGGGCGTTCAGCTTCTGCTTCACGGATTTCTTACGCAGCTGCTGACCCGGCATGATGAATGTCCGGCCGATGTAGCGGTTCTTCATAAAGCCTTCGCGATACTTCACGCCCAGATGGTTCGCAAGCTCAAGTGCAGAAGAACGACTGGTATCAGGAATCGGAATAACAACGTCGATGTCATGATCCGGGTGCTCGCGCATAATCTTCTCGGCGAGCTTTTCGCCCATCCGCAAACGCGCTTTGTACACCGCAATACCATCGATAATGGAATCAGGACGAGCGAAGTAAACATGTTCGAAAATACAGGGAGTAAGCTCTGTGTTTTCGGCACACTGCTCGGTAAAAATCTGGCCGTCCTCTGTCAGGACGACACATTCACCCGGCGCGATATCGCGATCAAGGCGGAAGCCCAGTGCGTCGAGCGCAACCGACTCGGAGGCCACCATGTACTCAGGCCCCTGAGCCGTATCGCGATGACCGAACACAGCAGGACGGATACCATGCGGGTCACGGAAAGCCACGATACCGTAACCTGTGATCATGGCTACCACAGCGTAACCACCGCGAATCCGTTTATGTACTTCACGAACAGCTTTAAAAATCACTTCCGGTGACGGCTTCAGCTGACGCTGTTCCTGCAATTCGTGCGCAAAGATGTTCAGCAGGACTTCAGAATCTGACGTTGTATTCACATGGCGCAGATCTTCACGATAGATATCCTCAGCCAACTGCTCTGTGTTTGTCAGGTTGCCGTTGTGTGCCAGCGTGATGCCATAAGGCGAGTTCACATAGAAAGGCTGAGCTTCTGCGGAACTTGAGCTGCCTGCGGTCGGATAGCGCACATGGCCAATACCCATGTTACCGAGCAGACGCTTCATGTGGCGGGTGCGGAAGACGTCGCGCACCAGGCCGTTGTCTTTGCGCAGGCAAAGCTTGTTTCCGTAGCTGGTGACAATACCGGCGGCGTCCTGGCCACGGTGCTGGAGCACAGTCAAAGCGTCATAAATCGACTGATTGACATGGGATTTACCAACAATACCCACAATTCCGCACATGCGCGTTATACCTCAAACAAGCTTTTATTAACTGGAAGCGGCCATCACCTGAGATACTGCAGCAGGCAGGGTCTTACGCGCCCATTCTGCCAGCACCTCGAGATGAGGAATCATACTGGACTCCTGCCACCAGGCATCACCCGGTAGCATAGTCATCTGTCCAAGGTAGACCAGAACGACCACAATGAGCAGCCCCCTGACCATACCAAAGACCATCCCCAGAACCCGGTCAGTACCGGTCAGGCCAGTGGCCTTCACTATCTGGGAAATCAGGTAATTGATGAGCGCCATTACAAACAGCGTAGCAACAAAAAGAATGACGAAGGCAACGACCCAGCGAAGACTGTTGGTTTCAATCTGCCCTTCCAGCAGCGTCGCCAGATTGCCACTGAAGAAACGGGCAACAAAAAGAGCGACAACCCAGGACACCAGCGACAGCGCTTCTTTCACGAAGCCACGCATCAGGCTGATCAGCCCTGAAACCACGATGACACCCAGTATCACCCAATCAATGACGGTCATTCACTGCCCCGGCAGTCATTAAGAAAGCGCGCAGTATACCAGAGAGAGTGCGCTATAAAAGGATTGACGGAAGGGAAACTCTCAGCTTTCCGCGGCGTAGCGGCGGATATAGATATCCTGCTGCTTCAGCTCGCTGCGCAGCCGCTCGCGCAGTTGCTCTGCATCGTCTCGTCGTAGCTCTGGTCCGACATAAACCCGGACAATGCCCTGTGACGGAAATTCCTGAACGTAGGCCTTATACCCCTTCGCTCTGAGGCGATCACGCAGGCGGTGCGCATTCTCGCGCTGACTGAACGCTCCGAGCTGAAGCGTCCAGGCATAAGGCACACCGGACTCATCCAGCACCCCCCGGTCGGCAGGGGCTTCCTGAGAAACTGGCTCGTCCCGGGTCACTACCTCAGGCTCTGGTATGGCGATGGCCGCCGTTGCTTCCCCAGCAACGACTTCCTCAATTTCTTCCCGCACCTGCCGCTCATATTCAGGCGTCGACCACTGAGGTGCCTCAGGACGGACTGGCGCTGTTGTCTCCAGCAGCTCGTGCGTCCGCGAACCATCAAGAATAATAGGCAGTACAATCAGCATCGCCGTGACAGTCACCACCGCGCCAAGAATGCGCTTTTTCAGATGGAGTTCCATGTGCCCTCTCTGGCAGTAATCAGTTCACCCGCGGCCTCTACCGTATAGAAGGACCCGGCGATGAGGATGACACCCTCTTCTGGCACTGCAGTCAAGGCATCTTCCATATTATCGAACCTGTCGGCGACAACCCGCCCTGTCAGTTCAATACGCTCCGCCAATGCATCCGCACTGAGGCCGCGCCAGGTATCAAGAGTGACAGTAATAATACGATCTGGTTCTGGCAGTGCCTCAATCACACCCGCGACGTCTTTATCACTCAACATTCCGAGCACCAGACAATCCACGCGGTCGACATGATGGCGAAGGTAAGCCGCCGCCTGAGGGTTGTGAGCTACATCCAGAACGTAAGTGCGCTCGTTCTGCCCGACGACCTGCCAGCGCCCCGGTACCCTGAGCGCTGCAACCGTCTGAACAATAACGTCATCCTGCGGCAGCCACCCCATCAGGCCAAGCGCCTGAACAGCGGTGGCAACGTTGTGGTGCGGTATAGAGTACTCTGGAAACTTCAGGGTTTTATCAACACCGGACACCCGATAACTGACTTCTAAACCCTCATCGCGCAGATCGGCGGTGAAATCTGAATCCCGGCAACACCAGAGACCGCCGATTGCAGACACTGTTTCAGCAGCAGTCGCTGGCGGCGTTTGCTGGCCACACACCAGCCAACGCCCCGGACGCGCGATCGAACACTTCTCGTAAGCGATCTGCTCAGTCGTATCACCCAGCCAGGCCTGATGATCCAATCCTATGCTGGTCACCACCGACAGATCAGCATCGACAATATTCACGGCATCCAGGCGCCCGCCGAGCCCGATCTCAAGCACTACCGCATCTGGTGCGGTCTGCGAGAAATGCCATAACGCGGCCAATGTACCGAACTCAAAATACGTCAGGGAAGTGTCACCGCGTGCATCCTCCACCGCCTGAAAAGACCGGCACAGATCGCTATCGGAGATAAACTTGCCATCGAGCGTTACGCGCTCGTTGTAGCGGTGAATATGGGGAGAATTATAGATTCCGACGCTCATACCCTGAGCCCGGAGCAGAGCGGCCAGCAATGCCGACGTGGTGCCTTTGCCGTTGGTTCCACCAACCAGAATCACCCGACCCGCCGGACGCAGACAGCCAAGTTTCTCGGCCACTGACGACACGCGGGCGAGGCCCAACTCTATTTCAACGGGATGGATGGCTTCCAGATAGGCAAGCCATTCATCCACAGACCAGTCGAGTGTGTTTCCGGTCATTTATCAGGCGTCCATCGCCTCACGCATGCTGTGAGCAAGGCCTGAAACATCCGTGATCGCCTGCGGTGGGTTATTAACCTGATCTGCAATACGACTCACCAGAGCACTGCCCACGATCACACCATCGCATACCGCCGCCACCCGGGCTGCAGCTTCGGCATTCTGAATCCCGAAGCCGACACACAGAGGGGCAACCACGTGCTCACGGATACGATCAAGGTTGCGCGAAACATCATCAACGTCGATCGCCGCTGATCCAGTAACACCACGCAGCGATACGTAGTACACGTACCCACGCCCCACCTTACCGATTGTCTTGATGCGTTCTTCAGTACTGGTTGGTGCGAGGAGGTAAATAAAATCGATTCCAGCCGCTTCAAACATGCTGTCGACTTCTGCCGTTTCTTCCGGCGGCATATCAACGATCAGAACGCCATCCACCCCGGATTCAGAGGCCAGACTGACGAAGGTCTCGTAGCCCATGGCCTCGACCGGGTTGAGGTAGCCCATCAGAACAACAGCTGTCTTCTGATCGGTTTTGCGGAATTCGGCGACCATCGCCAGAACATCGCGAAGAGAGGTACCGTGCGCCAGAGCGCGCTCACACGCGAGCTGGATCGTGGGACCATCAGCCATAGGGTCTGAAAACGGGACTCCAAGTTCAATAACATCTGCACCGGCTTCCACCAGAGCATGCATCATAGGAACAGTCGTTTCTTTGTCCGGATCACCGGCTGTAATGTAGGGAATCAGGGCTTTCTTCCCCTGGCTCGCCAGGGTGTCAAATACTTTACTTATGCGGGTCATATCAGCAACTCTAAATCTTCGTCTGCTTCCGGCATAACCGTTGGCAGTATTCCTTTGGTGAACTGAAACAACCATGTACGTTTTTCAAAACGCAATGCCTGCTTCCGCCTACGCAAACATCCCGCAACCGGAGGTGCTCTCTTCCCATAACATCGAAAACGGACCGGGTCATAACACTGAACCGCAGGCCACAAACGCACAGGAGCAAATACTCAAAAGTATTGCAGGCCACCCCGACTGCCAATTTTCTGCATTCAGAAAACCGTCGCGCAACCAGAGTCCTGCAAAAATTGAGCACAACACTGGCCGGATAAGTCTGCTCAGAAACAAAGAGAACAAATCTGATCCGTTTCACGCGGTTTCTGTCGATCTTTCTGACTTTCAGCACCCCGCTAAACGGGGTACTGAAGCGATCAGGCCGTCACACCATCCAAAGATGCGATGGTGTGTATATCTTTATCACCACGACCTGACAGATTTACGACGATGACCTTATCTTTATCCATCGTCGCCGCCAATTTCATGGCATACGCAACCGCATGAGAACTCTCAAGTGCTGGCATAATGCCTTCGAGGCGGGTCAGCTTATGGAAAGCATCCAGAGCTTCATCATCCGTAGCAGCCACATAGTTAGCGCGGCCAACATCCTTCAACCAGCTGTGCTCGGGCCCAACACCCGGGTAATCAAGACCGGCAGAGATAGAATGCGTACCCATGATCTGGCCGTTTTCGTCTTCCATCAGATACGTGCGGTTCCCGTGAAGAACCCCTGGGCGTCCCTTGCTGAGCGGCGCTGCATGATCATCACCATCCAGACCCAGACCGCCCGCTTCAACGCCATACATGGCAACTTCCGGGTACTTGATGTACGGGTAGAACATACCGATCGCGTTAGAGCCACCACCAACACAGGCGACTACCGCATCGGGCTGACGCCCGATCTGCTCATCACACTGGCGCTGAGTTTCGCGACCAATGATGCTCTGAAAATCACGCACCAGCATAGGGTATGGGTGGGGCCCAGCTGCCGTACCGATAATGTAGAAAGTATCTTCTACATTTGTGACCCAGTAGCGCATGGCTTCATTCATCGCATCTTTGAGTGTTTTGGTGCCACAGGTAACAGATTCGACTTCTGCGCCCAGAAGCTTCATCCGGTAAACGTTCAGCTTCTGACGCTCAACATCCGTCGAGCCCATAAACACCTTACACTCGAGACCAAACTTGGCCGCGACCGTTGCCGAGGCCACACCGTGCTGACCAGCACCTGTCTCAGCAATCACTTTCTTTTTGCCCATGAACTTCGCAAGCAGTGCCTGCCCGATCGTATTGTTCACCTTGTGGGCGCCCGTGTGGTTAAGATCTTCCCGCTTGAGGTAGATCTTTGCACCACCACACAGTTCGGTCAGACGCTCCGCAAAATAGAGCGGCGATGGACGACCGACGTAGTGAGCGAGCTCTTTATCAAACTCTGCCTGAAAATCAGGATCATTGCGCAGTCTGGCATAGGTCTGCTGCAGTTCATCCAGAGCGGCGGTCAGGGTTTCGGAAACGAAACGCCCACCAAAAATACCGAAATGGCCACGCTCATCCGGCAGTTCAACATTAAAATCTGTAGTGTTCGTCGACACGATTCACCTCTTTCACAAAATCAGCGATTTTGCCGTGATCTTTTATCCCTTTAGCTGCCTCCACACCGCCGCTGATATCTACAGCGTACGGTTTCACCACGGATATCGCTTCAGCGACATTTCCGGGCTCGAGACCACCGGCAAGTATTAAGGGTTTAGGCGGATTATCGGGTACCAGAGTCCAGTCAAAGGTCTCTCCGGTCCCACCTGGCACGCCAGGTTTATAACTGTCTAGGAGAATTGCCAGTGCGCCAGGGAAGCGCAGGCACGACGCCACCACATCCGACGCTTGCCGGACACGGAGGGCTTTGATGTAGGGGCGTTTGAACTGTCGACAAAAGTCGTCATCTTCATCACCATGGAATTGGATAAGGTCAATTCTAACGCTATCCAGAACGCTTTGCACCTCTACGACTGAGGGATTTACGAACAATGCCGTAACAGTCACAAACGCCGGGACAGCAGCAACGATATCAATCGCCTGAGTCGCGGTTACCCCTCGCGGGCTGGGCGGATAGAAAACCAGCCCAATGGCATCAGCACCCGACTCAACAACGGCCTTTGCATCTTCAGCGCGTGTAATACCGCAGATTTTGATACGCGTTCGTAACATGTCGCTCTACTCTGAAATCTCTTTGCAGAAATGATAACAGATGCGGCGTTCAGCTTTCAGCGGACATGTCGGAGCTTTTACACGGTGGAATCAGCTTCAGCCAGAAAAACGTCTGCCCAGGCAAACATCGAATCAAGCACCGGGCGAAGCGCCTGCCCTGACTCAGTCAACTGGTAGGTCACTGTCACTACCCGCTCTTCACCAACGTCACGGGCAACCAACCCTGCATTTTCAAGCTCCCGCAGCTGCTCAGTCAACACTTTATGACTGATAGGACTCAGACGGCGCTGCAACTGGCCGAACTGCTGCGGCGCCTCAAGCAACTGATGAATCAGCATGGGCTTCCATTTCCCCCCGAGCAATCGCAGGGTTTCGACAACCGGACAACAAAGCGGATTGTCACTGTGCACAGCTGAATGACCCATAGCAGTTACCTGAAAGTGCGTAATTGATGTTCCCGAACGGCTCTTTAGAGTGTCAAAGAACGCCCTCGACCACAAGGAGACCGGAATGCCACTCACGCCACCCTCAATCGTCAGAATCCCTATTGCACCTGCCGGAATGATCAACGCGTTTCTGATCTGCCAGGACCCCTGTTACATACTGGTCGACAGCGGTCTGCCCGGCACAGAAGACAAAGTCGCACGCGCACTGGAGCGTCTTGGCAAATCATACTCGGACATCAGCCTGATCATCATCACCCACGCACACATAGATCACGCTGGAAATGCCGCCCTTCTGAGCCAGCATTCAGGGGCTCCGATACTTGCTCACGAAGCCGATCTGCCCTTCTATCTGGGCGAAAAGAAAATGACCTTCTGTGCGACCGGCTGGTTCGGCCATGCATTCAAACTCACTGGCGCCATACAGAAACCCTATCAACCCTTTACACCGGACATTCTGCTCACAGGCGACCAGAGCTACTGTCTTAAAGAATACGGCATAGAGGGTTACGTCAGACCGACAACAGGCCACACCTGCGGCTCTATCTCCGTGATCATTGAAGACAAGGTAGCGCTTGTCGGCGACCTTATCTCGTCAGGAATTCTGCTGGGTGGAATACTGTTTAAGGGCAAAGCTAAGCGCCCACCGTTTGAAGAGAACCCTCAGGCTGTCGGAATGGCACTTGAGGCACTGACAGATACAGGAGTAACTGAATTTCATATGGGACATGGTGGCCCGCTTCAGCGGCGCGAAGTCAGGCGACATGCCCGTATGCTCAGATCATTGAAACAATAATTCAGCGACCGATCAGAGGCTCAAGCAGCGCCGGCCCCCAGGGTGAACAGGGAATATCAAATTCTTCAGGAAACCGCACCCCAACGAAGTAGAGCCCACCACCCGGGGCCGTGACACCTGCCTGATTGCGGTCCCGGGCCTCAAGCACCTGGGTCATCCACTCAACAGGTTGGCGCCCCTGCCCGATAGGAAGCAGAACACCGACAATGTTGCGGACCATATGATAGAGAAATGCGCTGCACTCCAGCTCCACCATAATCAGACGATCAAACCTCTCAACCCTGATGTGGTGCATTTCTTTCACCGGGCTTTTCGCCTGACAGTCCTTCGCCCGGAAAGACGTGAAATCGTGCGTTCCGATGAGACGCTGAGCAGCCTCGTGCATCAGCTTTTCATCCAGAGGATACTTCCACCAGGTTAACTGATCATGCATCAGCGCCTGACGCGCGGGATGGTTATATATCAGGTAACGATAACGCCGGGCCTGTGCTTTGTATCTTGCATGGAATTCCCCCGACACCTCGCTGATCCATTGAACAGAGACACCGTCGGGCAGATGGGTATTAATTCCCATCATCCAACCATAATCACTGCGGATCGAAGGGCTATCAAAATGGATAACCTGCTGAGTTGCATGAACACCGGCGTCGGTTCTTCCGGCGCAGGCGACCTCTACGGGATGATTGGCAACCATTGAAATGGCCGCCTCAAGGGCGGCCTGTACGGTCGGTTCGTCGTGATGCTTCTGGCGTTGCCAGCCGTGGAAGCAGGCGCCGTTGTATTCAACAACGGCGGCATAGCGTTTTACGTCAGACATGAATCAGGAGAGGTTACCCAGAAGATCCTGCGCGTCCTGCTTCTGCTGATCATTGCCTTCGGATACTACCTCAGACAGCAACTCCTTAGCGCCATCGTAGTCTTCCATATCGATGTATGCACGAGCCAGATCCAGCTTGGTAGCGCACTCATCAGTACCCGAGAGGAAATCAAACTCATCATCGGCTGCTGCCAGCTCATCAAGATCGATACCTCCAATAAGATCACTCTCATCAGAATCTGCAGCAAACGCACCCAGGTTCAGGTCATCGTCCAGTGAAGACCCGGAAGCTTCCGCCAGAACGTCTTCAGACTCAGACTCAACTACCGATTCATCTGCGACTACAGGAGCCTCTGGTTGATCATCCACCGCGACAGGCGACGGCGCTTCAAACTCTTCGATCTCGGAATCTATCGCAACATCGGGGGCTGAAACCTCAGGAAGATCATCATCCTCAGCAGCAAGATCCAGGTCCGCATCCAGCTCATCAAGGCTATCGGCGATATCAGTTGCATCCAGCTCCAGATCGAAATCCAGATCACTGCCCGCTTCCGGAGCTTCGATTACCGCTTCGTCGTTTGTCGCCAGATCAGACAGCTCTGCATCAAGGTCTGCAAGATCAGCAATGTCGGAATCAGCTTCAACAGACACTTCAGCCGCAACCGGAGTTTCCCCAAGGTCGCCCTCTTCATCCAGAGTCAGCTCAGCGTCATCATCGAGAGACAACTCCCCGGCATCAAATGCTACCAGGTCGTCCAGCTCAGAATTATCCGTGCTGCTGACTGGAGCATCTTCGGCAAACTCAAGATCGAACTCAGAATCTGCCACCGTTGGTTCTTCCGTGGCCGCAGCGAATTCGAGCGGAGTCTCTACTGAATCGGCAACGTCCAGATCATCGGAGTCCAGCTCCATCTGATTAGCGCTATCTTCGAGTCCGGTGCTTTCAGCAACGGATTCGTCCGCATCATCGAGAGAGAAGTCGAGAAGGTCATCGTCAACGTCAAGGGAGTCTTCTTCCAGTGACATATCAACGCCTTCCTGATCGGCATTGAAGTCTGACGTTTCACCCAGCTCAAGCTCAGGCACTTCCTCAAGCGAGGCGCCAATGCCGTCGTCCTCAGGGGCGACGTCATCACCGAAATCGAGAGCTTCGCCAAAGTCCATTCCACCCGCAAATTCTTCATCTGCGCCTTCATCAAGTGAAGGAATTTCTCCATCAAGCGACAAATCAGCAGAAACATTGCCAGGCTCGACCGGCGACGTAAGCTGAGCCCGGAGAGCACGAGCCTTATCGTTTGCATCGACATCTCCGATCGCAATCAGGCCAGCTTCAACGGCTGCAAACTTATCCGCTTCATCAAGTGAACTGTGAACTTCAAGTAACTTAAGACGCAGATCAACACGTTCAGGCTCTGCCAGAATGGCCTTATTCAGCAGATCGGCTGCCTGATCAAACTTGCCGTAAGCGATGTAGATGTCGGACTCACTGATCGCATCTTCAGTCTGCCCAACCGTTTCATACTGCTCGCCATCGGCGTCATCGAATGAACCAATATCCAGTTCATCCATGTCATCGGTCACAGGCATTTCGCCGAGGTCATCCTGATGCAGTTCAAAATCATCCAGACCACCGGACACCAGCTCTTCATTCTCCGTTGAGTTTTCCTCGAAGGTAGGAAGATCGGCTACTTCTTTGTCATCGAACAACGGCATTGCAGCGTTGTCGAATGAGACATCAATCTGACTGTCGGCGAGCTCGTTTGATTCAGCCGCCTCTTCTTCGGTCTTCTTACCTTTAAACAAGCGGATCAGACCGAAAATCAGCAGGAGAATACCTGCAGCGATCGCGCCGAGAATGTGAGTTGGCAGAGAAGTTACGGTACCGATGATATCGTCCAGAGGGGACTTCGGCTGCGCAGCTGCTTCCATAGCTTTGCGGCGCTCTTCTGCCATACGGGCTTTCAGCTCCGCCGCTTTCTGCTCAGAAGACTGGACCTCAGAAGGCTGGCTCTCAGCAACCTGAGGCTTCTCCGCGCCTTCACTGTAATTGAAGTCAGTCGCACCTTCGGCAGGCGCTGTTTCTGCTGCAGACTTAGCTGCTTCCGGCGTTTCAGCTGGCGTTGGAGCAACCGCCGCGATATCAGTACCGCCCGCTGTTTTCTCCACCGGCTTACTTTCTGCTACAGGCGCAGGTGTTTCCGTGGCTACTGCGGCTTTCTCGGCATTGGACTCTGCCGAGTTCAGCTGAATATTTGCCAACTGATCATTCTGCAGCGAAATCAGACGTTCCATTTTAGCCAGCTGCTCTTCAAGAGAAGACAGACGGTCAACAAGTTCCTGATTTTCGCGACGGCTTTTATCGAGATTCTCCAGCGCAATAGCGAGGTCGTTTTCAAGCGCTGAAGCTTTGACTCCCGCCCCACCAGATACTGCGCCACTGGCAGCCCCAGCTTTGCCGTCACCAGAGGCAGACACCAGGCGAACTTCACCACCTGCAGAATTACCACGTGATGCACCCGCCGATGCCTTGCGCCCTGTTGCATCAATCTGAGCAACAGCGGCCTTCAGCTCACGGTTCTGTCGGTTAACTTCGGTTACCGCTTCACGCTGAGCGATTGTGCGAACAATCGACTCGTCCGGGATATCCAGAACGGTGTGTGTTTTCAGACGGTTAATATTGCCATTAATAAAGGCATCAGGATTCACGTCCTGCAGTGCGATCATCATCTGCTGGGGAGTCACGGAAGCGTTAGGACGCGTTTCCAGTGCGATCTGCCAGAGAGTATCGTTCGGCTGTACTTTATAGGTTCCTGGCTGCGCAGGCTGAGACCAGGTATTACCAGACGCAGGTCGTGCCTGGGTCGGTGCCGCTGGCTGCGGAGCCGTTGCAGTAGTCCGGCTGGTCACCACCGATGCCGCAGGAACTGCAACCAGAGGTTGGATTGTTTCTTCCTGGAATACCGGTGGGTCCAGCAGCACAGTGTACTCACGCAGCACACGACCGGCTGGCCAGTTAAGCTCTACCAGAAAGTTAAGAAACGGTTCGTTAATAGGATCACGGGTGGTGACGATAATACGGTCACCGTTGATCGAGAACTTCATCTGGCGCAGGAACTGATAACGCTCAACACCGGCACGTTCAAAATCTTCGGTGCTCGCCAGACGGGGTTTAATCTCAGCAGAGGTCAGGCCTGCGGAGTCAATCATCTGAATCTCGGCCTTGAGCGGCTGGTTCAGTGCTGAATCCAGATCAAGCTCTCCAAGACCCAGCGCCAGCAGTTGGGATGACGCGGTCATGCCACCAGCCAGCAGAATACTCTTCGCAAGTAGGCGTTTCATTATTGCTTCCTTGTTATCGTTGTGACGGCCACTTTCCGCCAATACTACTTTTTTATAGATAATCCTGACCCAGCTTACTTATAGATTCCGTTCATAAGCGCTGGTAAGTATCAAATATAAAACCAGCTAACGCAATATTTTGCCCGGAGCAGCAGGGATAAAAGCGTGACGTAAGAAACACTTAGAGCATTTTTCTCTCAGCCACCATGAAAAAAGCGGGGTAAATACCCCGCTTCTTCATCACTTATTCAACAAAATGCGCAACATTCTGCGAAGTGGCTCAGCTGCGCCCCACAGGAGTTGATCCCCTACCGTAAACGCAGAAATGTACTCAGGCCCCATGTTGAGCTTACGGATACGCCCAACTGGAATACTCAGAGTGCCGGTGACTTTCGCTGGCGTAAGCTCTTTCATGCTCGCGTCGCGATCGTTTGGAATGACTTTAACCCAGTCATTGTGACCCGCCAGAATGCTTTCAATTTCACTGACTGGCAGATCTTTTTTCAGCTTAATGGTCATTGCCTGGCTGTGACAACGCATCGCACCGACACGAACACACAGACCATCCACAGGCACCTGGTTATCGCTGCGACCCATAATCTTGTTGGCTTCAACCTGTGCTTTCCATTCTTCGCGGCTCTGGCCGGATTCCAGCTGAGAATCGATGTATGGAATCAGGCTTCCCGCCAGAGGCACACCAAACTGGTCAGTCGGCAGCGCATCGCTACGAATGAAATCAGCGACCTGACGGTCGATTTCCAGAATGGCACTGGCAGGATCATCCAGCTTGTCTTTCACTTCGTCACGAATAGCACCCATCTGAGAGATCAGTTCGCGCATGTGACGCGCACCGGAGCCAGAAGCTGCTTGATAGGTCTGCGGAGCAACCCACTCAACCAGATCTTTCTCGAACAGACCGCCCAGTGCCAGCAGCATCAGGCTGACGGTACAGTTACCGCCAACGTAGGTTTTTACACCTGACTCAATGCCCTTTTCGATCACGTCTTTGTTTACCGGGTCGAGCACGATGATGGCATCGTCCTTCATGCGCAGTGACGATGCTGCATCAATCCAGTAACCGTTCCATCCCGCTTCACGCAGTTTGCCGTACACTTCTTTGGTGTAATCGCCGCCCTGACAGGTAATGATGGCATCCTGTGCTTTCAGTGCATCGATATCGAATGCGTCTTCCAGAGTGCCGCAGTCTTTACCCGCAAAGTCAGGTGCCGGTAGCCCCTTCTGAGACGTGGTGAAAAACACCGGATTAATCAGGTCGAAATCTTTCTCGTCCTGCATACGCTGCATCAGGACAGAACCGACCATTCCGCGCCAGCCTACCAGGCCAACATTCATCTGTGACATGTAATTAAACCTCCTGCAGAGCAGCTACTACTGCTTCGCCCATCTCGGCGGTTGAAACTTTCTGCATACCTTCAGAGAAGATGTCGCCAGTACGCAGACCTTTATCCAGTACATTGCTGACCGCCTGCTCAATCGCATCAGCTGCAGCAACTTCACCCAGTGAATAACGCAACATCATCGCAGCTGACAGGATGGTTGCCAATGGGTTAGCGATGCCCTGGCCTGCAATATCCGGCGCAGAACCATGACATGGCTCGTACATACCTTTGTTGTCTTTATCCAGAGAGGCAGACGGCAACATACCGATAGAACCGGTCAGCATCGCAGCAGCGTCAGACAGGATGTCACCGAACATGTTCCCGGTAACCATAACGTCGAACTGCTTAGGTGCGCGCACCAGCTGCATTGCCGCGTTATCAACGTACATGTGAGAAACTTCGACTTCAGGGTATTCCTTCGCTACCTCGTTAACCACTTCACGCCACAGAACAGTCACTTCCAGAACGTTGGCTTTATCAACAGAGCACAGTTTTTTATTGCGCTTCATCGCGGAGTCAAACGCAACACGGGCAATACGCTTAATTTCAGACTCGCTGTACACGTAGGTGTTGTAGCCTTCGCGCTCGCCATTTTCGAGAGTGCGGATACCACGTGGTTTACCGAAGTAAATACCACCAGTCAGTTCACGCACGATCAGGATATCCAGACCAGATACCACTTCAGGCTTCAGAGAAGACGCATCCGCCAATTGTGGATACAGAATGGCTGGACGCAGGTTACCAAACAGCTCCAGACCGGAGCGCAGACCCAGCAGACCTTTTTCAGGACGCAGTTCGCGATCTTCAAGGTTGTCCCACTTAGGACCACCTACCGCACCCAGCAAAATTGCGTCGGCTGCGCGTGCTTTTTCCATGGTTTCTTCTGGCAGTGGCGTGCCGTGTACGTCGTAGGCAGAGCCACCTACCAGACCGTCCACCAGCTCCAGACCGAGATTGAATTTTTCGTTCGCTACGTTCAGAACCTTAACGGCTTCTGCAACGATTTCCGGGCCAATACCATCGCCCGGCAGAATCAGTACGTTTTTGCTCATTTCTATTCCCTATATGCACGCCGACCTTCTGGCCTGACGTGAAAATTTTGTTAACCCGGGTTGTCACTAGGGCTTTTAATCCAGCTCGCCGTAAACCCATCCATGGGGGCTCCCTTGTGCCATCCATGGCACAAAGGGCTGGCTCAAAAGCCCTAGCAACACCCCTTAAATATTCCTTGCCGCAAGAGCAGTTGTTTCGATGCACATACTCGTCGGCCTGTACAGCTAGAGTGGGTCGCATATCCGCTCGGGGACCGTGTGCCGTAAGGACACGGCACCCGAGCCTACAGGGACGTATTTACGGCGTGTCCCGGAGTGGAAATCGAATCACTCTTTTAGCGGCAGCTCCCCTACGAAAAGAGCCACGGAGAAGACGCACGACGCTTCTCTTCGTACGCTTTAATCTCGTCAGCGTCCTGCAGTGTCAGACCGATATCGTCCAGACCATTCAGCAGACAGTGACGACGGAAATCGTCCACCTCAAAGGCGATCTCTTCACCAGAAGGCGTCACCACCTTCTTGTTCTCGAGATCAACAGTCAGCTGATAACCTTCGCTTGCCTCAGTCTCTTTAAACAGACGATCAACCGTCTCTTCATCCAGAACAATCGGCAGCAGGCCATTTTTAAAGCTGTTGTTGTAGAAAATATCCGCGTAGCTTGGCGCGATGATCGCACGGAAGCCAAAGTCTTCCAGTGCCCATGGGGCGTGCTCACGGCTTGAACCGCAACCGAAGTTTTCACGGGCCAGCAGTACAGAAGCACCGCTGTAACGTGGCTGGTTCAGTACAAAGTCTGGATTCAGCGGACGACCACTGTTATCCGCATCCGGCTGACCTTCGTCCAGATAACGCAGTTCATCGAACAGGTTCGGGCCAAAACCAGAACGCTTGATCGACTTCAGGAACTGCTTAGGAATGATCATATCAGTGTCAATGTTGGCGCGATCCATAGGAGCGACAACACCCTGATGTACAGTAAATGCTTTCATCTTATGTTCTCCTATTAAAGTTCACGCACGTCAACGAAGTGACCCGCAATCGCAGCCGCTGCCGCCATCGCCGGGCTCACCAGATGCGTACGACCGCCGTAGCCCTGGCGACCTTCAAAGTTACGGTTTGAAGTAGACGCACAGTGCTCACCATTACCCAGCTTGTCGGCGTTCATCGCCAGACACATAGAGCAACCAGGCTCACGCCATTCGAAACCGGCTTCTACGAAAATCTTATCCAGACCTTCTTCTTCGGCCTGCGCTTTCACCAGACCAGAGCCAGGAACCACAAGTGCCTGCTTCACGCTACCAGACACCTTACGACCTTTTGCTACCTCGGCCGCAGCACGCAGATCTTCGATACGGGAGTTAGTGCACGAACCAATAAATACGCGGTCGAGTTTGATGTCGGTAATTTTCTGGCCAGCCGTCAGACCCATGTATTCGTAAGCACGCTTAAAGCCTGAGCGTTCAACGTCGTCCGCAGCCTCTTCCAGAGTCGGTACGGTACCGTCGATGGTGGTGACCATCTCAGGTGAAGTACCCCAGGTAACCTGTGGCTTGATGTCTTCGGCGCGGATCTCAACGACTTTGTCGAATACCGCATCATCATCAGACTTCAGGTCGGACCATGCTTCCATAGCCATTTCCCACTGATCGGCTTTCGGCGCGTACGGACGGCCCTTCACGTATTCAGCGGTGATCTCATCGAACGCTACCATGCCGACACGGGCACCGGCTTCGATCGCCATGTTACACATGGTCATACGGCCTTCCATACTCATAGTACGGATGGCAGAGCCACCGAATTCCATGGCGCAACCGTTACCACCCGCGGTACCAATCACACCAATCACATGCAGAACCACGTCTTTACCAGTGATGCCTTTGCCCAGTTCACCGTCAACCTTGATCAGCAGATTTTTCATCTTGCGCTGAATCAGACACTGAGTCGCCAGAACGTGCTCAACCTCAGACGTACCGATGCCGTGCGCAAGTGCAGCAAACGCACCGTGAGTCGCGGTGTGAGAATCACCACACACCACGGTCATACCCGGCAGCGTTGCGCCCTGCTCTGGACCAACCACGTGCACGATGCCCTGACGTTTGTCGGCCATTTTGAATTCGGTGATACCGAAATGATCACAGTTGTCGTCCAGGGTTTTCACCTGAATGCGCGAGACCGGGTCCTGAATACCATCGATACCGGATTCACGCTCAACCGGCGTGGTCGGCACGTTATGATCAGGAGTCGCCAGGTTTGCATCTAAACGCCATGGCTGGCGGCCTGCAATGCGCAGACCTTCAAACGCCTGTGGCGACGTTACTTCGTGCAGAAGCTGACGGTCGATGTAAATCAGTGCGGTGCCATCTTCACGGGTTTTCACCACGTGCTGGTCCCAAAGTTTGTCATACAGAGTCTTGCCGGCCATGCCTGCGCTCCTGTTCTCTCTCATTAATCACTTGAGGAATAGTAAACGAAGTGATAAACAACTGAAATTCATATTTTTTCTAGTTTGAATTCCAAAAAGGAATACCAAATGGATACGCAGGCGCTCAAGGCGTTTATGGCCGTCGCACATCATCAATCTTTCTCGACGGCGGCAGATAACCTTTACCTGACTCAGTCTGCTGTCAGCAAACGGGTAAAACAACTTGAGGAGCAGCTTGGCAGTGCGTTATTCGACCGACACAACCGGACCATCAGCCTGACCGAGGCCGGTCAGGCTCTCCTGCCCCGGGCAAGAGAGATTCTCGACCTCGTTGCTGATACCGAGCTCCAGATTGAGAACATGAGCAACACGGTGGGAGGTCACCTGTCACTGGCCACTAGCCATCACATTGGCCTCCACCGCTTACCGCCAGTACTGCAGGAATATGTCCGTGCATTCCCGGCTGTTGACCTGAATCTGGAGTTTATGGGATCAGAACGGGCATACCATGCAATTCGCCTGCGCCAGGTAGAGCTTGCGCTCACGACACTCGATGAAGCAGATAAACTGGCAGACGATATTGAAGCAACGCCCCTGTGGGAAGACCGGATGATCTGCGTCTGTGCTCCGCATCATCGTCTGGCATCACTCCAGCACATCACCTTCGATGACCTGGCTGACGAATCGGCCATCCTGCCTGAACCAGATACCATTACCTACCGCGTCGTCGCTGAGGCATTTGCCCAAAGAAATCTGATGCTTAAAGCGCCTATGCCAACGAACTTCCTCGAAACGATTAAAATGATGGTCTCCGTGGGTATGGGCTGGAGCCTGCTACCAGAATCCATGGTCGACAGAACCCTGTATCAGTTGCGCTGGCCGGGACATCCCCCAGCCCGCCAACTGGGACTGATTCAGTTACGTCACCGTACGCTGTCCAATGCCGCACACGCGATGATCAACCTGTTGAATCGTTAGACAGTCGCGCCCCTGCCAGCTGCTGATAAAAACATCAGAAAAGGTTCAAAAGCGGACAATTCCCGCCTTCGTCGCCTGCAAATTACCGCGGGGCGACTAGGCTTTTGATTCATTGAAGTCAAAAGCCACAGGAACCCCGATGACCTTCTTCTATAATCTGCCTGTCTGGAAAAAACTGGTCAGTGTTTTACTGATCGCAGGTTTACTCCCGATGATTATTATTGGTGTCGAGTCTTTAAGTACCGCAGAGAGGACCATCTCTGAACAGATTACAGACAAACTGGAAGCCGTCAGAACAATCAAGGCCAGAGAAGTAGAGCGCTACTTTGAACGGGTCCGAAATCAGGCAAAAACACTTGCGGCCACAGAGCTGGTAATTTCTTCAGCATCAGCGCTTCCCGACGCATTTAATAGTTATGCTGCTGAAACAGGTTTCACCAGCCCACGACACAGAAGCCACGTACAGGGTTACTATACGGGTGATTTTGCAGGCCAGTTCAGGGAGCTTCACGGAATAACCCCGGCAACATCGCCCATGCATTCGCCACTCGACACCGACTCAATCGCACTTCAATACGCGTTTATCAGCAACAACCCCAATCCCCTGGGTGAAAAAGATCAACTCACGACCTCCGGGAACAGGACGCGCTATGACCAGTTACACGAAAAGCTGCATCCGACGTTGCGTCATTTTCTGCAGGAATTCGGCTACTACGATATTTTCATTGCCGATCCTGAGAGTGGAGACATCGTCTACTCAGTCTACAAAGAACTGGATTTCAGCACGTCTCTCAAGGACGGGCCTTATGCCGACACCAGTATTGGCAAAGCATTTCGCGGTGCGATGCAACTGAATAAACCTGGCGAAACTTATCTGGCAGATTTTGAAATTTACCCCCCGTCCTACGATGCGCCGGCAAGTTTTATTGCGACACCGATTTTTAATAACGGGATTAAAGCAGGCATTCTCATTTTTCAGATGCCTATCGAAGACATGAACGCCATTATGACGGAGCGTTCTGGCATGGGAGACACAGGAGAATCCTATCTGGTTGGCCCGGACTTACTCATGCGGTCGGACTCTTATCTTGACCCGGTAAATCACAATGTTGCGGCATCGTTCCGCTACCCGGACAAAGGACGTGTTGATACCGAAGCAGCCCGCGCAGCGCTCGCCGGAGAAAACAGCAGTCGTATTATCATTGATTACAACGGTAACCCGGTGGTATCCGCCTTTATGCCCGTTGATATTGGCGGGATTACATGGGCGCTTCTGGCAGAGCAGGATGTTGCCGAAGCTTACGCACCCGTTTACCAGCTGCGAACCACAATTATTATTGCATCGGTGTTGTGTGCCCTGCTCGTCTGCGCGCTCGCGTGGTGGTTCGCAAAACTGCTGTCTAAACCCATTACCCAGATGCGTGATGCAATTATTGCTGCCGAAAAAACCGGGGCGTTTTCTCATAAGGTTGAATACAACAGCAGAGACGAATTTGGGGAAATGGCACGCGCCTTTAATTCATTCCTGATGACGCTCGCCCGTATGTTCACCGATACCAATCAGACATTACGAGAGGTCTCGCAACAGAACTACACAAGCCGTATTTCTGCGATGTATAACGGCGATATGCAAAGGCTCTGCGACGGCGTCAACACTACAATTTCCGCGATTGAAACCGCTCAACACGAACAGGCGAGCCAGGCAAGAGTTATCCAGGCGGCATCGGTACAGGCAGAACAACAAGCTGAAGAGGCTAAGCAATCGGCCCTGCTCGCTCAGACTTCAGCAGACGAAGCCAACAAGATCCGACAGGCACTGGATGTTGCCGGCACGCCGGTGACAATGAGCGATGAGCAGAACCAGATCATCTACGCAAATCAGGCATTTATTGAGCTGTCCGGACTTCTCGGGTTCGCCATGACTAATGATATGCAGGCGATCTCCCTGAACCGGTTTATTGATGCCTGTTCGGGTCGCCCGGTGTCCGAACTGATCACCGGCCAGCCGACAACAGCAACACAGATTAATGACCGGAATATTCTGCTGAATGCCGTGCCATTGCGTTCAGAAAACGGAGTTCAGGGGCTGGTAATAGAGTGGCGGGACCGCACGCAGGAAGTTATTTCTGAGCAGGAAATAGCGAGTATGGTTAAACGTGCCTCATCCGGAGATTTCAGCACCGAAATTCCAGTCGCTGGGAAGCACGGTTTCTTTCTGGCTCTGGCCGAAGGGCTTAACTCTCTGAACAGCCAGACCCGCGCCGTGATCGCAGATGTCGCCAATGTTCTCGACAGCATGGCTCAGGGTGACCTGACGAAAAAAGTCGTCACCGACTATTCAGGCACTTTCGGACAACTGAAACAGAGCCTGAACCAGACCATGAACAGAATGGAAGAAATACTCGGCGGACTTCGTGAGTCTGCGTTTCAGGTCAGTACGGGGGCACGTGAGATAGAAGCCGGCATCATCGACTTAGCCGCCCGAACCGAACAACAGGCCGCATCGCTCGAAGAAACGGCCTCATCAATGAATGAGATGACGTCCAACCTGGCCCAGAGCTCAGAGAGTGCAAGTCAGGCGGAACGCATGGCGAAAGACGCCGAAAGCAAAGCCAGTGAAGGCGGCAAAGTGGTAGAAAGCGCAATCGCTGCGATGCGGTCTATTAATGATGCCAGTGCCCGGATTGCTGACATCATCGGTGTCATCGATGAAATTGCTTTTCAGACAAATCTCCTGGCGTTAAATGCTGCGGTCGAGGCAGCGCGTGCAGGCGAACAGGGTCGCGGTTTCGCGGTCGTCGCTTCAGAGGTACGCCAGCTTGCGCAACGCTCGTCACACGCTGCTAAGGAAATCAAAGAACTGATTATCGACAGTGTCGATAAAGTCGAGATGGGCACACGTCTGGTGAATCACTCTGGCGACACTCTGAAGGATATCGTCCGCTCTGTCGAAGACGTCAGCAGGATTATTTCTGGTCTCTCCGGCGTGACACAGGATCAGGCTAATGGCATCAGTCAGGTAAACGCAGCCATCACCCGGATGGATGAAATGACCCAACAGAACTCAGCACTGGTTGAAGAAGCCACCGCTGCCGGTGAAAACATGGCGTCGCAAGCCCAGAGCATGGCAAACGCAGTGTCCTTTTTCCGCACGCATTAACTGAACGACCACCATTTACCAGCGCCAGGCTGGTAAATGGTCAAAAACTGCTCCAGAACAAGACATGACGACCTTTTCGGCGATATGCTGGACATAACCTCAGTTGATAAGGAGTCGGACATGCTGGACATCAATCACATCCTCGTTGTTCTTGATCAGTCAGATACCGAGCAGCCAGGCCTCGACCGGGCACTGTGGCTGGCGCGTCTCCTCAATGCGGACATTACTCTGCTGACCAATGCCTGGGACACTTATGGCGATCACTCCTCCCAGCTTGCCGGTGAGACCAGGGACAGCATCCGCGCCGCCCTGACATCGAGAGCAGAACAATGGTTATCTTCGTTCACAGAATCAGACGACTGCAATGGCCTGCGGCTCGCTACTGAAGTGCACTGGCAGAAGCACCTTCATGACGCAGCCATAGAGTCGATGCGCAACAACGATTTTGATCTGGTCATCAAGAGCACCCACAAGCACGGTATTCTTGACCGGATTTTTTCGCACACCGACTGGAACCTCATGCGCCACTGCCCCGCTCCCGTACTGATGGTGAAGTCTGCAGCACCATGGCGTCACAGCAGAATTCTGGCATCCATCGATGCCACCAGTGCCGATCGCGGACATCAGCTGATTAACGATAATATTCTGTCATTCGCCGAACACCTTGCAGACCACTTTTCTACCGACCTGCATATTGCCAATGCCTACCCGCTTGTCGCTCTGGCTTTTTCGATGGTTCCCGAGGTTACCGCGCCTGACAATATTCAGGAATTTGTGACTGAGCAGCATCAGGAGGCAACTCAGCAGTGGGCGGATAAGTTTAATGTGCACAAAGATCACATTCACATTGCTGAAGGCGATACAGATGAAGTAATTTCTGACATCGCACACAGAATTGAAGCCGACCTGGTCGTCGTCGGCACAGTCGGACGCGAAGGTCTGAGTGGGGTATTAATCGGAAATACAGCCGAAGCCCTGGTCGACAAGGTTCACTGTGATGTTCTGGTGATAAAGCCACTGGACGGTGTCCGTCCCGATATAGAGTAACGCACATGGATATGCAGCAGCTGCGCGATCAGATATTCACTGAGCTGGAAGGCCATCCTCATATGTCCACCCTGCTCACCAGAGCCTTCGAGCGTCCGGCTCTGCCAACAGCAATCGTCCACCCGGTTACAGACGAATCTCTGGCCGGCGCAGTGGCGGCCCACCGTCTCGGCTTAATTACCGCTACCCTGGTTGGTCCTGAACAACGTATCCGTCAGTGCGCCGAAGACTACGACATTGACCTGTCCGGCCTCACCATTGTTTCGACAGAACACTCGCATCAATCCGCTGCAGAAGCTGTCGCACTCGTTCATAAAGGCGAAGTGCGTGCACTGATGAAGGGAGGGTTAAGCACAGATGAAATGCTGTCAGCCATCCTGAACAGTGACACAGGAATACGCACCGGCCGCCGTATCAGTCACGTGTTCTATCTGGACATACCGCTGTATCACAAACCCCTGCTGATGACAGACGCCGCCATCAACATTCAGCCAGATCTGAAAACTAAGCGGGATATTGTCATCAACGCAATAGAGCTTGCTCAGGCCCTGGGTACTTCAACCCCTAAAGTTGCCCTGCTCAGTGCCGTCGAAAAAGTAAAACCCGAAATTCCCGGAACCATCGACGCAGCGGCACTCTGTAAAATGGCTGATCGTGGTCAGATTAAAGGGGGCCTGCTCGATGGTCCGCTTGCTTTTGACAATGCCATCAGTCGGGAAGCGGCTGACACCAAGGGCATCGAATCTGACGTCGCAGGTGATGCTGACATTATGGTGGCGCCAGACCTCGAAGCCGGAAATATTCTGGCGAAACAGCTTATCTATCTGGGCAACGCCGTTTCTGCCGGACTGTTACTTGGTGCCCGGGTGCCAGTCATGCTTACCAGCAGGGCTGAAAAAGTTCAGGGGCGACTGCTCTCCTGCGCGCTGGCTCAGGCAGCGGCCAGTGGAGGCAATGACTGATCCACCATGCCTGACCGCTCGCTACTGATCGTTTCTCACCTGCCATCCGATAACCTGAAACGCCTGGGTGCTGCTCTTGAAGCAGGTGCCGGGCGTTGCCGTTCCTCCATCGAAGTCCTGCATAAGCCAGCCTTTGGATCGACCGCGGAAGACGTACTGAAAGCGGATGCCATTGTACTGATCACCCCTGAAAACCTCGGCTATATGTCTGGCGCCCTGAAAGACTGGTTCGACCGGATATATTACCCGGTGTTGGAAAAGAAACAGGGGCTGCCGTTAGTGAGCATTATCCGCGCCGGACACGATGGAACGGGGACTGAGCGGGCGATCCGTACGATAGCCACAGGTCTGCGCTGGCGCTGGGTTCAGGAGGCCATCGTCCTGCGGGGAGACTGGCAGGAATCCTGGTTACAGGACGTCGGGGATCTGGGAGAGGCTCTGGTAACAGCCCTTGATGGCGGAATGATCTGATTCTGCCATTGCACTGCTGCGCTTCCCCTGCCCGTTTCGGACCTTGATCGTAACCCTGACTGGCGCCACGATATACCGCGTTGACGGAGAATAATAATGCATAAAAAAGCAGTGTTTATTACCGGTGCCGCTGCTGGCATCGGGCGAGCCATAGCGACCATCTTTGCTCACAACGGCTGGTACGTTGGCGCGGCGGATATCGACGAGGTCGGCCTGAAAACTCTTCAGGCGAGCCTGGGCAAAGACCAGTGTTTCACCTGTCGACTGGATGTCACTTCGGAGGACGACTGGGCCGGAGCCCTGGAACGATTTACACAATCCGCCGGACGCCTCGACACTCTGGTGAATAACGCGGGTATTCTTGCATCGGGTAACTTCACCGATATCCCACTGGCGAAACAGCATGCAATTATCGACATCAATGTTAAAGCCGTTATGACAGGTTGTTATCAGGCTTTCCCTTATCTGAAAGAACAACCCGGCGCTTGCGTCGTTAATCTCGCGTCTGCGTCGGCCATTTACGGGCAGCCATCGCTGGCGACTTACTCTGCCTCGAAATTTGCTGTCAAAGGCCTGACCGAAGCGCTGAATCTTGAGTGGGAAGAGTATGGTATCCGCGTGCTTGATGTCCTACCGTTGTTCGTTCAGACCGCGATGGTGACCGATATGGATGCCCGGTCAATTCAACGACTGGGGGTTCATCTGACGGCAGACGATGTCGCCCGGAAGATTTTCAGTGCAGCGTCCCATCGCCACTCCCCGGCGAAAGTTCACTGGACCGTTGGCTGGATGACAGCGCTCATGTACACAGCCGCCAACCTGTCACCGGACTTTATCAATCGCTGGGTCAATCGCAGAATCAGCAGATAAAAAAACGCCGGCCAATGGCCGGCGTGAGAGGGGGAGCAATCATAAAGGCTGTTTTGCAACAACCGGGGTTATGACTCGCCCTCTGATATACAGTTCCAGCGAGTTTCAGTTTCTCAGACCTTTTTTAAGTAAAGTAGCCTCAATTTCGACAAGACACGCCGGATCGTCAATGGTTGACGGAGTTTGATACTCCTCGCCGTTAGCGATGCTACGCAATACCTTCCTTAAAATTTTTCCAGAACGTGTTTTAGGTAAGCGCTGAACCACCACCGCATGTTTAAAACTGGCAACGGCGCCAATACGGGCCCGGACCTCCTGAATCAGTTCTGACTCAAGGGAGTTTTCGTCAACCGACACACCATCTTTGAGCAAGACCAGCCCCAGGGGCTCTTCACCCTTCAGCTCACAACGTCGTCCGATCACTGCGCACTCCGCAACAGCCGGATGTGACGCCACGACTTCTTCCATCTCTCCTGTCGATAACCGGTGTCCCGCAACATTAATGATGTCATCGGTGCGTCCCTGCACGAAGAGGTACCCCTCAGTATCAATAAATCCACCGTCACCCGAGACGTAATAGCCTGCAAACTTACTCAGATATCCATCAACGAAGCGCGAATGATTACCCCAGATGGTAGGCAGACTGCCGGGCGGCATTGGCAGGCGCAAAGCAATATTACCCTGCTCTCCCGGTTCAACCGGAGCACCGTCATCATCAAGAATTTCAACGACAAAACCCGGCGTGGCGCGGGTCACCGAACCGGGTTTCGTTGGCGCGATACCGTAACCAACATGATTCCCCGCGATCGCCCAGCCCGTTTCAGTCTGCCACCAATGATCAACGACTGGACGCTCCAGGTGTTCAACAACCCAATCATAAGTGGGTGGGTCCAGTCGCTCTCCTGCCATAAAAATGGTTTTTAACGAACTGAGATCATAAGCAGCTGCCATCCGGCATTCCGGGTCTTCCTTACGTACGGCACGAAACGCTGTGGGTGCCGCAAAAAGAGCCTTCACCCGATGCTCAGAACAGACACGCCAGAACGCACCGGCATCGGGAGTCCGCACAGGCTTGCCTTCATAAAATACCGTGGTGCATCCAGTAATTAACGGTGCATAAACGATATACGAATGCCCCACCACCCAACCGACATCAGAGGCTGCCCAGAAAACGTCGCCCGGATGAATGTCGTAAACCGACGCCATGGAATAACGCATGGCAACGGCATGTCCGCCATTATCCCTGACGACCCCTTTAGGCTTGCCAGTGGTGCCCGAGGTATACAGAACATACAGCGGGTCCGTCGCTTTAACCGCGACACAATCGGCGGGTTCCGCGGCGGAGGTCAGAGATTTCCAATCAAAATCAGTACCCGGGGTCAGTTCACACGGGCATTGATCGCGTTGAAAAACGATACAGGCTTCCGGGGGGCTCTCAGCCATAGCAAGGGCATCGTTCACGATGGGCTTGTATGGAATGATACGGTCAACTTCGATACCACAGGATGCAGTGACCAGGACTTTTGGCGCAGCATCATCTATCCGCACCGCAAGCTCGTGGGGGGCGAACCCTCCAAACACCACAGAATGCACGGCACCCAGACGGGCGCAGGCAAGCATAGCGATCGCAGCTTCCGGAATCATGGGCATGTAAATGACTACCCTATCACCTTTGCTGACGCCCTTACTTTTCAGAGCTCCAGCGAAGCGGGCAACCTCTTCAGTAAGCTCGTAGTAGGAGTAGGTACGCGTAACTCCCGTGACGGGAGAATCATAGATCAGAGCGGCCTGCTCACCACGACCGTTCAACACATGATAATCGAGCGCAAGAAACGCGGTATTCAGTTCGCCATCGGCAAACCAGCGATCAATACCCTGATCGTCTTTACTGAGTATGGTTTCCGGGCGGCGGAACCAGTGTATATTCGCCGCCTGAGCTTTCCAGAAGGTCTCAGGATGTTCCTGAGCTTCACGATAATCTTTGTCATACTTCATAGCAGCCTCCTGACGTATAGCTAAAACCATACGAGACAGGCACAAGCAGGGCTATTCGACTTAGGGATAGCGCACAAAAAAGCCCGCCGTCTTTGCAGAGGGCGGGCTTTCGTCCGGATCAGATTACCAACCGGTTACCTGCTTCAGAGTCTTACCGATGTCAGCCAGGCTCTTACAGGTTGCAACACCTGCGGCTTCCAGAGCTGCAAACTTATCTGCGGCAGTACCTTTACCACCGGCAATGATCGCACCTGCGTGACCCATACGTTTACCCGGAGGCGCGGTAACACCAGCGATGTAAGACACCACAGGCTTAGTCACATGTTCCTTGATATAGGCAGCTGCTTCTTCTTCAGCGGTGCCACCAATCTCACCGATCATCACGATCGCTTCGGTTGCCGGGTCTTCCTGGAACATTTTCAGGATATCGATGAAGTTAGAGCCCGGAATCGGGTCACCACCAATACCTACACAGGTAGACTGGCCGAAACCTTCGTCGGTCGTCTGTTTAACCGCTTCATAGGTCAGCGTGCCTGAGCGGGACACAATTCCGACTTTGCCCGGCAGATGAATATGACCCGGCATAATACCGATCTTACACTCTCCCGGAGTGATCACACCCGGACAGTTCGGTCCGATCAGCTGAACTCCCAGCTCGTCGCACTTAACTTTTGCATCCAGCATATCCAACGTAGGAATACCTTCAGTGATACAGACGATCAGTCTGATCCCTGCATTGGCCGCTTCGAGAATCGAGTCTTTACAGAAAGGCGCAGGAACATAAATAACAGAGGCCTCAGCACCTGTTTTCTCAACTGCTTCTGCAACGGTATTAAACACGGGAAGCCCCAGGTGCTCAGTACCCCCTTTGCCCGGCGTGACACCACCGACCATTTTCGTACCGTAAGCAATCGCCTGTTCTGAGTGGAATGTCCCCTGAGAACCGGTAAAACCCTGACAAATAACCTTGGTATCCTTGTTAATTAAAATACTCATTATTTGCCCTCCGCGGCTTTAACTGCCTGTTCCGCCGCATCCGTCAGACTGGTTGCTGCAATGATATTCAGGCCACTGTCAGCCAGGACCTTGGCGCCTAACTCAGCGTTGTTGCCCTCAAGGCGTACAACCACCGGTACTTTCACGCCGACTTCTTTAACAGCCCCGATCACCCCTTCGGCAATCATGTCGCAGCGGACAATACCACCGAAGATGTTGATCAGTACGGCTTTTACATTTTCATCAGAGAGAATAATTTTAAACGCCTCGACCACCCGCTCTTTGGTCGCGCCGCCCCCTACATCCAGGAAGTTTGCCGGCTGGCCGCCATGAAGCTTAACGATATCCATCGTACCCATTGCCAGGCCAGCACCATTAACCATACAGCCGATGTTGCCATCGAGTGCAACATAGTTGAGTTCGAATTTGGCGGCGTGCGCTTCGCGCTCGTCTTCCTGAGAAGGATCATGCATTTCCTGCAGATCTTTGTGACGATAAACGGCGTTGCTGTCGATATTAATCTTGGCGTCCAGACAGTGAAGATCACCGTCATTAGTAATCACCAGAGGATTAATTTCGAGCAGGGCCAGATCTTTCTCGTGGAAGAGCTTAGACAGGCCCAGAAAAATCTTAACAAACTGCTGAACCTGCTTACCTTCCAGGCCGAGCTTAAATGCCAGTTCGCGTCCCTGATAAGGTTGCGCGCCGACTAAAGGATCAATCACGGCCTTCAGAATTTTCTCCGGAGTTTCTTCCGCAACTTTCTCAATTTCCACGCCACCTTCGGTCGACGCCATAAACACTACGCGACGGGTAGAACGGTCAACGACAGCACCCAGATAGAGCTCCTGAGCGATATCAGTACAGGACTCAACAAGAATACGCGATACCGGCTGACCGTTTTCATCAGTCTGATACGTCACCAGGTTTTTGCCCAACCACTGATTAGCAAAAGCGGCGATCTCATCTTTCGACGACACCAGTTTCACGCCCCCGGCCTTACCCCGGCCACCGGCATGCACCTGTGCTTTCACAACCCAACGGTCACCGCCGATAGTATCGGCTGCAGCCGCAGCTTCATCCGCAGTTTTCGCCGCCACCCCTTTCGAGACTGGCAGACCATACTGTGCGAACAACTGCTTACCCTGATATTCGTGTAGGTTCATCGCTTTGTCCTGTTATTACAAATTAGCTTTCAGAAAACTCTGAGTGTTTTCAGAGGATTCTGTTCCGCGTTGAAAAAATCATTCTGACTGGGCCTGTGCGGTATTCCGTTTTGTCGAAAATCCATACAGTCAGGCCCTGACTGTTGATTCAGTTTAGACAGTTATTAATAAAGCCACAAAAAAAAGACCCGGTAAACCGGGCCTTAGTCTTAGAGTTGGTTCTGGAAAGCCAGAATTTCCTCTTATTTCGCCTTAGGACGACGATTAGCTTTGTGAATTGCAGCATTATTTACTGCAAGAGCCGCTTCGTGAACCGCCTCAGAAATTGTAGGATGCGCAAATACCATCATACCTACATCTTCAGCACTGGAACCGAACTCCATCGCCACGACCAGTTGCTGACAAAGATCGCCAGCATTAGGACCAATTACGCTCGCACCTAAGATACGGTCTGTTTCAGCGTCAGCAATAATCTTGACGAAGCCATCAGTATCCGCAGCCGCCATCGCACGACCATTGGCAGCGAATGGGAACATGCCCACATTGTACTTATCGCCTGCCGCTTTCAGCTGATCTTCCGTTTTACCGACCCAGGCAATCTCCGGATGCGTGTAAATAACAGAAGGAATACAGTCGTAGTTCACCTGTGCTTTGTGACCAGCAATTCGCTCCGCGACCATCACGCCTTCTTCAGACGCTTTGTGCGCCAGCATTGGGCCACGAACCACGTCGCCGATTGCCCAGACACCAGGGGCATCTGTTGAGCAGGTTTCATCAACGTGAATAAAGCCGCGCTCGTCGAGGTTCACACCACAGTCACCAGACAGCAGACCCTCGGTGTATGGACGACGTCCAACAGCAACGATCAGCTTGTCGAATTCCTGAGTCTGTTCACCTTCAGAATCCTGATAAGTGACAGTCACTTTTCCGCGCTTAACGTCGGATCCGGTAACACGGGCACCGACGCGGATGTCCATACCCTGCTTGCTGAACAGTTTCTTCGCTTCTTTTGCAACAGCCTGATCAACAAGGTGCAGGAAATTATCCTGAGCTTCCAGAACCGTGACTTCTGAGCCAAGACGACCCCAGACGCTGCCCAGTTCCAGACCAATAACACCCGCACCAATGACGCCCAGGCGCTTCGGTACTTTAGTGAATTCCAGAGCACCGGTTGAATCGACGATCACATCGTCCGTCAGGGGTGCAGGTGGAATGTTTACCGGCACCGACCCGGTCGCAATGATCACATTGTCGGCTTCAAATACTTCTGTGTTGCCATTGTGATCAGTAAATTCTACCTGCTTGTTAGCCAGCAGCTTACCGGTACCTTCAAATGAGGTGACACCGTTCGCTTTGAAAAGCGTAGCAACGCCCATGGTCAGGTTTTTCACAATCTGCTCTTTCCGGCCAAGCATTTTCTCGATATCAATCGAGACTTTACCGGTGGAAATACCGTGAAGATCAAATTTTTCTTTGGCTTCTTCGTATTTGTGCGAGCTGTCCAGCAACGCTTTTGATGGGATACAACCCACGTTCAGACAGGTACCACCCAGTACAGGCTTACCTTCTTTGTTGACCCATTTTTCAATACACGCCGTTTTCAGGCCAAGCTGCGCACTGCGGATTGCAGCAACGTATCCACCAGGACCGCCACCAATCACCACAACATCAAATTTCTTGCTCATATAATTTTCCTTAGTCCTGAATCCGATCAGATATCCAGCAGCAGACGAGCAGGATCTTCCAGGAGCTCTTTAATAGTCACCAGGAACTGTACCGCTTCTTTACCATCGATCATACGGTGATCGTAGGACAGCGCCAGATACATCATAGGCTGAATAACAACCTGACCGTTAACTGCCATTGGACGCTCCTGAATTTTGTGCATTCCAAGGATAGCAGTCTGTGGTGGATTCAGGATCGGAGTCGACATCAGCGAACCGAAAATACCACCGTTGGTAATCGTAAAGGTACCGCCCTGCATATCATTGATACCCAGTTTGCCTTCACGTCCACGCTTACCGAAGTCACCAATGGTGCTTTCGATTTCGGCCAGACCCATGCTGTCAGTATCACGCAGAACCGGCACAACCAGTCCGCGATCGGTTGACACTGCCACACCGATATCCTGATAACCGTGGTAGACCATGTCGTTGCCATCGATCGACGCGTTAACGGCAGGGAAGCGTTTCAGTGCTTCCGTCGCTGCTTTTACGAAGAACGACATAAAGCCCAGTTTCACACCGTGTGTTTTTTCAAACTGGTCTTTGTACTTCTTACGCAGTTCCATTACTGGACCCATGTTCACTTCGTTGTACGTAGTGAGCATGGCTGCATTCTGCTGTGCTTCTACCAGACGACGTGCGATGGTTGCACGCAGACGAGTCATAGGAACACGTTTCTCTATGCGATCACCCTGATCAACCATCGGAGACGAGCCCGCAGATGGAGAAGCGACTGGCGCTTTTGGTGCTTCAGCTTTCGGTGCTGCCGCAGGGGCAGCCGGTGCTTCGCTACCACCTTTAAGGTGGTTGACCACATCTTCTTTGGTCACACGGCCGTCTTTACCCGTGGCCTTGATCTCTGCCGCAGCGACACCGTTTTCTTCGGCCAGCTTACGTGCAGCCGGGCTCATGATAATGTCGCCCGACTCAGCGGCGGCTGGTTCAGACGCAGCTGCTGGTGCAGCTTCTGCCGCAGGAGCCTCGCCCGCTGCGCCTTCAACGAAGATCGCCAGAACTTCATCTGACAGTACAACGTCGCCTTCATTTTTCATTACTTCTTTCAGGGAACCGTCCGCAGGTGCGACGACTTCCAGCACGACCTTATCCGTCTCAATATCGACAATAAGTTCGTCACGCTGGATGGGTTCACCCGGCTTTTTATGCCAGGTTGCTACCGTGCCGTCTGCAACAGATTCAGGAAACGTGGGTGCCTTGATTTCGATGCTCATTCGATTTTCCTTAAGAGTTCCTGCGATACATCAGCCCTGGAGGTCCAGAGCGTCACGAATTAATTGTTCCTGCTGCTTAAGATGCAGCGCCATGTAACCAGCCGCTGGAGATGCAGAAAGATCACGACCTGCATATTCCAGATGCCATTTCGTATTCAGCTCATGCGCCACTTTACGCATGTGATGCTGGCTGCTGAACCAAGCGCCCATGTTCATAGGCTCTTCCTGTACCCAATAAATATCCTTGGCACCTTTGTATGGCTCCAGGATTTTCGCCAGATACTTATGCGGGAACGGATACAGCTGTTCAATACGGATAATAGCAATATCGTCGATTTCTTCTGCGCGACGACGTTCAAGTAAATCGTAGTACACCTTACCTGAACACATCAGAATCCGACGGACTTTCTTCGGATTAATGTCGTCGATTTCATCGAGACAGGTTTTGAAACGACCATCCGCCAGTTCTTCCAGAGTGCTGGTAGCGAGCTTGTGGCGCAGCAGCGACTTAGGCGACATAACCACCAGAGGCTTACGCAGAGGGCGAATCATCTGGCGGCGCAGCATGTGGTAAACCTGCGCAGGCGTGGAAGGTACAACAATCTGAACGTTATGCTCAGCACACAGCTGCAGATAGCGCTCAAGACGTGCTGACGAGTGCTCAGGCCCCTGCCCTTCATAACCGTGCGGCAACAGCATAGTCAGACCACACAGACGGCCCCATTTGTGTTCGCCTGAGGAAATAAACTGGTCAAACACAACCTGCGCACCGTTTGCGAAGTCACCAAACTGCGCTTCCCAGATAACCAGAGTCGAAGGGGTTGTCGTGGCATAACCATATTCGAACGCCAATACGGCTTCTTCGGACAACAGAGAGTCAGAAATATAGAACTCTGACTGATCTTCTTTCATGTTCTGAAGAGGAACATAAATGCTGGCATCTTTCTGATTATGAAGAACAGCATGACGATGAGAGAAGGTACCACGACCAACGTCCTGACCCGTGATGCGCACATCGTAATTCTGATCAACCAGAGTCGCATACGCCATGGTTTCAGCAAAGCCCCAGTTAATCGGCAAAGCACCCGCAGCCATCTTGCGACGGTCTTCGAGAATTTTGCCGACCTGACGCTGCACCTCAAAACCTTCAGGCACTTCGGTCAGCTTTATTGCCAGGTCCTGCAGACGCTTCAGCTCGAACGTTGTGTCGCCCTTAGTCGTCCAGTTGTGGCCAAGATAAGGCGTCCAGTCAACGAACAACTCTTTGTTAGGCTCTTTAACCAGTGATTTAACTACGTGCAGACCATTGTCCAATGCCAGACGATATTCTTCGTCGAGTTGTTTACTGGTTTCTTCGGTCAGAACACCTTCATTAATCAGGCGCTGCGCGTACAGAGTACGGGTAGTTGGCTGATTCTTGATTTTGGAGTACATCAGAGGCTGAGTACCGGATGGTTCGTCCGCTTCGTTGTGACCACGACGACGATAGCACACAAGGTCAATCACAACGTCTTTACGGAACTCATTGCGGTAATCGACGGCCAGCTGTGTAACGAACAGAACCGCTTCCGGATCATCACCGTTAACGTGCAGAATTGGCGCCTCGACCATTTTCGCAACGTCAGTACAGTATTCTGTCGAACGGGTATCTTCGCGCTTAGAGGTAGTAAAGCCCACCTGGTTGTTGATAACGATATGGATCGTGCCACCCGTTTTGTAGGCGCGGGTCTGTGACATCTGGAAGGTTTCCATCACAACACCCTGACCTGCAAATGCAGAGTCACCGTGAATGCTCACCGGTACCACTTTTTCGCCCGTCGGGTCATCGCGACGATCCTGACGTGCACGGACAGAGCCCTCAACCACCGGAGAAACAATCTCAAGGTGCGATGGGTTAAATGCCAGTGCCAGGTGAACTTCGCCACCCGGTGTCATCACATTGGAGGAGAAACCCTGGTGATATTTAACGTCACCGTGTGAGTGGTATTCTGCCTTACCATCAAATTCGTCAAACAGATCGGAGGTCTTTTTACCCAAAGTATTAATCAGGGTATTCAGACGGCCACGGTGAGCCATACCAATCACGATTTCTTTTGCGCCGTAGGTACCGCTGCGCTGAATCAGCTCATCCATCAGCGGAATCAGAGATTCACCACCTTCAAGACCGAAACGTTTCACACCCGGGTAGCGGGAACCGAGATATTTCTCGAGACCTTCCGCCGCAGTGAGACGTTCAAGCAGGTGCATTTTAATCTCTTCACCGTACTTAGGATGTGAGCGTACGCTCTCAAGACGCTGTTGGAACCAGCGTTGCTCGGCGGTATTGACGATGTGCATGTACTCGGCACCGACCGTACCGCAGTACGTCGCTTCGAGTGCATCAATAATTTCTTTCAGAGTCGCTTCGTTCTGACCGACGAACAGATTGCCCGTCTGAAAAACGATGTCCAGATCAGAACGCGTCAGACCGTGAAAATGCAGATCCAGATCAGGCACAGTCTCCCGCACCATCAGGGCCAGTGGGTCCAGCTTTGCATGCTGATGACCACGTCCACGGTAGGCATTGATTAACTGAAGAACTTTAACCTGCTTACGCTCGTGCTCAGAGCTGACGGGTGCCGAAGATACAGGCTTGGCACGACGCTGATTTTTTGAAATCAGCAGGAATTGATCCCGGATAGGCTGATGAGGCGTGTCGACGGTATTGTTTTCGTCCACCCGTGGCAACTTGTCAAAGTAGTTGCGCCACTCCTCGGGGACTTCATTCGGATCTCTTAGGTAGGTTTCGAAGAGTTCTTCGATATAAGCAACATTACCTCCAGCGAGTTGAGAGGTATTCCATAGTTGCTCCATAGTTTGCTCGTGCATGTACGACCACCCTGTTTCAATGCCAAAACGAGGGATGTCACCGACAGAGTGTACGCACCGACTCCAGCGCAAAGCGGGATAGAGGGCCGACCGGATAGATCGCAAGGCCTCTGAGGTGACCCGGGATACCGGTTCCCTCAACGTAAAAACTAGCTTAGTCAACAATAGGACTTTGTGGGTTCCATTGTTGAAAAATTGTTAACGTAAGTGGGCTGTGTGTCCAGCCCGACTTACGTCTGATACCACCTGGCGGCGGTGAATCCGTTATACCTGCTGCGTGAGCAGCATGTTACGGATGTGGCCAATGGCGCGGGTTGGGTTCAGACCCTTCGGGCACACATTGACACAGTTCATGATTCCGCGGCAACGGAAAACAGAGAACGGATCGCTCAAACCTGCCAAACGTTCCTGAGTTGCGGTATCACGGCTGTCTGCCAGGAAGCGGTAAGCCTGCAGCAGACCAGCAGGACCGACAAACTTGTCAGGATTCCACCAGAATGACGGACAGGAGGTCGAGCAGCACGCACACAGAATACACTCGTACAGACCATCCAGTTTCTCACGATCTTCAGGCGTCTGAAGACGTTCGATGGCTGGCGCAGGAGTATTGTTCTGCAGGAACGGCTTGATCTTTTCATACTGCTGATAGAACAGGCTCATATCAATGACCAGGTCACGGATAACAGGCATGCCTGGCAGCGGGCGCAGAACCAGCTTGTCCATTTTGCCTTTGGTTGCTTCCGAGATCGGAGTGATACAGGCCAGACCGTTCTTACCGTTGATGTTCATGCCATCAGAGCCACAAACGCCCTCACGACATGAACGGCGGTATGCCAGAGTCGGATCCTGTTCTTTCACCAGAGCCAGTACGTCCAGAATCATCACATCTTTACCACCTGGGATAGTGATGTCGTAATCCTGCATGTACGGCGCTTCGTCCTTCTCAGGGTTGTAACGATAAATACTTACTAACATATCAACGCTCCCCTATTAATAGGTACGAATCTTCGGCGGGAAGGCTTCTACAGTCTTCGGCGCAAAGTTAACTGCGCGCTTGCCGATGGTCTTGGTTTCCGGGAAGTACAGAGAGTGGCACAGCCAGTTCTCATCATCACGCTCAGTAAAGTCATTACGGGCGTGAGCACCACGGGACTCTTTACGCTCAATCGCAGCCACAGCGGTTGCCAGAGCGGTTTCGTACAGGTTATCAAGCTCGAGCGCTTCAATACGTGCTGTGTTGAATGCGCCGCTCTTGTCATCCAGCGCAGTGTTCTTAACACGTTCGCCGATTTCTTTGAGCAGGCCGAGACCTTTTTCCATCGCTTCACCGTCACGGAATACACCGAAGTAAAGCTGCATGGTTTTCTGCAGATCTGCACGAACAGCGGCAACAGACTCACCCGCTGTTGTTGTGTTCAGGCGATTCAGACGACCCATTGCGCGCTCAATGTCGGCGTCAGTCGGCTCAACGAAGTCGAAGCCTTCAGAGAAGCTTTTCTCAACCTGCAGACCCACTGCACGACCAAAGACAACCAGGTCAAGCAGAGAGTTACCACCAAGGCGGTTTGCACCGTGTACGGATACACACGCAATTTCACCGGCGGCGTAGAGGCCTTCAATGACTTTGTCGTTACCGTCTGCGTCCACAGTCAGCGCCTGACCACCAATATTGGTCGGGATACCACCCATCATGTAGTGACAGGTCGGAACTACTGGCACTGGCTCTTTTACCGGGTCAGTTGCTGCGAATGTCTTAGACAGTTCACAGATACCTGGCAGACGCAGGTTAAGAGTTTCTTCACCCAGGTGATCGAGCTTCAGCAGAACGTGGTCTTTGTTCGGACCCACACCACGGCCTTCCAGAATTTCCATAACCATCGCACGGGCAACAACGTCACGACCTGCAAGGTCTTTCGCGTTAGGAGCATAACGCTCCATGAAGCGCTCGCCTTCAGAGTTGATGAGGTATCCACCTTCACCACGACAGCCTTCGGTTACCAGTACACCGGCACCCGCAATACCTGTTGGGTGGAACTGCCACATTTCCATGTCCTGCAGAGGAACACCGATACGCGCAGCCATACCAACACCGTCACCAGTGTTGATCAGTGCGTTAGTCGTAGACTGATAAATACGGCCTGCACCACCGGTCGCAAGAACGGTTGCTTTGGCACGGATATATACGGTTTCACCGGATTCGATATCAATCGCGATAACACCAGCTACCTGACCGTTTTTGTTGGTCACCAGATCAACGGCATACCACTCATTCAGGAAGGTAGTACCGCCTTTCAGGTTGCCCTGGTACAGAGCGTGCAGCAGCGCGTGACCGGTACGGTCAGCAGCAGCACAGGTACGAGCGGCCTGAGTCGGGTTGTCCGGACCCTTTGACTGACCACCGAAAGGACGCTGATAAATACGGCCTTCTTCGGTACGGGAGAACGGCAGACCCATGTGTTCGAGCTCGAAAACAGCCTGCGGGCCTACAGAACACATATATTCAATGGCGTCCTGGTCACCGATGTAATCGGAACCCTTTACAGTGTCGTACATGTGCCAGCGCCAATCGTCATTCGGATCAGCAGAGGCGATTGCACAGGTGATACCACCCTGAGCAGATACGGTATGAGAACGGGTCGGGAAAACCTTAGTCACACACGCAGTTTTGATACCGGCTTCGGTCAGCTGCAGCGCAGCACGCATACCAGCACCACCGCCACCAACTACGATGGCATCAAATGGCATAGTTCTGATTTTGCTCATGACTTACACACCCCAGAGGATATCAATGCCCCAGACCAGGTAAGTGAACAGAAACACTGCACATACCAGCTGGAACGCGAAACGGAGAACGGCAGACTTGGTCAGGTAGTCAGTGGAGATAGTCCACATACCGACCCAGGCGTGCGCACAGATGGAGATCAGTGAAGCGATGCTGAACACTTTCATCCAGGTCTGTGAAAACAGGCCGTGCCACTGAGCGTAAGTCATGTCCGGGGTGGCGATGACAAAGCCCACCAGGAACAGAGTGTAAACGGCGAGAATCACCGCAGACAGACGCTGGATCACCCAGTCGTAGAGGCCATTACGGCCAAAGTTAGTTACGCTGCTTACCATACCCAAACTCCCGCCAGAACGATGACGACAACACCAGCGATCAGAGTGATCATGGCGCCCACGCGTCCGGTTTCTTTGGTTTCACCAATTCCCATATCCATCAGCAGGTGCTTAACGCCCGCTACCACGTGGTAACCCAGTGCAGACAGAATGCCCCAGGTGATGAATTTTGCCAGGCCACTATTCAGCACGTCTTTCAGTTCAGCGAAAGACTGTTCAGATTCCAGTGAAGTACCCAGTGCGTAGAGCATAAAAGCAACAGCAAAAAACAGGGCAAAACCGGAAATACGGTGCAGAATGGACGCCTTAGCGGGAAGTGGGAGCTCAATAGTAGTCAGATCCAGATTTTTAGGTCTATTGCTATTCACGGCTCTATTACACTCTCTAATCGGCTCGGTGATCCCGTCGTTGCGGGGCCAAGCACAGGCTCAAGAAGGTTGCCCGCCACTTGTACAAGTTTTGCACAAGTTTAAGGCCGCGACAAATTATAAGCACCGCGACACTGATTTACAAATGGCGCGACGCTCCAGACAGCGTGTTTTCGACCTTTGGCGAACACGGCTTACAATGAGAACCATCTATACTTGACTACCACGAACTGCTCGTCCTCTGCCTGCCGGCAATTGACAATCCCGGTTCACCACTTATAGTTGTGCCCCTTTGTTTGGGGGTAACACCTTAAGTAGAGTTCTTCCTGCAGTGTCCGCAGGCCCAGAAAGCACAGGACACCGCAGCGGCGTCACATGCCGCAAACGGGAAGTTGAAGCGCCTTAAATCGGGTGCTTTAGGGTATTAATCAGATAGCAGGAGGCCTATCCATGGCTGACAAAAAAGCAACACTGAAAGTTGATGGCATCGAAGAAACACTGGAACTTCCGGTATATGAAGGCACCGTAGGACCAGATGTCGTTGACGTTCGCAGTCTCACTGGCAAAGGCCTGTTTACTTACGACCCTGGCTTTGTTTCCACCGCTGCTACCGAGTCGAAAATCACTTATATCGATGGCGGCGCGGGTGTACTGCTGCACCGTGGCTACCCAATCGAACAGCTGGCTGAGAAGTCAGACTACCTGGAAACCTGCTACCTGCTGCTGCACGGCGAGCTGCCAGATGCAGAGCAGAAAGAAACGTTTGTCAGCACCATCAAGAACCACACTATGGTTCATGAGCAGCTGAGCCACTTCTTCAACGGCTTCCGCCGCGACGCACACCCTATGGCGGTAATGTGCGGTGTTGTTGGCGCTCTGTCTGCGTTCTACCACGATTCTCTGGATATCCATGACGAGCATTCCCGCATGGTATCTGCACATCGTCTGATCGCGAAGATGCCAACCCTCGCAGCAATGGTTTACAAGTACAGCATCGGCCAGCCGTTTATGTACCCGCGTAACGACCTGAGCTACGCAGAAAACTTCCTGCACATGATGTTCAACACACCATGTGAAGAGAAAAAGGTAAGCCCGGTACTGGCCAAAGCCATGGACCGCATCTTCCTGCTGCACGCTGACCACGAGCAGAATGCTTCGACTTCAACTGTTCGTCTGGCAGGTTCAACCGGCGCTAACCCATTCGCCTGTATCGCTTCCGGCATTGCTGCACTGTGGGGTCCTGCTCACGGTGGCGCTAACGAAGCCGTACTGAAAATGCTGAACGAAATCGGTGATGAGTCCAACATCGACACCTTCATTGCAAAAGCAAAAGACAAAGAAGATCCGTTCCGTCTGATGGGCTTCGGTCACCGCGTTTACAAAAACTTCGATCCACGCGCACGTGTGATGAAGCAGACCTGTGACGAAGTTCTGGCTGAGCTGGGCATGGAAGACGATCCGCTGCTGAAGATCGCTATGAAGCTTGAGAAGATCGCTACCGAAGACGAGTACTTCGTGAAGCGTGGCCTGTACCCGAACGTAGACTTCTACTCAGGCATCATTCTGAAAGCGATCGGTATTCCGACTGAAATGTTCACCGTTATCTTTGCTACCGGCCGTACTCCTGGCTGGATCGCGCACTGGAACGAAATGATCAGCTCCGATTACCGCATCGGTCGTCCACGTCAGCTTTACACTGGCTACGACAAGCGCGACTACCCAGGCTGAGACGCCGGGTAAACAGAAAAGCCGCTGACCTTCAGCGGCTTTTTTTTGCCTCACAAAAACAAGGGATCACCATGGCAAACATCGTATTCATCGGGCTGGGAAACATGGGAGCCCCGATGGCCGCACACCTCGCAACAGCCGGGCACTCTTTGACCGTACATAACCGTAGCCCGGAAAAAACACACCAGTGGCTGAGCGAAAACCCCGGCACAGAACTCCCTGCCGGGAGCCCTCTTCCTGAAGACACCGACGCTGTCATACTCTGCGTCAGCAAAGATTCTGATGTCAGAGAGTGGCTGATAGATAACGGTATAATTAAAAATCTGAAACCAGGTGCCGTAATTATCGATCACTCCACGACGTCTTCCTCCCTTGCCGAAGAAATGGCCAAAACTGCCCGGAAATATGAGTGCCATTTCTGTGACATTCCGGTGTCAGGCGGCCAGCAGGGTGCGCAAAGCGGACAATTAACACTCATGGCAGGCTGTGATGAGAAGGTCACCACCCGCGTTTCTGAGCTATGTAAGCCCTACACCCGTGCGTTTGAACGTATGGGGCCTCCTGGCGCCGGGCAGAAAACAAAGATGGTTAATCAGATTTGTGTTGCAGGACTTATACAATCCCTCGCTGAGGGAGTTAACTTTGCAGAGAAAAACGGCCTGGACACAACCAAAGTGATGGCACTCCTGAGTCAGGGCGCCGCCGGTAGCTGGCAGATGAGCAACCGACACAGCACCATGATTCAGGGGAAATACGACCATGGGTTTGCTGTATCCCTGATGCATAAAGACCTACAGATCTGCCTCAGACAGGCTGAAGAATCCGGCACTGAGATCCCGGTTGCCCGCCTCGTGGACGAATACTACGCCGAACTGGAGGCGAGTGGTCATGGTCAGAAAGACACTTCTGCCCTGCTGTTAAGGTTGCAATCAGACCTGGGGGCGTAATACCTGTGGCAGCCGGGCCGGCTTGTTCTATGCTGAAGGGAGCACAATAAAAGGTAACTCCTATGACCCAGCCCCAGAGACACTCACTGAGTGGTCACCTCAGCAGCAATGACCCGGCACGACAAGAGCAGCTTAACTGGAGTCAGATAAGCGAGACCCTGACCATGCTGGCACTGGCGGTTGCTCAGATAGACACCTCAATGAAAGACGGCAATGAGTCAGTCGATACGCTGACCAACAGTTTTACGCGTATCGCGGGTAGCACTTCCATGCTGCTCAACCACTTCGACCATGCTGGTGCTGACACCCCACAAGAGATCAAAGACGCCGCCGTACTGATCCATCAGGAGATCGGGAAAGCGGTCGTCGCCTTCCAGTTCTTTGATCGCCTGTCGCAGCGTATGGAGCATGTCGGTGAGAGCCTGGAATTTATGGGGCACCTGATCTCAGATCCGGGCACCCGCTATAAAGTGGATAGCTGGAAAGAACTTCAGGATAAAATCAAAGCCAACTACACGATGGAAGCCGAACGCATCATGTTTGAGCACATCCTGGCCGGCCAGTCGATTGCAGAAGCACTGCAGATCTATCACCATCACTTTACCAAAGGCGACAACGACAGCTTTGGTACCGATGACGATATCGAGCTTTTTTAAACAGGCTTCAACACTTCAAGCTGTTCGCCAACATCCAGTTGGCGACCACTGAACACCGCGTTCTGACCGAAAATTATCTTATCTGCAGGCCGGCATAACGTTGCCAGAGCGCGCGTCACTTCCGGCGTTCTTTCCAGGCTGTCCGGGTTCCGCGTCGGAATAACACAGCGCTCGCAGGGTTTTACGAAGCGGATTACTTCCTCACGGGAAGTCGTTACCCCTGCCCACCCTAGCTCTGCAAATGCATCAGACTCTCCCTGCACGACAATGTTCGGACGAAACCGGCGGACATCCACGTCCAGCCCCGATGCCTCGGACAGAGCACGGATACTGGCGTCATTGATCACCAGCAAGGGGAATCCGTCGGCATAGCCAACATGTACGTCCTCTTCGACGTAATCACGATCCGCTATCCGGTCATTATCTTCCGGCAGCTGCACCAGGCGGCAGGTAATACCCAGTACCGCATTCAGCCAGTCAGCCGCCGCATCGCCACAATCAATACCTTCCGGAGACGAACCCCAGACCTGGACCCGACGTCTCTCGCCCACTGCAGGTAATTCAACTTCGAAATCATCAGCTCCGCTGGCCTGAAGGCGCAGGCGTCCGGGCTCCAGTGCTGGCTGTATACGAGCCATTGCGGGTAGCTCTCTCTGGGTGACGAAACGACCATCCGGCGTAATAATCAGAAAGCGACGATCACCAACCGGGCCGTTGTGGTCAAAATGAAGCGCCTGCACTTCAACGCCGGCGCACGACTTAATCGGGTAAATAAAAAGGCGGGAAATAAGCATGAGGTATCCTCCGGGTTATCCGGATGATACCTGTGTCTGTCAGTGGTTGTCAGGCAGAAGGGCCATCGAGTTTTTCGCGGATGATTCGCTGAACTTCTTCAGCAAGGCTGTGCGGTTTGAATTTCGACAGGAAGCCATTACACCCCACCTTTTCCACCATTGCCTTGTTAAAGTTTCCGGACAATGACGTGTGCAGAACCACATGGATGTCTTTCAACTCAGGGTCGCGACGGATTTCAGTGGTTAACATATAACCGTCCATCTCAGGCATTTCTGCATCGGTAATCACCATGACGAGTTCCTCGTCAATGTTCATACCTTCCGCCTTCCAGTGCATCAGCAGTTGGTAGGCCTCCAGACCATTGTGAGCCTCAATCACTTCAAGACCCATCGGGTTAAGAACCTGCTTCATCTGACCGAGTGCAACGCTCGAATCATCAACAATAAGGATCTTTTTGCCTGCAACCCGATCAAGCAGAGGACGATCGAAAGCATCGTCTTCAAGCTGCATGTTGTATGGAGAAATTTCGGCGAGTACTTTCTCAACGTCGATGATTTCAACGATTCTGTCATCAATACGGGTAATAGCCGTAAGGTAGTGCTGGCGACCGGCACCGCCCGGAGGTGGGAGAATCTCACTCCAGTTCATGTTGACGATACGATCGACACCGCCAACCAGGAACGCCTGAACCGTCATGTTGTATTCCGTTACGATGATGTTGGCTTCCTCATCATCAACCCCCAGCTTACCCATCCGGATCGCCTGCCTCAGATCCACAACCGGAACCGAGTGACCACGCACATGACACACTCCTCTGACGGTCGGGTGACAATCAGGCAGCTTGGTCAGGTGCGGAAGACGCATCACTTCCTGGACCTTGAAAACATTGATCGCGAAATACTGCGAACCCCCGAGGTGAAACAGCAAAAGCTCCAGCCGGTTCTGACCCACCAGCTGGGTACGGGCATCCACTGTGCTCAGCACACCTGTCATAACTTACTCCGGAATAACCTTCTCAAGACAGTGTAGACAAGACCAGCAGAAACGCAGATGAAAATGCCGTCTACACTCATTGGTAGCAGAGAGAGATAAGAATGACAGCCAACTCCTTACCCTTACTCGCACGACAGCCCATCCTCGACAAATCGCTCAGGGTAACTGCCTACGAGCTATTGTGCCGCCCCGTGCCCTCTGAAAGCCTGCAATGGCAACAGCAGAGTGGCAACGAAGCGACCACGGAAGTGGTGATTGGTGCGCTGCATGAAGTGGGTATGGAGGCAGTCACCGGCGGCCTTCCTGCGTTCGTCAACTTCACCCAGGAATGGCTCACCCGGACGCCGCCCCTCCCTCCTAAACAGATGGTAATTGAACTGCTGGAACACATCCCTTTTTCCGACGAGCATGCCGCCGCAGTAAAGAAACTGAAAAGTAAGGGGTACCGGATCGCTGTCGACGACTTCATTGGCGACGCCACTCAGGCAAAGTGGCTGCCCTATGCTGACATTGTGAAAGTCGACTTATTGGGCTTGCCTGACGGCACAGACGCAGCAATGCTGATTGAGCGATTTAACCGCCCCGGCCTGATCTGGCTGGCAGAAAAAGTAGAGAGTTACGAAGACTTTAATGCTGCCAAAGCGGCGGGCTACACCCTCTTTCAGGGTTATTTTTACAGCAAGCCCCAGATTATCTACGGTAAGCGGACACCTGACTCACATATCGCGGTAATGCGCCTCCTCAAGGCACTCAATGACCAGGAGCAGGACATTGATGACATCATCCGTATCATCAGTGAAGACCCCCAGCTGAGCTTCCGTCTCATGCAGATGGCAAATTCTGCAGCCTTCAGTGGCGGACGTACCGTCACCAGTCTGATCCGTGCCACAATGCAACTCGGACTCGACAGAATCCGCAGTTGGGCCTCGTTACTTGCGCTCGGAAAATTATCCGACAAGCCGCAGGCTCTCAGGTATCAGGCACTGTTCAGAGGTCATCTGGCGCGCGAAATCAGCCTGCACTATCCGGCTCTGGAAGCCGACACGGCCTTTACTCTGGGGTTGTTTTCTCTGCTGGATGCCATGATGGACACGGATCTTTCGGATGTGTGCGCCCGGCTCTCTCTCAAAAAGGACCTGACATCAGCCCTGACTGAGCATCTGGGCGATTATGGCGTGATTCTGGCCACCGTTATCGCCTGCGACACCGGGCAACTCGATGCGATTCCCTGGCATGCCCTGCCTATTTCGGAAGCAGAGCTGGAGGCCTGCCAGGAGGCTGCTCTGAACATGACCGGCCAGAGCAGCAATCTTATTGACGAAGATCAGGCCGCCGGTAAAGCGTAGTAGCGGCTGTGGAGGCTTTGGTAGCGCTCCAGTTCAGACAGCCAGCGTTCCTCGTCCCAGCCAAGCTCTTTCTCTGCAAGTGCGTGCAACCTGGAAATATCTACCAACCCGCCGTTTGCACCCAGCAGGCCGACCCGGGTACGACGTAACAAAAGATCGTCCAGATGAACAATGGCTTCGTTGCGGGCACACCAGGCCAACTCTGCCCACAGAGTCCCTGTCCCTTCGATCACATCGGCGCCGTATGTCGTGTCGGTGCAGATCTGTTCTGCGACCGCCTCCCCATAATGACCACTCAGACGCTTCCACAACGCCGGATCAGGATGTGCTGACAGGCTGGATGAAGCGGCAAACACCGGGGCATCATCATTAAACAGAGTCCCATCAGCCAGCCACTCTTTAGCCGCATCAAGCACATCAAGAGCAATCAGGCGGAAGGTCGTCAGCTTCCCGCCGCTGACTGAGATCAGGCGCCCGTCCTTCCAGACCGTATGATCACGCTTCTCCCTCGATGAATCTGACGCCCCTGAAGACACCAGCGGACGAATCCCAGCCCAGGTCGAAATCACATCAGCATCGGACAGCCCAAGCCCCGGAAACTGAAATTCAGACAGTTCGTAGAGGTAATCCACTTCGTCGCGGGTGATGCCAATTTCTTCGTTGCCGGGCATCGGCGTATCGAGGTCTGTCGTGCCTATGACCGTCCTGCCGAGCCATGGATACACAAATATCGGACGCTGGTCACGAGGATGCAGCACCGTAAAAGAAACATCGACCGGTAAACGTTCCGCCGGGATCAGAATGTGACTCCCTCTGGCCGGACGAATGGTCTGCAGCTCGCTGGTCTGACCTTCTCTCAAGGTGTTTGCCCACACCCCGGTCGCATTAACAACCGCGCGGGCCTGCACGGTAAATTCCTCGCCGCTCTCCTGGTCTCTGAGCACTACAGACGCGCCTGACGCATCCTGCTGCATTGCACAGACAGCGGTATAGTTGAGTGCAACGGCGCCATCAGAGCAGGCTTCGTGCAGAACCCGCATCACAAGGCGACTGTCGTCGGTCACTGCATCGGCAAACTCTGTTACGCCACGAAGTCCTTCCTGGCGTAAAAAAGGAAAGCGCGAAAGTATCTTCTCAGCAGACCAGAAACGCCGGTACCGCTTCCCCGCCAGAAAGTCGTAAACCCGTAACAACATGCCGAACAGGAAAGGACCGGGAAAGCGGCCTTTGTAGTGCGGCATCATGTATGGCATCAGATCCACCAGCCCCGGGGCTTCGCGCATCAGTCGCTCGCGCTCGTGAACAGAGTGCATGGTGGTGCGGATATCTCCCTGAGCGATATATCTGAGGCCACCGTGTACCATTTTGGATGAGCGGCTGGAGGTCCCCCAGGAAAAGTCCTGGCGCTCCACAAGCAATACATTCAGGCCAGTACGTGCGGCTTCACGCGCCACGCCCGCGCCGGTAATGCCACCGCCAGCGATAACCAGATCCCAGGGCTCATTACGTCCTTTCACTGCAGCCAGCGCAGATTCACGGTCTGCGGGCCCCCAATGCCTCTCGCTCATATTGCTCTCTTATTAAAATGTGTCACTCTGCGCCTCATTGCATAACAAACTGTAACAGTCCATCACTTGCTGAGACCAGAAGGGTCATTCAGTATAGCGCCACAGGCAATGCTGGTACGACATAACAAACAGAATGCTCCAGCAGGGCCATACTTCCGGATGGCATTATGGATAATAACAATAACTATCTCCCTGGAAGTGTGTCGTCTGCCTTTGTTCGTCTGTTTCTCAGGACAGCTCAGGACTATGGCGTAACACCTTCAGATGCGTTGGATAACTGCGATATTGGTCGTGGTGTCCTCGATAATACAGTGCAGCGGATCAGTGCGAACGAATTTCAGCGTTTAATGCGCTGGCTGATCATTACAACAGACGACCCGCTGTTCGGTCTCAAGTCTGCCAGGCATCTTATGCCCGGTGCGTTTGGCATGGTCGGTTATCTGATCATGAGCTGCCGCACGGGTGGAGAAGCCCTGCGTCTCGTTCCCCGTTATGAATCCCTGATCGGCAACCTGGGGCATACCGAGCTGAATGAAGAAGGTAATACCTTCGCCATCAGCTGGGTCAGCACCTGCGATGACGATCTCGTCCGACCTCATCTGGTTGAAGAGTACATGGCGACCACAGTCGAGTATGCCCGCTGGGTAACCGGCCGCCCTGAAATTCATCCGATCAGGGTCTACCTGGACCACAAGAGTCCGGGAGACACCTACCTCACCGCGTACCGGGACATATTCAAGTGTGAAGTCACCTTCGATGCAGGAGCCAATAAGATGGAATTCAGCCCGGAACTTATGTCACTGCCTATGCACCAGCCAGACCCACTGCTACTGAAGACCCTTCAGGAGCAGGCAGACAGGATGACGCGGGATCTGCAGCAGTCCGACCCGATTGTTGTTCAGGTCCGCTCGACACTGCTGGCTATGATGGAAACCTCAATCCCGCGCAGGGAAAGAGTTGCCAGTCGTCTTGGCATGTCAGAACGCACCCTGCAGCGCCGCCTTCTGGAGGCCGAATCGTCGTACCAACAGATACTGGATGACCTCCGCCAGCAACTCGCTGAAGACTGGCTGTTAAGCCAGAACTGGTCTGTATCAGAGATTGCAGCGCGTCTTGGTTTCACCGAGCCGCGCTCATTTCAGCGCCGGTTTAAAACCTGGACGGGCTTCTCACCGGGTGAATTCCGCAAGCAGAGGCAGCGTCAGTCAGAGAGCGCCTGAGCGCGCGATCAGATTTTCAAGCACCCGGGATGGAGGAATATCCCGGTAGCACGGTGGCTGAACATCGCCATCGTCCGGCTTGATGCAGCGTTTAGACAGGCACGGCGCGCACTCGCGTTCACTGCTCATGACATCCACCTGAGGCCCGGACACCCCAGTCAGGGTAGCGTCGGTTGCGCCATAAATCGCCACAGCAGGTACGCCTAGCGAAGCAACTACATGAGACAGCCCTGTGTCGACACCGACGACACATTCCGCGTGGGCCAGCCAGGCGTTCAGCGCATTCAACCCCATCCGTGGCAAGACAATGACGTTATCGCAGGAGGATGCAATCCGCTCCGCCCGGGACTTTTCTTCGTCGTTGCCCCAGGGCAGAACCACGCGGTATCCCTGTTCGGTCACCAGTCCTGCGAGCTCTTTCCAGTAACTTTCGGGCCACAGCTTAGTCACCCAGGTTGTTCCATGCAGGAATAACCAGTATTTGCCTTCGATCTCCGGGCGCTGCCAACGTGAACGGTCAACGCCGTAATTCATACCCTCCGGCACCTGATACCCGAGTGCAGACGCAAACAGCGTCCTGACGCGCTCAATTGCGTGCGTGCCACGTGCCACCGGAATCCGGTTCTGATAAGCAAGCGCCGCCAGCCCTTCGCGAGCACTGTGGCAATCCAGCCCGGTACGTCTGCCCCGGGCCATACGGGTAATCACGGCGCTTTTCAGCAACCCCTGGGCATCCAGCACCAGGTCGTATTCTTCGGCACGCAGATCACTGTAGAACTGACGCATTTCCGCGCGTACCTCCGCGTTACGAAGATTGCGTCGCCAGCGGCGCCAGGCAACCGGTATAACTTTCGAAACCGCTGGGTGCCAGGAAGGAATGTCACGGAACCCTTCTTCAACGACCCAATGGAACTCAATTCCGGGCACCTGTTCCCAGGCGTCCTGAACCGCAGGCAAGGTATGAAACACATCACCCAGTGACGACGTTTTAATCAGTAATACTTTCACAAACAGCTCCCGTGACAGAGGGCGAACTTTACCGCACGACCGGGTTGGCTACCAGCCATTGCCTGTCCCGGGAGAAACACCCACAATGGCGGACCTTTCGAGACAGGTGGAGACCCGGGTGATCAGATCCTGGAAGTTCTGGATGGGCTGCGCATTGCTGGCGGGGCTGATCTGGTTGGTAGAAGCAAATTTTGGCTGGAACCGCATTGCCGCCAGTTGGGCAGTGATTCCGCCTCAGCAGCTGGCGGTTGCCATCGCACTGATGGCCGCAAGCTATCTTCTCCGGGCATTACGTTTTTACGATTTTTTCTATCAGTGGACACAGGGGCGCTTCGGCGCACTGCTGCGCATCACTGTGTTGCATAACTTTTTTAATAACCTGCTGCCCATGCGCAGTGGCGAGGCCGCATTTCCGATTCTGATGAAGCAGACGTATGCCATGCCGATATCGCACACAGGCCCGGCATTGCTCTGGCTCCGCCTGCTCGATCTGTACGCCCTGCTGGCCCTTGGGTTTATATTTCTCCAGGGCTCACTGCCCTATCCCACAGAGTTAAAGCTGGTACTGGCAGGCCTGGTCCTGTTATCGCCAATCACCGCGTTGCTGCTGCAGGAGCGACTCAGAACCTACCTCCGGGCAGGTGCTGGCTGGAAAGCCCGTGCCTACGGACTGATGACCGCACTTCCCGGCAGCCCGTCAACCTTCCTGCGCGCCATCTTCTGGACACTACTCAACTGGCTGATCAAGCTGGCTGTCTTCAGCTGGCTGCTATCGGGGTTTACTGGCCTGACTTTCGTACAGAGCTGGAGTGGAGCGACCACTGGTGAACTCAGCTCGGTTCTGCCAATTCACGGGATCGCCGGCGCAGGCACCTACGAGGCCGGTGTTGCCGCAGGCCTGCTGATGCATGGCGTCAGCGGCGCCGACCTGCTGGCTGCGTCAGTTAATCTGCATCTTTTCGTTCTGGGTTCTATGTTTTTACTGACCGGTGTTTTCGTGCTTGCAACACAGAGGGTCGAAAAACGGAACAACCGCCAGCCGTAACATTATTTTAAGCTCCGGGTGTTTTAGTTATCATTCGACTCCCCAAAACATAACGATAAGCGTGGTACATACTTTGACCGAGGCAAAATACGCCAAGCCATCCCTCTCAATCGTGATTCCAATGTTCAACGAGATTGAGAACGTAAAACCGATGGTGGCGCGGGTTCATGAAGCCCTTGCTGGCTATCAGGGCCCCTGGGAACTGCTGGTAGTAGACGACGGCAGTACCGATGGCACCCCTCAGGCTCTGCATCGCGAAGCTCAGGAATTCGGCCGACATGTCCGCGTCGTCGAACTGCGCCGCAACTTCGGTCAGACCGCGGCCATGCAGGCCGGTATTGATGAAGCCCGGGGCTATCTGATTGCGACACTCGACGGCGATCTTCAGAACGACCCGAATGATATTCCGCGCATGGTTGACCACCTCATCGAACACGACCTCGATCTTCTCACCGGTTGGCGCAAAAACCGCAAAGACGATCTGTTCCTGCGCAAAATCCCGTCCCGTATCGCGAACCGTCTGATCGGAAAAATCACCGGCGTACGGATCAATGATTACGGTTGCTCGCTGAAAATCTACAAGTCTTCCGTCATCAAGCAGGTAAGACTTTACGGAGAAATGCACCGCTTTATCCCGGCCTGGGTAGCAGCCGTTGTGCCGCCAAGCCGTATCGGCGAAATTGTGGTCAACCACAATGCCCGCACCGCAGGCGAAAGCAAGTACGGGATATCACGGACATTCCGTGTTGTGCTGGACCTGCTGTCTGTCTACTTCTTTATGCGCTACCGCGCCCGTCCGGGTCATTTCTTCGGCTCAATCGGTCTTGCTCTTGGTTCTGTCAGCTCGCTGCTGCTGGTATACCTCGCCTTCGTGAAATTCTTCATGGACGAAGACATCGGTGGCCGTCCGCTCTTCCTGATTGCCATTGTCTTCCTGATTGCATCACTGCAGTTCCTGACCACCGGTGTATTGTCTGAGCTGATCTCAAGAACCTACTTCGAGTCGTCACAGCGCCAGCAGTACGTCATCTACCACCCAGACGATGAGCTACCTGTCGGCGATGACGACTGGGCGACCCCTGAGGCTCCTGCTAACAATCCAACAGGGGATTCCCAAGGCGCATGAGAGCCCTGAATTCGCCGCTGTGGCTGTTTGCTGCAGTGGCCGCCCTGATCACCCTGAATCTGAACGGCTTTCTGTTATTTGACCACGATGAGGGCGCCTTCAGCGAAGCGACCCGCGGCATGTTCGAACGCGGCGACTTTATCACCACGTGGCTCAACGACCGTGTACGCTTTGATAAACCCATTCTGATTTACTGGCTACAGGCCGCCTCTGTCTGGGCGTTCGGCACCGAAATCTGGGCGTTCCGCCTGCCCTCAGCACTGGCCGGTATCTTATGGGTCTTTGCGATATACCGTTTCTCTCAGAAACAGATTGATCAGCAGACCGCTGTCGCCGCAGCCATGATGGCTGCCACCGCATTGGGCATCAATATGATCTCCCATGTCGCCACAGCCGATGCTTTACTCAATATGCTTCTGGCAACCACCCTGCTCCTGATGTACGTCTGGTCAAAAGCCCCAGGACACCTGCTGCTGTTTGCGATATACGCCCTGATGGGGCTGGGGACGCTGACCAAGGGCCCCGTCGCCTTTGTCATACCCTTCCTCGCCGGCGGTCTCTTTTTTCTCACCAACGGCCAGATACGCGACTTCCTGAAAGCCATCTTTTACGTCCCCGGCTGGATCGTATTCCTGGCCATTGCAGCGCCCTGGTACGTCATTGAATATCTGCGCCACGGCCAGGACTTCATCGATGGTTTTTTCCTGAAGCACAACGTCAACCGTTTCAATAACGCAATGGAAGGCCATGACGGTGGGTTCCTCTTCTACCCGCTTGTTCTGCCCTTCCTGCTCGCTCCGTTCGGAGGACTACTGATACGTGTACTCCCGACCATCCGGACCGCTCTCGCCGGAGGGGACCCGCTTAACCGTTTTCTCTGGATCTGGTTCCTGGTCGTTCTGGTGCTGTTCAGTCTCGCGTCCACCAAGCTGCCACACTACATTCTTTACGGCGTAACGCCCCTGGTTATCCTGATGGCGCGCTATCGCTACATGCTGACCAGTCGCTGGCTCGCTGCTGCCTTTCCGGTCATTCTCTTCGGGTTGCTCACTGCCTTCCCGCTTCTGATTCCGTATGTCGAAGCAACACTGACCAATCCGATTGAAATCGCGACGGCGCAGCGGGCTCACACCTATTTCGATGCGGCATTCACGATATCGGTCGCAATCGCAAGCCTTGTGGCTATCGGCATCATTTTCTGGCGTCGCATCAGCCCCTGGTTTGCTCTGGTCGTTACGGGTGTCATCCAGAGCCTGGTCGTATGGTTCCTGTTTGTGCCGACATACAGCGATACCCAGCAACTGCCTGTTTATGAAGCTGCCATGTTCGCCCGTACCCTGGACGAGCCTGTCATCACGCAGTCGGTCGATCTGCCGAGCTTCAATGTGTACCTCGACAAAGTGACAGAAAGGCGGGCCCTTGAAGCCGGTGAAGTTGGTTTTGCCCGCGAAGACCGGGTTGATAGTGTCGGCCAGTTTGACACCCTGTTCAAATCCGGCCCCATTATGATTATCCGCAAAACAGCTGACGAGCCAGCACAGGAAACTTCAGGAGAAGCGCTCAATGATAAGGACTGACACCCTGCTGATTATCAGCGCATTTCTGATGTTGGCCGGTGCAGCGGTCATTGCCGCCCAGGGAACGAATGAGGCTTTGTTTATCAGCCTGAATTCTGATCTCGCCACTCTGCTGCCAGATGCCTTCTGGAGCAATATGACCTTTGTGGCCGACACTCTGTTTGCCGTCGCTGTGATTGCCATTCTGGCCAGCCGCCAACCTCACCTTTTCAACACAGGTCTGGTGTTACTGATCACCGGCGCGGCCTTCGTCCACGGCTTTAAGTTTCTGCTGGAGGTTCCTCGCCCTCCCGCCGTCCTCGACGCCGAAATGGTGCGTATCATCGGGCCGGTGCTGAAAAACCACAGTTTTCCGTCTGGCCACTCGTTTACGGCACTGGCGACCGCGGGACTGATTATGCTTCACACCCGCAGCCTGTTCTGTGCCGTTCTCGTACTTGTTATCGGTCTGATTGCAGCCCTGAGCCGGGCGGCCGTGGGAGCTCACTGGCCCCTCGACATTTTGACCGGAGGTGCTGCGGGGCTCTTGTTTGCTCAGTTCGCCAAGGCGCTGTGCGCGCGTTACTGGTGGTTGCAGGGTGAAGGTCTGCAGCGCTTTTCCGCGGTTCTTATGACCATTACCTGCGTCGCACTCATTTTCCACGTCAGTCGCTATCCGGACACCCGTATTCTGTCAGCGTCGACCGGCGTTATCGCCACCCTCTTCCTGTGCGGTTACTGGTGGCGTCAGCTGGGTCGGTTGCGGAATCGTGCCAATTAAGCTCTGACGCGGCTCTGCGGCACTTTTTCGTTTTGCCCGGCGCGGATGTGCTTTATAGTGTTGTGTTTTTAGTATCGGGCGTGGCCTAACCGCCCAGTTTTTACTGTTTTTTAGAGATCTGAGTAGACAGAATGCGTCGAGTAGTAGTCACTGGTATTGGTATTGTCAGCTGTCTTGGAAACAACAGAGACGAAGTTCTGGCCTCACTTCAGGCTCAGAAGTCAGGAATCCGCTTTATTCCCGAGTATCAGGAACTCGGATTCCGCAGTCATGTTGCCGGGCGTCCGGATATCGATCTTGATGAACAGATCGACCGTAAGCTACGCCGCTTCATGGGAAATTCGGCCGCATACTCATACCTTGCCCTTAAGGAAGCCATTGCCGATTCGGGTCTCTCCGACGAAATGATCAGCAATCCCCGCACCGGGCTGATTGCCGGCTCTGGTGGTGCGTCTACCAGCGACATCGTCGAAGCAATAGACACCCTGCGAGAGAAAGGCATCCGCCGTGTCGGGCCGTACCGGGTCACACGCAGCATGGGCAGCACGGTATCAGCCAACCTCGCAACGCCCTTTTCCATCAAAGGCGTGAACTACTCCATCACCTCAGCCTGTGCGACCAGTGCTCACTGCATCGGGAACGCTATGGAGCTGATCCAGTGGGGCAAGCAGGACGTTATGTTTGCAGGTGGCGGTGAAGAAGAACATTGGTCACTGACCATGCAGTTTGATGCGATGGGCGCTCTGTCGACCAGCTATAACGATGCACCGGAAACGGCATCCCGCCCATACGACGCAAGTCGCGATGGCTTTGTGATCGCAGGCGGCGCTGGCATGCTGGTTCTGGAAGAATACGAACACGCTGTCGCCCGTGGGGCCACCATCTACGCTGAACTGATCGGCTATGGTGCGACGTCCGACGGCGCAGATATGGTTGCCCCCTCTGGTGAAGGAGCCGAGCGCTGCATGCGTGACGCCCTGAGCATGGCGGGCAACCCGACAATCGATTATCTGAACACCCACGGCACCAGTACGCCGGCGGGAGACATCTGTGAACTTAAGGCAGTTCAGCGGGCCTTCAATGGCGATATGCCTCCGCTGAGCTCCACCAAGTCTCTCACCGGCCACTCACTGGGTGCTGCGGGTGTTCAGGAAGCCGTCTACTGCCTTCTTATGCAGAAGCACGGCTTTATCACCGGAAGCGCGAACCTGAATGATCGCGATCCGGACGCGGCGGACATGCCGATTGTAACGACCAACCGCGATGCCGGACTGGAGACTGTCATGTCAAACAGCTTCGGCTTTGGTGGCACCAATGCCACCCTGATTTTCAGACGCGTATGATCGTGACATACTCGGACAACCGCTAAGCGCAAAGACCCAACTAATGGGCACGGCCCAGAATGATAAGAACTTAACCGGCCAGGCATCCGGAGAACCGTACCGGAACGATGATGAGATCAAGCTACACCGTACACAGATCTGACATCCGACCTGTACTGATGGAAAACAGCGCATGACACAAAAAAAACCAAAAATTCATACGGACTCTCTTTTTCAGGTCGCCGAGAAACTGTCTGCCGACTTTTCTCTGTTCCCCGAATACGAGGACAACGCCGTTGACCATAAGGTCAAAGGCCTGATTTCTCCTGAACAATGCAATGTCGAACTGGACCGGCTGCGCAAGCTCAACATTGATGAATACATCAAGCAGGTCGTTTCGCCCAGTGAAAGCAACCAGCGCACCGGCGCACGCGACATTGTTCAGTACCTTGTTATCCGCATTATTTCGGAAGTCGATGACGGCCCGCTTTATTGTGCCGAAGCCGATGTAGATTTTGGCGGCCACATCCGCCGTGTCGGTTTCATCTGCCAGAACCGCGAACATGCCAATGGCGCCTGGGGCCCGGCCCATCATAACCGTGCCGCCCAACAGGCCCGCAGTTATTCCAGTCGTTCCATGCCGATTGTGACCTTCATCGACACCCCCGGGGCCGATGCTGGTGAACTGGCGAACGCAAATAACCAGGCACACTCGATCAGCCACCTGATTACCGAGATGGCGAATAACGACGTCCCTACTCTCGGTATTATCTGGGGTGCGGGCTATTCGGGCGGTGCCATTCCGCTGGCAGCCACCAATATTCTGTTGTCCGTCCGGGATGGTATTTTTAATACCATCCAGCCGCAGGGTCTGGCCAGTATTGCCCGTAAATACAATCTGTCGTGGCAGGAATGCGCCAAGTATGTTGGCGTCTCCGGCTTTCAGCTGCGTGAGTCCGGCATCATAGATGGCATCATCGATTACGCACCGACGGATCCGGATGAAAAGCGCTCTAACCTGCTGCGTGCTATTACGACCGGTATTGAATCTATTGAAGAAAGTGCGAAGGAATTTACCCGCCACAACCCTGAGTTGATGGAGCACTATAAGAGCAGCATCGAGCGTTTCCTGAATCCTTCGGACAAACTCAGCACGCTCGAAAAACGCGCGAATTTTTTCCTGGCGCAGACGCCGACCGATCACAGCAATATTTTCGGTCTCTGCTACCGCTATACCCGCTACCTGACACTGCGTCGCCGGATTCACTCAACCACCGTCGAAAACTACGGTCGCCTGGCAGAAAAAGAAGTGCCGTCCGGGCAGTTGAGTAAACGCATCAAACGCGAGCAGAAGCGTAAATTCCAGAACTGGCTGCAGGCACCGGAAAAGATTGTCTACGACGATAACCTGCAGAAATCCTGGAAGACGTTCTGGAGCAAATATGAAGAGCGGGACGACAGCCGCAGTACTATTGCGCGTCTGTTTTTCGGTGAGCCAAAAAACAACTACCTGAAAGCAAAGCAGGACCTCTGCTTTAACCTGGGTCTGTACCTGTTTAATCGCTGGAAATCAGATTCTGCTGTTAACTTCCACGGCCTGCTCGCCTACCTCGAAGACTATCGTCAGAGTCGCTTCCTGCTGCGCTCAAATGACATTCTGGACGCGGTAGCCGTTGCTGAGTTCGTCGAAGACAACCCGCACCCACTGGCTACTTATATCCGCGATCAGCTTTCTCATGAGACCCGTCAGGAGTTGACTGCTCAGCGCAACAAAGAAGCGTCACGAGGGGCACTCAGTCAGTCACTGGCAACCGCTCTCAATACCATCATTAATGACGACCTTCTGCCAGAAGAAATCCGCACGTCACTCAAGCTCTCGACCCGTACCGAAGCGCTGTGTAACGACGGCAAAGCTCAGAATGCAGAAATCAACCGTCGCATTCTTGAAGAAGCGCTGGCGCCATACATTCAGTTCCGTCAGGAAAATATTCAGAACCCGGCACATCCGGACATCACCATTCTGGATGCCATTCTGCACGACGAGCTGCGTGATGAGTTTAATCAGGTCTGCCGCAATATGCTGGTATTCGGCAGCCTGTACGACAACATTATTCACAACCTGTCGAGCGTGGCATCAGAGGCCAATGAAACCCGTGCACTGGCCCGGGAGTCTGTGAAAAAACTGTTGGATAAATCTCTGGCAGACGCTACCGAAGGTGAAAGCTACACCATGAAAGACCTGGAGTCTTTCAACTACTGGCTGAGCTACTTTATCAAGAGCAGCCAGCGTGGTGACTTCCTGAAATCGGTGGAAGAGTGGAAAAAACTGGCCTTCCCTCGCCTGTCCGACACACTGTTCGTCGTCATCACATTTATCTTCGAAAAACTGCTGCCTGAATACTACAACGCAGAGCAGGAAGGTAAGAGTTACAACGGTCGCATTAACCCGGTATCCATCGGTCGTCGTAAGGACTTCTGGAACCGTCTCACCATGGCGTACCACGATCTTCTTATTCAGGAAGTTCTGGATGACAGCAAGCGTGAGAAAAAGACCTCAGCAAGCGCCATTATTGACCGCTTCTTCGGTGACTTCGAAGAGCTGAACAGCAATCTCATGTCTGCTGACCCGGTGTCCTTCCCCGGTTTCCGTAACTCAATTGAAGAAGCCCTGAATAAAGGCGTAACACCATGTGGTGTGATTACAGGTCTGGGCAATATCAATATCGGCGGTCGTACGCAGCGCGTCGGTGCTCTGGTATCTAACCTGGACTTCCAGGCGGGTGCCTTCGATATGGCCAGTGCCGAGAAGTTCTGCAAACTGATGGTTGAATGTGCCCGTCAGCACCTGCCTCTGGTGTGCTTCGTTTCTTCGGGTGGTATGCAAACTAAAGAAGGCGCCGCCGCTCTCTTTTCAATGGCGGTAGTCAACGACCGGATCACCCGCTTCGTGCGTGACAACGATCTGCCTCTGGTGGTATTCGGCTTCGGTGACTGCACTGGTGGCGCACAGGCGAGTTTCGTGACTCACCCGCTGGCACAGACCTACTATTTCTCGGGCACTAATATGCCGTTTGCTGGCCAGATTGTTGTGCCCAGCTATCTGCCGAGCACCTGTACACTGTCGAACTACCTCTCGGTATCGCCAAAATCTATGGATGGTCTGGTGGCGCATCCGTTCATCGATAATCTTGATGAACGCCTGCGTAATATCGACCCGGATATGCCGGTTGCCCGCTTCACCGTTGATGATGTACTGGCTCGTGTACTTGAAGGCTATGTCACCGCCGAGCGCATGGCTCCGGAAACCGGTGAAAATGCCAGCAAGCTGAAAAAGTACGGAAAAATCGACAACGTACTGATCCATGCCCGAGGCTGTACCGCGGTCAAACTCATCCGTAAGGCTCAGGAAAACGACATTAAAGTTACGCTGATTCAGTCCGACCCGGACATGGAATCCGTCGCTGTTGATATGCTGGGGCCTCAGGATCGTGTGATCTGCATCGGTGGTAACACTCCGGACGAAAGCTACCTGAACGCAAAATCGGTATTGCGCATTGCGCACCACGAAGGCGTCGACGCCCTCCACCCGGGCATTGGTTTCCTGTCTGAAAGCAGCCAGTTTGCCGCCCTGTGTGGTAACCATGATATTAACTTCGTAGGGCCACCGGTCTCCTCAATGGAAACCATGGGTAACAAGTCCAACGCGATCAATACCGCGATGCGTGTCGAGGTTCCTGTCGTACCGGGCTCTCACGGTATTCTTACCAGCTCTGCGAACGCAGCAAGCGTTGCCGATGAAATCGGCTACCCGGTACTGCTGAAGGCGGTACACGGTGGTGGTGGTAAAGGTATTCAGGTGGTTGAAAGTGCAGACCGCATTCACGCCCTGTTCCATCAGATCTCAACCGAAGCGAAAGCGGCATTCGGTAACGGCGATGTGTACCTAGAGAAGTACGTAACGTCACTGCGCCACATCGAAGTTCAGGTGCTGCGCGATTCGCACGGCAACACCCGGATTCTCGGCCTGCGTGATTGCTCTGTGCAGCGTAATAACCAGAAAATCTTCGAAGAGTCCGGCTCGACCATGCTCCCACGGGAACTGGAACAGAAAGCCTACGACTATGCAGAGAAACTGGCTGATGCTGTTAAATACGTCGGTGCCGGTACCGTCGAGTTTATTTTCGATCTCGACAACATGACCATTTATTTCATGGAAATGAACACCCGTCTGCAGGTTGAACACCCGGTGACCGAACTGGTGTCTGGTATTGATATTGTTTCCACGCAATTCCGCATCGCGGAAGGCGGTAATATCGAAGACATCTCACCGAAAGCGAACGGTTATGCGATTGAAGTTCGTATCAATGCCGAAAAAGCTGTGATGAAAGGTGATAACGTCGAGTTTGTACCTACGCCAGGTACAATTCGCGAGTGCAACCTGCCGAAGTACGATCATATCGAACTGATTTCAATGGCTGCCGCTGGCAAACAGGTATCTCCTTTCTATGACAGCATGATCGCTCAGGTTATCTGTTACGGAGAAGACCGTAACGACACTATCCAGAAACTGCGTACTTACCTTGAAGAGGTACGGATTACGGGTGTCTGCACCAATATCCCACTGCTGAAGCGTGTACTGGACGACAATGTCTTCGTCGACGGTGTTTACGATACGACTTATCTGCCTAAATTCCTTGATCGGATCAGTATCGAAGAGCTGATCTCTGATATTGAAACAGCGGCAGATATGAATGCAGACGCGGTCGATGCTGCACAGCTTAAAATTGAAGGGTCGGACGAGCTGAAAGTACTTTCACCATCCACCAGCATTTTCTACGGCTCGTCGTCTCCGAGCGAACCTCCGTTCGTAAAAGAGGGCGACATCATTGATATCGGTCAGACGCTCTGCCTGATGGAAGCCATGAAAATGTTTACTCCGCTCAGTCTTAAGCAGTTCAACCGTACTGGCACTGAACTTTATCCGGCAGGACAGAAGTTTAAAGTGACCCGTATCATGAACTCTGATGGTCAGCAGGTGAACCAGGGAGATCTCCTGTTCGTCGTTAAACCTGTGACCGCCACCGAAGCGGCATAACGTGATAATCCGGCCTGACTGTTCTGCAGTCAGGCCGGAGTATTATCTGCTTCAGAATCCAGCCCCAGAAGAATCGCCCGCACACTGATCCGCGCCCGATGCAGGCGACTTTTTACCGCCGCCACTGTCACTCCCAGACGCTCTGCAATTTCCTTATTCGAAAGCTGCTCATAATCTTTGAACAGGAGTACCTGCTTCAGGTCATCCGGCAGGCTATCAATCGCTGAAACAATCTCGAAAAGTAATTCAGGACTACTGGCTGAACCAAGCCATTCATCCACCCTCGCTTCATCCAATGGCTCATAACGCAATGCCACGCGCCCCAGACGCCGACACTCCCGACGCGTGCTGGTAAACAACCAGGAAGATAAAGCAGCGGCCACTCTCAGACTTTCCATGTAGCGGGCCATACTCAACAAGACTTCCTGAACGGCATCATCAACATCACCAATCATGCAATGCTTCATGGCATAGCGACGGATGTCCGGCTGCGCCTTAACCAGTAACTGCTCAAGGTGAGACCGGCTCCCCCGCTGTGCTTCCAGTATCAGATCATGATCTAAATGCTTAATGGTCACAGGATCTCCGAAAAAATTTTCACTGCTCTGAATCCTTTCTGAACTCTGCCACCTCTTATGTATGAAATCAAAATAATGCGGAGAAGATATGTTTCGATTCACTTCAATTATCACCCTGGTGCTTTGCACTCTGCTGGGCAGTGGCTGTGCCACCGGTTCACGCCAGACAACGCCATTGGCAGAAGCAGAAAAGCAGATCCCGGCAACCCAGACGGTGGTTTTTATCCACGGCATGTACATGACTCCGGGCGTCTGGTCAGACTGGCAGACGTGGTTCTCAGAGCGGGGATATATTACCTATGCTCCTCCCTGGCCACTTCACGAAGTATCCGTTGAAGAACAGAATAACCAGCACCCCAGCAAACAACTGGGTCAGTTAACCCTGAATGATATTCTGGAGAACTACCGCCAGTTCATTGCGACCCTGGATGAGCCACCGATTGTCATCGGACACTCGATGGGTGGCCTGATTGCCCAGAAGTTACTCGAAGAAGGTATTACTGCTGGTGCGGTTGCCGTGAATTCAGCCCCCCCGAAGGGCGTTCTGTCGTTTAAATTCAGCTTTATCAGGGCCAATCTGCCACACCTCAATCTCTTTCTGAGTTCTGACACACCTTCACAGCTGTCGCTGTCACAGTTTTCCTATGGATTCGCCAACGACATGAGCGCCGACGATCAGGCCTTCTTTTATGAGAACTATATTGTTCCGGAATCCCGCAAGGTAGGTCGTGCCCCTTTAGGCTCCTCAGGAAAGATAAACTACACCACGGCACGAGAGCCGCTATTAATCATTGCGGGTGGAAATGACCACATTATTCCCGCCAGTCTGAACAGGTCGAATTATAAAAAGTACCGGAAGTCACCTTCGATTACTGACTTCGTAGAATTCGAAGATAGAAATCACCTCACGGTACTACAGCCCGGCTGGCAGACGGTGGCGGAATATATTGACGGGTGGATTACGCAGAACAGAAGCAACCACTAAAAAAAACGCCCGGAAGAATCCGGGCGTTGCAACTGATCGACCCCAATAGCGTTATCAGCTGTTAGCGATCATTTTCTCTTTCATTTCATGAAGGAGGTCGCGCAGACGCGCAGCCTCCTCGAAATTAAGATCTTTTGCTGCCTTAAACATATCATCTTCGACTTTACTGATACGTTTACCCAGCTCTGCAGACGACAGATGTTTCCAGTCATCAGCAGAATACCCGGCACTGTCTTCAGCCACCGCTTGTTTGAGGCGGCCACGTTGTTTTCCTTTTTTACCCGGTGGCGGGGCCGCCTCCAGAATATCTTCTACGGATTTCATTACGCCTTTTGGCGTAATGCCGTGTTCTTCGTTAAATGCCTTCTGTTTTTCGCGACGACGTTCTGTTTCCTCAATGGCCTTCGTCATTGAGTCTGTCATGCGGTCAGCGTACAGAATCGCTTTACCATTGAGGTTACGGGCCGCCCGCCCAATGGTCTGAATCAGAGATCGCTCAGAACGCAGAAAGCCTTCTTTGTCGGCATCAAAAATCGCAACGAGTGACACTTCCGGAATATCAAGGCCTTCTCTCAACAGGTTAATCCCGACCAACACATCGAATTCGCCCAGCCGCAGATCACGGATAATTTCTACCCGTTCTACCGTATCGATATCGCTGTGCAGATACCGCACCCGGATATCCTGCTCATGAAGAAATTCGGTTAAATCTTCAGCCATCCGCTTAGTCAGCACGGTAATCAGAACCCGCTCACCTTTTGCGACACGTTCATTCAGTTCGTGCAGCACATCATCGACCTGCCCAGTCGCCGGGCGGACTTCAATTTCCGGATCAATCAACCCCGTCGGTCTTACGACCTGTTCAACCACATTGTCCTGAGTTTCTTTTTCATAATTACCAGGCGTTGCCGACACAAAAATACATTGAGGGACAATGGCCTCCCACTCTTCAAAACGCATCGGGCGGTTATCAAGCGCGGAAGGCAGGCGGAAGCCAAACTGCACCAGTGTTTCTTTCCGCGAGCGGTCGCCACGGTACATGCCGCCGATCTGGGGAATGGTTACGTGCGATTCATCCACAAAGACCAGTGCATCCTTAGGAATGTAATCAAACAGCGTCGGAGGTGCGTCGCCAGCGTTGCGCCCAGAGAGATAACGCGAGTAGTTCTCAATGCCCGAGCAGTAACCCAGCTCCTGCATCATCTCAATGTCGTAGCGGGTACGTTGTTCCAGACGCTGCATTTCTACGAGCAGGTTTTCATTTTTGTAATACTCAAGGCGCTCATCCAGCTCAACTTTGATACCGTCGATTGCCTCAAGGATTTTCTCACGTGGCGTGACGTAGTGAGTTTTCGGATACACAGTGACGCGTGCCAGACGGCTATAGATCTGACCAGTGAGAGGGTCAAACGAGCTGATCTGTTCAACTTCGTCGTCGAACAGCTCGACCCGGATGGCCTCGTCATCACTTTCTGCAGGAAAGATATCGATCACCTCACCGCGGACCCGATAAGTACCCCGATGAAAATCCGCATCATTGCGCGTGTACTGCAGCTCAGCCAGCCGGCGCAGTATCGTCCGCTGATCCACCTGATCACCGCGAACGAGATGCAACATCATTTTCAGATAAGAATCAGGATCACCGAGACCATAAATGGCGGACACGGTACAGACGATAATGGCATCTCTGCGCTCCATCAGAGCCTTAGTCGCAGACAGTCGCATCTGTTCAATGTGTTCGTTTACCGAAGCGTCTTTATCAATAAAAGTGTCGGACGCGGGCACATAGGCTTCGGGCTGGTAATAGTCGTAGTATGAAACGAAATACTCAACTGCGTTGTTCGGAAAGAACTCTTTAAACTCCCCGTACAGCTGGGCTGCGAGCGTTTTGTTGTGCGCCATGATGATCGCCGGGCGTCCGCACTCAGCGATCACGTTAGCCATGGTGTACGTCTTACCGGACCCCGTCACCCCCAGCAGGGTTTGTTTCAGCAGGCCAGCATTGATGCCTTTAACAAGGCCCTTGATGGCTCCCGGCTGATCACCCGCCGGGGAATATTTTGAAGACAGCTCGAATGGCTTGCTCATGAGGATTCCAGTTAACGCCTAAATCTTGTAGCATTATACGGTTTTTTTAACGCCCGTTTTGAGGATACATACTTTGGACCTGCAACTGTCTGATCGCGTTCAACTGATCAAGCCATCCCCTACCCTCGCAGTGACAAACCGTGCTGCTGAGCTGAAGGCTGAGGGCAAAGACATTATTGGCCTTGGCGCAGGTGAGCCGGACTTCGATACTCCGGAGCACATTAAACAGGCCGCTGTCGAAGCTATTGCAAATGGCTTCACCAAATATACGGCAGTCGACGGTACTCCGGGTCTGAAGAAAGCCATCATCAGCAAGCTACAGCGCGATAACGGCCTGAGCTACGAAGCAAACCAGATTCTGGTGTCCTGTGGTGGCAAACAGAGCTTCTTCAATCTCGCTCTGGCACTGCTGAACCCAGGCGACGAAGTTGTCATTCCAGCGCCATACTGGGTGTCTTACCCAGACATGGTACTGATTGCCGAAGGCAAGCCTGTTGTTATCGAAACGGACGAAACCACTCGTTTCAAAATCACTGCTGAACAGCTTGATGCAGCGATCACCGACAAAACCCGTCTGGTCGTGCTGAACAGCCCATCCAACCCTTCAGGCGTCGCGTACACCGCCGATGAACTGAAGGCGCTGGGTGACGTCCTGCGTAAATACCCTGACGTGCTGATCGCAACAGACGACATGTACGAATACATCTGGTGGGCAGATTTCTCTTTCGAGAACATCGTGACGGTCAATCCTGATCTGTATGAGCGCACTATCGTTCTGAACGGTGTGTCTAAGGCGTACAGCATGACTGGCTGGCGTATAGGTTATGCCGCTGGCCCGGCGAAGCTGATCGGTGCGATGAAGAAAATTCAGTCTCAGAGCACTTCCAACCCGACGTCCATTTCTCAGGTCGCAGCAGAAGCAGCCCTGAATGGTGGTCGTGGCTGTGTTGAGCCAATGGTAAAGGCCTTCAAAGAGCGTCACGACTACCTGGTGGCTGCGCTGAATGACATCCCGGGCATCACCTGCGTTGAGGGCGACGGTGCCTTCTATGCCTACCCTTGTGTCAAAGGTGCGATGGACGCCCTGGGCATCGACGATGATGTGGCGTTTGCTGAGAAACTGCTGACAGAAGTCGGCGTTGCACTGGTTCCGGGCTCTGCGTTCGGTACACCGGGTTATATGCGTCTTTCTTTTGCCACCAGCATGGAAAAACTGCAGGACGCGGTTAAGCGCATCCGTAGCCTGCTGGGCTAAGCCCACAGCCGGGTCAGCGCGCACAAAAAAACCGCCTTACGGCGGTTTTTTTTATATCCCAAGAAACGTTCTCAACTCCGGGTCGTAAAAAATATACGACCAGAGACGATCAAGCGTGTCATTGATCCACTTCTCGTTATATTCCTGAACCGGTGCTGCCGCCACCCGGCGCGATTCATTCAGACCATAAGGTTTGGTGAAGGTCGTTGCGCCATTGATCACTGTCATCTCAAACTTCATGCTCACCGAGCAGTCAGTCACCAGAAAACCGTCGTTGCAGCCGTAGCGGAAGGTATCGACAACGAGCTGAACTTTTAAGGGCTCAAGTGGGCTTGCCTCACCAAAACCGAGTTGGGTCATGCTGTCCTGTAGACGCGTAGTCAGAACAGCTGCAAGGTCATCCTGCGCAACCAGAGGTGAATTTTCAGCCAGTCGACCGCCGCGACTTCCCAGCACATCGCCACTGGCATCTTCACGCTGATCAATCACGCGGATCAGAGCGCCACGCGCTACGGAAGCTGACGGTGCAGCAACAGCAGAAGTTTCATTCAGCTGAATCGTCTGAGGGGCCAGCACACACCCTGTCAGGCTCAGTACGCCAGTCGCCAGAACGGCGGCAGCCAGCAGTTTACGCATTCGGTATATCCTTCTCGGCTCGTTTAAATACCCAGTCGAATTCGCCGGAATCTTCTTCACTGAAGCGGTAGCCGGCGACATTGAAGCTTTTAAGATCCTCAGGAGCACTGATTCGTTCCCGGATCTGATACGCTGCCATCATGCCACGCGCTTTCTTGGCGTAGAAGCTGATGATCTTGTACTGACCATTTTTTTCATCTTTGAACGACGGCGTGATCAGAGGCGCATGGAGTTTTTTCGGTTTTACCGAACGGAAGTACTCATTCGACGCCAGATTGACCACGGCAGTGTGCTTTCCAGCATCAATCACATCGTTAAGTGCCTGAGTAATTTTCTCACCCCAGAACGCATAAAGATCTTTCCCCTGAGGGTTTTCCAGTCGGGTACCCATCTCCAGGCGGTAAGGAAGAATCTCATCTAACGGGCGTAACAGACCGTACAAGCCAGACAGAATCCGCAGATTCTCCTGCGCGTAATCCAGGTCGTCTTCCGACATAGAATCGGCGTCCAGCCCGGTATATACATCGCCCTTAAAGGCCAGCACAGCAGCCTTCGCCTGCCCGTCCGGATACGGTAGCGCCCAGTCGTGATAGCGATTCACGTTCAGTTCCGACAGCGCAGGACTGAGCTTCATCAGCTTGCCGATATCATCGGGAGAGTACCCCCGGAGGACATCAATCAGAGCAGCCGAGTCGTCAAGAAAATCTGGGGTCGTGTGGTGCGGAGTCACCGGCGGTGTTTCAAAATCCAGTGTTTTTGCCGGCGATAGCAGAGTAAGCATAAGCATCCTCGGAGTGTCATACGTGACATCCATGATAACCCGGAGAGGCCTTCTCCCCCAACCCATCGCGCCTGGTTGATCATTTGCACTTCGGCCCGTATTGTCCGGTCAGCATTGCCAATGCAGTACATCCCGTCAGCTGTGACAATCGGCGGGTTTGAACAAAGCATTTGTTTCATTGTCACCCTCAGAACAACAGGGGCATTTATATGGCTAAAGATATTCAGGGCGTCGGTCTCGGCATTGCCAGCCGCTTCGCCGGAAGTGAATTCGCTCGTAAATTCGGACTGCGCAAGCCAGCCGAAAAGCTCGCCTACGCAGGTACCAAAAAAGGATTTGAAGTCATCGGACAGATGGTCGCGAAGAAAGCCGCCAAAAAAGGCGATGCACAGATTCTTCTGCCTGAGCCAAGCAAACATGGCCTGTTCGATCTGACATTGTCAGAAGAACAGCAGATGATCAAAGACACAGTCCGCTCATACGCTGAAGAAGTTGTACGCGGCCTGGCTCACGATGCAAACGAAGCCATGACTCTGCCGGACACTTTCCTGCAGGACATTATGGATCTCGGCCTTAACTTTTTCTCTGTGCCAGAATCCCTCGGCGGTGCAGCCCAGGCATACAGCCCGACGACCAGCGCGATCATCGCAGAAGAGCTGGCATGGGGTGACTTCTCACTCGCGTACGCCACTCTGGCTCCGGTCGCGGTCGCCAATGCGATTGTTAAATGGGGCACAGACGCGCAGAAAGAAAAATACCTGCCCGCTTACCTCGCTGAAACACCCGTTCAGGCGGCTATTGCCGTGCAGGAACCTGCAGCACTGTTCAACCCGGCGAAGCTCTCCACCAAAGCAAAGAAAACCAAAACCGGATTCGAAATATCCGGTGTAAAGACACTTGTGCCCTTTGGTGGTAACGCCAACATGTATCTGGTTGCTGCCCGCTACAAACGCAAAAACCGTTTATTCCTGGTGCCTGGTGACGCGCCTGGACTCAGCTGGAAAGCGGCACCGGCGATGGGCTTACGCGCCGTAGCGACCGGTACACTCACCATGGAAAAAGCCCCTCTGAGCAGCGACGCTCTGCTGGGCGGCAAAGATTTTGATTACCAGACCTTTATCGACCTTGGGCAACTGCATTGGTGCGCCCTGGCGATCGGTGCCTGTCAGGCCGCACTCGATCATCTGATTCCTTACGTTAACGAACGCGAAGCGTTTGGCGAGCCAATTTCACACCGTCAGTCTGTTGCCTTTATGGTGGCGAACATAGGTATCGAACTGGAATCCATGCGCCTGATGGTTTGGCGTGCCGCTGCACTGGCAGAAATGGGCAAGCCATTCCACCGCGAAGCCTACCTGGCACAACTGCTCTGTGCAGACAAGGCGATGGAAATTGGTACCAACGCTGTACAGCTGCTGGGCGGCCACGGCTTTACGAAAGAACACCCTGCTGAGCGCTGGTACCGCGACCTGCGGATACTCGCCTGCATCAACGGCGGCATGCACCTGTAAGGAGTCGGACATATGATTAATCTTGAAAACCCAAAGAAATTCCGTGCTCTCGTCAATCAGGCACGTCAGGTGGCAGAAAACGTATTCCGCCCTATTTCCCGTAAATACGACCGCTCAGAGCACGCCTATCCCGTTGAGCTGGATATGCTTGCCGCCATCATGGATGGTATGAACGACGGCACCACAGGTGAAGGGGCCGGTGCGGGCAAACTGAAGCAGGACAACAAAGCAAAGAAAGAAGGCGTCCAGAACGGCACCAACATGTCGACGGTTCTGTCACTGGCCGAACTGTGCTGGGGCGATGTCGGCCTGTCGCTCACGCTGCCACGCCAGGGCCTCGGCAACGCGGCGATTGCTGCCGTGGCTGACGACGAGCAGTTTGCACGTTTTGGCAACAAGTGGGCCGCTATGGCCATTACAGAGCCGGGCTTCGGTTCCGATTCTGCCGCCGTACGCACGACTGCCGTCCGGGATGGCGATGAATATGTCATCAACGGTGAGAAGATTTACGTCACTTCAGGTGAACGCGCAGACTGCGTTGTGGTCTGGGCAAGCGTTGACCGCTCGCTCGGCCGTGCGGCGATCAAGTCGTTTATCGTTGAAAAAGGCACCCCAGGCATGGACATCGTCCGTCTGGAGAAAAAACTCGGTATCAAAGCATCGGACACCGCGGCGATTACCTTTACCGACTGTCGCATCCCGGCATCCAACCTGCTGGGTGACCCAGAGGTGAACGTCGAAAAAGGATTTGCGGGCGTTATGCAGACGTTCGACAATACCCGTCCGGTCGTGGCAGCGATGGCCGTCGGTGTCGCGAAAGCGTCCATCGACCGTACCCGCGAGATCTTGCGCAAGCTCAAGGTAAAAGCCGACTACAGCACGCCGTTTAAACTGACCAGCCAGCTCGAAGCACAGCTCTACCGCTATGAAGCGGAATGGGAAGCAGCACGCCTGCTGACCCTGAAAGCCGCGTGGATGGCCGACAACGGTATGCCAAACTCCATGGAAGCGTCCATGGCCAAGGCAAAAGCAGGTCGCACCGCCAATGCAATCACACTGGGTTGCGTCGAAATGCTCGGTACCCTGGGGTACGGCGAAGAAGAAATGCTGGAAAAATGGGCACGCGACTCGAAGATTCTCGATATCTTCGAAGGCACCCAGCAGATTCAGCAACTGATTGTCGCTCGTCGTCTGCTTGGCAAATCTTCCGCCGAGCTGAAGTAAGATCGACCGTAACGGATACAGAGCCCCCCTCTGTATCCGTTTTATTATTGATAACAACAATCATCAAGCTGTCAGCAGTGCGCAGCGCAACAGCAAGAGAAGTACAGAGATTATGGCGAATACACAGGAAAGACTGGTTTCACTCCCTAATATTCTGGTTCAGCTATCCAGACAGGCGACAAGTCTGCATATCAAACTCAAAGGTGTGTATGAGCTGGCCACAAGTAAACCAGACAAGAACAAGTCGATCGGACTGCTGCTGGAAAAGCACGCCCGCAAGCGCCCTGACCATATCGCCATCCGCTACGAAAACGTGACCTACACCTACGACCAGCTCAACCGCAAAGCGAACAAGCTGGCTCATTATCTGGCTTCTCAGGGCATCAGCAGCGGTGACGTGGTTGCAGTTGTTCTTGAAAACCGCCCTGAAACCATTATCGCGGTCATGGCTATTGTAAAACTTGGTGCCATTGCCTCCATGATCAACACCAGCCAGCGCGGCGAAGTTCTGCTTCACAGCCTGACGCTGGTGAAAGCAAAAATGATCATCGTTGGCGAAGAAATGCTGGAGAACATGGCAACCGTCGAGGGCGATCTGGATGCCGCATCGCTGGCGTCACTGCATTATCTGCGCGACTCCGGCACGACGCCGTGCCCTGCCCATTACACTAACCTGCTCGACCGTATTGCCGACCGCTCAGACCAGAACCCCGACAGCACGCGCCATGTAAAAATGCACCAGCCGTGCTATTACATTTTTACCTCTGGCACCACAGGTCTGCCAAAGGCCTCTGTCATGAGTCACTACCGCTGGTTTAAATCGCTGGCAGGCATGGGCCTGGCGTCTATGAATATGAGCAAGGACGATATTCTGTACGTTAGTCTGCCGCTCTATCACAACAACGCCCTGACTGTTTCTATGGCTGCGGTACTGGGCTCGGGCGCCTGTATTGCCATCGCCCGTAAATTCTCAGTGTCGCGCTTCTGGGACGACGTCCGCCATTATGACGCCACGGCGTTCTGCTACATTGGCGAGCTGTGCCGCTACCTTCTCAATGCGCCACAGAAATCCGACGACAGAAACCACAAAATCCGTGTTTGCGTCGGCAACGGCCTGCGCCCGGATATCTGGATGGAATTCAAACAACGCTTCGGCATTGAACACATCAATGAATTCTACGGCGCGTCCGAATGTAATCTGGTGTTTACCAACGCATTCAACCTCGATAAAACCGCAGGCTTCTGCCCACTGTCGTACAACATTGTTGAATACGATATTGAAGAAGACACCCCGGTACGCGATAACAAAGGCCTGATGATTCCTGTGAAGCCTGGTAACACCGGCCTGCTGATTACCGAAGTGAACGACAAGCAACCCTTCGAAGGGTACACCGACGAAGATGCGAGTAATAAAAAGCTGTTCCACAATGTGTTCACTCAGGGCGACTGCTGGTTTAACACCGGTGACTTGGTGATGAATCAGGGCTGGAAGCACGTGTCGTTTGCCGACCGTCTGGGTGACACCTTCCGCTGGAAAGGCGAGAACGTTGCGACGACTGAAGTTGAATCCATCCTGATGGAGCACCAGGATATCGAACATGCCGTCGTATACGGCGTACAGATTCCACATACCGACGGCCGTGCAGGCATGGCAACAATTACGCCTTCAAAACCTGCCGACCAAATGGACTGGGACGACGTCACCCGTCACGTCCGCGACAAACTGCCGGCTTATGCCGTGCCGATCTTCCTCCGCCTGCGCGAGCAACAGGAAGTCACAGGCACATTCAAATACCGCAAAGTAGAGCTGAAAGAAGAAGCCTATCACCTGGATAAAACCGGTGATGAAACCGTTCTGGTACTGACTGGTAAGAACAGCAGCTACGAGCCGCTGACTGCGGAGACCGAAGCTAAAATTGACGCCGGAGAACTCAGCCTCTGAGGCGTTTCTGATAGCGGACTGGCAGTGTGACGGTAAACGTGCTGCCAGGCCCGCTTTTATCCTCAATCGAAATTGATCCCCCCATCCGCATCACCAGATTGCGGGTAATCATTAATCCGAGGCCCGTACCTTCCGCCATCTGCGCTGTTGCTTCGAGACGGGTAAACGCCTGAAACAGACGGTCTCGATTCTCGCGCGCGATACCGACACCGTTATCTTCAACCGACAGAATCACGTGATCGCCCTCTGCACAGGCTGACACCCGCACCCAGCCGCCGGCGCGATTATATTTCACCGCGTTTGACAGTAAGTTAAGCAGAACCTGGCGCAGATTATCTCTCAGCTGATACATCACAATATTGCCCGACGGCTCAATGATTAGGCGCACGTCTTTTTCGTGTCCCAGTGGTGTGACCATACTGATGCAGTCTTCAATCAGGCGGCACAATGGGAAAGACTCTGGACGAGCTGCCGTATGGCGTGGACTGAACATATTCAGAATCTGCTCTGTCAGCGACAGAATATGCCGGCCCGACTGCAGAATCGTCTCGACGGAATCTCTCTGATCTTCGTCCAGGTCATCCTCAAGTAAGAGCTGACTGAACCCGATAACAGCATTCAATGGAGTGCGTAATTCATGACTGAGTGACGCCATAAAGCGTGGATGAGCCATCTCATTGCGGCTACGCTCCTGACTGAGAATGCCGCCAATCAGAACGCTGCCCATCACATTACCCAATTCATCCTGAATCAGATTTTTAGTCACAGCGAGACGCACCGGCCCCGACATCAGCTCAATCAGCTGGATTGACATCGGGCACTCACCGTCACGCAGCATGACCTCATCGGTTTCGCGCTGAAAATCCAGCCAGCCCGGTTGCTCCAGCATGGCATCTGTCAGGCCAATCGACGAGCCCGGGCGAAGCCCAAGAATCTTTTCTGCCATCTGATTCATCATCAGATAGCGCCCCTCCTGATCACGGATGCACACCATGGCATTCGCATGATTCAGCAGGCGCTGAAGCCACATCTGCTGATTCGCCACCGGCAAGGTCACCGGTGCCAGCATCACGGAATATCCCTGAATCGTGTCGCCATCAAGAAGAGGTGTCAGTGTCAGCTGGAAACTTCGCCCGGTCGCAGACGCGCGGACTTCGGTGGTGTAAGACTCAATGCCCAGCGGCAGCTCTTTACTGAACACCCGGACCAATGCTGACCCTGTGGTGGCCCCTTCGGGCTTGAGCAACGCCTGAGCCTGCGCATTCATCATAGTGATGCGGCCGACATCGTCAGTCTGCAGTACCGCCATATCACGCGGGGCACGGCTTGAAGTTGGCGTAGTAAGACCAACCAGACGAGCGAGTCCTTCAAAGTTTGCGGATACCAGAGTATCTGAGATGGGCATTGCACTTCCTTTTGCGCGTGATTCAGCCGGATACCTGTCTAGGCTTCTTATTTATACAGTACTCAATAATAGAAGTAACCCCTACTTTTTGATTGGACATTACACGCCCAGTCAACTTTCACCGGCGTTCATACCTGACATTCGCTGTGTTCGGTTCCACCATGTGGTAGAATCCGCCGCTTTCCTGCACGGCAGCCACCTGCTGCCTCCTGAGAATCACGAAGGACACAGACATGACCGTACCTGTCGGAATTATTATGGGCTCGAAAAGCGACTGGCCTACCATGCAGCACGCCGCTGACATGCTGGACAATCTGGGCGTCGCCTATGAGGTGAAAGTGGTGTCAGCTCACCGCACCCCAGACCTGCTGTTCGACTACGCGAAAACGGCCCAATCCCGCGGAATCAAGGTCATTATTGCGGGCGCTGGCGGTGCTGCTCACCTGCCCGGCATGGCCGCATCACAGACATCGCTGCCGGTCCTGGGCGTGCCAGTAAAATCCCGTGCTCTTAACGGTATCGACTCGCTGCTTTCAATCGCACAGATGCCTGGCGGCGTGGCTGTCGGCACCCTGGCAATTGGCGATGCAGGCGCTAAGAACGCCGGTCTTCTGGCCGCTCAGATCCTGGCAACCAGCGACGACGCCCTGCTCGCGCGTATTGACGAATTCCGTGCTAAGCAGACCGACACTGTGCTTGCACAACCTGATCCACGAATTGAAAACTGATCTCTGACGGAAGCCCCGATGAAAGTTGGTATTTTAGGTAATGGCCAGCTCGGCCAGATGCTGCAGGACAGCATTACTGATCTCACTGATGTTCAGGTCTCACTCTATGACCTGAGAGCCCACGACGACGAAGCACTCGCCGCCTTTATCGCGAAAGTTGATGTGCTGTCCTACGAAACCGAAAATATCCCCGCCCATATTGTCGACCAGCTCGAAGCTCACGCCGACAAACTGGCACCGGGTCTTGATGCACTTAAGGTGTTTCAGAACCGCCTGTTAGAAAAAAACGCCCTGCGTAACGCCGGAATCGCGACTGCCGATTTCCGCGCGGTGAACTCCCTTGAGGATGTTCACACTGCCATCAAAGAACTTGGCCTGCCGATCGTGATGAAAACCACGACTGAAGGCTACGATGGCAAAGGCCAGTATGTCCTGCGTACACCAGAAGATGCAGAGCCAGCATGGGAAACCATCGGGAACCGGGAACTTATTGCCGAAGCATTTGTGCCTTTCCTGCGTGAAACCTCAGTGATTGCCAGCCGCGACCGCGCGGGCAACATCGTTGTTTTCCCCATGACAGAAAACGTACATCACGAAGGCATCCTGCGTTACAGCCTCTACCCGGCTCCTGCACTGTCTCAAGAAAAAGCCCGACTGGCAGAAAACTATATCCGCCAGCTCGCAGACAGCCTCAACTACGTGGGCACCATCACCCTCGAGTTGTTCGAAACAGAAGACGGCTTGGTCGGTAACGAAGTGGCTCCACGGGTACACAACTCTGGCCACTGGTCGATTGAAGGCACCGAAGCCTCACAGTTCCGCAACCACATGCTCGCCATCACCGGCGCAGCACTGGGTAGCACAGAACCTAAATTCGCCTCTGTCGCTATGCTCAATGTGATTGGCGAAGAGACTCCAGCCGAAAAAGCAGAGACCATCGCCAACGCCCACCGTCACTCTTACGGCAAAGAAGCACGCCCAGCGCGCAAACTTGGCCACGTTACGGTCACAGGCAACTCCGATGCCGAGCGCGACGCTACGGTGAACGAACTTATTGACCTGATGCCAGCAGGCATCTGGCCGCCTAAGCACTAAGGACAGATAGCGAAATGGCAAAGTCACTTCAGGATCAGCTGCTTGGTCTCGGTCTGGCCGATACCAAGAAGCAGAAAAAGAACGACAAAGAGAAAAAGCGTCAGGAACATCTGAAGCGCACCGGGCAGGAACACAGTGCAGACGAATCGCGTGAAAAAGCGGAGCAGGCACGTAAAGAAAAAGCCGCCCGTGACCGCGAGCTGAACAAACAACGCGACGCTGAAGCCCAGAAAAAGGCCATCAAAGCGCAGATTCAGCAGATTGTTGATAACAACAAAATTGAATCGCAGCACGCAGACGTGAAATACCAGTTTGTCGATGGTAAAAAAGTCAAAGGCATTCACGTAGACCAAGCCGTCTTCGACCGCCTGTCAAAAGGCCAGCTTGCGATCATTGCGCACCGCAACAGCTATGCTGTAATCCCAGTCCCACTGGCGGATAAAATCCGCGCCCGTGACGAACTGCACTTTATCGTTATTGCTGACCAGACTGATGGCCAGCTGGATGAAGATGATCCGTACGCGGCGTATCAGATCCCTGATGATCTGATGTGGTGATGGATACGAAAAGCCCGCTATTTAGCGGGCTTTTTTATCTCTGCCATAACCAACCCAGGAAACACCTTAGATATTCAGATCAGCCCCACCATTTCCATCTTGGAACAGCCTTTCAATATTACGAATAATAGTCGCTATCGACTGATAAGGTAAATCGAGCGCCAGGTCGACATTTTCGTAAAAACCATTATCAATTGACGACTTCTCAGGGCGTAGAAAGTGTACCAAGACACAACCACCTACGCAGAAAAGAGTACTGACACGCTGAAGCTAATTCAGACGCGAAACGCCACGCTCTGCGGCAAAGTTGGAGCGTAGCGGAACCTTTGTCCGACAGCAGCGCCTTGTTATGCATTTATGCACCCAATGCTTGCTTCACCAAACCTCTAATAGTCTGATTTTCTAATTTAGCAGCTATGGGAGAAATATTATCTTGGCCCTCTCTCCAATGCATTCCGTCGTTATAAATAACCCCTAGTAAATAGAAATACTCAGGAATTGAAACTCCATGACTTTCTGCACAAGAAAGCTTATCTCGTGTTTTAAATGTATCAAGAAACTCCTGCTTGTGTGCCGGGTCTGCAAGGAGCTCATAAGCACGCCTTTCAACTGAAACTCTTACCGCACAACAAACAGCCAGCGGGTCAAAGTTCTCGCCATCTTCAAGGTATTTTCTGGCTTCCTCTCTAATGAACCTATAGAAGTTATCACCTTCGCCCCAGGTTTGTCGTAAATCAAGTGCATTAAACTCTGCCCGCTTGTTAATTTCACTATTATGATAATGTAATAAAAACTTCGAAACATCATCTTTAATTGAAGTTTCATTTCTCTTTCTTAATAGTTTAACCATTGCCATGTTAGGCTGAATATCTCGTTTATCCAAGTAATAAACTTTTTGCTTACTAAAAGCAAAATTCTTAAAATAGTACGGATTTAGATGAGTCAGGATAAGAGGATATAAACGACGCCCTTGACCTTTAAATTTATCGATTAATTTGGTTATGTAGTACTGAACAGCAACTAAGTTTGCGTCATCTAAATAATCAAAAACCTCATCAATAACAAGAATACAATTTTTGCCCGTCAGTTTCTTTTGAGCTCGATAGAGTAAAGCAACAAAAGTGATTACATCTCTTTGACCATTTGAAATATGATTGGGTTTTGGAAACTCAACTATTAATTTTCTTCCTGATTCTTTTGGCGCAACCCTGCACCATGAACTATTAAATGCTTTTAGCATTTCTTTGTATTCATTTTTTTCTAGCTTATAATTGCTATATTTCTGAGCCTTCTTGAATTTTGCTTTATCTTGTGTGTAGACACTATGCAACTGCAAACCGATAAAAAAGGATAGTGCGGGGCAAGCCACACCCAAATTGGCGTTTAAGATTATTTCTGATATTTCATTGAGAGGTTCAATTTCTGATAAGTAATCGATCTTATTATTGGAAACCCACTCTAGAATTTGTTCTGCTGTACCGTTTTGCTCGTTAACATCTGATATAAAAGCCTCGATTTTTTTCTGATTCCTTACCTGAGACATTCTGTCAAAAATAATTAATTTTTCTCCAAGGCTACTGATAAATTCTAAGTTTTCTAAGTGGGAAGAAATATTTGGCAGAATCTTTCCATTACAACCAAATCTAGTCTTTTGATTTCGATGTGAATATTCGAATGTTTCTCTTGCCGGAATTGTTTCTATCAGTGTTACTGGATCCACTGATATAGACGCACTTACAGCTGTCCGGCCACCAAAGTTTCGGCCAACACCTTTAGCTTTAATTTGACTGTTAATAACGAACCATGAAAAGTGGTCTGAAATTGTATTATGTGTATCATCAGCTTCCAGTGTAAAAACTGCATTTTCTGAATTTTCATATTCAATTATCAGCTTTGCTGCTAGATCTGAGTCACTCCTGTGATGGTGATCTTCATGAACCGACAGTTTGTTAGTCTGTAAGCTTTTAAATGCAGTCGCAAAAGAGCTTTTACCAAACCCATTTGGAGCAACCAACAAACTAGGTCTATTGGCCAATATATCTAATTCAAAATTTCGATTTGAAATGCCTTTAACATTCTCAATCGTAATCTTCTTCAAGGTCATTTCTATTCGTATCCCTTCACACTTGATTCAGCGCAATGCCTATGCATAACGCCTGCATTTGCGGCTTGGGTGAACTGGCGGCTTTTTTGCCGCGCAGCGCGAAAAAGGTGACAGTTTACCCAAGTCCGGCAAGATGCACTTGTTAAGCGCATTCTCGTTCCTGCCTCGTGCTATGACTTACAGGATTAAGCTTACGAACCACCGCCCTTTTTTTGAACTTACGACGATAAACCAGATAGCCCAAAGCAGATAGCATAAACAATATTGAAACGGCAGAAATAATATAGAAATTTGAGCTAAACCAAGTTTCAACCTGACTGGATTGAGGTGTTATTGGTGTTTTACTTAACTGCGATTCATTTTGAGATTCCTCAGTCATAATTGGGGCAATACGATTTAGACTATTTACCTCAGATTTTAACGACTGAACATCTTTTTGAACCTGCTCTAGTTGATCAGAGTTAAGAACCACTTTTAACTGTTTTTCGAGCTTTGAAACTTTTTGCTCAATGCTTACCACTTGAGCTTGAAGCTTGGCGTGCTGCTCACCTAGAGAGGATATTTGTTTTTGCTGTTGCGATTGGTGTTGTTCTATTTCGGTAACTCTTTTCGGAGTGGTTTCCAAAAGATCAAAATCAAATTGAAACAATAGAACGAATAATATCGCAGCAATAAAACCCCATTGAAGCAGTTCATTTATTTTTTTCATTGCCAACCTCCTTCATTCGGTTTCTATACGCTTAACAGCTTATTAGTGTGCGTGCGCGTTTATCCTGGGACACTCTTTCAAGGTTTCCGGGACAACTCCTTGACTCTTCTGAAGAATCTTCCACAACTCAAATCTCCCTTCCAGAAAAACGCGCACGCCTGTTATTTCGGAATTTGCTCGCACATAAACTTGTAAACTAAGCTTGTAAGCTGTTGACTCGATTAAGCTTTAAAGTACTCGGCTCCGACAAAACGCGCAAGCACGAAAACAAAGCGTGCCTGATTCTCTCAAAAACTTCAAATCATACTGTATGGATGAACATACCGTATTTACATTCATAGATCGCCCATCAGTCTGATATTGAGCGATATCTATTTCTATATTCTGGCTCCGGGTAGGCAGCTAAATCTCAGTGGGGAATGACGCATATCATCACCCTTCCCCCGCTCACTCTATATGTTACAGCCCATAAGGAAGCCACGGTCACTGACCTCTAAGGGCCATTATAAAACTCCCTTCTCCTGAATGACTGATTCCTGTTGTGTTGATTGGCAGTGATATTCCCTCTGTCCAACACGTGCTGATGCTGCACTTTTAAGAAGCACCCTTGCACTGCCCGAGAACAACCCTGCGACCTCCCCTATCAGCCGTTAGTATCCTGAGGCGTCACTATTCAGGTTCAGGTATGGCGCATTTTTTACAATGTCTGGTTTTTATCCGGTTTTGTGTATTTAACGTCTCCCCATAAGGTTAATGGCACAACCCTTGCCCCCTCTGTGCGTAGAAAATTCAGAATAAACATAGGCTTAGCTATATGCGCACTCTCGCCGCGGTATTTATATCGCTCGTTCTTTTTCCTGGTATCGCGATAGCCGATACTGGTATTTCAAGTACTGATATTGTCTGGATTCTGATATCGGCCTCTCTCGTATTTCTTATGCAGGCAGGGTTTGCCTTATTAGAAAGTGGCATGTCACGCGCTAAGAACGCGATTAACGTAATGATGAAAAACTACACCGATGTATGCATCGGCAGTCTGCTCTTCTGGGCGGTTGGTTTTGGCATTATGTTTGGTGATAACCCTTCAGGCCTGTACGGCACCTCTGCGTTTGGGCTATCACAAGGCAGCGACTCTGAATTTACCTTTCTGCTGTTTCAGACCATGTTCGCGGCGACTGCGGTGACGATCTGCAGCGGTGCAATGGCCGAGCGTACCCGTTACAACGCCTATCTGATCTGTGCAGCAGCCATCGTTACTATTATCTATCCGGTATTCGGCAGCTGGGTGTGGGGTGGCACGTATGGCGGTCAGGGGTGGCTGGCAGAGCTTGGCTTTATTGATTTTGCTGGTTCGACCGTTGTTCATTCGCTCGGGGCCTGGTGTGCACTGGCAGGCGTTATTGCCGTAGGGCCGCGTACAGGGCGTTTCGATCAGGCAGGAAACCCACGGAATATTCCGGGCCATAATTTGTCTCTGGTGGCACTCGGTGGCTTTATCCTCTGGTTTGGTTGGTTTGGTTTTAACGGGGGCAGCGCACTGTCGGCGTCTGAAAATATCGGCAGTATTATTCTCAACACTCACCTGTCAGCCGCTGCGGGAGCTGGCGGTACTCTGCTTATACTGACGCTGATGCAGCGCCCTGTTCTGCTGACCAGCACTGTTAACGGAAGCATTGCCGGCCTGGTCGGCATAACAGCAGGCTGCGCCACTATGGAGCCGGTGTTTGCAATTATCACGGGAGTGGTCAGCGGTATTATCGCAACACTGGGGCAGGATCTGATGCTGCGCTGGAGGCTTGATGATGTCGTCTCAGCCATTCCGGTTCATGGCTTTGCGGGCGCCTGGGGCACGATTGCAGCAGGTCTGTTTTTCGCGGGTGATATGTTTGATATGCAACGGGTGTCGACGCAGGCCATTGGTGTCGTCGCCGCGTTTTTGTGGGCTTTTCCTCTGTCGCTGTTGGTGTTTACCGTGATTCGCTATGTTGCGGGACTGCGTTCATCCAAACAGCACGAACAGTCAGGTCTGGACTGCACCGAGCACAATGAAATCGGCTACCCCGAATTTCAGCAAAATATCACTTTCCGTCAGGAGCCGTGACAATGAGCCCTGATATTAAACGTCGCATTGTATTTACCGTCTTATCGGATTATGTGAATGGTGATGAACTGAAAGCAGTTCTGCTGTTATGGCAACAGGAATTTGCCGAGCGTTCACGCTATGAACTCAATCAGTTTCTGGGAGCGTGCCGCGATGTACCTGCGATTCAGCAGAACCGGGTAGAAATTCTCAGTCGCCTGGTGCGCATGATTATGAAGCCCGATGAATCTGGCCTTAAGCCCGACCCGATCCATTGGATGAGCTCGCAAGCGACACAAACACAAACACCGGAAAGCAGCGCGCAGTCTGATGGTTATGCCCCTCAGAATGTACTGGTGACAGATATCGTCAATGTCATGTTCAGCAGGCTGCGTTCTGATCACGTTCGTAGTATCAAAAACTATGTGGTCAGCGTAGCAACGCGCAAGAAACTACAGGGACCTGCCCTGGCGATGTTTGAGCAACCAGATATCTCTATCCCCAGGGTTCATGCTCCGCTCGAAATACAAGAGGCGCGCAAGCTGATTAACTTTACCTACATTGGCTGCTGTGAGGCGGTCGGCCCAGTTGAGACCGACCTGCTGTTCAGCAAAGCATCCCGGGAAGTCGGCGAAAAATACCACGGGAATGCCACTTATACAGAGTGCCTGAATATATTGTTGGGACGTTAGACATCCAGGTACCGCTTGTGCAGACAGCTATTTATTCACTAATGCTCAGATCAGCGATTGATCTGATGAGTATGTGCAAGCGCATATTCGCCTGTCGCTTTACTCACAGTAAAAACCCGGATCGTTAGTTCATCGCCCTCGATCGACAGGTGCATAAAACCCAGAGTGTCGCCCTGCTGAAACACCGCCGGATTACGGTTTACATCGTCCAGTGGGCGTTGTTTTGCACCAGCACCAGAGACAATCTGCGTCATCCCTTCGCAGCGCTTAACTGGGGGTAGGATCTGCAGATCATGATCATGTCCGGAAATCATCAGATCGAATCTGTCGCAGAGGTTATCGCCGACGAAATCGTAAAAGGCATAGCCAAAGGCAGGCACTCCGTCATACCAACCAGCGTTACCGTGTCGGCCATTCGAAATGTACGGATGATGCGAGAACGCAATTTTCCACGGTGTCGTGGTGTTGGCCAACTCGGCTTCAATCCAGTCTTCCTGAACACGATAATACCGGCTCTGGCGATAGACCGGGTCCGGATCAGAGACCGCCGCTAACGGGTTAGAGTCGAGTGAGAAAAAACTGACCAGAGGGGCCTCTGAATCAAGTGGCGCAGTGAAACGGTAGTAGCGAGCGGGCATCTGCCACTTGTCGCTGGTACGGTCTTCCTTGTAATGATAATCGACCTGGTACTCGCCTTTATCGTTGTCGAGGCCATCGCCGCTGAACCAGCCGTTGTCATGATTACCCAGCGTCATATAAAAGGGGAAATCGAGATCGGCATAGGGCGCTTCAAATTTCATTTCAAACTGAACGTCGTCCGCAGAATCCACCCCTGCTTCATAGATGTTATCGCCCAGCCCGATGGCAAACTGACAATCGTACTCGGCGCACACGGCTTGGATAGCTGAGGCAACCAGGTACTGCCCCTCTTCACCGGTTCCGGTATCGCCTACCGCAATAAAGTTCACCTGACCTTCATCCGGCACCTGCGGCTCAGGCTCCTGCGGCCCGGAAGACATAGCAGATGTCAGGCACGGCGTGAGCAGCAGGCTCATCAAGATTGGCTTTTTCACACTGGTCCCTTCCCGTTCTTATTGGTTGTGTCGTTGATCAGGCTCCGATAGTAACGCCTGAGTGTGACAACTTCATGGTCGCCTCAGGCCAGTCCCACAGAACCTTACATACTCAGATACTGTCAAATTGCCGCGATGGGTTTAAAATGCCCGCAAACCTGAAGTTCAGAGGAATTCATGGAAAAACTGTTTGAACGCCTGATGTACGCCTCCCGCTGGATCATGGCACCGATATACCTGGGCCTGAGTGTTGTGCTTGCGCTGCTCGCGGTGAAATTCTTTCAGGAGATTATTCACCTCGTCCCCATCATTCTAAGCACACCGGAAGTCGATATGATTCTGGTCGTGCTGTCGCTCGTAGACATGGCGCTGGTCGGGGGCCTGATCGTGATGGTGATGTTCTCGGGCTACGAGAACTTTGTGTCCCGTCTCGATATTGATGAGAACAGTGAAAAACTAAGCTGGCTCGGTAGCCTGGATGCAACCTCGTTGAAAAACAAGGTCGCGGCGTCGATTGTGGCTATCTCGTCTATCCACCTGCTGAAGGTGTTTATGAATGTGGAGAAGATCCCGAGTGAGAAGATTAAGTGGTACCTGCTGGTACACATCACCTTTGTCATCTCGGCGTTCGCGATGGGCTACCTTGATAAGCTGACCAAGCACAAATAAGCCCCTTGCCCGGTGACAGATCAGCGCCTAAATTGAATATACCTTATTCAGAAAGGCCTGATCTGCTTATCGGGAGCCCGTATGTTAATTGACCAGCTCATGACCACCCGTGTCGTCAGCGTGCAGATGGACGACAAACTGTCTGTCGTGAAAGAGATTTTCGACAACACGCACTTCCATCATCTGGTGGTTATCGAGCACGGCAGGCTCGTCGGCATGGTCTCTGACCGGGATCTGTTCAAAGCCCTTAGCCCCAATCTGGGCACCGCCTCTGAAACCGATAAAGACAAAGCAACGCTCAATCGGCGCGTACATCAGATTATGTCCCGCAAACCAGTCACAATCCGCCCGACAGCCGATACGTATGAAGCGGTAAGTCTGTATAACAGCAGTGGCGTTTCGTGCCTGCCAGTCACGGATGATGATGGAAAGGTGGTTGGGATTCTCAGCTGGCGCGATTTATTCCGCGCCCTGGAAGAACGGCAGACCAAAAAGGCCCGCAAAGGGGATCACTGAGCCGCGATCCCCAGACTGGCTGCAGTTTCTTCAAGAAACTCGCGCTGACCGCTGATGCACTGGTAATAGACCTCAGAAGACAATTTGCCGTCGTACTCCACTTCCAGATACAGATACTCTTCGTCGTACGCTGGCAGCTCAAACAGTGACAGCATAGTGTCGATCAGCATCGTGCGGTCTTCATCCCCTTCTTCGTAGCCTCCCTGGTAATAAACATCATCTACACAGCCCGCGATGGCCTGAATTTTCAGAACCTCGGTATCGGTGAGCTTTTCCAACGCAATGGCTGGCAGCGAGATAATTACGAGAAGAGACATCAGATAACGCATCGAATACCTATTTCAGGGTTGAATTGAGCCAGAATATACCGACTCACTGGCCAGAAAGGCCACCTGTTTATTGTTAAGAGGTGTAACCGATTGCGGTGAGGAAAGAGGAATCAGAGCGGAAAAGCGCGGAAATGATATGGGGAGTATCACTTCCGCGTAGAGAGGTGGCCTGACAGCCAGAAATCAGAAGTCGACGTTGACACTCAACCAGTAGCGACGACCATCATCGACGTAACCGTACTCTTCCTCGGTCACTTCTTCGTCCATCAGGTTGTACACCGCTGCACGTGTCGAGATGCTCTCCGTCCACTTGTAACTGAGCCCAGTATCTACGTAGGTATAAGACGGTGCGATCAGTGAGTTGGTCGATGGGCCTGTCGTAGGCTGACTCTCTTCACCACGGTAAGTAATACGCAACCACGGGTTGAGGCGGGCGCTGGCCTTCCAGTCAATGCCTGCCGTCGCCTGATGCTCTGGCAGCTGTGTCAGCGGAGAGCCTTTGTATTCTCCTGATTTCTGCTCAGACTCTGTATAGGTGTAGCTGGAGGTCAGTGTCAGAGTTTCGGTCAGGTCAGCATCCAGAGACCATTCGACACCCTGCGTGACAGCTTCGTCCACGTTGACCCGATAAGTCGGGTCAGAGCCGAAGTCGTTGGGCCCGTCGGTACAGATGGTAATCGGGCACTGAATGCGGGTGATTTTGTCTTTGAAGTCGTTATAGAAGACAGTCAGACCGCTGTGGACCGCCCCGGACATCGAGGTGAAGTGTACGCCGATTTCCTGGTTCACAGACGTTTCCGGCTCAAGGTCCGGGTTACCGTAGACGTTACCACCACGACTTACCTGCCCCCAGTCTGCGGTAATTTCGCGCAGGCTTGGTGAACGGAAGCCGGTCGATACCCCACCCTTCAGAGTCCAGACCGGGTTCATATGCCAGACACCATATATACGTGGACTGACATGCGAACCGTAGTTCTCATCGTCATCCATCCGCGCGCCCAGGGTGAGGGAAAAATCAGGGTCGATCATCCACTCATCTTCGGCAAATACTGCCCACTGGGTATTCTCGATTTCAGTTCTGTCTGAGATACGGTTCGAAGTGTTGTCTTCCAGGTGTTCTGCCTGATACTGCGCCCCCACCGTGAGGATGTTGCTATCGAAAGGCATCACCCAGTTGGTGTTAGCCACTGTGTTGGTGATTTCCATATCGCGCCCGTCGTTACGGGTTTTTTCTGTCTGAATGTAGGAATCACTGGTCGCGAAACCCCAACGTCCGACGTGCGACAGATTGTAGTAACGGCGCTCGTGGCTGGATTCAGAATCAGAACACCCGCTGCGACCACAGTCTTCCGTTGGATTGGAGCGCCCCATGTGTGCGTAGCGCTCCTGCTTGGTAACGCCAGCCTCCAGCACCAGATCGTGATCCAGAGTGGGCGTATACGAGAGCTTGGCCGACGCGCTGTTCAGCTTTTTCTCTTCGTAGCCATTGATAATGTCGTCTTCTTCACGTTTGTAGGTGCGGCCGAAAATCTGCAAGCCCAGGGTGTCCTGAATCAGCGGGCCACCAGCAAAAATGTTTGCCTGACGGATATCACCTGCGTCGCGGTTTTCCTGTAGAACGGTATCAAGCGTTACGCTGCCATGCCATTCCTGAGGGACTTTACGGGTAATGATGTTGATCACCCCGCCAATGGCATCCGAACCGTACAGCGTGGACATAGGACCACGCACGACCTCAATGCGTTCGACAGCGGCCATAGGTGGCAGCCAGTCCTGTTCGAAGCCAGCGCTACCATTCGGGCGGCTTTCGCGGCTGTCCTGGCGCTTGCCATCAACCAGCAACAGCGTATAACTGGACGGCAGACCACGCATGCTGATGTCCGTACCGCCATCCCCCGAACCACCACCTGTAATGGTAACACCCGGAATATTCCGCAGTGCATCAGTAACATCGCTGTAATAGCGCGATTCAATATCTTCGCGGGTGATCACACTGATGCTCGCGGGTGCATCAACCAGCTCCTGCTCGAAACCTGAAGCGGTAACAACAACCTTATCCAGCATCAGTGATTCTTCGGCATAGTTTGCCTGGGACGCTCGTTTCTCCAGTACATAGCCCTGGGGAGTCTCTTTAACTTTCAGCCCACTGCCCACAAGAACACGCTCAAACGCCTGCATAATGGTGTAGCTGCCTTTCAGACCTTCGCTGCTCTTACCTGCCACCGATGCCGAATCGACAGAGAGACTGACTCCCGCGATCTGCGCCAGAGTCACAAGTACCTGGTTCAGAGTCCCTGCCTGAATATCGAACGACAGTGGTGCTGATGTCTGTTCTGCCTGATCTGCAGAAACAGCAAAGCTGCTGGCAGGCAGTGTGGCAGCAGGCAGTGCTGCTGCAAGAGCGATGGCGAGTAACGTAGGCTTGCTCATAGTTAATCCTTGTTGAGATCCCTCATTCGGGAATTTTTGACAGTTCATAACTAATGACGGACGACACTGAAAAAGGGATAAAAATATTTTCAATTATTTTCGAATATTTACCCGAATCAGATAAGGCACCGAATCATCGGTATCAATTGGCAGGCTGTGCCCCAGCAGCGACAAGGTTTCGCCAACGCTCCCCATTCGGTACACACCCGACACCCGAAGCCCTGAGAGCTGGCTCTCGTTGTAAATGAGTTTGCCGGGATAATAGCGCTGCAGCTCATCGAGAACCGCAGGCAACGGCTGATCAGTCACCACCAGAGTTGATCGTGACCAATCAATATACATAGACGTATCCCGCGCAGTAACAGGTCCGGTTTTTCCTTCAAACACACGGACAGATTGCCCCGCTGCAACACCCGTACATTGTTGGGAAGAGGTTTTATGGCAAACCTTCACGTTCGATTCAGTAACATTCACCTCAAGCGAATGGCCAAGATCATGCAGGCTGTAGCGTGTCCCCAGTGCCGTGACATCCGTCCCCTCGAACGACACAGTGAACGGTCGCTGTGGATCACCCGCCACCTTCACATCGACCTCACCCTGCAACAACTCTATCAGGCGCTTGTCATCGGTCAGGGTAATATTAACCGCACTGAAGGTGCCCAGCGTAACCAATGAACCATCGCTGAGCGTCATTGAGGTCATCTGACCAATACCAGTGCGGTGGTCTGCAAAGAGATACGAAGGCGACAGAAGTGAGCGCAGAGTGAATCCGGGTCGGGAGATCCATTGATCGATACCAATCAATCCGACCAGGAACAGGGACATTGTCGTTACCGTCGCCTGGCGGATTCTGCGCGAACGTACCCGCCCCTGCTCATCGAGAATTGTTTTTACAACACGGCTGCCAGCCGGGTCTGAGACGACATCAAAGATACCCCAGACTTTTTCTATTTCATGGTAGGCACGTGCATTGTCCAACGATGCACACCAGCGCTGAAAATCGGCTCGCTCCTGCTCGGAGGCCTCATCAGAATGAAGAATGACATGCCATTCTGCGGCTTTCTGCAGCCGGTCTTCAGACAGCCTGCTCATGCGAATACATCGTCGGTATGACCTAACACCCTGCAGCAATGCACCATGGCGGTCGCGACGTATTTTTTAACCGAGGCGGTGGATACGTCCAGGCGCTCGGCAATTTCCGCATATCTGAGACCTTCCAGGCGCGACATCAGGAACGCTGTACGGGGCTTTTCTGGCAGACCATCAAGGACCTGAGCCACCATGAACAGCGTGTCGGTGATCATCGCCAGCTTCTCAGGAGACGGAGCCACAGCGTCTTCCGCTCCGCTTTCGAGAAATGCTTCAAGATATCGTTTTTCAACGGCTTTACGACGGGCATCATCAATCATCAGGCGCGACGCCGTCGTCACAAGTAATGCCCTGGGTTGCTGAACAGAAGACAGATCGGTAAAGGAAAACAGCCGGAAAAAGGTTTCGTGCGCCGTATCAGCAGCATCTTCTCTGCAGTTGAGCTTTTTACAGAGCCAGCGGAACAGCCAGAGGTGGTGATCTTTGTAGAGACCACCAAGCAGTGACAGGTGGTCCTGAGAACTGGGTACCAACATAAGACGACATACGAATCGAGGAGTAATACGCGCAAGTTAAATGATAATGATTCGCATATCAATATTAATGTCAGGATTTAACGTTACTGACCTAACCCAGGCTCATTCGTTGCGCCTGTATGGCCCTTCGTGCCAACCGCATTCTGTAACCGGATGTAACTGGCTCAGCATTGGGATTGATCATACACTCGGCGGATAACAAGGATAAAAATTCACAGGATGAATATGATGAGAGTCGCCATTATTCCGGTATTCACCGACCCTCACCGACTGGGCAACGCCCACCGTACAATGCTTCAGCCGCAGATCGGCCCTCTGATCGCAGCACTGTTACCCGCTGACGCAGACATCGAGATCATCAATGACACCTGGAGAGATCCAGACTGGAATAAAACCTATGACCTCGTGTTTCTTGGCTGTATGCACTCAGATTTCGACCGGGCGCGTCAGATAGCTCACTACTTCCACGCCAGTGGAGCTCTGACGGTGTTGGGCGGAAATATGGCGACTACCTTCCCGGATATCTGTGCCCCTTACTTTGATGCAGTGGCGATTGGCGATCCAGAGGATATCGTGCCGCAGATTTATGCAGATGCGCAGTCAGGTCAACTTAAGAAACAGTATCGTTCTGCCGGGTACGACGCCTCTAAAATTCCGACACCTCAGGTCGAACGAGCTGTTGGCCAGGGGGTGTTTCCTAAGGCGATGGAAATCAGCCGTGGCTGTCCTTTTACCTGCGACTTCTGTGCACTGACGGGTTCGGGCACTCGCTTTAAGTACCCCGAAACAGAAAAGGTGATGCAGGATATCGACCGCATGGACGCAGCACTAAAGGCCAAGGGAGTTCCAGCCTGGAAACGACGATACATCAGCTTTTACGACAACAATATGGCCGGCAACATGCCCGTGTTTAAAGAAATCTGTGAAGCTCTGATTCCGAAAAAACTCATCTGGGGCACCTGTGTAACTTTTAATGTATTGCGCAATCGTGACGTCGTAAAACTCATGTATAAATCTGGGTGCCGAAGTGTGTTTGTCGGCCTGGAAAGTTTTAATCCCGCCGCATTAGAAGACTTCAATAAAAAGCAGAACCGCATCGAGCATATCCGGGAAGCGATTCACAATGCGCGGCGCGAAGGCATACTGGTTACAGCAGGAATGATGCTGAGCCCACTGCATGACGACGCGGAGTACATCCGCAAAATCCCCAGACTGTTACTCGACTCAGGCGTGCATGTGCCGGTATTCGTCTGTATGGAAGCAGCTATTCCCGGCACACCACTCTTTAACCGCATGGCCGCATCTGAAACACCCGGCCTGATGCCACATTGCGCGCTGCATGACTTCACTGGGTACACCCTGGTGATGAAACCACGCAAGATGACCGCAGAAGCCTTCACCGAAGAATATCGCTGGCTACTCAAAGCTGCTTTTGCACCCGGGCAGCGAATTAAAAAAATCATCGATGATTTCTGGTGGTTTCTGCGCAAAGGTTCTTTTGATGGGCTGCTTTCCTCCTGGCTACTCGCTCTTGGGGCAAACACGCCGGTGGTTCCCGGGCGTACTCACATTCCGGAGACGGACATTCCATTCCCGGAAAGAGTGCCGCTCACGGCTGAGCATTTTGACTCACAGGAAGCCTTTGAAGCATTTATGAAACCCACGATGGTGACGGATTCTGAAGGCCATGTCTTACCTCAATGGCGGCATGGAATTTCTCCGCTGCGGGACAGCCGGTACGAAAAAGTGATCGAAGTAATGGAACAAATGGCGTAGGTGAATTCTCACCACGCTGGCTCCCCGCGTTCGCGAGGAAAAGAAGTTGGTCGGGATGAGAGGATTTGAACCTCCGACCACCTGCACCCCATACAGGTGCGCTACCAGGCTGCGCTACATCCCGACACAAGTCCGCAAGCTGCGAACAGCCACAAGTATACTTAAGTGCCTGAAAAGGTGAAGTTTTTTTTGAAGCCCAGAACCTTATTCTGAGCGCAGCATGTCCTCAAGCTCTTTCAGCTCGCGGATCATATTTTTGATGAGTGCTTTGTCCATCGCGACGGCATTGGATTCGCCAGTGTCGGAGAGTTTCTGACGGGCGCCACCGATGGTGTAACCGTCCTGATAAAGTAATGCGCGGATTTCCCGGACGAGAATCACGTCCTGACGCTGATAGTAGCGACGGTTGCCCGCTCGCTTCACCGGGCTGAGTTGCGGAAACTCCTGCTCCCAGTACCTGAGTACATGCGGCTTTACGTCACAAAGCTCACTGACCTCACCGATAGTGAAGTAGCGCTTCGCCGGAATAGGAGGAAGTTCGTTATTGTGGCTGGCTTCCAGCATAGGCTTCTACCCGTATTTTGAGCTTCTGCCCCGGCTTGAACGTCACCACACGCCGGGCTGAAATAGGAATTTCCTCACCGGTTTTAGGATTCCTTCCTGGACGCTGACGCTTATCACGCAGGTCGAAGTTACCGAAACCCGATAACTTCACCTGTTCATTGCGGCTAAGGCTGTCGCGTATCTCATCAAAGAAGATATCGACCATATCCTTAGCCTCACGTTTGTTAAGACCAAGATCTTCGAACAGTTTTTCTGCCAATTCTGCTTTGGTCAGGGCGGTCATGTTAACCCCTTAACGTTGCTCCT
>NZ_CATMFB010000003.1 GCF_950066645.1 uncultured Thalassolituus sp. | reverse complement strand
TCGAGACTGAAGGCCGTCACCGGGGCGCTGGCAAGGATGCCCTTAACGGCTTCACCATTGAGATTCTGTGATTGAGTGACTGGTTCTGGGGTCTGATCAGAAGAGCTGCTGTCGCTACACCCGCTCAGAGCGAGAAAAGAAGCAGTAATCAGTGAGAAAATGGGTTTAATAGAAACGTCCTGCATAACCTTGTCCCTGTAAATGTCTGCAGGGAGTATATTGATAATGGCGCTTCTTGTCTTAGAAAAATCAAACAACTGATAAAATTGTCAGGGTTAATCTTTATATAAATCAGGTAATTAAATGAGCCTCACCCAGGTGGAAAGGCAGCAGGCACACACAGTGCCTGCTTCAGGGAGTGCTTACTTATAACTGTTCCAGCAGAGCCTGTACTTCGCTCATGGCTGCACTGTTGAGGAAGTTGGGTCCGCTGCGGAATTCAGTGTTTGCGGGACGGATATCGACTTTCAGGATTTCGCCCTCGTAAGAGGTTAAACCGATCTGCTGATCTTCATCGGTGCACTCGCCTTGTGGGAGTTTCCAGATGTCGATATCACCATCGTTCACAGCGTAGTTACTCATCAACAGAGTACCATTCTTATATACCCCATCTTCGCTGAAGGTATACGCCTGACCACAGACATCAATAGGCACATCCAGATAGTCGGTCAATGTGCCTTCGCCGTAACTGTATGCGTAAGAGCAGTCGATTCCTGAGGCCGTTGCTTCACAGTCGTCAAGGGTATATTCCGTATTAAGGCTTATGGCTTCAATAATATAGAGAGTGCTGGCTGCACTGAAATAAGCGTCATCCAGGTTGGCAAGCTGGGCCTCAAATTCGGCGTACGAAGTGTCTTCGTCCTGAATCTTCTGCCAGGCAATGACTCTCAGATAATCGTTGATACTGACGCCGTCAGGATGAATTTCTTCGACGCTGACTTCTTCCTGCACATGAGGGCAGAGAAGTGTCATTTCGAATCCTGTATCTGAGATATCGCAGTCCGGCGCGTAGTTAACAGGCTCCCAGCTTCCATCTACAAGTTTAGCGTCGTAGCCCGTATAGCCTGTCCAGGCGTTGCCGTTCCAGTATTCATCGGATGCGTTCATGTGTGAATCAACCACCTGAAGAAGCGTGCGCTCGAATTCGTAGCCGTCCTGATCTTCGTTGCTCTCAATGTACAGGGCGGTTATGCCATCAGCGAAAGCGACGGCGGCCGGAAGCCCAACGGCTTCAGGCAGGTCGATTACAGGTTCATTTATTTCACCTGGTACGATTGGAAAATGATCCATGATTAACTGGTCGATATCCCGTGCGGCATCAGCATCGAAAAATATCATTTCAGGCGTGCCGGGTTCGTCAATGTGCACAGGAACAACGGCGCCGTTGATTTCTGCGAAACCAAAATGTTTATCGTCGCAGATATTGTCTGACCGTACCTCCACCAGTGGGTAGCCCGTAACAGGCTCGGTCTGGGTCCAGGAACCAATGATCACGCCAATGCTGTTCTCGACGTCGCCAGTTTCCTGCAGGGTGATCGTCAGGCCGCAGGAATCTGAGTAGAACGACGTTCCGGTCATGTCAGAGAGGGTAGAAAACGGCGTGTTATTACAGGCGGTTGGTAAACCGTTTTCGTCGCTGTCAGAACATTCGGCTTCGTAGGTGGTGTCGCCTGACACATTGATTTTAAACGCCAGCCCGGCGAAGAAAGTGTCTGTTCTGCCTGCCAGTTCATCACGGATCTGGTCGAGTTCTTCTTCCGTGAGTGACCCATATTCATCACCATAGTTGCCGTTCTCAAGCAGTTGAATAAAGAAGCCGGCGATGGTGGTTGGCGTGACAAGCGGGAAGCCTTCAACCTCAAACTGACGGCTGCCGTCCGGGCAATTCAGCTCGAATACGGTGTCGTCATCGGCCCCCGGGCCGTAGTCACAACTTGAATTGCCGTCGGTATAACGCCAGCCGTCGGACGTGAGCATGACGGCTTCATTACTGATCAGACCGTCATCCTCTGCCTGCCAGCTGGTGCCCGTCCATTTTTCCGACAGATAGTTTATGTCCTGGACAAATTCGTGGGTGAACGTAATGCCTTCTTCACCGTCGGGGCTGGATTTCCAGTAGGTATAGAAACCGTCACTGAACAAGGAGGCGGCATTGAATGGGGTAATTTCCATGCCGGTGGCGTCAGCGAGAACCTGCAGATTGCCACGATTTTCCTGGCTGACAGGCGTGCCACCAGAATGGCCGCTGCCCGGATAGCTTTCGTCATCGTAGGGGTCGGTGCCAGCGTCGATCTCTGCCTGGTCACTGTAGCCGTCCTCGTCGCTGTCGATTCCGCACAATGGGCAGGCCGATGCCATATAGATCGGAAGCATGGCCTCCAGCAGCGAAGATACGGTCTCTGACGCTGTGCTGTTGAACAACATAGGTGCTGCGTCGGTGTAGGTTGTTCCTGCCGGGCGTTTACCTATATCAACCAGCGTGCCGTTCGCCGACATGTAGCCAATCATCATGTTTTCAGGAGCGAATTCGCAGGCACCCGCAGGGAAAAACAGGCTGTCGTAGCCCCCAACCGTCTCGCGGTGCCATGCACCAAGGTTCTCGCCCGCACGGTAGACGTTACCATCGTCAGAAATCAGATACTCTGTTTCACACTGATAGCGGGTTGAAGATATGACATCGTCGATGCTGCCAACGCCACGGTTTCTGCAGCTGCCCCAGTCAATGCTGTTTCCGTCATCCGCACAATCGACTTCGTAGGCGTCTTCGTTCAGCGTGAAGCTCAGCTGATATGCGAGGCTGCCCTCAGGAAAGGTCGCATCGGGCAGATCTGCCAGCATATCTGCAAAGGCATTGTAGTCGTCGCTGCCTTCATCAACCTCGAATGCCGCGATGGCAAGAGCGAGCGTAGCCAATGAAGTGCCACTGAGATCTGCGACGTCTGCAGTCATGATCGCCGCGGCACCGACACAATCACTGAGGAGAGCATTCTCGTCGTCTGGGCTCACGGTGGCAGAACAGGTATCCACATTAGCAAGAGTCCAGACGTCATTGATCAGCCGGGTTTCTTTTTCCGGATCATCTTCAAGCTCCCAGCTGTCATCGTCCTGTAGCTCAGCGTTGGTGATGGATATCTGATCGCTGCCGTTAAAGGTGATGCCATAGCGGCGGGCATTAATGGCGTAGCCTTCATCGGTGCCGTAGTTGTCCAGTTGGTATTCTGAGACTCCGGCATTCAGCACCTCGGGCAGATCGGCTGGTGTCAGCTCAGGCCCCGTGCCCGGTTCGTTCTCTACAGGGAACCAGGCTTCGATAATCGCTTCGATTTTCTCAGCGGCTGACGGGTTAAAGCTGAAGTCGTCTTCATCAAACGCCGCATATGCATCGCCCTGATCGTAAAACTGGCCCGATGCTACACGGCTGTTGTATTCCACATACACAGAATAATCATCGACGTCGCTGGTGCAGTTAAAGCTCATATAACGGGTGCCAGCGAACTCATGAATTGCCCAGCTGCCTGTCGTTGCGCCTGAGTCGCCAATAAGATCACCGCTGGTATCGCCATTGGTGCCTGTGATCACCGATGATTCAGAGCAGAAGTAGGAGGTACCCAACAGGTCTTCAAGCAAGGTGGTGTTGATGTCGCCTTGATAGACGGGGTCACAGGTCCCGGAGTCTCCCCAACAGGAAAGATAAAGTGTGGGGGTCTCGGCAACGGTGACGTAGGTATAGCCCTTGTCACCCTCTTCGAAGAAGGTTTCTGCATCTGTGACTGGTATCAGCTCAGTCAGGCCATGGTCCTGCAGGATATTATTCAGTGCGACATTGACCGACATACCATTGAGATCGACTTGAGTGCCGACATAAATGGTCGTCTGATCACTGCATTCCTCGGCGACGGCATGAGGCATATCTGGAACGGATGCGATGTCACATGCACTGTAGTTGATGGACCGCCAGCCCTGACCATCATCGATCAGAGCGTTGTATGATACGACGTCTGCGCCGCGCTCCCAGACAAGGCTATGCGTCCAGGTATCTTCTACGAAGATGGACTGCTCAGGCTGGTCTGATTTCCAGTAATAGCGGCTGAATGTGTTGGGGGTGTCTGTGTCATCACCTGAACTGGCTGGAGAATAATAAGAAATACCCTCCTCGACGGCCGCTAACAAGTCCAGCTCAGCGACGGGAGCCGGGAAACTGTCCGGATCAGCAGGATCGGTTCCTGCGACGCTTTCGTCGTCATTGCTGTAACCGTCTCCGTCGATGTCGTCATCCAGAACATCCGGGATAAAGTCGCCATCGAGGTCGGCCGGAAGGCTGTTCTCATCCAGAGGGTCACTGCCCGCTGCGATTTCATCCGTATCGGAATAACCGTCGTTATCATCGTCTGTATCAACCGAGTCATCAATCAGGTCACCGTCGGTATCTGTATAGCCTTCATCGACGCCAAGTTCACAGTTATTGTCTTTACCATCGAGAATTTCCAGAGCACCCGGGTAGACATCCGCGTCGTTGTCATCGCAATCCTGCCCTGCAATTGGGGTAAAGCCGTCGCCATCGCCATCAAAGCCTTCGTCGGTTTCTTCGTCCAGATCGTTATCGATACCGTCGTCGATTTCTGGGGTGCTGGCCTGATTAAGAGGATCAGAACCGGCGGCTGATTCTTCTTCGTCTGAATAGTTGTCGTTGTCATCGTCGCTGTCGACACCGTCGTGCTCACCGTCGCCGTCCGTATCGGTGTAGCCTTCGTCGATCATCAAATTGCAGTTGTTGTCGATGCCGTCGAACAACTCAGCGGCGTCGGGGTTGATTGCACTGTCATCGTCGTTGCAGTCGTTGCCGAATACCGGCGTGAATCCGTCACCGTCTGCGTCAAAGCCTTCGTCGATCAGTGCATCGCCGTCATTGTCGATACCATCATCGACTTCAGGAGTACTGGTGGCGTCCAGCGGATCAGAGCCGGCGGCAGACTCTTCTTCATCACTGAAGGTGTCATTGTCATCGTCCGTATCTTCGTTGTTGCCGGTGAGGTCGCCGTCAGTATCGACAGATTCTGCATCATCAAACGGAAATGCATCTTCGTCATCGGGCACGCTGTCGTTGTCGTCATCAGGGTCGGTAGCGTCTGAAATCAGGTCACCATCGTTATCTGGTGGTACGTCTTCTTCGTCTTCAGGGTCGGTGCCGGCGAACAGCTCGTCTTCGTCGCTGTATCCGTCGTTGTCGTCATCGGTATCTTCGTTGTCGCCGACGCCGTCGCTGTCATTGTCGCGGGTTTCTTCAGGGTCTTGTGGGAAGGCGTCTGAGGCGTCGTTCACGCCGTCGCTGTCACTGTCTGTTGTGATATCTTCCAGGCTGGTGTCATCGTCGATGGGGTCGAACACTGGGACATCGTCCGGGGTATCCGCGGCGGCGATTTCTGCGGCATGTTTGTTGACGTCGTCGAGGATGTAATCAAGTAAAGCGTTCAGGTTGTCTTCAACTGCATCACCCCCTGCGTCGTCGGTCGCATTTTTAAGCGCGCCTGCAATCGCTGCGTTGATGCGTTGTGCCAGTTCGTGAGTCGAGACGTCATTGCCGGCGATATAGTCTGCGGTGATGTCGATTCCGTCTGGAAGGCCGAAATCTGCGCGGACTTTCTCTGCGGCCTGCTCAGGCGTAAACGAAGGATTATCCTTAAGCGCCTTAACGATCAGCGTGCTCAGAGGAGAGACAAACTCCTGGCCGGGAGGCGCCGTCAGCGTAAAGGCGTTCTCGATGGTGTGGTCGGGGTTGTCGAGATCAATGGTCTGACCGGCAATGGCCTTAACGACAACAGAATAGGCGGCTTTCTGCTCATCTGTGGCTTCAAGGGTGTAGTTACCAGCCCCATCGGTGAGAGTAGTTGGTTCACCGGCATCACACTTCAGATTGGCATTCAGATCAAGGCAGACAAGGGCGCTGGCGAGATAACCATCTGCCGCTTTACCCGAGAAAGCAGGTGCCTCTGGCGTCTGGTCAACAGGATCGGGAGTCGGGGTTGGTTCGGGATCAGGATCACTGCCGCTGCCCCCTCCGCCACTGCATCCACTGAGCGCTGCGACGGCGATTGCTAATAAGAGTTTCTTACTGAGACCTGAATCCGACATATCCGTGTCCTCTGAGAGTGGAAGGTTGGTGGATAATATGACCTCAGAGGAAAGCAAAGTAGGGCTAAGGCAGTGCGATTGAATAATTGTCTCCTTTCGTCACTCCCAAAGTCTTAGATTACAAATGGCTGGCGTAGGTTGTCTGGTTCTATAAGAGGGCGGGTATTTCCAGTCAGGAGGGGAAAGCCCGCAAAGCGGGCCTTCTCAGAGTCATCACCAGTTTTTTGACTGCACCGACCACTTGCTGTCTGTCGCGCAGAGTCCACAGGTATCCTGCATAAACTGGCTCTGATTCGCGTTGATGCCTTTCAGATGCCAGTCGAGCCAGAGGATCGATGCCCGGGCGTATTCACCACCGGCTTCGTCGTTGAGTGTGCCATTGTGAGCACCAAACAACCCTGAGCCACGTTCGCTCAGGTCGTAGTTGGCCCAGACGACAGAGACATAGTCCGGTACTTCAGCGTAATCACTTTCGGCCTGAGGGTAGGCGATGTCTTCGGGGCCACCGTTCATCCACAGGGTGTTGGGCAGTGTCAGCAGGTCATCTTTGGTGGCACCACCGAGGCCGCCACTGTCAAAGATGCCTGACCCCAAGGCGATGACGGTATCAACACGCGGATCGCCAGCGCCTGCATGCAGGGCTTCCAGCCCACCACACGAGTGCCCCATCAGGGCAACGTTCTCAGTATCCAGTTTGCGGAAATAAGGGGAGTCCGGATCAGCGTTCTGAATTTCTGCCCAGTCGAGGGTCTCAATCAGCATGTCGCTGCTGGTCGGAAACGTTGACCACGGTGAATTATTGGACACCACCAGATAGCCTGCAGCAGTAATTTCGGCGAGAAATACGCCGACGGATACCCCAGGCAAAGTGCAGCCACCTACCCCCCAGGCGACGACGGGCAGAGGCGTTTCAATGCCGTCCAGATCAGCGGGTTGATAAATGGTGTGTGATGGCAGCGAGTCATCGGTCAGGTATTCAACGTCATCCCGGCTCGGCGCGTCATAGACGCAGCCTGCCAGAGAGGTTGAAAAAATAAGGCCAGCGAGTGGGTAACGCGCACGTTTATTCAGCATGGTGTCTTCCTTGTTATTGTATTGACGATGGAAAAGTAACTAAGGTTTCTACGCGCGCCAAGCCCGTAATTACGACGAGTCGGGCCACATTCTGAAGACGTATTTCAGGCTGGGTTTAAGCTGGCCACGAAGCTGATGAGTAAGAAAAATCCGGTTAATTGCGGACATTATTTCGTGGGAATCAGAAATAAAAAAACCGGTCAATTGACCGGTTTTTTTATCACTGACATTTGATCAGTCGTCTTTTTCCATATGCACAGATACCTGTGGGAATGGAATTTCGATGCCTTCTTCATCGAAGCGCAGTTTTACTTTTTCCATCATGTCCCAGTATACCGTCCAGTAATCGGCAGAATTTACCCACGGGCGGCAGATGAAGTTGACGGAAGAATCCGCAAGCTCATGCACGGCAATCTTAGGAGCCGGATCTTTCAGAATCAGCTCGTGGTTGGCCGTCATTTCTTCGAGAATGGACTTCGCTTTTAACAGATCTGAGCCATACCCAATTCCGAAAACCATGTCGACACGGCGGGTTGGCTGCTCGGAGAAGTTTGTCATTGTGCTGGAGAACACATTGCCGTTAGGTACGGTCACGACTTTGTTATCACCGGTTTTCAGGCGGGTGTGAAGAATCGTGATCTGCTCGACGGAGCCCATTTCACCATCCACCTGCACAAAGTCGCCAACTTTAAAGGGACGGAACAGTATCAGCATGACACCGGCCGCGAAATGCGAGAGCGAATCCTTGAGTGCCAGGCCCACAGCCAGACCAGCAGCACCAAGCAAGGCAACCAGCGAGGTTGTGTCCACCCCCAGTTGTGACAGCGAGAATACGATAACCAGCAGCAGGAGAACGCTGCCCAGGATATTGGCAAGGAAGTTGACCAGCATAGGGTCGAACTTGGCTTTATCCATTACTTTGCGGGCACCTTTGGTCACCGCCGAGGCAATCAGCCGACCAATGATAAAGACCAGAATCGCAAGTACGATCTGGGTGCCCCAGGGCAGGATGTAATCCGCCCACAAGAGTTGAGGATCAAGATTGAGTTTATCCCAGTTGATGTCCATGTAGGGTCCTTAGTGTTGATGTGTGTCCGGTTCCGGGTGGTCTGGCCCCCTGCCGCTGGTCTGATAGTCAACCGACTCAGGGCCGAATACAAGTCTCTGTGGCGTCAGTGTCGGAAAGATGAATCGTTCAGCTTTTTTTCGGGCGGGTTGCGTAGGCAAACACGTCGGAGTGCATGTTTGACTCTGTCAGGCCCAAAGGTTCCAGCTGATCAAGTGTTCCGAAGACCATATTGGGCGAGCCACAGGCGAACATGCAGGCGTCGGAGAGATCATCAAAGTCTTCATGTATGACCTGATAGATCCAGCCAGCGCGACCGTTCCAGTCGTCAGCATGTTCCTGAATGATGGGGTGGTAATGGAAGCTGGCATGTTTCTGCGCCCATTCCTGGGGAACATCCGGCAGGTAGAAACCAACCGCAGCGCGATTGGACCAGTAGAGGTGGATCTCACGCTCAGGTTCAATGGCCAGGGTAGCTTCTATAAGAGTTTTGATCTGCGAAAAGCCGGAACCCGCGGCCACCATGAGCAGTGGTTGTCCTTTGTGCTTGTCGAGAAATGCTTTGTTAATAAAACAGTCGCCCGCAGGCAGGGTGACCCGGGCGATGACTGCTTGTTGCAAGGCGTGGATAACGTCACGGGCTTTGTCGCTGTTGGCGGCGATATGGAGCTCTATTTCACGGCTGTCACGCCCGGTCAGGGAACCGGGGGCACAGGCGATGGAGTAGGGAATCTGCTCTGCTGCCTGGCCTTCGCCATGGTGCAGCATCAGGTATTGTCCAGCCCAGTAGTCCGGTGCTTTACCTGCTGGTGCCAGCAGGATGACCCGGTAAACGTCGTCCGCCAGAACCTCAACCGACTTCACCTGGCAGGCAAGTGTGGCGGAGGGCTTGTGGTCGGGGGCGAATACATCGGTCATATAAATCTCAACATCGGATCTGGGATACGCTATGCAACATAATACCTGATTGTCATGATCAAGTATTGTCGTGCCCAGCTCGTTACGAAAGTGCAGCTCACCTGACAATCGTTCCCCCTGGCAGATCTGGCAGACGCCATTCTCGCAGGAGACGGGAACGATAACCCGCTGTTCCAGTGCGGCCTCGGCGATGGTCTGATCTGAGCGGCAGCGGATGGTGACGCCGTTCGGCTGAAATCTGATCCGATGAATGGCGACCCCAGATCCACTCAAAGACCAATGTCCTTGCCGATCTTCTGCACCAGTTTGTCGACGCTCTGCTTTACGTCGTCGTCCATCACGATTGGAACGCCCCACTCGCGGTCAGTTTCGCCAGGCATTTTGTTGGTGGCGTCTAAGCCCATTTTCGAGCCGAGACCCGAGACCGGCGATGCGAAGTCGAGGTAATCGATCGGCGTATTCTCGATCAGGGTGGTGTCGCGTGCCGGGTCCATTCGCGTAGTAATCGCCCAGATTACGTCTTCCCAGTTACGGGTATCGACATCGTCATCGACGACAATCACGAACTTGGTGTACATGAACTGGCGCAGGAATGACCAGACACCCATCATCACGCGCTTGGCATGCCCCGGATACTGTTTCTTCATACTGACCACAGCCATGCGGTATGAACAGCCTTCAGGTGGCAGATAGAAATCGACGATTTCGGGAAACTGCTTCTGCAGAATCGGTACGAACACTTCATTCAGCGCCACGCCCAGAATGGCCGGCTCATCGGGTGGACGTCCGGTGTAAGTGCTGTGATAGATCGGATTTTTACGATGGGTGATGCGCTCAACGGTGAACACCGGAAAGCTGTCGACCTCGTTGTAATAGCCGGTGTGATCGCCAAACGGGCCTTCAGGCGCCATATCCTTTGGTTGGATGACACCTTCAAGTACGATTTCGGCAGAGGCAGGAACCATAAGATCGTTGCCGATGCTCTTCACCAGCTCAGTGCGGGAATCGCGCAACAGGCCGGCAAAGGCGTATTCACTCAGAGTGTCGGGCACAGGCGTGACTGCCCCCAGAATGGTCGCTGGATCTGCCCCCAGAGCAACGGTTACCGGGAATGGCTTGCCCGGATGTTCCTGCTGCCATTCGCGGAAATCCAGCGCGCCTCCGCGATGGCTCAGCCAGCGCATGATGACGCGGTTTTTACCAATCACCTGTTGGCGGTAAATCCCCAGATTGTGGCGTTCTTTATGTGGGCCTTTGGTGATCACTAACGGCCAGGTGATGAGCGGGCCTGCGTCGCCGGGCCAGCAATGCTGTACCGGGATTTTCGACAGATCAACGTCATCGCCGTCGATCACGACTTCCTGGCACGCCGCTTTTTTAACTTCTTTCGGGCCCATGGCCAGCACTTTTCTGAATATCGGCAGTTTCGACCAGGCGTCTTTGAGGCCTTTCGGTGGTTCGGGCTCTTTCAGAAAAGCGAGCAGTTTGCCGACTTCACGGAGAGCTTCGGTGGATTCTTCGCCCATTCCCAGTGCGACACGCTCAGGTGTCCCAAACAGATTCGCGAGCACAGGCATGTCATAGCCTTTCGGGTTCTCGAACAGAAGTGCCGGGCCCTTTGCCCGCAGCACGCGGTCGGCCAGCTCGGTCATTTCGAGGTGGGGGTCAACGGGCTCTTTTACCCGGACCAGCTCACCGCGTTTTTCCAGCTTCCTGATAAAGTCGCGCAGGTCTGCGTATTTCACTGAACTGTCTCGCTCTCTGTCTTTGGGCGAGCATTCTAACAGCTTCGTTTCGGGGTTGATCAAGGGATATGGCGGGGCTAAGGCAGGCCGGCACCCGTAAAGGGTGCCGGAGGCTGTATCAGAACGCCCAGAAATGGTCGAAATCAGGGTAGATGCCGGCTTCTTTCTGCGACTCTTCCCGCCAGAAGTTACCCTTAGCAGGTTCCGCGTGGAAGTCAGCCGCTTCAGGGTCAGGAGACTGCACGCTGGTGGGTTTACGCCCGGCGATCACCTGGTCTATGCCGTCAGGGATGCCGTCTTCGTCGCGGTCAAAGGCGAGACGCTGACCACTGCCGGGGGGCGCACAAGTAAAGGTCAGGCTGTTGCCGGGCAGGAAGGTGCTCCAGCGCAGGCGGTTAAAGCTGCTGGTGTTGCCTGCTGCATCTTCGAATACACCCGCGTTCGTAAAGCGCCAGGCCTGTGCCTCGCCACCACTGACGCCACGGACGATCAGGTCGCATTTCTGCTTGCGCAGGCTGGCATCCGTGGTGTGTGCGAGTGCCTGTTGCATCATCAGCGCGACCAGATCGGCATCACTCTGTGACGCCAGATTGAATGTCGCCTGCTGACCCACCACCGGAGCGAGACCGGTCGGAATCTGCGTTACATACTCCATCACTTCAGGAATATCCGGCGTATCGACGTGGAACACGTTCAGCGACAGGAAGTTTTCGAGCGTATCAATGGCACCGTCGTGTGAAAGACCATAGCCCGTGACCTGATCGCCCATATCTCGGGCGGTTGAGGTATTTTCGCGCAACTTGAGACCAAACATCCCGACCCGCGTATACACGTTCCGCAGGTGCGCCACTTTCATATCCTGTGTGGTTTCTGTGCCTTCGAAACTCATCAGGGTAGAGGTGCCGAAACGTTCTATTTCCGGATCGACCTGGTGGCAGTCGTTGCAGGTGATCATAGCAACATTGCCGGTATTCTCGGCTTCGAACCCGGTGGTTTTCTGGTTGAAGTAGATGTCGGCCCCAAACGCTGCATCGTCTGTCAGAGTGTCATTAAGATTGCGGTTCGGGTTCGGGGGATAGCGCATCTGCAGCACGAAGTCGGCAAACTTGTTCAGTTCGTCTTCGGTGGGTTCTTCGGCGCGTCCAAGCAGCTCAGTAAAGGCACCACGGAATTCCTTAAAGGCTGCATGCTCCAGTGATTCTCCGCCCGTCCGGTAGGCACCCGTGCGGTCGCCACGCCAGTGCTGCGGCCCCTGAAAGTCCATGCCACGCAGTGACTGGGTGATCATCGGCCCTTTGAGCGGGTGGTGCACCGGCAGTGCGTTCATTTCCATAAAGAAATTCACATAGCCCCGTGGGTTGCGGGTGGTTGAACCGTCCGGATTGCCCAGCTCCCAGGCGATACCATCCATGTCACCAAACAGGTGACACGAGCCGCACGAAGAGTCACCACGGCCGGAGCTGAAGCGGGCATCATAGAGGAAGGGACGGCCTTCGGTGATAAATGCAGGCTCCGGGTTATACATAGCGATGCTCTGGGTTTCGCGGCGCTCGCTGATATCTATGACGGCCACCGCGTTGTTGAAACGCGTCAGCACGTACATGCGGTCACGGGCTTCGTCCAGCGCGATCCCCGCCGGGCCGCCGCCAGAGACTTCGATGTGGTTCGCTTCAGAGGGGGTAAAGTTACCGTCTTCCAGCTCGCGCGTATCAAAAACACCCACCTTGGATGAGCTGTATGCCGTGACGTACAGGGTCTCGCCAGTGCTGTCGATCGCCATTTCAAGTGGCATGGCTAACGAGCGGGCATTTTCCGACGGCGAGCCATCCGGGTTGCTGTCGCTCAGGTGGCTGTTCAGATCCCGGGGAAGTACTTTTCCGTCCTTAATCACCGTAATCTGGTTGCGGATAAAGCGCCCGCGCAGTGTCTGTTTGTCACTGTGGTGGCCGTGGCCTTCGTACTGCAGCTCGTTGCGGGCATCCATATTGCTGACGTACACAGCGCCATTGGCTGGGTTTACAGCAAGGTTAAACAGGGCATTACCAACGCCACTGTACTGGCCTGTCGCTTCAGGATCGGCTGCCATCGCATCAATTGTGAATACGTCGTAGTCGGGCAGATCAAAGTAGATCTGATGGTCCCACCGTGTGCCATAAACATCGCGCCAGTGTTTACCGTCATACTTCACGATCACGCCAGTGTTCGGCGCGACAATACCGTCGACATCGGTATTCGGGCCAGGTTTGCCGTTGAGGGTGCTGGTGGCGCCCCAGGTGCGGTAGTTGTGGGCGGCGGTTGTGGTCTGGTTGCCCGATTTATAGATAGCCGCGTAAACGGTTCTGCCGTCTGGCGTAACTGCCAACCCCCGGGGGGCCATGCCGAACAGCGTAATGACCTTTTCAACATCGGCACTGGCGGCGTCGAAGACCCAGACATCGGCACGGTCAGTCCCAGGTGTCATGGCGTCCAGCTCTGAAGGTGAGTGCTGGCCGCGATGGGCCGAGGTAACAAACGCGCGGGCCTTGTTGTGCCCGGCAAAAACGATGTCCTGGGGCTCATCGCCGACGTGCAGTGTTTTCTTCACATACGGAATGGGGGCATCGAGCTTTACCACGCTGACGTTATCGGACAGGTGGTTGACGACCCAGGCTTCGTTGTCGTTACGCAGTGCCACGGCGACGGGTTCCAGCCCGACCGCGACGCTGTGCAGCAGCGAAGGTGTGTCTCCGCTAACGTCAAATATCTCCAGACGACCGTCAGGGGTGTTCAGGGCGTACAGGCGGGTCTTGTCAGAGTTCAGTACCAGCGGCCGTACCTGTCCACTTTCGAAGTGGGTGTAAGAGCCCTGCACTTTGATATCAATCGTGCCCTCGGTGCTGCCATCGAGGTTATCACTGACGCTGAATACGACGCGGTCATAGCCGGTGTAGTCTGTGTCAGGGATATAGCGCACGTTCGGTGGAGTACCCTCGATGCGGCCGTGCAACGGCGCTTTGCTGATGGTCCAGCTCAGGTTGTTATCGGGCTCACCCTCCGGCGTCACATGCTTCGCCCGGAAATCGATCGGGATTGCCTGATTGCGGAATGTGGTCACCCCGTAAGATTTTGCCTGCGGTACCTGGAAGGGGTCGATGTGGGCCTTGCCGCCAATAAAGTCGGAGACAAACTGAAGTTTCAGTACCTGCTCCAGACTGCCCTGCCAGGCATCGCCGTTTGCCGTTCCTGAACCGGATACCGAGGCTTGTGAAAGACCGGACGCTAGAATGCCGGCTCCGCAGGCGAGAGACAGCAAGGCCCTCCGCCACTGGGATTGATAGATCATGGTCGCACCTGTCGAAATTGTTGTTATTTTTGACTGAGGGTAAAGAGGCCAGAGGAATGTGACCATAGTCACAATTTCACTTGGCAGCTAAGAACACATCACAGAGGCATTCTGGCGCGTAGGGTAGTGTCCTGGCATGAGACTTAATCGGGCTCAGTGTTGTGACGTCACGCGCTGAGTACTTTATAATCGCCGCTTTTGTGACAGGAACTGACATGCAGGCCCGACGCTGTTTACGAATCGCCGCTATTGCCGGGTTCTCCGGTGTGGCTTTTGGGGCTTTCGGAGCCCATGGTCTGAAGGGTGTTATTGCGCCTGAACTGATGGCTGCGTATCAGACTGCTGTGTTGTACCACCTTGTGCATGCGGTGGTTCTGCTGGCGCTGTCAGCCTGGCTGTTTGTCCGCCCGGCGAGCTGGATCAGGCGCAGTGCCTGGATGATGACCATCGGACTGTTGCTTTTCAGTGGCAGCCTGTACGCGATGGCTCTGACGGGTGAGAAAGCTCTGGGCATAATTACGCCGTTTGGTGGGGTGAGCTGGCTGGTAGGTTGGTCATTTCTGTTGCTGGCAGCCTTCCGTCTGCCTGAATCTGAATCCTGAATAGGAACGTTAAGTGTCAGAACACGAAGAAAATAACGCCCCGGCAAACGACAAACCGGAATATCGCCGTGGCATCAAAAGCTTTGTTATCCGTGCGGGTCGTCTGACCAAAGGTCAGGAAGGTGCGCTAGAGCGCCAGTGGCCGGTGATGGGACTGGAACTGCAACAGGGCCCGATTAATCCTGTTACTGTGTTTGGCCGGGACAGTCACGTAGTGCTGGAAATCGGTTATGGCATGGGACAGTCACTGGTGAAAATGGCTGAAGCAGCCCCGGAAAAAGATTTTATTGGTGTTGAGGTTCATCTGCCGGGTGTCGGTTCTCTGCTGAACCTTGCAGAAGACGCCGGTGTCACAAACCTGCGGACTTACAAAGAAGATGCCATTGAGGTCCTGAAACTGATTCCGGACAACAGTATCGACACAGTGCAGCTGTTCTTCCCGGACCCGTGGCACAAGAAAAAGCATCATAAGCGCCGGATTGTTCAGGGAGAGTTCGCACAGACGCTGCGCCGGATCCTGAAACCCGGTGGCGTTTTCCATATGGCGACCGACTGGGAAAACTACGCGGAGCATATGATGGAAGTGATGGAAGTGCAGGACGGATATGAAAACGTCGCCGGCAAAAATGAATATATGCCGCGCCCGGAGCATCGTCCGCTCACGAAATTCGAAAACCGTGGCAAGTTACGTGGCCATGGTGTCTGGGACTTAATGTTCCGCAAGGTATAAGTACAGGCAGATGCCCACTCAATGGGTTCCGGGTGTCTGCGACTGAATGCATAGAGGAAACTGAAAATGCAAAAGAAAGACAAAGAAAAAGTATTTGGTGGCGAATGGTCTGAAGCACAGCTGCGTGAATTCCTGACCGCAGAAAGCTATGACGGCTCAGATAACGATTATATCGCTGCCATCCGTGCCTACCGTCACATGGTACCTGAGACCTTCGCAGACTATGTTTCTCTGTTTAAAGAAGAAGGCCATAACCTTCAGGCGAAAAATGCCGAAGGCAAAACCATTCTCGATACAGTCGCCAGTCATACTCAGGGGCAGGCTTACGCTGACATCCTGCGTTCTGCCGGCGCCTGAGGGACTTCCTATGTCTGCCCGTATTCTGCTTGGTGGCATTCTTCCGGTCGTGATTGCTCTCCAGGGTTGCAGTCGCACGGAAGATTCTGATCCGGTTTCGCTGGTATCAGATGATGTTGAGTATTTCGATCTGTCGGCATACGAAAATGCGGAAGCGGATACGGACAGAAATTCTATCAGTGGTACCTGGGTTGGCAGCTGGCGTTATCGTTCGGATTACGAAGATCCCGGCGAAAGTGCGCTGTCAGGTTCGCCGGAATTCTTTGCCCGTCTGGATATTATGATTATCCGCAGCACGGTGGATGGTTATGAAATTTCTAACTGTAACAGTGGAAAATTCGTCACGGCGACTCTGAATGAGGGGTACCTGACGTCGGGTCGCGGGCAGTTCAATATTTCCGCAGACAACCGCCTCTATCCACCTGAAGTTACCCTGGAAGGCATCAGTAATATTTACGATGTGCGCTTTGAAACTACTGCAGAAGGCGAGTTCCTGAAGGTCAGTGATTCGACGGCGCCAATTGGTAACTATACGGCCGACTGGTCCGGGGATGACAATAACTTCTCGGGCGACATTTATTGCGCTCAACTGGATAATCTTCAGGGTGGTACCGAGCACAGATTCAGTTTCGGCGGTGATGATGGTACGCATTTTACGATGACTCAGCGGCCGCTGATCTCGGACTTCGATGTACAGATAAACGACGCTTTAAATGAGCTGAAGTATGAGCGTAATGCCGGTGCAGGAGAGTACCAGTTAGGACTCTACGATATTGATACATCGGGCTTTACGTTTGATTTCAGTACCAGTGCTGATTCTGTCACCACACGGACTTCGGTCGGACAGGGCACAGTCACCATACCGTTACCATAAAAAAACCGCCCGGATGGGCGGTTTTTTTATCCCGGAAAATTACTCAGACAGATCGGCTGTCAGATCTTTTACTCCGGCTTCTTTAAGCAGTGAGTCCACCAGTGGCGCCATTGCTCTGTGCTTCAGGGCACTGTTAACCAGAGACTCGGGCAGGCTCTGACTGCTGGACTGAGCATCGCTGTGCATGATGCCATTACCGTTGATGTCGCCCATTTTTGCCAGACCATCAATAGAAACGATTTTCATACCTTCAATGTTTTCCAGTGGTTTAACGCTTTCGCGAACAATCGCTGGCAGGTGCTCGTGCAGGCTCAGTACACGTTTCAGTGCAATCTGGGCTTCACTGAGGCTATTGAGTGCTTCATTCATCAGACGCTGACCTTCAGCATCCACGGCATATTTTTCACGGTCTGCATCAACCTTAATGCGAATGGCATCGGCTTCTGCATTGGCCTGCATCCGTAATGCTTCGGCTTTGTCTTCGGCCGCGAGTTTCTCCGCTTCCGCAGCAATCCGGACGCTGGTCGCCTGACGTTCTGCTTCTTTCGTTGCTTCAATCAGTTCGATGGCCTTATCACGCTCGGCAGCTTCAACCTGCTTGGCGGTGATGACCTTTTCTTCAGCTGTTGCGGCTTCAGCACGGGCTTCGTTCGCCAGCTTGTCCGCCATTGACTGCTCTTTCGATTTTTCAGCAACGGCAATGGCACGTTCCTGTTCGGCAATTTCGAGCAGTTTATGCTTGGCAATTTCGCGTTCTTCAAGCACGCGTTCACGCTCAATTTCCTGCTCACGCAGGCGACGGTCTTTTTCAATTTCAAGCAGGCGGGTGGCCTGTTCTGCCGCGATCCGTGATTCGTCGACCTCACGGCCTGCTACAATTTCAGCCTGCTTTGCCGCACGATCCTGAGTGGCGCGTTCTTTGGCAATGCTGGACTGCTGCTCAGCTTCGCGGGTAGCAATTTCCCGCTCCTGCTCCATCTGGGCGTAACGGGTTTCACGGGAAATTTCCAGACGCTGGCGCTCTGCTTCGAGGTTTTTCTGCTCGATCATGACGCGTGTTTCCTGCTCGACTTCGTTCACCTCTTTACGGCGGGCTTCGATTGAGCGGGTCATGCGTGCCAGACCTTCGGCGTCAAACACGTTATCCGGCGAGAAAAACTCCCGGGGCGTCTGGTCCAGGCCAGTCAAAGACACGGATTCAAGTTCGAGACCGTTTTTCAGCAGGTCTTCACTGACCACCTGTTGCACTTTCTGTACAAACTGACTGCGCTGTTCATGCAGCTCAGCCATTTCCATTTCGGCAGCCACCGATCGCAGCGCATCAACGAACTTACCTTCGATCATTTCTTTCAGTTCGTTAGGATCGAGTGTCCGGGTACCGAGTGTCTGTGCAGCGTTGGCAATAGCATCCGCATCTGGTTTTACGCGCAGATAGAATTCTGCAAGTACGTCGACACGCATCCGGTCTTTGGTAATCAGCGCTTGTTGTTCTTTGCGGGATACCGCCAGGCGCAGAGTATTCATATTGACCGGGATGATTTCATGCAGAACAGGCAGCACGATTGCGCCGCCGTTCATAATAATTTTCTGACCGCCCATACCGGTACGGACAAAAGAACGCTCTTTCGATGAGCGGGTATAAAGTGAAGAAAAAACCAGTCCGATAACGAGCAGTGCTATCAGGATGGCCACTGAAATAAAAATGGTAAATGCCATTAGAAAATCTCCCTTGGCGTAATTTCCCTGAATTCTTAAGCAGATTTCAGTCGGTTAAATTCTGGTTTCCGGCTGGAATACCAAAAAATGTACTGCCTTGCTGACGTACCAGCAGCAATTGTTCACCCTGCGAAAATTCGGCGTCTGTATCAGGCTCTACCATGACGTAATGGGTTGTGCCAAAGCGGTCACGAAAGCGGGCTTCTGCGGCGCTGCCGCGTGACGAGGTGCCGAGCGTGATGGTCACCACCTGACCAATAAAATCCTTTTTATTAATCGCCTGAGTTTCGTCCTTAATCACCAGCTTACCCAGAACTCCGCCCAGCATCCGGGTCGCCGGCAAAGAAACCGCGAGTGCGGGAATGCTGGCAAGTATCGCTGGCAGCATCCAGTTGATGCTGTCATTCAGAATGTGCTGCAACGTAAAGCCGGTGACACCGAATGAGGTCAGAAAGATGATCAGCAGGATCAGAACCGGAACCTGACCCACCCTGAGCCAGGCCAGCACACGGCTGACGCTGTTGGGTGTGGAAATATCGGTATCCAGTTCGATGTCTGGCACCAGGTTTTCCAGAACTTCAGAAAACCCGGCGCCGATCAGTACCAATACACCTTCCAGTATGGCGATAAACAACATCACCAGCAGCGCAACGGCAAAGGGGATGTTCTCGGCAGCGAAGAAGAAGTCCATCAGTTATCCGCTTCTGTTTTCATACGCGCAAGGCGTTCCTGAATCCGGTTGCTACGGGCAAGTTGCTCCAGCTCTGCAAGCTTGCCATCGTCGGAGTGGGTAATGCCGGGGGCGCCTGCTTTGTTCATAACGCGGTTGAATGCTGCAGTGGCCTTGTCGACGTCACCTGCAACATCGCGACTGGTAGCAGCCGCTGCGCCATCGCCACCCTGAGAGTGGTGTGCCGCGGCTTTACGGAAGGTTGTCAGTGACTCTTCCATTTCGCGCTTTTTCGCCTGCAAGGCCTGGATGTAGCTGTTGAGTTCGGTGATTTCAGCGTCGCTGTCGGCAATGCTTTTCTCAATCACCGGGATCATGGCTTCGATATCCATCTGCCGTGATATAGCGGCTTCTGCCAGATCATCGCGCTTTTCTTTTACCGCGATTTCAATCTGCGCCTGCAGCTCTGCATGACGGGTGTTCTCTGTGTTCAGCGTTTTCGTGCTCATATAGCGTGCTGCTTCGGTTTTACCCAGTTGCGCACGGACATCGGTAATGGCCTGATCAATTTCGCGGACGGCTTCTTCCATCACCATTTCTGGCGCGGCATTTTCCAGGCTGTCTACGAGTGTATTGGCGGACGCTGAGATAAGTCGTCCAATCCGGGTCAGTAGTCCTTCAGTCATGATTTACTCCTTGGTTAGCACGGCTGTCAGCCGCTGAAGATCACACAGCAGAGCGTCTCGGTCTGAGATGTCGGACAGCGGTGTCATCATGGTGCCACCCGAGCCCTGCAACAGCAGTGGCAGAAGGCGACGGATAAAGTCGGAAGAAGCAGAAATGAGACCTGCTTCCAGAGATTGGGTCTGATTATCCTGTTGATGGGATTGCAGCAGCGCAGCGCTGTCGGTCAGAAAATCGAGGCTGGCGTCGATGACAGCACTGCGACCGTCGTGATGTTCGTGCAGACGTGCCCGCAATGGCGCGAGTGTGTCTGATGCACTGATAAACGCCCGTGCAAACGATTCGGTGCCCACGGATTCCCTGGCCATAGCGATCAGCTCCCGGACCTTTTCACTCTGGGTCACGGCGCCGTTCTGACGTATCTCCATCAGATAGGCGTAATCCTCCTCGGAGAGGCGTACGCTGATGGACTGACTCTTACTGATCATATCTGTGCTTCCTGCCTGCTTGCATACAAATGTATACACAGTAATTGAACAGGTCAAACATGAAGCATAAAAAAAACCGCCCGGATGGGCGGTTTTTTGTCTGACGCCTGTCAGAGATTACGAGCCGAAGGGCCAGTAATAGTTAAAGTCAGGGAAGCGGCCTTTGCGTTTCATAGCGGCTTCACGGTCATAACCATTACCCTCTGCAGGCACCATTTCATCACGCTCTGGTGGAGCATTCGGGTCCATGGGTGCAATGCTGGTGTAGGCCCGGCCGTCAGTCAGTGCATCGCTGGCGTTCAGTTCGCCATCTTCATCGCGGTCGAGGGCGATACGCATACCGCTGCCCGGAGGTGCACAGGTGAAGGTCAGGCTATTGCCGGCTTCCAGGCTCAGGTCGTGGAGATCGGTCAGGGTCGTTGTATCGCCATCGTCTCCATGGAAGCGACCAGTTTCCAGCATGATCCAGCCGCGGGCTTCATCGTCGATAACGCCTTGTGCAATCAGATCGCACTGCGGCTTGTTCGGGCCGCCCGGAAGCGTGTGTGCCAGTGCCTGCTGTACCATCAGAGTCAGGAGTGACTGTTGCCCCTGCTCGTCCGGCGAGAGCGTGACCTGCTGACCCACGACAGGCGCCAGTCCGGTCGGTACCTGAGTCACGAATTCGAACACGCTATCAACATCTTCTGGCTCTACGTGGAAGACAGAGACAGTCAGGAAGGTTTCCATCGTATCCACCGCGCCATCGTGTGACAGCCCGTAGCCAGTCACCTGATCGCCCATGAATTTACTGGTAGAGGTTTTCTCCCGGAAGGTCTGACCAAACATGCCGATACGGGTGTAGACATTACGCAGGTGCGGAATTTTGAAATCCTGCGGGTTTTCAGTGCCTTCGAAGCTCATCAGGGTATTGGTACCAAAACGTTCGATATCCATTTCAACTTCGTGACAGTGATTACAGGTCTGCTTGGCAATGTCATTTTTCGATTTGAAACCGGTGGTTTTTTCATTGAAATACACATCGGCTCCGGCGGCTGCTTTGGCTGTCAGGGTGTCATCGAGATTCCGGTTCGGGTTCGGTGGATAACGCAGCTGCAGAGCGAAATCTGCAAATTTGTTCATCGCATCTTCGTCAGGTTGTTCATGACGACCCAGCAGTTCGGTGAAGGCACCGCGGAATTCTTTAAAGGCGACTTTTTCCAGTGACTCACCATTTTCCCGGTAAGCGCCGGTACGGTCGCCACGCCAGTGCAGTGGCCCCTGGAATTCCATGCCTCTGAATGATTGCGTCAGCATCGGACCTTTCAGTGGGTGATGTACACGCAATGCGTTCAGTTTTACGAAAGCATCCGCATAGTCGCGTGGGTTTTCTGTCCAGTTCATATCCGGATTGCCGAGTTCCCAGGCAATACCATCCATATCACCGAACAGGTGACAGGAACCACAGGATGAGTCTCCACGTCCGGAGCTGAAGCGGGCGTCGTACAGGAAGGGGCGCCCTTCTGTAATAAAGTCCGGCTCAGGGTTGTACATAGCAACACTGGCAATTTCTTCGCGGGCCGCGAGATCGACCACAGCAACAGAGTTATTAAAGCGTGTCAGCACATACATGCGGTTGCGACTTTCATCCATTGCGATCCCCGCAGGGCCACCGCCAGAGACTTCAATATGGTCATTTTCAGAGGTGGTGAAGTTTCCGTTCTCCAGGTCGCGGGCATTAAAAATCCCTACTTTGGATGAACTGTAGGCCGCCACATATAAGGTTTCGCCTGTACTGTTCAGTACCATCTGAAGTGGCATTGCCAGTGAGCGTGCGTTGTCGTCAGCAGAGCCGTCCGGGCGCGAATCATCCAGGTGGGTATTCAGATCGCGTGGCATTACGTTGTCACCGTCGATCACGGTAATCTGGTTTTTAATAAAGCGTCCACGCAGGGTCTGAATATCACTGCGGATGCCGTGGCCTTCAAATTTCAGCTCGTTACGGGCGTCCATGTTAGAGACGTACACTTTGCCGTTGGCTGGATTGACGGTCATATTGAACAGGGCATTACCAACCCCGGAATGACGCTTGATGACTTGCGGCGACGATGCCATCGCATCAATTTCGAATACATCGTAGTCGGGCAGATCAAAATAGATCTGACGGTTCCAGTTGGTACCGTACTGATCACGCCAGTCGTCGCCATCGTATTTTACGATGACACCAGAATTCGGCGCTTCGACACCACCGGCATCCGTGGTTGGACCAGGCTTACCATTAATGGTGCTGGTCGCCCCCCAGAGTCGGTAGTTGTGGGCGGCGATGGTGGTCTGGTTGCCGGATTTATAAATCGCTGCATAGACCTTACTGCCTCCTGGACTGACGGCCAGAGCGCGGGGCGCCATACCAAACATACTGACAACTTTTTCGGGAGTATGACTGTCGGATGTCGCATCGAACACCCAGACGTCAGCACGGTCGGCTCCCGGCGTGGTTGCCTCCAGATCTGACGGTGAGTGCTGACCGCGATGCGCCGTAGTAATAAAGGCGCGTGATTTATTGGCACCGGCAAAAACGATGTCCTGAGGTTCGTCACCGACCTGAAGCGTGCGTACTACACGAGGTACGGAAGCAGCCAGATCAACCACACTGATGTTGTCTGACAGTGTATTGACCACCCAGGCTTCGCTGTCGTTGCGCAGTGCGATGGCTACCGGTTCAAGACCGACAGGTACTGAATGCAGTAACTCCGGCAACGCGCCGCTGACATCAAATATCTCAAGACGGCCATCGGGTGTATTCAGGGCGTAGAGGCGGGTCTGGTCTGAGTTCAGCGCCAATGGACGTACCTGCCCGCTTTCAAAGGCTGTGAATGACCCCTGAACTTTAATATCAATCGTGCCTTCGGTGCTGCCGTCGCTACCGTCATCCACGTTAAACACCACGCGGTCAAATCCGGTGTAGCCCGCATCCGGCGTGTAGGTCATATTCGGTGGTGTACCTTCCAGCGTGCCGTGCATCGGCAGGCTGACGACGGACCAGCTCAGATTGTTGTTCGGATTCCCGTCAGCATCGAGATGCTTAGCGCGGAAGTCGAACTCAATCGGCCGGTCACGGAAGGTGGTCAGCGCGTGTGATTTTGCCTGAGGGATAAGAAACGGGCGTATGTTGTTCTGTTCGTTGATCGCATTGGCGGCAAAGGAAAAACTGAGAAAAAACTCAGCCGTGGCCTGCCACAGATCACCGTTGGTTGTTCCGGGGCCGGTAACATCAGCCTGTGCGGGTGTGGCGGTTGCCAGACCTGCACTGATGACTGACGCCAGCAGTCCCTGCTTCCAGCGTGGGGATGGTTTCATGGTCGCACCTGTCTACGTGTTATTTTTATTGTTTTCGTCCGTCGCTGAACGATTTCCCGCTGCACAGCTCAGACATAAAGGGCTCAGAGTAAGCCGCATTTAAATGCGGTATAAAGCACATTTACAGAGGTTGGCGTGTGCAGTTACATAGACTGGTGTTGTATGGCCAGTGACAGGATAAAAGCGCCAGTTATGTCCATAATTAACCGATAATAATTTCGCATCAGGATCTACATGTATGACTCAACCGCTCCGAACGCTTTACCCGGCGACCGAACCCTACGCAACGGGCATGCTGGACACCGCCGAAGGACATTCCGTTTACTGGGAGCGTGTCGGCACGCCGGGTGCGAAACCTGCGGTATTTCTCCATGGTGGTCCGGGTGGCGGTTGTACGCCTGATCATCGTCGCCTGTTCGACCCTGAGCGATACGACGTTCTGCTGTTCGACCAGCGTGGCTGTGGGCGCTCGCTGCCGCATGCGTGCCTTGAGAACAACACGACGTGGGATCTGGTGGCAGACATTGAACGCCTGCGGGAGATGTGTGGTGTCGACAAATGGCAGGTATTTGGCGGTTCGTGGGGATCGACGCTGGCATTGGCATACAGTGAAACGCACCCTGAACGGGTCAGTGAACTGATTGTCCGTGGCGTCTATACACTGACCAAAGCGGAGCTGAACTGGTACTACCAATATGGCGTCTCAGAGATGTTTCCTGATCGCTGGGAGCTGTTTACTGCGCCGATCCCTGAGGGTGAGCGTGACAACCTGATGGCGGCGTACCACAAGCGCCTGACCGGACCCGATGAGGCTGAGAAGCTCGCCTGTGCCAAAGCCTGGAGTCAGTGGGAGGCCTCGACCATTACACTGGAGCATGATGCTGCCCTGGTGGATGATTTTGGTGGCGACCACTTTGCCCTGGCGTTCGCACGCATCGAAAACCATTTCTTTATGAATGCCGGCTGGCTCGAAGAAGGCCAGTTATTGCGTGATGCGCACAAACTCGCGGGTATTCCCGGTGCGATTGTTCATGGCCGCTACGATATGCCCTGTCCGCTGAAATACGCCTGGGAGCTATCGAAAGTATGGCCTGATGCAACACTGCATATCATTGAGCGGGCTGGTCATGCGGTTTCTGAGCCGGGTATTCTCGACCAGTTAATCCGTGCAACCGACCGGTTTGCCGGCAAACCTGACTGAAGCATTTAAGCAGGAGCCTTTATGAGTATCTGGTTTTCACCACCTGACATCCCCGCCGCCAATAAAGCGATGGAAAACACCGCCTGTTCGAATCTCGGTATTGAGATTACCGACGTGGGTGATGATTGGGTCAAAGGCACTATGCCTGCGGATTCCCGTACCTTTCAGCCGATCGGACTGGTACATGGCGGGGCAAACGTATTATTTGCTGAAACACTGGGCAGCATGGCCGCCAATATGTGCCTCGATAACTCGAAAGAATACGCGGTGGGGCAGGAGATCAATGCCAATCACCTGCGCGGTGTGCGTTCGGGCACTCTGACCGGTATCGCCAGCATCGTACATCGTGGCCGGACCTCCCAGGTCTGGGAAATCCGGATCTTTGACGAGCAGGAAAAACTCAGCTGTATTTCCCGCCTGACGATGGCCGTGATTCCGGCACAATAAAAAGTCAGAGAGAAAAAGTCAGGGGGTATTATCTGCCCTCTGATACTTTACAGCGCTTGCGCACTGAATATTGAGCTGAGGCCTTCTTTGGTTTTACCGCTTTTCTTCATTGAGTAGGTGGTTGCCCCATCGATGCTTTTCACTTCACCGTCGACGCCCCATGTGCAGTTTCCGTCTTCGCCACCATCTTCGCAGAACACAACGACTTTGATGGGGAAAGACGGTCGTCCACCGTCTTCATCAACAATGGCATTACTGTTGAAGTCTGTGTAGGCATAGCTTTTACCATTGGCAGGCGGATAAGCCAGGGTGATTTCATTGACGCCTTTATACAGGGCTTTGTCGTCTGCACCATACAAAGTAATCGACATGCTGTCGTCCTTGTCCGGACCCCGGTCCAGCAGGCGCACAACGGAAAACGTGGCTGGCTTCACTGGCAGAGACTGATTAAGCGTCACCCCGTTTGCCGGGTCATTGACCGGAATCAGCGACAGGGTATACGTCAGGTTCTGAAGATACAGCGGCGTCCGGAATGCAATTTCGCCGCTGTCACGATAACGGACATCGGTTATTTTCTGGGTATAGTCTGAGGTGGTTGATACCAGAAAAACCGCCAGAGTCTGATCTTTAAACACATCCAGGTCATGCCCAATGATAGAGTTGTAGGCGTCCGGAATCAGATATCCGCCTTCCAGCCCCTCTATGTGTGGCGCGCCTTTCCAGGTGAACGAACCTCCGGGGAGTGGCAGTTCATCGCTCGGGAAGCCTTCAAAAGCATCGGTGTCGTAGGGCAGTTTAATTCTGAGGTCGACGCTGACTTTACCGCTCTTTAACTGGCTGAGTACTGGCTTAAGATCTGATATCGGAACGATCAGATTGCTTTTACACAGGTCGGCTTCGTTCTGATAATACGCAGCCTTGCTCGCCATTCTGACGGTTTTTCCACTCGTGTCGGTAAACCGTATGTCGGGCCAGTAATTTCTGTCCGGATCAGGCGTTCCGTCTGCAAGTATTTTCTGGTTGGTGATGTGACATCCATAGAGTTTCAGTGAGCTGTCGGTCTGTGTGGCACTCAGATACGAATAATAAGGAGTGCTGACTGAAAGTAATTCTGCTCTTGGTTTTATATTGAACGTAATATATTTCGGCATCGTAAAAATTTCCCACTGATCAGTGGCTGTTTTTACTGCATCAGCAACTTTTACCGGTACGGCAAGTTTGCCCAGAAAAGCACCAGCACGTGACACGACGGCTTTGGCTTTATTCATAGCGGAGGTTTTCGCCTGAATATCTGAGAAGCACTGCGCGGTTTTTGCGGAAGGACTGCTGATTTCTGAAACAATAAACGCCGTCATTGATTCCAGCATGTATTTCACAACAGTCTCAAACAGAATATCCAGCTTTGCTTTGACATCTGTAGTTGCTTTCATTTTTTTATCTGCATCAAGAATTACATGTGCGAGTGCCGCCCGGTTTGTCTGATCTTTCAGAATGATTTTAACCATGCACATCGCCGGTGAATCTTTGGTATTCGCGGCGGTATCGAAGACTTTTCCGACCAGCTCTATAATGACTTTTTCAACCAGTGTGCGTATGACCAGATAGGTGTATTCATCCTTCAGATGATCCGGCAGGCGATCCGTGGCGGTGAGACCAAAACCACCTGTTATAAAGTCAACCTTGCAGCGTTTCATCCGGCAGACGGGCGCGCCACTGTCGGTTGCCATATAAGAAATCGACGATATGCCGAACAGCCCGAAGCCTTTGGGGCCGAGCATATCGGGATCAAAATAGTCGGAAATAGAGTGCTGTCTCAGCCTGCGACCATTGTTATCGATCACCCCCGCACTGGCGTAGGTCGGAGTGTCGTTATCAACACATAAATCGGAAGGCCAGGCATTGGCAGGCACCTGCGCCGCTTCCCAGGGTAATCGGGTACATTTGATATGGGTGTGTCTTGATACCGTCAGTCCGGCATAAGTTTTTCCGGCGACTTCAGATTCACCGGTTGCTGTGACCGACTGATCAAAGAGGGGCTCTGTTCCTGCAAACAGCCCCTGCAATCCATGCAGTGCGTCCGGCTGCTGCCATGCTATGCCGTTGCTGAGATAATTGTCGTACATGGCCCGCGCTACGCCGTAAGATGACACGCCATTAAATTCATCATTTAATTGCGCCAGAAGATCCGCAAAGTCCTGCGTGTCGGGGAGTAAGTCCCGGTTCTTTTTCCAGTCGCTGTATGCCAGTCCGTGACTGGCAAGTAGCTGCACCAACCAGCTTTCAAGCGTACTGCCTGCTCCGACCGTCACCTCTGCCTGATCTGGCCAGATCTGTGCGGCCAGTGACATATCGCGCTGGTCGTGCCCGAAATAAATCCGGAAGGCGATACCGGCCGGAATCTCAACGGTGCTCTGATCAGTCAGGTAATGCTGGCCGTCGCTTAAAAATGAATACCATCCTGTCGCACTCAGCTCAGGAGCGGCTTTCAGCGTCAATGACCGCATAATATCCAGTCGTTGGTGATGTTCGGACGAGGCGCTGCCCGACCAGCTGAGGATGTCGCTGTCAGGAAGGGCGGGCAGATCAGCAGAGATCACGCCGTCGCCGAGGGGGCGCCACTCAATGGTCTGGTCTCCCAGGCGCAGAGAGGCGAGCGAACTCAGGTTTTCACCGTAAATAGTTGTTGTGGTGCCCGCGTACAGTCTTGTTGTCACCGGATAGAGAAAGGGTTCTGTAGCGCCGAACCACGAGACAGAATATCCCCCAGTGATCAGGTTGCCTGCTATCAGTGCCACCTGATGGATCCGCAGCTCAGGGACGTCAAGAACATTGATGCCGGGTTCTACTGGCTCAGTGATGTAGCGGCCTTCGCCTCTCCACTGAATCCAGAGCGGGGTGCCGTCATCGGGTGCTGTGACTGCGATGCTGACGTTGTCACCGGCGACGAGAATATCGTCAAACGACTGGCCATTGTCACGGTGGCTGGAAACCTCCAGCGACAGTGCCGCGTCGGGTGAGAAGGTCGGAAACTCGTCTGGCCAGGGGTCGGAGTCATCAGGAATGCCGTCTTCGTCCTGATCCCCGGGAAGATCAACCGTCCGGAACACAATCTCTGTGACCGGGCTGTCTGGTGCCGGGGGCTGAGGCTCCGCAGCGACAGGCAGTGCACTGCGCGGACTGAGATCTGCGGTCTGCTGTTTCTCTGACTGACAGGCACTCAGCATCATGACGAGCGGAGTGGTGCATAACAGCGCGGTGAAGGCGGATAGTTTTCTCATGGCTGACCCCCTTCAACATCACTCTGAACCTCGATCTGAATTTCCATCACTATGCTGTTGCCTTTGCCGTCGTCCACGGGCACACCAAGCGAATACAGGCCGGGAGTGACACCTTGCCGGTAAATGCTGAAATAAGTGCCACCGACATCTTCGTCGTATTGACCGAACACAAACGCATCATCAAGGCTTTGAGTGGTGTAGCAATTCACGTCCTGCAGAAGAGCATCGGGGTTAAGGCCCGCATCGCTGGTGTACTCGTACCAGTGGCAGACGCCCTCGCCAGAACCATTGCTGACGCTGAGCATCAGCCGGTTGTTCCAGGGGCGGATATTTCCTGCAAAATTGCTGACGCTGACGTCGACGACATTGCCGGCGTTATCGCTGCTGAAGAGGTAGTAGTCCTGATAATTGCCTGTCACGCTGAAGACTATTTGTTCATTCAGTAACGCTGCTTCGGATAAGTACAGACCGCTGACGTCACTGAGGTAGCCTGCTAACAGGTCAGTAGAAATTTCTGTCAGTGCGGTATCACCACTTTGCCAGCGCCAGGCCATAAACTTATCGCTGTCGGAGTCCATGCCCTGTCCGATCACTACCAATCCGCTACCGGTCTGCAGAACACGGTAGTCGAAGCCAACGGGCATCAGGCCGAGGCTGCTTGCGCCGCCGGCGAGATCAAGAATACTGAGGTCGACATAGTACTTATAAAAGCCCTCTTCAATGACCTGCACATTCCGTGTGAGAAGTACGTTGTTCCCAACACTGAACAGGCGGCCAAGGCTGGTGGTGTAGTCGGGGTTTCCGGTAAACACCGGGGTCAGGTCACTGCTGCCATCGCCTGCGCTACAGGCGACGGTATCGATTGCTGCTAGACAGATACGGTTACTGAGTGTCACCGCGGAAGCTTCGTAGTTGGAACAGCCGATGCCCGAATCGGTGAAGGTATCCGTATCGCGATCGAGGATCTGCCAGTTCCCCCCGTAGCCGCAATAGTAGAGCCCGCCATCCGGAGCAATCGCGTTGCCGTAGACGCCATTGAATGTGGGAGCCATTACGGATATTAGTTGACCGTTTTCTATACGGTTAATCCACGGGCCCGAGCCACCAATGGTTGCATTGAAACTGTCGAAGTAGATGGCAGGGTTGTCGCTGATCGTGAGCAGGCCTCCAAAGCTGCCTCCGTCGGTCGCTTCGTAAATAAGTTCTGCGCCTTCTTCTGGCGTCCAGCTCCAGATGCCGAATGGCAGATTGTCGTTGCCGGCCATGCTGATCCAGGCGACGCCGTTCTGCCACGGGCGCAGGTCCCGGGATGAACGCTTCGGCAGCGCTTCGATGCCACCGGCTGCACTGACGCTCAGCACATAATGGCTACCGTCGCGGGCTGCGTTAATACTTACTGGCACATCCACCAGCTCACCGAAGCTCAGAGGGTCACCGTCCGGTTCGCGCAGGTAGGCGCTCAGTTGTTCAGGTGTCAGAATCAGATCACTGTCCTGAGTCAGCGCGAATACTGGCGTGGCTGTCTGCTCAGGGGCGTCTTCAACCGGCAGTACTCTGATACTGATATCCGCGCTGGCGCGATCGCCCAGAGAATCAGTGACCGTCAGGCGGAAGCCGAGTGCCGTTTCGCTAAGTACTTCCGGCAGGGTCAGGCTGCTGTCAGCCGCGGTGCTGTTGCCGAGCCGGGCATCAGGGCCAGCGGTCTGCTCCCAGAGATAGGTCAGACTGCCGCCCTCGCCCGCACTGCTGCCACTGCCAATCAGCTGCACGGTACTGCGCTCCCCAGCGGTGGGACTGCTGACACTGGCGATGGCGGTGGTCGGATCGAGGTCTGGCGCGGGTTCAAACGCCAGCTCCTGTGTCAGGTCTGCGCCCAGCGCGTAGTTACCTGTGTTACCGGGGTCGTTAATGTCGGTCAGGGCGACCAGCAGGGTCGCGGCCTCGTTGCTACCATCCTCAGGCAGAATCACACTGATCAGTGCCACGCTCTGACCGGTGCTGAAGCAGACTTCTCCGGTGGTATTGAGGGTGGGGGTGCCGGTGAGGGTCGAGACATCATACTGCACGCAGATATCGCTCAGCGCCGGACGTGTCAGCTGTACGGCGACCAGAGCTGAGCTGTCACCGTTGAGTCGCTGGAAGCTCTGTATCTCTGACGTTTCAAGCGCAATCTGGTTGACCCGGTTGTCACCATAACAGGTGTTGCTGGTGTCGGCAGGACAGAGATCGACGATATCGTCAGTACCGTCGCTGTCACTGTCTGCAAGCCAGGGTAACGCCATATTTACTGTGCCGAACAGGCGCAGCTCATCGCGGTTATTCAGGCCGTCATTGTCTGAGTCTTCACTGTGACTGGCGAGGCTGCTGTTGATCGACAACTGGCGCATCCCCTCAGGGAGCAGGGCCAGGCGAAGTCGATGCCGTATGTCCGCCTGGTTCCCGAGCGCCGCTGCCAGATCGATCTCTGTGTGATATTCAGGGCATTCGGCCTGAAATTCGGCGAAGCGTTCCGCGTCCTGCTGCAATTCTTCCAGATAGCTGGTGCGTACCTGGCATCCGGCTAAAGCGTCGACGTCTGCGTTATAAAGCTGGTAGCTCAGCCAGTCACTCAATGGTTCTTCGCCGGAGGGAAGATCGGTGATCCATTGCTGGAATTTCGCACTGTCTTCCGCCATCGGGCCTTCAAGACTGCTCTGCAGATTCAGTATCAGTTGTGCGAACGGTGAGACAGACACGTCACAGCCATCGGGGAAGAAGGAGTCGCCTCTGAAGAAGCAGTCGCCGGGAAAGTCTGCGGGTGTTGCAGTCGGGAAGCGCTGACGATGTTCATTCAGCCAGAGGCTCAGCCAGGAACCCTGACGGGCGCTGTTGCCCAGCTCCAGCAGACGACTTTCTTCGCGCTCAGTGGCTTCGTCACGCAGCGCCTGTTCGAGCATCAATAACGACAGGGTGGTGGTGTCATCAAAGCCCGGAGCACCACTGATCACCAGCTCTTTTTCCAGCCATTTCACCAGACTGTCGCGCCACTCAAGGGCGGATGACCAGTCACTGCTGGCCTCTGGATTGGATGAGAATCCGGCAAAAGTCGCATCCCCCATAGGCGGCAGATAGGTCATGGCAGCGCGGAGTACACCGGCGGAGTCGCCACGAAGAAATACCCCGGAGCCTGCAGGTGCGCGCAGAGAAGGAAGTCGACTGCCTTCCAGAGCCAGCGCTGCGGTTGCCGCCAGCAGGGAGGGCTGCACTTGTGCCTCCGTCAGATCTGCATCGGTCAGCATGTCAGCGGTCAGCAAGGCATTGCTGTGCCACAGCGGCGCTCCGGCAAAGGTGGTCGCCTGCAGGTTGAACAGCCTGTCGGATACGCGCGATTCAGGAATGAGGTATTCGCGCTCGTAGAGGCGTCGGGCCGCCGGAAACTCACGGTAACGCTGTTGCGCCTGATAGTAGGCTTCTGAGGTTATTTCGCCATAGGTGTCAGGCAGTACGGCGATTGGGTCATCAGAGCGGGTGCCGCGCAGGTCTTCATCAAAGTTGCTCCAGCCGTCCCTGTCATCGTCTTCCATTGCGTCACATTCAGCCGGAATGTCTTCGGCTTTGACGACGCCGCAGCGGATATAGGTATCGATATCGCTCCAGCCATCCCCATCACGGTCGTAACCGGCATCCGGAGTCAGGGCATTCAGACCGAGCGCGGCCTCGACCATATCCGGGATACCATCGTTGTCGGTGTCGCGGTGCTTGCCTCTGGGGTGGTCACTGGCAACGGTGTAAAGCATGTCAGCACTTGCCAACAGTTGTGCACCATCAAAGAGCTGTGCCTCAACAACATAACTGCCGTTTTCGATCAGCGTGGCGGCAGCATCCCGGCGTTCTGGCGTGATCGCCTGGCTTTGCCAGTCACCTGCGTTGATGCGCCATCTCAGGGTAGTTGCCGGGCTGCCAGCGAGTGCCTCCATCACAACGCGGACCGTGCCGTCGTAGACGCCATTGGCGGGCGAGATATTCAGGCCCGAATTACTGGCATCGCCGTTCACATCCTGCAGGCCAATCACCGACAGTACGGGCTGGGGAGATGACATAGGTGCAGAACTGGCCGGCAGTGAGTTAACCAGCACCTGCTCGTTTGCTGCCGGGATATACAGGCTCCGGTCGTACGCTGCTTCCCAGTACCCGGAGGCTCCGGGCGTAATTTCGCCAGTATCCGTGTTGATTACCCAGTAGCTGTTGAAGTCGCCATTGAACAGTGACGCAGACGCGGGGAATGCCAGCCCGGACATCAGACCGGCGACTAACAGTCTGCGGTATACCTTTGAACCCGTCATTGTGCACCTCCTGTGCTGTATGCCGTCCAGTCAGACATGCGCCATTCACGCATGACCTGACGGTCATCGAACCAGACGATCTGGTAGCGATATTCCCAGCCACTGACCAGACCCGCACGATCTACGAAGGCAATGACGGCAGCATCGTCGTCACTGCTGGTGTAGTCGTTACGCATCCAGATGTATGGGTCATTCAGCCAGCTGACATCGTCTCTGACCGGCGCTTCCGGATCGTCAGGGTTCGGCTGGGCGTCCGGATTCCAGAACGCATTCATCAGCAATGGCGATACCTGAATCAGGTCAGAGATCTGGCCGTCTGGTCGTCGGGCCTGACGGAATACCATCATGTTCAACGCCGGGTCGATGATGGCTTTTAAGCGACTGACGTTTCGTTCGTCACATTCGATATGGAGCCAGACGTGGCCACTGTTGAGCGCGTAACTTTCGGCACTGCCACTGCGTGTGAGTGATTTCAGGCAGCTTTTGACGTTGCCCTGAGACAGACCAACCAGGGGAATATGCAGACCATTACTGAGCGGGCTGCGTATGGGGCTGAGCGCTACCCGGTTATTGATAACGGTGAGATCTTCCCCTTGAGGCACGGGCTCTGCGACGGGCCAGGGTAGCCAGGCCGGTGGCACGCTGGTGGAGCGGGTCACACACACGGGAGCACTCCACGGGGATGACTGAGGTGAATGAATATCAGCGGACGGGCCATACGCACGGACGCGCGCGCACCATTCTTCGGTCGCTGACGTCTGCGCAGGCAGAGTGAAGTTTGCCTGCAGGTCTCCGCCGCTGAGAGCGGCAACCGTGGTACGCATGGGGGCGATACCGGCGGGTGCCGTACGTTCCAGTTCTATTTCGTTGACGGTTTGTGGCTGCACAGGCGAGCGCCAGTGCAACGTCGCCTCATCACTGCCCAGCAGCAGGTCGCTCAGGCGAGGTGTCACCGGCGCCGGTGCCGAGTTGTCTGAGCCGACGCTGCAGGGAATGCTCTCGATGGATGAGATGTTGTTGTTGCTGTCCTGGGCGACGGCGTAACCGCAGAACTCACCTTTATCATGTTCGAAGGTCAGTGTGTTCACGCCCTCTTCACAGCTGCTGGCGACCCGCGAGGACAGATCCCCAATGCGCTGATAAATACTGACACAGGTGCCAGCCTCTCCCTCGACATCGATGGTGACAGGTCTGCCACTGAAGCCCCCTGCGAACAACTCGGGCGTATCGCAATACTCGGGCTCAATCGTCATCTGTCCGCTGCGATAAAAGTTACCTGCGTATTCCGGTGTGACCTTGCAGCTCGTTCCGGGCAGGTACCCGGTGAGGCCGAACAATGGCATCTCGCCTTTGGCGCAGTGATCGCGGAACACATCGTAGGTGCTGTCGGCGTAAGCAGGATCAAGTAGTTCATCCTTATTGAGCCCAAGGTCTGCACCCTGACAGCTGGCAGTGATCGAGTTCGGGTTCATCGGGTCAGATACCGCTAACGACCAGGGAGAACCGTCATCCAGATAGGTGACGCTGCAGCCGCAGACCCGGTCACTGGGGCGGGTCAGGTTGACGCGCGGTGCGTCCGGAAGAGTCCGGTCCGGGAAGTTCACCCGCACCGGTTCCGTCAACAGACTGTAGTTGCCGCCTTTGCTTTTCGCGGCAATGCGGTACCAGTAAACATCGCCTTTGTTGATGGCCGCTTCGGGATCAGTGATGCGGATGCGCCCCTGAGGGTCGGTACCGGCATCGGCCGGGATATCCGCAGCTACAAGAGCAGGCCCGGTGCTGGAGGCGGGAACACACTGGCTGCCGGTGAGACGCTCATCCATATCGGCGTAGCCATCGCCATCGCTGTCTTTGAATCTGCTGGCAGCATCGAAGCTGTCGAAGCGATAAAGCATGTATTTATCGATGTGGGTGTGGACCCGGGTGGTCGGAGTCGTGAGACAGTTTTTGCCCTCCGGCACAAATTCGATGATGCCGTCAGCGGCGGCGTCGGTCAGACAGATCTCGCGGGTATCGCCAGCACGCTCAAGGTATGAGGTGACGTTAATGGCGGGGAAGTTCAGTTCTGCATGTTGCTGCGCTTCATCAAGATATACCCGGATATCCCACGGGGCTGGTGGACGTGCCATGTCCGGCACTGTGACTATGGTCGCCATGGTCGGGCCAAATTGCCCGGTAAAATCCCGCGCGACCAGATAATACGCACGTTTATCACCCGGTTTCAGACCTGCTCTGATCAGGTCCTCGCGGGTTTCCAGCCACTCCGGAGTCGGGGTGTTATCGGGCTGAGACAGTACCAGCACATCGTTCACCCGTTCCAGATCAGTGAACTGCACCTGACCCTGAGCATCGGCTCCTGTTGTCGCAGCCTCGGCGGCGAGATCGCGTAGCGGAGCACTGAGGACGGAGTCATCGAGATTGCTGGTGGTCCGGTAGAGGTCATAACCGCCTACAAACAGACGGTGGGCCAGTTCATCCGCCTGACTGCCGGTCTGTGGGCCATCCCAGTTGAGCGCGACGGTGTAATGATCGCGGAAATCCGGCTCATCACAGGCACTTTGCAGAATCTGGCTGAAGTTCTGATTTGCAAGTACGCGAGCGGGCTGCGTTGTGTCCACTTCGGCATAGCCGATACGACGTTCTGCAGCTATCGTACTGACGGCTTTCAGCTCATAGGCGAAGGTACCTGTGCCCGGATAATCATAGGTTGCGCGATAGCGTGCTGCGGCGACGTTAAAGTCCTGAGTGGCGGTAAAGGAGGCCCAGAAACTGTCTTCACCGGACGTCAGGCGCTCGTGGATACGACCAGCAAACTGACTGACGGGAAAATCTTCCACGCTTTCATCCCGGGTGGCTTCCTCTTTCAGGGCGCTGACGCGCTCTAACAGGCGGCGTTGTTGATGTGGCCCCTGGTACAGAGCGGCGATGTCAGCCTCGGGCATCGCTCCCGAGGCCGGGAAGTCACCGATCAGAGTGCCGTCGCGATAGAGGCGGAAGCCACTGATGTCTGCCGGCAGTCCGCCTTCAACCAGATCCCAGCGCAGATACACGGCTTCGGGTGATCGGGCTGTTCCTGTGAGAGAGGCCACAGGTGCAGGCTTTGCTAACAGATAAAACTGAGCTTCTGCCAGGGCCGATGGGCTGGCCGACAGACCGAGAGCACTGATAAGAAAGGCACTGCAGGCCTGCTTGCCATTGAAGAAATTAATGTATCGCACTGACCGACATCTCCATAATTGACCAGCCATTCATGTAGCCCGCACGCAGGATTGCATCCCCGGTGCCACACAGTTTGTCTTTGCGGCTGCGCTCGACAGACGTCCAGGTCGCCGGTTCGCATAAGCCCAGCCCGGCAACGCCGAAGCCTTCTCCCACAAAGGTCATGTCTCCGTCGGTATTTACCTGTCCGAGGGCACGGATCTGCCCACGCAAGGCTCCGACACAGCCGACTTTGCCGTAGGCCCCCCCGCCGACCAGACCGCCGAGTGTGACGGGGGGGCCGGCCAGTACCCAGGCGCCCATATCGGCTGCTGCGCCTATCGTCAGAGGGCAGCCGTTGGAATAAATCGGAATAGAAGCGGCGCCGCGTACATAGGCGCCGGTAAACCCGGTATCAGGCAGCGGAATAAACTGAGCAACCTTGGGATCCAGATCCATGAGAACGTCCTGATTGCAGGTCTTGCCGGCAAGGAAGGCGACTTCTGCCTGAATCGCACTGAATACCGCACCTGCTGCGGCGCCGAGATAAATCTCTTTCTTACCAAGGCCTGCGGCAAAGGCGGGGTCGTAAATCTGAAACTCAGTGAATTTGATTTCACCCTCGGCGCGCAGACCACCGGCAACTCCGATCGGGGATGCACCATCGAGGGTAAAGCCAAGATAGACCTTGGCCAGGTTCAGCTCAGACTCGCCGATGTTAGCGGGTACGTTGAGCACTGAAATCGTGACATCGAGGTTACTGCCAGTGTCGCCACCCGCATCACACCCCGCCGCTTTACCATTCGCATCCCAGCTGACGGCATCCAGTGCAGCGCCGAAGGTGTTGCCCGGGTCGCCTTCCGTTGAGGGCAGCATGGTCCATTCTGCATCGATATGCAGCCGCTCCAGATCGTTGCCTGCAATCGTGGCGAAACCGTCCAGTGAGGCACTGGTGAGGGGGATATTCTTCACCGGTGCCAGAGCGGTATCGAGCGCTTCGTTGGCCTGATTTTCGACCTTCTGCAGCGCCACCTGTACTGCCTCATTGGCTTTATCGGTCAGAGTCAGCAGTGCGTTCTGGAGCTGACGCATTACCTCGACCAGCTGGGTATTCACGGCCTCGCGGACGGTGCGTACCGGCGCACTGTTCATGATGTGCCCGACCAGCTGGCCACGCAGCTGTGCGGCGTTCAGGTAGGCCACATCCGGAATATGCTGATTGGCGGCGTCTTCCAGCTGAGCAATGGCGGTATTCCGAAGGATCTGAATCTCCGTTTTTACCGGGGCGATGGTGACCGCAAAGATATCGTTGCAGGGAGTACTGATATCGCGCTGCACAATACAATTGAGTTCCTGCTCGGTGACCGCGGCAAGCTGCGTATCGAGCAGCGCAACCAGTGCAGGACCGTCCGAGCTGGTGCCCGCGTCACGAAGCGTCTGGCTGGCCTGAGTCAGCATTGACTGAAATTTCGTTAATGGGGTCAGTAGCTGCGCCTCCAGCTGGCGGGCAGCATGACCAGCCTCTGTCACGGCGTTGTTGACGTCGGTGATGGAGGCATCGATGACGGTGACGGCGTCGTTAATCTGTGTCAGAAGATGGTTGGCGTCGCTCAGCAGTGCGCTGATGTCGCTGTTGCAGAGGTGACTGCGTAGTGCGTCTTCCGCCGTATTCAGGCGTGTTGTGATTTCGGAGGCAGCATCCTGAATTTTCTGCTGGGCTTTGATCAGGTTCTCCCTGACCTGCGGATCATCCGCAGCCAGATCAGCCACCACGACCAGCAGATCTGACCCCTGAAGCAGGCCTGCGAGTGTGCGCAGGTCGGCAACGCCGGTCAGACTCGATTGCAGATAGCCATTCACTTCGGCGCCCAGAGTGCCACTGTTGCTGCATTGTGCGGTTACGACATCGGTCACATCGGTCAGAATCAGCCCGATTTCCTGCTGGGCATTCCTGACTTTGCTGATGATGTCGCCGGCGTCGTTGATCTTGCCCTGCACTTCCTGCTGCAGTTGCCCGAACTGATCAAACGGCCGCTCGATTTTTGTGATGGCGGTGCTCAATTGAGCCTGTGCATTATCCAACTGATCGTAGACGCTTTGTGGAACAGGATCGTTTGCAGGCAGCGCATAGATATCGTTGATCATGTCCTGCAGTGGCTGACGCAGCCGTTGTTCAAGCTGGTCGACGCCTTCTGTGGCAGGTGCGAACAGACGTTCATCCAGCAGATTGGTGATCTCGCCGGGTATCGAACGCAGGCGGGCGAGGCCTCCTGCCAGGGTATCAAACGGATCTTCGTTCGTTGGCAGGGCAGAGCCTACGGCCGCTCCGGTCTGTTCTAACGCTTCCAGCAGGGCTTGTTCGATCAGCTCATCAATGCCGCGTCCGGCAAACCGGTTTACCCGCTCAACCTGAGTGTTCACGATATTAAACGTGGGTTCGATCACCGGGTCGTCGATGATGCGCGCAGTGATCAGCAGGTCATCAACTTTCGCAAGCCCGTCACCTTTGCCCAGTTCGATCTGAAAGCGGACTTCACGCAGCTTTTCAAAATCGGCGCTGGCGCCAAAGCTCAGGCTGGTGCGCACGGGTTCGATAAAGTTAATGCCGGCATTTACCTCCATGACATACAGGTCTTTGCTTAAAGTCCGTCCGATAAAGGTCGCCTGTTCGCTGGTGTTTGTGTCGGCGTAATAGACGGGCAGGCTGAAGCCCATGCCGGTGTTGCCCCAGTCATAGCGGCCATCCAGATCAAACCTGGCTTCGCTGTTAATGTGGCTGAGCAGATCCATATTCAGTGCCTGCGGTTTTTCACTGAGCAGCAGGCTCATCTGGTTTTCGTTGACCAGGACGCTCGGCTCCGGGGAGGGCAGCCCGAAACTCAGTGTGTTGGCCAGGCGTCCTTCGGTGTCGAGTGCATTCCAGAACGGCAGGGCGACCCGGCCCTTCATACCTAAGGTGCCGTACCGTACGGTTTCTGTTCCGGTATTCACGTCCAGAACCGGGAGCAGGTTGGCGGCACTCATCTGTAGCGGAAAGCCTTCCGTTCCGTCGCGCTGATCGAGCCGGTACTGATCCAGCGCATGGGCGTGTGAGTCGATCAGAGTGCCATCCGGGTTCCAGCGGGTGCTCAGCATCACGGGTTTATCGAGTGCGAGGAAATGGCTTTCCATGCCCAGCTCCATGGCCTGGCTGGTGGCACTGCATGAGGCCAGCGGGCTGAAACTCATATCGAGCAACTCACTGTCAGCGCGCCAGCTGGCGAGCTGGCAGGTCTTACCACCGCATTGTTCTTCTGACAGAACCGAGCGGCCTAATGCACCGTCACAGGCGATGACCTGATTGGTGAAATTAATTTCCCAGCCATCGTTGCCACCGGCGTCACCGTTAAGAACCAGGCCTCCATCAACCCAGTTGTACTCGTCGACTTCGTTCATCCGTGTACGAATTGCAAAGCGGTCGAAGGTAAAGTCGTAGCCCTGCAGGGTTGCAGAGACCGGCAGGCTGTCCGGCTGGGCGTTGTATACCCCAGTGACCCCGTCGCTGCGTACCACCCACTTGGTGGCGGGGCTGCTGTCGAGAGACACACTGCCGGATGTGGTTGTCAGCGTCAGGTCGGTTCCCGTGAGAAGACTGCCAGAACCCGCTTCGGGTTGGCCCTCCGAAGCGTTGGCGTAAGTCTCAGGGCCGAATGTCAGTCCCGGAGGGAACTGGTTGCCACGGATAAAGTCATCCGAGCCCGGCGCCGCGATCGTGTTTGCTGTCCGGTGGGCCTGCAGCAGATCAGCCGCCGAGTCTATGCTGGCGGGTGCATTTCCGGGCAGGTTCAGACTGACGGAGGCTCCGGCGAGTGTGGCATCTGCCGATGACCAGGCGTTGCCCGCAATGTTGGCGCCCCAGCTTAAGGTGGCATCACTGGCCAGTGTACCGCCGGTGGCCATGATGCCATGCGCTGAAATCTGTGCCGCTGCGGCACTCAATTCATAACGGTTACTGCCGTTCGCGGTACAGCTGAGATCGGCACAGCCGGTACTTTGCTGGGCCAGTGTGTATTCAATATAAGCATCAGAGGGAGCCAGCTCGCCCTGGTTGACCTGGGCTGTGAATCCACCCCACTCAATCATTCCCAGCGGGTAGGCGGATACCGCGCCCCGGGCATTGAAGTTTGTGTTGGCGCTGATGCCATCGACGGTCAGTAACAGGCTGCCGGACTGGCCACTGAGATAGGGGCTGAGGTTAGAGAACCCTGCGTTGGCGCGGGGGTCGTTGCTGGCGAAGCCGGTTTGCGTGCGCAGCCGTGTGCCGCTGTATGCCAGTTCGAGTCCTCGCTCGGTCAGGCGGGCGTCGCTGATGGCGTACAGAAACGGCAGGTGCTCTGCGCCAACGTAGGTGGTGACTGTGATGCCGGGCACCAGGGTGTTGTAATCCCAGATAAACAGAGGCGAGGCGCTGCTGGCGAGCTGGTCGCCGGAGGGGGCGCCATCCAAGACCTCGAGCTGCATAAAATGCCACTCCGGCAGTTCTGAGACCCAGGTGCCGATATCGATATCTGCCTGGGCTACCGACGCCGGTGTTGCCGCATTGAGAGAAGTGATATCAATACAGGCACTGCCCGGAATACCGACGGTTGCGTCGGGGGCGGCATCGCTCAACAGGTAGCCGTAGGTATCGGATATGCCGAGACTCCCCTCCGGGCAGGACAGAGCACTGTCGATCACCGGGTTTTCGAAGTGCAGCGTACGATCACCGAATTCTGCCTGAGAAGGCAGAGGAATGAGCAGGGGGCTGGAAGAAGACACCTCCAGGGCAGAGTCAGTGGCTGATGCCGCAATGAATTCAACCGGATCACCAGCCGCGGCGGCACCCTGCAGCAGTTGCAGTGCTGCGGCGTCATTCAACGCGACGACCGGCAGTTCAGTGATGCCATCGCTCGGGGATATGGAGTTGGCGGGAAAGCGGTACTGGCCCAGAGTCACTGATGATGGCGAGTCGCCACCCCGGGCGAGCGAGAGATTGATCAGCTGATCGCTACAGCCACTGCTGCAGCTGTCCTGCAGGCCGACACCCAGACGCAGCAGGGGTAACTCGTCCGTGAGTAATACCTGCGGGTCGGTCGGGTTCTGACAATGGTCTGTCAGAGGTGCTGAAAAACTGCTGTCGGCGGCGAGTTCGTCACCCTGACCACTGCTGATCAGGCAAAGCCGGGTGGGAGCAACCGCGCTGCCCGCCAGAACAGGCGCACCGTCTTTGATGGTGATTGTTGCGCTGCTCTGACCGAGCGTGACGTCGTTGCCGCCAGCGTCTGTGGCGGTATTGATACTGACCGTGATGGTTTCATCCACTTCTGCCTGTGTATCGATGATTAACTCAAGAGGGATATCCAGCGTGCGGTCGCTACCCGCGAAGGTCAGGGTGGTGGCCGGCGTCAGATAATCTTCGCCAGGGATGGCACTTGCAGAGGCAATGTTCAGCGTCACATCCAGATCGCCGAGGTCTGTGCCGGTGCGGCTCAGAGTGACAGTGGCGACACCGTCTGATTCGTAGATGGTCGTCCCGCTCAGGCTGATGCTCGGTGTCTCTGGGTCGAACCAGTGACATAGTGGATCGCACACGAACACGGGCATCTCACCCAGGTTCAGCGGCGGTAAATCGCTCAGGACACCGGCATTAATAACCGCATCCAGCAGCCATTGCGGGTCCATGCCGGCAAAGAAGTCCATGGGTGGTTGGCCGCCATCCGGCACGGGGCCAAAGGTTTCTCTGAAGGTGTCAAAAGCGGCACCCAGCCCTCCAGCGGGAAGATCGCCCTGCTCAGAAAGCACGAAGGCAGAGAACAGCAGCAGTTGCACCGACGGGTCGCTCAGGCCGGCGCCTTCCCTGATAGCAGCGAAGCCCAGCTGCCCGGGGTCTGTTTCTGGTGGCAGGCCGAGGAGGCGCATCGTTTCCTGTTCCCCCTGTTTTATCAGGCCTGCATCTGGCGTGTCAGACTGAGTCATCGCCCATCGTGCAGCGAGATCGGTGAACAGGTTGATGTTCTGAGGCTGACCATCGGCGGGGGTGATGGCGCGCAGAGGTTGGTCGAGCGGTTGCAGTTCGCCACTGAATTCGTTGGTAAAGGTGCCCGACGCTTCAAGGAAGACAATCTCTCCTTCCTGCGCAGACACAGCATATTGATTGCCGTTCACCTCTGCTGGTAGCGGTGAGCGCTGACCGTTACCGTCCATTGTCCAGGCATTCATCTGCATCTGTTGAAATGGCCCTTTTTCAACAACACCGGAGATAACGACCTCCGTATTGCCGGGTGCCGGGGTGACGGGCGGGGTGACCGGGTCTTCCTGCCCGGAACTTCCTGAGTCACAGCCGCTGACGAGCGCTGCTGTCATCAGGATAAAAACGACATGGCGAGTGGTCTTGTCCATCAGAAACGTCCCTGAACTCATGGTGATTACCAGAGTGTGCAATTTTCCGCTGATTTCAGGGGGCTTAATAGAGTACATTAGGGCCGATACTTTCGTATGGCCCTGTCGCGAGACGACAGTGCTGCCAATAAGGCCTGTGATGGCCTTTAGGGAGAATGGATGCACTACCTGATCATTGATGACCACCTATTATTCGCAGGGGGACTGGCAGGGCTGCTGGAGCAGTCACTGGCCCCCTGCACGACCACACAGGTCCGCAGCGCGGAAGAAGCAGAACGCTTTCTGGCGCAGATGAGCGAGCAGCCGGACCTGATTCTGATGGACCTTAACCTGCCGGGCGTCAGCGGCCTCACCCTGATCCGGCGTCTGCAGCAGTTATCGGTCTGGAGCCCCGTGATGATGATTTCCGCATCCGAGTCACTGGCGGATGCCCGCCAGGCGCTTGATCACGGTGCGCTGGGGTTCCTGCCCAAGTCGTCCGACCCTGCCGTTCTGATTAAAGCGATCCGGCGGGTACTGGCGGGCAATATTTATCTGCCGGATGGATGGCAGGAGCTGATTAACAGCCAGAAACAGGAGCACCCGCAGGTGCGGCTGACTCCCCGACAGCACGAAATCCTTCATCTGCTGGCTCAGGGGCTCTCGAATAAAGTGATCGCCAGCGAACTGGATGTGTCAGAAAACACAATCAAAGGTCACCTGCGGGATGTGTTCCGGTTGTTCCGGGTAACGAACCGCACCGCCTGCCTGAACGAGGTCCGCCGTCTCGGACTGCTGACTGAATAGCGAGCGCTGACTCATGAATTCTGACGAGCTGGTACTGACCGACGGAGAAATTCTCGATTTCCGTCGTCAGCGCGCGACGCAGGACCTGTACGACCGGATCATTATCATCATCGTCGGGACCTTTATTCTGACCACAGTGCTGATTCTTAATCAGAGCCCACCTGCTGGCGCGGTATATGGCTATCTCTGGTATGCCGCTGCGCTGGCAATTCAGACCTTCGGTGCAGGACTGCTCTGGGCATACCGACGTTTCTATGCCCGCTTCAGTCTTAATTTCTGGCGTGGCATGTATCTGTCCGGCGTCAGTTCACTGGCCCTGCTCTGGGGCGTGGCAGGGATATTGTTTTTTAATGCCGGCGAGTTTTCCCAGCAGATGCTGCTGTTTACTCTGATCGTCGGCGTGACGATTTCGTCTGTCAGCACGAACGCTGTCTGGTTGCAGAGTCATACGCTTTTTCTGGTGATCACGACCTCTCCCATGATCTATATGTGTCTGAATCAGGCTGACCCTCAGTATCAGGGTATGGGGTATGCGTTTCTGGCCTATGTCCTCGTGTCGTACTTCGTTGCCCGTTCCGCGAGCAGCACCTTCAACGACATGATGGCACTGACCCTGAAAAACATCCGGCTTGCTGAAACGCTGGGCGAGCAATACCGGCTGACAGAGGCGGCGAGCCGTGCCAAGACCCAGTTTCTCGCCGCAGCCAGTCACGATCTGCGTCAGCCGGTTCATTCGCTTTCGCTGCTGGCGGAGAGTCTTAAGCAGGAAACAGGTACGCCCCGGGGGCAACAGCTGATTTCTAATATCACCTCCGCTGTGACGTCGATTGATGATCTGCTTGGCAAGCTTCTCGATATTTCGCGTCTGGATGCGGGGGATGTAAAAGCGGATATCAGTACGTTTGCCCTGGATTCTCTGATTGGCTCAATCGTGCGCGAAGCCACGCCGGTTGCGGAAGAAAAATCACTGACACTGGTCGCCATTCCCTGTGAGTGCATTGTCCGCAGTGATCCTGTTCTGCTGGGGAATATTCTGCGCAACCTGATCGCCAACGCGATCAAATACACAGAAAGTGGCACCATTACGGTGGGAACAGAACCCTCGCAGACGGAAGATGGAAAGTTCATTACGCGCCTGTATGTCCGTGACACAGGGATGGGGATTCCACAGGATCAGCAGGATCATATTTTTCAGGAATTTGTTCAGCTGAATAATCCGGAGCGGGACCGCCAGAAAGGGCTGGGCCTCGGGCTTTCCGTCTGCCGCCGCCTCAGTGATCTGCTTGGCCATTCTCTACGGCTGGTGTCTTCGCCGGGCCTTGGCTCTGAGTTCTCACTCGATATTGAACTGGTCAGTGAAAACATTGCTCCTGCCGTTGCAGAAAGCTATGCGTCGGGAAATCCGGTGGGAGATTTCACCGGTACTCCGGTACTGCTGGTGGAGGATGATGCCATGGTAAGACAGAGTACTTCAGAGTTGCTGGCTGGCTGGGGCTGTGATGTCCGCGCCTTCGCCGATGCCACTACCTGTATCCAGGCCGTTGGCGAATCGCCCGGTTGGGGCGATATTCTGATCACAGATTTCCGTTTGCCCGGTGAGATGGACGGACAGGAACTGACCGGGAAAGTGAGGCAGCTGACAGGCCGGCACCTGCCTGTGCTGATGGTCACCGGAGATACCGCGCCTGAGCGGATTAAAGCACTCTCATCGAGTGGTATGGCCGTGTTACATAAGCCGGTTAAACCGGCATTTCTGCGTAATGCTATGCGCCAGATTCTGACGCAATAATCACTCGGCTGCTTCAAGCTGTTCGGTGAGATCCATCCACTCCATTTCGATCTCATCGAGTTCGCTTTTTAGTTTTCCCTGCTGCTGAATTAATGTATTTAATTCGTCTTTCCGGCTGGCTTCGTACAGACCCGGGTCACCCATCTTTTCTTCAATGGTAGCCAGCTCAGTCTGAAGCTTTTCCATTTTTTTCTCGGCGGCCTGTTGCTGCTTACGCAGAGGCGCCAGGCGTTGACGCTTTTCCGCTTCCAGTCGTTTCTGCTCTTTCCGGTCCACCTGTGGCCTGGGTTCGGACGTCGGATTCTGTTCATCCGGAGAGGCTGCAGGTGCCATCGCTTCGCGGGTGTTCAGGTAGTCATGGTAGTCGTCGAGGTCGCCGTCGAAACTCTGGACGCGGCCGTGATCAACCAACCAGTATTCATCCACCGTAGATTTCAGCAGATGGCGGTCGTGACTGACGATCAGAATGGCGCCGTCGAAATTCTGCAGCGCCAGAGCGAGCGCTTCGCGCATCTCAATATCCAGGTGGTTAGTTGGCTCGTCGAGAATCAGCAGGTTTGGTTTCATCCAGGCGACACAGGCGAGAGCCAGACGCGCTTTTTCACCACCGGAAAATGGTTCGATAATTTCCAGTGCCTTGTCTCCATGAAAACCAAAACCGCCCAGAAAATTACGGATTTCCTGATCGCTGGCCTTGGGCTTCAGACGTTGAAGAATTAATGCACCGGAGGCTTTAACATCGAGTGACTCCAGTTGGTGTTGTGCGAAATAACCGATCCGGCAATGCTCTCCGGTACTGCGCTCGCCAGTTAATAACGGAATTTCTTCGCACAGTGTTTTCAGTAGTGTCGATTTACCGGCGCCATTCGGGCCCAGCAGGCCAATGCGGTGACCCGGTACGATGGATATTTTTACTTTTGGCAGAATGGTTTTGCCACTGTAGCCAAGGTCGGCCTGATCAATCGCGAGTAACGGCGACGACATTTTTTCATAACATGGAAACTGAAAACGGAAAGGCGAATCCACATGCGCCGGGGCAATCAGCTCCATGCGTTGCAGTTCTTTCAGGCGGCTCTGCGCCTGTTTCGCTTTACTGGCTTTAGCACGGAAACGCGCTACAAATTTCTCAATTTCAGCAACACGTTCCTGCTGCTTTTCATACACCGTCTGCTGTTGTGCGAGCTTTTCTGCACGGATGCGTTCGTAGGCACTGTAATTGCCCGGGTAGACAGTGAGATTCCGGTTATGCAGATGCACGATATGATCCGCGACCGAATCAATAAAATCCCGGTCGTGAGAGATAAACAGCAGTGTGCCGGGATACTTCTTCAGCCAGCCCTCAAGCCAGAGGGTGGCCTCAAGATCTAAGTGGTTGGTCGGTTCGTCGAGAAGCAGAAGGTCGGAGGGCATCATCAGCGCCTGCGCCAGATTCAGGCGGATACGCCACCCCCCCGAGAAATCTTTGACCGGGCGCTGCAGATCAGACTGTGAAAAGCCCAGCCCGTGCAGCAGTTGTTCAGCTTTCACCGGAACCTGATAACCCTGATGCTCGTCCATCGCATCCATCCAGCGGGTCAGCTCTGTATCATTTTGTGACGACGCCATGCCCTGCTCGATATCGCGATAGCGGCGGTCACCGTCAATCGCATAATCCAGCGCAGAGCGGCTGCTGGCCTCGACTTCCTGCTTCATATGAGCAATGCGCCACTTGGATGGCATGGCCAGATCACCGCCGTCCGGAGTGAGCTCACCATTCAATAAGGCAAACAGGCTCGATTTTCCGGCGCCATTTGGCCCGATAAGTGCCAATTTCTGGCCGTCGTGAATGCGCAGGTTTGCTTTCTCTAACAGAAAGTTGGTTCCACGCTGCAGGGAAACCTGAGTAAACTCAATCATAGATACACACAGAAAACGGGATGCCGGGGATGAAGCCAATGGTCGCGAAGTTTGCCATAGATGGAAGCCATGAACCATCGGATACACCGCTTTGGCATTATGCGCTGGACGTCTATGCCAGACCGGGTGTCGCTGACGAATTACTGCGCCTGCAGGATCATCATCACGCCGATGTTCTGTGGCTGCTTACAGCGCTCTGGCTCGCGGAACGCGGTGCGCCTCTTGAGATCGAGCAGCGATATCAGCCGGAATACGAGGCCTGGCGTAAGACCATGATTCTGCCCGTACGTGAGCAGCGCCGCCTGTGCGATAAAGATAAAACGCCCGGGCTGTATGAACTGCTGAAGCGCGCAGAGCTTGAGGCTGAGAAAGAAGGACTCAGGATTCTCTACGAAGTATTTGCCGATCAGGCATCGGGTGAAGCAGACACCCTCAGTTGCCTGATGCACTGTCTGCCAGATGAATGCCAGTGCAGCAGGCTACTCGATGTGGTGTATCCGCAGGATCGCGCTACTCAGTCACGATAAGTGTCTGATGAATCAGGCCCGTGTTTTATCACGGTGTCTGTTCTGAATCCGCGGTGACAGTACCACTACCGAAGGTCCGCCGGTAGAGCCAGGTCATACCAAGGAGCGCGATTCCCAGCCCAAGAAACGAGGCTGCGCGCCATAGTCCATCAAGCCCGGACATATCCGACAGGAATATTTTCACCGTTGCCAGTCCCATCAGGATGCTGCCATATCGATAAAGGCTGGCCTGCCCCCGCCATAGCGACACTGTAATTACGATGACGGCTGCCAGGATGGCTGCGGCAGAGTAGCTGTACCACTCACCGGTAGCAATGCCCTGGCCGAGATCGAGATAACCGTCCTGCCAGAAATGGCGTACGCTCAGCAGCACCAGAACCGCGCCCATTGCGACGCTCAGCCAGCGACTGAAATTACGCTCCTGATCTGTCGTTGTTCTGCTGAAAATCAGTGCGATCAACAATGGCCCTGCAAACACCAGAGTCAGCAGGTTGAAGAGAGGAGTTGTGCTGAAGTGGTCGCCACTCCACAGAGGGTTATTCCACAACAACTGGGTGCTGTAGCTGATTAATGCAAGCCCGATGAGGACATAGGCCATGGCGTTGTACCACCCGGCCAGACTGCTGCTGACTCGTGCGCGTACCCGGTATGTCAGGGCCAGTGCTCCCCAGAGCATACTGTTCAGGCCTGCTTCGGTCAGTCCGTATTCGTGCGTGAAGACCTGGCCGTCGTAGAGGTAATAACGCAGCTCGGCGCCAGCAAACAGCACAAACAGGTGCAGACCTGCTGCCTCCAGCCAGCGTCGCACTGGGTTGCTTTCAGGAGTCAGACGGGCGGCAATCAGAGCAGACAGGAAGGCGCCGCCGTAGGTCCAGAGTGACCAGTGGACGCTGTTATCGTATGTCAGCAACCAGGAGTTCAGGGTCAGGCGTAGCACTACAACCGCCAGTACTGCCTTAAGCAACAGACCCAGTGATGGCACGCTGTAGCGGCGCATAAGTAGTGTCAGACTAATCAGTTGTACGGACAGAGCTGCGGTCAGAGAGGCTTCTTCAAGCCAGATGGCGGCGGCCAGTGAGTAAGAAGCATGCAGGCCGAGAATCGCCCAGAGTGACAGGCGTTGGTATGAGGGACTGCGCAGCATCAGAAATGACAGAACCCCATAAACACCGGTCATGACCAGCGTCCAGCCGGCCCAGCTATTTTCGGTCTCAGGAGCGCCAAAGGTAAGCCAGCCACAGGCGAGCCATAAAAGAGGAGACAGAATTGCCAGAGAACTGTGCAGATACGAGTCGCGTTGCCGGGTCCATAGCCAGGCGCCGGCAAAGACAGCACAGACGGTCATAGCGACCTGGAACTGCGCCATTTCAGCTGTGGCGGCCAGGGCCTGGTTCTCGATATAGCGGTAAGCCTGAGTGGCGACTGCCAGAGCAAGACTGATCAGCCATGGCATTAATTTCAGCCCCTCGTAACGTCTTGCTGCGATTGCAGCGACGATCAGTACGCTGATCCAGCTCAGCCAATCAGGGGGCATACTGCCCTGTAGGACGACAGACGCGAAGGTTATTGAACTGAAGATCGCAGTCAACTGGAGCAGGTGGCGGCGGTAGCGTGTTTCAGCAGCGGTGGCTGTCACAGGTATCAGCGTATAGGCAAGCAATGTCAGGCTGATGTACCAGGGTAGAAAGGTATTAGTATCGGTCCGGGTCAGAGCAACCCACCACCAGAACAGCGCACCGGCACCAATGCCCTGCCATAGCCATGGCCGGTAGATATGACGCAACAACCACAGACTGCTGCTCGTGATAATCAGAATGTAGCCGAGCGCAAAATGGAATTTCCCCCCGGAGTCGCCGACCATGACTGGCACAAGATAGGCACCCAGCATGCCGATGATTGCCATCAGTGGACCATAACGCAGCGCCAGGACCATAGTACCCATAGCTATGATGGCTAACAGAACGAAAGTGAACCCTGCGGACAGCACCTCAAAGTAATAGAGCCCGGCGAGCATACTGGCAAACAGGGTGATACTGCCACCAGCGGCGAGACCTCCGAAAATCTGATAATTCTCTGGGTCTCGCCGGCGCAGATATTCAGCTCCGCCATGCAGAACAATCCCGCAGAGAGTTGCCAGCGCAAACTGAAGATTGGGTCCAAGCAGACCGGAAGAGATAGCGTATGACACGATAAAAATACCAGCCAGAGCGACACTGATCGCACCTGTCCAGAGCATCCAGTCTTCGCGCAGCTTTCCGATCATTGTGCTGAGCCAGCCAGGAGCAGCAGGCTCTGGGGTGGGGGCCGGTCTGTTGACGGACAGTTGTGGCTTTGCCCGTGGTGGAGTGAACGCCGTTTTCGCTGTTACGCTCCTGACCGGGCGTGATGCCTCTTTTGCTGCCTGCTGTGTGCTGGTACCTGCCTCTCGGGACTCTGCTTTTGGCGACTCTGTTTCTGGTGAGCTGGTATTTTGCTGGGGTCTGCTGATAGCAGCAAACTGGCTTTTGAGCGTCTCAATTTCAGCCTGCTGATGCTTTACGCGTACAACCAGCCAGATGCCGAGCACTGTCAGTGCAAAAATAAATACTTCCATACCGTAGCGGTCCATGCCGTGATGATGCTCTCAGCATAGTAGCCCGCGTAGTAGCGCTTGGCGATACCCGGCCTTCGCCGGGCATGCTTTCCTCAATCCCAGGTAACGGTTCCGTTAAGTGTCAGCACCGTTCCGCTGTCGGCATTCACTACCGTTGCGTTGGTCAGAGTGGCGGTGCCTGACGGAATATCCAGTGAAACGGCTTCCAGCCCTCCACAGTCTGCTGGCGGCTCAGACGGCGCAATGCAGGTATACTTAAATTCAGCTCCGTCTTTCAGGATGGTCATGGAGATAAATTCCAGGTCGGTGATCGCTGTACTCGCATCCGAAAATACCAGGATGAAACCGTTGATGGTTTCTTCCACCCCCTCGAATTCAATGCTCATTGAGTCAGTGACGCTCTTCCCTTCATCGACAATGATGATGTAGTCCGGTTGTCCTGTTGCGGAGTTGGCTAGCGAGGCCCCCACAGCTCCGGCATCCAGGCGCGTACCGTAGACCGAGGTGTCATCGCCGCTCAGGTCAAACCCACCTCCAGCATTGTTTGTGCCGCCGCCTACAAAGCTCTCTGCGTTTTCAGTGCCATCAACACTGTCTACAACATTGTTGGAATCATCATTGCCATCAGTGTTGCCATCACTGCTGCCACCCCCTCCGCCACCGCAGGCATACAGAGTTGCGATCAGGCCGGTTAAAAGAATGTAACCCGAAATATTCATAAGTCCCCTCCCGGAACCAGTTAATACGCCCGTGGGCGAAGGGCTATAACTATGCAGGGTACGAGGGAGCGATTAACGCTTTCTCTGACGTCTGTGGATGTTATGGTTTGCCAAAGAGGCCACAGCAAAGCTTTCAGCCTGAAGTGTCGCCGGAGGTCTAGAGGGCTAAGAAATTCTTCTTAGCCTGAAACAAGCGCCAGACTCTGTAGCATGGAGTCTTCGGGGAGGGTGATATCCGGCAGCGATAGCGTGAGTAATCGGGTAATTTCTTTTTCGTCTACGCCTAATGCCCGGAAGCAATGCGCAATCATCTGTTCGGAGTAGTGTGCATCGGTCTGTCGGTTTGAATAGGCGAACATGGTGGCCAGCATAATGCCGACTATGACTTCCAGCGCGGAGGGGATATCCGCCGCTTTGATGGATCTGTTTTCCAGTGCGCGGCCGATATGAACGGGCAGGTATTGGTAGATCAGGTGACCTGTCGCGTTGATGTTGAATCCGGCACGCCAGAAAAAACGCGCAAGGGTCGGACGTTCATGGGTTGTTTTCAGAAACAGCCGCAAGCCGGTGGCGAGTATCTCTGAAGGGTTGTCCATGCCTTCAACATGTTCCTCAATCAGGTGTACCAATTCATTAGAGAGCAATTCTCCGATGGCTGTCACCAGATCGCTGGGTGTTTTGAAATAGTTATAAAAGGTGCCACGAGAGACGCCAGCGGCAGAAATAAAATCGTCGATAACCGTGCCATCGATGCCTTTCTCTGCAAATACTCCCAGCGCGCTTTCCAGTAGCCGGCGGCGCATTTTTTCGCGGCGCTCCTGGCCTACCCGGGTGCGGTGGTTCACTGTCTGTTCGGTCATAACACCTCTGAATATTACCGCGCGGTACAGCGCTCACTGTAATCCCATAACTCCTGAGCTAACTGTCGGTTCCGGGCCAGTGTGGATGTCTGACTGCGCTTGCAGTCTTCGTAATACAGGCCAGATTCCTGGGCACAGTCCGCGCTGGTGGCACACCAGAGGCTTGTGGCTGCCCCTTGTTCAGGAGTCATCATGAAAGGTTTGATAATACCACGGAGTAACGCCGGTGCAGACCGCCAGACGTCTGACGCTACGATTCCCGGATGGAGCGCATAAACGTTGACGCCTGAGCCTTCAAGTTGATGGCTGAGCTCAGATACAAACAAGAGGTTAGCGAGTTTGGCGTGAGCATATTCCCGGATGCCGCCAGTACTGCTGGTGGGTTGTCTTACCTGCTCAAGGCTGAAGTCTTTTACATGCCGGTGTGCCTTACTGGAAACGACAACCACCCGCGCAGGGGCTGAGGCGCGCAGGGTGTCCATCAGCAACCTGGTAAACAGAAAGTGGCCGATGTGGCAGGTGCCGAAGGCCAGTTCGAATCCTGATCTGGTGATTCCTTTCTGACCCGCGAGGCCAGCATTGCAGATCAGCATGTGTAGCGGCAGGCCTCTGTTAATAAACTGCTGAGCTGCCAACCTGACTGATTCGAGGTCGCCCAGGTCGAGCGGGAGAACCTCTAGTCTGCCCTGGCCGCCGATGACCTCCTGAATCTCCTGTCTCGCTTTCTCGGCCTTGCCGTGTGAGCGACAAGCCATAAAAACATGGGCTCCGCGCAGTGCCAATGCGGTGCTTGTCTCTTTTCCTATGCCGGTATTAGCGCCAGTCACGATCGCAACGCGCCCTCGCAGATCCTGAATCATGAGTCTCTCCTGGTGATGCTGTTTCTGTATCAGGTGCTCCCTTTTGTCATTATTTGACTCTATCGTCAAGTTGACGATATCGTCATTTAGATAATATGATGATCTCCAGTCAGGCAAAAACACACAGGAGCGCGGTATGGCCAAGACGAAAAATCTCCATAGCTACGACGTTAAGGTCGGTCGCAGAACGATACATCTCACCGAGTTGGGAGAAGGCTACCCTGTCATCCTCCTGCACGGTGGCGGCCCCGGGGCCTCTGGCATGTCGAACTATTCGAAAAACGCTGAGGCTCTTGCTGAACACTTCCGCGTGTTAATCCCGGATATGCCTGGTTATGGCAAGTCAACGAAGGGCATCGACAGGGCAGACCCTTTTGGCGATCTGGCGGAAGGTATTCTGGGGTTGATGCACGCACTGAATATCCCAAAAGCGCATGTTGTTGGAAATTCCCTGGGCGGTGCCTGTGCTCTCCGTATGGCCTTAGAACAATCGCGAAAAGTGTCTGCGCTTGTTCTGATGGGTCCAGGGGGCATTGGTACAACACGGGGGCTGCCTACGAAAGGGCTTAACAAACTGTTGAATTATTACGGTGGCGAAGGTCCGACGACAGAGAAACTCTCGGATTTTATCCGTAATTATCTGGTGTTTGATGGCAGTCAGGTCAGCGACGCCGTGATTCAGGAGCGCTTCCGTTCAAGTATCGACCCGGAAGTGGTTGCTCAACCGCCCTTACGTCGTCCGAACAGTCTCGGCGGAGCGCTGCGCATGGACTTCACCCGTGACGCACGTCTGGCGGAATGCACAACGCCAACGCTTGTGATCTGGGGGGCTGACGACAAAGTGAACCGTCCTTCAGGTGGCCCGCGTCTGCAAAGAACAATGCGTAACTGCGATCTCTATGTGATGAGTAATACCGGCCACTGGGCGCAGTGGGAACGCGCTGAAGAGTTCAATGAGCTGGTGACTCTCTATCTTAAGCAACGCACTCCCTTAAATGCTGAACAGCGCATCAGTGCCTGAGGGGGAAAGATGGATTTATTTAATCACATTCAGATCGGTTATCTCGTCATCCAGTCACAGAAACTGGATGAGTGGCAACGCTTCTTCCATGACGGTATTGGTCTGCACGAAGCTGAGCGGACTGGTGAGCGTCTCGCTTACAGGTTTGATCGCCATGAACGCCGGATCATGGTCGAAAAAGGCAAGGCGGAAGATATCTCTGCACTGGGTATTCATGTGCAATCAGATGAAGCAATGAAGGAAGTCCTTCAGCGCCTGTCAGCGAAGGCGATTCCGGTCACGGCCACCTCTGGTAAGTCTGCAGTAATACGAGGTGTTCATTCGTATTACAGCTTCAAAGGCCCAAAGGGGCTGACGCTCGAACTGTACCGCTCACCAATACTTTCTGAAGAACCCCTGAATATGAAGGTCAGCGGGATTGTTACGGGTGACAGTGGCATGGGACACCTGGCGATTACATCACGCACACCAGAAATAATGCTGGGTTTCTGGCACGAAATATTTGACGCAAGAATCAGTGATTATATCGATGAGAAAATCGCGGGCGTCGAATTGGACATCACCTTTCTTCGTTTTAACGAGCGTCATCACTCTATTGCAGTCGCAAGCACCAAAGGCGTACGCCTTGACCCGATCCGGACCCAGGCTCAGCACGTGAACCTTGTTGCTGACACTATGGATGATCTGGTCGGTGCATTCCGCAGACTGAAACAGCTTGGTTTCGAAATGGCTCATGAAATTGGCCAGCACCCGAATGACAAAGAGCTTTCATTTTATGTCATTACACCATCTGGATTTGAATGGGAACTGGGCTTTGATGCGCTGAAGGTAAATGAAAATGACTGGGCAGTTGAGCGGTTTAAAGGCATCAGCCTCTGGGGGCATAAACCACAGAAATCTGGACTAGTGAATTTCCTGAAAGTCAATGCGATCAATTTTATCAACGGTATTAAATCGTTGGCAGGAAAAGAATACAGCCCGTTCTGAAGCGGTAGGAGAGATCAATATGAAAACTGAAAATATCCGGAAATACGATACCGAAGTCGTGATAGCTGGCCTGGGACCGACAGGGCTGACGCTCGCGCATATGTTAGGCATGCGCGGTCATAAAGTGACGGTTCTGGAGAAAGAACCAAGCTTCTATGGTAACGCACGTGCCGTGTATACCGATGATGAGTGCATGCGTATTTTTCAACATATCGGCTGCGCTGAAGAAATTGGTAAAGATATGCTTCCTGATGTGCCTGTGCAGTTCGTTCGTACCGACTGTACCGTCATGGCGCAGTATCTGCCGAAGAAGAAAACGTATGGCTGGCCCGTCGTAAACTTTTTCTACCAGCCATATCTTGAAACCACAATGACCGAAGAGCTGGCCCGTTATCCTACCGTGACAGTACTTCGTGGACGTGAGCTGGTTGAGTTTCAGCACGACAGCGAGGGGGTAACGGTAGTTCATCAGGCGACGCAGGAGTTTCGCTTTAATGATGGTGATGATCAGAAAGCTCAGGGCGACGGAAAGTTAGACCCTCAGACGGTTCGCGCTGCGTATCTGGTTGGGTGTGATGGTGGACGTAGCTTTGTGCGCGAATCACTCGGAATAAAAATGACGGGGAAAAGCTTTCCTGAGCCTTGGCTGGTTGTCGACCTTGAGCAGAAAGAAGGTGTCGATGAGCTTCGTCACACGCCCTACTTCAACTTCGTTGTCGATCCTGGCCAGCCGGTTGTCAGCTGTATCCAGCCCGATAAATTTCATCGCTTTGAATTTATGCTCAAGCCAGGCCAGACAAAAGAATATATGGAGCATCCGGATACCATCCGTCAGTTGATCTCGCGTTATGTTGACCCGGATAAATTCATCGTCAAACGAAAACTCGTATATACCTTCAATGCACTTATTGTTGAAAAGTGGCGTGAAGGTCGGGTGATTCTTGCAGGCGATGCCGCCCATATGACGCCCCAATTTATGGGGCAGGGTGCGAGCGCCGGATTCCGTGATGGCTTTAATCTTGGCTGGAAACTGAGCGCAGTGCTTAAAGGTACAGCAGGAGACTTTCTGCTGGACTCTTACGGTTCTGAACGTCACGACCACGCTAAATCCATGATCGATATCTCTGTTTTTCTGAAAGACGTTGTGTCGATGACCAACCCTGTTCTGACGGGAGTAAGGGATGCTTTTCTGAAAGTAGGTCTGGCTGTTAAGCCGGTACGCGAATATTTTCAGGAGGGCGAGTTCAAACCAAAGCCATCTTACTCGGAAAACTCTTATCTTGGGCTTCCCAGAAAGCGTCGTAAGAGCCCGGAAGGGAAAATGAGCCCACAACCCGAAGTACGGCTGATCGATGGTTCCAAGGTGCTTCTGGATGAAATTACCGGGCGTGACTTTGCTTTGATCGGCCTGGGTGCAGACCCTCGTACCACTCTTTCAGCATCGCACCAGGAATGGCTGGAAAGTCTCGGCACCCGTTTTGTATCTATGGTCGATTTCGGTCAGCGCCCACAGGGGTTGCACGTTTCTCACATGACAGTTGAAGGCTTGACGGAAGTTGAAGATATGACGGGGGATATGATCCGTTGGTTCGCCAGGTCAGGGTATTGCAAAGATGCGGTGGCCATTCTCCGGCCGGATAAATTCACTTTTGCGGTGGTTTCTGTAAAAGATCTGAATCAGGCCGTCAGTCAGCTGAAAAACCAGTTGGGGGATAGCGCCGTTTCGTACGCTGACATGTTGATTACCTCCACCCCTGATGCAGTTGCGGTTTAAGCAGGAAAATAACTATGAACGTAGAAATATCAGCCGCAGCGAAAGCACTGCGCGAGGCTCGTGAGTTCAGGAAGCCTATCAATAAAATATCCGAAGATTATGGCGTGGTTACGCTGAATGACGCTTACGCTGTCGCAGATATAAACACCCGCAACCGACTGTCACAGGGCGGCAGAATCTCGGGAAAGAAGGTCGGCCTGACGTCTGCATCCGTGCAGCAACAGCTGGGCGTAGCGCAACCAGACTTTGGTGTTCTCTTTCAGGATATGGAATATCTGGATGGTGAAGCAGTGCCGACCGATACGCTTCTGCAGCCGAAAATTGAAGCTGAGGTTGCCTTTGTTGTCGGCAAAGACCTGCAATCAGAAACGCCTTCTTATGCTGAGTTTCTGGCGTGTCTTGCATATGCGCTTCCGGCGCTTGAAATCGTCGATAGCGCCATCGCCGACTGGAAAATTTCGCTGGCGGACACAGTTGCAGATAACGCGTCCTGCGGTCTGTATGTACTGGGTAATCAACCTGTCGCTATCGGTGATCTTGATTTACATGAGATAGGGATGCAGCTCGATCTGAACGGATCTGTCGCGTCGGTTGGTACGGGAGCTGCCTGTCTTGGTCATCCATTACGCGCAGCGTATTGGCTGGCCTGCACTATGGCGGCTCGGGGTGAAGGTCTTAAAGCGGGAGAGGTTATTCTCTCCGGAGCACTTGGCCCCATGGTGAATATTCAATCCGGTGACATTATTCAGGCCCGCATGGGAGCACTGGGTTCTGTTTCCTGTCGTCTGGTGTGAGGTAATTCGATGAATAAAAAACTTAAAGCCGCCATTATTGGCAGCGGTAATATCGGTACGGATCTGATGATCAAAATATTACGCCACGGCAAAAATATTGAGATTGCAGCTATGGTCGGTATCGACCCGGAATCTGATGGTCTGGCACGTGCCCGTCGCATGGATGTTGCGACCACCCATGAGGGTGTTGAAGGCCTGGTTCGTATGCCGGTATTTAACGATATAGATATTGTGTTTGATGCAACTTCTGCCAGCGCGCATATCAATAACGATGCTTACCTGCGCCGTTATAAGCCGGGCATACGTTGTATTGATCTGACGCCGGCAGCCATTGGCCCATATTGTGTTCCCGTGGTTAACGGAGACGCGCATGTTGAGAAAGACAACGTCAATATGGTGACCTGCGGTGGGCAGGCGACCATCCCTGTTGTCGCTGCCGTGTCGAAAGTGGCGCATGTGCATTATGCCGAAATTGTAGCGTCGATCAGCAGTCGCTCAGCAGGCCCAGGCACGCGTGCAAATATCGACGAGTTTACCGAAACAACGTCGGAAGCAATCCGCGTGGTGGGAGGCGCAGACAAAGGGAAGGCGATTATTGTACTTAACCCCGCCGAGCCACCACTGATAATGCGCGATACCGTGTATGTGCTTTCGGCAGCTGCCGATCAGGAGTCTGTCCGGCAATCGGTTGAAGAAATGATTCAGTCGGTCAGAAGCTATGTTCCCGGATATCGTCTGAAGCAGGATATTCAGTTTGAAGTGATTCCCGAAGAAAGCCCGTTGACCATTCCTGGGCATGGTCGGTTTTCTGGTCTGAAAACTTCCGTGTTTCTCGAAGTTGAGGGAGCGGCTCACTATCTGCCTGCCTATGCAGGCAACCTCGACATCATGACCTCTGCGGCATTAGCGACAGCAGAGCGCATGGCCGAATCTATGCTCCAGCGCTGAGGGAAAAATGATGACGAATATCGCTGAGAAAAAACTTTATATTTCAGATGTAACCCTACGTGATGGCAGTCATGCGGTACGCCATCAGTATTCACTGGAGGATGTTCAGCGTATCGCTGTAGCACTCGATCACGCCCGGGTAGACAGTATCGAAGTCGCCCATGGTGATGGTCTGCAAGGCTCCAGTTTTAACTATGGCTTTGGCGCTTATACCGATCTTGAGTGGATCGAAGCGGTGGCCGATGTCGTTTCGCATGCACAGGTCGCGACTCTGCTGCTTCCGGGTATCGGAACCTGTCACGATCTGAAAAATGCTTATGATGCGGGGGCGCGGGTCGTACGGGTCGCAACCCATTGCACCGAGGCGGATATCTCCCGCCAGCACATTGATTATGCGCGGGCACTGGGTATGGATACGGTGGGCTTTCTGATGATGGGTCATATGACCACGCCTCAGAATCTGGCCACACAGGCAAAGCTGATGGAAGAATACGGCGCGACCTGTATTTACATCGTGGATTCTGGCGGCGCAATGAGCATGAAGGATATCCGGGATCGCTTCCGGGCGGTAAAAGATGTGTTGGATCCGGCAACACAAACGGGGATGCACGCACACCACAACCTTTCGCTCGGGGTGGCTAACTCAATTGTTGCGGTTGAGGAAGGTTGTGACCGTATTGACGCCTCTCTCGCTGGCATGGGGGCCGGTGCCGGTAACGCACCGCTCGAAGTCTTTATTGCGGCTGCTGAGCGTCTTGGCTGGAATCATGGTACCGATCTTTATACCTTGATGGATGCCGCTGACGACATTGTCAGGCCCTTACAGGACCGGCCTGTACGCGTTGACCGTGAAACTCTGGCGCTTGGATACGCCGGCGTGTATTCCAGCTTTCTGCGGCATTCGGAAGTCGCTGCGAAGAAGTACGGGTTGAAGACAGTCGATATTCTGGTGGAGCTGGGTAAGCGCGGTATGGTTGGCGGTCAGGAAGACATGATCGTCGACGTTGCTCTGGATCTGCTGGGTAGGCAGTAACTGTTCAGGTTCTCGCTGAGGTTGGCCCTCAGCGAGGACTGTTTGTCTCCTTCTCTGTGCTGCTCTGCAGTTGTCCGACGGTCTGCGTCAGCCATTTCATCAGTGGTAACCACTCTTCGATTTCTTTGTCATGCTGGCGGTCAAAATCTACGACGCCAAAGCCGTGCTCACCTGCACGTACGTAAAACTGGGTATCGCGCAGCGAGGCGATGAAAGGAATATGCAGTTCATCGAGAAAAGCCTGCAGTGCGCCGAAGCTGAGAGTGTTGCGCTTCACGCGGTTGGCAATAACTGCCACCGGTTTGGGCTTCTGACGAAACGCCTGGGTTTTCATCAGTTCCTGAATGAATTCAGTGACGGCGCGCATATCAATGGCGGATGGGATCACCGGAATCAGAACAATATCGGCCTGCGCCACCAGATCGGAGAGTTCATTGCCGTGCAACCCTGCGGGTGTATCAATGACGACTCTTTCGGTGGAGGGATGTATCCGCATCCGCCAGCTCAGTGTCGAACCGCCTCCGTGGCGTTCTTTCACGGCTGACAGTCCGTTGATGATTGGCAGACGGGCGCTGCGTTGTGCCAGCCAGTCAGAGGCCGAGCCCTGAGGGTCGTGATCGATCAGCACGGTCGTTTCGCCTGCGCGGGCGAACTGACAGGCAAGGTTGGTTGCCAGGGTCGTTTTGCCACAGCCGCCCTTGGCGTTAGCAACAAGAATACGCACCGGCGGTTTATAACTGACGGTACGTATTGAATTACTGTGCTGACCTGACATCATCTGGTTCATCGCGCCTGCGTACAATAAAAGGCTATGGTATAAGCATACGCGAAAATGGAAATTTTGGGATGACAGGGAGTACCTAATGAAGTTTGGTCTTATTTTGATGATGATTTCTGCCGTAGCAATTATGGCAGCAACTCCATATCTGATGGATAAGATGCGAGGAGGCTCTTCAGGGCTGAGCAGGTACATGCCGCCAGAGGATGTGCTGTCCAGTTCTTCTACCCGGCAGACCTTCTACAAATGGCAGGACGCCGCAGGGAACTGGCACTTTGGAGATGAGGTGCCCGATGGCGCACATGCTGTGCCTGTCAACGTCGACACCGCAGCAAATATCCTGGCACCTGTGGATGCCCCTAAGGCCGTGGCTGGTGAATCCGGGGGGATAACTTCTCTGAACTCTGAGTTACCGGCCATCCCGGTAGTCACACCGCAGCGTGCCGAAGAAGCTTTTCGTCAGGCCGAGCAGGTTAAGGCACTGATGGAGCAGCGGACTCAGTACCTCGAGTCTCAGAGGTAGGTCTCAGAAGCTCATGTAGTAAATCCGGCCGTTCGCGCCAGCCGCTACGGCGCCACTGTTGGAAAAGGCGACATCTTCAACGGACACTGTATTACCTATCCAGTTTTCGCCAGACGTCGCCTGCCATCGTTTGCTTTCGGAGCCATCGTTCAGGTTCCAGAGCTGTATCATGCCGCTGGTATTGCCCGTCAACAGATACTGCTCACCAGCATTAAAACGCGCCGCGCCGAAATGTCCGCGAGACCCTGGCAGTTCGTACAATAATTGCCCGCTGCGTGCGTCCCAGATCCGGCCGGGCTCGCTCATGGCGGAAGTGAATAACAGGCGGCCACTGGGTGATAGCTCGGCGGTACGGACCTGATTCGAGTGTTTGAAGGTCTGAATTCTGGTGCCGTCGTTCAGATTCCATACGGCGGCTGTCAGGTCGTCACTGGCGGTCGCCGCTACCAGCCCTTCCTGATTGATACTCACATCATAAACCACGCCTTCGTGCGCGAGGCGATGCCGTATGCCCCCGTTGCGGATATCAAACAGTGTGGCTGTGTAATCGTCCATGCCCAGCAGAGCAAGTTCGCCCCGGTTTGTCAGCGCTATGTCTTTGATATCGCCGGGGGCATTCCAGTACCAGATGGCGGCGCCGGTCGCGACGCTCCAGAGAACGATGGTTTTGCTGTCACTGGTGGCGACGAAGTCGTCCGCAGGCGAGAAGCTGGCGCTGGTCAGGTTGCTGACCGTTTCCGCTTTATGGTTCCAGTCAAAGTGTCGCTCTGGGGGGATCAGTGTCCAGTAACTGCCGCCGTGGAACAGGCTGCCGACAAACGCAGCGTTGCCTTCGTGGTTCAGGCGCAGGCTGTAGGTGCCCTGAACAGCAACATCATAAAACTCGGAGGGTTTTTCACCGCTGTCACAGCCCGCGAGAAGCAGGGAAGACAGGGCAACAGAAAGCAGGAAAGGGAAACGCATGACAACAGTTCCGTGTTAGTGAAACACGGCGCGCGGAACTCGCGCGCCTGCTGTCAGTTTAGACCAGAATCTGAGGTTCAGCTGGCCACTGCTTCGCGGTGTACGTTGTGCATTTTTTCAATGAGCTGATCTTCGATCTGGAAACGCTCTTCCATGACCTCACCCAGCGATGACAGATCTTCTGGCAGTTTCGCCAGCTGATCCAGCGTACAGTGCTTGTCGTAGGTATCGTTGAAATCAACGCATTTGCCGGTCAGTTCTTCCAGTCGCGGCATCAGTTCGTCGGCCAGCGAGATGCTGCCGTCATCAAACTCACGCGCTTCGGCCATCAGCTGTTCATAAATTTCGAAGTGTCCGGCCGAACAGTAATCGATCAGTGATTCACACATGGCCTGGATGCTCTGGCCGAGTGGTGTTTCGTCGGAAAGTGGACGAGATGCGCTCAGATTGCAGAAGCGGACAATCAGGGCCTGACGGTCATTCAGCCACTTATCGATCATCTGGTGTACACCGCCCCAGCGTTCCTGCGCGTCTTTGCATTGTTCTAACATGAAAAAATCCCCGGTAACTCTGTGGTTATAGCCACGTTCTGTGTCTCTTAATGACCCACAATATAGGCGCGTAAAAAAGTCAGAGGCAAGAAACTTTTTTCAGTTTTTTTTCTTGCAATGCCCGGTATCTGTGCATTAACGGGACCAGACCCGCACCACCGCCACCACACTGACGACCAGAAAACCAAGGAATACCACCAGCATCCACTGTGGCATTGTCAGCCCCAGGAACAGCCAGGAGACATCTGCACAACTTCCGTCGCCTTTGAGAATCGTGGTGATCAGTTCACTCGGGGGCAGGGTCTCAATCATGTATTCCAGTCCGGGTCCACAGACCGGGACTTCATCGGCCGGAAGGTTCTGGATGGTGACGTGATGGTTCGCAACCCAGGCCCCAAACACGGATGAAGCGCTGGTAAACAACAGGCCGAGCCGTAGCGGCCACTGGGTGTTTCTGCCGAGAAATGCCCAAAGGCATCCGATGCCGACCATCAGGGTCGCGATGCGCTGCACAATACACAGTGGGCAGGGCTCGAGATACAGCGCGTATTCAAAGTAATACGCTGCACCCAGCAGAGCGATACAGGTGAGAAATCCGGCGAAGTAACCTGCGCTGAGCGCACCGTCGGGTATACGTTTTAACAGCGACATGGTTTTCCCTATCAGTGAGTCATAACTGGCCTGAGTTTATCACGCTGCCCGGGCGCTTTCTGTGTCAGCTGCTACTCTGTTAAGCAATGTTTGGTAAAGGTAACGGACTCAGAAAGGAGGAATTATGTTCAGACGCTGGATGCTGGTCGTGGGGCTGGTTTTTTCGGGCCTGGTGTGGGCGGAAGACGGTGCGCCTGCGGGCCCGCAGGTGCAATACATCTACTTTGAACCTGCCTTTGTCGTGAACTACGGCAGCACGGGGCGCATGAAATATCTGCGCACTGACGTTGCCCTGAAGGTGTCGAGTGTTGAAGCGGCTGAGAAGGTCAGTTATCACAAGCCGTATCTGCGCAATAATCTGGTGATGCTGCTGAGTGCGCAGGAGCCGGAAATCATGAACTCCTCACAGGGGCGTGAGGAGTTGCGGGGCACCGCCCTTGAAGAGGTGAAAGCTCTGATGACCGAGCTTGAAGGGATGCCCTACATTGATGATGTCTATTTCAACAACTTTGTTGTTCAGAACTGATCAGCGTTTCAGATAATTCTGCAGGTACTCGTCAAACGACAGAGTGTCTGCTGCTTCCATGTCGGCCTGCTCCTGCAGGCTGTCTGACGCGGCTTTCTTCCATTGCTCCAGTACCGTCGGAGACAGGGGCTCAGAGAGCGTCTTGCGATGTTCCAGCGCCTGCTGGAGTGTCAGGGTAGCAAACTCAATACCGTCTTCTTCGATAATCCTCAGAATCTTCGCTGAAGGGGTCAGTGCGGAGTCGGCCAGCTTCAGGCGCTGTTGATTCAGCGTATCCAGGTGGAAACACTGCCCATGCGCTGTATCCATGGTACGCGCCAGCTCCGACATGGCATCCAACAGATCCATACCAAGACGCTGCAGGCTGACCTCACCACTGCTGGTCTGCAGGGTCAGTCCCGGGCGGCGCCCCTCGTATACTGTGCGGCTGAAATTGGTCTGGATTCTCTCGTATTCATCATCGGAGATTTCCGGGCTGTCTGTCAGTGCGCACCAGGTCAGAAATACGTCCAGGAACTGCATCTGAGGGACATCGATCCCGAGTGGCAGGAAGGGGTTTACGTCAGTGCTGCGGACTTCAATGTACTGAATGCCCGCACGGTCGAGGGCCTGCAGGGGCTTCTCGCCAGGCAAACCGACCCGCTTAGGACGGATATTGCTGTAGTACTCGTTCTCTATCTGCAGCATGTTGGTATTGAGCTGACGGTATTCGCCGTCGTCGCCACGTACGCCAATGGCTTCGTATTCTGCTACGGGAATGGTCAGGGCTTCGCTCAGCGTATTGATGTAGCTGTCCAGCGTGTTGTGACACACCTTCAGCCCGGATTGAGCGTTATTCTGGTAGCCAAGGTCACTCATGCGTAACGAGGTTGCGTAAGGCGCATACAGGGTGTGCTGATGGAGTGTATCCAGCTTATGATCGCGGCCAGCGAGGAACGTTTTACAGACGGCCGGTGATGCACCAAACAGGTACATCAGCAGCCAGCCATGGCGACGGAAGTTACGGATAAGGCGCAGGTAGCGCTCGGAGACAAAGTCTTTGTCGGCGGTTCGTCCCTCTTCTGCGGCCAGCAATTCCAGTAGCCCGTCAGGCAGAGAAAAGTTGTAATGAATTCCTGAGATTGCCTGCATCGTCCGGCCGTAGCGATGCCACAATCCATGGCGGTAGACGTGTTTCAGTTTACCCAGATTGGAATCACCGTAATCCGCAATGGGAATACTCATCTCGCCGTTCAGGATGCAGGGCATGGACGCCGGCCAGATCAGCTCACCATTCATCTGCTGATAAGCAAATCGATGGGCGATTTCGAGAAAGGCTGATGCCTCGTGCGCCGAGGTAAATACCGGCGTGATGAATTCCAGCAGAGCCTCGGAATAATCCGTAGTAATAGCAGGGTGTGTCAGCGCCGAACCCAGACCTTTAGGGTGAGGCGTCTGAGCGATATGCCCTTGTGGGTCGCAACGCAGACCTTCTTTTTCGAGGCCACGCTGAAGGCTGCGGAGCAGCGGCAGGTGACGGTCGTCGGACAGCAGTGTCAGCAGATGGTCGTAAGTCGCCAAGAGCACCTCGGAACAATTGGATGTGGCGGGATTATAGGGTGAAACCTCAGCCTCGCCTAATTCTAAAGGTCAGAATTCGAGGCTGAATCCGGCCTGCCAGCGCAAAACACTGTTGTAGGCCAGAGTGCCGGGCAGGTGTGGGTCAGAAGAGAAGTCCCGTTGGGCTTTTACATACCCTTCGCCAGGCAACCCTGATAACTCAAATGGGCGACGCACATAAAGATCCAGGCGCTTCATGTCAGTCGGATCGGCGTTGTCGTCCTTGCTGCCGTAGTCATAGCCGAGAATCAGGGTGGCAGTGGTATGGATGCGTCCGGGCCACTGTTGAATCCAGCTGGTTGTCGTAGTGACGGGCGCGTACAGCGCAAAGATCCGTTCTTCGGTGAGGCCTTCTTCCAGTTCATAGGTCAGCTCAGTGTACGCGCCGTTAAAGCGCAGTTGCGTGCCACGTCTGGGATACCAGCTGGCCTGCCCTTCGATGCCCGTATACCAGATTTCATTGTCGGTGTACGTCACTGGCGAGCGTGTCGACGGCCAGCGATAGATCACATCGTACTGATATTCACGGAAGGCGCGGAGGTCGGTATCGAAACTGCCGCTCTGGGTGCGGCCGTAGTAGCCCAGCTCGTAGGAGCGGATACGTTGCTGATCCAGATCGCCGGGGCCGATATAAGATTCGAAATAGGTGGTCCCGTTCAGCTCAGCCTCTGTTTCAATGTTCTTCAGCTGGAATGTCCAGTACGCATGTTCTTCAAAGAAATCCGGTGTTCGCGCCGATTCGTTAAATACAACGCGGATGGAGTTCAGTGGCGTCAGCAGATAATTCAGGGCACTGCGGAACGACAGAGCCTCTTCGTGTTGCCCTTCTTTCTCGTACATCAGACCAGCATGGGCAACCCAGGCGTCGGCTGGTTTCCAGTTTACGTGCGCGAAAGCACGGAATTTATGGTCGTCTATCCGGCCACCGTAAAAATGCTCAGAATCGGCGACTTCATAGCGATAACCCAATCCTGATACAAAAGTCAGATCGGGTGACAGGGCCCAGGTATCCTGAATTTCCATATCAACTCTGTCTTCGGTCAGATAGGCGCGGACATCACCCGACACAGGAATCATGGCGTCTGTTATATCGGCATACCGTGTCGCGAGCGCCTGGACCAGGGCTGTCTGTTGCTGATCCGTCAGATCGAGAGCGCTATAGGCGGCCAGAAGTTCTCCCTGAGCCAGCAACATGGCTGCCTCGGGGTTGATCAGAAACAGGGCTCGCAGATCATCATCCAGAGCCCCTGCACCTATTCCTTCAATACGCGTATCGTTGAGCCGTTCGTTATGAAGGTAACTCGCAGTGAGTCGTACCTGATGATGTTCAGTCGCTGTGTGTTCAAGTGTCAGACCAGCAAGTACTGAGCGGTCAGTAATATCGTTTTCAGTGACCGCCTGCTGGTAAAACGGCACCTGTTTCCTGGCATCGGCAACATACAGGCTGGTGCGCAGACTGGTCTGATGGCTGAGTTCGACATCGCCGCGCAGAGATAACGCATTGGCCCGGCGATTATCTGAACAGGGGCTGCAGGGCGGCACGTCGGAATAGAGGTCTTCTAGGTTGTCCGTGGCGCGATGGAGTGCTGAAACGGCCCAGTAATTTCCTTCATAGCCCCACCCTGCCTGAGCGAACCCATAGCGGTAGCGGTTGTTGCCTCCTTCGGTGACGATTCTGCCACCCTGGGAGTCCGCTGTGTGGCGGGTGATGATATTAATCACCGCCTGATAGGCGTTGGTGCCGTAGGTGGGTGCATTCGGCCCCCGCACTACTTCAATACGCTGGATCTGCTCAACGGCTACGGGTAACTGATACCAGTTCACCGAGTTGAGTGCCGAACCGAAAATCGTATGACCATCCAGCAGGATCTGCATACCCTTCGGGAAGTGCGCAGGGCCACCGTGATACTGAACACTGTCGTTGTTGTCGTAAATTTCCGGGGCCACCATCATGCCGGGGACGAATCGCATCAGCTCTGTAATGGTCGTGGCGCCTGTGGCTGCGATGAAATCTGCATCGAGTACAGTGACACTGGCTGGCACTTCTGCTGCGGGTTGGCGCAATCTCACGGCGGTCAGCACATGAGGTACATCCGCAGCCATCGGGTCGAGGAACAGCGTCTCGTCAACGGACTCTGCCCAAGCGCTGGCAGCGATGGAAAGCGTCAGGAAAATACAGCCTGGAAATTTCACTGGTGTCTCCGGATTTCAGGAGGCGCGATTATAAAGGGATTTCAGGGCTTCTTCTAACTTCTGGCCGGTTTGGATGTGCTGGCCTGAAAGAATAATAAGCATTCTCAGAACTGCAGTCTGATCCCTGCCTGATAGCGGGTATCTGAGTCGTAGCGGCTACCGCGTGGGGTGTAGGTATCATCCGAAAAATCGTGTTGAACCCGGATGTTCCATTGACCGGGAAGAGAGCCCAATGAGACCGGTTGATACAGGTGAAGATCGAGGCGCTGAACGTCTCGGGTGTCGTCCCCGCTGACGCCGCCGGCGTCGGAGATCAGGAACAGGCTGGCGGTGCTGTGCACGCTTGCTGGCCATTGTTGCAGCCACGCAAGTGTCTGGGTGAAAGGTGAATATAATTCGACCAGTTCATCGTCACTGACGCGCGGGTCTGATGGGGCAGCGCTGGCATTGATCAGCGCGCCGGAGAGCCGCAGTGTAGTGGCACTGGATGGAGACAGGCTAAGCTGCCATTCTGCTCCGGAGAAATTGATCCGGTTGCCACAGTATGCCTGCTCTGCCCAAACGGAGGGATAGAGGTAAACAACCTCGGTCAGCTCTTCGTAGAACAGACGTAAATCCCACTCAGCGAGCGTACGTTGTTGACCACTGCGTCCGTAGTAACCTATCTCGTATGACTCAATCCTTTGCGGCTCAAGGTCTCCGGGCCCCTGTAATGATGCGTAGAATTCGTCGCTGGCGTAAGGCGATTCGGTTTCGTAGGTCCGGAAGCGGTATGTCCAGTCGGCATTTTCTTCAAGAAAATCGGGTGTGCGTGCGGCCTGGCTGTAGACCAGGCGGAGTGACTCGAGGGGGCTGATCAGATAGTTCAGCGCTGCCCGGGCAGACAGGGTGTAGTCGTCACCGTCTTCTTTCTCGAGCATCAGACCTGAGTGCGCAACCCAGCGCTGATTTATGTGCCAGTTCAGGTTTCCGAACAGACGCAGCTTGTGGTCGTCGATCATGCCGTTGTAGTAATTCTCAGATTCGACTCTGTCGTATCGATATCCGAATCCGGCGATCATCGTCAGATCAGGTCGGAGAGCCAGCGTATCCTGAATTTCCAGATCAGCCCGGTATTCGGTCGATCCGGATGTCAGTTCACCACGGATGGGCACAATAAAATCAGCAGGATCGGCATAGCGGCTTACCAGTGTTCCGATCAGGCTGGCCTGCTGAGGGTCTGACATATCTGCCGCCGCAGGGACTTCGCCCCGGGCGAACTGTCGCGCGGCTTCCGGGTTGAGGCGATAGAGCGCGCCCAGATCCGGATCGAAATAGCCGGCATAAACGCTGTCGACACTCTGAGGCTGGTAACGCTCGTACATCAACGCATAGGCCGAGACTTTCAGCTCATGGTTACTGTTCAGCTGGCGGTAATAACGGGTGCCGGTCTCCATGTGCAGGTCTGACACCCGGTTTTCACTGAATTCGTATAGGGGGACGTCACGTTCTGCGGTCATGATGACAAACGCGGAGTCCATCTCATCGTTGGCGCCAAGATCATGATGGCCGCGTAAGGTTATAAATGCGGATTCCCGGGTGTCCGGACACCCGTCACTACACCCCAGGCGCGGATCGGTGCTGTCCTGCATATTATCGCTGTGGCGATAATTCGCGTTCAGCCGCCACTGATGTTTATCCGTGGTGAAAATCTTCTGTGCGTACACATAGCCTTCACTGTTATTACCCCCTTCAACGGTGAGGCTGTCACCGCCCGAGTCCGCCGGATGGTGGGTAATAATGTTAACGACCGCCTGGTAAGCATTGGTGCCATAACTGGTTGAGTTCGGCCCGCGTACCACTTCGATACGCTGAATTTCTTCGACGGCCACAGGTAACTTTTCCCAGCCGACGGCGGCAAGCCCTGAGCGGTAGACGGAGCGACCATCGATCAGTACCTGCATGCTCTTAGGGAAAATTGACGGGCCACCATGGTAGGCAACAGATTCGCTGTTGTCGTAGAGTTCGGGAGCGACCTGCATACCGGGCACGTAGCGCAGCAGATCAGAGATATTTTTAGCCCCGGTGGCGCGAATAAAATCGCTGTCGAGCACGGTAACACTGGCGGGTACTTCAGCCGTAGGCTGATGCAGCCTGACCGCGCTCAGAACATGAGGAACATCAGACAGCAGCGGGTCTGCCAGAGACAGATCATCCGGCAGATCAGAGACTGCCCATGTCTGGGCAGTCACACTGGCTACAGCGCTGAGCAGGCCTGCTCTCAGACCTGCGGATAGTTTTAACTTCAATCCTGTCCCTGCTTTTTCATTATTTTTTCGCTTTTGCGAACGCCGCCGCAAAGGCGCCTGCCATGGCCCCGCCAGCGGGTGGCTGTGAGGTCTGGTTGCGGACACGTGCCGGGCGCTGTTCTTTACGGGAACGGTTGGAATCACCCACCGGGATATCATCGCCGAGGCGCATAGATAAGCCAATGCGCTTACGCGACACGTCGACTTCCATCACTTTTACCTTCACGATATCGCCGGCTTTAACAACGTCGCGCGGATCTTTCACGAAGGTGTCTGACAGCGCTGAAATATGCACCAGTCCGTCCTGATGAACACCAATATCGACGAACGCCCCAAAGGCCGCAACGTTGGTAATAACCCCTTCGAGAATCATGCCTGGCTTGAGGTCTTTGATTTCTTCCACGCCTTCTTTGAATTCTGCGAAGCGGAACTCAGGGCGTGGATCGCGCCCGGGTTTTTCCAGTTCATTGAGAATATCGCGGACAGTAATTTCCCCTGCCTGGGCATCAGCGAACTGCGCAGCGTTGACCGATTTCAGAAAGGCACCATCGCCAATCAGGCTGCTCACATCGCGGGAAAACTGGTGCGCAATGCGCTCTACAACCGGGTAAGATTCAGGGTGAACTCCCGAGGCATCCAGCGGGTTTTTACCCTTCATTACCCGAAGAAAACCAGCGGCCTGCTCAAAGGTTTTATCGCCCAGTCGCGGCACCTTCAGCAGATCTTTCCGGGAGTTAAATGCTCCGTTCACATCGCGGAATGCGACGATGTTTCCGGCCAGCGTCGCGTTAAGGCCCGCAATCCGGCTGAGTAATGGCGCGGAAGCCGTATTCAGGTCGACCCCGACTGAGTTCACACAGTCTTCAACCACTGCATCAAGAGAGCGCGCCAGCTGACTCTGGTTTACGTCGTGCTGATACTGACCTACGCCGATGGATTTAGGTTCGATTTTTACCAGCTCGGCCAGTGGATCCTGCAGGCGGCGGGCGATCGATACCGCGCCCCGGATGGTGACATCAAGATCCGGAAACTCCTTCGCCGCCAGTTCAGATGCCGAATACACAGACGCTCCGGCCTCGTTGACCATAATTTTCTGCACCTTTTTCAGCGCAGGATTGGCTTTGATCATGTCGCCGACAAATTTATCGGTTTCACGTGACCCTGTGCCGTTACCAATCGAAATCAGTTCAACATTATGCTTCGCAATCAGGGCCGTCAGTACCGCCGCCGATTCGGCCAGACGGTTCTGTGGTGGCGTCGGATAAATGGTCGCGTGGTCGACGACCTTACCTGTGTTGTCGACCACAGCAACTTTCACACCGGTGCGCAGACCCGGATCGAGGCCGATCGTGACTTTACGTCCGGCCGGGGCTGCCAGCAGCAGATCCTTCAGGTTGGACGCAAAGACACGGATGGCGTCTTCTTCGGCCCGGTCCCTCAGCTGGCCCACCAGTTCGGTTTCAATACTGGTCAGCAGCTTGATACGCCACGTCCACTTGACGACTTCTGCCAGCCAGCGGTCTGCCGGGCGGCCGGTATTCTCGATGCCGAAGTGTTCGGCGATCATGGCTTCACACGGACTGCTGGTGGCTGTGTCTCCCGGCTCACCAGTGACCAGAGAGAAGCTCAGTATGCCTTCGTTCCGGCCGCGAAGAATCGCCAGAGCCCGGTGGCTCGGGACTTTATTCAGGGGCTCGTCGTGTTCAAAGTAATCGGCGAATTTTTCGCCTTCGCTCTCTTTGCCTGAAACAACGCGGACAGAGAGTGTCGCTTCCTGCTGCATGAAGCGCCGGACACGGGCGAGCAGATCAGCGTCTTCGGCAAAACGTTCCATCAGGATGTAACGGGCACCGTCGAGGGCAGCCTTAGTGTCGGCAACGCCCTGTTCTTCATTCAGGTACTCTGCTGCGAGGTCTTCAGGGGTGAGTCCGGGGTTACCGAACAAAGCATCGGCAAGGGGTTCGAGACCTGCTTCAATGGCGATCTGGCCCTTGGTACGGCGTTTGGGTTTGTAAGGCAGATAGAGATCTTCGAGACGGGTCTTTGTGTCTGCCGTGAGTAATTCGCGTTTGAGTTCGTCGGTCAGCTTGCCCTGTTCTTCAATGCTCTTAATGATGGTACTACGACGGTCTTCCATGTCGCGCAGGTAGCGCAGGCGCTCTTCCAGGGTACGCAGCTGACTGTCATCGAGAGCTCCGGTGACTTCCTTCCGGTAACGGGCAATAAAAGGGACGGTCGCACCGTCATCCAACAAAGTAATGGTCGCCTGAACCTGCTGGTCGCGGATATTCAGTTCGGTGGCAATTCGGGAAACAATAGAAACGCTCATATCACACTCGTGTACAGTAAACGCCACGAGTATAACGGAGTTACTGGCCTTTAACAGGTACCTCCTGAAGGTCATTCAGGCCAGTCGAAAGGAGTATTCTGCCGTCTTCTGTGACGACCATCGCTTCGCAGCCAGACAGCTCTTCAATCATCTGCATGCCCGCTTCAGGCCCAAGCACGAAGACGGCGGTGGCCAGTGCGTCCGCCAGGTAGGTCCGAGGGGCCAGTACCGTGACACTCATACTTCCCTCTGCTGGCATACCCGTGTGCGGGTTGATGATATGGTGATAACGACGCCCGTCCCTGATGAAGAAGCGCTCGTAGTCGCCAGACGTGGCGACGGCTGCATTCGCGACGGGCAGAAGGGCCAGCAGAGCAGAATCGTCCCGTGGATTCCGGACCCCGACGCGCCACAGTTTCTGGTTGCCCTGGCTGACCGCATAGAGATCTCCGCCTGCATTGACTGCGAATTCTTCAAAGCCGGACTGTCGGATGATCTGAACCGCCCGGTCGACGGCATAGCCTTTAGCAATACCTCCGAGGCCAATCTGAGTGCCTTCCTTAAGCAACTGAATCGAACGGTCGTTAGATTTCATTGCCACCTGACGATAATCAATGGTCGCGACCGCCTTAGCCAGAGCCTCGTCTGAGGGGATCGTCTGTGCCCGGAAATCCCAGAGTTTGCCCGCACTTTTAAAGGTTATATCGAATGCGCCATCAGAGGCTTCCGATATTTTCCGGGCTTCATCTAACAGTCGATAGGTTTCATTGCTTACGGTTTGTGGTGAGGTCGCTGCTGAGCGGTTGAGTCGCGATATTTCGCTGTCAGGCTGCCACTCGGACAGTAAGGCTTCAATTCTTCTTATTTCAGCGATCGCCTGCTGAACCGCCTGCTTCGCCCGCACGTCGTCGGTGGTGATGATGGTAAACGTGACATCGGTGGTCATCAGTACTTCGGAGTGTTGATAGCGGGCATTGTCGGGGCTGACATGCTGCAATCTCTCTGCCGTGTGGCCAGGCATCGCCAGCAGACACAGGGCGATGGACAGCCACCACTTCATTGACTGGCGTCTTGTAATGCCTGATGAAAGGCGGTGTTGGTGCGGCGCCCACGGAAGAGCGTTTCTCCATCGCTGGCCAGCACGATCAGTCCGGGGGTTCCGCGGATGCCGAAGCGGTCGGTCAGCGTCAGATCCGGATCGGCAATCGAGGGCCAGGTGATCCCGCGTTCAGTGACGGTGCGGTTACCATCTTCTGCGACCTTGTTAACGTTAACTCCCAGCCACCTGAGGCCCGGATAGCGCGCCTGAGCTTCTTTGAGGTGTGGGATTTCTTTCATGCAGTAGCCACACCAAGACGCCCAGAAGATAAGTACCGTAGGCTGGCCAGGGTGCTCAGGAGCAAACGCCAGCGACCCGCCATTCAGCAGAGTAAATTCTTCAGCCTGCGTATGGGGAGTCAACAGGATCAGGCACAGCAGAATCAGGCGTTTCATAGCGGAACGTACCACCCCAGTGTCAGCCAGTAGAAATTGAGATCGTCGCTGCGGCGGTAATAGTTTACGCCGATGTCGTAGCGGGTCAGTGATTGAGTAAACCAGCCTGCCTGCCAGGCTGACAGAAGCAGACCGGCACTGTGGCCATCGAAGTTGCCGAGGTCGGGATCACTGCTGCGGAAGCGTTCAGGGGCATCCAGCGCTGCCGTATAAAAATACGCTCCATCCTGGTGATAATAGCGGTAACTCGGCTCGAGTATCAGACGGCCATTGTCCAGATGATAGAAGTACCGGACTTCGGCGACAGCTGCTCTGATGTCCCAGTTGTCTTCGTAGTAACTCAGGCCCAGCTGAACTGAATTCTGTTGTAATGCCTGTTTGAGTCTGACGGATATCGTATCCCGTACACGGACGTCCGGCGTTGTCTCGAACACCCGTTCAGTTCCACTGACAACTGAGTTGAATGATGTTGCCAGCATGCCGTTCTGTTCTGAGTGAGACCAGGACATACTCATCACAGACAACGGTGTGAGGGTCTGAGTCCAGCTGAGCGTGCCGCTGTACGTGCGGCGGGGCTCATCCGGCTCCTTACTACCATCGAAGCGGATCATCCGGACCGTGTCGTCAAACACCTGAAACTGCGCTGCGATATAGGTCGATTCTTCAGCGAACGACTGCGAGAGGCTCAGGCCATAGCCTGTTGAACGGTAGGCATACTCCTGGCCATAGCTGGCGTGCAGGCCGAAGCCAAACTGGTCATAGGAACGGTATTTCCAGCCCAGTTCGAAATTAAAGCGTCCCGGGTTGTAGCCTGTTGCCTGCGAGACTGTTTCCGCTTTTTCACGGGCATCGTCATAGGAGGCCGCAGTGACCAGGTCACCGGTGAATCGCAGAGTCGCGGCCTGAGAGTCATTGAGCCGGTGTTGATACAGCCAGATACCCTCATAGATGGTCGCATCTTCTTCCAGATCTGGGTTGCCACCCTTTCCTCCGGCACCGTCTTCCTGCTGATATATCACCCCACGGAAAGCGAATATGCTGTCCAGTTCGTCGGCCGAGGGAATCTGGCCTTCTGCCAGCGCCATCGCGGAGATCAGCCAGAATATCAGCGCCCTGATCAGTAGCATCCGCAACCTCCGCCACCGCCGCCAGAAAACACTCCCGTGGCGCCTTCTCTGGCTGAATAGACATCGCTTTCCAGTTCACCCTGTAACGGTGAAGAATCAAACGTCATATCCGGCTGCGACAGACGCTCGCGCTCGTTAAAGCGCACTGGCGTACAGGCGGTAATGGTGATGACAGTCAAGATGACAAGCAGGCGCATAGTTGGTTACAAAAAGGCAAAACGGATAGCCCGAAGATACCACAGCCGATACGTATAATTCATTACAGATGCCCCCTTACTCCGGATCGTGGTAAGGGGGCACGTCATTAAAATTTCACGGCGGCGGTCACCCGGACTGTTCGTGGTTCCAGGACATGGTAGTGGATATCCTCAACTGGCTCGGTTTCGCCTGTCAGCTGCGATTCATATAGATAATCGATATCGTGATCATCGCTATCAAGTAGGTTAAGCACTTCCCCCCGGACCGACCAGTTTGCGTGGCTGTATCCTGCCTGCAGATTAACAACCGTCGAAGGGTCAGATTTGACCGAGCCATCTTCGATCAGTGGTCGTTCACCGAAGTAACGGAGGCGGACAGCGCCTGCCCAGCCATTCCCGAATTCTGCGCTGATACCTGTTTGCAGAACCTCTTCGATAGCGCCGGGAATACTGTCGCCAGAGTTGGTGAACTCGGCTTCTGTGTGTGCGTATTCGGCGTCAAAATTCCAGATGTCACTAATACGGTAGTAGGCCGTCAGTTCGACACCCCGGCGGCGGCTCGAATCGCTGGCTTCGGTATTGCCAGCATCGCCGACGAACAGCAGCTCACTATCGAGGTCGAGTTGCCAGAGCGAAATCGAGGTGTTCAGACGTTGATTGATAACGCCACGCAGACCAACTTCAAAACCCAGTGAGTCGACCAGCGGATCAACTTGAGTGGCGTCGCTACCATCTGCAGGGTCAACTCTGATTGTTGTGCCCCGGGCATCGTTTGAGTGAAAACCCTGACCGGCCGCGATGTAGGTTTCCCATTCGAGACTCAGTTGGTAAATAAGACTGGCCTTGAGGGAAGAATTTCCAGCTGAAGCGGTTCCGCCGTTAGCGCTCAGGTCGACGCCATTTTTGTTGATGTCGGTGCGGTTATCGACATCGAAGCTGTAGTAGTCGTAGCGAAGCCCCAGCACTGAGCGCAGACGGCTATTCCAGTACAGCGTGTTCTCTGCAAAGACGCCTGTGCTGAACTCGCCGACCTCATCACTGCGAACAACGCCGATACGATCACGAGCCTGAGACTGGTAGAGGCCGACTTCACTGATGTCGTCGTAGCGGAATTCAGTTCCAACCCGGTTAACTATGGTGCGGCCGGCGAGTTTACTTTGCCATTGATAAGCCACTTTACCGCCGTAGATATTGCGATGATCAACCTGCTCGAACTGATCGCCATTGACCGGATCATCGAGGAAGTAGGTGAAATTCGACCATAGGTTCATGTTGTAGCGTATCGCGTAAGCTGATGCTTCCCATGCTCCGTTGCTCCATTCAGTATTGATGCTGTAGCGGGAAGACTCACCGCCGACTGTATCATCAATCGAACCGAATTCATCGATCTGCCCAGAAGTGACGGCGCGCTCGGGAATCTGATCTGCGCTGTTCCAGCTGTTGTTATATCCCATCAGGCTGAGGCGCCATTCTCCGTCTGCCAGAGGCTGCGAGTAACTCAGCAGCAGGTTGGTCTTATCAAGGTCTTCTTCAATATCTGTCCATGGGCCGTCGTAGGTATTACGTTCAATCGCGTATAGCCAGTCGCCATTGCCCTTCTCTACACTGCTCATCAACAAAGCACGCTGATATGCGTTCTGGCCGAGCGTCAGCTCCGCTTCGTTATGATCAAGCTGACGGCTGGTGTGAAGCGAGGCGCTGCCTGCACCACTGAAGTCACCGGTTTCTGCGTAGTAGCTGCCTTTCTGGTAGCGCAGTGATTCGATGGTTTCTGGAATAATAAAGTTAAGATCTGTGTACCCCTGACCGTGGCCATGCGTCCTCATATTGACGGGCATACCGTCGACAGAGGTCGAGAAGTCGGTGCCGTGGTCGAGGTTAAACCCGCGCAGGAAATACTGATTGGCCTTACCCGTACCACTGTGCTGGGTGACGACCATGCCTGGTACGAGTTCAAGTACTTCGCCTGTGCGCAGCATTGGACGTATTTCAATAGCTTCCTGGGTAATGTAGCCTTCGGAGGCCGAGCTGGCTTCCCCTAACAGTGGGGCGCGACCGATCACGACCTGATCATCGAGCCTGATATCATCTGAACGAATGCTTTCAGACGTTGAATCTGATTGCGCTTTTACATCCAGACTGCTCTCTGCGGCGTATGTCAGAGTAGGTAAAGTGAGCAGTGTTAGTCCGACTGCTTTGTAGAACGTCATAGATGGTCTCCGGTGCTTGCTTTACTGCTTGCGGGCAGTAGTGCTGATATTGATCTCAGTCTACCGCTCACCACTTGGGCCGATGATATGTCGGTGTTAGCAGCGGAGCAGGGTCGTGAACACAGAACTAACAACATCACATTTGTCGTTGAAAGGAACAGAAGGTAGTCACTCAGTGATCAGAGGCTGGTTGCATCAACTAAGACGCTCGCGAACGCCGTCACTTGGTCAGCGAGAGTTAAAAACGCTGGATATTCTGTGGGCGAAGGGACAGTGCTCGGCTCAGGATGTGCTTGACGAACTGGCAGATGAGGTAAGTCTCAGTACAGTGCAAAGTACTCTGGAACGACTGCACCGGAAGGATTTTCTGTGCCGGATTAAACCGGGGCGGGCGTTTCTTTATCAGGCTCAGGTCACCCGGACGGAGCTAATCAGTAGCCTGATTCATGATATCAGTGATGACTTCAGTGAAGACGATGGGACCGCCCTGTTAGTTGGGTTTATCGATTTTCTTGCAAGCACTGACCCCGAGCTTCACCGCCGTTTGAGACATGTTTTAAACGAAGACAGCGATTCTCCACTGCCTGGTCGCCACGTTGAATAACCTGGGCGAAGTCTTTCTGGTGGCCATGCTAAGTCTGTGTGTTTGCTCAGTACTCAGTGCCCTTCTTTATCCCCTATGGTCCAGGTCGCTCTCGGTTATTTCTCCCGAGCTATCCTCTCAGTTGGTGTTTTTGTACGGCATCCTTCCTGCTTTTGGGATGGTATTTGTGGTTGCTTTAATGCTGAATCCAGATGCCATCGGGATACTTTTCTACGATCATTGTCACGGTACGTTATGTGGACCACACGTCCCTGACGTGGAAGAAACGCATTCGGGTCTCGCGCTGGTTACCTTCTCGGTGATTCTTCTCACATTTCTGGTGGGATTTATCTGGCTCCAGTTCCGACGTAACAGGTTAAAGGAGGCGATGCTCTCTCAACTCGCTACGCCGGTCGATTCCCGTATCTGGTCTCGGATAGCAGGTTCCTCGCCCACGGCCTTTACGGCGGGGCTGCTGACACCGCATATTTATGTCTCGGATGGCATGGTCGAAACGCTCAGTGAGACAGAGCTGTCTCAGGTGCTGGCCCATGAGCAGTCACATGTGTGGCACCGCGATCCTTTGCGACGATTTGTTCTGAAGTGGATGACCTTGCTTTGGCCGCGCCCTTTTCGACGTAAATTGTTGAGTCAGCATGGGTTACTCTGCGAATTACGAGCCGATCAAGGGGCGCTCCGGTTGAACGGCAATCGCCCCCAGGAGTTTGTCAGGACATTGGACAAACTGATTGCATTGCGGGGGTTGTCTGCTCAGTGCGATTACGTACAGGAACGTCGGGATCGCCTTGTTAATCCCCAATCACGAAATATGTTTTATGCAGTGTTGACGCTGTCTGGTTTGCTGACCATCGCGTGTGCGCAAATCGCGGCCATCACGTACATATCGCATCCCCTTCTGGACCTTATATCGCACTAGTTAGTGCGGTATCCCTCGTAAAACAAGTCGTTTCCCTTTGTCTCATAGATCTTGATGGAATTGTGATGTTTTCGTGAGGTTTTCACGGCTACCTCGGGCGCATAGTGGGATGGCTGAGTCAGACAGTTGGCTCTAACCACTACTCATCCGAACTCATAAGGGTTAGCCCATGAAAACACTCCATAAAACACTTGTCGCCGCACTGCTCTCTGGCACTGCCAGTATGTCGCAGGCCGCTGAATTTGATGTTGCGATTACCAACGTCACCGCCGGTGTCTTTTTTACACCGCTTCTGGTGTCGGCTCACAGCGATGCGCAATCCATGTTTATGGCCGGTGCCGCGGCCAGTGCCGAGCTTCAGGCCATGGCCGAAGGCGGTGATATCTCTGGTCTGGCCACAGCGCTCTCTGGTGCGGGTGCCGTCAATGCGGAGAACCCAGCTGGTGGCTTGCTGGCACCGGGGACAACGACGGAAGTCACCCTGAATACCGACAACGCCAGCAATAACATGTATCTCTCGATCGTTGCCATGATGCTGCCGACGAACGATGGTTTTGTCGCGCTCAACCAATGGAAAATTCCATCAGAACCCGGCGTTTATCAGGTGGCATTGAATGCGTACGACGCGGGTACCGAAGCTAACGATGAGGTGCTGGGCAGCGGTGCTCCCGGCGAAGCGGGTTTTCCTGCACCGCCACCAGTGGCTGCGACGACCGGGACAAACGGGACGGGCATCGACGCCAGTGTTGAAGGCTATGTGCACATTCACCGCGGTGTGACTGGAGACGCCGACGCCGAGGGCGGACACAGTGACATCGACCTCTCTCATCGCTGGCTCAACCCAGTGGCGAAGGTTGTAGTAACGGTGAAATAAGGAGAGTCCGATGACCATTCAACAGACATCTTTAATTCTTTGTGCCGCTGCGGTTCTCTCCGCTTGTGGTGGCAAAGACAGTGATCCAGAAATGGCAACCTTCGAGGTAGCGGTTACCAACTTGACGGCGGCCCAGCCGCTCTCGCCGATGACACTTGCGGTTGCCTCACCCGACTGGTCTCTGTTCGAGCTCGCCGAGCCCGCCAGTGTTGCGTTGGAGCAGATTGCAGAGAGCGGCGACAACAGTGCGTTGCTGGCTGAGCTAGAGGGCAACGCACAGGTGATGGAGAGCATCTCTGGCACGGGCATTGTGATGCCGGGTATGACAGCGACGTTTGAAATCTCAGTACCGGAGTCTGATCTGGATCAGGCGAGCCTGTCGGCGGTCACCATGTTGGTGAACACCAATGATGCTCTAACGGCCGTTCGAGGTGTGGCTCTGGATGCCATCGAGCTGGGAGGCTCAGTTCATCAATCCATGGCGGCATACGATGCTGGCACCGAATCCAACAATGAACTTGCCGCGACCATTCCTGGGCCCGCCGCGGGTGGCGAAGGGTTCAATGCCGAGCGCGATGACAGTGATCGGATTCTGGTTCATCCGGGTGTTGTTGGTGTCTTGGGTGGTCGAGCGGACTCCGTACTGGATGAAGAGCACCGCTTCGATAATCCGGTTGCAGGCATCGTCATTACCCGTATTGAGTGACGTTGATCGGTGATACGGATTAATCGAACAGGAGTGCGTAATAAAACGCGGCGATAGTGCGACAAATAAGTCACCGGAGCGGGAGTCGCTTCGGAGACTATTTGTAGGAGAAGACGATGAGCCACGCACTGAATTCGCCGCACACGCCACCCCTGAACCCACTTTCTGGGCGAGCGCCAGGATCTAAAACGGATTCCGCATTAACCAGCGCTGTACCGCGCGCTCGTATTCTGGTGATCGAAGACGACTCCGCGATTGCTGAGGTTATTTTCGGGCATTTAAATGCCGATTATGACTTGGTGATTGAGGCTGACGGCCTGAGAGGATTTCAGCGAGCCAATGATGAAGCGTGGTCGTTAATTGTTCTGGATGTGCGCTTACCCAATAAAGATGGGCTCGAGATCTGTCGGGATTTACGTGCCCACAGTAACGATACGCCGGTGCTTATGTTGACCAGTCGCTCTGGTGAACTGGACCGTGTGTTGGGGTTAGAGATGGGCGCTGATGACTACATGGTAAAGCCCTTCTCTATGCTGGAATTAGGCGCGCGTATCAAGGCGTTACTGCGCCGTGCAGCAAAGTCTGCGGCACCTGCCCCTGAGGTGAGTCGTTTGTCTGTTGCCAATATGCAGCTGGATCTGAGAACACACGAATGCTGGCGTGGCAGGCAAGCATTAACACTCACGTCGACAGAGTTCGACCTGTTGGCGCTGTTTATGTCCCATCCGGGCACAGTATTTACCCGGGCAGAATTACTCGAACGTGTATGGGGATATGGCCACAGTGGTTACGAACATACCGTGAATTCTCATATTAATCGTTTGCGGGCCAAGCTGGAGGATAACCCTTCAAGCCCGTCCATTATCGTCACAGTGTGGGGCGTAGGGTATAAATTTAATGGCGCCTGAGTATTCCGTGAGCACCGGGCCACTGACATCACTATCAGCGCGGATGGCTCTGATTTTTCTTGGATTAGTAGTAGGGCTGGGCGGCAGCCTGATCTGGCTGGCTCAGATAACGGCTCTGCAGGGTGAGCTGGCAGCGCTGCAAGGGATTAACCGATCGACCGCCATGTACATCGCGGAACAGGCCCCCGTGATTGATGAGCAGGGCGTCAATGAAGACCGCCTCAGTGAGCTCGCTGCGCGAGCCATGATCATTAACCCTGCTCTGGAAATTTACGTCCTCAACCCTGAGGGCGTGGTGCTTGCGCATCGGCTGCCTGCGGAATCGGTGGTACTGAGCGAAGTGGATACGGCCAGCATTGCGAGCTTTCTGGCGGGGGATGGCTTACCAATTATGGGGGATGACCCTCGTCGCCCGGATGAACTGACTGCCTTCTCGGTGGCCCCCGTCATGATTGAAGGGGTGCTGTACGGTTATGTCTACGTTGTTGTCGGTGGTGAGGTGTACCACCAGATGAAAGCAGCGGCCGAGAACACCTATTACCAGAACCTGTTTACGTCACTGGCGATGATTGCCGTGCTCAGTACCGTACTGGTGGGCGGATGGCTGACTCTCACCGTGACCCGTCCACTGCGGCAACTGCGTCAGGCGATGACTGAGTATCAGGTAGGTGATCGGAGTCTGTCGCCGGTGAGCGGGGATTCTCACAATGAAGTGACCCAGTTGCAGCACTGCTTTGCCACTCTGCAAGACACCATCGCCACGCAGCTTGAGTCTATTGAACAGCTCGACCGAACACGCCGTGAGCTGATCGCCAACGTCTCCCATGATTTACGAACCCCTCTGGCGGCTTTGCAAGGCGCGCTGGAATTGGCCGTGCTCAAATCGGACGAGCTGAGCAAGGCTGAGCAGCATCAAGTTCTGCAATCAGCGCATAAACAGAGTGTCAGGCTGGGGCGGCTTGTGAATGATTTATTCGAACTGGCGTCGCTGGAAACGGACGGGCAGGAGCTAGAGACAGAGTCTTTTTCTATTTGTGAGCTGTTACAAGATTGCCGTCAGGATCTGATGCAACTGGCAGAACGGCGCGGCGTCACATTGGCATTGACTATGCCGCCAGAAGGCGATGCCTGGGTGCGCGCAGATATTCGTTTAATGCAACGCGTACTTGATAATCTGGTCGCCAATGCGATCCGGCACACGCCTCGAGGCGGGCGCGTGATGCTGAGTGTTGAAGTGCTAGAGCATGGTAGCCGTATTGCGGTTGCCGATACCGGGGTGGGCATCGACAGCCATGAACTGCCGCATATCTTTGATCGTTTCTATCAATCCAAAGAGACAGAGCACTCAAGCCAGATTGGTACAGGACTCGGACTGGCGATCGTGAAGCGTATTCTGGCGATTCACGAGACGGATATTCAGGTGGTCAGCCGGGTGAATCAGGGAACGCGATTTGAGTTCGATTTGGCGCACGCTGGTTAATACAGGCATACCTCTATTCAGCAGGAACAAAAAAGGGCGCCGTAGCGCCCTTTTTATCGTGAAGAGGTTAGCTTACAGCTTAGGACCTGCGTTCACGATAGCGTCAGATACGTCGTACTTCTTGAAGTTTTCAACGAACTGAGCTGCCAGGTTTTTCGCACCACCTTCCTACTCAGAGGCGTTTGCCCATGCCTGAGTTGGGTTACTCAGATTAATTTCTGTTCATATGGGCCTTGGCATACTGCTCCTGCAGAGATAACGTCAATATTGGACGAATTCATTGGATGACCTCGATCCTATGCGATATGAAGAATTGTTAGATTGCCTGTATGACTCTGCCACTGATAGCGAAAAATGGCAGGAAATGCTCGAGTACCTTAATGCCTACTTGTCTTCGACTCATATATTTATCGCCGAACGAAATTCATTGTTCGAAAGCCCGATTACCTTTGTTGAAAAAGGCTTTGAAAATCAACACTTTGAACGATATCAAGAGCATTTCTATCAAGTGGATGTGTGGAGTCAGGGATTGCTCGAAAAGGCTCTCAACACGTTCCACCCGAGTCATACCGTGTATGATGACAAGCAGTTTCTACGCAGCGAAATATATAACGACTTTGCCAGGCCCGTAGATATCCGGCACTCGATGGGTTGCCTTATTCAAGATCCATCGACAGGGTTGCATACTGAAATCGGCATTATGCGTAATGACCACTTTGGTCAATATTCGACCACTACTGTCAGAGCTGCGAATAGAGTCGTACCTCATATTGTCAGAGCTCTCACTTTTGCTCGTGAAATCAGTTCTGTTCGATCGACAAATCTGAATCTGACTAATCTGATAGAGCACACTGAAACATCGCAGGCAATTATCAGTCGTCGCGGTGAGATACTGCATTCCAACGCTCACTGGGATGAAATGCTGTCAGCAGTATCGGTCATCCGTCAAAATGGAAGACATCTTCGTATAAGTGACCCAGCGTTGCGAGATACAATTTTTTGCCAGCTGAACCAGCCAGAAAGTCATTCTCAACCGTATCCTTCTGATTATTATCATCCTTATAACGGGTCGTTACTCAGGATCAATGTTAAGCCAACCCGTTATCAGTTTACATCAGCCATAGGACAGCACTCGGTACCGGCTTACCTACTCACTGTTCAATACCCAAGGTCTGAGGCTGAAGTCGATCAAGCCGCCTTGATCCGGATGTATTCACTGACACCGGCTGAAGCCTGTGTAGTGAAAGAACTGTGTCGTGGCCTGACAACACATCAGATTGCTGAAAAGCGTCAGACCAGCGTAGATACTGCCCGAAAGCAGATTAAATCCTGTTTAAGTAAAACCGGGACCAGCCATCAGGCGGCACTGGTCGCAAAAGTTCTGACAATTTTTCGACTATGAAAGGCCCCCTTACGTCGGGAGCCATTATTACCATCATCGAAGTTGCGCTTAGAGTTCGTTTGTCGCCGGGATTCTCATGCTGGAGAACGCGCCGAATGGATCAATAAGGTCTTCAAAATCTGTCTCTGCAAACACATCGCCTTCTACAAGGTTTCCGCTACCGTCTTTTGTCAGGTGGGTGATTCTGAGATTGTCGAGAGTCTGGTGTTCGGAACCATTACTCGCAAGCCACAAATCGGCAATGCCATCAATAGTTGGAGCATCGTCGCTGTATAGCAAGGATTCATAACTATTCGAATCAATGTTAAACACATAAAAGTTCATAGTTGAGTCGAAAATATCAATCCGTATCTGCTTCACTCCTTCTGCTAGTAAGGTTGATGTAGATTGGTCACTGTATCCTGAGCTGTAAATGGAGCCCTGCATACGCGAGCAACCCCAACTGAATCCCTTTACTTCACTTTCACTACTCCAGTAGTATGAAAAATATGAGTCAGTCGCGGTGATATCGGCATCCCTTAAACCAAGCCCATAGTCACCGCTGTGGCAATCGATAGTCAATTCAATGCGATAGTTTGCTCGTGCGAGTGGGCGGTCGTCAGCATCTAACGATTCAGTCAACTGTATTACTTTATATGCTCTGGAAGCGTAAAAAGAGCCAGGACTAAGATTCCAATATGCTCTGTAATTGTTTGAATCACTATACGGGTCGACTAAGGACCCCGCACTTTTGCGCAATTTTGCAGCGTGACTATTAAGCTCCGTAGAGTATGCAGCGTAAAATGCCGAACGAGGGGCAAAGGTCAGAGCGTGGTTACTGTTGGGGCTGGTGTTGGTCGACATTAAGCGCCCGCTAACATCCATCGCGGTGTTAATATCGAAGACTACATCATAGTTTTTCCCTGCCTGGTAGGCTTTATAGTCGTTGCTATCGACAGTGCCATCACTGTTGTTGTCTTCCAGGCCGTCGGTATCTGCTAGTAGATACAGCTTCTTATAGCCCCAGAATGGAATATACTCTACGTCGATCTGGCTTTCTTGTAACGAGAGGCTATCAATAACGGAAGCTTTGTCCATGAATTCAGAGAACTCGAAACCTATATGGCTGTGTTCCGTATCATTAAAATAAACTTCACTGATTTTAGGAGCCGATGCCGTCGAGGTTGGCTCGATTATAGGTAAGGGGGTAATTTTTCTCACCGTGTTGCTGGCGGCTGTAGAGGAATTGACGTCAGTTAAAGTCATGTATTCATCAGGAGTTAACCCTCGGGAGAGCTTTTGAATGTCGATTTCCCCAAGTATCGTGCCCACGGGAGAGGTAGTTCGGTCTGCGGAAAAAATCACCTTATTCGCGCCATAGGCAATGTTGGTGATGTTGTAACGATCTGCGTTCGTGTAGTCTTCCTCTTCGAATATGTTATAAATTAAACCATCAGACAGGCGTGTAATCTCAATAATTTCAGTTGTTCCCAAATTTCCGATACCGATTTCCATTTCTCTGACATGGTGTCCCTGAGAAATTATGCCTATGTCACATGAGTAATCTTCCGATGGAATTGAGACATGATCATCAAATGGAAGAACGCGAACATAGCCTTTATCTCTCAGGCAACCAAAAAGGAAGCCTTCGTCATCTAAATAGAACTCATTAAGAGAACGACCGTCCCAGGAAAGAGGGGTTCGGGCGAATCCGCCATCGTCCCGGGGTTCTACTAAATAACCATCGATAATGAGAGTCGAGCCGGTATCTGATTTGAAAGTGTATGAATCATCTACCTTAATAATATCTCCATCTTGAATGAGAAAAATGCCGTTATTACTTCCGCTCAGATTTGCAGCGATATCGCCATTTGCCATTGCAAGAAAGCTATCAACATCTATTGAATCAAGGCTGATAACTTGTTCTAAGCTATGTGTCGGAGTGATTTTTGTGAGCTCTTCTCTATAACTAACGTTGTTACTATCATAGTGTCTGGTTACCGAATACAAATTTCCTGCATCGTCGAATTGCAGGGGTTTTAGGCCTGAGCGTATTTCCTCATATGCGTCAAGTTCGCTTTCATAAGTATCTCTTGGCTTGAATTTCGCTGTTCTGAGTTGAATAGGGAAGCTTTGATACAAAAAGTTCAGTTCTGCATCGATTACTTCAGAACCTCCTACGCAGTCAATATCTCCATTGAGTCGGTCAATCGCTACAAGAGAACAACTGACGTAATCGTTCAGAATAGTAGCCTGAAGGCTTTCTAGTATGGGCTTGAGATTGTATTGGTGACGAGTTTCTGAATCGACCCATATGTCTAGTGTTTCTAGGCAGGTCTGATCTGTGGTTAATACTCCAGCACATGTACTATCGTCATTCCCATAACCAAATAACCAACTCCCATTGGGGTACATTGCTTCAAACTCAGATGGAGTTAGAGGAATTGTGCTGGTTAGTGTTGGGCCTATAAGTGGTGACCTTAAGTCGTAGCCATTGATGTATATTGAACTGGCAATAGATGAGTTATCGTATGAATCGGAGTTGATAGCGATATACAGTCTATTATTATCCGGGCTGAGAATTGTATAATCTACAAGTAGGGGTTCAATATTAGATACGGGAAAAACTGTGTTTCCGTCCTCATCAATCCCTAGCAAGTTACTGTTCCCGATAATCGATAAAGTACTTTTTGATTTAAGCGAAGCTGTCTGACTTCCCAGTGTGAAGGAGGAGTTGGTTACTTCTTTCTGATCAACCACCTGATCATATTCCATCAGCGTAACCACACCAGATAAATTAAATACTGGTGTGGATGAAGGGGCTAGAACAGCATTTTCTGCTAAGTCGGAAGGGGCGGGTTGGGTTCTTTCATCATCTTTTTCTTCTCCTCCTTTACCTCCGCAAGCAGTGATAGCTAGGCTGGACAGAATTAAAACCAGTGGTTTTAGTATTTTTGAATTTTTCATAATATACTCCCGATAACGAATCAGTCAGAAAGACCAGTAAAATGTCACTGAAGGCTGCATAATGGTTAGTGAATTTTCAGGAAGTGAGCGTTTTATAACACCGTTGCTTTTCTGATTTTTCTGTTCAATTTCTTTCTGATCTTCATATGCATTTTTTAATGAAAGGCCTAGCAGGAAATTCCTGGAAAGGTGATAACCGACCGAGCCCGTCAGCTCGAAGTGGTATCCATCGAATCCGCCATTTATCGTATCGGCGCCATAGCTCGTGTTCAGGGTCTGGCTATATATGGGAATTCCAGCAAGTAGTTGAATCTGCCAGTTCCAACCGCATTTTTCCTCGAGGTAAAACTCTCCAATCTCATAGCCTGCATAGGCAAATAGTTTAAATATGTCTTCTGAGACTGATCCTTCAGATATTGCTACCTGAAACTCATCCTGATTGGTAAGAACCCAGTCGAAGCGGCTGAAGCTCAGGTCTTGTAACGAGCCGCCGAACAGAAATGCATGAGATGTAGATACCTGTTTTGAAACAAGTATCCGAAGTTCGTTACGCTTCAGCGTAAATGAGTTTTGCTGAACTGTTGTGCCATTAATCTTCCACGTCTCTTTACTTGCTTCGTTGCCTATCGTGGCCTCGGTCTGGATGTAAAAGCCCCAACCCGAGTTGTGTGCAACGTACCCACCGCTTCGCTGAAAGAGCTGCGTAGTGGAAGCTGCTGTTTGGAGCCCCAGTCCAGTATCCAGTAGATTTTCGTCCTCTTCCCTATAATCAACCTGCTCCGAGCCGAAACCAATGTAGGAGTAACCTAGCCGCTGCCCTGTGCGCGTTTCTACCTCCGCTTTAGCATCCATAACTGAGAAACAAATTATCAGGCTCGCAAAAGTTCCACGGTAGTTTGCGACGCTGAACAACATTGGCTGATGCTCCCTGCTTATCATTGACAGGCATGAGTTTAATGCTGGCATGACGGTACAACATCCCCCATATGGGGTATGTATAGCGATGCTGAGAGATTGTCAGAGTAGTTAGGTTCGAATATGACAGACACAAAAAAGGGCGCCGAAGCGCCCTTTTTATCGCGAAGAGGTCAGCTTACAGCTTAGGACCTGCGTTCACGATGGCGTCAGATACGTCGTACTTCTTGAAGTTTTCGACGAACTGACCTGCCAGGTTTTTCGCAGCACCTTCCCAGTCAGAGGCGTTTGCCCATGCCTGAGTCGGGTTCAGCAGTTTGGTCTCAACGCCTGGCAGTTCTGTTGGAACTTCCAGACCGAAGATAGGCAGAGTTTCGGTCGCCACGTCACGCAGAGCGCCAGACTGGATGGCTGCAATAACGGCACGGGTCGTCGGGATGCTGAAACGCTCACCGCCGCCACCGTTAGGACCGCCGGTCCAACCCGTGTTCACCAGGTATACCTGAGAACCGAATTCAGTCACACGCTTCATCAGCAGTTCAGCGTAAACGCCAGCTGGACGTGGGAAGAAAGGTGCACCGAAGCAGGTAGAGAACGTAGACTTCAGGCCTTTAGAACCACCCATTTCGGTAGAGCCTACCAGAGCGGTGTAACCAGACAGGAAGTGATAAGCAGCCTGTTCTTTCGTCAGTACAGAAACAGGTGGCAGAACACCGGTCATGTCGCAGGTCAGGAAGATTACTGCTTTTGGCTCGCCAGCCATGTTTTCTTCAACACGCTTCTCAACGTGAGTCAGCGGGTAAGCACAGCGACCGTTTTCAGTCAGGCTGACGTCGGTGTAATCCGCAGTACGGGTGTTTTCGTCGATAACAACGTTCTCAACGATGGCGCCGAACTTGATCGCGTTCCAGATGATTGGCTCATTCTTCTGAGACAGATCGATGGTTTTCGCGTAGCAGCCGCCTTCGATGTTGAAGACAGTACCTTTGCCCCAGCCGTGCTCGTCGTCACCGATCAGGAAACGCTCTGGGTCAGCAGACAGTGTGGTCTTACCAGTACCAGACAGACCGAAGAACAGGCAGGTATCGCCGTCTTCGCCAACGTTAGCCGAGCAGTGCATTGGCAGAACGTCTTTTTCTGGCAGCAGGAAGTTCTGTACAGAGAACATCGCTTTCTTCATTTCGCCAGCGTAGCGCATGCCTGCCAGCAGAACTTTGCGCTGTGCAAAGTTGATGATCACACAACCATCAGAGTTGGTGCCGTCACGCTCAGGCACACACTCGAAGCCAGCAGCGTTCAGAATCTGCCATTCTTCTTTGTTGGATGGGTTGTAGTTATCCGGACGGATGAAGAGGTTGCGGCCAAACAGGTTCTGCCATGCAGTCTGAGTGGTCATTTTAACCGGCAGGTAGTGCTGAGGATCGGAACCGACGTGCACCATAGATACGAAACTGTCCTGGCCAGAAACGTATTCTTCCACCCGCTCCCACAGAGCATCGAACTTCTCTGCATCGAACGGGCGGTTGATGTTGCCCCAGTCGATCGCGTCTTTGCTGCTTGGCTCTTCAACAATGAAACGGTCCATCGGAGAGCGGCCGGTACGCTTGCCAGTCTTAACAACCAGTGCGCCGTTGTCCTGCAGTTCACCTTCGCCGCGGGCGATGGCTTGTTCTACCAGGAAAGGAGTGGATAAATCGGTGTAAACAGTCATATCGGTGCCCCGTAGGGTCCTCGTAAATTACGTACGGCTTGTGGCCATACCCTGTATCTCAATAACCGCCCTGAAGGGTGCCCGGGCGAGCCCAAAAATTAAGGCCGGCAATTATGCCAGAAAAACCGGCTGACGCTAAGCCCCGTTGGTCGCTTTTTGACCTGACGGGCTAAGCCTTTGTTGTTACTGGAGTTTCTCTTCGGGAAACAGCTCGTCGACCTGAGCCTGATCGAAACTGTACGCCTGCTGGCAGAACTCACAACTGATGGTTACTTTACTCTGTTCGTCGAGGATACTCTGCAGTTCGGCTTTACCCAGCTGGTGCAGTGCATTGCCAATCCGGTCTTTTGAGCAGGTGCAGAAGAAACTCAGCGCGCTTGCCGGATAAATCCGTACCTGCTCTTCGTGATACAGGCGGTGCAGCAGAACATCATTATTCAGGTGCAGCAGCTCTTCGTCTTTCATCGTGCTGGCAAGATGTCCAAGGCGGTCCCAGGCATCGGGATCGTCGCCTTCTGCCGATGGCATCTGCTGCAGCATGAATCCGGCGGCATTCTCGCCATCACAGGTCAGCCAGAAACGACTGCCCAACTGCTCTGACTGCTGGAAGTAATCTTCCAGTGCGCCGGCCACATTGCCACCGCTGATCAGGGTAATGCCCTGGTAGCGCTGTCCTACTTCCGGCTCGATGGTGATAATCATCTGCCCGTCAGTCACTTTCAGCTCGCTCTGCTCGGCCAGGTCGTCATAGCGTGCGATTGCTCGCAGTTGCCCTTTTTCGTTGGTTTCGGCCTGAAGCAGGGTGATGTTGCCCGTCAGGCGGATCTGCAGGGTCAGTCGGCCGGCGAATTTGAGACTGCCACTCAGCAGTGCCGTAGCAGCCATCAGTTCACCGACTGCCCGCGCCACTACAGGCGGGTAGTTGTGACGTTTAAGGACATCGCGGTAGCTGGTGTTGAGGTGGGTTAATTCACCCCGGATTGCGGTGTGATCAAAGCTGAACCGTTGCAGAGAGTCGGCGCTGTTGCTCATTAGTAGTCCTGGTGTTGTTCAAAGCGGCGCATGTCGCGACGCTCTTTTTTGTTGGGTTTGTGATCGGGGGCGGCCTGAGACGCACGGATGATCCGCCGGTGTTCAGCCTGATCCATGCGTGCTTTGATGCTTTCGGCGGTTTCGTCGTAGAGCAGGCGTGCCTCGGGGGCTCCCTTACGTTGTTCAGAGAGTGCCTTAATGACGATGATCTTTTCATCAAAGCCCTGTCGGATCGTCAGCTTCGCGCCCACATCGACGGTTTTGCTCACTTTGCAGCGCTGACCTTCGTAATGCACCTTGCCGCCTTCGATTGCGCCTTTGGCTAGAGCACGAGTCTTAAAAAATCGTGCGGCCCAGAGCCATTTGTCGAGTCGGATTTTCTGTGTCTGTTCGCTCATGCGCCCTGCCAATGCAGAATTCGTTTCAGAACTTAATTTCATCAAAGTGATGGATACCCGGAAAGCGACTGTCTGTGTTCGGTGCTTTCTGACTGTCCGGATGGTAAATCGTAAGCAGCCAGTGGATACCCCATTTCTCTGCCGATTCTAACACAGCCTGACTGTCGTCAATCAGTAGTGTGCGCGCCGGATTGAAGCTTTCTTCCCGGTGCAGGTGGTCCCAGAACGCCTGACTTTCTTTTGGTTCCTGATAATCGTGCGAGCTGATGACGCGGTCGACGAGTTGGTCGAGTCCGGTGCGTTCCATCTTCAGGTCCACGCTGTCACGGTGTGCATTGGTCACGATGACGGTGCGTTTTCCCATGTCTTTCAGGCGGGCCAGAAAATCCTTCGTGTGAGGGCGGAAGCCAATACGTTCCTGAACATCTTTTTTCAGTTCAGCGACAGGTAAGCCCGTCAGCTCAGTCCAGTAGTCCAGGCAGTACCAGTTGAGGGTGCCGCGCAGCCCGACAAAGCTTTTGTTCAGTTCTGCGAGGGCTTCTTCTTCACTCAGCCCATGATGCTCGGCGTACTTACCCGGCAGGTGCTCCAGCCAGAAAAAGTTATCGAAGTGGAGGTCCAGCAGGGTGCCGTCCATATCCAGCAACACGGTATCAATTTCTTGCCAATCAGGCAGGCTCATAAGGGTATACTCTTTGGTCACAGCGATTTACCACTATTAAAACAGGGCTGACATGGATAAAAAACCTCATAAAAAACCTGAGATTCTGCAGCGCCACATTGTTGCTGAAAGTCGCCTGTTCCGGGTTGAGTCGATTGATCTGCGCTTCAGTAATGGCGTAGAGCGGACCTACGAGCGTCTGGTGCCTGGTGGCAGTGGTGCTGTGATGATGGTTGCCCTGCTCGACGATGAAACCGTTGCTCTGATCCGGGAATACGGTGGTGGTGTTGAAGACTACACGCTGACGCTTCCCAAGGGGGCAATCGATCTCGGTGAATCCATGCGCGATGCCTGCAACCGGGAATTACAGGAAGAAATTGGTTTTGCTGCGCGGGAGTTTGTCTATCTCAAGAAAATGAGCCTGTCACCCAGCTACATGCGGGGCGGCATCGACGTGGTGTTGGTGAGGGATCTGTATCCATCGAAGCTCGAAGGTGATGAGCCAGAGCCGCTGGAACTCGTCCCGTGGAAGCTGGCTGACTTACCTGCGCTGTATGCGTCTGACGAGTGTAACGAAGGCCGCGCGATCGCGGCCCTTGCACTGGCAACGGAGTATCTGGCCGGACGGTTTGAAGGACAGGCGTTAGACTGAGCGGCGGCGGAATAGCAGGGCGCTGGCTAATAGTGCCCAAACCATGCTGCCGCCGGATGAATCATCTTCGTCGTCAGCGGCGTTGTTCGTCGGGTTGTCAGGGTTCTCAGGCGATGGACTGGGTGTGTCGGGTGTGACGTCTGTCGTCAGGTCGTAGGTGACGCTCTCGAGAAAGAAATGGACATCGCTGTCGTCAATATTGAGTACGTCGCTTGAGAGCGTCAGCCGATCAATTGAGTTGAAACCCGATAACACAACCTCCAGTCCGCTCATCGTAACATCCTGCCAGAGCGGCCCCGCGCTCTGGCTTGAAATCAGTTCGCCATCGCGGAACCCCGCAATCATGATGGTTTCCATGTCCATGCCAAACAGGTCGGTCAGGCCGACGCGTTGCACACTGAAGACAGCGCCGCTGTCAGGGGTGATCATCAGGACAGTGGCTGGACGGGTTGGATCGTATCCGGGTTGGAGTGCAAATGGCTCTCGCACACCTTTCAGGCTGGCTCCGACTGGGACTTCGATCCTCAGATCGCCAGCGACCACATTGTTGCCGAGATCTTCGTGATGCAACCAGGTGGCTGAAGTAAAATCTTCGGTCACAGCAACAGCGTTGCTTGCGAACAGAGCCAGAGAGACAACCAGTACAGATTTCATAGGTGCGCCCTCAACTACGGGAAGGGAAGATGCCGCTGGTGATCACACAGGCCCGGATGACCGCCGATGGTTGTGATACAGACACGGGATAATTACCGCCAGACGTCCCTGTCGAACCGGAGAGCGTAATACTGGATGAATCCATGGCCTTCATATTGTCGGTATCAGCAGGTGCTGGACTGTAAACCGCCGCACGTTGACCATTGGCCAGTACGGCATTTTCCGGAGCCGGAGTGTTGCTGCTCAGTTCATCAGTGGAAGCGTTGGCTTTGAGAGTGGCGGATGCTGAGCCAATGGTGTGGGAGTGAACCGGCATCTGGTTAGTTGTCAGTGTCACGCTCTCTGCACCGTATTCCTGTCCCTCTCTCCTTTGCGTCAGCCCTGGCCCATTGCCCGTATGAATGGCTGCTCTGCCGCGTAAGTCGGGGAGCGCGAAAGTAGTCCGGCCATCGCCGCCATACAGTGTCCCGTAGAGAGAAAACAAAGCGGTATTGCTCGAAATCGCCAATAGCTGACCATCGGCAGGAGAGCTACCGCGAGGGCAGAAGTTGAATCCTACCCAGATAATTTCACCGAGATAGTACTCGGCATGGCTGGTGGCTGGCAGTGCTACGCCTGAGAGTATGGCGCCAGAAAGAATGAGAGAGGAGAAAAAGTGTTTCATGACGGCTCCTTTTCGAAGGGGATCCGATCCCTTTGGACGGTCTCCGGAGTTTCTTTTGTCGCGTAAGAGCAGTCAATGGCAGAGACCTTGTTATTGCAGATACTGTCCCGAATGCTTACTTCCACATAAAACCATTGGTCTTTTAACGTCACCTGGCATCCTTGTAGGTCATTGTTTACGGCCGTGGAACCGTGTGTCTGATACGCTCGCTGCAACTATATGAACCGCTTTGTGCTAGTGTGCCATTCCTGTTTCTTATTTCCGGTTAGTTATGAGTGTAGAAGGAGCGGCATTGACCCGAGGGTCTGTCGGACGCCACCTGTTTCAACAGACGATGCCTATGGTGGTCGGCATTCTTGCGATCATGTCGGTCGGGCTGGTCGATGCCTACTTTATCGGTCAGCTGGGTGATGACCCGCTCACGGCCGTCAGCTTTATTTTTCCTGTCATCATTGCGCTGTCTTCGCTGGGGGTTGGTGTTATTGCTGCGATTGCTTCGGTTGTCGCCCGTGCGTTAGGTGCCGGGGCGACCGAGCGGGCGCGAAGCCTGGTGGCGCTGGGTGTGGTCGCTGCGACTGTGTTTGGTGTGGTCATTACACTTCTGTTGCTGTTGTTCCGGCGCCCGTTGTTCGAGCTGATGAATGCGTCGCCGGATCTGTTGCCGCTGATTGATTCTTACATGCTGCCGTTTGCGTTCGGGTTTCCTATGTTGCTGATCAACATGGCGGGGAATGGCGCACTGCGGGCACAGGGGATGGCAGGCAAAGCCTCGGTACTCCTGATTGTGATGGCGCTGGCGAACCTTATCCTTGACCCGCTGTTGATTACTGGTGCCGGGCTGTTTGAAGGTTTCGGTATGCAGGGTGCCGCATATGCAACCATTCTGGGCTGGACTCTGGCCGCGATGCTGGCCCTGATTTTTACGTCACGAAGTCGTGTCGGATTATCGCTGACGGCACTGAAGAATGCGCATCCGAAGCACGATCTTGGGGCACTTGTGCGGGTTGGTGCTCCGGCGGCGATATCAAATTCAGTGAATCCGGTGGGCCTGTCTGTTCTGACCGCTATGGTGGCCCAGTACGGTGATGCCGCCGTTGCAGCATTCGGAGCGGGCGGGCGACTTCAGAGCCTGGCGACGGTTCCTCTGCTGGCGTTATCCAGCTCCATTGGCGGTATTGTCGGGCAGAACTGGGGAGCCGGGTATGGCGATAGGGCACGGCGGGCGCTCTGGTTGTCGCTCGCTTTCTGTCTGGTATACGGACTGGTAGCAGGCACACTGATGGTCTGCTGGCGGGAATCGCTGGCCGGAATTTTTACAGACGACAGAATCATTATCGATTCAATGTCGACCTACCTCATTATCTCCGTCTGGGGGTATGCAGGCTTTGGTGCACTGATTGTCGTAAACGGTGCCCTGAATGCGACCGACCGGGCAAACTATGCCTTGCTGCAGTCCGTTGCCCGGGTGGTACTCTTTATGGTGCCGGTTGCCTGGGGGCTGGGTTATCTGCTGGAAGAGCGTTCCGTTTTTGCTGCAGAGCTTGCGGCGAATCTGCTGGGCGGTATCGTTGCCGTCATTGTCGGTCGAACACTGTTAGATGATCGCTGGTTAAATCGCTGAACCTGTTAGCACGGACAACTGTAAAAGGAGTTTTTTTATGATGACACTTATTTATTCCACCACCTCTCCCTTTGCGCGTAAGGTACTGATTACCGCGATGGAGCTGGGATTGCGTGATCAGATTACGCTGGAAATAGCGCACCCTCTGCGCAACGCAGAACAGGTGAGTGACGCTAACCCTCTGGGTAAGGTCCCTTGTTTACTGACCGATGCAGGGCAGATGGTGGTTAACAGTCCGGTCATCTGTCAGTTTCTGCAGCGTATGGCTCCTGCCGGACCTGAATTGCACGACCCGTCGTATATGGATATTGATACCGTTGAACGGGTACAGGCGCTGGCGGATGGTCTGATGGATGCGGCGGTCGCGCTGGTGATGGAGAGTCTGCGCCCTGAAGAGCAGCGCTCGGACCTCTGGCAGGAGCGTTGGTACGGTGCACTGAACCGTACCCTGGCGTTTATTGAGCGCTATGAAGTTTCCCGCCTGCGCACTGCGTTTGGCAGTATGGCTGAAATATCACTGGCCTGTGCGCTTGATTATCTGGATTTCCGTCACCCGGATTATGACTGGCGGGAGTCAGCGCCAGAGCTGGAACTCTGGTTATCAGAAATCTCCCGTGCGGAATCTTTCGCGGCGACCGTACCCGTCGGTTGACGTCCTGCCGCAGAGCGGTGGCTCAGCGGCTTTTCCACATATTGGCGACGGCCTTGTCACTGCCAAGGCAGCCAACGATCAGGCAGACAGAACCAATCACGCCAAATACCACTGCAGGGAAGGCGCCCCCGGGCTGTGCTGCAGCAATGGCAATAAACACCCCTGCACCCGCGAGAACGAGAAAAAGCGTGCCGACCACAATCAGGATGGTGCGATGAGACGGCTTGTAAGCATATTCATCTTTGCTGTTTTCAAAGATATTGAGAATCGGTGAGAAGATTTTGCGCAGAGCGTTTTTCATATCCATCCTATACCAGCCAGGGCAGCGCCAGGGCGTGTAGTGTCGCAGTAAGTGTCATAGCCATGGCCGAGTATGCCGCCTGTTGAGTACCAAGTTCAATGGCGCGGCTGGTGCCGACGGCATGAGCGCATACACCAAGACTAAGCCCCATGGCCGCAGGACTGTCCATCCTGGCGGTTTTCAGCAGCGGCGGAATGATCAGAGCGCCGAAAACGCCAGTGATAATCACGAAGGCTGACGCCAGAGCACTGATACCACCCAACTGCTCGCTGAGGGTAACGGCTACCGGAGTGGTTACCGATTTCGTCGCCATCGTCGCAGTGACGGCCAGATCCCCGATCCAGATATCTGCGAGAATAACGGCCAGCCCCACTGTTGTTCCGCTGCCCAGAGTGATGGCCAGTGAAATACGCAGCCATTCCTTCTTCATTGCATGGATAAACTGATAGAGGGGCACGGCCAACATGACGACCACTGGGCCCAGCATCAGATGCAGATACTGGCCACCTTCCATATAGGTTTCAAAGGGCACGCCGGTGGCCTCTAATACCGCAGACACCAGAATAATGCCGGTGAGAATCGGTGGTAGAAATGCGCTGTTACCTAACAGCCGGTAGAGGTGTTGCCCGATGATAAATGCCGCTATGGTCAGAGTCGCCCAGAACAGTGGCATCTGCAGCAGTTGACTGAACATCAGCTCTTCCTCTTCCAGTTCATGATGAACGCACAGACCAAAGCACCGGGAATCAGACTGACGGCAAGAATGACTAACAGCGCGACCCCGTTTTCTTCGAGCAGCGCTTTCTGCGTCACAATGCCTACGCTCACCGGAATAATAAATAATGGCAGTAAGGGAGAGAGTGTCTTACTGATGTCCGTCAGACTGGAGGGCGTTCGTCCCCGAAGTACCAGAAAAAACAGCAACAGCAGCATGCCGATGATGGAGCCGGGAACAGGCAGAGTGAACTGCGCCTGGATTAAGTTCCCTGCTACTAGGAACAGCAGAAGTATCAGAAGGCCGGTCATGGATGCCCATCGAGGAATAACGTGTGACGCTATTGTAGCGGCGCATGTCAGTCAGAAGAAGGGACGAGGGTAGATACTAAGGTCGGATGGCGAGCAATGGCAGACAGGTTCCGTGATTCCTGGTCCTGTCACCGGGTAGCTGCTTGTAAAGTCGGTGGAGGGGAAAATGCTGTTTTCATTTATCTGAATGAAACCTCCAGACAATTCTGATGTGATTCATCCCTTATCCGTCTGCCACTGTTTTGGATATTGAAGATCTTGCTTGAGGGCATTTAATGGGAGGAGCAGAGCTATAAGCCCCGCACCGTCTCCAGTATTTTTGCATACTGATCATGCTTATCAGGAAACGCCAGCATCGCTTGCAGAGTCTGAATGGTCGCTGCCATTTTTACTGTATTCATTGCGCTCTTGTGCTCACTCTCGGCGATTGCCTGTAGTGAACTTACAAAGGCGTCCATCACTTCACGCACGGCATGATTGAAGCGGTCCGCAGACCCGAGGTTGCTATCGAGAGCGAATGTTATGGCCGCTTCGATCGATTCCTTAATATCCTGCTGTATCTCTTCATTGCCGGCGGTCAGGGCTTCGGTCTGTTGCTTGAGTGAGTCTCCGATCTCCGCAGTCTGGTTGGCGGGGGCAGACGTGTCCCCATTAATGGACTCATGCGGGTCTTTTTCTGTATGGCAGCTTTTATTGTTATCTGCAGTGGTTTTCACATTGGACGAGTTACTTTTTTCGAACTGGGCCGCTGTACTTGCCGTGTCGATGCTGTAAAGGGTTGCAATACCTTGAGTAAGAGCCGCTTGTGCGGTCACGGATGTCTGCTGCTGGGCTGTGGTGGCATTGTGCGCCGCGTTAGAAAGCGCCTGAGCCGTTGCCTGGTAGATGTTACTCATCGCCACTGCGGGTGCATCAGCAATGACTTTCACGTTGCTTTGAGTGACGGAATCTGTGATCTGATCGTTAACTGCGGTAGGGAAAGCCATGGGATTAATCCTTTAAATTTGATTAATCCCACAGTAAGGCGGTTTCTGGTTCTGGGTGAAGTCAGAACGCGCCAGCAACCCGGAAAAATATTCCGTAGGTTGCGTAGAAACTTTCAGATCCATACTCCGCCTCAACACCAGGGCCTGTGTCATAGTCGGATTCAAAGGCGTAAGTGTTGATTGTTCCCTCTACTCCAAGGCTCGCGCCAATGATGTAGTCAGCAACCGGAGCGACGGCCTGAAATCCAACGCCATAAGTGCTGCTGATTGACAATAGAGAAGTGGCTCCAGAGACGTTCAGCGCCGTGCCTTCTCCGGGGTTGCCAGTATCGGCTGCAACCTGTTGGGTTGCATTCTCATAGTCAGTTTCGACCTGATCGCCCGGTGTATAGGTCGAAAATCCAAGAAGCATATCAAGGTCCAGGAAGAGGCCAACATCCCGCTTTCCCGTCCTCGCTACTTTATCGAAACTGTTCTTCAGTGAATCAACGCGAAGCCAAAGACCCAGCGTTTCAATTGTGCCTTCTGCGTCGATCGCCTGGTAAGGATAATTACCCTCATCGTTGTGATTTTCAAACTCGCCTGTGCGGGGGTTAAAGCCAAATTCAGAATTCTGATTTGTATCTACGTCGAGAATGACCGGAAATACGTTTTTCTCATAGCCGATTCCAACATAACGATCGCCGTAGCGTTGTACCCCCACTGCGAGAAACTGAGACTTACCGTCGAACTCCGGATCTTCCGGAAGCAGCGTCTGAAACAGATCGTCAGGATCCTGATTTCCGGGAAATCTTGCTTCGTCAGTCTCTGAAAAACGCCCTTTGATAGAGCCTTGGCTGGTGACCAGCATGATGCCTCCCCAGTTAAAGATAGCCTTGAGCTGATCGATTTCTTTCTCTGCATCGAGGAGCGCAGATATCTCAACAGAGAATTTCTTGCTGGTGGGACTGGAGTATGTGAGCTCGGTGAAGGTGGTCGAATCAAACGTCACGCTGTCACCAGGAAAAACAACAGAGTCTTCGTCACCAAACGGGGTAACCTGTGTCTGTTTGAAAGAAACGAACTGCTTTTCGAGTGCGTGACTGCTAAGAGGCACTAGCGCACCAATCATCGTGGTCGCTATTCCAAGGCCAATGCGGCTTGCTGGTATAGGTTTGCGTTTCATAATGCTTCCCGGCGTATCTTTGTTCTTAGGCGATATTATGAGACAGATAGAGCCAGATTTCAGAGGGCAACTTGGGACAAATGTCAGGGATGATATAAAAGCACAGAGGAGTTCCTTACTCAGAGAGAGTAAGTGGTGCGGAAGGAGAGACTCGAACTCTCACACCTTGCGGCGCTGGAACCTAAATCCAGTGCGTCTACCAATTTCGCCACTTCCGCACAGAAGAGGCCGCGATTCTACGCAAAATGCAGCGTAATGCAAGCTACCTTGGCGTGTTCTTTGGAGTCGGGTATCGTACAGGCACTTTGCAGACAGGACGTGCTCCATGAATCAACCAGAGACCCGCCTTCATACCAATATTTTCCTGATTGCGGCGGCGTTTGTGATCGTCATCGCGGGTGTGAAAAGCGCCGCGAGTATCCTGATCCCTTTCCTGCTTTCTATCTTTATCGCCATCCTGAGCGCGCCTGTGATGCGCTGGCTGACGCGGCACCGGGTGCCTGAAATTGCAGCTGTGCTTCTTATCCTGGTGGGCTTTCTGCTGTTCGGGACGATTCTGGCAACCTTTGTTGGGCGAACAATCAATGCCTTCTATCAGGATATGCCCCTCTATGAGAGTAAACTTCAGGCACTGGTCGACCAGTCGGTTGCCTGGCTGCAGGCCAATGGCATTGATGTTTCTGACAATGTCCTGCGCGAATACGTGAACCCGGGTGCGGTCATGAAAATGGTCGCCAATGTGTTTAATGGCCTGGGTGGTGTGCTGGCTAATACCTTTCTGATTCTGTTTACCGTTATCTTCATTCTTCTGGAGGCCGCCGGCTTTCCTGAAAAGCTGCGCCGTGCGCTTGGGGACAAAACGCAGGCTGTTCAGCATTTTTCTCGCTTTTCTCAGCTGGTGCAGAAGTACCTGGTGATTAAGACTCTGGTGTCGCTGATGACAGGCGCGACGATTGGTGTGGCACTCTGGGTGATTGGTGTCGATTACGCTGCAATGTGGGCTCTGGTCGCGTTTCTGCTGAACTACATCCCGAATATCGGTTCCATTATCGCAGCGGTTCCGGCGGTGCTGGTGGCTTTGATTCAGTTGAGTGTGGGCGAAGCAGCGCTGACTGCGGCGGTCTACGTTATCGCCAATACCTTTTTCGGTAATATTGTTGAGCCGAAAATGATGGGACGCACACTGGGTCTGTCGACGTTGGTGGTGTTCCTCTCTCTGGTGTTCTGGGGATGGGTGCTTGGGCCGGTGGGAATGTTGCTGTCGATACCGCTGACCATGGTAGTCAAGATCGCTCTCGAAGTGAATGAACGTACCCACTGGCTGGCGACGCTGCTGGATCAGTAGGGCTGAGTCAGCTCGGGTGGTTAAGAGTAAAAAAGGGTAAATCGCTCTGGGCGGCTTTTCGGGCCAGAGGTACTCTGATGTCAGAGGTGAATTATGAAATCCGTACTGCTGATCGATGACGATCTGGAACTGGGCGAACTGCTCAAAGAATACCTGGCAATGGAAGGCTTTGAGCTGACTGCAGTCCAGGATGGTAAAACGGGTCTGGAACAGGCGTTATCCGGTAACTACAGCCTGATTCTGCTCGACGTTATGTTGCCCAAACTGAATGGATTTGAAGTACTGAAGGAACTGCGCCGTAAGTCTTCGATACCGGTCATTATGCTGACCGCACGGGGTGAAAGTGTCGATCGGGTGCTGGGGCTTGAGCACGGTGCCGACGACTATATTCCCAAGCCATATCATCATCATGAACTGATGGCGCGCATTAAAGCCTTGTTCCGGCGTATTGATATGTCTTCAGACCCGCAGGCCGCGGCCAGTCAGCTTCTTGAGGTGGGTGAGCTGGTGCTGAACCCGGCAACGCGCAGCGCTACACGTTCGGGAGAAGAGTTACCTCTGACTGGCGCTGAATTTGGTGTTCTGCAGTGTCTGATGGAGCATGTGGGTGAGCTGGTGGATAAAGACACTCTGTCACTGGCGGCGCTCGGACGTCAGTTGATGGCCTATGACCGTTCGATCGATATGCACGTCAGTAATCTGCGTAAGAAACTGGGTAAGCGTCCTGATGATTCTGACTGGATCAAAACGGTGCGTTCGCGCGGCTACCTGTTGGTTCGCGTGTGATTTTTCTGTCTGACATTTCCCAGCGGGGCGATCGCTGATGGTCCGCTGGTATCGTTCACTTTTCCTGCGCATTTTTCTCTGGTTCTGGTCGATCGTTATTCTGGCGATGGGCGCTGCCGTGGGGACCATCCTCTGGCTTGAGGACAACTACTACCGTACGGCGACACCTCAGGAGGTCAGGCACCTCGCTCTGCTGATTGAAAATCAACGTCCGGTACTGGCAGAAGAACGCCGGCTGTGGAGGCGTTTGCGCCCGGGCTGGAATCTGGTGATTACTCCCATCGACAGTATCGGGCAGCTGCCACACGACCTTGAACAGTTCGCTGACGCGGCGGCAGAACAATCAGAAATCCTCTGGGGTCAGGATGATGGCTATCTGATGATTGGCCCGGTGACACGCGGTGGTTATATCTACGTTGCCGTGGCCCGCAAAGATATGCAGTACATTCTGCAGGAAGAAGACCGCTGGGTGGTTCCTGTCGTTATGGCCGTGGTGGTGACCTTACTGTGTTTCCTCCTTGCCTGGACTCTGACGCGACCTGTTCTGCGGCTTCAGCGTGCGGTGCGCAGGCTGGCCGGTGGGGATTTCGATATGACCGCGCTCAGTGACAGTTACCGCAGGCATGATGAAATTGGCGCCCTGACGGACGAAGTGATCAGTATGGCGGCGTCTCTTCAGAGTCTGCTTCACAGTCACCAGCAGCTGCTGCGCGATGTGTCTCATGAGTTACGTTCACCTCTTACCCGTCTGCAGATCGCACTGGCCATTGCCCGGAAGAAAGATACCAACGATGTGCTGGTTGCTGAACACGACCGGATTGAGAGAGCGGTTGGGCAGGTTGATAACCTGATTGGCCAGATGCTGGACCTTGCTCGTCTGCAGCAACAGGATGAGACAGAGCTTCTGATCGAGAGTGACGATCTGAAAGGCCGGTTGACCGAATGGCTGGACGATGCCGACATCGAGTGTCGCAGCAGAGGGCTGACGGTACGCAGGCACTGGTCGTCGGGTGCCGTTGATGCCGATTGGGACTGGCTGCTGGTCGAGCGGGCGTTCGATAATATTCTGCGTAACGCGATCCGCTTCTCTCCCGAAGGGGGAGATCTGCTGGTGGGTTGTGATGTGCGGGATGGCGTAGCGTCCATATCGGTGCAGGATCAGGGGCCCGGTGTTCCGGAGGAGGAGCTTGGCCGGATCTTTGACGCTTTCACTCAGGTCGACAGTGCGCGAGACCACGCCGCCGGCGGATACGGTATTGGCCTCGCGTTGGTGAAACGGATCACCGAGCTGCATAGTGGGCTGGTCATCGCTGAAAACGTCGCGCCCGGGCTCAAAGTTACGCTGCGCCTGCCCCTGAACCCCGAAAACACTCCGAAGCCGCGTGGCAGCTGACTTAAATCACCTTTTGTGGTGGATTTTGCTGGAAGTTTGACCAGTTTTTTGTTATCAAGTACGGCCTTTGTCTCTGCGCTGCCGGGAATAGCGGTGTCAGTGACTACACAACACAAAAAAAGCGACGAAAACTGGACGAGCACTATGTCAGAAGATTTCAAACAAGCGGCTCTGGATTACCATCAATTTCCTAAGCCAGGAAAAATCAGTGTCGAGCTGACCAAGCCAGCTCAGACTTCGCGTGATCTGTCACTGGCATACAGCCCGGGTGTGGCTGAGCCGGTCAAGGAAATCGCCGCAGATCCTGAGAATGCTTATAAGTACACAGCGAAAGGTAACCTCGTCGCTGTAATCTCTGACGGCACTGCCATTCTGGGTCTTGGTGATCTGGGCCCGCTGGCTTCCAAGCCAGTTATGGAAGGCAAGAGCCTGCTGTTCAAGCGCTTTGCTGGTGTTGACTCCATCGATATCGAAGTTGAGTCAGAAAGCCCGCAGGCGTTTATCGACACCGTTCGTCGCATTGCAAATACCTTTGGCGGTATCAACCTCGAAGATATTAAAGCGCCAGAATGCTTTGAAATTGAGCGCACTCTGATCGAACAGTGTGACATCCCGGTATTCCACGATGACCAGCACGGTACAGCGATCGTAACTGTGGCCGGTGTACTGAACGCGCTGGAGATCGTCGGTAAGAAGATCGAAGACGTTAAGATGACAGTACTGGGTGCAGGTGCTGCGGCAATTTCGTGTTCTAAACTGCTGATCCTGGCAGGCATGAAGCCAGAAAACATCTTCATGTGTGACCGTAAAGGTGTGATCCACTCTGGTCGTGACGATCTGAACCAGTACAAAGCTGGCTTCGCAATCGACACAGACAAGCGCACTGTAGACGATGCTCTGGATGGTGCTGACATCTTCCTGGGTCTGTCTGGTCCGAACATGGTGACTGGCGAACAGATCAAAACCATGGCTGAGAACCCAATCATCTTCGCTTGTGCGAACCCGGTTCCAGAAATCATGCCAGACGTAGTAGCAGAAGCACGCCCTGATGCCATTATGGCAACTGGCCGTTCTGACTTCCCTAACCAGGTAAACAACGTACTGGGCTTCCCATTCATCTTCCGTGGTGCACTGGACGTTCGCGCTAAGCGTATCAACGAAGAAATGAAACTGGCTGCTGCTAAGGCGCTGGCTGACCTGGCGAAAGAGCCAGTGACTCAGGAAGTGCTGGATGCTTACGGTCTGGATTCTCTGGAATTCGGTCGTGAGTACATCATCCCTAAAGCGGTTGATTCCCGTCTGCTGGGTGCAGTCTCTACTGCTGTAGCGCAAGCGGCGATTGATACCGGTTCAGCGGCTGGTCCGCTGCCAGCAAATTACCCACTGAAGTCTATCGACGACATCTGATCAGTCAGAATCAGTGAGTAACAAAAAAGGCCGCTTATGCGGCCTTTTTTATTGCTGTCATATCGTTGGATTTCCACTTTCGCGGAAATGACATGCGCACTGTCATTCCCGCGTAGGCGGGAATCCATAATGAATCTACAAGCATAAAAAAACCCGGCATCGGCCGGGTTTTTTGTGAGCCTTAAAAAAGCTTATGCGCTTTTCTTTGGCTTAGCACGCTTACGCTCGTTTTCGGTCAACAGCTTCTTACGCAGACGGATGCTGGTTGGTGTTACTTCAACCAGTTCGTCGTCTTCAATGAACTCCAGAGCCTGTTCCAGTGTGTGACGCACAAATGGAGTCAGGGTCAGGGCTTCGTCAGTACCAGATGCACGGACGTTGGTCAGCTGCTTCGCTTTGGTTGGGTTAACCACCAGATCGTTGTCGCGGCTGTGCAGGCCAACGATCATACCTTCGTACACTTCAGTCTGAGGGCCGATAAAGAGGCGACCACGATCCTGCAGTGTGAACAGTGCATAAGCCAGAGCCTTACCAGCGACCATGGATACCAGTACACCATTGTGTCGGGTAGCACCAAGAGACGCCTGAACCGGACCGTAGTGATCGAAGACGTTGGTCAGGATGCCTGAGCCAGAGGTAAGGGTCAGGAACAGACCGCGGAAACCGATCAGACCACGTGCAGGAGCAATGAACTCCAGACGAACGCGGCCTTTGCCGTCCGGGACCATGTTGGTCATTTCGGCACGACGGTTACCCATCTCTTCCATGATAGAGCCCTGGTGCTCTTCTTCGATGTCGATCACGACCTGCTCGTACGGTTCCTGCAGTACGCCATCAACTTCTTTCTGTACAACTTCCGGTTTACCGATCGCCATTTCGAAGCCTTCGCGACGCATGGTTTCAATCAGTACAGACAGGTGCAGTTCACCACGCCCGGATACTTTGAATTTTTCAGGAGTCTCGCCGTCTTCAACGCGCAGAGCTACGTTGTGGATGAGTTCCTGCTCCAGGCGGTCTTTGATGTTCCGTGAAGTCACGTACTTACCTTCTTTACCAGCGAACGGAGAATCGTTCACCTGGAAGGTCATGCTTACGGTTGGCTCATCAACAGACAGTGGCGGCAGAGCTTCGACATTACCAACTGCACACAGGGTGTCGGAAATATTCAGACCATCGATACCAGAGATACAGACGATGTCACCTGCAGTTGCTTCAGCAACATCGACACGGTTCAGGCCGTGGAAGCCCTTCACCTGTTGAATACGGCCTTTGCGGATCTTGCCGTCGATATCAATCAGCTGAACGTCGGTGCCGGGTTTGAGTTTGCCGCGGGTAATACGACCCACACCGATAACGCCGACGAAGCTGTCGTAATCCAGAGCAGAAACCTGCATCTGGAACGGGCCATCAATTTCAACTGCTGGCGGCTGTACGTGGTCCACGATCATCTGGAAAAGAGGGGTCATGTCGTCAGCCATATTGTCCGGATCATCACCAGCAATACCGTTCAGAGCTGAGGCGTAGATAACCGGGAAATCGAGCTGTTCTTCGGTTGCGCCCAAACGGTCGAACAGATCGAAGATCTCGTCCATTACCCAGTCAGGGCGTGCGCCCGGACGGTCGATTTTGTTGATAACAACGATAGGGCGCAGGCCGCGCTCGAATGCCTTCTGGGTTACGAAGCGGGTCTGAGGCATCGGGCCATCTACCGCGTCTACCAGCAGACATACAGAGTCCACCATAGACATTACGCGTTCAACCTCGCCACCGAAGTCGGCGTGTCCAGGGGTGTCTACGATGTTAATGCGGTAGTCATTCCATTTGATGGCGGTGTTTTTCGCCAGAATGGTAATCCCGCGCTCTTTCTCCTGATCGTTGGAGTCCATCACGCGCTCGCCGCCCTGGTTGCGATCCAGAGTGCCTGACTGTTCAAGCAGTTTATCAACCAGGGTAGTTTTACCGTGGTCAACGTGGGCGATGATGGCGATATTTCTGAGATTCTCGATCACAACAGTTGCCTTCAGTATTGTGAGCACCTGAGGGCTCTGCGATGGCAGGGTCAGGAGCCGGTTAAAATTTGAGCGCGGAGTATACCTGAATCACCCCAGATCCGGGATATTTCTTTGATTGTATGGGTGAAGTTTTTCCATATGTCATTGCTGACGTTCAGCCCATGTTGGGCCAGATCAAAAAAGCCTGCGTTTTGCACCAAAGAGCATATACGGCGGGTGGGCAGTGAACCTATAATGTGCGGGCTTGCATACGCAGACCAGCTGTAGAAATCCGATTGAACCAAACTGGTGCAAATATTGTTATATATGCACAAAAGTGGTGCAAATAAGGTGTGTGTTCGTTCCCTGGGCCCAGTATTTTCAAGGGTTAGCAGGGTGTCCAAAATGGCACACTAATTGCTCTATCTGTGAGCATGGTAAGCCGGGGTGATCCCCCGAACTCATTTGAACCAGCATCTGGAGAAAAACAATGTCAGAGAACACTCTGAATCTGATCAAAGAAAATGACGTGAAGTGGGTTGACCTGCGCTTCACTGACACCAAGGGTAAAGAACAGCACGTAACCATCCCTGCCTCATACGTTGACGAAGATTTCTTCGAAACTGGCCAGATGTTTGACGGTTCTTCTATCGCTGGTTGGAAAGGTATTAACGAATCTGACATGATCCTGATGCCAGACGATTCTACTTGCTTCCTGGACCCGTTCACTGAAGACGCTACCCTGATCCTGCGTTGTGACATTGTTGAGCCTTCTACTATGCAGGGCTACGAGCGTGATCCACGTTCTGTTGCTAAGCGCGCTGAAGAATACCTGCAGTCTACCGGTCTGGGTGACACTGCTTTCTTTGGTCCAGAGCCAGAATTCTTCATCTTTGACGACATCACCTGGGGCGCTGACATGCAGGGCTGCTTCGTGAAAATCAACTCTGACGAAGGTGCATGGGCGACTGCTTCTAAAGTAGAAGGCGGCAACCTGGGTCACCGTCCACGCGTTAAAGGCGGTTATTTCCCAGTACCACCAGTAGACAGCCTGCACGACATCCGTGCTGCTATGTGTAACACCCTGATCGCTGTTGGTCAGGACGTTGAAGTACACCACCATGAAGTGGCAAACGCTGGTCAGAACGAAATCGGCGTTAAGTTCAACACTCTGGTTAAGAAAGCTGACGAAGTTCAGATTCTGAAGTACGTTGTTCACAACGTTGCAAACGCATACGGCAAGACTGCTACCTTCATGCCTAAGCCAATCGTTGGTGATAACGGTTCTGGTATGCACGTTCACCAGTCCTTCTGGAAAGACGGCGAAAACATGTTCGCTGGTGACGGCTACGCGGGTCTGTCTGAAACTGCTCTGTTCTACATCGGCGGTATCATCAAGCACGCTAAAGCACTGAACGCGTTCACCAACCCGTCTACTAACTCTTACAAGCGTCTGATCCCAGGCTTCGAAGCTCCAGTGATGCTGGCATACTCTGCCCGTAACCGCTCTGCTTCTATCCGTATTCCTTACGTTGCGTCTCCAAAAGGCAAGCGTATTGAAGCTCGCTTCCCGGATCCAACCGCTAACCCATACCTGGCGTTCGCAGCAATGCTGATGGCTGGTATCGACGGCGTTAAGAACAAGATCCACCCTGGCGATGCAGCTGACAAAGATCTGTACGATCTGCCAGCTGAAGAAGCGGCTAAGATTCCACAGGTTTGTGGTTCTCTGCGTGAAGCTCTGGACAGCCTGAAAGCAGACATGGACTTCCTGACTGCGGGTGACGTGTTCACTGCAGACATGATCGAAGCATACATCGATCTGAAGATGGAAGAAGTGTACCGTGTTGAACATACTACTCACCCAGTAGAATTCGATCTGTACTACTCTGTGTAATCTCCGGATTATCCAGCAGTGATAAAGAGGGTCGCTTCGGCGGCCCTTTTTTGTGCCTGTCATTTAACCAACCGCGACACCCGCTCTCAAAACTGGATAATAGCGCCCTGAATCCGCTTTTCATTGGTGCGCCCTTATGCAGATCAAGGTCAATTTTCTCGACAACCTCCGTCTCGAAGCCAAATTCGATGACTTCACTGTGGTGACTGACCAGCCTATCCGCTACAAGGGTGATGGGTCTGCGCCCAGTCCGTTTGATTACTTTCTGGCTTCGTCTGCGCTCTGTGCGGCTTACTTCGTTAAGGTTTACTGCCTGGCGCGGGATATCCCGACCGAGAACATCCGCCTTTCCCAGAACAATATCGTTGATCCTGAAAACCGCTATAACCAGATTTTCAAAATCGATGTAGAGCTGCCAGAGAATATCTCTGAGAAGGACCGTCTTGGCATTCTGCGCTCCATCGACCGTTGTACCGTTAAGAAGGTGGTGCAGACCGGGCCTGATTTTCAGATTGATGTGGTTGAAAACCTCGACGAAGATGCACAGGCGCTGTTGCAGGCACCGGAAATGGAAGGCGAAGGCACCAGTATTCTGGGTAAAGACCTGCCGCTGGAGCAGACCATCGCCAATATGACTGGCCTGCTGGCGGATCTGGGTATGAAGATCGAAGTGGCGTCGTGGCGCAATATCGTGCCGAACGTCTGGTCGCTGCATATCCGCGATGCGGATTCGCAGATGTGTTTTACCAACGGTAAAGGCTCTACCAAAGAAAGCGCTCTGGCGTCTGCGCTGGGCGAATTTATGGAGCGCCTGAACTGTAATTTCTTCTATAACGACCAATATTTCGGTGAAGAGATTGCTAATGCCGAGTTTGTGCATTATCCGGATGAAAAGTGGTTCCAGCCGGGGCCTGAAGACGAGCTGCCGGAAGAAATTCTGGATGAATACTGCCTCGATATTTACAACCCGGATGGCGAGCTGTGTGGCTCGCATCTGTACGATACTAATTCGGGTAATGTCGAGCGCGGTATCTGTTCTATTCCGTATGTTCGCCAGTCGGATGGCGAGACGGTGTATTTCCCGTCTAACCTGATTGAAAACCTGTTTTTAAGTAACGGTATGAGCGCGGGTAATACTCTGGCTGAAGCTCAGGTGCAGTGCCTTTCTGAAATTTTTGAGCGGGCAGTAAAGCGTGAAATTCTCGAAGGTGAGCTGGCGCTGCCAGATGTTCCTGAAAGCGTAATAAATAAATACCCGTCGATAGTCGCGGGTATTAAAGGCCTCGAAGAGCAGGGCTTTCCCGTACTGGTCAAAGATGCCTCGTTGGGCGGTCAGTTCCCGGTGATGTGCGTAACGCTTATGAACCCACGTACCGGCGGTGTCTTCGCTTCGTTTGGTGCGCACCCAAGCTTCGAGGTTGCACTCGAGCGTAGCCTGACAGAGCTTCTTCAGGGGCGCAGCTTTGAAGGCTTAAACGATCTGCCAGCACCAACCTTTGAAAGTAATGCGGTGACTGAGCCAAATAACTTTGTTGAACACTTTATTGATTCAACCGGGCTCGTTTCATGGCGTTTCTTCAGTGCAAAGTCCGATTATGACTTTGTTGAGTGGGATTTCACTGACAACGGCCAGCGCAACAATATCGTCGAAGCAGAAGCCCTGTTTGGCATTCTTGAAGACCTCGGCAAAGAAGCCTATATGGCGACGTACAACGATCTTGGTGTGCCTGCGTGTCGTATTCTGGTGCCGGATTATTCTGAAGTGTATCCGGTCGAAGATCTGATCTGGGACAACACCAATAAAGCCCTGTATTTCCGTGAAGATATTCTGAATCTTCATCGCCTTTCTCGTGAACAGCTCGAAGAATTAGTTGAGCGCCTCGAAGAAAGCGAACTCGATAATTACACCGATATTACGACGCTTATCGGTATCGAATTTGACGACAATACTGTCTGGGGCCAGCTCACGATTCTCGAATTAAAGCTGCTTTGTTATTTAGCGCTGGATCGTCTTGAAGAAGCCAAAGAACTGACCGAAACCTTCCTGCAATACAATAATAATACGGTTGAGCGTGGGCTGTTTTATCAGGCATTAAACTGCGTGCTCGAAGTCGCACTGGATGATGAACTGGAGCTGGAAGACTACCTGCACAACTTCACGCGAATGTTTGGTCAGGAGCGTTTAAATGCCGCTGTCGGTTCCGTCGATGGTTCGGTGCGCTTCTATGGTCTGACGGAAACGAGCATGAAGCTGGAAGGACTGGATCGTCATCTTAAGTTGATTGATAGTTATAGAAAGCTGCATGCGGCGCGAGGGAGAGCGTGACACAGTACTGGGGATATATTGTTGCGGCTGTACTATTTTCGCCGTTAATACTTCATCTGTTTAAACCACTGGTTGGCGCCAGTAAGAATGAAGTCAAAGATACCTTGTATAAGGTTGTTAAGGATGAAGATAAGGTGCTTTGGCGGGGAAATCTGAAAGGGGTCGCAATAGCCCAGTTTCTGGAGTTCCGGGTGTTGCTTTATCTGTTTATCATTATTGGTCTGATTCTCGTTGTGGGCACGCTATTTCAGGAGATTGGGCTTGGTGTTGCTAAGATTCTGAGTAAAGACTGATCTGGTATTTTACTTATAGCGTCGCTGCTAGCCGAGCTTTTATGTCTACTATTAATCTTAACGGGAGGCTGCTCTAAGAAATATGTCGTGAACTTCCATTGATGGTAGGGATTGGGCTTTAGTTGTAGACAAGGTGCGCAATAAATGTACAATGTATGCCAAGTGTAACCTTGTGTAATTTGGAAAGTCACGAATGGATGCAGTGGAAAGGATACCAAGCGGGCTAATTTCTCTCGCTATCACCCTTCATATCCTCAAAGTGAATGTGAATCTTGAGCAGGTTAGGCATGAGTACTGTGCTGGCCGCTCCGACATTGATGATGTTGGGATGCTCAAAGCTATCAAAGCGCACGATTGTAAGTCCAGAAGGATATCAGTAAAGAAAGACCGGCTGTCCAAAGTACCGGTGCCTTTCATTGCAAAAGATAACGATGGAGAGTATTTCGTCGTTGGAAAGTCCGAAAGCGAAGGCGTGCTGGTGCAGGTGCCCGGCCAAAAACCAGAAGTTCTTAGTGAAGATCAATTTTGGGCGAAGTTTTCAGGCGCAGCCATTCTTGTAAAGAAGAAAAATTCACTAGTTGAAGACGGCGTAAAATTCAGCCTGTCGTGGTTCTTAACAGCTATCCGTAAGTATAAGGGCCTTCTCTCCGAGGTTATTGTTGCCTCTATATTTGTACAGATGTTTGCTCTCATCACGCCTTTAGTATTTCAGGTTGTGATGGATAAAGTTCTGGTGCACAGCAGTGTTTCAACTCTTAATGTCTTGGTTTTTGCGCTGATAGTTATCGCTGTTTTTGAGGCAGTCACTGGAGGATTGCGAAACTACCTGTTCTCACACACGGCTAGCCGGGTCGATGTCATCCTCGGAGCCAAGCTCTTCTCGCACCTGATGAGTCTCCCTATTTCATTCTTCACATCCAGGCCTGTAGGCCAGATCGTTGCCAGAGTGCGCGAGTTAGAGACGGTAAGGTCATTTTTGACAGGAAATGCTTTGACTGCGGTTATTGATTTACTGTTTTCTTTCATATTTATAGCTGTAATGCTGATGTACAGTGTTGATTTAACCTTAATTGTACTCGCGTCATTACCCATTTACGCACTTATATCTATCGTTATTACCCCTCGACTTAAAGCACGAACTGAAGAAAAGTTTCAGCGTGGGGCTACCAATCAAGCGTTCTTGACGGAGTCTATTGCTGGCATTGAGACGTTGAAATCGATGTCTGTTGAGCCGTCCACGAGAAACAAGTGGAATCAGCAGTTATCTGAATACGTATCGTCTTCATTTCGGGTTGTTAAAATTAGCAATATCGGCTCTCAGGCTATTTCTGTGGTTGGAAAGATCGTGACTGCGCTGCTTCTTTGGCAGGGGGCGAAGTTAGTTATGGCTGAGGAACTGACGGTTGGTGCTCTGATTGCTTTTAACATGCTTGCTGGGCAGATAGCTCAGCCGATACTTCGGCTGTCTCAGCTGTGGCAAGATTTTCAGCAATTCAGAATATCACTTGATCGACTCGGAGATCTGATTAACACACCTGCCGAAGTATATGGCAAAAGCACCAAACAGCCTGATCTTAAATCCCACGGTATCGAAATGAAAGGTGTGGTTTTTCGGTATGCACCGAATAAACCTGAAGTGCTGAGAGACATTGATATAAATATTAAACCAGGTGAGACGATTGGCATTGTCGGTAGCTCCGGCTCCGGGAAATCGACAATAAGCAAACTCTTACAGCGTTTGTACATTCCTGAGCTTGGCTCAATCAAAATTGGAGGTGTTGACATTTCAGGTGTCGACATCGCGTGGCTTAGGCGTAAAGTTGGCGTTGTCATGCAGGACAGTAAGCTTTTCGAGATGTCCGTGCGAGATAATATCGCGATATCGGATGCTGTTATGCCGATGGAGAGGGTTGTACAGGCAGCAAAGTTAGCTGGAGCCCATGACTTTATTTCTGGATTGCCTGAAGGGTACGACACCCTTCTTGGTGAGAACGGTGTAGGTCTTTCTGGAGGACAGAGGCAGCGGATTGCTATTGCACGAGTTCTGGCGACCAACCCTGGAATCCTTATTTTTGATGAGGCTACCTCGGCGTTAGATTACGAATCAGAAAGCGTCATACATCAGAACATGGGAAAAATCTCTCAAGGGCGTACAGTGATCACCATTGCTCATCGCCTTTCATCTGTGCGGAATTGTGATCGAATAATCACAATTGAGAAGGGACGAATTGTAGAGGTCGGTAGCCATGACGAGCTGATGAGAAATAGCAGCGGCAGGTATTTCTATCTTAATAACCTTCAGCAGAGTAAGGGTGTTGAAGAGGCTACTGCATGAAATACCTCTTTTCATTTTATAAGGCATTTAAAAGAAGAATTGTCGGTCAAGACAGCTATGAACATGATTTCTTACCAGATGTTTTGGCTGTTATGGCAACGCCACCTAGTAGGGCATCCAGAATGCTACTCTGGACGATACTTACCTTTTTCGCAGTCGCGATACTTTGGTCGATTTTTGCAGAAATGGACGTCGTAGCTACTGCACAGGGAAAGCTCGAACCTGTTGGTAGCGTCAAAGTGGTTCAGGCGCTCGAAGCCTCAAAGGTTAATCGCCTCCATGTAACTGATGGTAAAAGTGTCAGGAAGGGAGATGTATTGCTGGAGCTGGACCCTACAGATCCTGAGACTGATCGGCGTCAGGTTGAGCTAGAACACGATCTGGCCCTTGCAAAAAGATATCGCTACGAAAAACTAATTGCTGCTGTTGAAATGGAGAGTGTGCAGATCGACAGTGGATTCCTTGTTGGTTGTAGCGATACTACCGGGCGTGATTATTGCTCCGATCAGGAATCTGTCTACAGAAAAGAGCTTCAAGCATATGTTGATAAATACAGCTTGATTGAGCAGGAAATTAATAATCGAAAACTAGCGGTTGAATCAGCAAAAACTGAGTTGAATTCAACCAAACGCATACTATCAATATCTTCAGATGATTTTGACTCGAAGAAGGCACTATTTTCTATTGGAAGTATATCCAGGAATCAATGGTTGGAGGCCAAGCGGCGGTTTCTTGATGACCAAGCAAGGTATTATGCTGCTGAATCTCAACTACGAGAGTCAGAGAGTACACTCCAGAGCGGGTATAAAGAGCGGGAAGATTTTAAGTCGACAAAATTATATGAGTATCACGAGGGGCGTGAGGATATTGCCTCCAAGATCAAAAGCCTGGAACTCTCTATAGTAAAGGCGAAAGAGAGAGAGTCTAACCGGTATCTAACCTCGCCGGTCGATGGTGTTGTTTCTCAGCTCAAAGTAACAACGGTGGGGGGCGTAGTGACACCAGCAGATATTCTAATGGTGATTGTACCTTCAGGCACTGAATTGCAGGCAAATGTCTCTCTCAAAAATCTGGATGTCGGATTTGTAGAACGTGGTATGTCTGCCAATATCAAAGTGGATAGCTTCCAATACACCAAATATGGGTCTATAGCCGGAGAGGTATCGACTATTTCAGCAGATGCTGTGATGGACGAAGCGGTTGGCTGGGTGTACCCGATAAAGATTTCGTTACAAGAGCAAGAAATTCAGGTCGGGGAAAAAATGATCCCGTTGTCTGCAGGGATGACGGTTTCTGCTGATTTGAATATTGGTAAGCGACCAGTAATCGAGTATTTTTTAACTAACTTTGTGGAATACGTCGATGAGTCTTTCACTGAGCGTTAAAGTTACACTCTGGAGTCTGCTGCTATTAGCCTTGGCAGCATACAGTTCATCTTCCTTCTCGCTGCCACTGGGTGACTATTTTGCTGCTGCGCTTGATTATGATCAGGAGTTCAGAAGAGTCAAAGAAGAGAAAGCCATTGATATCTATACAGAAGATACGGGTTATTTGGAATATCTCCCCGAAGCAGACTTGTCTTATGACTACTCCTACACTGAGGCAAATGACTCGGGAGAGGTAAGTGCTTACTCCAGTCAGGGGGACTATAAAAGGCGCTCTTTATCTGGGCGAGTAGTTCAGCCCATATACGATAAATCGAAAATTGAAATTATATCTGCACAGAAGTCAAAACAGTCGCTATACGGGGCTGAGATTGAATCTGCGAAAACTCACCTGTTAGATAGAGTATTCAGTGCCTATCAGCAACACTACTTGGCTAGTATATCGCTCAGAAACTCTGAAGAAATTCTGGGTTTGGAGCGTGCTCGACTCGCTCGTATCGAAGACGGAGCATCCTTAGGGGTTTCTAATGACTTAGAGTACATTGAGGCAGAGATACAGTTCAGTCAGGCCGTGGCTGACGTTGAGCGCTATGCTTCGGAGCTTCAGGAGGCTGAATCACTGTTGGAGATGTATACAGGGTATACAAGGCTTACTGCCGGTGTCGAATGTGAAGGTGCGCCCTCATTTCTTGCTCCTGTTGAACTGAATGACATGTTACTGATGGTTGATCAGTATCCAAGTATTGAACTCCTTCAGCGCGAATTGGAAGTGCTTGATAGCGAAGCAGCTAGAGCTAAATCACGCTTTTTTCCCACTGTTTATCTGAGTTATGAACGATCACGCTCGGAAACCATTAATGGATCTTTCGATGGTTCTATCAGTAATACTTCTGTGGCACAGCTAGGGGTCGATATTCCTCTTTTTGCTTCTTACTCGTCATATCGTCAAGTCTCGTCCTACTCCAGAAGGTCTGCGCTTTATTCTCAGCTATTAAGGCAGACAAGGTTAAATAGTATAAAAACTATTCGAAGTTTGTATTCACGGTATAAAAGAATGGAGGCGTCTTTTGATGCCACGAATGAGGCTTATGTCAGAAGCTCTGATTTGCTCACTATACGACAACAAGAGTACGAGTTAGGTCAGATTAGCACAGCAGAACTTGATAATTATATTCAGCAGAACTTGCAGGTCGCTCGGAAGCGTGGAGAGGTTTGCATGGCATTGCTGGGTATTCGCGTAGATATAAGTATTGAAACTGGTAATTTTAGTTACCTACTCATGGAATGATATGAAGAAGATTATATTTTTATTGGCAGCCGTATCGCCCTTAACTTTTGCATCTGACTATGATCACGATGGAATACCAGATTCTGTAGAATTGGGCATTGAATTCATACTGAGCGGCAGTGATGCTGACGCAGATGGTATTGATGACGCTATAGATTTTGATATTCAAGGCGGCACCGATGATAACTCTGACGGTGTAAGTGACGAATATGGAATTATAGATACTGATTCTGACGGTATTCTCGATTTTATGGACAGAGATTCAGATTCAGACTGTATTCCTGATGTTATTGAAGGCGCGTCAGATCATGATTTTGATAACATCCCGACCTATCTGGATTCTGACAGTAATGGTGATGGCCTACTGGATACTTCCACTTCGGGATGTAGTTTTTCTGATCAGGATGGCGATCAGATTGATGAAGCATACGATGTTGATTCGGATGGTGACGGTATAGTTGATCCAGGTAAGGCCGGAAGTCTTGAGTCGGGTGTTATAGATAATGTTATTGTCGACACGGATACTAATCTTATTCCCGATCATTTACAGATCGATCTCGACGGAGATGGTATTCCTGCATTTATCGAGTCTCGTGCAAGCTTTTCAGACTTTGATAATGACGGTATTGATGACGAATTTGATACTGACCTTGTGAGCCAGAACGAAATAGATATACGATTAGATTTTGATAATGACGGCGTTATCAATGCGGAGGATAGCGATAGTGATAATGATGGAATCTCAGATGCAGATGAAGCCAATATCGATTTCCAGGATGCAGATTCAGACCAGTTGACCGACCAGTTTGATTCCGATCTGGACGGTGACGGCTCTGCCGACATTGGCAGAGCAGACACAGATAGCAATGGCGTTCTGGACGATTATTACGGTGTGGATAATGACCAGGATGGCTTACCCGACTTCCTTGACCGGGATTCTGACGGAGACCTGATCCCAGACGTGATTGAGACTGCCAGTGATTTCGATGGAGACGGAACCCCAAATTACCTGGATTTAGATTCAGATAACGACGGGGTTCGAGACGATCAGGAATACGGTCTTTCAAATGATGACTATGATTCCGACGGTATAGTTGATGAACTGGATTCCGACGCAGACGGAGGGGGGAGTGTCGATTTCGGTAGGCTCGATGCTAACAATGATGGCGTAGATGATAATTTCAATTTCGATACAAACAGCAGTGGATCCCTCGACTACCTCGAAGTTTTTATTCCAGAAGGCTATTCATATTACGGTGATGCTGATCAGGATGGCATCCTGAATAGTGAAGAGCTTGCTTTTATATTTACGGACGTTGATGGTGATGGCATCGACGATTCCATCGATGCAGACAAAGATGGTACTCCCGGAGTCGATGCTGGAAGCACCGATGAAGACGGCGATGGCATTGATGAGACGCTAGTTCTCGATACAGACTCCGATGGCATGCCTGATTCTCTGGATTCAGACTCTGACAATGATGGTATAGACGATTCAGTCGAGTATGGCATTGAGTTTAAAGACATGGATGAAGATGGTATCCCGGATGCCGTTGATTCAGATCTTGATGATGACGGTGTAAATGACGGTACTTACACTGATGATAATAACGACGGCGTTGCTGACGGTGTGAGTGCATTGGATAGTGATTCTGATGGTACTCCTGATTATCTTGATCCCGACTCCGATGATGATGGCCTTCCAGATGCTATCGAGGGGCAGGATGATACGGACGTTGATGACCTACCGAATTATCTTGATACAGACAGCGACAACGACGGTATTTCAGATACCGTCGAAGCTTCACTATTCAGAGAAGACTCTGATGGAGATGACATTGACGACTTCTTTGATGCCAGCCTGGATGGAGACACCTTCGCCGATGTAGGTCGCTCAGATGATGATGCTGATGGCGTGAATGACTCCAGTATTCTTCCTGATACTGATCAGGACGGTACACCTGATGTATCGGATATCGACAGTGACAACGACTACATTCCCGATGCGATCGAAGGGAATATGGATACTGATGAAGATGGCATCATAAATTCGCGGGATACCGATTCAGATGCCGATGGGCTATCAGATGCAGTCGAAAGTGGTGCCTTACGCCGTGACACAGATGAAGATGGTATCGATGATGCTTATGACTTGGACGCAGATGGTGGTGGCAGGTTGGATATCGGAAAAACGGATGTGGACGGATCAGGGTATTACGAAGAAGGCTTGCTCGATAATAACGCCAACGGTGTGTACGACTACCTTGAAGTCGCTGAGGGTGAAGTTACAACGCCTGCAGCGACAGACAGTGATTCAGACGGCATACCAGACAGCGTAGAGAGTAACTATACCGGCAATGATCGTGACGACGATGGCATCGACGATTTCATTGATGCTGATCAGGATGGCACCCCAGGCACCGATGAAGGAAGTACCGACCAAGACGGCGACGGTATAGACGAGACAAAAGTCCCGGATACAGACAAAGATGGCACGGCGAATTATCTGGATACAGACAGCGATAACGATGGTATCTCCGATCGCGAAGAATCTGGGATAACGGGCCGCGACTCTGACAATGACGGTATTGACGATTATTTCGATGCAAATGCCGATGGTGATACCCAAATTGACTCTGGCAAGTCAGATGAAAATGAAGACGGTCTTGATGACGGCGCCATTGGGATTGATAGCGACGCTGATGGCTTTCCGGATTACGTTGATCGTGATTCAGATGGCGATTTAGTCCCTGATTTTATCGAAGGAACGCAGGACAGCGATAGCGATGGTATTCCAGATTATCTTGATGACGACTCAGATAACGACGGCATATCAGACACAGAAGAGAGTGGCTTGGAAGAAGTCGATACCGATAGCGACCAAATCGTTGATGAACTCGATACCGATATTGACGGAGGCGGTGGTATCGATTCAGGTAAAGAGGATGCTGATAACAATGGCATCGTGGATGACTACTCCTTCGATAAGGATCGAAACGGCACCAGCGACTTAATTGAATTCCCAGCAGAAGCGGTGTCGCCATATGGCGATGCGGACCTCGATGGTATTTTGAATATTGTGGAATGTCCGTTACCTGATGGCCGGGAGCTGTCTGAATTTCCTGTAGAGTGCCCTAACACAGACGGTGATGAACCTTCTGACGATCTGGCGAATACAGGGGGGCTCGATATCTTCGATACAGACTCCGATGATGACGGTGTGCTGGATGCCCAAGAGCGTGGCAATAACTCAATGGTACCCGTAGATACCGACCGGGACGGAATCCCAGACTATCTGGACCTGGACAGCGATAATGACCGGCTGAGTGATTTTACTGAATCTCAGTCCGACGAGGGTGTGTCAGACATCGATTCAGACGGCATCCCTGATCGGGTAGATAACCTGTTTGGTGAAAACGACTCAGATCTTGTGCCGGATCAGATAGAGTGTCAGTTTTATCCACAATGCCCAGACACCGACGGAGATGGCTACCCAGACTACACAGATAATGACAGTGATGCCGATGGCCTACCTGATCGTCTTGAAACCTTTGCATTTAGTGATTCTGATGTTGATGGTATAGCCGATATCTTTGATGCAGACAAAGATGGTAACGGCTTGGTTGATGATGATGCTTCAGATGAGAATTCAGATGGTGTAAAGGATAGCTATCGTCTTGCTGACTTCGATCTGGATGGAATGCCTAACTATCGGGATACCGACTCCGATGGCGATGGCGAAAGTGACACAGACGAAAGTATTGCATTAGTTATTGATACCGACGAAGACGGCATTGATGATGCGTTCGACTCAGATGTGACTTCGGGGCCAGACAATGACTTCGACAGCATTGATGATGAAGTGTTGGTAGCCATAGGCCTGGATAGCGACGGCGATGGAATCCCCGACTATGCCGATACGGGTACTGATACCGATGGTGATGGCTACCCAGACACAGAAGAATGCACAGAATTCCCAGCGTGTTTAGAGTTTGATGACGACGGCGATGGTATTCCCGACTACCTGGACGGTGATGCCGAATACAACCTCGATAGTCAGCAGGGAGCAGGTGCAACGGGCTTGCTACTTATATGTCTCGGGGGACTGTTAGTTCTGCTAAGAAGCCGCGAGCAAAAAGTCGCAGCGCTTTTTTTATTTACGGTGAACGCATCAGCGATAGAGATAGGTGCTTCAGGTAATGTTCAGTCTTTGCCATACCTCGATAATGGTAATATTGAAACTGAACATCAGTGGCAATCAGGGTACGGTGTCTTTGTATCGGATGAGATGGCTAATAATCTCAACTGGTATCTGGGGGCAGTCCAACAAACACCGAAAACACAAGAGCTTGGTAATGGCGGAGATATTCTAATCAAATACCGCAGCATAAATTTGGGTATTGAATCGATTTTTTCATATGAGTTGCTGAATACCCGCCCCATCCTGCAATTGGGCGGTAGTTATCAGCGACTGCATGCTGAGGGCGACATTAATTATCAAGAAAGGGATTACTTTTCTGCTCAATTTGGAGTGGGCATTTTGACTCGCTGGAGCGAGAATACAGGAAGCAGACTATTGGTGATTTCTGATCCTAACATCGATCGCCCTCAGGTTGCCTTTTCACTTGCTTATCGGTTCGGCCAAACAATTCCCCAGCTTTTACAGAACACTAAGCAGCAATTGTTTAGCGAGGATAGATCGCGCACGTATGAGAAGGTCCAAAAAATTGAAGACGATAGTGCATTATGTGAGCTTCAGGAAGGGTATTCAGTAAATTCAGCACTTCGCTGGCAGGATGGCGTACTGACGAATCGGGCGAATGCTTATCTGGCGACATTGGCGGGGTTTCTACGACTACCTGAAAATCAGGGCCGACGAATTGAGGTGGAGGTCTATGATCGTAGCTCTGCAATTAACTCAATACAGATACTCGAGTATACGGAAGAAAAAGCTAAAGAAATCAAAGAGGTACTTGTAGGTGAGGGAGTATCGCCTTCTCGTATTATCTATCAGGGCTATGGAGTGGATTTAAACGCTGATCTTGCCCCAAGTCAGGAATTCCAGATAAAGCTTCTCGGCAGTGAAATCTGTCGTGATTAAACATATGACTCAATAAGTCCCTTTGGATACTATTGATAAAATTGACAGCCAGGGAGTGGCGATAGCGGCGCTCTTTGTCAAAGACAAGTACATGGAGTAGCGAATGAGCGCCACCTATCAAAAGACATCTTCTGCAACACAGTTCGAAGTTCAAGCTGCCGGTGAAAAGACATTGGCCACTGTCATTGGTGAAATAGTGTGGCTTTTCAGCCAGTCTGCTTCACACCGTCACCTGTCCATCGGTGACCTCGAATGGGCGGTGATGCCCCCAGTCCTGTTAGATCAATACAAAATCTTCAAATCAGAAGGCCAGGTCGTTGGGGTGGCTCTCTGGGCCTATCTTAGTGAAGAAGCAGAGAAAAAGTTAATGGCGACAAGCCGTTTGGCTCCGCAAGACTGGGGGAATGACGCAACCATCTCAATAGAAGATGGTATTACTCCGAATGAAGGTGGAAACCTTTGGTTAATTGAAGCCCTGGCACCGTTTGATAGTAAAGAGAATAATCACCAACAGCAGATGCTAGTAGACTTGCTAGAGCAGGATTTTTCCAATTCTAAGTTGAAAACAATTCAGATAAATCCGAAGACAGGTCAGAAAGAAGTTTTAGAAATTAAAGGAGCTACACATGTCGACTGACATTTCTGATAAGTATGCAACAACGTATGAGCCGGTCCAAGGGATGGATGTAGTGTATCGCCCTATTGCAGGTACGTTTTCTGTTGGTGATATGGTGCTGGAAACAGTCATTGCTTTTGATCAGAATGATTACAAATTCTATAAATTCCATGTTGATGGGAAAGTGATACCAGTTCACATTAAATATGAAAAGGCTACCAGGACATATACATTGGTTGACATCGAGTCTCCAATTTTTCGAGGTATTGCAGACGCAAGTGGCCCTATGGTACCTAAATATATTTATTTAAATAATGAAGACAAAAAGAACATGTTGCAACAGGTTTTGTTTGTTCTCGATATCTGGGTGAGGATATCAGAGAATAATCTAGTGAATAATATAGAATTATAAGATAAAGGGAATTTTCATGTCTTACGCGAATGCAGATGAAGCTTTTGACTATCTGAATGCTATTTCTGGTGGTCCATCAATAGAGCAAATAAAATTGGCAATCACTGAAATTGATTTGCCCTCGCCAGAGGCTGGTGTGCCAACAGTACTTTATTCGAAGGACTATAATGGGGTTAGTACAGGTGTTTATCTGGAATCATTACGCCAGCAAGCAGAACAATCTGGTGTGAAAATTCGTGTAATTGATGATACGCAAATCTTTGAATTTTTAAACAAATACGAAGCTGATATTAAGAAATGGACGAGGGATGACCTGGTCCGAATTGACCCAAATACAGGCAATGGCACCGATCAAGATTTATCATTGCCTAAAAATGCTGATCTGCTGGAAGAGGCAGTTAGAAATCAGATAGGTGGAGGATCAGATCAAAGTTACTGGGGGGTGGGCTCAGGGAAATTTGCTTCTGAAGCAGTTGGGGATGTGGTTACACTGACACCAAACGCTATAGCGACACCAGATAAGCCTGAAATACGGATATTTCAAGCGGTCGAACTTGGGGAGATAATAAATAATTCAAGTGCGACTAGTATTAACGGTATGCAGATTACACCGGAATTGAGAGCTAGGTATGCTGTAGATCCTGAGGCAGTTTTGAAAGAAGTTAATTTGGCTTCAAAAAATGGCCTTGATCGTGGATCGAGTATTGTAAACGGCCGAGTGGTCTATAACACCGATTTCTTTGAAGGCTATGGCCTGGCAGGTAGAAACTTAATAGGAGCAGTTTATTATACTGATGTGAATGGAGAGTCTCGTTGGGTTCTTTCACCAGATTGGTCGGCACAAATAAATAGGCTTGACAAAGCCAGTGGGATTTTTGGCGGTGTAAGCATAGCAATAACTGCAGCTTCCTTGAAAAAAATAATGGAAGATCAGTTGGGTCGAGAAGCTACTATTGAAGATGTAGCGACTGTAATGGCTGAGTTTGCTGGAGGGCTAAGCCGAGAAGAGATACAGGAAATCGTCCAGAGTGTTGCGACAGATCTTGCTATAGATGTCGCGATTAATTCTCTGCGTGGCCCACTGGTGATAGTTACCACCGGCTATAATTTATATCAGAATTACGACGGACTTACAGGCGCTATGGCGCTTGCAGGTCAAGCGTATCCGGACAACGAAAATCTAAGAAGAGCAAACGAAAGCATACAAAGTTTAGAAGAGTATCTTGACGATAAAATGGTCTCATCGGAAGACGCTCCTGGTGCTGGTGACTCTTTTGTTTTAAAAGCAGATCTTGGTAATTTTCATACCGATGACGTAGTGGAGCGTTCTCAGTCAGCCTACGCTCTAGGCGGAAAGGTAATTCTGTCGGTTGAATCTTCAGGTGGTAGAACGCAGTATTCGGACTACTACGATATAAGCGGAAGTTTTAATCCTAGTGATTCACTAACTATAGATCCAAATGGGGATATCACCGCAGAAGGTGGGATGCTTAGTTTTAGTGAGGACGGGCTTGACTATCAGTATACTGTTGGTTATGAGGATTCAATTGCTGTTACTACTTTAATTGCTTACGACAGCGAGACAGGCGAGAAGGTTTACAGCAGTGTTAGGGCATTTTCCATTGAGATAGATGCGGAAACAGGTGCTTTAACTTCAACGTTGAATGTCGAAAGAACTCAATATATAGATCCTGTTGGTGGGTTTGTAGAGTTAAATTCCTCTTTATCTCAAGACGCGATATACAAAATTGCGAGTTCCAGAGAATATTCTGGTGTTACATCAGCAGACATGGTGTATGTCGATCCAAATTCAAATTCAGGGGTAGTCTCAGTTTTTTATAGAGACGAAAACGGAGATCTGAAGTCAAGAGTTGAATATTTTGAGGATAGAACTCAGACCGAGCTTGATTTAACTAACCTCGCTACTCAAGAAGCGATACTGTCGGGTAATCTCACGCAGTTTGGCGAGTTGGCATTGAGTGATGAAGGTCTGTCTGAGGCATTTCCTGAGCTCGCTGACTTAGACACCTCCTATACACTTTCTTTTTCCGTTATCGATGGTCGAATGGCTGTCGTGAGTGAAGACATTGCGGGTAATGTTCTTGGTAGTACTCAAATTATTAATGGTCAGAAAATTCAGAGATTTTATACTGAGCCTGCACCTAGAGATAGTGACGGTAATATACAGTCAGCTATATTTATCGAAAAGAATCAAGAAACAGGCAGGGTCGATGTAAAAAGAAGAATCGTCAACGATGATGGAGAGGTCGTTGAGAGAAGTGTCGGCGATATAGGTCGGGCTTTTGGATCTGGGCTCGGTCAGATAATGGGCCTCAACTACGGTTGGAACAATGCAGGAACAAAATTAGCGACTGGTATATTTTCGGTCATTGGAGCTTCACTCGAACAGACAGTCGTAGCAACCTCTAACTACACTACATTAGAAACTGCCCGAGAATCAGCATTTGAGAGCTTCTGGTCTGATCTTGGAGGGACGGCAATAGCTACGATAAAAGGTAGCGCAAGCTCAATGCTAATGACCAGGTTGATTTACCATGCCGGATTGAGTGACGACCCCAGAACAGCAGAAATTCTATCTACAGCGGCTGGTCCATATGTCGGTGCACTTGTTGATGCTACCTTTGCTGGCCTGACACCCGGAGGTGCCAGTTTCGGTGAGACACTAGAAGCTGGTACTGCTGAAGGAGCGATCAACTGGACCAGTATTGTCGCAACTTATGCTGGAAAGAAGCTTGCAGATAAAATATATGCGCCCCAGACGCGTGAAGGTGCAATTCTAAGCAGTGTTGGAGCCTCAGTCGGTGCCTATGTCGCGACAGCTGCTTTGTTGGGACCTGTTGGGATTGGAGGAGCGATCTTATTTGCGGCGGCCGGAGCTTTGCTTGGCTCTAAACTGGGTGATTTATTCGGGCAGCCCCCGAAGGCTGGTGCAGACCTTATATTTGATAGCGAAAGTGGCGAATTTTATATTACTAATGCTAGCTCCAAAGGTGGAGCACAGCGCTCCACTGCTATTGGTTTCGCGGAGAGTGCACAAGGTATTCTTGAGAACATTATAGGGCAGACAGGTGGTAAAATTGTAAATGACGGAGAAGTTTTTGCTGGGCGCTGGGGTTTATATAAAGATAGATTAACCTTTTCGGCTGGTAAGAGAGTGAAGTTTAGTGATGCTGAAAGGATGTTTGACTATGGTATCGCGCATGTACTTCCTGCTCTGGAAATCGCAGGCGGTGATATATACGTTAAGAGGGCTCTATATAACGCGATCAAAGAATATATGGGTGCTGACAGCGTATCGGATTTTGTAGGGTTGAGTGCTAAAGATGTGTATACGCGTTATGGGTCCAACATATATGAGGCATCCTCAGATGGGCTAATGACTACGATAAACGGCCAAATTACCCTAGCTACCGATTATAGTGCATATAAAGAATCATCCGGAATTATAGATGCATTAATGACTTTACTTCCCGATAGTGGGGCTTCGGGAGCTTGGCATACGATCCATCAGAACGCTGCAGATGCAGGCCTACTTAAACGCTCGGCAAGTGACTCATTCGGTGGTTGGCGGTATAAGTTCGAACAAGAACTTGCATCTCTGTCTGATTCAATACTAGGTTCTGAGAGTAATGAACCGGCATTTTATAGTTCTGCAGAATTTAGCTATTTTAATCGTGCCCGAAATATTTCTGTAGAAAAAGCTGATGGTTCAGAGACTTCACTCATCGATGGAGTGGACTATTTTAATAAAGGAATAATCCAAGGCTCGCAGTTATCCGACATCGCAGGGAGTATTGCTGAATCCGATAAGGCTTCATATTTGATCAATGGTAGTAATCAAGCAGATACGATTACTAGTGGTGATTTAGGTAATGATATTTTCGGTCTGGGCGGAAACGACACGATCACGGGTGGCCGGTTAGATGACTGGATTGATGGCGGTGCTGATAACGATACACTTCGTGCTGGCGGTGGCAACAATAACGTTCTGATTGGAGGCAGTGGCAACGACGAACTCCATGGTGCAGAAGGCTCTGATTGGCTTATCGGTGGTGCTGATCAAGATGATATCTGGGGTAATGGCGGTGATGATATCATTGAAGGCGGAGCTGGTGACGGAGATGTTCTTAATGGGGGGCGCGGTAATGATGTGTATATTTTCCGTCGCGGTTCTGGCGAAGATATTATTCATGACTCAGATACAATTGCAGAGCAAAAAACTGCATATCAGCAGAAGCTAGATGAGTATCAGGCAGCACTCGACGCGGGTGAAAACCCTGAAAGACCTGTAGCCAATTTCAAAGCTGAATCTAATATCATTGAATTTGAGTCTGGTATTACGCTAGACCATATACGTATTGAATATAACGATAATACTGATCAGTTATCGATAGTACTGCTTAATTCTGAAACGGATGAAGATACCAATGATAGAATTATTATTGATAAATGGATTGCTGAAAATCCGATAGAGATACTTCGTTTTACCGATGGCGTGTCTATCAATATTTCCGGTATTGAAAGCTTTATTACTGGTACTCAGGGTGATGACCGGCCCCTTAATGGCACATCGGGGCGTGATTTTATCCATGGATTATCGGGTAATGACATTATCAATGCGCTAGGGGATAACGACTTTGCTATCGGTGGCCGTGATGACGACGAAGTTCATGGTGATGATGGTGATGACTATGTGTTGGGTAGCCAGGGCAGCGACGATCTCTATGGTGAAGCAGGGAACGATACGCTGCTTGGTGGCTCTGGAGATGATGAACTGTTCGGAGGCTCTGGGAACGACACCATGTTCGGTGACTCGGGTAACGATACGATCGTAGCGGGTAGCGGTGATGATACCGTTGTGTTTGGTCGAGGTGATGGCAAAGATACATTGCACGACGCGAATACCTCGGGCGGCGATAGCGGCTCAGACACGATCGAATTCCGCCGTGGCTTGAACATTCTGGATGTTCGAATCAACAAAGATGGTAATGACCTTCAATTCGGTATTGAGCCAGCGGATAACGACAATATTGCATTCGCAGACTTTGAAGATTCACTGACTCTTCGTAATTGGTTTAGCGGCAATAAGATTTTTGAAACTGTGCGCTTCTACGGTTCATCTGCTGACTTGAGTATCGATATCGAAGCTATTAATAGTTGGATTGGTGATGAAGTAGGTACAGCAGATGGTGAGGAGGGTGACAATGTAAGCTCATCATCAGGCCGCGACTGGATCACGACAGGATTCGGCAATGACATCATTAACAATGTTCGCGGCAATGATATCGTTCATGGTGGAGCTGGTGAGGACTTAGTCAAAGTCTCACAAGTTGGCAATTTACTGCTGGGTGGTAAAGGGACTGATTTCGATGTGTTGTCATATGAGTCACTAGGACAGGGCGTCTATTCAGATTTATCCAGAGGTTTCTCGGTTAATAAGTCGGTATACGACAACGGAGATCTTCTGAATCCCGATTCTTCCTATGAAGTCGATACCGTTATCAACTTCGAGGGCCTTACCGGTTCTGGTCACAACGATATCCTGATCGGCGACCGTGGAGAGAACATCCTTCACGGTAATGGGGGTAATGATTACCTTACTGGTGGATTTGGTGATGATACTTATGTTTTCAATCGTGGTGACGGTTCCGTCGTCTTTGAAGAGTTTAACGATGACTTGGGTCTTGGAGATAGGCCACCAGAATTTGGTTTGAATGATGCTGTCGATACTGGTGCTGATAGGATTCTCTTTGATGCGAGTATTGGTCAGGAGGACCTCATATTCCAACGTTCCACATCCAATGATGCTCTCGATCTCATAATTCAGGTCTATGGTACTGATGATCAGATTGTATTGAAGAATTGGTTCCTCGATGACTCACGTAGAATTGAGTTCCTGAGCTTTAATGACAACTCAGAAATCGATATCACTAAAATTTCCTTCGATGACGATCGTTTACACTTGGCCAATTGGATCACTGGTACTGCATCTAATGATGTAATTCGTGGTTTCGGTGGCAACGACCTTCTGAGTGGGCAAGATGGTAACGACACACTTGAGGGCGGTGACGGAGACGACATTCTTTATGGCGGTGTGGGTGCTGATGAACTCATAGGCGGTGCAGGTCACCTTGACGCTGCGTATTATGATGACTCGTCTGCCGGTATTAAAATCTCATTAGATAATGCTTTTGCTTCTGAGGGCGGTACAGCTACTGGCGATACTTTCTCCGGTATCGAGGCGGTTGTCGGTTCTTTGCACAACGATGAAATTCGCGGTGATGCATATAACAACACAATAAACGGTCATGAGGGTGATGATGATCTTTATGGTGGTGATGGTGCAGATACACTTCAGGGCGGCAAAGGCGATGATAATATCTATGGCGAAAGAGGCACCGACACATTAACCGGGCATCAAGGCAGTGACACTATCTATGGTGGTAGTGGTGCAGATGAAATCTCCGGGGGAGATGATAACGATTATCTTTACGGTGGCGATCATAACGACTACATCATCGGTGATGATGGTGATGACTTTATCGATGGTGGTTCTCGTGATGACCTGCTGTTAGGTGCCAAGGGGAACGATACTATTCATGGTGGCTCTGGTGCTGACGACATTCGTGGCGGTCTCGACAGCGATACACTTTACGGTGGCTCTGATGATGACAAACTCTTCGGTGAAGATGGAGTAGATACGCTCTACGGCGAGGATGGCAATGACTATCTGTCGGGTGGAGACGAAATCGACGAAGACGGTAATCACCTTACGGGAGACACGCTCTACGGAGGCTCAGGTTCGGATGTAATTCAGGGCGGAGCCGGGCATGATGAGCTATATGGAGAATCGGGAGGCGATACGCTTTCTGGTGGATCCGGAGATGATCTACTCGTGGGCGGTGCTGGTAAAGATATTCTCATGGGCGATGCCGGTAATGATCGCCTGGAGGGCGGTGCGGATACGGATGTGTACATCTTTGCTGGAGAGTTCGGCCAGGATACCGTGTATGAGGCACCGGACAGAAACGCCGCAGATGAACTTGTATTCTCCGGTTACGAACTAAGCGACCTTTGGTTTGAAAGGGATGGCAGTGATCTTGTGATCTCTGTTATCGGCACCGATAACTCTGTTCGTATTGAAAACTACAATCGCTTCAATGTTAATTCTGATGCTGCATCTGCTGCTATTGAGCAGCTCCAGGAAATTTTTGATAGCTTGACACCAGTTGAGTCATTAACGGTTGATACGCAGCGGCTGGACGCAAATGCCCTTGAGACCGTTATTGATGTGATGGCTGAACTTGATCGACCTGAAAGTTCAGAAGCGGTACAACAGGAAGTGTTCGATGCACTGGAGCAGTATTCAGAAGAAACTTCTCTGCAAGAGTCCATTGAGTACGCACCAAAGCTCACCGGCGAGGTCCTCACGCTGAATGAGGATGAGAGCTTCACTGGTACTTTCAGTGCTACAGATGCGAATCCAAATGAGACGCTGACTTATCGTGTTATAGAGAACTCACCATTTGGTTCTCTCGATCTGAACGAGCAGACGGGCGAGTATACCTACACACCAGCAGAAGATTTTTCGGGTAATGATGTATTCAGAATTCAGGTTGAGGATTCCACCGGCCTGACATCCACTGCAGTAATGCGTTTCAGGGTTCTGCCAAGTGATGATGAAGGCTCGTTCGTTCCTTATATCAATCTGGTAACAGCAGAGGGCTCTGCCGTAGAAGGTGATTTAGGCTTCTCAGATCCGGATAACATCCTGGGAGGGTATGAAATTGAGGCCAGTTCCTCATTGGGTAATTTCGATTTTTCTTTCGATGAGTCAGGTAAGTTCACCTTTACGCCCGGGCCCCACCTTAATGGTACAGAGGAAATTACCCTCAGATTTACTGATAAGAGTGGCCGTGAGTACACCACGCTAGTCGACCTCACGGTAACGCCAGTCAACGATATCCCGGTGTCCGATGAACTTATTGAAATAAACACCTATGAGGATGCTCCTACCGATATAGTAGGCCAGATCGGTGTGGTTGATCTGGATCCAGAGGATACTTTCACATACGAGGTAATTCAGGAGGCTACAGGTACCTTAACCGTTGATGCTGACGGCTATATTCACTACACGCCAGCATTGAACTACAACGGCCAGGAGGAATTTCTTGTGCGTGTTTATGATTCTTCCGGTGATGAAAATTCTTATTCCGATACTCGTATTCTGGTTAATGTCGAAGCAGTCAATGATACGCCGGTAACACCAGATGCGTTGGTACTGGAGACATCAGAAGACACTGCGATTGCGGGAGAGGTGGTTGCCTCGGATGTCGATGGAGATATCCTGACGTACTATCTTGATCCGGATAATTTACCACAGCACGGCTCACTTCAATTTACTGATGGTGGTAAATTTGAATATACGCCGGGTACGGACTTCAATGGTAACGATGTCTTTGTCGTCCTCGTGGATGATGGAAAAGGTGAGGAAAATAGTATTTCGGCAACGCAGGTCGCTATCACGGTAGACCCTGTTAATGATGCACCTGTGTTGAGTCAAACTGAGTACACCCTGAGCATTAAAGAGAATATTGATCCTCCGCAGGTTCTTGCGGCCGTGGGTGTTACTAATGCTGCAAATACCAATACCTTTATCGATGCGACAGACGTTGAAAACTCGCCACTAACATTCTCATTGACCGATGCTGATGATACGGATGGTGTGAATGCCCTTGATTACTTCGAGTTGGTTGATGGCAAGTTACAGACAAGAGCAGAGTTTGACTTTGAAAATAATGCGGACATCCCGAATGAATTCAATCTGAATATTACGGTAACCGATGCTGATGGAGCGCAAGATACGTCCTCCGTCACTATTTCTGTGGATGACGCGAATGAAAGACCGACAGGTATCTATTTCGAAAAACCTACTGAGGATTATTATCCTACCTTTGGAGAAGAAACCCCAATAGGCCTTCTTCCTGATGGCGAACCAGCACATGTTGTTGCTCAATTCCGAGCGAATGACCCAGATATCTCAGACGCATTGTATTATTCATTAGATGCTGCTGAGTCTGACCCAGCATTTTCTATTACACAGGACGGTCGTTTGTATATGACCGAATCCTTTGATTTCAGTTCTGCGTTTGTTAACCCCAGTGTCAGGGTGCTAGTTCAGGATCGCCCATTTGGTGACCCTGACGCTTTGATGTGGGGTGATGAGTTCGAAATTGTTTCAAATGCCATCGACCATGCCCCAACGGATGCCAGTTGGTCTGGTGGGGGAAATCCAAACATACTAGAAACAGCGGGAGTTAACACAGTCGTCGGTACTGTAGAAGTTGAAGACACTGATGATACCGCAGATAACCCTGATTTCAGGAACTATGTGTTTGATCTGGAAGAGGGAAATGCGACAGGGCGATTTACTATCGATCAATATACTGGTGTCGTTAGGGTAGCTCAAGGAGCTGACCTTGAAGTAGGTGGAGAAGGTGGTTCTTATACTATCAACGTGACAGTCAGCGATGAAGACAACCCCAGCTCGTATATCGTTAAAGAGCTGACTATTGATGTGGATAATGTCAATAAAGCTCCGGTCAATATTGATGATGACTCCGCAGCTATTAATGAATACTCGGCTTGGCGCCCAAGTGACGGAGGACCTTCAAACGGTGCTGCAAACAACCAGCTTATTACCAGTAATATCCAGTCTCTCTTCCGTGATCCTGATGGTGATGCTTTAAGTTTAAGTATCGTTTCTGGTAACTCTGACAATGCATTTAAGCTGGTTGAAGAGAGTGGTATTTGGAAACTAAGAGTCAATAATGCTTATAGGTTGAACCGTGAATGGTATAGCAAAAGAACTTTGTCCATCTCGGCAATGGATACAGAAGGAAATGTATCGGCGGAGAACGCTAAATTTGAGGTGACGTTATCTGAGATTGTTGAGAATCAAAAAATTATTGAGTGGAATAAAAATAACTTAGTTACTGTTTCGGATAGAAAGTACAGTTACGCATATAATAATTTGGCTAGTGGTTATAGTGTTGTAGATACAGATGAAATTAGATTGTACAGCAGCCATTTTAATAAGCATCGATATGTTTATGAGCAATCAATAAGGCGTGGTAATACTGAGGTTGCATATAGAGAGATAAATGACGTTTCGACACCTAGGTCTGGTTATGAAGAACGGTATCAGTATGTAAATGCAGAAATTCAAGATTTGGCATATAGCTATTTTGCTGAGAATGCTTACGTTCAACAAGAAAATTCAGCTTACGAAATGGTTGGTGATGATGTTGCGCGTCTGTCATCTTCACAGAGTATTTGGAGAGACTGGAATAAAGTCGCATACCCTGTTGCAATCGATCTGGGTTCAGACGGCCTTGAATTCGTAGATAACATTCTCTTTGATTACGATGGCGATGGCGTCAGGGAAATATCCTCTGGCTTGTCCGGCGACGATGGCTGGTTAGTACTGGATCGCAATGGCAATGAGAATATTGATGATATCTATGAAATGTCCTTCGTATACGATCTTGCCGGTGCCACTACTGACATGGAAGGTTTGGTTGTATATGACAGCGACGCAGATGGGCAGTTAACTGCAAGTGATGATCGCTTTGGCGAATTCCAGATCTGGCGAGATCTTAATCAGAATGGTGTTAGTGAAAGTGATGAGCTATTCAGCCTTGGCGAAATAGGTATTGAGTCTATTCGTTTACAGCCTCTCGACCCTTATGATCAGGCTTCAGGAGCCCAGGGAATTGAGATTGTTAACACCAGTGACGCAATAACTACTACTGGCGACTCTCTACTAGTTGGCGATATACAGCTATCATTCGACGAATATGACCTGAACAATCCTGAACACCACGCCTTAATTGTGGGCACCGAAGGTGACGACTCTATCAGCGGGCTGCTAAGTGCAGACCGTATCGACGCTCTGGCAGGCAACGACAAAGTATTTTCCGGTGAGAGCAATGACGTAATAGATCTTGGCGACGGTGACGACCTGGCCTTTGCTGGCGAAGGTGATGATATCGTTAAAGGTGGCTTGGGGCAGGATGAAGTTTACGGTGATGTTGGCAGTGATCAACTGTTCGGTGATGCTGGTGATGATCACCTGTTCGGCGGTGCTGATAACGACTTATTAGTGGGGGGAGACGGTGCTGACACTCTGAGAGGCGGCGAAGGCAGTGATGAACTGATCGGTGGCTCGGGTGACGATATCCTAGTTGGTGAGGGTGGCGATGATACACTGGTTGGCGGTACGGGTAATGACCGTATTCTTGGTGGAGCAGGCCGTAACCTGCTGGCTTTCACGCTAGGTGATGGTTTAGATACCGTTTCTGCCGCTGACGAGGGTTCGTACGAACTCTATCTGTTTGGTATTGCTCCAGAAGACGTTGAAATTGAACAACAAGCCAGAGGAATGCTATTTAGGTTTAACGATGCAGACAGTATTTTCTTTGAAGTAACTGACGTGTTACCCCTGCAAGCAGTAATTTTTGATGACGGTACGGTATGGGATCAACAATTACTGGCTAATGAAATAGACCGTCAGTTGCTTGGTGGAATTGTTGGTACGATTAGCGATGATCATATCAGTGGCACAGCCGGGGCGGACAGTATTGAAGCCTACGCAGGTAATGATACGGTTAATGCTGGTGCTGGAGATGATGAAGTTTATGGTCAACAAGGAAATGACCAGTTGTTTGGCGAGCTCGGTGATGATGTGCTTGATGGTGGACAGGGGAATGATGAACTTTCAGGTGGGGAAGGGAGTGATGACCTTTACGGCCAAGCGGGCGCAGACACCCTGCATGGCGATGCCGGTGACGATACCCTATACGGCGGGCACGACAACGATACTATGTACGGCGATGAAGGTGCCGATACCTTGTACGGTGGTGAAGGAGATGACAGCCTGAGCGGTGGTGAAGGTGATGACATTCTGACTGGTGATGGCGGTGCGGATACCCTATTGGGGGGCGCCGGATTGGATCAGCTGTATGGAAATGAAGGCGACGACAACCTCGACGGTGGTGAGGATGACGACTATCTCCAGGGAGATGAAGGTAACGATACCCTGAATGGTAATTGGGGCAACGATATCATCAACGCCGGCAGTGGTGACGATACATTGATCGGTGCGGCCGGTGATGATGTACTTATTGCTGATGAAGGTGACGACACGCTGATGGGCGGTGATGGTACCGATAGTTTGTTCGGCGATCGTGGTAACGACTACTTATCGGGCGGCGAAGGTACCGATAACCTCTTTGGCGGTGACGGCAATGATCTTTATATCGTGGATAATGAAGAAGACATTATCGAAGAGCGCGAAAATGAAGGTATTGATACCGTTCAATCCTCTGTGAATTGGACACTTTCCGATCATGTTGAGAATGTAGTACTTCTCGCCGATGCTCTTGAAGCAACGGGTAACGAGCTGGATAACCGTCTCACCGGTAATGATCAGAATAACATTCTCGATGGTGCTGCAGGCGTAGATACAATGAACGGCGGCCTTGGGGATGACACTTATATCGTTGATGATGCTGAAGATATAACCACTGAGCTGGAGGCTGAGGGCAATGACTCGGTACTTGCATCTGTTGATTATTCACTTGCCGAGTTCCTCGAGAATCTTGAATTAACGGGCACAGCTTTATCAGCGGTTGGCAATGCTCTCGGTAATACACTTAAAGGCAATGATCAGAGTAATACCCTCGAAGGTTTAGAGGGTGACGATATTCTTATCGGTGGTCTTGGGGATGATTACATTGACGGTGGTTACGGCAACGACCGTATTGTATTTAATATGGGTGATGGTCACGATTTCATTAAAAAAGCCGTTGGCTCCTATGCAGTAACGCTTGTCGGAATCTCTTCAGATACCTTGAGATTTGATGTGTCAGAAAATGGTGTGCTTAAGCTTGATCTGGGTGAAAGTGGAAGTCTCACATTCGAAGGATTTGACTTGCAGGACTCGGAGGATACTTTGCCGCTGTCTGAGATTCGTTTTGAGAATGGAGATGACGTCGAGATTCTGACGCGAGACCAAATTTCATATCAGCTTGAAGCTACTATTGCTTCGCATGTTGGCGAAGCTGGCGATGACTATATTTGTGGTACATCTGGCTCAGATCGAATCCACGCGATGGCAGGTGATGATTACGTTCTTGGTTATGCCGGTGACGATACCCTGTTAGGTGGTAGTGGAGATGATTCACTGTATGGTGGCGCTGATAATGACACCCTGCTCGGCGGGGAAGGAAACGATTACCTGAAAGGTGGCAGTGGGAATGATGTCCATGACGGTGGAGTCGGTAATGATGAGCTAGAGGGCTCGTATGGCGATGACATTTATCGTTTCTCGCTGGGAGATGGAGATGACACCATCTACGACATTAGCGGCTTGTCAACGATTCAGTTTGGTGAGGGGATTTCACCTGAATCACTCAAATTGATTAAGGACGGTTACCACCTGATACTTGAGTATGGGCGTTCTGACTCGGTGGCGATCAAGTATGCTTACGAGTATGAACTGGGTGAACCTGTTATTAGCGCAGATTTTGTCGTTGAGTTCTCAGACGGTACAGCCTTAACTATGCGCGAATTGCGCGCTGATAAGGTTGTATACAGTTACGGTGATTCAGGCATAGACACGCTAGTTGGTGACGTGGCTGCAGATTACATTGACGGTAGCAGCGGCGCGGACAACCTTTATGGTAATTCTGGTGATGACGTGTTGATCGGTGGTGATGGTTACGATGACCTCTTCGGAGAATCTGGCAACGATACATTGATCGGTGGTACCGGAAATGATGATCTGTCAGGTGGAGATGGCGACGATATCTTGCATGGAGATGATGGCAACGATGACCTCTATGCAGGGGCGGGCGACGACACTCTGTATGGAGGGGAGGGTGATGACAATCTGGATGGAAATTCTGGAAATGACACGCTCATGGGCGATGCCGGCGATGATAATATCGATGGATACTCCGGAAACGATATCTTGCTGGGAGGTGCGGGCAATGACGATATCGAAGGTGGTGATGGTGATGACACCTTAAGTGGCGGATCCGGGCACGACATTCTCGATGGCGGTGATGGTAATGATACTTACCTATTCGGTCGTGGTGATGACAGCACTCTGATTAAAAATCATAGTTACGACACAGGGTACGATGTTGTTGAGGTCAGTGATGGGATCAGCATCAATGAGCTGTTCTTTGAGCGAGACTGGTACGACCTGACGATTACAGCAATGGATGGTGGTGAGATTCTTGAAGTCGATAGTTGGTTTGTCAGCGATAGTTATAAAGTTGATGCAATCAACGTCGGTGGATATGAACTGAACGCAGAAGTTATTCAGATGCTGGTTCAGGCTCATTCGGCACTTGGAAGTTCAGCTTCTGCAAGTGATCGCTCGTCACTGGCCGCTCAAAATGAGAATAACCTCAATACCTGGATGGCCGTTGGCTAATTCGGGAACTTATTCTCGACTATACAGAAGCCCCGCATCGCGGGGCTTTTGTTCATTCAAAACTTCATAAACCCCCTCTATACTCATAGCTGTACTTTCTGAACAGGCATCCCATGAACTGGAATCGCGACACGCTTATTGAGGAGTTAGGTGAGTTTGACTGGTCTTTACCAGAGGCGGAGCCTGGTCCGCAGCTGAAAGGATATAGCCAGCATTACCGCCTTAACTTTGATGAATCTGCTGACGCGTTGAGTCATCAGGCCGGTAAGCTGAAGATCGCAGATTATGAAATCGCGCTACAGCGCTGGATGTGTCCGGGTGCGGTGGGGACGGCGGTTCTGGTGCACGGCTATTATGATCACCTCGGTCTCTATGGTTCGCTGATCGATTTCTGCCTGCGCCAGAAGTTGAATGTCGTGGCGTTTGATCTGCCGGGGCATGGCTTGTCGAGCGGTGAGCAGGCCAGCATTACCGATTTCCAGGAATACGATGCGGTCTTCAGTGGCCTGATGCAGCAAGTGACTGAGCACATGCCCGGGCCGCTGGTCGCATTTGGTCAGAGCACGGGCGGCGCTATTCTGGTGAATTATCTGCTGAAACGTGGATTTAAAAAGGCTCAGAACCCATTTGCTGACGTAATACTGCTTGCTCCGCTGGTCCGTCCAGTCGGTTGGCTGAAGGGCGCAGTAATGCATCCGGTCGCGAGTATGTTCGTGAAGCAGATGAAGCGTAATCATGGTAACTCTTCATCGGATGAAGACTTTCTGGATTTCGTCCGTACCCAGGACCCCTTGCAGTCTGTTTATCTGAGTGTGCAGTGGGTGGGGGCGATGTTGCGGTGGATACGCTTTATTGAGGCTCAGCCGGCGCTCGACCTCCCGGTGTATATCGTCCAGGGGGATCAGGATGGTACGGTCGACTGGCAGCACAATATGAAAGTGCTTGAAGAAAAATTTCCTCAGCGCGAATTATTTATTCTGGAAGATGGTCGTCACCATCTGGTGAATGAATCGCTCGACAAACGGGCGGATATGTATGCGCATATTGCCGGGCGTCTTAACAGCACTCTGGCGCCAGAACTTACGCCAGCTCCATAATGTAGTCCCACTCTTCTGCGGTCACTGGTTGTACTGACAGGCGGCCGCGATTAAGTAATAACATATCTTTAAGTGCGTCATGCTGGCGCAGCTCTTTCAGAGTGATGACCCGCTTAAGTGCACATTTCGCGACAACTTCAATAGTTATCCATCTGGGCTTGTCTGCAGACGACTTAGGGTCGTAGTATTCTGATTCAGGATCCAGGGAACTTGGGTCTGTCAGTCCTGTCTGAGCAACGCGGCAAATACCTGCGATGCCAGGCTCTTTGCAGCTGGAATGGTAGAAAAAGGCAAGATCACCCACTGAAATATCGTCACGCATGATATTTCGTGCTTGATAATTGCGCACGCCATCCCATACTGTGCGCCCTTCGGGTGCGTGCTCCAGGTCGGTATACGAAAATGTGTCCGGCTCGGATTTAAGTAACCAGTATTTCATAATTAAGTATCAGGCTTGGCCTATTGGTTGCTTGCTTGAGTGCAAAACAGATTACTGAAAAACAATAACAAATGTTCCGGCTAATCACAGCCGGAGCAGATAATTGCTACATTGGGATTTGCAGGACAATGAGAAAGCCGGATATTTTGCTGTTTCTCACTTTACTCGTGGTGCTGGGCTCTGCCGTTACCAAACTGGCCGCCGATGAGCGCCGGGAACCTACGGTACTGGCCTCAGAGACCAGTATCCGCTGACAGAGGCCTGGCCTCCTGATCGGTGACTATCAGTTGCAGCGGTATATCCCAGGATTCCGCTGGCAATAGTCTGACCTCCTGAAACGCGTATGCACAACCTGCCAGGCGGGGTTTCTGCCCCTGATGGTGGGTGAATGCCAGTGTGCGGTCGTAAAAGCCGCCGCCCATACCAAGACGATTACCACGTGAATCGAAAGCAACCAGTGGCAGACAGATCAGGCTGAGAAAACGCGCTGACACCTGTTTTCCGCGACGGAAGTCGGGTTCGCTGATCCCGAATCGGTTATTACGCATTGGGGTATTCCGCGCGTAGCGGATAAACACCAGCTCACCTTTACGCAGTGGATGCAGCACGGGCAGGAAGGCCTGTTTTCCCCGTTTCCACAGATCCTGAATTGCCCACTGTGGGTCAATCTCTCCATCATTACTCAGGTAGAGTGCAACACGATGGGAGTACAGGTATTCAGGACGGGCGGTTAACTGTTTCAGTAGCCGGCGTCCGGCGATGTTTCGTTCTGAAGGGGTGAGGTCGCGGCGCTTCTGACGGATCAGTCTGCGCAACTCTTTCTTGTTCACGGAAGGAAAGCTCCCTGGTGTACCGTATGTCGGATAAAGCCCTTGAACCCTGTGGTTCAAGGTGGAAGGTCCGGTCATTGAATCAGGCTTTCCGGTCATGCCGGACATGCTCACAACAACGAGAGAAACCCTCCAAGGTTTTAAGCATCGGCTCGAGGTCTTTACCGACTGGTACTCCAAGGAGCCAGTTCAGTATAGCAAAGCCATGGGTGTGGATGTCACGTGTTGTTTTGTGAAATCTGTCAGAGTTCGAGCTGAGAGTCTTCTGCCAGCAGCGCATCAATACGGTCACTGATGCGTTGAATGCCACCATTGACGTCTGCTTCTCGGTGTTCCGCATCAAGCAGTTGGTGCGTGATGTTCAGTGCAGCAATCACAGCAATGCGGTCAGTGCCCAGTACTTTCCCGGCTTTTGAGCCGGCGTCGCGGATTTCTTCCATTTTTTCATTCAGAAAGCGTGCTGCTTCGCGCAGATCGGCTTCGGCACCCTGTGGGCAGTTCACCCGGTATTCGCGATCGAGAATGGTCAATGCCAGTGTTTTTGAGCTGTTAGCCACTGTTACGCTCCAGAGTTTGCAGGCGGGTAATCATTTCATTGACCTTTCGGCGGGCAATTTCGTTTTGTTGAATCAGTTTTGCCCGCTCAGCCTGCCAGGAGGCCTCGGCAGCGCGCATGGTTTTATTCTGTTCGCGCAGGTCTTCATGAATATCGAGTAGTTTCTCGATTTTGCGCATCAGAGTTTGTAGTTCGGCCTCGTGCATTGCGATCCGTCACCTTATTCAGAACAGTGCTTAATATAAGAGGCCGCCGCCAGTCGGGTCAATGGAGACAGGCGACGCTGTTCCTATGTTGGCTTGAGCTTCAGTGTTGAGGTACGTGAAGTGCTGAGGTGGTAGAATCACCTTAATAGTTCACAGCGAGGCCAATATGACGATCGAATATCCTGCGCTTGCAGACCTCTGGGATGAATCCGGATGTTACCAGACGCCTTCAGCCCTGCACGGCTGGCTCAGTGGTTATCTTGCCAGTGGTGGCCGACTGACAGGAGATGCCTGGCAGCAGGAGGCGATGGACTATCTGGAGATTGATGAGCTCAGTGATGCACTTAAGGGTGTGCTGGCAGGCTTGTACACGGCTGTACTGAAGCAGATGCAGGCAGAAGACATGAGCTTCACTCTGTTGCTGCCTGATGATGAAGAAGCTGATATCGATGAACAGGTGGATTGTCTGGCGCAGTGGAGCAAAGGATTTCTTGATGGTCTGGGCGCTTCCGGCAAAATCTCCGGTCGTCCGGATGCTGATGTGCTGGAAGTTCTGCAGGATCTGGATGCCTTCTCTCAGGCGCAGATCGACGATGTGAACGACCCGGAAAACACTCAGCTGTATCTCGAACTGGCGGAACATGCCCGTGTTGCTGCCCTGACAGTCTTTTATGCTTTTAATCAGCCTGCGCCAAAAGCGCCGGAAACTCTGCACTGAGGTGAAATATGCTGCGTCTGGATTCTGCTGAGTACGCTAAGCGTCGTCGTTCGCTGATGGACCTGATGAGTCCGAACAGCATTGCCATCATCCCGTCTGCGCCGGTCACAGTGCGCAATCGCGACGTGGAGCACCCTTTCCGCCAGGACAGCGATTTTTATTATCTGAGCGGCTTTGCTGAAGAGCACTCAGTCGTGGTGCTGATTCCGGGCCGTGATCACGGCGAGTACGTACTCTTCTGTCAGGAAAAAATTAAAGAACAGGAAATCTGGACCGGCCGTCGCGTCGGGCCAGAGGCCGCCCCTGAGGTGCTCGGCTGCGATGATGCCTTCCCGATTTCTGATATTGACGACATCCTGCCCGGGCTTATTGAGGGTAAGGATCGTATATACGCCAGTCTGGGTGTCAGCCCTGAGTTCGACCGTCAGCTGATGCAGTGGGTTAATCACATTAAAACTCAGGTGCGTAACGGCGCGACGCCACCCCATGAATTCAGTGCGCTGGATCATTTGCTGCACGAGCTGCGTCTGATTAAATCGCCGGCAGAAGTCGAAGTGATGCAGGCGGCCGCCGATATCAGTGCCGAAGCGCACACCCGGGCGATGCAGGTGGTGCGTCCGGGAATGAAGGAATACCAGCTTGAAGCCGAGCTGATGCATATATTCATGGCGGCGGGCAGCCGCTGGCCAGCGTACCCGTCGATTGTCGGTGCCGGCGATAATGCCTGTATTCTGCATTACACCCGCAATGACGACACCATCAGCGACGGTGACCTTATTCTGATTGATGCGGGCTGTGAGCTGGATTATTACGCCTCTGATATTACCCGCACTTTCCCGGCGAATGGGGTTTTCAGTGACGCGCAGCGCAAAATGTATCAGCTTGTTCTGGATGCTCAGTACGCGGCCATTGAGGCGGTGAAGCCGGGCAACCACTGGAATCAGCCGCATGAGGCTGCGGTTCGTGTCCTGACGGAAGGGTTGGTGAAATATGGCCTGCTTCAGGGCGACGTTGACGAGCTGATTGAAGCGCTCGCATACCGCCAGTTTTATATGCATAAAACCGGACACTGGCTCGGCATGGATGTACATGATGTGGGTGAATACCGCATTGATGGTCAGTGGCGGGTACTGGAGCCGGGGATGGTGATGACCGTCGAACCTGGCCTGTATATCGCGCCGGATGATGAGTCGGTGGAACCACAGTGGCGTGGTATCGGCATCCGGATTGAAGATGACGTCGTAGTAACTGAAGGCGGCTGCCACGTGCTGACCAGTGCGGTGGTCAAAGAGGTTGCCGATATCGAAGCCCTGATGAGTGCCTGAGTACGCATGACTGATACCCACCTGAATGCTGATATCACCATACTTGGTGCCGGAATGGCCGGTGCCAGCATGGTTCACCTGCTTGAACCTGCGCGCCAGGCCGGTCTGACGGTTGCTCTTATTGATCGTCAGCCTTTGGTCTGGAATGACGCGACGGACAGGCCCCCGAGCTTTGACGGCAGAGCAACGGCGTTATCCTGGGGAACCCGTCAGATTCTCGAAGCGCTCGACCTGTGGCAGCACATCAGCCCGTGGGCCTGTGCGATTGATCATATTCAGGTGAGTGATGAAGGGCGCTTCGGGCAGACTCAGCTACATGCCAGCGAGCAGGGTACCGACGCGCTCGGTTATATCATTGAAAACCATCGCCTTGGTCACGGGTTGTTGAACGGCCTGGACGAGGCTCGTGGGTTGTTGTCACTGGCGCCGGCCGAAGTCACTCAGGTAACAATGAACGCCGATGGTGCCGGGCTGCAGCTCAGCGACGGACGTACTCTGCAGACTGGTTTGCTGGTTATGGCGGATGGTGGGCGATCGCCTCTTATGCCTCAGCTGGGGATTGTCCAGCAGCGACGCCCCTACGGGACGCAGGCTCTGGTCACTCAGGTGCGTTGTGATCAGCCGCATGAGCATTGGGCCTTTGAGCGCTTCAGTGAAGACGGTCCTATCGCGTTTCTGCCACTTCACAGTCATGACTATGCAGTGGTCTGGACGCTCAGCGACGACGAAATGGCAGATGCTCTGGCTCAGGACGATGCCACGCTGATCGCGCGTCTGCAGGAGCGTATCGGCTATCGCGTCGGGCGTATCACTGACATCGGAGAGCGCCTTACTTATCCGCTGGCGCTGGTAAAAGCGAACGAGCAGGTCCGCCGTTCGCTCGTTCTGCTGGGAAATGCCGCACACAGCCTGCACCCGGTCGCCGGACAAGGGTTCAACCTGACTCTGCGTGACGCTGCCGTGCTGTCTGAGCACCTTAACCGCGCGGTCCGGGAAGGTCGTCAGGTGGGCGACCTGCGGGTGCTGATGGGATATCTCGAACAACAGAAGACTGACCAGCGCAATACGATTCTGGCCAGCGACTTGTTACCGCGCCTGTTTGGCAGTCGCGCACCGGGCGTGGCGATTCTGCGGGATGCCGGTCTTCTGGGCATGTCGGCGGCGCCGGTTGCCCGTCGTTTATTTGCACGCCATGCGATGGGCCTGGGCCACACCGCAGCCAAACTGGGATAAAACGCCATGCAATTTGATGTTGCCATTGTAGGAGCAGGACTGGTCGGGCAGGCAATTGCCGCCGCTCTGGCAGGCGGCTCCGATACGGTCCGTGTTGCCCTGATCGACCCGGCAGATATACAGGCTCCGGCCCCCGTCGGCGGACTGCAGGACTATGACCTCAGGGTCAGTGCCCTGACAGCTCAGACGCAGGCATTTCTGACCCGTCTGGGTGTCTGGGAAAACATTCCGGCCGGTGTACTCAGTGGCTACACCCGGATGCATGTCTGGGACGCTGAAGGCACCGGAGCGGTCACATTCAATGCGGCTGAACTGCATGTGCCAGCACTCGGGCATATTGTCGAAAACCGCCAGACCCTCTGGGCACTGCAGCAGGTCAACGCTGCGCTTGAGGGCGTCACTCAGTTACGGACTACGCTCACCAGTCTGGATAACCCGGATGAACACGGCTGGGTACCGATATCCCTTGGTAATGGTGAGACTTTGACGGCGCGGCTAGTCATCGGTGCAGACGGTGCTTTGTCGCGGGTGCGTCAGCTGGCAGGCGTGGCAACCACTGAATGGGACTATGAGCATCACGCCATCGTAGCCACCGTCAGAACAGAGAAAAGTCTCGCCGGCACGGCCTGGCAGCGCTTCCGGCCACAGGGACCGCTGGCGTTTCTGCCACTGCATTCGGATGAGCATGTCGCATCTATCGTCTGGTCCACTATGCCCGAAGAAGCAGATGCGGTGCTCGCCCTCGAAGATGATGCGTTCTGTGCGGCGCTTACTCAGGCCTTCGAAGGTCATTTGGGCAAGGTGACAGAGGTCTCTGCCCGTCAGCGTTTTCCACTACGTCAGCGTCACGCTCGTCAATATTATGAGCGCGGCGTGGTTCTGGCCGGGGATGCCGCTCATACCATTCACCCGCTTGCCGGTCAGGGTGTGAATCTGGGCTTTAAAGACGCCGAAGTGCTGGCGGAAGAGATTCTCCGTGCTCTGAGCAAAGGTTTAAACCCGGGCAGCGATGCAGTGCTCGGACGTTATCAGCGTCGCCGGCAGGCCGACAATCTCGCGACGATGGCACTTATGGAAGGGTTCAAGCGTCTGTTCGCGGCGGATGCTCCACTGATCCGGCTACTGCGGAATGAGGGTATGCGTCTGTTTGACAGGGCGCTACCGGTGAAGCAGCATGTTGTTATGAAGGCGATGGGGCTGGAAAAGGTCTGACTCAGTAGTTCTGAACGCTGACGCCACTCTCCTGGTAGTTGAAGGTCAGTTGCTCAATGTCGTAATCGCCGATGCCCAGATAGGCCAGAATCTCCGCCGAGCTGGCCTGCCACTCCAGATCTTCAGACTGGCGCCCGAGTATCCGGTAGTTTCCGCAGATATGTTCCGCGATCTTCAGAATCCCCAGTAGTGTTTTGCGGGTATCGTCGCTCTGGTTGTCGGGCTGAAAGTAGCGGGTTGCGTTGTGATGTTCGGCAATAACGTCGCAGATGGGCTTAGGTATCCGCCAGGACTTGGCCGTGTAATAACCGATCACAGCGTGGTTGGTGTTCAGCAGTTCATTCTCAGTATCTACCACTCTTTTTTCAGGGTGGCCGTACGACTCTTCCATGACTTTGAAGTAATTATCAAAGCGCATCATCATCAGCGGGATACCACAGTTGTGGAATAACCCGAGCATGTACGCCCAGTCAGTCTGTTCAAAGCCGATAAAACGGGCGATATCGACGGAGGTGTTGGCGATGTCTGTTGTTGTGTCCCAGAAGCGGTTGAGCTGAACGATATTTTCATCGCTCAGTTCGCTGCGGATGGCGAGACCATTGATCACGTTGATAACACTGCCGACCCCGATCAGGCTGACCGCCTGCTGCACCGACAGGATCTGGGATCTGAGGCCAAACGCCGGAGAGTTGACCACTTTCAGTATGGCGCCCGAAAGCCCGACGTCCTGACTGATCAGGCGCGAAATCGCCTGAAGGTCAGGGTCTGGGTTCAGCTGTTCGATCTGCAGGTCCACCAGTATCTGAGGCTGGGGTGGAATCTTGATTCCCTGCATGATCTCCAGTATCTGGGCTTCGGTCAGTTCGCTGGCCATAGTTGATACGAGTATCCTGAATGCCTGGATACACGAAGTTTAGTCCGGCTCGCGTATAATGAATGTTAATTTTGTTATCTCTGACGGACTTACTCCATCCGTCAGCTTTCCTGAGGAATCATCATGTTGTCCGTACTCCGCCTGAAACCCAAAGCCGAACGCCGTCTGAAGGGTGGTCACCTGTGGGTGTACAGCAACGAAGTTGACACTGCAGCGACACCGCTCAAGGACCTGACAGCGGGAGAGCAGGTTGTGGTAGAGGCTGCCGGTGGAAAGCCGCTGGGCGTAGCTGTGGTCAGCCCGGAGCAGTTGATCTGCGCCCGACTGATCAGTCGCGATACCCGCCAGTTACTGGATGCATCGCTGCTGGTGCACCGCCTGCAGGTGGCCATGAGCAGTCGTGAGCTCTGGTATCCCCACAGTTGTTACCGTTGGGTGTATGGCGACAGCGACGGCCTGCCGGGGCTGGTAATTGATCGCTTTGGTGATGTCGCCGTGGCTCAGATCTCCAGTGTCGCGATGGAACTGCTGAAGGATGAGATCGTACATGCGATTCAGAAAGTCGCATCGCCACGAGTGATCGTTCTGAAGAACGACGGTAAGCTCCGGGCTGTCGAAGGCTTACCGGAATACGTCGAAGTTGTTGAAGGGGCTCTGGAAGACGACTGTGCACCGCTGATTGAGAACGACACCCGCTTTATGGCACCCGTGATTCACGGTCAGAAAACCGGTTGGTTCTATGACCACCGCGAGAACCGCGCCCAGCTTAACCGACTGGTGAAAGGTAAGCGCGTACTGGATGTATTCAGCTACGTCGGTGGTTGGGGCGTGCAGGCTGCCCGTCATGGTGCCGCCGAAGTGCATTGTGTCGATGCTTCAGCGCAGGCGCTGGACTGGGTGGAGCAGAACGCCGCACTTAATGGCGTAGAAGAAAAGCTGCACTGCTGGGAAGGGGATGCCTTTGCTGCGCTCAAGCAGTTACGGGATAACGCTGAGCGCTTCGACGTTATTGTGGTCGATCCTCCGGCGTTTATCCCGCGCCGCAAAGACATCAAGGCTGGCGAGCAGGCTTATAAGCGGATCAACCAGATCGCGATGCGTCTGCTGAACCGCGACGGGATTATTGTCAGCGGCTCATGCTCAATGCATCTGGCGGACGATCGTCTCCCGGATATCCTGCGGACGCTGGGGCGGGAGCTGGATCGTGAGGTGATGATCCAGCACGTGGGCTCGCAGGGTGCAGACCATCCGGTATTGCCGGCGATTCCCGAAACCCGTTATCTGAAAGCGGTATTTGCTCGCGTGCTGCCTACTCGCTGAGCGGGACTTCCATTCCGAGTTGCTGCGCCGTCTGATCCAGTGCGGACAGCAGCTCAATCAGTTTCAGGCGACAGTTCTGGCGCGCCAGCGCTTCACTGTCGTTCTGTTCCCAGTCATTCAGGCACTCTTCTGTTCCGGCAAACCCTGCCTGCAGGCGCTGACTCAGCTCAGGATAAGGCACCAGCATGGGATTAAGTCCGGTTGCGCTGTCTTCAGGAAGGAGCAGGTGAGACAGGCCCGTCGTCAGTGCGCTGATGTCTGCCTGGCTCTGTTTGCTGAACGGACTGCTTTCTTCGTTCATGTAGCGGTTTAACAGTTCATCTGCGATCAGCGACTGCGCCGTTAACATGCTGGCCTGCAGGGTTTTCTCGGGACTGACCTCGGCCAGACGGCTGGCGTAATAACCCGTTTCCGGAGACCAGCGTAGTTGCAGTCGCTGCATATGCTGGCGGAGCAGGCGCACTGTGTGTAGCAGGTAGTCACCCCGTCGCTCCTGATTGATGACGGCGGGACGCTCCTCGCTGGCAACCGTTTTTAATGAGCGGTCAAAGTCTGCGGCGGTGCGCTGACCGCTTTCGCCCCAGAGCAGAAACTCAATCGCGTGAAAACCAATACTCACGTAGCTGTCGTCGGCGAACTGATGTTGATCCAGCAGGCTGCTTTCCGTCAGCTCCAGTGCAGTATCATTCACGATCCCGGAATACGGATACCCTTCCAGATAATCTATGTAACCGGGCTCAATTGGCCAGCTGTTGATCTGGCGTTCGAGGTCGTCGCGTGTCAGGCCAGCGCTTCGCCATTCTGGCGGCTCACTGACGGGCAGGCGCATAGATGCCTGTGCAATCAGGTATTGAGAGTAACTTTCACGCCATAGCCGCCGGGCCTGACGGACAGCGTCTTCTTCGGGTTGAGCAATCAGTGTCTGTATTGCCTGTTCCAGAGACGAAATAGCGGCTTCTGCGGCGGTGAGATGCTCGTAGCTTTCTGCAATCAGATGGCTGGTGTAGTGCTGCGCCTCAGGAATCGCCGGAGGCGCGGGCAGTACTGATGCTGCAGGGGCCAGCGGACGGGCTTCTTCCTGTTGTGAGCAGCTGGTGAGGCCTGCTGCCATCACTAACGCCGCCAGAGCATAACGCCGCATGAATTTACTCCGGGTCAACCAGGCTGATGATGGGCCAGCCAGCCTTTTCGGCTTCGGCTCTGAGCGTCGGATCGGGATCAACCGCAACCGGGTGGTCAACCAGTCGCAGCAGCGGCAGATCATTGTGCGAGTCACTGTAGAAATAACTGCCTTCCAGATCGTGCTGGTGGGTTTCCATCCACTCTTTCAGGCGGGTGACTTTGCCTTCGTGAAAACTCGGGACGCCGACGGTTTTGCCTGTGTAGCGGCCTTCGATGACTTCCGGATGTGGCGCAATGATATGGGCAACGCCCAGGCGCGCGGCAATCGGGTAGGTGACGAAACCGTTGGTCGCGGTGATGATCAGTAGCGTATCCCCCTGCTCTTCGTGCTTGCGGAGCAGGTCACGGCTGCGCTGGCTGATCAGGGTCTCGATGCGCTCATCAAGAAAGACTTCTCGCTCTGCATGCATCTTGTCGGGTTCGTGCTCCGTGAGCGGGCGCATCGCAAATTCCAGATATTCATGGATATCCAGGGTGCCTGCTTTGTACTGCTCGTAGAAATGATCGTTGCGGAGCTTGTGGACTTCGGGGTCTACCAGGCCCCTGTCGACCAGAAACTGGCCCCAGGCGTGGTCGCTGTCTCCGGACAGCAAAGTGTGATCAAGATCAAAAATAGCGAGTGCCACAGTCAGGAATCCTGCATGAAATAAATCGCTATTCTACCGGGAACAGCGCATACTTTCCTCACTTGTAACTTGCGCTCTGGTGAACAAATGGGCACCGGAAAGCGACCGGATATCAGATTCCGGGATAATGGCTATTGACCTTTGGCACGAAATCGGCAAGGTTTGAAGCCAGAAAGAAATATTTGGATGGCATTGTGATAGACGAACAAGGTTACCGTCCGAACGTGGGCATCATTCTCTGCAATGAGCAGGGACAGGTGCTTTGGGCGAAACGGATTGGTCAGAATGCCTGGCAGTTCCCGCAGGGGGGAATCAAACGGGGCGAGTCTCCGGAGAAAGCACTGTACCGAGAACTGGCTGAAGAAGTTGGTCTCCAGCGTGAGCATGTCGAGATTCTCGGCTGTACCCGCGGCTGGTTGCGTTACAGATTACCCCGGCGCATGGTCCGCCATGACAGCCGCCCTGTGTGTGTTGGGCAGAAACAGAAGTGGTTCCTGCTGAGACTGACCGGTAAGGAATCGGACATTAATCTCGCAGCAACCGGAAAACCCGAATTTGATGGCTGGAACTGGGTGAGTTACTGGTTCCCGCTTGGAGAGGTCGTCTCGTTTAAGCGGGACGTATATCGCCGTGCAATGACGGAGCTGGCGCCCCGTATCGCGCGGTTACAACGCCATGCTGGCTGAGGATGCATGCTAGATATACTCAGGAGAATCGTACAGGAGGTCAGCTCAGTTACTGAACTGAGTGAAGCTCTTAAAGTGGTCGTTGCCCGTATCCGCGAGGCGATGCGCACTGAAGTATGCTCTGTATATCTGTACGATCCGGAGACCAAACGCTATGTGCTGATGGCGACCGAAGGCCTGAAAGAAGAAGCCGTCGGCAAAGTCAGCCTTTCCAGCTCGCAGGGCCTGGTTGGTCTTGTCGGGACCCGCGAAGAGCCTCTTAATATCGATAATGCGCCGGCGCATCCGCGCTTTCAGTTTCTGCCTGAGACCGGTGAAGACCCATTCCTCTCGTTTCTGGGTGTGCCCATTATTCACCACAAGCGCCTGATGGGCGTGATGGTGGTACAGCAGCGTGACAGCCGCCAGTTCGATGAAGGTGAAGAAGCTTTCCTCGTGACTATGTCTGCTCAGCTGGCCGGGGTGATTGCACACGCGGAAGCCACGGGCAATATTCTGCACATTCCCAAGACACCTTCAGAACAGAAGAAGTCAGCGCGGTTTAATGGTGCGCCTGGTGCGCCCGGTGTTGGTCTCGGGGTTGGTGTGGTCATCTCTCCGGCGGCAGACCTGGCCAGTGTGGTCGATCGTGAGCCGGAATCGATCGCCGACGAACTGGCCCGCTTCGATCAGGCGTTAGATGCTGCGCGGAATGAAATCCGTAAGCTCGGTGGGCAGCTCGAGGGTGAGCTGCGGCCTGAAGAAATGGCGCTGTTCGATGTCTACCTGAACATGCTCGATGACAATGCGCTGGGGGCGGAGGTAAAAGCGGCCATTCAGCGCGGTAACTGGGCACAGGGCGCTCTGCGTGAAGTGGTGATGGAATATGTCGGCCACTTCCAGATGATGGAAGACGTCTACCTGCGTGAGCGGGCTACTGACATCATGGATCTCGGAACCCGCATTCTTGCACATATGCAGGGTGCTGAAGTTGAAACCAGTGAAGATGATTATCCCGACGCCACGATTCTGGTCAGTGAAGAGCTGACACCCGCGATGCTGGGCGAAGTCCCGACGCATAAACTCCGCGCTCTGGTCTCCGTAAAAGGATCATCAAACTCTCATGTGGCAATTCTTGCCCGTGCGATGGGTGTGCCTACCGTAATGGGGGCCGTCGATCTTCCTTACGCCCAGTTGGAAGGCATTGATATCGTTGTCGATGGTTATCGCGGTCTGCTGTATTCCAACCCGAATGAAGAGCTGCGCGAACAGTATCAGGCCATTTATGAAGAAGAACAGGCGCTGGCGGAAGATCTTGAAGGTCTGCTGCATCAGCCTGCCGAAACTCTGGATGGTCATCGTATTCCACTGCTGGTGAATACAGGTCTGATCACCGACGCTCTGCGCAGTCTGGATCGCGGTGCTGAAGGGGTAGGCCTTTACCGGACCGAAGTGCCCTTTATGATGAAGGACCGCTTCCCGTCCGAAAACGAACAGCAGAAAATCTATCGTGAACAGCTGGAAGCCTTCAGCCCTAATCAGGTGACGATGCGCACGCTGGATGTTGGCGGTGATAAGTCTCTGACGTACTTCCCGATCAACGAAGCCAACCCTTTTCTGGGCTGGCGTGGCATCCGGGTAACTCTGGATCATCCTGAGATTTTTCTGGTGCAGGTGCGGGCCATGATGAAGGCCAGCGAAGGCCTGAATAACCTTCGCATCATGTTGCCTATGATCAGTAACGTTTCGGAAGTTGATGAAGCCCTGCATCTTATCTACCGGGCGCATGTTGAAACCCTGGAAGAAGGGTTTCATGTTGAGATGCCTCAGGTCGGTGTAATGATTGAGGTGCCGGCTGCGGTTTATCAGATTCCTGATCTGGCGCAGCGGGTGGATTTCCTCTCGGTAGGCAGTAACGATCTGACGCAATACCTGTTAGCCGTTGACCGCAACAATCCCCGCGTGGCTGATCTCTATCAGGCGTTTCATCCCGCCGTGTTGATGGCGCTGAAGAAAATTGTGGATGAAGCCCATGCCGAACTGAAGCCCGTCAGCGTCTGTGGTGAGCTGGCGGGTAATCCGATGGGGGCTGTGCTGCTGATGGCGATGGGATACGACAGCCTGTCGATGAACGCGACGAACTTACCGAAAGTGAAGTCGATTATTCGTGGTATCAGTAAAGAGTGGTCTGAACAGCTTCTCGCTGAAGTACTGACCATGGAGAGTGGTCAGGTAATCGCATCAACCATGCAGCTTATGCTCGAAAAAGCCGGCTTTGGTCGTATTATCGGTCCGTCAGTCCGTTAACCCTGCCAGCGGCGTACCCGTCCTGTATCCAGGTGTACGAAACCATCCTCTGGGTAGTAACCCACTCCACCGAAACGCATGTTCAGCGCTGCTTTCTGCAGGTCGTTTGTTGAAACGCCAGGAATCCGCAGATCAATCGCTCGTCCCTGCATATGCAGACTGCGCTTTGCCACACCATTCGAATTAGCGCTCAGGCGCGCGTTTGTGCCTGGTGAGCGGTAGCCCGAGATGATATTGAGAGGCTGTTTAGCATTGAACATTGTCTGCAGGCGGTGCAGATGATGGTATAGCTCACGCTCCATGGCGATCACGTCGTTGGCGCGGAAATCTCTCAACAGCATGTCCAGCGTTTCAATTTCTGAATCAATGTAAAAACCTTCAGCCCAGAAAGTGCTGCTGACCGTTTCGCCAGTGTGAATGTTATACAGGTGAAGGGTTTTTTCTGCGGGGGAAGACGCTTGCGCATTCATGCTGAAACCTGCCATTCCTGCCGCTGATACGGCAGCAGCCTGTTGCAGAAATACTCGGCGATTCAGCATGTTACGGGTCTCCGTTACAGATCAGTTACAACACGGAGTATGCCAAATAAATTCTGACCTGACTCAAACAAAGGTCACAGGTTACGCATGCCGGACAGGTTAGTCAGGGAAAAAGTGATCAGAAAATGGTCAGGTGTCTGTTTCAGAGACTGGCGTGGGTCGCTGCGCCAGCGACGAGATCGCGTTGATAGACATCGTCGCGTATCTGTAGCTTGCCCTGTTCGTCGACCCAGGTCGTCCAGTACATCAGGTATACAGGTACCGGGTCTTTCAGACGGATACGGCTGGTCCGGTTGTGATCGATCGCTTCATCGATCAGACCACGGTGCCAGCCGTCCTGGCTGCGCAGTAGCTTTTCAGCCAGCAACCGGGGTTTTTCGACGCGCACACAACCCGAGCTGAGTGCGCGCTCGTCGAGGCTGAACAGCTCCGGCTGAGAGGTGTCGTGAAGGTAAATATCCTGCGGGTTCGGGAACAGGAATTTCACCGTGCCGAGCGCATTGTCTTTGCCCGGGCGCTGAACAAAGGTATAGGGCAGATAGCGCGCGCTGTAACGTTTCCAGTCGATATCCTGTGAGGGCACGTGCACCAGTGCACCATCACGCCATTGCATAACATCAAAGCCTTTCTGTTGCAGATACGCAGGGTTGCGCTTCAGCTTAGGCAACAGATAAGACGACGCGATCCGGGTTGGTACGGTCCAGGTCGGGGCGATTTCGATCAGGCGGATGGTGTCTGTCATGACCGGGGTGCGGCGGTTCGGCTTGCCGATGATCACTTTCATATCCAGTTCGGATTTTCCCCGGTTTATCAGATTCATATGGAAATCCGCCATATTCACCATGACATAGCGTTCGCCGAGATTTTCCGGAAGATGACGCCAGCGCTTCATGTTGAGCGCGATACGCTGAGCCACCTGATGTGGGGGGATATTCAGCATTTTTACGGTCGGTTCATCAATTTCGCCGGTGGCTTCGAGTTTATTGCGTTGCTGAAAACTCATGACTGCGTCCCGCAGAGGGCCGTCAAACAAGAACCGGACTTCGTTCAGGTCGACCACTTCGTGCTTCGCCGGCCACTGCAGAGCGTTCTTATCGGAGCTGAACAGCCAGTTGAGTGCACCTTTAGGGAGGTCGCCGTATTCGTCGAGTAACCAGCGCAGGTATGGCACCAGACGGTGGTGATCACCCGCGGCCAGTGTCAGGTCTGCAGGCATGACCATCCAGCGGCCTGAGCGGTCAATGCGACGGTAGCGGTCCAGCTCGGTGCGCAGGCGGCGGTAACCTTCATGCTGAGGAGCCAGACTGGACACCAGATCATTGAGGCGATCCTGCCGCACGGCTTCATGCAGAAGGTTAATCACTTCTTCCTCAGAAATAGACGGAACATCGATATTTGCGACTTTGCGGATAGGGTGGTCACCCTCTCCTGTGTCTGGCAGAAGTTCGTCGTTCAGGGCCTGCTGCGCGTAGGTAATAAAGGCGTCAGACAACAGAACTTCAATGGCGGTCGCCTGTTCCGGGATATTGCTGAGGCGCAGGGTTTCCCGCTCGAGGGTTTCCAGAGAATATCCATACTGGCGCCAGTCATCGACGGCAGTCTCCCGCAGAAGCTGGAGTAACTCTCTGGCTTCGGGGCGTAACTGGTAGCTGTCCAGCCAGATAGGCTGATAGTCGCGCTTCAGATAGAAGGGCTCCAGATTGCGGATGTGACGCAGCCTCACCTCTCCGGCGACGTGACGGGCACCTTCAATCAACCAATGCTCCATGTGACGCTGTGCCACGCTCGGCGGCATATAGGGCTTGGTGTAAACACTGGCACCCAGAACAGCGAACAGCAGCAGCATACAGAGGCCCCCGATCAGGAGTGGGACCTTATGTTGAGGCGTGCGTGTACTCTTGCGATTCAGGCAATTCATACCTGAAAGTATGGACGGGGATTTTCAGAGTGAGAGGGTGTTCACGTTTTTGTTTGCAACCGTTTGTAACCTCCAGCCTGTCTTACCTGTGCAACTGGAAACTTACTTCTTTATCAATTGTGCCTTCCGCGCTCCAGGTCGTTTCTGCGAGATAAATATCGTCGTTCAGCGTCCGTATTCCGGTACTGCAGCGGGTGCCATAACCGGGGGCCCGGATAAACTGGGCAGAGAGCATCCGCTCCCAGGTGATTGGCACGCCAGTGGCAGGCAGCTCGTTGTCCGGCCAGATATCCCGGCGTGACAGCAGGCGTGTTAACTGTTGCTCATCGGCCGGTGCCTGAGCCATCTGAGCTTCTGCGAGACGAGCTTTCGGCCAGGGGCTGTTCAGGTGCGCATTGCTGAGGCTGTGGATGCCCGGCGGCACTTCGCGTATCTCTGGTTGCGGATGATTATTCATATACCAGAGGTGGTGACGATCGCCTGCGAGCAGATTAAACGGGGCATAATGAGACGTATCGAGCGCTTGCAGCCAGTCTTTGGGTGACCGTCCGGATCGCAGGTAATCCACTACCAGAGCGCCTCGTGAGCTTGGGTTGTCTGGTCCGGCTCCGGGGGCACGGATGTTGGTCAGTGCAGCCCAACGTTGATCTTTCGTCACCCCCAGCCAGGTGCCACCCTGCTCCAGGTCTTTCCCTGCGAACAGGCCGGCGTCATCCGGCCATTCGTGCATCGGTGCAGCCGGGCGTTGCATAAACTCATCGCGGTTGGCGCTCAGCAGCAGCCATTGAGACTGTTGCGGCTGCCAGTTAAAGACAATCAGGCACATAGGGGCAGTGTAACGGATTCTGTGCAAGGGCGAATCTCTTCATTCATAATGCCGGCCTCTGTGTGTAGGAATCCGTTATGAGTTTTCTTCTGTACCTGGCCGTCGGTGCCGCTGCCGGGATATTGGCTGGTCTGTTTGGCATCGGTGGCGGCATGGTCATCGTTCCGGTACTGATTTTCAGCCTGGCGGCGCAGGGCGTCCCTGCTGAGGTGCTGACCCACATGGCCGTTGCCACGTCCCTGACCACTATTGTGTTCACCTCCTTCAGCTCAGTGAAAGAACATCACGCCAATGGCGCGATTGACTGGATGCTGGTCCGCCAGATGGCCACCGGTATTGTTACCGGAACTGCACTGGGCGTTGCACTGATTACAGAGGTGCCGGGGGAGACGCTGCAGACGATCATCGGCGTTTTTGCCCTGTTGTTATCGGTCAAAATGTTTTCTGGTTGGGAACCACCCGGCCAGGGTGATAAGCCGGGTCAGGCAGGGTTACTGACCGCAGGGGGAATCATAGGATTCGGCTCGTCCTGGTTCGGCATCGGTGGAGGCACCTTCACTGTCCCATATCTGACATGGATGCGGTTTAGCATGCGTCAGGCTGTGGCGACTTCTGCGGCCTGCGGAATACCGATTGCGGCCACCGGGGCCGTCGCCAATGTCGTCGCGGGCTGGCAGCATGATGGGCTTCCGTTGTGGAGTACCGGATTCGTCTACTGGCCTGCGGTGGCAGGGATCGCACTGACGAGCGTGCCTTTTGCCCGGGTCGGTGCGCGACTGGCCCATAAACTCAATGCCGGCTTGCTGAAAAAGCTCTTCGCTGTGTTACTCTGCGTCGTCGGAATACGTTTTATTTTCTTCTAGGGATACAGAATGCTGACCTACCCGAATATCGACCCAGTCGCTTTTTCACTGGGCCCACTGGATGTGCACTGGTACGGCCTGATGTATCTTGCAGCCTTCGGTTCTGCTTATTTTCTGGCGACCTGGCGGGCGAGACAGGCCGACAATGACTGGACTCCCCAGCAGGTCTCTGACCTGATTTTTTACGGCGCTATGGGGGTTATCCTCGGTGGTCGCTGCGGTTACGTCCTCTTCTATAACTTCCCGCAGTTTCTTGAAGATCCGTTATGGCTGCTGCGTGTCTGGGAAGGGGGTATGTCCTTCCATGGCGGACTGCTCGGGGTACTGGTCGCCATTGCCATTTTCTGCAGAATTCATAACCGCAGCTTCTTTCAGGTGTCGGACTTCGGGGCGCCATTCGTGCCGCTCGGGCTGATGTTCGGCCGGATCGGGAATTTCATCGGTGGTGAACTCTGGGGTCGTATGGCCGATCCCGAATCTGTGCCCTGGGCGATGGTATTTCCGCGGGCCGGAGACATTGCGCGTCACCCGTCGCAGTTATATCAGGCTGCATTGGAAGGCTTTCTGCTGTTTGTTATCCTCTGGTTCTATTCCTCCCGTCCGCGTCCGCAGAAAGCGGTCAGTGCGATGTTTCTGATCGGCTATGGTGTGTTCCGCACGTTTGCAGAATTCTTCCGTGAGCCGGATGCGCATATCGGGTTTGATCTGTTTGGCTGGATGAGCCGGGGTCAGATGCTGAGTATTCCAATGATTGTCTTCGGAATTATTCTGCTGATCTGGGCGTATCGTGGCGGAGAAAAGAAAACATGAAGCAATACCTTGATCTGATGCGCCACGTGCGCGAGAACGGTGTGTTTAAAGAAGACCGTACTGGCACCGGCACCTATAGCTGTTTCGGTTATCAGATGCGTTTTGATCTCAGCGAGGGCTTCCCTCTGGTGACGACCAAGAAACTTCACCTGCGCTCTATCATTCATGAGCTGCTGTGGTTTCTGAGTGGCGACACTAACATCCGTTACCTGAAAGAGAATGGTGTCTCTATCTGGGATGAGTGGGCAGACGAAGACGGTAATCTGGGGCCTGTCTACGGTTCGCAATGGCGCAGCTGGCCCGCGGCCGATGGTCGTCACGTCGATCAGATCACTCAGCTGGTGGAGCAGATCAAAAACAATCCGGACTCCCGTCGCCTGATTGTCAGCGCCTGGAACGTCGGCGAAATTCAGAATATGGCGTTGCCACCGTGTCACGCTTTCTTCCAGTTCTACGTTGCCGACGGCAAGCTCTCCTGTCAGTTGTATCAGCGCAGTGCCGATATCTTCCTTGGGGTGCCATTCAATATCGCCAGTTATGCGCTGCTGGTACATATGATGGCGCAGCAGTGTGATCTGGAAGTGGGCGACTTCGTCTGGACCGGTGGCGATGTGCACCTGTATGCCAACCACCTTGAGCAGACCGACCTGCAGCTGAGCCGCGAACCTAAGCCGTTGGCCCGGCTGGTGATTAAGCGTAAGCCTGACAGTATTTTTGATTACCGTTTTGAGGATTTTGAGATCGAAGGATACGAATCTCATCCTCACATCAAAGCTCCTGTCGCAGTTTGATGCGCAGGGTGAGATTGTTCAGGCAAACAGACTGACTTTCTCACCCACGGGCCGGTAAAACGCCTCTGGCCTTCTACACTGACGGAATCGAAAAGGAGAACTCCGATGTCCGTCAGTCTTGCGACTTCCCCAGAAACCCCAGCGATACTCTTCTGCTCACTGAGCGGAACAGACATACGGGTGCCTGACTACGGTTACTCTCAGACCTTTACCAATATCGAAAGCGTGATCGATGCCTGGCGTGCTTATCAGGGCGTCGTATGTCTTCATTCTGTCCGTCAGACCCGCGAACTGGATATGCGGGTGGCGAAACTTGCCCGCACCATTCCTGATGCCGTGATCGTTGTGATGCTTGATCTGCTTCCCGAATCCCCTTCAGCACTGATTGAACTGGGGGCACAGGAAGTAGTGACTGCTGGCAGTGACCTCTTTACGGTTATCGAGGTCGCTCGGGCGCGTAAAAACCGTGAATTTGAGCTACAGCACTACCTGTATTTTGATGGTCTGACCCAGCTCGCAAACCGTCAGCTGTTTCAGGATCGCATGGAGCACAGCCTGGCACAACACAAGCGCTCGCGGGCCGATCTGGCGCTGATGATTCTCGACCTGAACCGTTTCAAGCGCGTCAACGATGAGCATGGTCATCTGCATGGTGATGCATTGCTGCAGGCAGTGGCCGACCGCCTGCGTGGCTGCACCCGCAGTTCGGATACGCTCGCTCGTATTGGTAGCAATACCTTTGCCGTGATTGCCGGCAATCTGGGCGGGCGGAGTGTTGCCAGTGTCGCTGAAAAACTGATGGATCAGTTCCGTCAGCCCTTTACGCTCGATTGCGGCGATGTGTTCGTGACCGCCAGTATGGGTATTGAGCTTGGCAGTGCGGTGACCTACGACGCGGTACAGATTATCCGCCGCGCGGAGTTGGCGTTGCATGAAGCGAAGCGGCGCGGTGGGAATCACTATTGTATCAACGATCAGCCACGTCCGGCCGATCGCATCCGTCTCAGTCTCGAAGGGAGTCTCTATCAGGCGTTAGAGCGAGGCGAGATCTATCTGGAATATCAGCCACAGGTCAGTATTGATGGCCGTCAGTTTCTGGGCGTCGAAGCCTTGATGCGCTGGACTCACCCTGAACTGGGAGGTGTGTCCCCGGCGATTTTTATCCCCGTACTTGAAGAAACCGGATTGATCGAAGATTACGGTATCTGGTGCCTGGAGCAGGCGTGCAGCCAGTTCAGGCAATGGCTTGAAGCCGGGCAGGTTACGGCCAGCTCACGGGTTTCGGTCAACCTGTCTGCCCGCCAGTTCCGGCAGGAGAATCTGGCAGGATGCATTCTTGATGTGTTGGATGCCACCGGTCTTTCGCCCACGAATCTGACGCTCGAAATCACCGAGAGTATGCTGATGCAGAATCACGGTCAGGCAGTGACCGTCCTGAGTGAGTTGCGTGAGGCTGGGGTGGCCATCGCGGTGGATGATTTTGGTACCGGTTTTTCTTCTCTGGTGTATCTGAAAACTCTGCCGATTGATTACCTGAAGATCGACAAAGCATTTATCCGCGATATTTCCTCCAGCCGTGACGATGAAGCCATCGCCAGCCTGATCATCGACCTCGCTCATAATCTGAACCTGAATGTGGTTGCAGAAGGCGTTGAGAGTCAGGAAGCCCTGACCATGCTTGGTCAACTCGGGTGTGATCAGTATCAGGGATTTTTCTTTGCCCGTCCGGTGGCGCCCGATCAGATCCCCGCACTGGTAGCACGCTGCCACTGACAAGCCAGCCGTGAGTCAGTATCATCACGGCAGAATTCAGCCTTAACGGAAGTCTGCCGTGAAACTCTCAATGATTGTCGCCGTTGCGCAGAACCGCGTGATCGGTCGCAACAACGCTCTGCCCTGGTATCTCCCTAACGATCTCAAGTACTTTAAACAGACAACGTTAGGTAAGCCTGTGATCATGGGCCGCAAAACCTATGAAAGTATCGGGAAGCCGCTGCCCGGACGGACCAATATTGTGATTACCCGTCAGGCGGATTATCAGCCAGAAGGTGTTAAGGTCGTCAGCAGCGTCGAAGACGCCCGTGCTCTGGCAGAGAGCGTCTGCCTGATTGATGGCCAGGAAGAAGCCATGATCATGGGTGGTGCAGAGATTTACGCTCTGTGTCTGCCGGTGTGTGACCGACTCTATCTGACCGAGGTTCACGCCGAGGTCGAGGGTGATGCCTGGTTCCCAGAATACGATAAGAGCGAATGGCATGAAGTTGCCCGTGAAGACTTCGCAGCAGAAGGCCCAAACCCCTACGACTACAGCTTTGTAGTCTATGAGCGTCGCTGATCCCGGCTTTCGCTTTGCCTGACCGCGGCTTTACGGCATCCTGTTAACAGACTTTTATCACGGATGGCCTTATGCCGCGCTTCAGCGATAAACTACTGAACACCCTTGAGCAGACGGGCAACCGTCTGCCACACCCCACTCTTCTTTTTGTCTGGCTGTGTGCCCTGGTGCTACTGGCGTCGGCTCTGGCGTCGTTTTCTGGGTTGCAGGCCACGCACCCAGTGAGTGGAGAGTCAGTGTCTGCCGTCAATCTGATGTCTGCGTCGGGTGTTCAGCAGATGCTGACGTCGACAGTTTCGAACTTTACTCAATTTGCCCCGGTTGGCACTGTGCTGGTCGCCATGCTCGGTCTTGGTGTCGCTGAACGCAGTGGACTGATTGGTGTTCTGCTCGCGGGATTGGTTCGCCGCGCGGAAGGGAAGATTCTGACGTTTCTGGTGGTGTTCAGTGGCGTGATGTCGAGTCTGGCTGCGGATGCCGGCTATGTTGTCCTGATTCCATTGGCAGCCATGATTTTTCAGAGTGCCGGTCGCCATCCTCTGGCGGGGATCGCCGCGGCGTTTGCCGGTGTGTCGGGGGGCTACAGCGCTAACCTGCTCTTAGGCCCGTTTGATGCGCTCCTGTCTGGCATCAGCACCGAAGCCGCTCAGATAGTTGAACCTGGCTATACCGTCAGCATCGCCGCGAATTACTGGTTTATGATGGCGTCTGTGTTACTGGTCAGTGTGCTCGGTACCTGGGTTACGCATCGTTGGACAGAGCCACGACTGGCCGGGCTGACTACCGGGGTGCCAGATCATGCGGAGGCGCCTGTCGACCGACCGGAACAGAGTCGCGGGCTCTGGGCGGTGGGCGTTTTCAGTCTGCTCTTTATTGTTGTTCTGCTCAGTGGCTTGCTCACGCCTGATGCCTGGTTGCGTTCTGGCCAGTCCATCACCACATCGCCGTTTATGAAAGGCATTGTGGTGGTTATCTCCCTTTATGCTCTGATCTGTGGCGTTATCTATGGCTTTGCGTCCGGGCGCTGGCGCTATGGAAGCGATGTCGTTCATGCGATGGAGCAGACCCTGGCTGGGATGGCAGGGTATCTGGTGCTGATGTTTTTCGCGGCTCAGTTCGTTGCCTGGTTTTCGTGGAGCCAGCTGGGTCTGATCACTGCCGTCAGTGGTGCAGACCTGCTGACACAGATCGACGCTCCCCCTGCAGTTCTCTTACTGGTGTTTATTTTTATCGCGGCCTTTATCAACTTATTTGTAGGCAGCGGCAGTGCGAAGTGGGCATTACTCGCCCCAGTGTTTGTGCCTATGTTGATGCTGGTGGGTATAGCGCCAGAGGTCACTCAGGTTGCCTTCCGTATTGGTGATAGCAGCACCAATATCATTACCCCGCTGATGCCGTATTTCGGTGTGGTGCTGGCGTTTGCACAGACGTACCGCAGAGACCTCGGTATGGGCACTGTGATGGCTATGATGCTGCCCTACAGCCTGGCGTTTCTGTTCGGTTGGTCGGCCCTGTTACTCGTCTGGATGACGTCGGGGTGGGCGCTGGGAGTATAGAACGGACTTTTACTGACTCTGTATTGACTAAATAGTCATTATGACGATATTGTCACAGTTGTTCTCCGGAGGATCAACTATGACAAACAACATCAGTCGTCGTGAACTTATGACAACAGGGGCGAAAGTGGCTGCCGGTGCGGGTCTGATAGCGCAGGGGCTCGGACAGACGGCGCAGGCAGGATTGTTGGGGCATAAGAAAATCGATGTTCATCATCATGCAGTGCCAGCACCTTACATTGAAGCTCTGGCCAGTATCGGTATCACCGAATCTGGCGGGGTGGCCTTCCCTGAGTGGACTCCTGAAGATTCCCTCAAAGTGATGAACCTGACAGGAATAGATACGGCGGTTCTGTCTTTATCGTCACCGGGAACCTACTTCGGGGATGCAACATTTGCGTCCGGGTTAGCGCATACCGTTAATGAGTTCCTTCACGATACGGTGCAGGCGCATCCCTTCCGGTTCGGATTTTTCGCCACGCTTCCTATGCCTCTGGTCGATGAGTCCTGTGCGGTCCTCCGACATGCATTTGATTCGCTGGATGCCGATGGCGTTTGTCTTCTGGCGAATACCAATGGGGTGTTTCTGGGAGATCCGGCACTCGACCCTATCATGGAAGAGCTGAATGCCCGGGGAGCTACGGTACTGATTCATCCTAACTCGCATCCGTTGCAGGGACAGCTAGGGCTGGAAGCACCGGTCTTCGCCGTCGAGTTTGTTCTGGATACGACCCGGGCGGTGACCAATATGCTCTGGAATGGAACGTTTGAAAAATATCCCGACATTAAGTGGATTCTGTCACATGCAGGTGGCACGGTTCCGTACATTGCCTGGCGTGTCAGCCTGCTGAGCTTCCAGTATCCCGAATTCCGTGAGAAAGCGCCGAGGGGAGTACCGCATTATCTGCGAAGGTTATATTTTGATACGGCTCTTTCACCTTCCGCTTCAACGCTGTTTCCCTTGATTGAACAGTTTGGCGCTGATCAGGTCGTGCTGGGCACAGATTATCCTTTCGCACCGGAGGCGCTTGTTCCGGTAGAGATGGCAACCCTCGCGGCTAATGTTGCGAATCAGGGGTTCCCTGACTTTACGCCTTCTGTTCTGAAGAAGATTCACGGTAATGGCTACCGGTTGTTCCCACGCCTGGATGCTCTGCATAACTGACAGCAAGCACCAGATATGCGCAGTCTGTCGGTGGCATAACCCGCTTTCTGTCCCATACTCTGTTTACAAGGGTTAGCAGAGTTCAAAGGGTCAGTACTTGGAAAGCAGACTATACGCTGAATTTACCTGGTTCCTGCAATCAGGCGGCTCGCCCGAGCCTCAGGTTCAGCAGGAACTGATCGGTTCGATCAATCACTCAGTGTCGCTGGCGGCACTGACGTCGGTATTTATACTGGCCCTGGGGCTGGTTGCGGCGCTGACGCTGAGAGAGTGGTGGGGATTTGCCTGGGTGCTGACTGAGCTGTGCTTTATGTCGTTGCGGGTATCACTGCAGTACCGTTTTAAACGGCATGGCGATCCCGGCGTCCTGTTACGGATCTGTCGCGTCTCGTCGCTGTGGTCCATGACCACCGGTCTGGCGTTGTTGCTGTGCATTATGTCCGGTGACGTCATGCTGATGATTCTTGCGAGTAATCTGATTTTCGCCATGATTGGGGGGATGTCGTCAGTGCTGATGGGCGTTCCCCGCTTGTATCAGCTGCTGATTCTTGCGGTGGCTGGTCCGACGATTATTTTCGGGCTCACGCAGGAGTCGGAAGAATGGATGCCTGTTCTGTCCGTCGCTATTGCTTTGTACCTGATGGCGATGATTCTGATTGCGCGGAAGCAGCATCGTTTATTACGCGGCAAAATAGAAGCTGAGTATCATAACCGCCTGCTCCTTAATATTGACCCCCTGACCAATCTCGCCAACAGACGTCGTCTGCGCTCTGTTCTGGCTGGACTGCAGATGGTGACAGGGCGGCGGGCAACGGTCTTTTATCTGGACCTGGATGGTTTTAAATCGGTGAATGATACTCAGGGGCATGATGCGGGCGATACGGTGCTGAAGGAAGTCGCGCGACGTCTGCTGCGCCTGAACCGGGATTGCGATCTGGTCTGCCGTCTCGGCGGGGATGAGTTTCTGGTACTGGTTGAAGGCCTGAGCCTGAATCAGGCAGAAGCGAAAGCCCAGACGATGGTGGCGGCCCTGCGCGAGCCATACGAAACGGGCGAGGGTGAGCAGGCTGTCATTGGGGTCAGTATCGGAGTGGCCAGCGTACCGGACAACAGCCGTACTGCAGAGCCGTTAATTACACTCGCTGATGAAGCGTTGTACGCTGCAAAAAATTCAGGGAAAAATACGTACCGCTTCAGCCAGGCCTGCCCTGACTGAAGCAGAGTTATCTCAGGCGGCGCTGCCTGCCGCGTCTTCAACGCTATTGTTCAGGTTGCGCTCTTCAAATTGTGCCTGGGTGATCAGCGTCTGAGCGTCCTCGTCCCAGATAATGTACTGCATGGAGCGAGGCACATCTTTCAGAGTCAGACGAGGAACATTTCTGAACAGATCTTTGTAGGCATGGTGACAGTCACGCAGCAGGTAATTCGGAATACGCGCGGACAGGTGATGAATATGATGATAGCCAATGTCTGCGGTAAACCAGTGCAGAACGCGCGGCAGTTTCAGGTAACTGGTGCCTTCAAGTGCGGCGGTGTGGTAGTCCCAACCTTCGTCACCGGACGCGTAAGACCCTTCAAAGTTGTGTTGAACGGTAAACAGGATGATGCCGGAGGCTCCTGCCAGTGACAGGGCGGTTACATACACCAGAAGGAACGCCGGGCCAAAGGCCAGGGTAGCCAACGTCCAGCACGTCAGAAGTACCAGATTATTACCAGTGATATGCCGGAATTCCTTCCAGTTATCCCAGTACGGGGTTTCAAAGCCTTCTGCCGCTGCACTGAGTGAGCGGGCGTCACCCTGTTGTATGCGTTTCACCATATGACGGATCAGCGCGACGGATCCTTTCATCCAGGTGAAGCGGGGGTTAAATACGAAATAGAGGAATCCGGCGAGAGGTCCCATCCAGATGCGACGCTGACGTGCATAGCCACGTTTCTGTTTATCGTTCAGCTGAGCGTATTCAGAGGCCGAAAGCACGGCCAGCGGGCCACGATACTTATTCCAGTTACCATTGGTGGAATGGTGATAGTCATGGTGTCTGGACCAGACGTACTGCGGCATACCGCAGAACACACCGAAAACAAAGCCCACTGCAGAATTCAGTTTCGGGTTTGCAAACATGGCATTGTGGCCACAGTCGTGTAACAGAACAAATGAGCGCAGCAGAAAGAGTGTCAGCAGGACAATGATACCCGCCGTCAGCCAGTAGGAAATGGACGTACTGGCGACGCCAGCCGCTGTGAGCAGCAGCACTGGAACCAGAGTGTTCAGCGTCTGTAATGTTGCCTTGAGGTTGCTGCGGCCGACGAAGTTGCTGACCAGTTCATTTTTCTTATTCTTCAGTGCCTGAGTGTCGCGTTCGCGGCTGTTCATGGGCCTTCCTTCGCTGGGCGAGTATGACAAACGCATTGCAGTCTAGCAGAACATAGTGTTTCGTACAGGAAATAATCAAATGTAATCCCCGTCATATCAGGCCAGAGGGCTACAGCGCCTGTTGATATTCCCCTGGGCTGGTGCCGAACCATTGGCGGAATGCACGATAGAAAACGCCCCGATCCCGGAACCCGAGCAGAAAGGTAATCTCTTCGTGGCTGAGCTTACCCTCCTGCAGATATTGCTCTGTCATATCCATCCGCAGTTGGTTGAGCAGTGCTCTGAAGGTTGTGCCTTCGTCACTGAGGCGTCGCTGTAACGTTCTGGGGGTAACGGTGAGAATATCCGCAAGCGTCTGCTTCTGTGGTTCCCCGCAATACATCAGCAGGCGTAGCAGGAAACGACAGCGGCCAGACCAGCTCTCGTCGGGAAATGCCTTGTGATTCAGAGCTTCAAACTGTTGCAGGCTGCGGATATGGGAATCCGGATCGCTGAACGCACGCCGGAAGGATCGGGGGCGGCTGAATATCAGTTGCGTATCGCTCTGGCGGAAGAAGGGTTCGCAGCCGAATACCGCACGATAGTGCTCATACTCTTCATCGCACTGAAGTGCCCGTTGATGGCGGAAGCTGACTTTGTCCGGCCGCAGTGAGAAGCAGCGATACACCGCATCCGCTACCGAGGCGGCAAAACCTTCGTGCTGGTGCACGCTGATCGGAATATCGTCGTCAGGTGTAAAGGTCAGTATCAGGTGGTCAGGTGTTTCGTCCAGAGACAGTGTCATCACCTGAGTACATATACGGATGTAGCGCTCAAGGATGAGCAGATAGTCCGGCAGCGGAAACCCCGAGGTATGAAAGAAAAAGCTCAGATGGGGGTGGTGGCGGCTGGAATAAGGAGCCAGGCGCAGGCCGAGAAAAGGTTCGTTCAGCCACTGAGCCACCAGATCCAGGTTGCGTGCAACATCGGACACAGGCACCCGGGTCATTGCCGGGCGTGCCTGAATCTGCTGCTCGATAAGGCGCTCGATACTGGTCAGTTCCGCCAGACGTTCACTGGCGCTCAGGAATGCCTTCAGGGCCGTCAGGTGGGCTTTGATGGTGGTCAGGGCCACGGTCGGTGAATTGCGCTGCACGTCCTTGTCCGTCTCAGATTTACTTAGAATTGTGCCTGTCCGTTATCACGGCTGAAATCCAATGTTACAAAAATATAATCGTGGTTCGCCAATGACTCCTGTGTCTGTCTCAAATGGTAATAACTTCGCAGAACGCTCTCACCTAGCCTGTTGATCAGCACGGCGTTGTCGTGCATCCCAAATAAAAAGGATAACAATATGGAAAGGTTACTGAGTCTGAGGAGTCTGCAGAGACCCCTCTCTGGAATAGCGATGGGTTGCCTGCTTCTGCTGGTATTGCCTGTTACGGTCAAAGCCTCGTCGCTGGCGACGAGTGCAGCAATGGGATACGTCTATGGATTTCCCATCGTATTAATGGGTGAAACCCTCGACGGCATGACCGGGCCGGAACGCTCGTGCAGTCTGGGAGCGGATATAAATACCTTCAAGCACGTGTATGAAATACCGGACGAACGCTTTAAAGCCGTTGTCCGCCCGAATGTCGATACCCTGTATTCCTCGGCAATGCTCGATCTCTCCAGCGGGCCGGTGCTGCTCGATATGCCCGCTGTTTCTGACCGGTATATTCTTATGGCATTAGTGGATGCCTGGTCGAATAACTTTGCAGGGGTGGGTACTCAGAGTCATGGAGCAGAAGAAGGGCACTACTTTATTACCGGCCCGGGCTGGCGGGGGCGTGTTCCCCGTGGCTACCAGCGGATTGATTCACCGACCGATCTGGTGTGGATTATCGGACGTACCGAAATACTCGAGGGTGAAGACCTGTCGGCAGTTCATGCGATTCAGGATCAGTTTACTCTGAGTACACGGCGGGCTTCACCGCCACCGTTTGCTGAGATCAATTGTAAGGGTGACAACGAGCGCACACCTCCGATTGAGGTTGTGAAAGACCTTTCAGGGGATGAGTTTTTCCAGCGTCTGTCCCAGCTGATGCAGGATAATCCGCCCCCGGCTGAAGATCGCTGGATGGTCAGTCAGTTACAGGCTGCCGGCTTGATTGCTGATGCTCGCGGTCAGGAGCCAAGGCGTAACAGACTCGAGAATACACAGCTCGATATCGGGACGGCCATGGCCCAGGCGAGCCTAGATGGCGCCATCAGTATGCTTGGCCTGAAGGGCTGGGGTCCTGATCCCGACGCGGTCCCTCTGGGGGATTATGGTCGTCGGTACTTTATTCGTGCTGTGGTCGCGCAGGTTGGCTTCGGAGCGAATAAAAATGAATACGCCACCTATCAGAACACGATGCGTGATGCGAACCGCATGCGCCTCAATGGTCAGAACACCTACACCTTCACAATGAATGCGGATGATCTGCCACCGGTGGACGCGTTCTGGTCCATGACGGTCTATCAGGACAATGGCTTTCTGGCGGTCAATGAGATGGCTGCAGGCCTGGGGATAGAGCGTTATGCGGTCGGAACGAATACGGGTCTTGTCGAAGACGATGGCAAGGTTACCGTTATCCTGTCGCATCTTCCGCCTCAGGGGATACCGCTGAGCAACTGGTTGCCCGTGCCCGCGGGGGATTTTCAGCTGACGCTGAGATTCTACGATCCGAGGGATGAGATTCTGAAAAATGAATGGGAAATACCGGAACTTATCCGGGAATAACGAAGTAAAGTGGTGAGCAGATGCTCACCACTTTCTTATGTCAGATATCGCGTTTTGCCTGTGTCATCGCCGCCCAGTGGTCGATCACTGTATAGGCGGTGGCATCCTGATAATCGATACCAACGGTGTCACAGATTTCCGCACAGAAAGCACGCTTGCCTTTGCGGATGCCTGCCATCTTCACCAGAGCGTGGCCGCAGAGTTTTCCCTTCACCATGATGCGGTGCTCAAAATACACATATTTTTCATCCCAGCTCATGATGCGGGTATGCACTTCGTATTTTGAAAAAAGATTCAGCTCGCGGATAAAGGTGATTTCCAGTGATGCGACCACCAGGTTCAGGCGCTTATTGAAGAAATGACGGAACCAGCCATTCTCCCGGAACAGTACCCAGCGGGAACGCTCAAGTATGTTCAGGTACTTAGCATTGTTCATGTGCAGGTTGTAGTCTATCTGGTGTGGCAGTACCCGACCTGAGACAACACTGGTGCCGAGTGGAGCAATGGTTGCCGGTTCGTTACGTTTGATGATGGACGTGATGATCTGGGACAGCATAAACAACAAAGCTTCCGGTTAGTGGGTTCACATTCAGGGGCGCGATGGTACCCGAATGTGCTCCGTACGCATTGGCAGCAGTGACGAGGCTCTGTTGCAGGGCTGCAACAGAGCGGATTGTCTGTTCAGGCGGTAAGTGGACGCTTACGTACCCAGAGAGTGAACAGCGTAGCGGTAACAAACATCAACAGGCTGTAGATGCTCGGGGCGACAGCCATTTCTGGGCTCTGGAGAATCGTGGTGATAATCATCAGTGCCAGAGTACCGTTCTGCAGACCGACCTCAATACTGATCGTACGCGCCTGATCTTCATGATGCAGCAGCGCATTACCGGCCACGTAGCCCAACGCCATGGTAATCAGGTTCAGTAGCAGAGCTGCCGGACCTGAGAGCAGGGCAAATTCGATCAATCGGGCACCCAGGCTGACGCATATTGAAGCAATCACCAGAGCCAGCACGATAACGGAAAAACGTGACACCCAGGGCTCGGCCTTCTGAGCGAATCCTGTCGCATAGTGGCGGATGATCATGCCAATAATCACCGGAAGGACCGTCACGATAATCAGGGTTTTCCAGGTATCAAATAACGGTAATTCGAACGTCTGCCCGGCCACACCATAGTGCTGTAGCGCCCAGGCGCCGAGGATTGGAATGGTGAAAGGGGTAATAAATCCAATGACTGCCGTCAGAGACACGGATAGGCCGACATCGCCCCGCGCCAGCAGGGTGTACATGTTGGAAGTGGCGCCACCCGGGCAGAGAGCCAGAATAAACAGGCCAATCGCTACCGGGCCGGTAAGCCCTGTGAGGGCAATAATTCCAACCGCAATAAGAGGAAGCAGCAACATCTGACAGACAGCACCGACGAAAAAGGCTTTCGGTTGCTGAATTACCCGCCGGAAGTCTGCGGTCGTCAGGCCCATGCCGACGCCGGTCATGATCAGAATCAGGGCGATGGGGAGTGCGGTACGCACCAGAGTTTCAAACATGAGATATATCCTGAACTTTTTATCATTATCGCTGGCGAACGCTACCCGAGGTCGGTGTCACAGGCAAGCGATGGTGTACTTGACCTGATCATGGATACACGACATCTTGTGGTCTGTCTCACTCGTTTCTGGTTGCAGTATGAAAAAAATAATTACCAGTCTATCGCTCGGAGTTTTCCTGGCAGCACCTTATCAGGCATTGGCAGATACCTCGCAATATATCGGAGGGGGTATCCAATACGGTGTCTTGTCGACCGATGGTCGCTCCGAAGACCGCACCACCCTGATGTATCAGGGGCGTCTCGGACTGAACCTGACCCGTAACTGGGTACTGGAACTTGAAGCAGGTGTGTCGCCTGATTCTGAAGAAACGGTGAAAGCCGTGTGTATTGAGGGCAGAGTGACGTTTCTCAATCCGGAAGGTAACGATCTGGTCTGTAGCTACAGTGACAGCTTCAGCCGACAGAGTGTCCGGGTAAATGCGATGTATCGCCTGCCGCTGAGCAGTGCCATTGATATTTTTGCCGCCGTCGGTCTCGGTGTTATCCGGACGGACTTTGATTTCACTTTTACATCTGCGCAATTCGGAGACAGGACATTAACGCCGAGCCAGATAAATAATAATCTGGCTTATTATAATATTCTTGTATCAGGGACAGACAATGATCTGGCTCTGAACAATGTCGGCGATGAAACGGGTGCTTCCGTTGATTTTGCCTATTCACTGGAAGTCGGTACTGTGATTGCCGACCAGCATCGTATTGGTGTGTCGTACGTGCCTGAGTACGGCAATGACAGTATCGGCAACTTTTCTTACGTCGGTATTTCTTACGCCTGGCTTTACCGCTTCGATCCTTTCTGAATCAATGGCGGAAGAAACCTCTGGCAGCCTGCCAGAGGTTAAAGCCCAGAGAGGCACTGAGTCGCTTAGCTTGCTGCCTGATCTCTTTTTTATCCATCGTGATCTGAGATTTATTCGCCCAGACAATCCAGTTGCCGTCCATCGTTGTGGCATGCAGAACGGTTGCAAAGTGATGGCGCAGCAGCGGCAACATGCGGCCATCTTCGCGATGTTCTTTCCACAGATTCAATACCAGCCAACCGTCGTCCGCGAGAGCACTTGCGCAGAGCTGCAGATAATCATTGCATAGCTGGCTCTTATCCAGCCCTTCCGCGAGGTACAGATCACTGAACAGCACATTGAGTGAACCCGGAGATGCCTGTTTAAGATAATCCGTGGCGGGCAGGTGGACAGCCTGAATGCGGAGGTCCCGCGGTAAGCCGAAATGTTGCTGGGCAATCAGAATGACTGCGCGGCGAAGGTCGACGGCATCTATATGCAGAGTATGAAAATAACTGAATAATGCGCGGATCAGTACGCCGCCACCGACCCCGAGCACTGCGGCCCGCTGTGGTTCATTGAGCAGTGTAATAATGGCGAACATCGCGCGGGTATATTCGTGCTGAGGCTGATCCGGCCGTGAGCGGAGCTGGCAGCTCTGCTCATCGGCCGTCCCGAAACTCAGATAGCGTTTATTGCCATCGTCAAATACCTGAATAATACCCAGCTCATCGTAGCGACGATGCACTTCCTTGCCGAGGTGGCTCAGATCCATCATGGTCAGTTACAGGGTTTTAAAAAATACCTTGGAATTACGCTGGTAGTTATACAGCTTCTGTTTTTCCTGCGGCAGCTCACTCACCTGGCCCGCTTTAAAACCGTGCTCTACAAACCAGTGCGCGGTCCGCGTCGTCAGCACAAACAGTTGTTTCAGATTGCGACGGCGGGCTTCCTGTTCTATCTGCTCAAGCAGGCGTTGTCCGCGGTTGCTGCCCCGATAGTCACCATGAACAGCCACGCAGGCCAGTTCTGCCTGATCTTCAGAATAGGGATACACCGCTGCGCAGGCGGTAATCAGGCCATCGCGCTCAATCACGAAAAAGCGATGAATTTCATTTTCCAGTAGTTCGCGCGAACGTCGTACCAGCACGCCCTGCTCTTCCAGCGGGCGCAGCAGATCAAGAATGCCCGCAACATCGTCGATATTGGCGGCCCGTAACTGATCATAGGCATCCTGGCTGACCAGCGTACCTTTACCTTCACGGGTGAAGAGTTCCTGTAGCAGTGCCCCGTCGGTTTCGTAGCTGATGAGATGGACGCGGGGGACACCCTGACGCACACATCGCATTGCCATATCGGCCTGCCAGCGCTGACTACCTTTTAATTCTGGCAGATGCAGCTCCAGCTGACGGCAGGTCAGCTCTTTGATCGGCTCACCACTGTCATCCAGCAGTCCTTCGCCGGCATTGAAAGCAATCAGCTTGTCGGCGCGCAGGCTGGTGGCCGCGTGGTAAGCGACATCCTCAACGCCCAGGTTGAACATTTCTCCGGACGGTGAGTACCCAGAGCAGGATAAGAGAACAACGTTCTGCTGGTCGAGCAGACTGTTGACCGCCTGATGTTCGACTCTGCGGACTTCCCCCGTGTGCTGGAAATCAACGCCATCGATGACCCCGAGAGGTTTGGCGGTCACGAAATTGCCACTCACGACACGAATCCGTGAGCCATGCATAGGAGAGCCCGGGATACCGAGTGACAGACGCGATTCGATATCTGCTTTGACCATACCCACCGCCGCTTTTACTGCGCGCAGTGCTTCGCTGTCCGTGATGCGCAGATCGTTGTGGAAGTTACTGGATATATCCAGGCGTTCCAGTACGGCATCGATCTGTGGACGGGCGCCATGCACCAACACGAGCCGGACTCCGAGACTGTTCAGCAGCGCAATATCCTGAATCACAGTGTCAAAATTCGGATGCATCAGTGCATCACCATCAAACATGATGACGAATGTCTTTCCCCGGTGTGCGTTGATATAGGGTGAAGACTGGCGGAACCATTGCACGTAGGCGGTGGTGTCGTTCAAAGCGGGAGTCCTTTGTGTTAACTATGCCGATTTAATCATGAGGTTCCGCCAGACAGAAGGGAAAATACATGGAATAGTCCGGAGGCTGAGTCTGAGGGCGTGTCTGTGAGCGACTTGCGCCATACTGGGGCTTCTGACGAGCCTCTGCACTGAGATGTCACAAACTGAAAAAAAGAAAGGTGGTGAGGCAGGTATATATGCCGTTCAGAGCTGCCCTATAATTAAGTGGCATAGAAAATGCCACTTAAATGCGCCAACCATGATAATGAGGGAGACAACAATGGAACAGCAAACGATTGCAACCGTTCAGGACAGTTTTAAAAAGGTAGAGCCGATTGCTCCACTGGCGGCGGAGTTATTTTATAAAAAACTGTTCGAGCTCGACCCGGCCCTGAAAAGCCTGTTCAAAGGGGATATGGAAGCGCAGGGGGCGAAGCTGATGAAAATGATCGGAATCGCCGTGAATGGCCTGAACAACCTGGATGCAATTGTACCTGCCGTGCAGGAACTGGGCGTGCGCCACGTAGACTACGGCGTTAAGGACAAAGATTACGAAACGGTCGGCAAGGCGCTGCTCTGGACCCTGGAGCAGGGCCTCGGCGATCACTTTACTCCGGATGTGCGCAATGCCTGGGCAGAAGTGTATGGTCTGCTGGCAGGCACCATGCAGGCGGCAGCCAACGCGGCACACCCTGCCTGATATAATTTTAGCTGATATAAATAATACCGATTACTGATTAGATTAATATCATGACGTAGCTCATCCTCCTCATACACGCTTATGAGGAGGCATTATGCATTCAATTATCTGGCCAGCAGGCTACCTTCCCGGCACGACCGATAACTTCGTATCCAATGAAGTGATCTCAGCCAACGCGAATCTTGATGAGGTATGGCGCCACTTGTCGACGCCTTCGCTCTGGCCGTCTTACTACCACAATGCCTCGCAGCCTTTCATATACGATGCGCCTGAACAGGCGGGTGTTGCCCTGACGGCGGGTGCCCGTTTCCGTTTCGTAACCTTTGGCTTCGATGTCGAGGGGGAAGTAACCGAGCTCACGCCTCCGGGCGATGGCCAGCCCGGACGTATTGCCTGGCACGGTTGGGTTGAGGGAGATGAGGAGCAGCGTCTGGATGTTCACCATGCATGGATCGTCGAGGCGCTTCCCCATGGCAGGGTGAGGGTACTGACTCAGGAGACCCAGAACGGCGTGCCTGCACAGCAGCTTGCGGCGGAGCAGCCGAATCCGATGCTGAATGCGCATCAGGCATGGCTGGATGGACTTGTTGCAGCAGCCGGGAGGGAAGCGCTATGACAAATACTCTGTTTTCAGAATTCCGCTTAAAAGACGTGCAGTTGCGTAATCGTATCGCGGTGCCGCCGATGTGCCAGTACATGGCGACCGACGGGTTTGTGAATGACTGGCATCTGTCGCATTACGCGGGCCTGGCTCGCGGCGGTGCGGGGCTGGTGATTGTCGAAGCAACCGGCGTATTGCCCGAGGGGCGGATTACGCCCGCCTGTCTGGGGCTGTGGAGTGACGACCATATCGAAGGGCTGGCTGGCGTCGCCCGTCAGATCAGAAATGCAGGAGCTGTGCCCGGTATTCAGATCGCTCACGCGGGGCGCAAAGCCAGTGCTCACCGTCCCTGGGAGGGCGACGATCATATTGATCCGGCCGACCCCTCAGCGTGGACGCCGCGTGGGCCGTCAGCGGTTGCGTTTGGTGGTGGACTGCCACGCGTCCCTGAGGCTCTGAGCATCGAAGATATTGCGGATGTGCGGACGGCGTTTGCCAATGCTGCCCGGCGAGCCGCTAAGGCGGGTTTCGAGTGGCTGGAATTACATTTTGCCCACGGTTACCTGGCTCAGAGCTTCTTTTCTCCGCATGCAAATCAACGCACAGATGCCTACGGCGGTGACGAGGCTGGACGCGGACGTTTTCTGCTGGAAACTCTGGATGATGTCAGAGAAGCATGGCCGGAGAATCTGCCTCTCACCATTCGTTTTGGCGTTGCCGAATATGATGGCAATGATGATGTCACGACCCTTGAGTCTGTCCGGTTGATCAGGCAGTTCAGAGAGCACGGCGCAGACTTCATCAGCGTCACCCTCGGATTCAATACTCCGATGGCGGAGATTCCCTGGGGAGCCGGCTTTATGTTGCCTCTTGCAGAGCGCGTGCGTCAGGAAACAGGCATGCCTGTCGCGACTGCCTGGGGGCTGGGCGCTCCCCGACTTGCCGACAAGGGCATCCGTGATGAGCAGATTGATCTGGCCATGATTGGCCGGGCTCATCTGGCGAACCCTTTCTGGCCTCTGCAGGCAGCGCGGACTCTGGGGGTTGAGCGCCCTGAGTGGGTCTTGCCGGCTCCGTATGCGCACTGGCTGGAGCGGTACCACGAGGTGCCGGATCTGTCAGCCGAAGAGGTTGGCTAACCGTTCCCGTATCCAGACATGCGCCGGATCGTGCGCAGTGCGAGGGTGCCAGACCATGGTCTTGGTGAAGCCGGGAATCTCCAGCGGTGGCGCAGAGACTGTGATGCCGCTGGAGTTACGGAAAATACGGGAGGGCGCCACAGCGATGAGATCACTGTGGTGCAGTACCTCACAGAGCACCAGAAAGTTGGGCACGGATACGGCGACATGGCGGGATCTGCCGAGTTTTTTAAGCGCGTTGTCGGTATCCCCGGACAGCGCGCCGTCAACGTAAGACATCAGCGCCTGTGGCGCCGCGCAAAAGGCATCCAGCGACAGAGGAAGGGCCTGCTCCAGTGGGTGCCCTTTCCGCATCGCACAGAGATAGTGCTCAGCAAACAGCGCCCGGGCATGGCAACTGGCAGGCGCAGTGACTTCTGTCATCAGAGCGATATCAATATCCCCACGTTCGAGCTGTGTCTCTATCAGTGTGTCGTCGATAGGCAGCATCCTGAGCTGAATGCCCGGAGCTTCCTGTCGCAGGACACTGAGAAGCGGCACCAGAATATTACGCATTGAATAATCGGTGCCGGCGACGGTCAGAATCATTTCTGCGGTAGCCGGGTCAAACTCCCCGGGGCTGAGCATCGCCTCGGCATCCGCCAGCAGTCGCTTGACGGACCCCGCCAGCGCTTCCGCCCTGGGGGTTGGCACTATGCCCCGGCGGGCGCGGATAAAAAGGGGGTCGTTAAAGTTTTCGCGCAGGCGGTTCATCATGCCGCTGACCGCAGGCTGACTGACGGCCAGGCGGTCGGCTGCGCGGGTGACGCTGCGTTCGTCCATCAGCACATCGAACGCTTTCAGAAGGTTAAGATCCAGATGCCGGAGGGAAGACATGCCTCAACTCTGTGCTGGTGTCTGGCAGAAATGACGGATCATGTCGCGGATCAGATCAACGCAGGGAGTGATCTGATCCAAGGCCAGATACTCGTCCAGTTGATGAGCCTGATCGATATTGCCGGGGCCGAGGATAATGGTCTCCATCCCCAGCTTCTGCAGGAAAGGCGCCTCGGTCGCGTAGTTCACCGCATCGCTGGTATGGCCTGTCAGTTTTTCTGCCATCTGCACCAGTTCACTGGTGCGGGCTTCTTCAAATGGGTCTATCCCGGGAAACAGTGATTCGTAGGTCAGTTCAACGCGGTTCTGCTCGGCAATGGGCGTCAGTCTGCGGCGGATTTCGTTACGCAGATCATCGTTGTTCATGCCGGGCAGAGCGCGCAGGTCAAAGGCCAGTTCACAGGTCGCGCAGATGCGGTTGGGGTTATCCCCCCCGTGGACGCAGCCCAGGTTCAGCGTAGGTGTTGTCACTGCAAAGTGAGCATTTTCATACCGTTGCGCCAGATCCAGCCGCAGGTTTTTGAGTTCACCCATGACATCGTGCAGTGCGTCCATGGCACTGATGCCCAGCGCCGGGTTGGATGAATGTCCGGCCTTTCCGGTCAGGCGGATGCTCTCCATCATAATGCCTTTATGCATCCGGATCGGTTTCAGACTGGTAGGCTCACCGACAATGGCGTAGCGGCCATGTGGGCCGGTATCACGGGTCAGAGCGCGGGCTCCGCACATGGAGCTTTCCTCATCGGCGGTGGCGAGAATAATCAACGGCTGATGAAACTCGTGTTGCAGACATTCTTCTACCGCGTCGAGGACTAAAGCGAAGAAGCCCTTCATGTCACAAGTGCCAAGGCCGTAGAAACGACCATCACGTTCGGTCAGGGTAAAGGGGTCAGACTGCCAGCGCTCCGGGTTGCAGGGAACAGTATCTGTGTGGCCACTGAGTACCAGTCCGCCGGACCCCGTGCCCAGAGTCGCAAGCAGATTGAACTTACCCGGATTGCCTTCGACCGGCATAATAACCACTTCAAACCCAAGATCCCGGCACCAGTTGGCCAGCAGATGAATAACGGCTTCGTTGCTCTGATCGTATTCCGGCAGCACAGAACTGATGCTGTTGCGGCTGATCAGAGCAGATAATTTTTCGATGGTACCGGGGAGACGCATGATGACCTCAAAGACGGGATGTGTGCCGGTGACGGCATGGCAATGACAATAGCGCGATGGCAAAAGAAATTGAACTGAAACTGCGGCTCACACCGGAAAATACTGTCCCCCTGGCGCACTGGCTGGACCAGCACCTGACTGCCTCTGGTGAAAAGCGCCTGATGAATGATTACTACGACACTCCTGACCTGCTGTTGCAACGCAACCGCGCAGCGATGAGGGTCCGTGCAACGGGGGGCGGTTATGAGCAGACACTGAAAACCCGGGGACGTTCGGTGGCCGGAATGCATGTCCGTGGTGAATGGAACTGGCCCCTGGCAACCGGCGAGCTGGATATCTCTTTGTTGCAGGATCCGGAAGTCGCAGAGTGTCTGCCATCGGACAGTGATCTGAGCACACTGGAAAAAGTCTTTGGTACCCATTTCCGTCGCCGGCGCTGGTTAGCCGGAGAGGGCACAAGCCGGATTGAAGTCGTGATCGATGAAGGTGAGGTCGTTGCGGGGGGCACGACTCAGCCTTTGTGTGAAACAGAGCTTGAGCTGCTGAGCGGTGACCCCGCAGATCTCTGGCAGCTGGTGTCTCAGATGCAGCAACAGGCGCCACTCTGGCTCAGTGATATTTCCAAGGCAGAGCGCGGCTACCGTCAGGCGGGTAAAGCCGGGCAATGGTTACCTCCTCAGGTGGATGACAGCGACTGGTCAGCGTTTCTGTCTTCCAGTCTGACGGTGCTGCAGCGCGCGGTCGAAAGCCGCCTGTTTGATCCGGCAGGAGGCGCCGCTGATGCTCTCTGGCGGGCGGGTTACCCCCTCTGGTGCGTATTGAACGGGCGTCCGGCAGAGTGTCTGGCCCGGCTGTTACCGGAGCTGACTGACGGAGTGCCAGATGAGACGCTGAGCGCGGCACAGTCGCTGACTGAACTGTCCCGCTTACTCTATGAAATGTGTCAGAGTTCGCAGGATTCTCCGGCAGACTGGCAGTCTCTGGTCCGGGAGGCTCGCAGCACTCTGGCGGATATGATTGAATGCGGGAACGGCTTCACTACATTGATCAGGGAATAAGCGCATGCAGGCTACCGCCGAACGAACGTTAACGCTCACTACACTGGTAGAAGAGCTTCGCCGTGACGGCCTGCTGAACGATGACGATCACCACCTGGCTCAGACCATCCGCCGTAAGGCCGACGAGACTGGCCTGCATGCTCTGACCGTTCTCGCCCGCCAGGGGTATCGCGATTCACGCGCGACCGGCAGTAAGGTGCTGACAGAGCACGCGCTGGTGGATTGGCTTGCCGAACGCGAGGGCATGCAGAGCTATGCGATTGATCCGCTGGAAATCAATGTGTCGGCGGTCACCGATGTTATGTCCTACGCCTTCTCAGAGCGCCATCAGATACTGGTCGTAAAGGTCGGTGTCGATGAGGTCACGGTTGCCTGCTCCGAGCCACACGTCACTGCCTGGGTGTCCGATCTGGAACATGTCACCCGTCGTCGTGTGACCCGGGTGCTCAGTAGCCCGGAAGATATCCGCCGCTATCGCGTTGAGTTCTATCAGCTCGCCAACTCGGTGTCCCGCGCCCGTAAAGATCACTCAGGTATCAGCTCGGTTCAGAATCTGGAATCCATGCTGGAGCTGGGCAAAGCCAAAGCCCCCGACGCCAATGACGAACATATCGTCAATATTGTTGACTGGCTGCTGCAATACGCGTTCGATCAGCGCGCCAGTGATATTCACCTTGAACCCCGCCGCGAAATTACCCACGTGCGCTTCCGCATTGATGGGGTACTGCACAATGTCTATGAATTGCCTGCTGAAGTCGGTATGGCCGTAATTGCGCGGGTAAAGTCACTTGGCCGGATGAACATCGCAGAAAAGCGTAAGCCTCAGGACAGCCGCCTGAAAACGAAAACGCCCGAAGGCGATGAAGTTGAACTGCGACTATCGACCTTGCCCACTGCGTTTGGCGAGAAAATGGTGATGCGGGTCTTTGACCCTCAGGTGCTGATGCGCAGTTTCTCTGAAATGGGATTTGCCAAAGAAGACCGTCGCCGCTGGGCAGAAATGACCAGTAACAACCACGGCATTATTTTCGTGACGGGCCCGACAGGGTCAGGTAAAACCACCACGCTATATTCGACCCTGCGCCAGCTGGCGACACCGGAAGTGAATGTTTCTACCATCGAAGATCCGATTGAAATGGTCGAGCCTGCGTTTAACCAGATGCAGGTAAATCCGGCGATTGATCTGTCGTTTGCGACGGGTGTCCGGGCCCTGCTGCGTCAGGATCCGGATATCATTATGGTGGGTGAGGTGCGTGATCTGGAGACTGCAGAGATTGCGGTGCAGGCTGCACTGACGGGGCACCTGGTATTGTCTACACTGCATACCAATGATGCGCCGTCGGCGTTTACCCGTTTACTGGAGCTGGGCTTGCCTGCGTACCTGATTCGCTCCAGTGTGATCGGCGTCATGGCGCAGCGTCTGGTGCGTACGCTCTGTCCTCACTGCAAGACACAGCAACCGGTGGATGAAAAAGCCTGGAAGCAGCTGACGGCGCCCTGGCTGGTAAAAACGCCTGCACATATCTACGGCCCCAAGGGTTGCCTCGAGTGTCGGGGCACTGGCTATCTTGGACGTATGGGCATTTATGAAGTAATGCCCATGTCAGAAACCGTTGATGTACTGATTACAGAAAACACAGATCATCAGAAGCTCAGGCAGGCGGCGATGAAAGAAGGGATGCACAGTCTGCGTCTCAGCGGTGCGCATAAAGTCGCTGCTGGAATGACAACCATTGCAGAAGTTATGCGCGTCGCTCCGGCAACAAAATTGAATAATCATTCCTGACTTGCCAGAATGGCGGGCCTTGACCCCGCTGGTCAGTCAGTCTGCGGTCAGACTTCACAAGAGTCGCCGCCTTTAAAAAGAGAAGTTGTACCTGTGAGTAGAGTAGTTCCGGCCATTATCGACGTAGAAGCCTCGGGGTTTGGCCGCGGCAGCTATCCGATTGAAATAGGATTCGCGCTTGAAGACCGTGAGGTTAAGAGCTGTCTGATCCTGCCCGCCGATAGCTGGACTCACTGGAGTGATGAGGCTGAAGCCATCCACGGCATTTCCCGTGATCAGTTGCGTGAAGAGGGTCTGAGCGTGCGCGACGTTGCCTTGTTTCTCAACGAGGAGTTACGTGGCAAAACTCTCTATTCCGACGCCTGGAGCTTTGACAGTTCCTGGATCGGTCGCCTGTTTGAAGAAGCGGAGCTGGTTCAGCGCTTTCGTATTGAGACCATCAATAAACTGCTGACCCCAGACCAGATGGAAAACTGGCAAGGCACGAAAAAAGATCTGTGGCAGGAGTTCAGCCTCAGTCGCCACCGTGCGGCCAATGACGTACGGGTCTTACAGGAGACTTTCCTGCGTGTTATTACCGCCTGAATTGTCGTGCCAGGAAAATTTTCTGGCATTTTCCCACCTTGTGGCAATTCGGGACATTCCTTCTTTTTAATCTGATTAAAATCAATTAATTCCGCCATTTTTGGCGACTTTTTCGCTCTGTGTCGCAGTGTGCCCCATTCTTCTGTTAGTCCAGGATCTGTGAAAATTTACCGTGTGTCGTATTTGGTCTATACCAATTGGCAGGATCGGGCCGGGTTTGTCACTCCTTTCCCGAAATGACATCTTTTTTGTAATAGACATATGTTTCACTCCTTAGCGGTCTGGAAAGACTTAAAACAACAAAAATGAAGGAGACACTATGAGTATCTGGGTAACCTGGCCCGGCCTGGTGAAATTCGGAACACTGGGAATCACCGCCGGTCTGCTGACGCTTGCTGTTGAACGTAACGAACTGTTTAAAAACAACCTGTTTGATTTTGAACGTTGGGACGAATACAACGCAGATATCGAATGTGACGAACGCAGTCTGACAGCCCGTCTTGAAGACGGTACCTGTAACATTCTGGAAAACCCTGCGGAAGGTTCTGTAAACCGCCGCTTTGGCCGTAACGTAGCACTCGATGCTGCACACGGTGAAACTGACACCTTACTTTCCCCGAATCCACGCGATATCAGTAACTCACTGATGGCACGTGACGAGTTCAAGCCTGCAACCACTCTGAACTTCGCCGCTGCTGCATGGATTCAGTTTATGACCCACGACTGGTTCAGCCATGGCGATGGTTCAACTGATGACTACATCGAAGTTGAGCTGCCAGAAGGCGATGCCCGTGGTACCGGGACTATCTCAATCCGTCGTACCCTGCCTGATCCGACCCGTATTGCTGCGGAAGATGAAGCAGGTCTGCCGGACGCATATCTGAACGAAAACACTCACTGGTGGGATGGTTCCCAGATTTACGGCAGCAACATTGAAACCACGAACTCACTGCGTGAGTTCCAGGGCGGTCGCCTGACGGTAAACTCCGATGGCTCACTGCCACGCGAGTTTTTCTCTGGTCTGCCACAGACTGGTTTTAACGACAACTGGTGGCTCGGTCTGAGCATGCTGCATCAGCTGTTTGTGAACGAACACAACACCATCGCGAACATGCTGGCGGCTAACTACCCAGACAAAGACGATCAGTGGCTGTTCGATAAAGCACGTCTGATCAACGCGGCCCTGATGGCGAAAATCCACACTGTGGAGTGGACGCCAGCCATTATCGCTAACCCAGTGACTGAGCGTGCGATGTACGCGAACTGGTGGGGTCTGGCAGGTAATCAGGAAGCGCGTGACAAGTACGCTGGCGAATTCGATAAGCTGGCAGAAGATCTTGCGAAATCTGATTCCTGGGTACGTACCATCCTGGGCTTTGATCCTAAAATGGAAGAAGCTCTGGACAGCGGCGCTGCGCTTGAGTGGGCTCTGACTGGTCTGGCAGGTGCGCGTAACTCAGATAACGCGGGTGTTCCTTTCACTCTGACTGAAGAGTTTGTGGCGGTATACCGTATGCACCCACTGCTGCGTGACACGGTTGACGTGTATGACGTGGGCTCGAACGTGGTGGCTGAGTCTATTCCTCTGACCGATACCCGTGATGCGAATGCTGAAGACATTCTGGATGATCAGGGCGCTGATCGCCTGTGGTACTCCTTCGGTGTGACTAACCCGGGTGCTCTGACTCTGCGCAACTACCCAGAGTTTATGCGTAACCTGTGGGTACCGGGCCGTGGTCTGCTGGATATGGCAACCATCGATGTTGTACGTGACCGTGAGCGTGGTGTGCCGCGTTATAACGAGTTCCGTCGCCAGATTGGTCTGAACCCGATCAATGACTTCACTGATCTGACTGATGATGCTGAGCTGGTTGCAGAAATGCGTCGTCTGTACGACAACGATGTTGAGAAGATTGATGCTCTGGTTGGTCAGCTGGCTGAAACCGTTCGTCCGGAAGGCTTCGGCTTTGGTGAGACTGCATTCCAGATCTTCATCATGAACGCATCACGTCGCATCATTACTGACCGTTTCTTCACTGAATACTACACGCCGGAAGTGTACACGCCAGAAGGTTACGACTGGGTTGAAAACACCACTATGGTCGACATCCTCAAGCGTCACTTCCCAAGCCTTGAGCTGTCTCTGGCGGGTGTGGATAACGCCTTCAAACCATGGGGTCTGAACATCCCGGCTGACTACGATAACTGGGCAGCCTGTGACAAGCAGTCTCTGCTGTGGACCAACGGTGTTAAGCGTACTGAATACGAAGCCGGTGAGCTTCCAGCGATTCCTGAAGTCGATATCGGTGGTCTGATCAGCAGCGTAATTTCTGACAAAGTGAAGTACGTTGGTGACGTAGCCCCTGCGGGTCACTCCAAGCCGATTCACCCTCACGGTGCAATGGCCAAAGTCAGCTTTAACTCTACCGGCAGCCACCCATACACAGGTGTCTTCGAAGGTAATGAGTGTGGTCTGCTGCGTCTGTCTGTGACTGGTGATCCTGCTGACCGGGGTTTCGCGCCTGGTTTCGCCTGGAAAACTCTGATCGACGGTAAGCCTTCAGAAAACATTTCTGCGCTTTACACACTGTCTGGCCAGGAAGATAACTACGACATCTTTGCGAACGAGCTGTCTAACTATGTCAGCCTCGAAAGCAACGATACTCTGGGTTCCAGCCTGCTGTTCTCATTCGTTACCAGCAAGCCAACCCTCGTAGTTGCCAACGCGATGTCCGAAACTCAGTCTGACGGTACTACAGAAGCTAACCCTGTGTCTCCGACTCAGGTGTACTTCGTACCAAGTGCTGAAGTCTCAGGTATGTTTGCCGAAGGCGAACATGACTTCCGTGACGACCTGCTGAGCCTGCCTGCAGGCACTAAACTGTATGACGTGTACGCGACCGATATGGAGATCAAGTCTTCTATCTGGGCGTCTAAGCAGCAGCGTCTGCAGAACGAGCGTCGCGCTGACGCCGTTAAGATCGGTGAGCTGGTAATGAACTCTGAGTTCACTACCTCGGTATTCGGTGATTCCGGTGTGTTCTTCAAACACCAGCGTTACGAAGACCGTTAATATTCAGAACTGAAATTTCTGAATAGTAAAAGCCGGGGCATGTCCCCGGCTTTTTTATGTCTTTTTGCTGCCGATGTGTTTTATTGGATAATCACGGAAATCAGGGAGAATATTCGTGGATATAACCGTTTTAAACGGAACAGAAATTCTGTCGGTGCTGGATGATCTGGCTGACCTCAGGATCAGAGTATTCCGTGATTTTCCGTATCTTTATGATGGATCTGCGGACTACGAAAAGAACTACCTTCAGACCTATCTCGATTGTGCTGACAGTATCGCCGTGCTGGCCTGGGATAAGGAACGTCTGGTGGGAGCGTCGACGGGCCTTCCTCTGGCTGCCGAGGTTGAGGCCTTCCGGCAGCCATTTGAGCAACAGCAGAAGGACGTCGGACAATACTTCTATTGCGCGGAGTCCGTTCTGTTGCCTGCCTATCGTGGTCGTGGCGTCTATCGCGAATTTTTCAAACAACGGGAAGGTCACGCTCTGAAGACGGGCGCATCGTACTCGGTGTTCTGTGCGGTAGTTCGTCCCGATGATCATCCGATGCGCCCTGAGGGGTACACCCCGCTCGACGGTGTCTGGCAGAACTTTGGCTATGCCCCGATGGTTGAGTGTCAGGCCGGGTTTGCGTGGCTTGATATCGGTGAGTCGGCAGAAAGCACAAAGAAGATGCAGTTCTACCTGAAGGCACTGTGACTGTGCGTAATGGTGCTTCCATGCTTGTAACTGGTGCGGTGCTTCACGCGATGGTATCCCTTGTTACATCTTTCTCTTTGTAAAAATTTCATCATTAACAATGGCTTACCGGTAATTCAGCCATCCTGTTCAGAACTGGCATACCTGTCGCTTACTAACTTGTATACAAGGTTGAATTCATTGGCGACGGGTTATGACAGCAGACACAGACACGATTGGATGGAACATCAGAGACTGGTCGCGCGCCTATCGAAACGGGGCTAGCCCTGAGCAATTGCTCGAACAGCTGCGCCGGCAGATAGAGCTTGATGAATTCAGCGACGGCGTACTCCGCCATGGCAGTGCCTGGATTTCACTTGTCAGTGACGTTGCTCTGCGTGATCAGCTTACACGGCTGTCTGAGCTGAAGCAGGAGGGCACGGAGCTGCCTCTGTACGGTGTTCCCTTTGCGGTAAAAGACAATATTGATGTGCGGGGGATGGCGACCACCGCTGCCTGCCCTGAATACAGTTATCAGCCCGATAGTGATGCCACTGCCGTACGCCTTCTGCGAGAGGCCGGCGCCATCGTACTGGGGAAAACAAATCTCGATCAGTTTGCGACAGGCCTGGTAGGAACCCGTTCCCCGTATGGTGCTGTCGCTAATGCGTTTAATGCTGACTACATTTCCGGGGGCTCCAGCTCTGGGTCAGCCACGGCAGTGGCTATGGGGCAGGTGGCTTTTTCTCTGGGGACCGACACCGCCGGATCAGGCCGGGTGCCGGCCGGTTTCAATCATATCGTCGGTATGAAGGCATCGGTGGGCGCGATCAGCACCACTGGCGTTGTGCCAGCCTGTCGCAGTCTGGATTGCGTTTCTGTTTTTGCACTGAATGCTGCAGACGCTGATGTGGTTCTGCAGGTGTGTGCACAGCCTGATCCTGCGGATGCATATTCCCGCAGTCGTACTATGGTTCCGAATAAAAGAATCCGCACTCTCGGCATTCCTGCTGCGCCTTCCTGGTTCGGTGATGAGGTGCAGGAATCTGCGTTTCAGAAAGCGTGTGAGCGCGCAGAGGATGCGGGGTTTCAGGTAAAGCAGATCGACTTCTCACCGATGACCGAACTGGCCGAACTTCTGTATCAGGGCCCCTGGGTTTCAGAGCGCTACGCCGCTGTCGGTGAATTTCTCCAGCAGGATCACCCGGGCATTAACCCTGTGGTGAAAGCGATTATTCATTCAGGCGCTGAGCCCACGGCGGTGTCGGCGTTTAAGGCTGAGTACCGACGCAAGGCTCTGCAGTCAGAAATTCATGCCATGTTCAGCACGGTGGACGCGTTTCTGGTGCCGACGACACCGCGTTTTCCATTAACAGCCGAGGTCGACGCTGCGCCGGTAGAGGTCAACAGCCAGCTTGGGACCTACACCAATTTTGTGAATCTCGCAGATCTCGCAGCGATTGCGTTGCCTGCAGACATGCGCACTGATGGTCTGCCGTTCGGCATTACCGTGATCGCACCGGCCTGGAGCGATCTGTCGTTGTCACAGTTTGCTGCGCACTGGCAGGCTCATCTGGCATTGCCAGAGGCACCGGTCATGCTCGGCAGGAAAAGCGACACCTCGGTGGTGGTTGCAGTCGTGGGCGCGCATCTGACCGGTATGCCCCTGAACCATCAGCTGACCAGTCGTCACGCGGTACTGCTGGAGCAGACACTGACGGCCAGAAAATACCAACTGTATGCACTGGCGAATACGGTTCCCCCTAAGCCTGGTCTGGTCAGACTCAGCGACGACGCTCTTTCTGAAACGGTGGGACACTCGCTGATTGTCGAGCTGTGGCGGATGGACGTGTCAGCCTTCGGTGCATTTGTTGAGGAAATACCACAGCCTTTGGGTATTGGTACGCTTGAGCTGGTGGATGGTCGCAAGGTGAAAGGGTTTATCTGCGAGCCGGAGGCGGTATCAAGCGCAACAGATATCAGCCACTTTGGCGGCTGGCGCGCTTATATTCAGCATCTTAAGGCGCAGGGCTGAGCTGATATGACGTCCGCAGCGCGTACGACCAATATTGCCGAGCGGATATATCAGCAACTTAAACTCGATATTTTTGATTTTCAGCTGTTGCCGGGTGACAGGTTCAGCGAAAGTGAAATTGCGCGACGCATGTCCGCTTCCCGGACTCCCGTGCGCGAAGCCCTGTATCGCCTGGAGCGTGATGGATATGTGCAGGTGCACTTTCGCAGTGGCTGGCAGGTGAGGCCATTCGATTTTCAATATTTTGAAGATCTGTACGACGTACGGATTTTACTGGAAGCCGAAGCCGTCAGGCGTTTGTGTGAAGACAAAGACAGAGAGGGTCGGTTGGCCGGATTAATGACAATCTGGTGCTGCCGGCCAGAGCAGCGCAGCCATGACAGCAGCGAGGTTGCTTTCCTGGATGAAGAATTTCATTTTGGCCTGCTGGAGTGCGGGCAAAATCAGGAAATGGCAGCGATCCATCGCAGCGTCTGTGAGCGCCTCAGGATTATTCGTCGTCTGGACTTTACTCAGAAAGGTCGGATCGAAGCGACGTACAAGGAACACAGTGAAATACTGGACGATATCTGCCATGGAAGGCGGGACAAAGTCGTTAATCATCTGAAGAAACATATCGAAATCAGTAAAAACACAGTCAGGGAAATCACACTGCACAGAATTCAGGAAGCAAGAAAGCGTTATGCGGAAGATAAAAATATGGATATGCCCCCAAAAGTGACGTAATTAAATCCATCTGAACCATTGTGGTGCACACCTTTTTCTATCTCTTCAAAAATGCAGGGATTGGCTTTCTTATGGCCGGAAAAGCGGGTTTTTGGTCTGAAAATAGCGCTTAAAACTGGTATGCCAATTGCTCACTTATCTGCGAGTTCGATACCTGGCCAGAGAGCCAATATAAATCCGGAACTTCATAAAAGAAGATAAAAGGAAATAATGATGAAAAAGACAGACCTCAACGCACTTGGGAAAGTAACTAAATTTATCGGTATGACTGCACTGGCAGCAGGTGTAAGCCTGGCACATGCCGCTGATGACACCATCAAGGTTGGTGTTCTGCACTCCCTTTCCGGCACGATGGCGATTTCTGAGACCACTCTGAAAGATACCGTGCTGATGATGGTAGAAGAGCAGAACAAGAAAGGCGGCCTGCTGGGTAAGAAACTGGAAGCGGTTGTTGTTGATCCTGCGTCAAACTGGCCTCTGTTCGCCGAAAAAACCCGTGAGCTTCTGGAAAAAGAAGACGTTGATGTGATTTTCGGCTGCTGGACATCTGTTTCCCGTAAGTCTGTACTCCCGGTGGTTGAAGAGCTGAACGGCCTGCTGTTCTACCCGGTACAGTACGAAGGCGAAGAGTCTTCTTACAATGTGTTCTACACAGGTGCAGCGCCTAACCAGCAGGCCATTCCTGCGGTGGATTACCTGATCAACGATCTCGGTGTAGAGCGCTTTGTTCTGGCTGGTACTGACTACGTGTATCCACGTACTACCAACAAAATTCTGGAAAGCTACCTCAAGTCTAAAGGTGTTGATGCCAAAGACATCATGATCAATTACACGCCTTTCGGTCACAGCGACTGGCAGACGATCGTATCTGATGTGAAAAAATTCGGCAGCGCGGGTAAGAAAACTGCGGTTGTTTCTACCATTAACGGTGATGCGAACGTTCCTTTCTACAAAGAACTCGCAAACCAGGGGGTGAAGTCTGAAGACATCCCTGTGGTTGCCTTCTCTGTAGGTGAAGAAGAACTGTCTGGTTTTGATACTGCGCCTCTCGTTGGTCACCTGGCGGCGTGGAACTACTTCCAGAGCGCTGAAAGCGATCAGAATGAAGAGTTTATCGAGCAATGGCACAAGTACATTGGCAGTGAGAAGCGTGTGACCAATGACCCGATGGAAGCGACTTATATTGGCTTCAATATGTGGGCAAAAGCGGTTGAAAAAGCAGGCTCTGAAGAGGTCGATAAAGTACGTACCGCTATGTACGGCATCGAAGTACCTAACCTGACAGGTGGTACTGCGGTCATGAACGTAAACCATCACCTGTCTAAGCCAGTGCTGATTGGTGAAATTCAGGAAGACGGTCAGTTTGAAATCGTCTGGGCGACCGATGAGGAAGTTCCGGGTGATGCATGGACCGACTATCTGCCAGAAAGCAAGAACCTGATCTCTGACTGGACGGCTCCGGTTAACTGCGGCAACTACAACACAGTGACTAAGTCCTGTGGCGGTGCAGTAGCGACTGGCGAGTAATCACGTCCTGAGGCGGAAGGCTTCTCCTTCCGCCTTTTTCGTGCCCTGATACTTTTCTATTCCGGATGTCATAATGCTTTCAGTATTCCGACAGGTAATGCTGTATCTGGCCGTTCTGTGTTGTGCAGTTAACGCCCATGCCGCAGCAGATTCCATGAAACCCGATACAGAGCTGCACGCCCTTGCGCAACAGCTGATCGATGCCGGCTTTCGTGAAAAAAAAGCGCTGACAGAAGCGCTGGTCGAAATTAACGACCCTAAAACCCTCGAATTTTCGCAGGTCATGGTGAATGGTGACCTGTACTACCGCAAAGACGATCGTGTTGTCGTCATCAAAGGCGAAGATAAGATAACGTCGTTTTTTAATGGCGAAGTGATTGAGATTGCGAGTAGCCGCGATATTAAAAAAATCAGCGTAAATAATTCATTACGTACGATTCTTCGTTCCGGTATCGCCAGGCTTCAGATTTTTTCTCCGGTCGCGTCAGTACGCAAGCAGGCGGCCGTTAATCTGTTGAAATCTGCAGACGACATTGACAGCGTTACCCTCAGCCGGGCGATGGCTGAAGAAAAAAATTCAGAAGTAAAAGATATCCTGTCGCTGGTGCAAGGCATTAAATCCCTGGAATCTGGTGACAGCGCTACCCGTCTTGCCGGGATTGATGCACTGGCGGGGTCTCTGTATCCCGACGTGCGGGGAGCATTGGCTAACTTTGTGCGTGCGGCAGAGTCTGACGGACGAGCATCTGAAGTAAAAGCCGCGACCGACGCACTGGAAAAAATTGAAGACCTGTTGCGCGTTAACGCCGTCATCGAAAACCTCTATTTCGGTCTGGCTCTCGGCGCGGTACTGTTACTGGCGGCGATTGGTCTGGCCATTACCTTCGGGGTGATGGGTGTGATCAATATGGCTCACGGCGAAATGATTATGCTGGGTGCTTACACCACTTATGTGGTTCAGCAGCTGATGCCTGATCATATCGGCCTGTCTCTGGCCGTCGCTATTCCCGCAGCATTTCTGGTCAGTGGACTGGTGGGGGTTGCGATTGAACGCGGTGTGATCCGTCACCTCTACGGACGCCCGTTAGAGACTCTGCTGGCCACGTTTGGTATCAGTCTGGTGCTGCAGCAGGCAGTACGTTCTATTTTCAGCCCGCTTAACCGTGAAGTGGCAACGCCCGACTGGATGGCAGGCACCTTTATGATTAACCCTGCTCTCGAGCTTACGTACAACCGCCTTTACATCATTATCTTCAGTCTGGTCGTACTTGCTTTGCTGGCTCTGGTTCTGAAGCGCACGCTTTTTGGTCTGCAGATGCGGGCCGTCACCATGAACCGTCCGATGGCCAGCTCGATGGGTATCAGAACGGGTTGGGTCGATGCGCTGACCTTTGGTCTCGGGTCGGGCATTGCGGGCATCGCAGGTGTTGCCCTGTCTCAGCTCACTAATGTGGGGCCAAACATGGGGCAGGCCTACATCATTGACTCCTTTATGGTGGTCGTCTTCGGTGGTGTCGGCAATCTGTGGGGGACGCTCGTGGGTGCCATGTCACTCGGGGTTGTGAATAAGCTGCTGGAACCCTGGGCGGGCGCGGTCGTCGCTAAGATCCTGGTTCTGGTATTTATCATTCTGTTTATTCAGAAGCGCCCGCGTGGATTGTTCGCGCTCAAGGGGCGTGCGGCGGATATGGGTTAAGGAGCTGTTATGTCACAGGAAATTAAAGGTGGCCCACTGACCCGCCTGATCATGAATGACAAAGCTGGCCGGAAACTGCTTCTGGTGCTGTTACTGGTATCTGTGTTGGTGCCTCTCAGTAACCTGCTGGTCCCTGAAGGGTCGCTTTTTCACGTCTCGACCTTCACTATGACTCTGTTGGGTAAATATCTTTGCTATGCCCTGCTGGCAGTCGCGGTGGATCTGATCTGGGGTTACTGCGGTATTCTCAGTCTGGGTCACGGCGCCTTCTTTGCGCTGGGTGGCTATGCCATGGGTATGTATCTGATGCGCCAGATTGGCGACCGGGGTGTGTATGCTAACCCTGAGCTGCCTGACTTTATGGTGTTCCTGAACTGGACCGAGCTGCCGTGGTACTGGCAGGGATTCGATCAGTTCTGGTTCGCCATGATTATGGTTCTGGCTGCCCCCGGATTGCTGGCATTTGTTTTCGGGGTTCTGGCATTCCGTTCACGCGTCACCGGGGTATATCTCTCGATCATTACCCAGGCACTGACGTACGCCTTGTTGCTGGCTTTCTTCCGCAATGACATGGGCTTTGGTGGCAACAACGGCCTGACCGACTTTAAAGACATTCTGGGCTTTGACCTCCAGGCCGATACCACCCGTGCGGCGTTATTCTTTGCCTCGGGCATCGCACTGATCGGCGGCTACCTCATCAGTCGTTTTATCGTCACATCGAAACTGGGGCGGGTACTTGTCGCTATCCGCGACAGTGAATCCCGTGCACGTTTTCTGGGCTATCGCGTTGAGTGGTACAAACTCTTCGTCTTCGTTGTGTCTTCCATGCTTGCCGGTGTGGCAGGTGCTTTGTATGTGCCGCAGGTCGGGATTATTAATCCGGGAGAGTTCGCGCCGATTAATTCCATCGAGATAATTATCTGGGTTGCCGTTGGTGGTCGCGGAACACTCTATGGTGCCGTGATCGGAGCGGTGCTGGTGAACTATGCGAAAACCTATTTTACAGGCGCCTTTGCCGAGCTGTGGTTGTTTATGCTGGGCGGCCTGTTTGTTCTGACAACGCTGTATCTGCCGAAAGGTGTGGTTGGGCTCTGGGCCCAGATACAGGAGAAACGGCGTAGCTCCTCTGGGGGCCCTGGCGGCGGGCAGAGTGCGACTGCGGAGGGCAAAGTATGAGTATCGCAACACCAAAACATATTGATCATCCGACCGTACTTTATATGAACGGTGTCAGTGTCAGCTTCGATGGCTTTAAAGCGCTGAACTCGCTGTCACTGTTTATCGAGCCGGGAGAAATGCGGGCCATTATCGGCCCTAACGGTGCGGGCAAAACCACCATGATGGATGTTATTACCGGGAAAACCCGACCAGACTCCGGCACGATTCTGTTCAACGATAAAGAAGATCTCACCCGGTATGACGAAGCTCAGGTTGCCAATATGGGGGTGGGTCGGAAATTTCAAAAACCGAGTGTGATCGAAAGCCTGACTGTCTTCGAAAATATCGAAATGTCTCTGAAGGGCGGACGTTCTGTCTGGCAGGCTCTGGTGCATAAACTGACGCCGGCACGCCAGGAGAAAATCGACGAGATTCTCGACCTGATCGATCTGAAAGATCGTCAGCATGAAGAGGCCGGAAGTCTGTCGCATGGTCAGAAGCAATGGTTGGAGATCGGTATGTTACTGGGGCAGGAGCCCGAGTTACTCCTGATTGATGAGCCTGCTGCTGGCATGACTGACGAAGAAACCATGAAGACCGCCGAGCTTTTTAAACGCTTGGCGAAAAAGCATTCACTGATGGTCGTCGAGCATGACATGGACTTTATCGAAGCTCTCGATTGTAAAGTGACCGTGCTGCATGAAGGTCGGGTGCTGGCCGAAGGGAGCCTTGAAACTGTTAAGGCAAATCAGGAAGTTATCGAAGTGTATCTGGGGCGCTGATATGTTGACCGTAAATAATCTGAACGTCGCATACGGTGCCAGTCAGGCACTCTATAACGTGGCAATGACCGCTGAGCCTGGCAAGGTGACCTGTGTGCTTGGGCGTAATGGTGTGGGTAAGACAACTCTGATGAAGTCGCTGTCAGGGCACCTTACCCCCGTGTCCGGTGATATTCTCTGGGAAGGAAAAAGCCTGCTCGCCATGGCGCCATATGATCGGGCCAAAGCCGGGATCGCGTATGTTCCGCAGGGGCGCGATATATTTCCGCAGCTGACGGTTGAAGAAAACCTTCAGACGGCTTTCTCGGCCCTGCCTCGTGCGCAGCGCTTTATCGACCCCGAAGTCTACGCCTTGTTTCCTGTGCTGCAGAAGATGCTGAAGCGACGTGGTGGCGACCTGTCTGGCGGCCAGCAGCAACAGCTCGCGATTGCTCGGGCCTTGTTACTACGTCCAAAGATGCTGATTCTGGATGAACCTACAGAAGGTATTCAGCCGTCCATCATTAAAGACATTGGTCGGGTGATTAAGCTGCTCCGAGATCGCGGCGAAATGGCCATTGTTCTGGTGGAACAGTATCTGGACTTTGCCAAAGAGCTGGCGGATGAATTTATTATCCTGGAGCGGGGTCGGGTTGTGAGTCAGGGGACGGGTGAAGAGCTTGAACACTCGGAGGAAGCGAAGGAGCTGCTGGCTATTTAACAGTAATCACAAAGCAGTCGCAAAAAAAAGCGGCCAACAGGCCGCTTCTTATATATGAATCAGCAGATCACTCCGCCTCAAGCTTCGCCAGACGTTCTTCTAACTCCGCCAGACGCGCATTGGTACGGCGCAGAACCTCGCTCTGTACCTCAAACTCTTCCCGGGTAACCAGGTTGGCGTTGGTAATCAGACTCTGCAGTTGAGACTGCAGCGCCAGCTTGATATCGGAAGACAGACCTGCAAAAGGAGTCTGTTGCAGCATCTGTTCGACTTTAGAGCGGATTGCCTCGGGTTTCATCATTCTGAATCGCCTTCATCAAAGTTTCCCGCAATGGTAACAGAAACGCGCTGAACTCTGTTGGATCAGTTTTTAACCACTAAGCCACTCTTTGGTGCACGATTTCAGCCTCTATCACCTGTTAGTTGGCTGGTTTACGCCAACTAGTCCGATGGGAATGCAACTTGGTGTGCATTATTGCACCAATATTGAACACACCCTGCTTTTGCTGTGTTAAAAAATGGTGCCCCGCTAGGCTCTGTGCCCTGTTTTGGTGGCTCGAAAAGCTCACTTTTCACTAAAAAAATCCGTAAGTCATTGATTTTAATGGTGAATAGTAAAGTTGGCACGCCACCTGCTATAGCTTTGACACAGAAATAAAACGGTGCGTTAAAGCATCGGAATACCAACAGCTACTATATAAAACCTGATAAAGGAAAAAGAACGATGAAAAAACTGACTAAAGCAATCGCTCTGGCTGGTGTAATGACTGCAGGTGTAACTGGTTCCCAGTTCGCTCAGGCTGAAGTCGAAGTGTCAGCTTCTGCTTCTGTTGCGAGCATGTACCTGTGGCGTGGTATGGACCTGGGTAATGGTTCTCCAGCGGTATCCGGCGACATCACTGTTTCTACCGGCGGTGCATACGCAACAATGTGGACGTCAAGTGGTGACTCTGCTGCTGGGAATGAGTATGACCTGGCTCTGGGATACGGCGGCGAACTGGAAGGTTTCTCTTACGATGTTTCCATCTGGACTTATGTCTATCCAAGCGCTGGCAACTTCGCTTACTACGATCCGACTGATGAAGACGACAATGACATCCCGGATATTCTGGAATCAGACACAAGCGGCAACACTTTCTCTCTGTCTGAAATGATTGTCTCGCTGGGTTATGAAGGTGCTTCCTTCTCTTATTATTACCCAGTGTCCAGCAATCCTAACGATTACAGCTACATGACTCTGGGCTACGGCGCTGGTGCTTTCAGCGGTATGGTTGGTATCACGATGGTTGAAGATGATGATGGTGAAGATGCTGGTTACACTCACCTGGATCTGAGCTACGCATTCAACGATAGCCTCTCATTCACTGCGAGCAAAGTAGTTGCTGAAGACGAAGAAGACTCTTACGACGACGATCTGAAATTCGTTGTGTCTTACAGCCTGCCTATCGAGTAATAACACGCTACAATAGCCCGTGCCCCCGCACGGGCTATCTGATACCTCATTAATAACGGAAGGGGTTTTCTATGAAACTCATTACTGCTGTGGTTAAGCCGTTCAAACTGGACGATGTGCGTGAAGCACTGTCTGAGATCGGCGTACAGGGCATCACAGTGACTGAAGTGAAAGGCTTTGGTCGCCAGAAAGGTCACACTGAACTGTACCGTGGTGCTGAATACGTGGTGGATTTTCTGCCAAAAGTAAAAATTGAAGTAGCGGTTGCTGAAGACCTGACTGAAAAGGTTATCGAAGCAATCACTAAAGCTGCGAATACCGGCAAAATCGGCGATGGCAAAATCTTTGTCACCAGCCTTGAGCAGGTTATCCGTATCCGTACCGGTGAAACTGGCGCTGACGCGCTGTAATTCGCCACACCATTGATAACAGAGCCTGATGCGGGGGGCTTAATAAATGGAAAATCAAATTTACGATCTTCAATACGCCATGGACACCTTTTACTTTCTGGTGTGTGGCGCATTAGTAATGTGGATGGCGGCAGGTTTCGCCATGCTCGAAGCGGGTCTGGTCCGCTCTAAAAATACCACTGAAATTCTGACTAAGAACGTCGCCCTGTTCGCGATCGCATGTACTATGTACCTGATCTGCGGCTACGAAATCATGTACGGCGGCGGTTACTTCCTGAGCGGCACTGACAGTGTTGCTTCTATGACTGATGAAGCAGTTGCAGGCGTTCTGGCTGCACAGGCTGACTTCCGTAACGGTGTTGAAGACGCTGGCCTGCCATACTCTGGCGCTTCTGACTTCTTCTTCCAGGTAGTGTTCGTTGCGACTGCAATGTCTATCGTTTCTGGTGCAGTTGCTGAGCGTATGAAGCTGTGGGCTTTCCTGGCATTTGCTGTTGTGATGACTGGTTTCATCTACCCAATGGAAGGTGCTTGGACCTGGGGCGGTGCTTCTGTATTCGGTATGTACGAACTGAACTACTCTGACTACGCAGGTTCCGGTATCGTTCACATGGCGGGTGCTGCTGCTGCTCTGGCTGGTGTACTGCTGCTGGGCGCACGTAAAGGCAAATACGGCCCTAACGGTGAAGTCCGCGCGATTCCTGGTGCAAACCTGCCGCTGGCAACTCTGGGTACCTTCATCCTGTGGATGGGTTGGTTCGGCTTCAACGGTGGTTCTACTCTGCAGCTGTCTGGCGTTGGCGTAGCTAACGAAGTGGCTTCAGTATTCCTGAACACCAACGCTGCTGCATCTGGCGGTCTGATTGCTGCACTGATCACTGCATACGTGCTGTTCCGTAAAGCTGACCTGACTATGGCCCTGAACGGTGCACTGGCTGGTCTGGTTGCAATCACTGCAGAGCCTGCTGATCCATCTCCGTTCCTGGCGACCCTGATCGGTGCTGCGGGTGGTGTTCTGGTTGTTCTGTCTATCCTGACTCTGGATAAACTGAAAATTGACGATCCAGTAGGTGCTATCTCTGTACACGGTGTTGTTGGTCTGTGGGGTATCTTCGCGGTACTGCTGTCTGACTCTGACGCGACCTTCATGGGTCAGCTGGTAGGCGCACTGACCATCTTCGTCTGGGTATTCGTAGCTTCTGCCATCGTATGGATGCTGCTGAAAGCCATCATGGGTCTGCGCGTTAGCGAAGAGCATGAGTACGAAGGCGTTGATATTGCTGAGTGTGGTATGGAAGCTTACCCAGAGTTCACCAGCAAGTAAGCTGAACTCTGACAGCAAGGACGCTGTGAAAAAGAAAGCCGGTCATCTGACCGGCTTTTTTTTTGCGTGTTGTTCACGTATCAGATTACATAAAGTCGCTGCGGAACATCCGGTTATGATGCTTAAATCAGTTGGCCGAAGGTATTAACTGGAGGAAGTATGGGGGCGGGTTTCAAAGGAGAGAGCCGGTATGATCTCTAAGATTCAAATGGCGTATCTGTGGCTTGTTACTGAAGTCATCGTTATAGCCGGTACCTACGTTCTGTTTGGAAGCCTCATAATTCCAGCAGTTGGGCTTTTTATCTTTTATATTTCAGGCATGTATTTTCTGTCACGGGATTATGCCTGTGAGCTCTGCCAAAAAAACATCTGGGCCAATTTTCCGGAAAAGGGGAATCCATTTACTTATGTACTTTTCAGAGGGAAATGCCCGAATTGTGAGGGGCATGGGTGATACCGTGTTCGAGTGGCATCAGACAGTTTTTCAGGGGTGACGTGTCCGAGGGATTACGACAACCCTATCAGAAAATAAAAAAACGGGGCGAAAGCCCCGTTTTTTTATTCGAAATAATAAGCTTCGAGATCCTTTTCCAGACGCTTGCGCTCAAGATGAGCTTCGATTGCGCGTCGCGCGATCAGCTTCTTCGACATATTGCATTCTTTATTCACAACAACATTGCCGTCGTGGTCAAAAGAAACGCTTTCTTCAAGTTCGATAGCTTTTGCGGTTTCCATAGTTTCTTGTTCCCGTCTGATCACTGATCCAGTGTGATTCTGCTTATTATTGTTTGCAGAAAGATGACAAATTACGGCTCGGGAGGCTACTGCCTTATGCGGCCATTGGGCAGCTTCGTCCTGCTTGGGAGAGTTATCGGCCGGGTGTTAGAAAACTTCAGTGACAGTAGAATTTCAGTGGCGCAAATCGTCTCGGAAGGACGTTAGCTTTCAATCCGCAGTGATTTGATGCTGCGTTTGATAGCGTTGAGGTGTGCTGAAAAATCCGGGCCACGTCGTTGCGTCACTGCGACAGCCAGCATGTCGATGATCATCAGGTGAGCAATACGCGACGTCATTGGGATGAATTTATCGGTGTCTTCTTCGATGTTGATAAACACTGGGATGTCGGCGGCTTCGCTGAGCGGCGTATTCTGTGGTGCGAAGCTGATTACTGTTGCGCCGTGTTGTTGGGCGAGTTCAACTGAGTGCATCAGGTCGCGGGTGCGACCGCTCTGAGATATGGCCACGACGACGTCTTCATCACCCAGGGTGACGGCTGACATTGCCTGCATGTGTGGGTCGCTGTAGGCGGCGGTGGCCACCTGAAGACGGAAGAATTTGTGCTGGGCGTCGGTAGCGACGGCACCGGAGGCTCCAAAACCATAAAATTCAAGCCGCCGGGCGGTACTGATGGCCTGGGCTGCTGCGCTGATCTGCGCGGGTCTCAGTTGGTTCTTGATCTGGTTGAGTCGCTGAATAGTGGTATCGGCGATCTTCGAGCAGATATCTTCGATGCTGTCGTCTTCGGCAATGGCGAACTGGCCGATGTTCCGGGCGACGGCCATTTCCTGTGCGATATGAACCTTGAACTCCTGAAAACCATTGCACCCGATGGCACGACAGAAGCGCACTATGGTCGGCTCACTGACCTGAGCTTCCTGCGCGAGGTCGACAATGCGCATGTGCATCACCTGTTCAGGCTGTTGTAGCACGAAATCCGCTACCTTTACCTCTGACTTGCGCAGGGTCGGGCGGGCGGCTTCGATTTCGGCGAGCACGGGGTGGTTTTTCACGGTTTGTATCTCACGGCTGGTTGTCCCGATTATACGAAGCATTTTCCAGAAGGACACTCCATTCTGGTAGACTGGCGCTCATGGATATCTCTCTACTTCTTGATGAACTGAACGAGGGTCAGCGCAATGCGGTGGCGGCCTCGTCGAAACACCAGCTTGTACTTGCCGGCGCTGGTTCCGGCAAGACCCGAGTGCTGGTGCACCGTATTGCCTGGCTTCTGAAGGTCGAGAATGTATCGCCTTTTTCTGTGATGGCAGTGACCTTTACAAACAAAGCGGCGAAGGAGATGCGCACCCGTCTTGAGCAGGTGCTGGAATCGCCATCGAACGGCCTCTGGGTGGGGACCTTTCATGGACTGGCGCACCGTCTGCTGAAACAGCACTGGCGTGAAGCTAAGCTGCCTCAGTATTTCCAGGTGCTCGACAGTGATGATCAGTTACGGGTGATCAAGCGCCTGATGAAAGATCACGGGGTTGATGACAGCCGTTTTCCGCCAAAGCAGATTCAGTGGTTTATCAACGGTCAGAAAGACGAAGGCCGTCGTGCGGCTCATGTCATTCCGTCGGCTGATCCGTTCAGCCGGCAGATGCACGAGATTTATCATATCTACGAAGAGCACTGTCAGAAAAACGGCCTGGTCGACTTTGGTGAGATTCTGCTGCGGGCGCATGAGCTGTGGCTGTATAACCCCGAGTTGCTGGCGCATTATCAGAGTCGCTTCCGCAATATTCTGGTCGACGAGTTTCAGGATACCAACAATATTCAGTACGCCTGGATCCGTGTTCTCGCTGGTGATCGTATTTCGGTCATGGTCGTGGGAGATGACGATCAGTCGATCTATGGCTGGCGTGGCGCAAATATCGGCAACATCCGCAGTTTCCAGGAAGATTTTGCCGGCGCCGAGCTGATTAAACTCGAGCAGAATTATCGCTCAACGGCCACCATTCTGGCGGCCGCGAATGCTGTGATCGCGAATAATCAGGGCCGCCTCGGTAAAGAACTTCGTACCGAAGGGGAAGAAGGCGAGCCGATTCAGCTCTACAGCGCCTTTAATGAGCAGGATGAAGCCCGTTATATCGCAGATCTGGTTGATACCTGGGCGCGCAATGGCCGTGCGCGCAGCGAAATGGCCATCCTCTATCGCTCTAATGCGCAGTCGCGGACTCTGGAAGAAGCCTTGTTGCGGGCAGCTATTCCGTACCGGATTTATGGTGGCCAGCGCTTCTATGAGCGTCTCGAAATCAAAAATGCACTGGCGTATCTGCGCCTGATCCTGAATCGCGATGATGATGGCGCGGTCGAGCGGGTGATCAATGTGCCTGCCCGTGCGATTGGTGAAAAAACGGTCGAGTCTCTGCGTGCGATTGCCCGCGACGAAGGCTGTTCGTTGTGGCAGGCAGGGCAGAAGGCCATTGCACACAGCAGTCTGCCTAAGCGCGCGTCTGGGGCAATTCAGGGCTTTATGGATCTGGTGGACGAGCTGTCAGTCGGAGCGACGGATCTGCCTCTGCATGAACTGGTCGATCAGATGTTGCAGACCACCGGGTTGATTGAATTTCATCAGAAAGAAAAAGGCGAAAAAGGTCAGGCGCGGGTAGAGAACCTTGAAGAGCTGGTGAACGCTGCGCGTCAGTTTGAGCCCGACTTTGCCGATGATGTGGATGAAGACATGCCGCCACTGGCGGTCTTCCTCGACAGTGCTGCGCTGGATGCCGGTGAAGGTCAGGCAGATGAATACGAAGACGCGGTGCAGTTAATGACACTGCACTCGGCGAAAGGCCTGGAGTTTCCACAGGTGGTACTCGCGGGGCTTGAAGAAGGCTTATTCCCGCACAAAATGTCGCTGGACGAAGCCGACGGCCTTGAGGAGGAGCGTCGCCTTGCTTATGTGGGTATTACCCGGGCGATGGAAAAACTGGTGATTACCTATGCCGAAAGCCGTCGTTTATATGGCAACGAGAATTTCAGCACTCCCTCGCGCTTTATCCGCGAAATACCGTCGCAGCTGGTCAGTGAAGTTCGTCTGAAGAACAGCATCAGCCGTCCGGTATCGGCGCGCTCTTCTGCCCCTGTGCGCCAACCGGATTTTGTGCAGGAGCAATACCCCTATGCGCTTGGGCAACGGGTCTTCCATGAAATGTTCGGAGAGGGTACGGTACTGCAGTTTGAGGGCCAGGGGCCGGGGTTGCGGGTTCAGGTCAACTTTGACGATGCCGGCAGCAAATGGCTGGTGGCCAGTTTTGCTAAATTAGATGCTCTCTGAGCACAGATAATAAGAGGAAAGGCAATGAAACGACTGATAGTGACTGCGCTGGCAGCGCTCGCGCTGGCAGGATGTAATAAGGAATGTGACACAGCGGCAGGCGGTCAGTCGGCAGCCGTACAGGAAACCTTCAAATGGAAACTGGTGACCTCGTGGCCGAAGAATTTCCCGGGGCTGGGGACCGCGCCGGAGCGATTTGCAGAGAAAGTAAACGAACTGTCCGCTGGGCGCCTCAAGATTCATGTGTACGGTGCGGGTGAGATGGTACCGGCCCTTCAGGTGTTTGATGCGGTCTCTCAGGGCACGGCAGAAATGGGCCACAGTGGCGCTTACTACTGGAAAGGAAAATCGGCTGCGGCACAGTTTTTTACTTCGGTCCCCTTTGGCCTGACGGCGCAGGAAATGAACGGCTGGATTCAGTACGGCGGTGGCCAGGAGCTGTGGGAAGAAGTTTACGCGCCGTTTAATCTGCTGCCGTTACCGGGTGGGAATACCGGCGTACAGATGGGTGGCTGGTTCAATAAAGAAATTAACAGTGTTGAGGATCTTAAGGGTCTGAAAATGCGGATTCCGGGTCTGGGCGGTGAAGTACTGGCTCGCGCCGGCGGAACGCCAGTGACACTGCCCGGTGGTGAGATTTTCACATCGCTGCAGACCGGAACCATTGATGCGACTGAGTGGGTTGGCCCGTATAACGATCTGGCCTTTGGTCTGTATAAAGCGGCCAGCATTTATTACTACCCGGGCTGGCATGAGCCGGGCTCTATGATGGAATTCATTATTAATAAAGATGCTTTTGCTAAGCTACCTGCCGATTTGCAGGCCATCGTGAAAGTCGCTGCCCAGGCAACTAACGAAGATATGCTGGCGGAATACACCACCCGTAACCAGAATGCCCTCGTTGAGCTGAAAACCAAGCACAATGTTGATGTGCGGGCCTTTCCTGCTGATGTGCTGAATACGCTGAAAACACTGTCTGATGACGTAGTAGCAGAGGTCGCTGCCGGTGACCCATTGTCTGGGAAAGTGTATGAGTCGTACAAGACCTACCGCGACCAGGTGAAGGCGTATCACGCAGTCAGTGAGCAGGCGTATATCAACGCAAGGAATTGATCGCGGATTTCCCTCTCAAATAAAAAAGCCCGGACATGACCCGGGCTTTTTTATGCCCGTCAGCGCATGAATTACTTCGGCACCTGCCTGATACGCCCCTGACCATCAATGGCGACATATACGAAGATGGCGTCGACGACCTTGCGGCGGATTTCTTCGCGGGGGTTACGTGTCCATACTTCGATTGCCATACGGATCGACGAGGTGCCAATTTCCAGGAGGTTGGTATAGATGCAGACTTCTGCGCCGATGCGTATTGGCGACATAAACACCACAGACTCAAGAGCAACGTTGGCGATGCGCCCCTGTGCCAGACGACTGGCGACAGACTCGGCCGCGTGATCCATTTGTGAGACTACCCAGCCGCCGCTGATGTCACCATGAATATTGCAGTCTGCGCGGGTGGGTATCAGCTTAAGGGTAAGCTCGCCCTCCGGGCATGGCTGGTTGTCTTCCTTCTTTTCCACGTTGCTCTGGCCCTGATCTTTTTTATTGTGCGCGAATTGTACCGCAATATGTGCCAGTGACCAGTCTTACCCGTAGATCTTGTCCGGTAACCAGGTGGCCAGCTCCGGGAACATGGCGAGCAGACCGAGCACGATAACCTGAATCACGATAAAGGGAATGGCACCCTTGTAGAGCATCGACGTCGACAGTTCAGGCGGTGCCACACCTCTCAGATAGAACAGGGAGAAGCCGAACGGAGGTGTCAGGAATGACGTCTGCAGATTGATGGCAATCATGATGCCAAGCCAGACGGGGTCTACGCCCATTGCCAGAAGTACGGGGGCCACAATCGGCACTACCACGAAGGTGATTTCGATAAAATCGAGAATAAAGCCGAGCAGGAAAATCACCAGCATGACGACTAGCATAGCCGCAAAGACGCCACCGGGCATGTTGCTGAACGCATCGTGAACCAGCTCTTCGCCACCGAAACCCCGGAATACCAAAGAGAACAATGCGGCCCCGATAAAGATCAGAAAAATCATACTGGTGACCTGGAGGGTGCTGTCCATGACTTCCCGCAGACGCTTCAGGTCGAACTGGCCATAAAGAATGGCCAGTACCAGTGCCCCCATGGCGCCGATGCCAGCCGCTTCGGTTGGGGTGGCTTTTCCGGTAAGAATCGAGCCGAGCACCGCAATAATCAACAACAGAGGTGGGAGCAGCCCTTTCAGTAACTCCAGCAGGAACCCCGGAGTCATGGGCTGTCTGTCGGCGACCGCAGGTGCTGCCGCCGGGCGGAATACAGCGACGCCGGCGGTATACAGAAGGTAGCCCACGACCAGCATCAGGCCTGGAATCAGTGCGCCTACAAACAGGTCGGCCACAGAGACGGTGTCTGGTGTGAAAATTCCCATTTTCAGCTGTGCCTGCTGATATGAGCTGGAGAGAACATCGCCAAGAATAATCAGCGCAGTAGAGGGCGGAATAATCTGCCCCAGTGTGCCTGTCGCGCAGATGGTGCCGCTCGCCAGTGATGGACTGTAACCATTGCGGAGCATGGTCGGCAGAGAGATCAGTCCCATAGTGACGACGGTTGCGCCGACGATTCCGGTGCTGGCCGCCAGTAACATGCCGACCAGAATAACGGAGAACCCAAGTCCGCCGCGCACCGGCCCGAACAGCAGGCCAAGGTTGCGCAACAGCTTTTCGGCGATGCGCGACTTCTCGAGCATCACGCCCATAAATACAAAGAGGGGAACAGCAATCAGAATCTGATTGCTGAGAATACCGAATATGCGGTTGGGCAGGGCACTGAGAAAGGCCCCGTCAAATGTCCCCGTCAGCAGGCCAATGCCCGCGAACAGCAGTGATGTGCCAGCGAGGGTGAAGGCGACAGGAAAGCCGCACATAAGTACCAGGCACACGACGATGAAGAGCAGCAGCGGCATGAATTCAGTCATGGGTATTCTCCGCCAGTGCGGTGTCCGCAGACACAAAGGTACGCAGCAGTTCGGCCAGTCCTTGCAGCAGAATGGTGACAGGCAGGGCCACGATCAGGGTTTTCAGCAGATAGACCAGAGGCAGACCAGAGGCTTCCTGAGAGCGCTCACGAATGGCCCAGGCGTTACCCACATAATCCCAACTGGCCCAGATCAGGAACAGACAGGTGGGTAAGACAAGCAGTAGAATGCCTGCGCGCTCAACCAGATGACGCCGCGCCGGCGTCCAGGTGCGGTAGAATACGTCGACCCGCACATGCCCCCCTTGTTGCCAGGTGTAGGCGGCCCCCAGCATAAACAGGGACGCATGGAGGTACATCACGGTTTCCTGGAGGGCGATGGACGGCATATCAAACAGATATCGCAGTGCGACAACCGCACAGGTCGAAAGTACCATCAGCAGAGCAAACCAGCGGACACACTGGCCGGTCAGGCGGGTAAAGCTGTCTATGAGTCGGATCAGGCGGGTCATGTCGGCATTCCGTGATTTGCGCGGCATTATAGCGGGGAGAGCTGCATGGGTCATCTGCCCGCCGTCTGAGGATCGGACAGTCACTAAACTGTCATCTTAAAGTAACAAATTCCAAGTTTGTCATATTTCTGTAATATAGCGCCCCAATAATGGCGACCATCCGAACAGAGTGATGTGGCTGATGCCCGGCCACCACAGAATAAGGACTGATAACCATGAAAAAAGCTCTTCTGACTGGTGCCGCTGTACTGGCATCACTGACTGGTATGAACGCTCACGCTGAACGCGACTACATCAGCATTGTGGGTTCTTCCACTGTTTACCCGTTCTCTACCGTTGTTGCAGAGCGTTTCGGTAAGTCGACTAACTTCCCGACTCCTAAAGTGGAATCGACTGGTTCCGGCGGTGGTATGAAGCTGTTCTGTCAGGGTGTTGGTGAAGCCACTCCTGATATCACCAACGCGTCACGCGCTATCAAGTCTTCTGAAATCGAACTGTGCGCTAAAAACGGCGTGACTGACATCGTTGAAGTGATGGTGGGTTATGACGGTATCGTTATGGCTGGCTCTAACGAAGCGCCTAAGTATGAACTGACCCGTAAAGATATCTTCCTGGCGCTGGCTAAGATGGTTCCTGCGAAAGACGGTTCTGCCACTCTGATCGAGAACCCATACAAAACCTGGAAAGACGTAAACCCAACACTGCCAGCGAAGAAAATTGAAGTTCTGGGTCCACCACCAACGTCTGGTACCCGTGACGCGTTCGTTGAACTGGCAATGGAAGGCGGTTGTAAGAAATTCCCGTTCATCGCTGAAATGAAAAACACTGACAAGAGCAAGTATAAAGCTCTGTGCCACGGCATCCGTGAAGATGGCGCTTACGTTGAAGCGGGCGAAAACGACAACCTGATCGTTCAGAAGCTGGTGGCTAACCCTGATGCCCTGGGTATCTTCGGTTACAGCTTCCTGGAGCAGAACGAAGATAAAGTTCACGGTTCGGTTGTTGAAGGTGAAGAGCCAACATTTGATGCGATTTCTGATGGTTCTTACCCAGTAAGCCGCTCACTGTTCTTCTACGTGAAGAAGGCTCACATCGGCGTGATTCCTGGGATCAAAGAGTACCTGGCTGAGTTCACTTCAGAGAAAGCGATGGGCGAAGATGGCTACCTCGCAGACAAGGGTATGATCCCGATGACTGAAGCTGAATATGAGAAAGTGGTTGATACTGTCACAAATCTGAAGACAATCGCAGCCAAGAAATAAAAAGAGCCTGTTTGGGTTCTCTTAAAAGGCCGGGGTGAATACCCCGGCCTTTGCCTGTTTTCAAACTACAGAAACTGACGACGACATGAACTACAGCACACTGTTGATCGCGATTCTTATAGCTCTTGGGGGTGCATACATCCTCGGGCGCAACAGAGCGCGTACGTTAGCCAGTCAGGGATCACGGATGCATTCCCTGCCCACTCACTACGGCACACTGATGGCACTCTGGACCACGTTGCCGCCGCTGCTGACGCTACTGCTCTGGGCCCTGATTGAGCCCCGGGTCATTGATGCGCTGATTGTCGCTCAGTTACCGGACGCGATCCGCGAAGCCGGTAGTGCTGAAATTAACCTCGCAGTGTCGAAGGTGCATAACCTGGCCCGGGACGGAGCTCTGATGGCTCAGGGCGAGTTGAGTGCTGCGGCTGCTCATCTGACCGCACTGGAGTCCCGCATCTCGCTGCTGAAGGGCGGTGTCATTCTGGCGCTGATCCTGCTGGGTGTGGCTCTTACCTGGCGTCGTATCGAAGCGGAAATGCGCGCCCGGACAGAAGTTGAGAAGATTGTCCGCGGCCTGCTGTTCACCAGCTCGGCCATTGCGGTTCTGACCACGCTGGGGATTCTCGCCAGTGTTCTGTTTGAAGCCATTCTGTTTTTCCAGAAAGTGTCTGTCTTTGAGTTTCTGTTTGGTACCAGCTGGTCGCCACAGGTGGCTCTGCGTGCGGATCAGTCGGGCTCATCCGGCAGTTTTGGTGCCGTTCCGCTGTTTGCCGGTACGCTGCTGATTTCTGCGATCGCCATGTTTATCGCTGTGCCTGTGGGGCTGATGGCTGCGATTTATCTTTCTGAGTATGCTTCGCCGCAGGTACGCAGCCTGGCGAAGCCCGCGCTGGAGATTCTGGCGGGTATCCCGACCGTTGTTTATGGCTTCTTTGCTGCTCTGACCGTAGCACCATTTATCCGTGGCGTTGGTGAGAGCATGGGGCTGGATGTGTCTTCTGAAAGTGCTCTGGCTGCCGGTCTGGTTATGGGCATCATGATCATTCCTTTCGTTTCTTCACTGTCTGATGACGTGATTAATGCCGTGCCGCAGTCTCTGCGCGACGGCAGCTATGGGCTCGGTGCTACCCGCAGCGAAACCGTACGCCAGGTGGTTATTCCGGCGGCTCTGCCCGGGATTGTCGGTGCGGTTATGCTGGCCGTCTCCCGTGCCATCGGCGAAACCATGATTGTGGCGATGGCAGCCGGTCTGGCCGCGAACCTGACGGCGAACCCTCTTGATAGCGTCACCACCGTCACCGTACAGATCGTGACCCTGCTGGTGGGTGACCAGGAATTCGATTCACCGAAGACACTGGCGGCATTCGCGCTGGGTCTGGTTCTGTTTGTTGTGACGCTGGCGCTGAACTTCGTCGCCCTTAAGATCGTACAGAAGTACCGGGAGCAATATGACTGATTCAACGATGACTACGCGCCAGAAAGTCGAAGCGAGCATGAAGCGCCGCCGTTCGGCGGAAACCCGTTTCCGCGTTTACGGTATGGCTTCGGTATTGTTCGGGGTGCTTTGTCTGGTGGTACTGTTTGGCAATATTTTTGGCAAAGGTACGTCGGCATTTACCCAGACGGTACTCACTACAGAACTGACGATTGATGCTGCTGAGCTGGGCGTCACCAGTGCGTCAACTGAGCAGGAATTACGTAACGCGGATTACGAAGGCCTGATCAAGGACCACTTTAAAGCCGCTTACGAGCCTAAGGGGCGCAAAGAGCGCCGTGATCTGTATAAACTGATCTCGGTGGGGGCGGCCTGGCAGTTGCAGGAGATGGTCATTGAGAACCCATCTCTGGTTGGCCAGACTCTGCAGGTGAACCTGATTATGGACGACGATGTTGACCAGTGGTTCAAGCATGAATATGGCAATGACAGCGGCAGTATCCGCCTGAGTGAAAAGCAGCTTGAATGGCTGAACAGCTGGGCGGAGTCGGGTGATCTGCATACCCGTTTCAACACGACCTTCTTTATGAATGGTGACTCGCGCGAGCCTGAGCTTGCCGGTATCCGTGGTGCGATCACCGGCACCTTCCTGACGCTGCTGGTGACCTTCCTGCTGTCGTTTCCGATTGGGGTCGCGGCCGCGATTTATCTTGAAGAGTTTGCTCCGAAGAATCGCCTGACCGAAATTGTAGAAATTAATATTAATAACCTGGCGGCAGTCCCTTCGATTACTTTCGGTCTGCTGGGCCTGGCGATCTTCATCAATATGTTTGGTGTTGCCCGCTCAACGCCGCTGGTCGGTGGTCTGGTGCTGACACTGATGACCCTGCCGACCATTATTATTTCCGGCCGGGCTGCTATTAAGGCGGTGCCGCCTTCCATCCGCGAAGCGGCGCTGGGTCTGGGTGCGTCTAAAATGCAGACGGTTTTCCATCACGTCCTTCCTCTTGCACTGCCAGGGATGCTGACAGGTACGATTATCGGGATGGCTCAGGCACTGGGGGAAACAGCCCCACTGCTGATGATCGGTATGATCGCGTTTGTTGTTGACGTACCTGGCTTTATTAATGACCCCTCAACTGTGCTGCCTGTTCAGATTTTCCTCTGGTCCGACAGCCCTGAGCGTGCATTCACGGAACGTACATCTGGCGCCATTATGGTACTGCTTGGCTTCCTGATTATTATGAACACCGCCGCCGTTATGCTGCGTCGCCGTCTTGAGCGTCGTTGGTAAGTGGCCGTAACGAACTGATTTATTGGATAGAACTATGGCAATCATTGAGAATCATAAAACGGTCGGCAACCCGCTCTGTGACAGCGCAAAACTCAGTGCGCGTGATGTCTGCGTGTATTATGGTGAGAAAAAAGCAATCCACGACGTCAGTCTGGATATTGGTAAAAATGAAGTTATTGCTCTGATTGGTCCTTCAGGCTGTGGTAAGTCGACGTTTCTGCGCTGTCTTAACCGCATGAACGACACGATTGATATCTGTAGCGTGACGGGCCAGATCCTGCTGGACGGCGATAACATTTACGATTCAAAAGTCGATGTTGTGCCTCTGCGTGCGACCGTGGGCATGGTATTCCAGAAGCCGAATCCATTTCCTAAGTCTATTTATGACAACATCGCTTACGGTCCACGTATTCATGGCCTGGCGTCATCCCGCGTAGATCTTGATGAAATTGTAGAAAAGAGTCTGCAGCGCGCCGGCCTGTGGAGCGAAGTAAAAGATCGTCTGCATTCTCCGGGTACGGGTCTGTCAGGTGGTCAGCAGCAACGTCTCTGTATTGCCCGTACGATTGCGGTCGATCCGGAAGTGATCCTGATGGATGAACCATGTTCTGCATTGGATCCGATTGCAACTGCTAAAATTGAAGAGCTGATCGACGAACTGCGTGATAATTACACCATCGCGATCGTTACTCACTCCATGCAGCAGGCCGCTCGTGTGTCACAACGCACAGCGTATTTCCACCTTGGCCAGCTGATCGAAGTGAATAGCACAGATAAAGTGTTTACTACGCCACAACACCAGCTGACTGAAGCCTACATCACCGGCCGCTTCGGATAAGGAGGCAACCATGGAAATGAATTTTAACCAGCATATCTCAGGTCAGTTTAACGCTGACCTCGAGGGCATCCGCAATCATATGATGAGCATGGGTGGACTGGTCGAGCGTCAGGTAGCTAATGCTATCGAGGCGATCTGCAACGGCGATACACGTCTTGCCGATGAAGTTATCCGTCGCGAAGATGATGTGGACAAAGCAGAAGTCACCATCGACAACGAATGTACTCAGATTCTGGTGCGTCGCCAGCCAGCAGCATCTGACCTGCGTATGGTTCTGGCCGTTTCCCGCGTCGTGCGTGACCTTGAGCGTATCGGTGACGAAGCGAGCAAAATTGCGATTCACACGCTGGAAGTGACTGACAGCAAAGCGCCGCAATATTGCCAGCAGGCGATCCGTTACATGGGTGAAGAGGTTGTAAAAATGATCTCGGGCGCCCTGGATGCTTTCGCCCGTCACGATGTGGATGGTGCGGTTGAGGTTGTTCGCACCGATAAATCGGTCGATAAGCAATACGCGTCGGCCTTGCGTGAACTGATCACCTATATGATGGAAGACCCGCGCTCTATCGGCCAGGCGATCAGCATCCTCTGGATTCTGCGTGCGATCGAACGTATTGGTGACCACGCACGTAATATTTCTGAGCAGGTAATTTATCTGGTGAGCGGTACTGACGTCCGTCATAGCTCACTGACTGAGATCGAAGAAACTACTCAGAAGTAATCCCCGACAGGAAGCGCCCTGATAGCAATCAGCGGCGCTTTCTGACGCTGTCTTTCCCCGTTTTCCTCACTTTCTGTGCTGATTATTTCGTACAGGTCACATTTCCCGACTAGGCTTATCGGCGACAAAGTTCGTGTGCGCACTCATGTGACACTTATATTTCATAAATGTGACGCGCTGTCATATTTCTGAAATATTACGGCAACATAATCGTCGCCATCCTGTAATAAACAACAGGCAAGAACTTAACCGGGTGGGTGGACCACCACGAATAATCACCTCAGATGGATGATAACAATGAAAAAGACTGCTCTCGCAATCGCACTGACTTCAGCAACCGCATTCGCTAACGCTCAGACCGTTGAAGTTAAACTGCCTACTTTCTACGGCAAAATGAACGTGACTCAGGAATTCGTTCAGCAGGAAAACGATGGCAGCTACAGCCGTCTGCAGTCCAACGCTTCCCGTCTGGGTCTGAAAGGCGATTTCGCACTGAACGACGAACTGACTGCGTTCTACCAGGCTGAGTACCAGATCGACGTTGATGGCGATTCTGATGACGCTTTCTCTATGCGTAACACTTTCCTGGGTGCTAAGGGCAGCTTCGGTAAAGTACAGGCTGGCTTCTTCGATACCGCACTGAAAGCGGCACAGGGCAAAGTGGATCAGTTCAATGATCTGCCAGGCGACATCAAAAATATCGTAACAAACAGCGAAAACCGCGAAGCAAACGCTGTTCGCTACAGCACCCCAAGCCTGTCAGGCCTGGTGTTGACGGTTGATCACATCAACGCTGAAGAAGAAGGCGCTCACAACGGTCTTTCTCTGTCTGCTGTCTATAGCCGTGATGCTATCTATGCTGCCGTTGCACACGACAGCGAAGTAGAAGGCGAAGGCGTTTCTGTGACCCGCGTTGTTGGTCAGGTGTCTCTCGCGGATCTGACTCTGGGCGCACTGTGGGAAACTCAGGATGATAACGGTGAGTCTGCCGACGGATTCATGGTGTCTGCAGCACTGAAAGCAACCAGCAAGGTTGCACTGAAGGCTCAGCTGGCCTCTTCTGATATCAAGGCAGAAGGTAGTGAGCAGATGTCACTCGGCGCTGATTACAAGCTGGCTAAGAACGCCAAGACGTTTGTATTCGCCACGATGGGTGAAAACGATGCAGACGATTCAGGCGTTCAGGTATACGGCGCTGGTGTTGAGTACAAGTTCTGATCACAGATCAGGCTGAAGAGAAAAGCGCCCGATGGGCGCTTTTTTTATACCTGGCGAACGCGGAAAGACGGAATCACGAATGAGAAAGTACTGCCTTCGCCTTCGGTAGAATCAATCTGTAGTGTGGCGTCATGATGCTCAAGGGCGTGTTTTACAATCGACAAGCCCAGACCTGAGCCTCCGATTTCGGATTCGCGACTTTCGTCGACGCGATAAAAGCGTTCAGTCAGACGGTTGATATGCTCTGGTGGGATGCCCGGGCCATGGTCTCTGACCGATATTTTCAGCCCCTTGAGTGAGTGCTCCAGCGAAATCATGACATCGCCATCGTCACCGTATTTAAGCGCATTGGTAATCAGGTTGGTCAGAACCGAGCGCATTTCCTGCGGGAAACCTTCAATTTCTGCTTTTACTTTTCCGTTGATACGCAGATGGCTGTCTTCGCGATAGCTCTGCAGCTGGTCGACAATTTCATGGCAGAGGGTATTTATGCTGAACCATTCGCCACTGCGTTCTGAACTCGCGCTTTCGAGTTTAGAAAGCTCAATCAGATCGTTAACAATCCCTGTCATCCGACGGCTCTGGCTTTCCATCTGTTCGAGTGCGCGAGCCATCGGAGCCGGTGTATCCATTCCCGTGAACATTTCCAGGTAGCCGTTAATCACGGTGAGTGGCGTACGGAGTTCGTGAGAGACGTCGGCAATAAAGTTCTGCCGCATGGTTTCGACGCGCTTCTTCTCAGTGACATCCCGGATCAGCATGACCTTCTGTTCAAGTCCGAACTCCGTGATCTGCAACTGCAGGCTGAGCATCCGGATATCAAACTGCAGTGGTTCTGAATAATCGGCTTTATCGAAATAGCGCACAAACTGCGGCGCGCGGATCAGGTTCTTAATGTGCTGGCCGGCATCGTCTTTACGCAGCCTGAGCATTCTGACGGCGGCTCCGTTAAAGGTGGTGATATGACCGTTCTGATCAAGGATGATGACGCCGTCCTGCAGCGATTCGATCCCCTGGCTGTAGCGTTGCAGTTGAGTCGCCTGTTTCAACAGGCGATTTTTAAGATTCTTTTCGCGCAGCACCAGGCGGTCAGCACTGTAACCGACCAGGCCGTTGTCCTGGGGAGCTTCACCCTGGCGGTGTGCCCAGCGATACAGTGTCGTGGCAATACGGACACTGATGATCTGAGAGACGATAAGCCCTCCCAGTAAGCCAAAGAGGGGCTCTCCGACCGACAGACCGGCGGCTAACCCCAGTGCACAGATAACAATGATGCGGAAAACTTCCCGCTGAAAAGCACCCTGACGCAACGACTACACCTCTGATTTAAAGTCGGGTGAAAAACGATAACCGGCTCCGCGCACGGTTTGTATCATACGTTCGTGGTCATCGACGGAAATGGCTTTACGAAGGCGACGGATATGCACGTCTACCGTCCGGTCGTCGATGTACACGTTCCCGCCCCAGACTCTGTCCAGCAACTGACTGCGGGAATACACGCGATTTGGATGACGGAGGAAGAACTCAAGTAAGCGGAACTCTGTCGGGCCCATAGTCACTGGCTGATCATTAATGCGGCAGACCAGATTTGTTGGGTCAAACTGCAATCCTGAGGCCTCAAGTGGCTTCTCTGTATCGCTGCCGCCACTGCGGCGGAGCACCGCCTTTACGCGGGCGGTCAGCTCACGGGGGGAGAACGGCTTGACGACATAGTCGTCTGCACCGGCATCCAGGCCCCGGATTTTGTCATCTTCTTCCGCTTTCGCCGTCAGCAGAATCACTGGGATATCCGACGTCCGCTCGTCTCTTTTCAGACGAGTGGTCACTTCGAGTCCTGACAGCATGGGCATCATCCAGTCCAGAATGACGAGATCGGGACGATCGTTGATCGTCATCTGTAAGGCAATCTGGCCGTTGGCAGCACGTCGGGTCTGAAATCCGGACATTTCCAGGCTGGTACAGATCAGCTCACTGATGGCTGGCTCATCGTCTGCGACCAGAATGAATCCACCGCTCATCGCAGGGTCCTCAGTTTAATGGCTTCGTGAAGGCGGTATTGTGACATTTTTATGAAAGCGGGTATCCCCCTGATTTATAGGAGAATATTCGAAAAAGTAGTTGACGACACCGAGGGGCATCAGTACTATCTGTGCCCACTTAGCCGGTATAGCTCAGTCGGTAGAGCAACTGACTTGTAATCAGTAGGTCCCGAGTTCGACTCTTGGTGCCGGCACCATACAAAAAAGCCCGCATTTATGCGGGCTTTTTCTTTTTCCGGGTCAGAAAAACAGCCTGACCTCCACCTGATATCCTTCATTGTCATGGGTCTGCAGACGACTGACTGCATATCGCCACTCGCCTTTTTCTGGCGCGCCCATATAAACATCCAGTGCTGTGCTGATCAGACGTGTCGCCTGAGGGGATTCACCGTTGTGGCTTTGCCAGTCGTTGTAGAGGTCCCACTGACTGGAATAAGCCTGATACTGTTCTTCGTTGGGTGTCTGTTCGGGGTCGTAGGCGTAGGTGAAACTGAAAGGTGACATCAGAGCGAAGCATGCTGCGCATGGGCGCAGCCATTTCTGACGACGCAGTACCCGCTTGAGTATGGATTCATCGATGGCTCCCAGAGCCACCAGTGCTTCACCCAGGCGACAGTGATGCTCCTGCTGGTAGCGCAGCGCCGCCTGCAGTTGCGACGGAGTGATGGACTCGTTGTTCAGTAACAGCTGGCCGAGGCGGTGTTGGACTGGCGGATTCATGATGGAACTCTCTGTACCTTTCTCTGAACAATAGAATGGCACGCTGGTTACAAAGAACCACAGGAGTCTGGTTACCTATTGCAACCTGATTGTAACTGTCTGGGGGAATGAGGAGTGATTTGCAGGGCCCCAAAATAAATCGGGCGGTCAGGACATCCTGTCCTGACCGCCACAGCACCCTATGCCTTCCTGGCAAACTTCATCCGTGAGCGAGATCCTCTCTGGTCTTCCGTGTGGCCTCCTGGCCGACTTGTCCTGACTATCCGTGATCTTCCTTTGGCATCCAGCCCGGCTTCCAGCCGATCCTACATCCTGTCACCGACTCCGTCGGTGTCTGTGCTCCTTGCGCTAGTAAAGATAGCAAAACTGGCCTGCTCTCACAGAACCCGGTGAGAAAAACTGGCGCATCCGATCTCATGGGTCGCAAAAAATCTTATTTAAAATCAATGAGATAGGGGTTTTCTGTAGCCCGCTTGGATAATAACCCGTACTTCAATTACTCATATATCGCACTCCTTTGTGAGATATATCTCACAAAGGAGTGGGTTAATTACTCACAGCTTGGAAACGGAAGGTAAACAGGGCGTTACACGAATGGAACAGTAGCCCCTTTAACCGGCGGTAATTTCATTATAGAGGCGTGAAAACCCCTGAGGATCGACAAGCTCGCCGTCTTCCCGCAGTGCCGGATAGGCAAGGTTGTGTTGACGGCATAACTTGCTGATCTGCGGCTGGCACCACTCAAACAGCAGACGCTCGTACCACTCGGCAGGGAGTCGCGCAGACTGGTACATTCCGGCTTTCTCCCGCTGATAGCAGGCTTCGTTGAGGATAATGGCTGCAGCAACCGATACATTGAACGACTGCACCATGCCGTACATCGGGATGATCAGATGTTCATCCGCTAACTCAGAAGCTTCGTCGCTGACGCCTTCTTTCTCTGTGCCCATTAGCAGGGCAGTGGGCTGAGTGAAGTCATAACTGCGATAATCAATCGCCCGGTCAGTGAGGTGTGCTGCCACCACTTTCATCCCCTGGGACTGAAGCTCACGGATGCCTCCGGTGATTTCACTGTGCGTCTGAACTTCGATCCATTCTGCGGAGCCAGCGGTAGAAGCCGTGCGGAGGCGGTACTTATCTTTCGGCCAGATGCAGTGAATTTTGGGGATGCCTACGGCATCGCAGGTACGCGCGATGGCGGAAAGATTATGAGGCTTGTACACCTCGTCCGTGATCACGGTAAGATCTGGCTGTCGTTTATCCAGTGTTTCCCGGATTCGGTCGTAACGCTCTGGCGTCATGCGGCAGACACCTCCTGGGTGAATATCAAGGGGGCGGGATTGTATAAAAAATATGCGGAGGAATCATGCGCGGTAATCCACTCATCGGAATGCAATATGTCTGGCGGGGGTTTCAGAACCTCAGAACACCGGGGCTGAGGAAGTATGTTGCCCTGCCATTGCTGTTGAATATTCTGATCATGGGCTCAGCGACGGTATTGGGTGTTCGTCAGATCGACGAATGGATGGGGGCACTGTCAGATCTGCTGCCTTCGTGGCTCAGTTTTCTTTACTGGATTCTGATGCCGCTGGCGGTGGTCGCACTGGTTCTGGCACTGGTGTATTTCTTCAGTGCGGTACTGATGATTATTGCGGGTCCATTAAACGGGCTTCTGGCGGAGAAGGTCGAGACGATGCAGGGCGGCACTCTGCCGGATGAGTCACTTGCCAGTATGGCTGTCAGGACGCTGGGCCGTGAAATGGTGAAGGTCGCCTACTACCTGCCCCGCTATCTGGGCATTTTTATTCTCGGGTTTATCCCGTTGTTGCAACTGGCGGCGGCCCCGTTGTGGATCTGGTTTGGTGGCTGGATGATGGCAGTGCAGTACGCGGATTATTCGTTTGATAACCACACCCGCCCGTTTGCTGACGTCCGCTCTGCGATGAGTGCAGACCTGTTCACTGTGATGGGGTTTGGCCTTCTGGTGGCTCTGTTACTGACGATCCCGGTGGTTAATCTGTTTGTGATGCCCGCGGCTGTGATCGGTGCCACACTCATGCGTATTGAACGTATGCCTTTTGAGGGTGAAGAGGGGAAACTTGTCTATGCTGAATCAGAAGAGACGATTCACAGGCTTTCCCACGATGAAACTCAGGATTCTGGTCGTTGATGATGCGGCTTTCGTACGCGACCTGGTAAAAAAAGCGGTCCGGGATACCTATCCCGGCTGCGAACTTCACGAAGCGATTGATGGCCGCAAGGCGATCACTCTGCTCAATCAGCGCGAAATCAACCTTGTGCTCTGTGACTGGGAGATGCCGGAAGTCTCGGGCATTGAGGTTCTGCAGTGGATGCGTGCAGATGAGCGCTATAAGAAAACCCCGTTTATGATGATCACCAGCCGGGGCGATCGGGATCACGTGATGAAGGCCGTCGAGGCGGGGGTGTCTGATTATATTGGTAAGCCCTTCACCCGTGAGAACTTCGTGGCGAAAATGGCGAAAGTGGTGGCGAAGCATCACGGTGTAAAGCCCGGTCAGGGCGCTCCCGGGCCGTCTGCACATGCCAATCAGTCTGCTGATGTACTGACCGCCCGGCCGGCGTCACCTCCTCAGGCCGATCTGGGGGGAGCTTCTGTACTCGTCGCGGGCCAGGCTGCAGGCAACGAGACACCAGAAAAAAGTACCCCAGAACCAGCCCGCGGCAAAGCAAAGCCGAAAGCAAAAGGCGTCGCCAGTATCCGCTTCGGTTCAGGTGGCACGGCGAAAGTAGTGCTCAAGGATATTAATCTTCAGGAACTCATCGGCGTATTCCGTCGCGAAGGGGCACTGCCTGCGTTACTTGAGCCGGTTGTTCTGGATATTGTTGATCAGGACTCAGGCGATGTCGCCCGTATCAACGGCTATGTGCGCATGATGCAGGCTCAGGAACCACATCCCGATGCGGAAACAATCCAGATTCTGATCCGCTATGTGGATGATGATCAGGACAAGCTGGATGTGCTTTCGCGCTTTATTGCGAAAGTCCGCTGAGAGGCAGGATCGGGTGAGAAGCTCGCGATAAAGCAGCTGCCCTGGCCGGGGGTGCTGGTAATGTCCAGCTGACCATTGTGGCGCAGCAGTACGTGTTTCACGATGGCCAGCCCGAGACCGGTGCCGCCGGTTGCTTTGCTGCGGCTGGGGTCCGCGCGATAAAAGCGTTCTGTCAGACGCGGGATATGATGCTCATCGATGCCGATTCCCTGATCGCTGACACTCATGTGTATCCCCTGATCGTCTTCATACCAGCGGATGTCAATCCGGCCACCATCGGGTGAGTATTTCACCGCGTTTACGATCAGATTAGTGAAGGCGCTGCGTAGCTCTGTTTCGAATCCTGTTAGGTCGTGGTCGCATTCAATACTGAGCCGGATCTGGTGTCGTCCCTCGGACAGGGCCAGGGCCTCTTCGGTGATCTGTTCAAGCAGAGTCACTACATCGACCGTCGATGCTTTGTCGGCAGTTCGTGTTTCCAGCCGTGACAGTGCCAGAAGGTCGCGCACCAGCGCATCCATACGCGCTGCCTGTTCTTCCATCTGACGCAGAATCCTCAGATTCCGCTCGGGCAGTTCGCCGCAGAGCTGATCGAAGGTTTCAAGGTAGCCTCTGATCACGGTCAGCGGTGTACGGAGTTCGTGACTGACATTGGCAATAAAGTCTTTCCGCATCTGCTCCAGCCGGTGCAGCCGGCTGATGTCGTGGATGACCAGAAGACGGTCATTGCGTCCGAACAGGGTGATATTAAATTCCAGATGCAGGTCGTGCCGTACTGGTGACGACATGGTAAACGGGGTTTCGTAATCACAGGCCTCAAAATAGCGCGCAAACTCAGGGGCACGGATCAGGTTGGTGATCGGCTGATTGACGTCCACAGGTGAGCGCAGCCCGAGAAACTTTTCTGCGGCCAGGTTCCACCATTCAAGGCTGCCATGCCTGTCGACCATGATCACGGCATCCTGAAGAACGGAGGTGGAATCCTGAATCCGGTCTGTGATGGCCATCAAGCGGCGCTGATAACTCTGACGTCGACGACGCTGACGCAGAACCAGGCGGTTGATACTGTCCCAGAGATTGTAGCGGGAGTCGTGTCCTTCAGGATCTTCGCGGCAGAGGTCGCGGTGTAGTCTGCGAGCCAGCCAGAGCTGGCGGGTGAGTAGTCCCAGTGCAATGACTGCCATAGGCAGGAACGGCCACGGGCTCCACCACAGGCCGCTGACACCCGCCGCCAGAAGCAGCAGGAACAGTGTGCGTTCCCGTTGCCAGGGACGGATCATCTCACGATGCTTTCGTCGAGAAACGGTAGCCTGTGCCGCGCACCGTCTGAATCAGATGCTCGTGAGTGGTACCCAGCGCTTTTCGCAGACGGCGTATATGGACGTCAACTGTACGTTCTTCGACATACACGTTGCCTCCCCATACCTGGTCCAGCAGCTGCGAGCGTGAGTACGCCCGCTCCTGGTGGGTCATGAAGAACTGCAGCAGGCGATATTCAGTCGGGCCGACATCAATCGGGCTGTCGTGTGACATCACTCGGTGGCAGATGGGGTCGAGAATCAACCCGTTAACTTCGATCGCTTCTTCGACACCGGGTGGTGTTGCGCGCCGGAGGACGGCCTTCAGGCGTGCGACCAGCTCGCGGGGAGAAAATGGCTTAGTGATGTAATCGTCGGCACCACTTTCGAGGCCCTGCACTTTGTTCTCTTCCTCACCTTTCGCAGTGAGCATGATGATCGGCAGTTCGGCGGTGGTTTCTTCACGCTTAAGACGTCGGGCGAACTCTACGCCACTGACGCCGGGCAGCATCCAGTCGAGCAGAATCATATCCGGGCGCTGATCCACAACGATCGAGTGCGCTTCCTGTACGTTTGCAGCTTCCATGCACTGGTAGCCAGCCATTTCCAGAGCAACGGCGATCATTTCACGGATCGGTGCTTCGTCGTCGACGATCAGCACTTTTTTACCAGCTGTTGTCATAGTCCTGTCACGGTCTGATTAGTTATTACAGACCTATTACACAGAATCAATGTTACAGGGATGTGACAGTATCAGAGGAATGACAGCACAATTCCGGCCCAGACGATGACGCCGAACCAGTGGCTCTGACGGAATACCCGGAAACAGGATTCCCGATCCCGGTCACGCGCCTGCCAGAGCTGCCAGGCCAGGAACAATGCACCGGCGAGCAGGCTCAGATAGTACACGCCGCCCAACTCAAAGCGGGCACCGGCGAGAGCGAGGCAGGCCAGCGCCATGACCTGCAGCAGGCCGATCATATGAAGGTCGAGATCGCCGAACAGGATGGCGGTGGATTTCACGCCTATTTTCAGATCGTCGTCACGGTCGACCATGGCATAGTAAGTGTCGTACGCGATGGTCCAGCACAGGTTGGCGGCGTACAGTAGCCAGAGTGCTGCAGGCAATCCGGAGCTTTCAGCAGCGAACGCCATAGGGATTGCCCACGAAAAGGCAGCGCCGAGAAACAGTTGTGGCAGGTGGGTGTGGCGTTTCATAAAGGGGTAGATGAACGCCAGAGCGACCCCACCGAATGACAGCAGAATGGTCATTCTGTTGGTGAGCAGGACCAGCAGGAAGGCCACCAGACACAGCAGGGCAAACCCGGTCAGCGCCGCGCGGGAACTCAGGGCGCCGGTTGCCAGAGGGCGGTCACTGGTCCGCTTTACGTGGCCGTCCACCTTACGGTCAGCGAAGTCGTTGATCACACAGCCCGCCGAGCGCATCAGAAAGACACCCAGAGTAAAGATGATCAGGTTCGCCAGAGAGGGCGTACCTGCGGCTGCAATCCATAGGGCCCAGAACGTTGGCCAGAGCAGCAGATAGGAGCCGACGGGCTTATCCAGACGGGTGATCTGTATCCAGGGACGCCATTGCGGCCACAGGTTATCCAGGCGGGTTGTCAGTGTTTTCATACGGCTCAGATAAAGTCTTTCAGGTCCGGACTGAACGCTTCAGTCACCATTAACGGCTGCTGGTGTATGTAGAAAACCGAGCGCCGGCACCATGTTAACCCGTCAGCCTCCGGACTGCAGCGGGAGGCTTTCAGTGGTGTGCGTCTGAGACTGGGCTGACTGAAGAGAAAGCCGCCCAGGGAGCGGTTGCCCAGGTGTTGCAGGCGCTTCACCGGGCCACGCAGGGATCGCAATGGCACGGCAGTACGGGCATGAACCAGTTCATGCTCGCCCAGCATCAGCACGACTTCACGATACCAGACGCGGTCGCTGCCAGTGAGTGACAGCTCTGCCTGCTCGAGTGCGGTCGGGAATCCATAGCCTTCACGTTGACAGCGGACACGGAACTGTCCCGGCCGCAATGCGCTGAGTCGCGCAGTCAGAGAGCCCGGGTCAAACAGCCAGCTGCGCCAGAATGTCGGGATCAGCGCAGGTATCAGGCGTGCCCGGCACGACCATTTCGGGCTGAGCGGATGCAGAACAGGAGAGACAGAGGGCGCGTGCTTCATGGCGCGGAGCATGCGCTAATTCTGCCTGTCAGGCAAGCCAGACGGGAAAACTGCCCGGAATTGACCGTTGATTTTACAGGGCTGCATGAGTAGTTTTAGCGCCTCATAAAAAAGTTAACGTTTATAGGTTACTGGTATGAAGAAGTGGCAATGCGTGGTTTGCGGCTGGATTTATGATGAGGCTGCTGGCGCTCCTGAAGAAGGCATCGCGCCGGGCACACGTTGGGAAGATGTGCCTGATGATTTTATCTGCCCTGACTGTGGTGTAGGTAAAGAAGATTTCGAGATGGTTGAAATCTGATGTCTCCGGCCACCGCGCCCGGTGGCCGTACTTCCCTGCTTAATTCTCCCCCTCTCTCCTGATCATCGCGGATACAAATATGACGAATTCTACAGCCCCTGTGGTAGTGATCGGCTCCGGACTGGCCGGATATAACCTTGTAAAAGAATTGCGTAAGCTGGCACCAGAGCAGGACATCCTGGTCATTACGGCAGACGATGGCCGTAACTACTCCAAGCCAATGCTGTCGACTGGCTATGGCAAGAACAAAAGTGCCGATGAGCTGGCTATGTCCAGCGCAGCCGACATGGCTGCTCAGTTTAATATCACTGTCCGCAACAACACCCGCGTGACTCATATTGATACCGATGCGCATCGCGTTTTTCTCGGTGAAGAGCCGGTTGAATACAGCAAGCTGGTTCTGGCCTGGGGTGCTGAAGCGGTATCTCCCCGTATTGAGGGTGATGCTGAAGACCGTATTTTCTCCATCAACGATCTGGAAGACTATGCGGCATTCCGCGCGGCAGCAGATGGTAAGAAGCGCGTGCTCATCATGGGTGCTGGTCTGATTGGTTGTGAATTCGCGAACGATATGACCGTCGGCGGTTTTGAGTGCGAAGTCGTGGCTCCATGTGATCATGTGTTCCCGACTCTGCTGCCTCAGGATGCAGCCAACGCGGTTCAGCGTGGGCTGGAAGGCATCGGTGTTAAATTCCACCTTGGTCCACTGGTTACGCGCGTCAGCCGTGATGGTGACGGCGTATCTGCTGCCCTCAGCAATGGTGTTGAAGTAAAAGCTGATGTGGTCGTGTCTGCAATTGGCCTGCGTCCACGTCTCGACCTGGCCGTAAAAGCAGGTATTCAGGTGAATCAGGGAATCGTCGCTGACCGTCTGTTGCAGACCAGCGCTAAGGATGTATACACCCTGGGCGATTGTGCGGAAGTGGAAGGGCGTGTCCTCCTGTACGTTCTGCCTCTGATGTCTGCGGCGCGTGCGCTGGCCAAGACTCTGGCAGGCACTCCGACCGAGGTCAGCTACGGCGTGATGCCGGTGACGGTGAAGACGCCTGCCTGCCCGGTGGTCGTGAATCCACCTGCTGCTGACGCTGCCGGTCGCTGGATTGTTGAGCAGGAAGGCAACGATGTTCAGGCCGAATATCGCAATGAAGCCGGTGATCTGCTGGGTTACGCTTTGACCGGAGCCAAAGTAGCTAATAAAGTAGCGCTTAACAAAGAATTGCCGGCTATCATGCCCTGATTCTCTGTCACCCTGTTCACACGAACAGATTGTTAACCGGAAAAAAGGATCAACTCATGCGTAAACCAGAACTGGCCGCAGCTATCGCCGAACAGGCAGACCTGAGCAAAGAAAAAGCAGCGGAAGTGATTACCGCTTTCACTGACCAGGTTGCCAAGGCGCTGAGCGCAGGTGACTCTGTGACTCTGATCGGCTTCGGTACCTTTGAAGTACGCAACCGTGCAGAGCGTCAGGGCAAAAACCCACAGACCGGCGCGCCAATCACCATCGCTGCGGCGAAGGTTCCTGCATTCAAGCCAGGTAAGGCTCTGAAGGAGTCCGTGCAATAAGTTCGTGCACAGACAAACGCAGGGCGGAAGACCTCACTGTTGAGTGGGTCCGACGCCTTGTGATCGGCGAGGGGCTTTGCCCCTTTGCCAGTCCTGTGTTCAGCAGGATGCATACCGAGGTTTACTCAGGCAACGACGCCAACGAGGCAACCTCAGCCTTCATGGACCTTCTGCAGAAGGTCGCGGAGGCCGATCCGGACGAGCTTCCTACAGCTCTGTTTGTCACTCCCCGCCTGTTCAGCGATTTCGATGCCTACTGGAACTGGTTTCTGGTGTGCGACAATCTGCTCGTCCAGCTGGGTTATGAAGGCAGGCTGCAACTGGCGACTTTCCATCCTCACTATGTATTTGAGGGTGAGGAAGAGGATGACCTCAGTCATTACACCAACCGCTCACCGTACCCTATGCTGCATATCATCAGAGAAGACGATATCGAAGAAGCACTGGCGTCTGTCCGTTATCCTGAACGGATTCCGGAGCGCAACCGTCAGCATATGCGTCGCCTGGGCCGGGCAGGGCTACTGGCTAAAATGCCGGAACTCGCGGATACTCCCGTTTTTGAATCAGAGGAACCAGAGAAGTGATCAAATTCCGTCTGTTACTGTGGCTGATGGCCCGGATGATGAAAAAAGCTGCAAAAACCAACGCCGAATTCCGTGCGCAGCTGGAAGGCCAGGATTTTGTTTTCCAGATCCAGACCGAAGACAAGCAGACCGTTCGGCACTTTGTGGTGAAGGATGGTAAGGTAAAGAGCAAAGGGAAGGCGCACGCCGATCCGGCGTTTACGATCAGTTTTGTGAGCGCCCACAAAGGCCTGAAAATCATGACCGCGAAGGATCGTAATGCCTTTATGCGTGGGATTCAGGAAAAAGACATACTGCTCAGCGGTGATCTGACCAAGCTGATGTGGTTCCAGGGTATTTCTAAGTATCTGAAACCCTGAATGACCTGAAGGAGGAACACCCCGTGAGTCTGACCGCGCGTATTCTGTTGTCCATGGTGGCAGCGGTAGTACTGGGAAAAATAACCCACGAGGTGCTTGCCCTTCCTGATCTGAACGAGACCATCCGGTTTATTCTGGATGATGTTCTCAGTGCTGGTCTGTTCACGCTGATCGGCAAAATCTTTATCGCCAGCCTGAAAGTGCTGGTCGTCCCTCTGGTGTTTGTGTCGCTGGTCTGTGGTGTCTGTCATCTGAGCGATCAGAGCAGCCTGGGCTGGATGAGCCTGCGAACCATCGGGCTCTATCTGGTGACGACCAGTATTGCGATTTCACTCGCGCTGGCAGCAGCGACCCTGGTCGGCCCGGGCGTCGGTGCGAATATGGAGTCGGAGGCTGTGTATTCCGCGCCTGAAGCGGTTCCGTTTCTTGATGTTCTTGCCAATATTTTCCCCAGTAATCCTTTCCAGGCCATGGTTGAAGGCAACATGCTGCAGGTGATTGTGTTTGCCATGCTGGTGGGCCTGGCGATCGGTCGTGCAGGCGTTGAAGGTGAAAGGGTGGGTAAGCATTTTTCAGACTGGAATGAAGTCATCATGAAAATGGTGGGGATGCTGATGCAACTCGCACCGTACGGCGTCTTCAGCCTTCTGTTTACCCTGCTGGCTTCTAAAGGTCTGGGGCCAGTCGAAGAGCTGATCGCCTACATGCTCACCCTGATTGGTGTATTGCTGGTGCACGGCCTGGTCGTGTATCCGCTGATTCTGAAACTTCTTACCCGTCTGCCGGTAAAGATCTTCTTCCGCAAAATGTGGTCCGTACAGCTGTTTGCTTTCAGTACAGCGTCCAGCAGCGCGACTCTGCCAGTCACGATTCATAACGCCGAAGAGCGCCTTGGCGTCGGCACTAAGGTGGCCTCCTTTGCTCTGCCTCTGGGAGCAACGATTAACATGGACGGTACCGCCATCATGCAAGGGGTGGCAACGGCGTTTATCGCACAGGCGTTCGGTATTGATCTGACCCTGGGAGACTATCTGTTGGTGATTGCGACAGCGACGATTGCATCCATCGGGACTGCCGGGGTGCCAGGCGTCGGACTTATTACACTGGCGATGGTGCTGCAGCAGGTTGGGCTTCCGGTCGAGGGTATCGCGTTAATCATCGGTGTGGACCGTCTGCTCGATATGATCCGTACGGCGGTGAACGTGACCGGGGATGCCATGGTGTCGGTGGTGGTGGCTGACGCTGAAGGCGCGCTCGACCGGAACCGGTATCTGAGTGACAAGGTGCAGGAGAAGCACGGCTGAACATTGTACGTACACTGCTTCTGAGCCTAGCTCTGCTGGCCCTGCCGGTTTCGGCTGATACTGCGGATGAGATTATCCGGCTGAGCGGAGTCAGCGGGGTGTCGCAACAGGTACATCAGCAGATTCAGCAGCTGCCGCAGGAAGCTGCGCGCGAGCGCGCGATGATTGCGCTCTCTGCCTGGGCTCCCAGGGTACTGGAGTATCGTTTCCGCACTATTCTGGAGTCTTACTCCGGAAGCTCCGCAGAAGAACTTCGCGCTCTGTTGGTTTCAGAGGAAATGGTGGCCGCCCGACAGGCGGAGGCCGTTGCGTTAAAAGCACAGGAATCTGCAACGTATCAGGCATACCAGCAGCGGCTGCAGACGTCCCCGCCCGTGGCCTCCCGGGTGACTGCGATTGAAGAGTTGGACCGCGCGATGCAGTTCAGTCGCTGGCTGGTTCTGGCTGATGCCGCTGTCAGTCATGTGACGGGCAGGGCGCCCGATCCTGCACACACAAAAAAGGAAGCGCTGGGCTTCCTTATGTATGCGTATCGTTTTATCAGTCCTGCTCAACTGACACAGCTTACCGCTCAATGGCAGGCGCCGGCTCTGCAGCAATGGCTGGCCGAAGCCAGCGCCGCTTTACCTGTTATCCGTTCTGATTCAGCAGAGCAACAAGATCCCCAAGGTCGTCCAGCCGCTCCAGTAGCGCCTGAGTAACTTCTTCGGCGTCTTCTTTTTTCAGTCCGAGCCCCTCAAACATAGTGTCTGGGATTGCTTCAAACGGCCCGTCACCAAAGCCGTGCTGGCGCAGCAGGCGTGAGGCAATAAACAGCAGGTTGGCGTAGACCGCATGCTCATCATTGCAGGCGGGGTTGTGTTGGTGACGTACTGCGCTGACAAGCTCAGCGGGCATCTGCCACTGAAACATCAGGCTGGCGGCACACTGCTCACGGGTCATCCCCAACAGGTAGTGCTCGATGTACAGGCGGTTAATGTGTGGGTTCGCCTCAATATGCCGGTTTACCAGTGAAAACTGCGGCGGAAATATCTGCCCGAGAATCAGAAAACCGAAGTTGTGCAGCAGTCCACAGAGGTAGGATAAGCCCTGACTTGGGCGCATATCGAATGGGATTTTACGCACCAGCTCGGCACAGAGTGTCGCGGTAACCACGGCCTGCTGCCAGAACGGAGCGTAACCGTGCGGACCTTCTTTGGGCACTGACAGGGTGCGACCCAGTGCCAGCCCCAGCGCCAGATTGATCACCAGATCAAATCCGAGTACGCGGATCACCGCCTCTTCAACGGTTTTTACCTCACCTCGGGTGCCGTAGTAGGGCGAGCGGGCCCAGCTGAGTACCTGTGCGGACATGCCGGGATCGAGCTCGACGGTATTCGCCAGTGCTTTGGTATCGGCGTTCGGATCGACGCGCAGTTCAATAATCTTGCGGGCAGTTTCCGGCAGCGGTGGCAGATCAAGCGTCTCTTCCAGGCGCTGGCGTATCCGCAGGGGAGTAAACTGGCGAATGGCCGAGTGCACATCTTCCAGGTCGAGATCGGCCCCCTGTTGCGGAGAATCAGGACGAAGCGGTGCGGTATAGTTGCCAATGTGAGAACTGGTGGTAAGGGTTCTGAACTGTTCCATCGGAATGCGGAGCCACTCGTGTCCGGCACCCGATACTATGTAGAGTTCAGTCTCTTCCAGCAGAGCAGCATCGACCATGCTCTCCATGCCGGTAATCTGTGGCAGAGCGGGAAATTCGCTCAGCTGATAACGGGTTTTCAGAGCACTGAGTTCTTCTTCCGCAAGCGCGGTGAACTGGCGCCCGAACGAGTGCGACAGGCGTGTGAGGTCGAGCATGCGGTTGCCGGGAATAACAACCTGAATCTGCCCCATGTCGTCCTTAAGAAAAACGACGTTTGCTACTTTGGCTGAATAAGACGCCGGGGTATTGCTCTGCATAATCTCAAACAGCTCCTGATCATCGGCGGCTGTGTATGGGATACGCCAGTCGTCGAGGATTTTCATTACTACTGCAGGGATGGCGGACATGTGCCAGTCCTCGTTTATCAATCGTATCCATCCAATATAGTCGACAATTCAGGAGTTGCTGGCTGCTCAGGCCAGTATTTCGATGTCCGCGAACAATGTGGCCGATATCAATTCAGACGTTGGCAAAACGGCCGGCATTGCCCAGCCAGCGCTGTACCAGAGGGCCGACGGTTGCAGGGTGCTTCAGCCAGAGGTCCTGAGCCATGGCCTGTACCTGTGGGAGCATATCCGCATCACGCTGAAGGTCTGCGACACGCAGCATCTGCAGCCCTGTCTGGCGGGTACCCAGGAGTTCACCCGGGCCGCGTATCTGCAGATCCTGTTCGGCAATGTAAAAGCCGTCCTGGCTGTCGCGCATGACCTGCAGTCGCTGTTTGCTGGTGAGAGAAAGTGGCGCCTTATAAAGAAGCACGCAATGACTCTTTGCGCTTCCCCGGCCAACCCTGCCGCGTAACTGGTGCAGCTGCGCAAGCCCGAGGCGCTCCGGGTTTTCGATAATCATCAGGCTGGCATTGGGGACATCCACTCCGACTTCAATAACGGTAGTGGCCACCAGGAGGTCGAGTTCGTGGGCTTTGAATGCGTCCATGATGGCGGCTTTTTCTGCGGCCTTCATTCGTCCATGGACGAGGCCGATGCGCAGCTGAGGGAGCGCCGCGCGCAATTCTTCGGCGGTGTTTTCTGCCGCCTGACACTGCAGGGTTTCGCTTTCTTCAATCAGGGTACAGACCCAGTAAGCCTGTGCTCCTTCGCTGCAGGCTTCCTGTACGCGTTGAATAATCTCAGGTCGCCGCTGTTCGCTGATGGCGACTGTTGTAATCGGGCTGCGACCGGGGGGAAGTTCATCAATGACGGAGGTATCCAGGTCGGCATAGGCGCTCATCGCCAGTGTGCGAGGAATCGGTGTTGCGGTCATCACCAGCTGGTGCGGGGCCATGCCCGAGTGTTCGCCCTTCTCTTTCAGAGACAGTCGCTGGTGCACACCGAACCTGTGTTGCTCATCAATGATCACCAGCCCTAAGCGGGCAAAATGCACATCGTCCTGAAACAGCGCATGAGTACCGATCACCAGCTGAGCATGGCCGCTGGCAATTTCCTCCAACGCTTTTTCCCGGGCTTTGCCTTTCACTTTGCCCGCCAGCCAACCGGTGCGGATCCCGAGAGGGGCAAACCAGCCGTCGAGGTTTTTCAGGTGTTGCTCTGCCAGAATTTCTGTCGGTGCCATCAGGGCGACCTGATAGCCAGCCTGCAGCAGATCACAGGCCGCGAGTGCGGCGACCAGCGTTTTCCCCGACCCCACATCGCCCTGCACCAGCCTCAGCATCGGGTAGGGCTGTTGCAGGTCGGCGGTGATTTCGTCAGTGACCCGCTGTTGAGCGCCCGTGGGGGAAAACGGCAGTTGTGCGAGCAGTGATTTCCTGAGGGCATGGTCACCGAGAATGGCGGGTGCGGAATCGCGCTGCACCTGCGCACGAAGCTGCAGGAGAGACAGTTGGTGTGCGAGCAATTCTTCCAGAATCAGGCGTTTCTGTGCCGGGTGTTGTCCGCTCTCCAGCTCGGCGAGATTGACGTGCGTTGGTGGCTGGTGCAGAAACAGCAGGGCCTCACTCAGCCCGGGCAAACGCCACTGCTCCCGCCATTGCTCAGGCAGCAGGTCGGGCAGCAGGTCGGGCAGCAGGTCGGGCAGGTCTACGGCGTGGTTGCGCAGCAGCTCCTGGGTCTGTTCGTGCAGCAGGCGCAGGCGTTGTTGCGTGATGCCTTCAGTGGCCGGATAGACCGGGGTCAGGCGCGGCTCTGATTCATCATCGAGGCCGTCTTCCATCACGCGGTACTCCGGGTGGTACATTTCCAGACCGCTGGCTCCGCGGCGTGGCTCCCCGTAGCAACGCAGCTGGGTACCGACCGACATCTGGTTTTTCTGTGCCGCGTTGAAGTGATAGAAACGAAGGTTGATCAGGCCCGAGTGATCCTGCAGCTTGACCAGCAGACTACGACGCTTACCGAAAACGACGCTGGCACCCCGTACTTCCCCCTGAATGACCGCGGGTCGCATCGGGTGTAGTCCACCGATGGGGATGACCCGACTACGGTCTTCATAGCGGAAGGGCAGATGGAAGCACAGGTCGGTGAGGGAGAAGATATTCAGCTTCTCCAGCTGCTGCGCCAGCTTTGGGCCGACGCCTTTGAGATCGGTGAGCTTCTGCAGGTGAGCCATGGGCGTCAGCCGTGCAATTTACACTGACGGGCGTTAGATAGAAGCAGATCAATCGCCTGCCCGCGTGGGAAACTGGCGCGCCACGCCATGGCTACTGTGCGGTAAGGCGCGGGCTCTTTGAACGGGCGGATGCAGAGCAGGCTCTCATCCATGTTGCCAATCGCAGATTCGGGAAGGACGGTAATTCCCAGACCGGTGGCGACCATGTGCTTAAGGGTTTCCAGTGAGCTGCCTTCGAGCACGCTGCCCAGGCGGCTATGATGTTTACGGTGCAGTGCAGGACAATGTTCGAAGACCTGATCGCGGAAGCAATGACCTTCGCCAAGCATCAGCAGGTCTTCATCGACCAGTTGCTCCGCCGCCACAGACTCCTGTTTGCTCCACTTGTGATCGCGCGGCAGGACGACGACAAAATTCTCTTCGTACAGCGGGTGAGTGACAACGTCCGGCTCTGTAAATGGCAGGGCAACGATGATGGCGTCCAGCTCGCCATCGCGCAGTTGTTTGCGCAGAACGCCGGTGTAGTTTTCTTCCAGATACAGCGGCATTGTCGGTGCCTGCTTGTGCAGTAACGGCACAAGGTGTGGAAAGAGATACGGCCCGATAGTGAAAATCGCCCCCAGCTTGAGGGGAGACGATAACTGATCCTGCCCTGCGGTAGCGATGTCACGGATGGTGCGGGATTCTTCCAGAACGCGCTGAGCCTGGGTAACGATTTTTTCGCCCAGTGGCGTTACCGTCACAGAGCTTTTGCTGCGTTCAAAAATTGCCACGCCCAGCTCGCTTTCCAGCTTTTTTATCGCTACGCTGAGCGTCGGTTGACTGACAAAGCATTTTTCAGCGGCCCGGCCGAAGTGGCGCTCCTGCGCGACAGTGACGATGTATTTGAGTTCTGTCAGCGTCATAATTGCTACCTTGAATGAGAGTGGCAGATTTGATTTATTTTACCTATAAATGGGCGAAGCGGAAGGCCGTACTACAATAAAAGAAACGGTGTTGTGAGAAGCAGCACTTTAATGCCTGAAATGTGGAGGTAAGGCATGGCTCGAATCCTGGTTGTGGGAACCGGAGACATTGGTGGACACCTGGCGGGGCAAATGGCTGCAGAAGGGCACGAGGTATTCGGTGTTCGTCGTTCTGATAAGCCGGTTGCCGAAGGAGTAACAGTGATATCTGCGGACGTCGCAGACCCCGAGACTCTGACAGGGCTGCCCGATAATGTAGACATTCTGGTGTACAGCGTGGCAGCACCTGTATTCTCGAAAGAGGGCTATCACAACTATTACGTAAAAGGGCTGAAGAACGTTCTTAAGTCGTTAAAAGGCCAGAACGTAAAGCATGCATTTTTTGTCTCCAGCTCCTCGGTGTATCACCAGATGGACGCGGAGTGGGTCGACGAAACGTCTGAAACCCAGCCTTCCAGCTTTGCTGGTAAAGAAATGCTGGCTGCTGAAGACGCTCTGCTGAAGTCTGATATTGCCGGTACCGTGGTTCGTTTCACCGGCATTTATGGGCCGGGTCGTACGCGCATGATCGAGCAGGCGCGTCATGGCGGCTACTGTGATCCTGAGCCTGCGGTCTGGACCAATCGTATTCATCGGGACGATTGCGTCGGTGTGCTGCATTTCCTCATTACTAAGGCGTTGTCTGGCGATAAGTTGGATAACATCTATCTGGCCACCGATGACGAGCCTGCGACACTGTTCGACGTTCTCGAGTGGATGAAAGACCGCATCGGTGATGTCGATCCCGATAAAGACGTCGGCGAAGTATCCCGTCGTGCTAACCGCCGCTGTTCGAATAAGCGCCTGCGCGCACTGGGTTACGATTTCCGTTACACCAACTATCGTGATGGTTATGACGTGATGCTGACTGAGATGGGACTGATCTGAGCGGCACCTCCTGTTCGCGGCAGAGTCTTCTGCCGCGTATCACTACCTGATTTCTTCTGTCCTTTTGCCTTTGGGGCCACCGCCAGCTATACCTTTATAACTGGTATGCAATCTGTTGCTTCCGGTCTGAACGAAGGAGCACGGCATGGCGGGCAGCACCCAGGAAAAAATGATACTGATGGCGCAGATGGCGTCAGAAGGCGACACGCCCGGTAAACTGCTTTTCATTCAGAAATATTTCCCGTTAGCGTTCTTCTTTCTCACGGCCAGTGTTATTTCGTGGCTGACGGTCGTGTATACGCAGGAGTGGGAAGCTCAGCTCGAAGAAGAAGTTGCGGTGAGCCTTTCCAGCGCCTACAGCGCCGATCTTAAGGCATCATTTGATCAGCTTATTCACGATGCTCAGATTGTGAAGGGACTGGTCGATGCATCAGAGTTTGTCAGTGACGAAGAGTTTGATGTCTTCACACAGGCACTGTTAAGCGACAACGTCGCTACAGAAGTCAGCGCCATGCTGAATTACCGGGGGCTGAACTACATCACCAGCCTGGGGCGTGCAGACAGTACTGCCCTACTGTCTTTGCTCAGAGTGCCAGAAAACGGTCAACAGGTGACTCAGATCGTCCGTCGCCAGGCCGGACTGCTGGATGACTATGTTATTCGTTATTTTCCTCTGAATGACGCTCAGAGTTATGTCGCCACAGCAGTCTCTGCGAGTCGCCTCGAACAACTCTTCGACAGCAGCCGTGCTGACGCTGTGATCTTTATGACATCGTCGGAAGGTCATCAGGGTTTTACACTCGGAAATCAACATCTGATTCCGGATCACTTCTTTATGGTTGACGATTTCGAAGTCGGGCTTGGCGTCAAACAGAAAGTCATCGAACGGAACTGGTTTCAGAATTTCCGCTGGTTCGTCGTCCTGGCCAGTATCGGTGTCTCTATTATATTTCTGGTGCAGTTTATTCAGGCACGAATTTCGGTACGCCGGTTTATTGATCTGACGATGCAGCGTACCCAGGAACTTACCTCGATTAACGGCGACCTCGTTGACGAGATTATGCAACGGGCTAAGCTGCAGGGAGAGCTGTTGAGTAAAAACAGCGAACTTTCTTCGATGAACAGCGAGCTGGAGAAAGCCAGAGACCAGTTACTTCAGAAAGAAAAGCTGGCGTCCCTCGGGCAGATGTCCGCAGGTATTGCGCATGAAATTAATAATCCGGTCGGTTTTATTAAATCCAACCTGAATATGCTTGGAAAATACTGTGATCGTGCACTTTCACTGGCAGATGAACTGGACAGGGTAAAGTCCGGCGTGCCTGAAGGTGAGATGGTTGAACATATCAATCAACTTCAGAAAACCTGTAAATATACGAACCTGAGAAAAAATGTCGATGACGTTATTTCGGAATCTATGGATGGTATTGAACGCGTACAACGGATCGTAAGTGATCTGAAAATGTTTTCCCGACCGCAGGAGGACAGATTTCAGGTGGCTGATATCAATCGTTGTATTCTGAGTTCGGTCAATATTGCCAAGTCTCAGATACCCGAGGGTGTTCAGGTTCATTATGAGCTGGGAGAGTTGCCAGAGCTGGAAATGGTCGAGAGCCAGATCAGTCAGGTTATCGTCAATCTGGTAGTGAATTCCGCACAGGCAATCTCATCCGATGGAAATATTTATCTTCGCTCTTTTATCGACCGTAATGACATTATTATCGAGGTAGAAGACGATGGCTGCGGTATCGAGGACGCAGTTAAAGAGAGAATCTTTGATCCCTTTTTTACGACCAAAGATGTTGGAGAAGGAACCGGACTTGGTCTGTCTCTTTCTTATGGGATCATCGAACAGCATCAGGGACGAATCCGGGTGGATTCCGAAGTAGGTAAAGGTACCTGCTTCCGGATTGCTTTGCCTTTCAAAGACTCTGAACAGGATAAAGACGATGACTACTCATGCCTGTGAGGTACAGGAAACTGTGGACAATATCCGTTGCCGTATACTGCTGGTGGATGACGAACCTCATATTCTTTCGAGTCTTAAACGTTTGCTGGAAGATGAAGATGGCATTCAGGTGAGCACCGCAGAAAGCGCAGAAGATGGCCTTAAGGTTCTTGAGGCCGGGCCCATCGATCTGGTGATGTCTGATATGCGGATGCCGGGTATGGATGGTGCTGAATTTCTGACTCAGGTAGCGAATCGTTGGTCGCATACGGATCGTATACTGTTGACCGGATACTCAGATGTGACGTCCGCAATGACGGCGATTAATTCGGGGCGTATTTCTCAGTATCTGACCAAGCCCTGGGATGATGAGGACCTGATCCGTCGCATCAACGATATTATTTCTGTGCGCTGTCTTAAAGAGCAGAATCGCCGACTCATACAGATACAGGAAGATCAGAACAGGCAGCTGAGAGAGCTGAGTGAGCAGCAGGAGAAAACGATTCAGCTGCGGACTCAGGAGCTGCAGCAGACAGCGGACCAGCTTGATCTTGCATATCAGGATCTGAAAGAGAGTTACATGCAGTGTGTTCCTCTTTTGTCCGCGCTTGCAGATCTGAACGAGAAAACTAAAAAAGGGCATGCCAAGCGGGTCGCCGCGATTGCCGATCTTATCAGTGCTCAGATGGGACTGCCGGTTACCGAACAACGCCTGATTCATATTTCTGCACTGGTACATGATATCGGTAAAATCGGTATCGATCAGGCGACGTTACGGAAAAGCCCCGGAGAGATGAGCCGTGGTGAGCTGGCCATATATAAGCAGCATTCGATGTTAGGGGAAAGTGCTCTGATGGCGTTTGAGCCCATTCAGGAGGCGGCTTACATCGTTCGTTGTCATCACGAACGTTTTGATGGGGCGGGCTTTCCCGGAAAGCTCGTCGGTGAGGCTATTCCCCTGGGAGCCAGAATCGTGGCCGTCGCTAATGATTACGATAATCTGTTGTTGCCCCATAACTTTATGGGCAAAGCCCTGCAGGACAGGGAAGCGTACAACGTTATTGTTAAAGAAAGTGGCAAGCGTTATGACCCTGAGGTCGTCACTGCATTTGATTATGTCTACGATCAGATTCTGGAAATACACGCGAAAAATATGCAGGTCACCCTGCCTGTCTCGAAACTGAAACCAGGGATGGTGCTGAGCAATGATCTTGTCAATCATCACGGTATTGTGATGCTGGTGACCGGCAGAAAACTGACTGAAGGGCTCATCGAAAAATTAGCGCAGTTTGAAGAGGCGTTCGCTACCAAGCTGCAGGTGCCTGTGCGGCATCACGATAAGGAAGAACAGTAGCGGGTGGACGGCACCCGCTGACGGAGCTGTTAAACCAGCTCCAGAACACCGTCCATCTCAACACCGACACCTTTAGGCAGCTCTTTGACGCCCAGCGCAGCACGTGCAGGGTATGGCTGTTCGAAATACTGAGCCATGATGCTGTTTACGGTGGCAAAGTTGCTCAGGTCTGTCAGGAAAATATTCAGCTTGGCAATCTGTTGCAGTGAGCCACCTGCTGCTTCACAGACGGCAGTCAGGTTTTTAAATACCTGATGAATTTCTGCTTCGATGCCGCCTTCAATCACTTCCATTGTTTCCGGTACCAGAGCAATCTGACCTGACAGGTAAACTGTGTGGCCTATTTTTACAGCCTGGGAATAAGTGCCGATTGCCTGGGGTGCTTTATCGGTAGCGATGATCTCGCGGCTCATGATTTTTCCTTTGGATTTCTGGTTCGTACAATTTTGCTGACTCCGCGGATGGTGCGCAGCCGGCGTATAGTCCGTGCCAGGTGTTTGCGTCCCTGAACACTTAATTTCATATGTGTCACACTGAGGCGGGCATCGCGCTCTTCGACACTGATCTTTTCAATGTTGGCATCTGCCTGGTTAACGGCGGAGGCGACTTCAACAATAATACCGCGGCGGTTTTCCATGTAGACCTTAAGGTCGACAGTAAACTCACTGCTGATGTCTTTGTCCCAACTCAGGTGGACACATTTTTCCGGGTTGTCGCGATACTCTTCGACATTCCGACAGGTCTCTGTGTGAACAACCAGACCACGCCCTGAGCTGACATGCCCGACAATAGGATCACCCGGAATCGGGCTACAACATTTTGCAAAGCTGACCACCAGACCTTCGGTGCCTTTAATCGCCATTGGCGACGCTTCGAAGGCGTGCAGATCGATGTCAGTATCTTTGTTGGCAACCAGTAAACGCCGGGCAATCAGAGGTGCCATCCGGTTGCCGGCACCGATGTCTTCGAGCAGATCTTCAATGGTCACCAGATCGGTTTCTTTCAGTACCAGATCAATGTGCGCCTGATCGATGTCTTCCATCGTTTTGCCGAGGGCGCTCAGTGCTTTATTCAGAAGGCGTTCACCCAGAGACACGGATTCAGAGCGGCGCTGGGTTTTCAGATAGTTGCGGATATTTGAGCGTGCTTTACCGGTCACCACGAAATTAAGCCAGGCTGGATTTGGCTGCGCATTCGGGGCAGTCACAATCTGGATGGTCTGGCCGTTCTGTAAACGCGCGCTCAATGGTGCCAGCTGCTTGTCGATACGGCAGGCGATACAGTGATTACCAACGTCCGTATGTACGGCGTAGGCAAAGTCGACGGCGGTCGAACCGGAAGGCAGCTCCAGAATTTTCCCTTTCGGTGTGAAGACATAAATTTCGTCCGGGAACAGATCGACTTTTACGTGTTCAACGAATTCGATCGGCGAGCCGGCATTTTTCTGGAGTTCGAGTAGGTTCTGAACCCACTGACGCGCGCGCTGTGTGCCGCTGACCTGATCGCTTTCGCTCTTGTACAGCCAGTGTGCGGCAATCCCGTGGTTGGCCATCGCTTCCATATCTTCGGTACGGATCTGGATTTCAATCGGCGTACCACTGAGACCAATCAGCGTGGTGTGCAGCGATTGATAGCCGTTCGTCTTCGGGATGGCGATGTAGTCTTTGAAGCGCCCGGGCACAGGTTTAAACAGACTGTGCATCGCACCTAGAATGCGGTAGCAATCATCGACTGAGTCGGTGACGATACGGAAACCGAAGACATCCATAATATCGCCCAGCGACTTACGCTGGTCGCGCATTTTGCTGTAAATGCTGTAGAGATGTTTCTCACGTCCGAACACCCGCGCAGAGATTGCGTTTTCATTCAGGCGGTTGCGGATGGCAGCGGCGATGCTGTCGACCATTTCGGTTCGGTGGCCACGGGCCGATTTTACGGCCTTGCGGATCATTTCCGAGCGCATCGGATACATAGCTTCGAAGCAGAGGTCTTCCATCTCCATCCGGACACTGTTCAGGCCCAGACGGTTAGCAATCGGCGAGTAGATATCCAGCGTTTCACGTGCGATACGGCGACGCTTTTCGGGCTTCAGTGAACCGAGCGTACGGAGGTTGTGCAGGCGATCGGCCAGCTTTACCAGAATGACGCGGATGTCTTTCGCCATCGCCATCGCCATTTTCTGGAAGTTTTCGGCCTGTTGTTCTTCTTTGCTTTCGAAGTGAATATTCGTCAGCTTGGAGACACCGTCCACCAGATCGGTCACTACGTCGCCAAATTGAGTCGCGAGGGCGGATTTGGGAATTCCGGTGTCTTCAATCACATCATGCAGCATGGCGGCCATCAGACTCTGATGGTCGAGGTGCATTTCAGTGAGAATATTGGCAACCGCCAGCGGATGAACTATGTAAGGTTCACCGCTGCGGCGGCGTTGCCCTTCGTGTGCCTGTTCCGCGTAATAATAGGCGCGACAGACCTGTTTGATCTGGCTGTGGCTCAGATACTGGGTCAGTCGCTCGGATAAGGCATCAATGGTGGGCACTCAGATGAACCCTCAGAGTTCCTGAGGTTCGATGTCCATTTCCATGACAGTCTGGCGGCGGGCCGCTTCTTCCTGAGCTGCCATAGTGGCTGGAGTGACCAGGTCATCTGCAATTTCACGCAGAGCAATAACGGTCGGCTTGTCGTTTTCTTCAGCGACCATAGGTTCTGCACCGTTTACAGCGATCTGACGGGCGCGCTTGGCGGCCAGCATGACCAGCTCAAAGCGGTTATCAACGTGATTCAGGCAGTCTTCAACAGTTACGCGAGCCATGGGTTGTCCTGTATACCAAATAAATTCGATGGGACCCGATATTGTATGCGAAATCGACAATAAAGAAAGCCCCTGAAGGCCAGGAAAGGCCTCAGGAGAGAAGATTTCTCAGCGTTTCTTCGTGGCGCACCTGCTGCGCGGCGATACGGTGACGGCGGGCGATGATGATAGAACGCAGTTCTTCCAGTGTGTTGTTGAAGTCATCGTTGATGATGAGGTAATCGTATTCACCGTAATGACTCATCTCACTGCGTGCATCGCGCATGCGGCGTTGGATAATTTCTTCACTGTCCTGTCCACGGTTGCGCAGGCGTTGTTCCAGAGCTTCAATCGATGGCGGCGCGATAAAGACACTGACGGCTTCGGGCATGAGCCTGCGTACCTGCTGCGCGCCCTGCCAGTCGATTTCCAGAATGACATCGCGACCGGCTTCCAGCTCGGACTCGACCCAGCGCTGTGATGTGCCGTAAAAATTATCGAAGACCTGAGCATGTTCCAGAAAAGCGTCTTCAGAAACGAGCTGCTGAAACTCTTCTTTGCTGACGAAGTGATAGTCTTTGCCGTCGGCTTCCCCCGGGCGGGGCGCACGGGTCGTGTGGGATACAGAGACACCGATGTAACCGGTCGTGTCCAGTAAGGCCTTAACCAGGCTGGTCTTACCCGCACCGGAAGGTGCAGAAAAAATAAACAAAGTGCCGGTAAATGTCTTCGCCATGAATGTCGTCGTCAGTCAGAGTGTCAGCCATCAGTATACCGCAATCCGGCCACTCTGGCAGACGCCTGCCAGCCATACATGCCAGATGCCCGGCCGAGAATTCTGCCATGTAACTGATGGTTCGCTGGTCCGGCAGCGAGCCCATAGCAGACATGAAGTGGCAGCAGGTGTTCCTCGCGTGGGTGGCAGAATCTGGCTCCGGGTGCCTGAACCCAGTTAAACAGGCGCGTATGACGCTCTTCGTCGGTCAGCTGCTGCGTGGTCAGTGTGTCTTCCAGCCAGCGCTCAAAGGCGAGGTTCAGTTCGTCGGTGTCTTTGCTGTCGGGAGCGAAAAAAGCACGCATATTGTGGAAGGAAAACCCGGAACCAATCACGAGTAACCCCGGATAATCCAGCTGCTGTAATGCTGCGCCCAGTGCCAGATGCTGTCCGGTATCCAGCCCCTGAATCAGCGACAGTTGAACGCAGGGGATGTCAGCTTCGGGGTACATGATTTTCAGGGGTACGAAGACGCCGTGATCCAGCCCTCTGTCCGGCGCGCCTCTGGCGCTGATGCCGGCTTCGTTGATCACCTCAATTACCTGAGCAGCCAGAGCCGGTTCTCCGGGAGCCGGGTATTGAATCTGGTAGGACTCAGGCGGGAAGCCCGAGTAGTCGTAAATCAGGTCCGGCGCAGCGGCTGTGGTGACGGTGGCATGAGGGGCTTCCCAGTGGGCGCTGATGATCAGCACGGCACTGGGGCGCGGGAACTCACGAGCAAGAGTCTGCAACTGCTCCACCATTTCTGCGTGTCCCGGGTCTCCCAGCAGCGGCAGCGGGCCGCCACCGTGGGAGATAAAGAGAATATCGGGGTGCATTGACGCCTCCTTCTGGTAAGTGCTGTCAGGCGAGGGCCGCGGTCAGAGCAGAGCTGTTACCGAGCTTTTTGCTGATGATGTGATCGACCGAAAAACTTCCGGCACCCTGCACGGCCAGAGCGATACTGACAACAAACAGAGTCAGTGCGTATTCGTAACCGTTATTGGCCATAAATAAGCCGTTATCAATATGCACGCTGGAGATCGCAATAAGCATGGTGAATGCAGTCAGCAATGCAGCAGGGCGCGTCAGCAGGCCTGCCGCCAATGCCAGCCCGCCGAAGAATTCTGCACTGCCCGCTAACAGTGCCATCAGAAACCCGGGCTCCAGTCCGATACTGGCCATCCACTGGCCGGTCCCTTCAAGGCCGTAACCACCAAACCAGCCAAACAGTTTCTGTGAGCCGTGTGCTGCGAGAATCAGTCCCACGGGCACCCGGAGAAACAGTGCAGAAATGCCGGCCTGAGTCGAAAATACTGATTGAATGTTCATAGTAACTTGCTCCTGTGATTGATCTGTTTACTTTAACTGTCATTAATTTGTTGATTAAGATGTCTTTCATTGCTTAATTATCAACAAATCATTGAGAGTTGAGTGATGGACAGAATTGAAGCAATGCGCGCGCTGGTAACGGTTGTGGCTGAGGGCAGTTTTACCGCAGCGGCTTCCCGTCTCGAGATGTCGCCACAGCTGGTCAGTAAGTATGTCGGACAGCTGGAAACCCATCTGGGTGTCCGTTTGCTTAACCGGACAACCCGTCAGGTGCATCTCACCGAGGTGGGCACGCGATACGTGCAGCAGGCCCGTCAGATTCTCACGGATATTGAGGATATGGAAAATCAGGCGGGCGATGATCAGTCCCGGGCGCGTGGGTTGTTACGCATCGCGGCGCCGGTGTCTTTTGCCAGTCTGCACCTGGCGGCACCGCTGGTGGCATTTCAACAGGCCCATCCTGAGGTGGGTATCGACCTGCAGCTCAATGACCGTAAAGTCGATATCGTGAACGAAGGTTTTGATGTGGCCCTACGGATCGGACACCTGAAGGATTCTTCGCTGGTGGCGAAGCGGCTCGCAACGATCCGGCTCGCGTACTGTGCTTCACCAGAATACCTCAGACTCTTCGGAACGCCGGAGTCTGAGACGGCGCTCGCTGATCATCGCTTTCTGCAATACAGCTACACCGAAGATGACCGTCATCGTGCTTTGGCGGCAGGATTTACCTGTAATAACGGTGAAGTACTCAACAATGCTGCGATTGCGGGCGCCGGGATTGTGCTGCAGCCGACTTTTATATCAGGGGCAGCCCTGGCTGATGGCCGTCTGGTAGAAATCCTGCAGAAGGAAGTACCTGAACCCATTGCCTTATATGCGGTGTACGCGCACCGCACACTGGTATCAAGTAAGATCCGTCTGTTTATCGACTTTATGGGCGATTACTTCGGTGAGCGGCCCTACTGGGATCGGTAATCGCCGTTATTCGATATTCTGCACCTGCTCGCGCATCTGCTCGATCAGTACCTTCAGATCAACCGCAATACGGGTCAGGTCGGTGCGGATCGCTTTCGATGACAGGGTGTTTGCCTCCCGGTTCAGCTCCTGCATCATAAAATCCAGCCGGCGGCCAATGGGTTCGTCACGACTGAGAATGGCCTGAACCTCGTCAATGTGCGTTCGCAAGCGATCGGTTTCTTCAGCGATATCGGCTTTCTGTGCTAGCAGCACGATTTCCTGCTCCAGTCGTTCGGTGTCTGGATTGTCCAGCAGTTCATCCAGCTTTTTCTGCAGGTGCTCCCGTTGTGCGGCAATGGCCTCCGGCATAAGGCTATCGGCCCGGATTGAGAGGGCCTGACACTCTTCACAGCGCTGCTGAATCAGTGCGGCCAGGGATTCGCCCTCGCGCTCACGAGCAGTAATCAGCTCACTGAGCGCTGCTCCGAAGGCGGTAAGTGCACTTGTCTGAATGGCTTTGGTATCAATGGCGGCGCCTTCCAGAACGCCGGGCCACTCCAGAATTCTGAGGGCATCCAGAGCGTTGCCTGGCCCGATGATCGCATGGACCTGATCAGCGGCCTGGTTCAGTGCTTCAACCAGAGCTGCGTTGACGCTCAGACCCTGTGCTGCGTTGGCGGCATGAAAGCGCAGAAACACCTCGACCTTGCCGCGGTTCAGGCGCTTTTTCAGTGTGTCGCGCAGGATGGGTTCGAGGTCGCGGAAGTCATCCGGCAGGCGGAAGTGCAGTTCCAGGTAGCGGCTGTTAACTGAGCGGATTTCCCAGGTAAAGCGCCCCTGCTCTGTGTCTGCGTTCTGGCGTGCGAAGGCTGTCATACTGCGGACCATGCCTGTCTCCTTGCGATGCTGTGCGAATTTCTTTTCGGTCATTGTAAAGTCTGGCCCGCTTTGCCGCTATAATGCGCGCGGATAACTGACAACAGAGGACATATTATGAGACCAAGTGGCCGCGCACTCGATCAGCTGCGTGACGTACGCATCACCCGTAACTTTACCAAACACGCTGAAGGCTCAGTACTGGTGGAGTTCGGCGATACCAAAGTGATCTGTACAGCCAGTGTGGACACCTCTGTACCTCCTTTCCTGCGTGGGAAAGGGCAGGGTTGGGTGACTGCTGAATACGGTATGCTGCCGCGCTCTACTGGCTCGCGCATGATTCGTGAGGCTGCAAAAGGCAAACAGCAGGGACGTACGGTTGAGATTTCACGCCTGATCGGCCGTAGCCTGCGTGCAGCGGTTGACCTCGAAGCCCTGGGTGAAAACACCATCACCATCGACTGCGATGTTATTCAGGCGGACGGTGGCACCCGCACAGCGTCGATCACGGGTGCCTGTGTGGCCCTGGTGGATGCCATCAACTGGCTGAAAGCCAATGGTAAAGTAAAAGGCGAGCCGCTGAAGCAGATGATTGCTGCAGTGTCGGTCGGCATCTACAAAGGCGAAGCCGTGCTGGATCTCGATTATGCCGAAGACTCAACGGCAGAGACTGATCTGAACGTCATCATGACTGAGAAAGGCGGCTATGTAGAAATTCAGGGCACGGCCGAAGGTGAAGCATTTTCGGCAGATGAGCTGAATGCCATGCTGGCTCACGCTCAGAAAGCCATTACTGAATTGTCTGAATTGCAGAAGGCAGCGCTGGCCTGATCGTTTCGTGGCAATAAAAAAGGCGCTCTGAGCGCCTTTTTTATTGCCGTTTATTCTTCGTCGAATTCGTATTCGATCATCACTGCAGCGTGTTGACCGAATTTCAGATTGTTCTCTATCCGGGCTTCCACGACGTATTGCCGGATCTCCGGAGTACAGATCTGCATATCCTTGCGCCAGCCGTTGAGATTGCGACGGGCACTTTCTGCGTCGGGCCACCAGGTAAACTGGTTCTCGCCGAAGTTGGCTTCGCGGAACGCGTCGATATAGCCAACGGGTCCGAAGACCTGATCCAGAAACGCCCGTTCCTGTGGCAGGAAGCCAGGTTCGTTCTGGGCGGCTTCCCAGTCCTGGATGTCGACCGTCTTATGGGCCGCCTCGAAGTTACCGCAGAAAATAAACTCGCGACGCTTACGGCGCGTCTTCTGCAGGTGTTCAAGGAAGACCTTCTGAAAGCCGAGTTTGTCTTCCAGTGTGTTGTGTTCGTCCACCGCTGGGAACAGCACCGAAGCGACGCTGACATGGTCGAAATCTGCCTGAATAAAGCGCCCCTGCAGATCCCACTCAGGATGGCCGATGCCGGTCATAATGGCTTTCGGCACGTCTTTGGTGAGTATCGCGACACCACTGTAGCCGTCGGCCTCTGCATCAAAGAAGTAGGCGTTGAAGCCCTCAGGGTAAACAACGTCATCCGACAGCTGATACTCCTTTGCCTTCAGGTTCTGGATGGCAACGACGTCCGCATCTGCGCCTGCGAGCCAGGTGTATAGCCCGTTTTTCACAGCCTGTTCAAGGCCGTCGACGTGCAGAGTGATAATCCTCATACATGGTTCCCAACTAACGATGGGTGTATCATACCGCATCCTTGAGTTTGCGGGTAAATCCGGATGAGATCCGGATACTTTTTATTCGTATCTTCCCGCCCCGTTTCCGACAAAGCAGGTCCAGTTATGCAGAATTATCAGAGAGAGTTTATTGAATTCGCCATCGAGCAGGGGGTACTGCGCTTTGGAGAGTTCACCCTCAAATCCGGTCGCGTCAGCCCATACTTTTTCAATGCTGGCCTGTTTAACTCAGGCGGTGCACTGGCGAAGCTGGGGCGTTTTTACGCGGCGGCTCTGGAAGATTCCGGCATCGCCTACGATGTCGTGTTTGGCCCTGCCTATAAAGGTATTCCGCTGTCCGCTTCTCTGACGATAGCACTCGCTGATCAGTATCAGAAAGATATGCCATACGTCTTCAACCGCAAAGAGGCCAAAACTCATGGTGAGGGTGGCAATCTTGTCGGTGCGCCGCTGGAAGGCCGTGTTCTGATTGTAGACGATGTTATTACTGCGGGTACGGCAATCCGTGAGGTAATGGCTATGATTGAAGCTGCACCCGGTGCAACACCTGCCGCAGCGCTGATCGCGCTGGACCGTCAGGAGCGGGGTCAGGGCGAGCTTTCTGCAATACAGGAAGTGGAACGTGACTTCGGAATGAAGGTTGTCAGTATCGTTGGACTGAACCAGGTGTTAGATTATGTCGCAGGTAAGCCTGAGCTGGCGCAGTACGCCGATGCTATCAGCGCTTATCGCGATGAGTACGGAGTCGAATAATTACAACAGGACCAGGCATGCTCAGACTGCTTTTCTGTCTCACCCTAATTTCGTCGCTGCTGCCGTTACCGGCCAGCGCTGCCAAGCAGCTGTACCGCTTCAATGTGGACGGGCGCGTCATTGTGATTGATAACGTGCCTGCCGATCTGGCGCCGCTGGGTTACGAAGTTCTGAACAGTCAGGGCATGGTTCTGAAAGTGGTTCCACGGGAGCTGACGGACGCCGAGATCGCTGAGCGTGATCGTCGTGTGGCTGAACAGAAAGCCCGTGAACAACGGATTGCTAAACAACGGGAGGCGGACAATGCATTGCTCCGCCTGTATGCCACCCCGGAAGATGCTGATCGCGCACTGAAGCGCAAAACAGACGATGTGCAGGCTCATATTGAGCTTCAGCAGCGTCGTAAGGCGGACATGCAGGAAAAGCTGCAGCGCGCGCAGCAGCAAGCCGCCAATGTTGAGCGTCAGGGGCGCGAGGTTGGCCCGGAGCTGCGCGCAGACATCGCACTGATTACCAACGGTCTGGAGGATGCTAAGCAGAAAATTGCTCAGCGTCAGGAAGAGAAAGCCCGGCTGCAGCAGGAGTTTGCAACCTTACGTCAGCGTATTGAGATTTTACAGGAGCATCCTCCCGGTACATTGCCAGAAGAGATTGCAGCTGAATAAAAAAGCGCCGTAAGGCGCTTTTTTTATGGCATCGCGAGGGATTTTTCTTTCAGAAGGCCCGCCTGCAGGGTCTGCCACTGCTGATCCCAGTACTCTGTTGGCTTGAGACTGAACTCAGAGCGGACATATTGGCGGATGCGCCCTTCAACCACTGCCGTCAGCAGGTTAGCGAGAGCCGCCGGAGACTGCTGAGTCAGCTTGCCTTCCCGCAGTTCTGCCTCCCGGAGAATCTGTTTCAGCTGAGTTTCGATACGTTCGAACACCTGCTGAATGCGCTGACGCAGACGCTCGGTCTCGCCTGACAGGGCATCTCCCGAGAGCAGACGGCACATGCCGGGATTACGCTCTGCGAAGCCGAGAATCAGACTCAGGGTTTTTTCGCACCGCGGTTCTGCCTCGGGAATATCCTGCAGGATTCTGCTGATCCGGCTGAAGAGGGTCTCTTCGATAAAGGCGATCAGGCCCTCAAACATCTTTGCCTTGGAAGGGAAGTGGCGATACAGCGCTGCTTCTGACACACCCACTTCTTTTGCCAGGCTGGCGGTGGTGATCCGCGCGCCTGGGTTGGTCTCAAGCATATGCGCCAGAGCCTGAAGTATCTGATCTCGTCGGGAGAGTTTTTCGCTGTTGTCCGTCATTCCTGCTCCTTGGTTCAACGGCGGCGGTTGGTGATGAGGGTACCGACACCTTCATCGGTGAACAGCTCCAGCAGTGTGGAGTGTGCAACCCGACCATCAATAATATGCGAGCTGTTAACGCCGGCATGAACGGCATCCAGGGCGCACTGAATCTTAGGCAGCATACCGCCATAGATGGTGCCGTCTTCGATCAGCGCATCGACCTGCTGTGTGGTCAGACCGGTAAGGATCTTTCCTTCTTTGTCCATCAGGCCGGCAATGTTGGTCAGCAGGATCAGTTTCTCAGCCTTGAGTACCTCGGCCACTTTGCCTGCTACGAGGTCGGCGTTGATGTTGTAGGACGCACCGTCTTCCCCCACACCGATTGGGGCGATCACAGGAATGAAGTCGCTGTTGGTCAGCATATCCAGCAGTGAGGTGTTGATTTTGGAGACTTCACCCACGTGGCCGATGTCGATGATTTCCGGCTTTTCCAGTTCTGGTGACTTCTGGGTGACGTGCAGCTTGCGCGCGTGCAGAAGCTGGCCGTCTTTGCCCGTAAGGCCGATCGCTTTACCACCGTTCTGGTTGATCAGGTTGACGATCTGCTTGTTGACCAGACCGCCCAGTACCATTTCGACAACGTCCATGGTTTCGCTGGTGGTGACCCGCATGCCGTTAACAAAGCGACTTTCGATATTCAGCTTTTCCAGCAGGTCGCCAATCTGAGGGCCGCCGCCATGCACTACGATCGGGTTGATGCCTACCAGCTTCAGCATCACCATGTCGCGGGCAAAGCTGTTCTGCAGGTCTACATCAATCATGGCGTTGCCACCGTACTTCACGACAATCGTCTTGCCGACAAAGCGCTGCAGGTAAGGCAGGGCTTCGCTCAGTACTTTGGCGGTGTTCATAGCGCTGTCACGCGTCAGTGGCATTTTCGGGCTCCTTGATCTGGCCGCACCGGATCATCCGGGATATTTCACAAAGGCCCGCATTATAGCCTGAGGATTCCGCCTGCTTCTATGCCGAATCAGAACGGGATCTGAATATCCGGGGCGTATCGGGTAAGTGCCTGCTTCATGGTGCCCTGTATCCGCTCAATGGTTTCGGGGCGATCACCGGCAAATCTGAGCGTCAGGCGGGGAGTGGTATTTGAGGCGCGGATAAGACCCCAGCCGTCGGGGTACTCAATACGCAGGCCGTCCGTCTCGTGCACGACAGCCCCCAATCTGAGGTCGCTGTCTTCGGCCAGCTGAGTGATCAGGCTGAATTTACGGTCCTCTGTGGTGTTGATCGTGATTTCGGCCGTGCTGACGTCTTCAGGGAGCGCAGCAAACACTTCGGCGGCGCTGGCGTTGCGGCTGCTCAGTATCTCGACAATGCGCGCCCCAGCGTAAAGGCCGCAATCAAAGCCGTACCAGCGCTCGCCTATGTAGAAATGGCCGCTGAACTCGCCTCCGACTGACGCTTTCAGCTCTTTCAGCTTGCGTTTCATCAGTGAATGGCCGGTTTTCCACATGGTCGGGCGTCCGCCCAACCGGTTGATAAGTGGCGCCAGGTGGCGGGAGGATTTCACATCGAAAATTACGTCGCTGCCCGGTTTGCGCGGCAGGATATCCTCAATCAGCAGCATCAGCAGACGGTCAGGCCAGATAACATTGCCCTCGTTATCCAGTACCGCAACCCGGTCGCCATCGCCGTCAAACGCCAGTCCGAGATCGGCCCCATTACTGAGTACCGATTTGCGCAGATACTCGAGGTTTTCCTCTTCTCCCGGGTCCGGGTGATGATTCGGGAAGTGGCCATCGACGTCACAGAATAACTCGATGACATCGGCACCGAGTTCTCTGAACAGGTCAACCGCCATCGGGCCGGCCACCCCGTTACCAGCGTCCAGAACGATCGTGAGGTCGCGGTTAATCTGAATGTCGTCTTCAATCCGCTCGATGTAATCACTGTAAATATCGTCGTTTCTGGCTCCCGCGTAGCCGGTGGAAAACTCTTCACGCTGGATGCGATACCAGAGTGACAGCAGCTCATCCTCCGCCATCGGGAGGCCATCCATTACGATCTTCAGGCCGTTGTACTCAATCGGGTTATGGCTACCTGTGATCATCACGCCATGACGGGTGTCGAGTTCTTCAGTGGCCCAATAGAGCGCACCGGTTGGTAGCATTCCCAGTCGGTTCACGCTGCAACCGGAGTTGAGCAGCCCTTCCTGGAGATGGTTGGCAAGGCGCTGACTGGAAAGTCGCCCATCCCAGGCGAGGTTTATCCGTTCACCGCCGCGTGCCCGGACTTCGCTGCCAATGGCCCGGCCCAGCAGCACCAGCGTGTCATTAGTGAGTTCAGTGTCGACCAGACCACGGATGTCGTAGGCGCGGAATATATGCTGCGGCACTGGACAGTCCTGGACGCTGACCTGCCGCTCAGGTGGCGGTGCGGCTTCAAGTTCTTCCGGTGGTTCCTCTACGTCGGGCAGGTCGACCTGATGGCCAACGGTTTCGTCTGCGTAGGGGAGCTCATGATGACTCTTTGGGTTGGCCTGGGTTGCGACCGGTGTCGCCCTGACCGGGCGTAACGTGGGCGCTTCGGCAATGGGCAGGCGCAGTTGACGGATAAGGACGGCGAGAGTGACCAGCACAGCGATGGCTACGAGAATCATCATGCCCCCCCAGGGCATCAGCAGGGTTATTGCATCCGGCCCGGGGCGGTCAGCGGCCCCCTGATAGCTGATATGCCAGACACTGTGAACCCGGCGGGAGGCCAGAGGTGCCTCCGGGTCAGGGCTGCCAATACTGAAGAGTGTGATGCCTTCGCGGGTGTTGCCAGTCAGTGTCTGAACCAGACGTATGCCCCCGGTGGTGCCTCTGACGCTGTCAGCCAGTCTGGTGATCCAGTCTTCACCGTAGCGCACGAGAAGTACGCCTTCAGGGGTTGGGGTCGCCCAGAATATCTCGGTTGAATCACCCCGGCGGACCGCTTCCGGAACGACCGCTTCACCTTGTGATACCTGATTGACCATGTCCTGAACGACGAAGTTATAGCGTTCCTGCAGGTCTTCAGCGTCTTCGGGCCGGATGATTTCGGTCGATAGGGCAAGAGGAATGGCGGCGTTCAGTGACACTCCGGCGTCATTCAGCTCGACAGAAGACTGCGCCTGCATGGCCTGGGCAATTTCGCTTTGGATTGTTTCTGCTAGTTGCGCGACCGCCTGCTGGGCACTGTCGCGGTCATAGGCTTCCCTGACCTTGGATAACTGGCCGTTCAGGTATAGCGCGAAGGCGGCACAGATCAGCAGTGCCAGCAGTGCTCTGGAGATCAGGGCGGCACTGGTGAGGGTGCGCTGCCCTGTGGTTGCATGCGTCATTTGTCTGTCCCTGAGCTGCCCCCGTGCAGCCTGTCGTTATTATTGTAGTAACGGGGGAGTCATTCTGCCGGGTCAGCTACGTCCAGAGTGGCCGAAACCACCAGTGCCGCGCTCGGTTTCCTGAAATTCTTCTACCACTTCGAAAGCCGCCTGGATGACTGGCACCAGTACAAACTGTGCGAGTCGTTCGCCGACTTCGATCGTGAAACTGTCCTTGCCCCGGTTCCAGCAGCTTACCATCAGTTGCCCCTGATAATCCGAATCGATCAGTCCGATCAGATTCCCCAGAACGATACCGTGCTTATGGCCAAGGCCAGAACGGGGAAGAATAAAGCCCGCCAGCGACGGATCTTCGATGTAGACCGACAAGCCGGTGGGAATCAATACGGTATCGCCAGGGGCCAGGGTTACGGCCTCTTCCAGGCAGGCACGCAGGTCCAGACCGGCAGATCCTGAGGTGGCGTATTCGGGCATAGGGATGCTGTCGCCAATACGGGAATCGAGAACTTTTACCTGGAGCTTGTGCATCTTTGCTTCCTTATGCCTTGTATTGCCCGGCGATCAGCTCGATCAGCGCCCGGGCGAGAGTGTGTTTGTTCATGGTGTCAAAGCGCTGCTGCCCCTCTGGCCAGAAAACCGAGACGGCGTTGTCATCACTGTTGAAACCGATATCTGTTCTGGATACATCATTCGCAACGATAAGATCGAGGTTCTTGCGCGCCAGTTTATCCCGGGCGTAGTGCTCAACATCCTGAGTCTCGGCGGCAAACCCGACGGTAAACGGATGAGGTTCGTGCGCGGCAACCGTGGCGACGATGTCGGGGTTCTTGATCAGCTGAATACTCAGCTCATCGGTTGATTTTTTAACCTTCTGGTCAGCGACGCTGGCAGGACGATAATCGGCGACCGCCGCCGACGCGATAAATATCTGGCAATGTTCCAGTTCACTCTGCGCCGCCTGCAGCATATCCAGCGCACTGGTGACATGAACCACCTGTACCCGGTCTGGCGCAGGGATAGTCACCGGGCCACTGATGAGCGTGACGCGTGCGCCGGCATCGCGTGCAGCCGCAGCCAGCGCGTACCCCATTTTTCCGGAGCTGTGGTTGGAAATATAGCGGACGGGATCAATCGCCTCACGTGTCGGACCGGCGGTGATCACGACGCTGACACCATCGAGCAGTCCGGTGTCGAAGCGGTCTGCTACAGCGGTGGCGATGGCTTCGGGCTCCATCATGCGCCCCGGACCGACATCGCCACAGGCCTGTTCGCCGGCATCTGGTCCGATGACGGTGAGGTTGTCACCATGAGCCGCTTGCAGTCGCTCCATATTGGCCTGTGTCATCGGGTCACGCCACATGGCCTGATTCATTGCCGGTGCCAGACATATCGGGGCATCTGTGGCCAGGCAGACGGTCGTCAGCAGATCATTCCCCATGCCCTGAGCCAGACGTGAGATCAGGTTGGCACTGGCGGGTGCGATTAACAGCAGGTCGGCCCACTTTGCCAGTTCGATATGTCCCATGCCGGCCTCAGCCTCAGGATCGAGCAAGGCATGATGCACCGGGTTTCCGGAGAGGGCCTGCATGGTCAGAGGTGTGATGAATTCCATGGCACCGCTGGTCATGATGACACGCACCTCTGCACCCGCTTTACTGAGCAGGCGTACCAGTTCAGCACATTTGTAAGCGGCAATGCCGCCACTGATGCCGAGCAGAATACGGCGGTTGGTGAGTCGTTGCATGGTCTGGAAATCACTGTTATTGATAATTGCGAGTATATCTTACTGACCTACATGGAGGTAGGGATGGCGATCTGTGACTGGCCGGCGGCAGAAAGACCGCGGGAAAAACTTCTGGAGGCAGGCCCGGCAAGCCTCTCGGATGCTGAGCTTCTGGCGATATTCCTGCGTACGGGCGTTAAGGGGAAAAGCGCGGTCGATCTGTCGCGTGAACTTCTCAGCGACTTCGGAGGACTGAGGCAACTTCTGACAGCATCGCAGCAGGACTTCTGTCGTCCAATGGGCCTGGGGACCGCCAAGTTCGCATTGCTGCAGGCTGTGCTTGAAATGGCGCGCCGGCATCTGGCGCAGGAGTTACGTAAAGGAGATGCTCTGGCATCGCCCACTCAGACTCAGCAGTACCTTCAGGCTCAGTTGCGTGACCGCGACCATGAAGTCTTCGCCTGTCTCTTTCTGGATAACCAGAACCGGGTGATCCGCTACGAAGAATTGTTCCGGGGAACAATTGATGCTGCCGCGGTGTATCCTCGCGAAGTTGTGAAGCAGGCACTGTCAGTCGGAGCCGCTGCGGTGATCTTCGCCCATAACCATCCTTCCGGCATCGCCGAGCCCAGCCAGGCGGACCGCGCAATCACCGAACGCCTGCAGAAAGCGTTGAGTCTGATGGACATCCGGGTGCTGGATCACCTCGTGGTTGGCGATGGTCATTGCGTGTCTTTTGCAGCCCGGGGCTGGTTGTAAGCAGTAAACCCGTACCGGACAAAACTGCATGAAAAATGAACTCTTGCTTGCGGGCGCTCCGTCGTTTTGGTATAAAGCGCAACTCTTTTCAGCCAGGGCCGTTCACGGTCATCATTAAATGATGATGTACGCCCACGGTTGGTAACGAATTCAGAATTGTTCGATACACATAAAATCGGGGCGAAGAACCATGTCTAAGGTTTGCCAAGTTACAGGAAAAGGTCCTGTTACAGGGAACAACGTTTCCCACTCACAGATCAAAACTAAGCGTCGTTTTCTGCCGAACCTGCAGAGCCACCGCTTCTGGGTAGAAAGCGAAAACCGTTTCGTACGTCTGCGTATCTCTACTAAAGGTATGCGCATCATCGATAAGAAAGGTATCGATGTAGTACTGGCAGAGCTGCGTGCACGCGGCGAGAAAGTCTAAGGAGACCTGTTATGCCACGCGATAAGATCCGTCTTGTATCAAGTGCCGGTACCGGTCACTTCTACACTACAGACAAAAACAAGCGCACCATGCCTGAGAAATTCGAGATCAAGAAATTTGATCCTGTTGTTCGCAAGCACGTTGTGTACAAGGAAGCTAAGATCAAGTAATTGATCGTTTTCCTGAAGAAACCCGGCTCTGGCCGGGTTTTTTTTTGCCGCAAGTCTGGCTCAGGTGCCAGGCAGGTTAGAATGCAGACTGAACCATCACTGATCTTCCGAGTTCACTAATGCCAGAGCTACCCGAAGTAGAAACGACCCTGCGCGGTATCAGCCCGTATCTGATGCACCAGACCATCACCCGTATCGACGTCCGTCAGCCGACGTTGCGTTGGCCCGTGGAGGATGACGTTCAGAAGCTGGTGGGGCAGCAGGTCACGGGGCTGACCCGCCGATCGAAATATATTCTGGTGGAAGCTGCGACAGGGACCGCCATCTGGCACCTTGGCATGTCAGGATCATTACGGCTGGTTGAGCCATCCGAACCGCCCAGGAAACACGACCACATCGACTGGCATCTGAGTAACGGCAAAATTCTGCGTTACCACGACCCAAGACGGTTTGGGGCGCTTCTCTGGGTGGCGCCGGGCGAGGACAGTCCACATCTGGACCACCTGGGGCCAGAACCCTTATCTGACGAATTCAGCGACCAGCACCTGTATGACCGCAGTCGGGGGAAATCTCAGGCGGTCAAAACGTACATTATGGACGGTCGGGTGGTCGTGGGTGTTGGCAACATCTATGCTAATGAAAGTCTCTTTCTCGCAGGGATCCGGCCGCAGACGCCAGCAGGCAGGATCAGCAAGGCCCGCTACCAGCGACTGACGGAAACCATCAGGCAGGTACTTGGTGCTGCGATTGAGCAGGGGGGAACGACTCTGCGGGATTTTGTTGGTGGTGATGGCAAGCCCGGCTATTTTGCACAGCAGTTGTATGTTTATGGCCGGGGTGGTGAAGCCTGCAAGATCTGCCAGACGGCACTGAAGGAGATACGTCAGGGGCAGAGGGCGACGGTCTACTGCCCGACATGTCAGCGTTAATTAAGCTGTGATACGGGGCTGTGGCCCCTCAGATCAATAACAACAAGTATAACGGGGTAATTAAAGGTGCCGCACCACCATCGTCCTATCATTATTGATGTCGAAGCGTCCGGTTTCGGGCCACAGAGTTACCCTATTGAGGTCGGGCTGGCCTTCGAGGATGGGAAGCGCTTCTGTACCCTGATTCAGCCCACCGGTGACTGGGATCACTGGGACGAAAGTGCTCAGGGCGTACACAATATTACCCGCGCCATGCTGCATGAGCATGGCCGCACCGTGCAGGAGGTTGCAGCGACTCTGAATAACCTGCTGGCCGGTAAGACGGTATACAGTGATGGCTGGGTCGTCGATAAACCCTGGTTGATCACCCTGTTTCATGCGGCGGGCATGAACATGAATTTTCAGGTCAGCCCGCTGGAGCTGATCCTCTCTGAACATCAGATGACGCTCTGGTCAGAGACGAAAGAGAACCTGACCCGGCAGGCTGAGCTGGTGCGTCACCGGGCGAGTAACGATGCCTGGCTGATTCAGCAGACGTACCGGGCCACTCAGACGCTGGTGGTCTGAAGCTCAGATAATCCCCTTCAGCCATTGCCACGCCCGCCCGAGGCTTTCGTAAATAGCCCGCTCGGTTTTGTAGGTTGCGCGTGAGTCGATGCGACGATCCTCTCCGTATCCGCCAGTATGGGTTGCCGGAGCCGGAATGGGCTCAAGCCCCTGCCGGCGGAAGAACTCCATCGCCCGCCCCATATGAGACGCTTCAGTCACCAGTGCAAACGGGATGCCCTCAAGCAGAGGCGCGATCAGCTCAGCTTCGTGTTCAGTATCAACCGCTGAAGGAAAGGCCAGTATGCGCAGTGGGTCTGTTCCCAGTTCAACGGCAGCCTGTTTCAGGATCTCGGCATGGGGCGTTCCGCCGCCAATGCCGGCATAACCACTGACAATCAGTGTTGCCTCGGGGTTTGCCCGGAGAATTCTCAGTCCTTCTTCAAGTCTGAACACCGCCGAACTGCCAAGGTTCATAATGGCAGGGCTGCCTTCCGGCGCGATGTGACTGGCGCTGCCGAGCACGACGACCGCTTTCACCGGCTGCTGAATGTCGAAGAGGCTGTAGCTGTCTTCAAGAGGCCTGATGAGGCGGTCAGCCACCGGATGCCAGCTGCTCAGCCCCAGAATCAGCATTGCCAGTACCAGACACAGGCGTGACCTGACAGGCGCCCGCTTCAGCCACCAGAACGCGAACAGCATCAGGACCAGAGTGACAGGGATCGGCATCAATGCCGTACCGATCAGTTTTTTCAGCAGAAAGCCAACACTGAAGGATTCCATCGCAGGCCTCAGTGTGTCACGACGCTTGCTGCGCCTATTCCCCGCGGATCTGCCGCGGCGGTGACTTCTCCACTGGTTTTGTCGATCAGGATGGCCTGCATATTACCGTACTGACGACCGACGTCTTTGAAGGTGTGCCCCCTGGCTTCCAGCGCGTCCATGACCCTTGAGGGAATTACCCCTGGCTCATGTTGTATGGCGTCAGGCAGGTACTGATGGTGAATCCGCGCGCGGGTGACCCAGTCTTCCACAGGTTTGCCCTGCAGATATTCCAGCGCACCGAGGAATACCATGCTGATGATACGACTGCCGCCAGGCGTACCTAAAATTGCAATGCTGTCTGGTGACTCGAGCATGGATGGGCTCATTGATGACAGTGGGCGCTTACCTGCAGCGATGGCGTTTGCCTCATTGCCAACCAGACCATAGGCGTTGGGCTCACCCGGCTTAGCCGAAAAATCGTCCATTTCGTTATTCAGGAGTACGCCCGTGCCCGGGATAGTAAACGCTGAACCAAACGGCAGGTTGATGCTGAGCGTTGCAGAAACACGGTTACCGTCCGCATCGACTACAGATAAGTGCGTGGTATGGAAGCCTTCCTGAATATTCTTGGGGCCTTTGAGGTCGATACTTGGGGTCGCCCTTGCCATATCAATATCGGATGCCCAGTCCTGATTTCTCTGGTCGCTGATCAGCGACGCGACCGGAACATCCACGAAATCCGGGTCGCCCAGAAACTCGGCCCGATCACGATATGCGCGGCGCATGACTTCGGTCAGCAGGTGCAGCTGGTCCGTCTGATTCATCGTCTGCCAGTCGAAATGCTCCAGCATTTTCAGCATCTGCGCGATTGCAATGCCGCCGGATGACGGCGGAGGCGCACTGATGAGTTCGGTATCACCTATCCGGATACGTACCGGTTCACGCTCTTTTACTTCGTAGCCGGCAAGATCTTCGAGCGTCCAGTCCCCGCCTGCTTTATTCACTTCATCGACCATACGGCTCGCCAGAGGGCCACGGTAGAACCCATCAAAGCCGTCATTGGCCAGTGTCGCCAGAGTGTCCGCCAGATCTGGCTGCTTCAGGAGAAAGCCGCGTCCGGGGACCTGCATATCGTCGAGAAAGATCTCCGCTGATTCCGCATAGCGTTTTATTGCGTTAAAACGGAATCCCATCAGCATCTGATAATGTTCGTCGATCTCGAAACCATTTCTGGCCTGATGAATGGCGTCTTTCAGAGACTCTGTCAGAGGCAGGCGGCCGTAATGCTCTGCCAGATACGCAAAAGCAGCTGGCTGCCCGGGGATGCCTCCTGCTGTCGGGCCATTCACCGCTTTGTCGCGGTTTACACTGCCGTCTTCATTCAGATAGTAGTCGCGATGAAATGATCCCGGCGCAGTCTCGCGGGCATCAACGAAGTGATAGCGTTTCTGTTCTGCGTCATACAGCAGCCAGAAACCACCCCCACCAATGCCTGCACTGTATGGCTCGACCACGCCCAGACTGGCAGCGACGGCAATGGCCGCGTCAAAAGCGTTACCGCCTTGTTCGAGTATCCGCATTCCGGCTTCGGTTGCGAGAGGGTGTGCACTGGCAATAGCGGCGGTGCCTTTAAACCCGGCGGGTTTTGGCTCCTGCGTGGTGCAGGCCGTCAACAGGAAGAGAAATACGGCAGAAACTGCCAGAACGCGACGCATAAAAAAGACCTCCGGGTAAGGGAGGCCTTAGTGTCGTCTGCCGGGCTGCCTGACGCAACCCGCAGAGAAGAATCAGGCGATCTTCTTGCCAGTCAGACGCTCGTATTTTGCTTCGAGCTCTTCCTGGGTTTCCATGTTGTTGTCATCCTGTGGGATGCAATCAACCGGACAGACCAGCTGGCACTGAGGTTCGTCGTAGTGACCAACACATTCAGTACATTTGGAAGGTTCGATTTCGTAAATTTCTTCACCAGCTGAGATTGCTTCGTTAGGGCACTCAGGCTCGCATACATCACAGTTGATGCATTCATCGGTAATAATCAAAGCCATGACATAACCTCCGTCAGGGGCAGATGCAGAAAACTCAGTGCCTATTATGCCTGAGTCTGGAATTTTTTCAGAGCCGCAGCGACTTTTGGGTGGACCAGAGTCGTGATATCACCTCCCAGAGATGACACCTCACGCACAATCGTCGAAGAAACGAAGGAATACTGCTCAGCCGGAGTCAGAAACAGGCTTTCGACGTTGGGTGCAAGTACGCGGTTCATATTGGCGAGCTGGAACTCATATTCAAAGTCAGAAACCGCCCGCAGGCCGCGCAGAATGATATTCGCCCGCTTTTCTTTGACGAAGTCCGCCAGCAGATTACTGAAACCAACGACTTCGACGTTATGCAGGTGTCCGAGAACTTCCTGGGCCAGGTCGACGCGGGTTTCGAGATCCATCAGGGGCTTCTTCTTCGGGCTTTCTGCCACCGCCAGAATGATGTGGTCAAACATGCGTGCAGCTCGTTCTACCAGATCAGTGTGGCCGTTAGTGATCGGGTCGAACGTGCCCGGGTATACAACAGTGTTCATATGCTCAGCCTTAAACAGGGGGTCGCTGCGGCGAATAGTAATAGATGGCTATGCTATGAACAACTCAGGGTGATTAATTACTGACCTGAATCTTCCTACCGCGACTGGCGTCAGGTGGTTAAGCTGGGGCCCTGTTAATCAAGGATGATCCCATCATGAACCGGTCGTATACCGTTTTTATATTCCTGCCTGCTTTTCTTATGTCTGCGTGCGGGGGGATCGACGAAGCTGAGCCAGCCTCTCTCGCGGAATGTGTTGAAGGTGAATGGCACCATGATATCAGTCTGGTAAACACCAATGACGGTACGACGGATTACTTTTATTCCATGTACCGCTTCAACAGCGATGGCACCATTGATCAGACTGCACGGGTGGATGCCAATAACTGGGATGATCTCTTTACTGACAACAACATTCCGATACTGGAAGACATCGGATGGATCGGCGATGCCTACGAGTTGTATTTCGAGTTGTTGGGTGGAGGGGATGGTTACAGTTACCGGGCGGGTCTCTGGTCGGTAAATGAGGACGAAGGGACATTAACCATGACCCTGTCTACCCGGCCAGAGGAGAGTCCTCTGGGATACGGTACGGCAGAGTGGTATTACAACCTGAGGGCGCGCTACGATCCGGCGCCGATGCCGACGAAAACCACAACTCAACCCGTACACTGCAAGAGCAATAAACTGGTCTTCGCCGCGCTTGAGTCTGAGCATGACGATACGATTGACGGTTTCTGGCAGAGTCATCTCGCCGATGTGAATGTGTCACTCGGGCAGAACAGCGTGCAGGCGCGTAACCGTGTTGAAGGTGGCGCTCAGGGCTATGCGCTCCGGCATACGAATGCCGGCTATGAAATGGCAGCCTGCTTTGGCGGTCGCTCTGAGTTTCCTGAGCGCTTTTATAAACAAGCGCTGGTCCGGCTGGACCTGAATGGCAGTACTCCTGAGTTTCTGGATACCGGTATCAGTGATGTCCGTGCCGCCAGTGAGCGCTCCGGGACCCTCTATTTTACGGATGGCGATGGTAGTGCCGGGCGTTACCAGTTGACTGACGGCACCGTAGAAAATATTTCGTTACCCGCCCGCCTGCAGTCGGCAGATGTCCTGAATTATTCGTCGGGTATCGGGTTTTACCTGGAGAATGAGTCGCAGACAGAGCTGACGGATCTGTACCTGATACGTGATAGTGGTGAAAAGCTGCGGATACCACGCGTTATTACCGGGGCACCAGCGTTTCAAGATCAGATCCTGAGCTATGCAGACGACGGTGCTGTGATGATGCATGATCTGGGTTCCCGGACGTCTACGCCTTTTTTAAATTCGGATGACGGACAGGTGCGCTCGCTGCAGTCGTGGGTATCCAGCGGTGACGATGATCTTTTTTTCCTCGCCAGAAATATGGTCACTGGCGCCAGAGAGATATGGCAGAAAAGCAGTAGCCCTGCCGCTGTTTATCTGGGAAATTTGGGGGTTTATCTTAACGATACAGTCGCTGAAGAAGATCTTTTTCTGATAGGTGATTCCCGACTCCTTTATGTCTCTGAAGGCGCTCAGGAAATCTGGATATACGACAGAGACTCAGGGAATTCGCAGGAATATGTGGTCGATTTTCCCGTACAGGTAACTTCGCCCACATTCGTACATCGCGGGCCTGATGACGGCAGCTTCTATATCCGTTTCGGTTCACACGAGGGCTTATGGTTGGTGGGCAGGGATCAGGCTGTGACTTTAGTTCAAGCGCAGTCCTATCCGGTAAATGGTGCTGGTGGTATGTCCTATCTGGCGGCGGGCGGACGCCTGTATATGTTAAATCAGAACGGGGAGATGGTACCCCTGAATCAATACGATGAATATCAGCCACAAAAAGCGTACTTTCTGAATAATAATCTCTATTTTCTGACCGGCGATGGCCATGTTGCAACGACCTTACCGGACCAGAGTATCTATTTATTAGATGAAAGAATCACTCATCCTGTGAGTTCAGTCTGGAATGGCGCTCCTTTTATTCCCTTCTGGGATGCCAGAACCACAGGAAATAAAAGCCTGGTACTTTATTGGCCAGAAACACAGGAAACTCTGCAGGCTGATCCTCTGAATATCATCGGCCTTACTCAGAGAATGTCTCTGTTTGATCTTCAGGATCAGGTCATTTTAATGGCCGCTTACAGTCGTGAAAATGCGTGTGACGGGCCGTACGATCCACTCTTTTTTGAAGATGGCAAGTTATGGTATGAATCCGACTATCGTCCGATTTATGGGCAGGCCACCTATGTTAAATAAGATGCATTTAAATACACTATTACGCCCGGGATTTTTCGCTGTTCTGCTTGGCCTGATGCTGACGGGGTGTTCTGAGCCTGCAGAGCGCACCGCTTATCCATTACCGGAACAGACTCAGGATTATCGGTGGACTGATATCCGGGAAAGAGCGTCATCTGTATTACTGACAGTATTTGATACCGGAGAAGTAAAAGTGCCGGTGTCAGGTGTGCTGGACAATCTGGAGACTTACCCGGGAAGCGAAGATAAAAGCCGTTGGGTGAAGGTATTCGCGTTTCACTTTAATCATCCTCAATACGGTGATGTGTTGATCGACACGGGGCTCGACCGTCGTTTTCAGTCGGGAGGTCAGGGAAGTTACCGGGGAGTTCTGGCGCCATTTATTGTGGAAGATTCCCGACAGCAGCGCGGACAGAATATCGGTGCACAACTTAAACGGGCTGGCATCAGCCCGAATTTGATTTTTCTTTCTCATATTCACGGGGACCACACTTCCGGACTGCCCGAGATGCCTCAGGGCGCCCGGGTCATTGCGACAGCAGGCGAGTCATTTCATGACTACCCACTGATTATGTATAACGACCATTTTGATGGCGTTGTGCAGATAGAAGAGCTGGATATGGCAGCGGGCCGGGCGATGGGACCATTTGAGCGGGTCGTTGATGTCTTTGGTGATCAGACGTTTTTTGCTATCGCTACGCCTGGACACACGGCTGGTAACCTGTCATTTCTGATAAACAGTTCGGAAGGCTGGGTGCTGCTGACCGGTGACGCGAGTCATACCCGCTACGGCTTTGACAATAATATTATCCCGGGCTGGGCAGAAGACCGGAATGAGGCCATGCGCAGTCTGGAGGCTCTGCGGACTTTTGCTGAGAAAAATCCACAGATAACCGTCATCGCAGGACATGAGTGGTAACAGAGCAGACGTTTCGTTCTGGCCTCAACAATTAGCGCTGCACTCAGACGTATCGGCTTGGGTGGCGACCGACTCGGCGGAATTTGTTACCGGTGTATTTACCGGATTGGCTTCCGTCAACTCGGGCTGTACCTTGGCTTCTTCCTGAACCTCTTCGGCTTCTTTTACGACTCCGAGGTGATAGGCCGCGAAACCAGTCTGCACAACCTGATTGACGGCCATCCCGATCACCCGACCGGTGAAGGGGGCAACGATATTACTTCCGGTGTTGGAGACCGGATCGACGACCCGGCCCAGTACAGCGCCTTTTTTGACACTGTCCCCCAGTTCAATTTCTGACATCAGAATGCCGCCCTGATCGGAGCGGACCCACTCAGAGTGATAAAACACAGGCTGAGGTGAACCCCAGAAACGCAATGTTGGCTGAATACCCAGGTTCTGGAGCAGTGTTTCAAGGGCTTTGACCCCGCCGTCTACTGCGCTCTCTTCCAGCGCATTCGGCCCACCCGCTTCCAGGGTCATTGCTGGAATTCCCGCATCGACGGCCGCGCGACGTAGCGTCCCCCGTGTGCCACTGCCATGAAGTACGGTAATGCCGCCGAAGTGACGACTGAAGGCGAAAACAGCTTCATTGCGCAGGTCCCCCCGGATCTGAGGCAGGTTAGTGCGCTTCAGTGAGCCGGTATGAAGGTCAACCAGATACTCGCAGCGATCGCGGATCACCTCATTGAATAAAGAGAATGCGATACGCCCCGCCGCACTGCCGTCCGGAGAGCCAGGAAAGTGCCGGTTCAGATCACGACGGTCGGCGAGGTAGCGGCTGCCGCGGCGAAACCCATCCAGATTAACAATCGGAATACCGATCACACTGCCGCTCATGCGACTGGCGTCCAGCTGGAACATCAGGCGCCTGACCATCTCAATGCCGTTAAGCTCATCGCCGTGTATCGCCGCAGTAAGACAGACCACAGGGCCAGGCTTTGTACCGCGCGCGACGAGCACCGGCACTGGTGTATCAATGCTGGGAAACGACTGACCCGGGCTCCATGACAGAGTTCTGAATTCGCCGGGTAATACTTCTGAGCCAAGCAGTGCCATTGGTCGCAGAGCCGGAGTTGAGGGAGCTTCGGCCGGGGTGACATCGACCATAGGTTCGGCAATGTCATCATCATTCCCCAGCTCAGTGGCAGAGGTAAACGACAAAGGAAATAACAGACCAGCGAGAACGAGCAGGCGGGAGGCCTGAAGAGAAAACATGGAAACCACTCGATAGATGAAACCTGCTGAGTATAGACAAAGTGGCGTGACCGGAGTTCAGCCTCTGTTGAGAATGTCGGACCTGTCGGAGACTGCCACTGTCATCCCGGAAGTCGCCGGAGTAGCGTGGGAGAAATGCAAGCCAGAAGGAGGGCACCGTATGTTTCCCGTTATGAATCCATGGATGTTTGTTAACCCCGATCTTACCCGGTGGATGCCACTGGGAGCGCCATTTCAGCTGCCTTTGAGCGGTGATGTCATTCAGGATATTAACCCGGTGACCAGCTGGCTTTCACCTAATCTGGAGATCAACTTTGCCGGGAAACCTGACGTCGAGAAGGACATCGTGGCTAACATCGCCAGCTATGGGCGTCAGCTGGGCGTGGTGATACCTGCTCTGTTACAGGCTTTGGGGGATGTCGACAGCCCTGAGGTGGAAAAACTGCGCACGTTGGCTGGCGATATTGAAGCAGCCAAACATAAACATAAAATCCGTCAGGCAGAAACACTGAAGCAGGGATTGCTCAGCCTGAAAGAGACAGATCCCGAGGCGTTCAGATCACTGTTGGAGTCGGTTGCTGATCAGAAGGATTGAGGGGGAGGGCGCTGGCTCCCTGCTTTCGCGGGGATGACAGGGATGTATGCGGGGATGACAGCCTTTGTCACTCCCGCGAAGGCGGGAGTCCACAAGGTTACAAACAGTACTTACGCCGTCCCTTTTATCTTCGCCGCCAGCTGGTTAGCAAACTTACAGGCAAAGCCGTAAACCGACAGCTGCGGGTTGGCACCAATACTGGTCGGGAAGACCGAGCCGTCGATGACGTAGAGATTGTCGAGGTAGTGGTATTTACCGTTACTGTCGACCATGCATTTCTCCAGGTCTTCACCCATGCTCAGGCCGCCCATGACGTGTGCGCTGCCTACGGTAAAGGAGTTTGAGCGGTTATCCAGGCTGCGGATACCTTCGCGGGCTTCTTCAACGTTGGTGTACCAGGGCGCATCGAGGTGCGAAGGACGAACCTTTTTCGCACCAGCGGCGAACTGGATTTCGGCCATAGAAATCATGGCGCGCTGGAAGCCTTCCCACAGATAGTCGTTGACCGGGTAATCGACAATGGGCGAGCCATCTGAGGCCAGCTCAATGCTTGCGCCAGGGCTTTCTTCATGGAAACCATCGCGGATCAGAGCCAGCAGCAGGTTGGTGTTCGGCAGGTTGCCCATGTCTTCGTAGTGACGTCCGCCATGCCCGAGGAAAAGTACGGCCGCGAGACCCGGATGCAGGGGTGTTGCTTCGAGTTTGTAGCCTGCAGGGCCAGAGACATTATCCCACTGGTAGTGATCACTGTAGATTGACTGAGGCGCACCGTAGTACGGATCAATCAGTTCCTCAAACTGAGAGAAACAGAAGGCCACCGGGTGGAAGAAGGTGCGTTTACCGACCCGCTTTTTCGGGTCCGGGGCGTCAGAGCGCAGCAGCAGTGCCGGACCGTTGATGCCGCCACATGACATAACTACATGGGGCGCCTTCACAGAAAAGGTATTGCCGTTGGGTTTGTAGTCACCGTTAAGTGCGGTGACTTCTACGCCCAGTACTTTCTTACCTTCGATAATCAGGCGCTCGGCACGGGCATTGTAAATCAGGCCGGAGTTTTTATTCAGGGCGCCCGGAATCGTAGTCACCAGCATGGACTGCTTCGCGTTGGTCGGGCAGCCGGTGCCGCAGTAGCCAAGGTTCCAGCAACCAGCGACGTTACGGGGGATGACATGCCAGTCGACCCCCAGCGCTTCGGCACCACGACTAAGGACGGCGTTGTTCGGGTTCGGTGGTACTGGCCATGGCGAGATGCTCAGGCGCTCTTCCATGCGTTTGAACCAGGGTTCCATCTCTTCTTTGCTGGCGCCTTCGAGTTTGAATTCATCCGCCCAGTAATTCAGCGTCTGTTCAGGGGTATGGAAGCTGGAGGTCCAGTTAATGACTGTCGTGCCACCAACACAGCGCCCCTGCAGAATCGACATGGAGCCGTCTTTGCTCATACGGCCTGCGCTTTCCTGATAGAGGTCGTGATATGCCTCGCGCTCATCCATTCTGAAGTCGTTGGTGCTTTTCAGGGGGCCTTCTTCAAGCATCAATACTTTCAGGCCTGCTTCGGCCAGAATTTCTGCTGTGGTGCCGCCGCCGGCTCCGGTGCCGATAATCACGACGTCGGCTTCAATGACGCTGGCGTCGGCCACGTCTGCGGCATCCGTTACATTCCAGCCGCTGGCAATACCTTCCAGAATTGGATCAGGAATCCCCGCAACCATTGGGATATGTGGTGTACGTGTCATGGTGTTCTCTCGTCTGATGCTGCCGTTTTATTCACTTGCTGCCGGGTATGGAAACGGAATTTTTTTAGGAGGTCCGGGATAACCACTGACCGGGAAGTTCTCTGGCTGGGAATACCAGGAAATGGTCACCAGCTTGCACAGCCCTGCGTAACCCATGCGCTTGATCGGCAGCATGGACTCTCGCCAGCTGACGAGGAAGCTTTCTGCTTCTTCGATGGTCGCTTCCTGCCAGGGATGCAATGGGGCACCAACCGCCAGACGGGTGACCGGCGATCCCATCAGATCAAAGGCCATCTGTAGCTGCTGCAGGGCGTGTCCCTGCAGTGTGGTCATGGTGTTATCCAGTGCTTCTAAGAGACGCTGGCGGGCATCTTTACCCAGAGCACCCGGATACGACTTCGTCGTCAGGATGGCCGGTGCCAGTGCGCCAAGGAAATAAACATCAATATCGCGCAGGGTTCTGAAGCCTTCTGCGGGTGTTTGTTGCTTGGCGCAGCCGGTGAGCATTGCGGCGCCAGAACCGAGTGTCAGTGCAGCGGTACCCATGGCACCCAACTGCAGAAAACCACGGCGGGACGTTTTCATTGTCTTCCCCTCAGCGGATAAATAGTTTGTATACGAGACCGTGCCGTTTTTTGTTATAGGGCGGATAAATGGCACGCCCGCTGTTAATTCTGCCCTTACGGTGCACGGCTTTGGCTTTCGAGAGAGTAATAAACCCTTCTTTACCGTGATAGTGCCCCATACCGGAAGGGCCTATGCCTCCGAACGGCATGTCATCCTGCGCGATATGCATCAGTGTGTCATTGACGCTGACGCCGCCGGCATGGGTGCGCTCGAGCACTTTTTCTTCCAGCTGGCGATTATAACTGAACAGATACAGGGCAAGAGGTCGATCTCTGTCAGCGATATAGTCCAGAGCTTCGTCAAAACTGCGGTAAGTAACAACCGGCAGAATGGGGCCAAACAGCTCTTCCTGCAGAATGGTCATCTCGTCGGTGGCGTTTTCAACGATATGCGGTGGCAGTTTGCGGGTTCCGGCAAAGTTTTCATCAGCGGGGTTAAGCTGCGATATGGTCGCCCCTCTGGCTTCCGCATCCTGCAACCAGGACACCAGTCTCTGGTACTGGCGGTCGTTAATAATCGCGGTGTAGTCCGGGTTGTCGCGCAGTGTCGGATACATGCGCGAGAAGGCGCGGTAATAGCGGGCAATAAATTCTTTTTCCCGGCCCTCTGGAATCAGTACATAATCTGGTGCAATACAGGTCTGCCCGGCATTCAGGGATTTACCAAAACAGATGCGCTCCGCTGCGTGGTCAAGGTTGGCATCTGGCGCAATAAGAGCAGGTGACTTACCGCCAAGTTCCAGTGTGACCGGCGTAAGATTTTTTGCCGCAGCCGCCATCACATGCTTCCCGACCGCGGTTGAGCCGGTGAATATCAGGTGATCCCAGGGCGTTTCTGAGAATGCCGACGAGACTTCGATCTCGCCTTCAATCACCGCCACTTCGTCTTCGCTGAATACTTCGGCCAGAAGCGTCCGGATTGCCTCATTGGTGGCGGGCGTGAATTCGGACATTTTGATCATGGCACGATTGCCCGAGCAGATGGCCGTGGCCAGTGGGACCAGTGCCAGCTGAATCGGATAATTCCATGGCACCATGATGCCAACGACACCTAAGGGTTGATACACCACCTGGTTTGCCGCCGGCGCAAACAACATATTCACATGGCGCCCGGATGGTCGCATCCAGCGGCGGACGTGCTTCAGCATGTAGTTGATCGACTGCACCGTGGTCATGATCTCGGCGATCATGGTTTCATCCCGTGAGCGACAACTGAAATCGTCACCAACAGCCTTGGCAAGCGCTTCCTGATGACGCATGACGGCAGTCTTGAGGGCTCTGAGCTTGCGGATACGATCGGCTGCCGCAGGCATAGGGGCACTGCGGAAAGCGGCTTTCTGCTGCTGGAAGATGCTCGCCAGGCGCTCGCCTTCCCCGTCATACAGGCCCTGCTCAGTCATGGGTGCCTGCGATTGAGGCTGTGCCTGTGCAATTCCGTTTAAAAGCTCTGTTCTCATAACTCCGCCTTTTCTGTCGGTGGGTGATCAATCAGTGATCGTTTTAGAGTAATGACTCTAAAGTGACAAATTAGAGTTCATACTCTAATTTGTCAACAGGATGCATGGTATTCTGTCAGTAAAGAATGTTGCGATATTCCATCCAATGAATAAGCCACGATGAACAAGCCGGAGATGAGAATGAGTACCCGTGATCGTATTCTCGATGCCAGCCTGCAGCTGTTTAATCAGTCGGGTGAGCGTAACGTCACGACCAATCATATTGCTGCTCACCTGGGGATGTCGCCCGGTAATCTCTACTATCACTTCAAAAACAAGCAGGCGATCATTTACCAGTTGTTTGATCGCTATGAACATCGTGTGATGAATGTACTCACCTTACCTGAAGGTCGGGCGATTGAGACAGCGGATAAAATCCGTTACCTGACGCAGGTGTTTGAGGGCTTGTGGGAGTACCGTTTCATGCATCGGGATATGGAGCATCTGCTTAAAGCTGATCCTCAGTTGCATGAGCGCTACCGGGGCTTCTTCCGTTTCTGTCTGCGCCGTATCGAAGAAATTTTCCTGGCAGTGAATGCCGCGGGAATCATTGCCGCAAGCGAGCAGGATTGCCGCGACCTGGCACTGAATACCTGGATTATCGTGACGTCGTGGTTTTCATTTCTGCACTCGAACCTGCTCCCTGCCAGCGATGCTGAAATTTCAGAGGACATGCTGCGAGGGGGGATCTATCAGGTGTTCAGTCTGGAGCGCCCTTACCTGACCGAAGCGCACCGTGACTCAGTTCAGGAACTTCAGCGACAGTTTATTCCGCGCCCGAGCTGGTTGGGTATCTGAGCTGTGCTGGGTGTCCGGCTGGTTGTGATCGTACTGGCCCTGGTAACTCTGCCTGCGTGCAGCAGGGGACCGGAAGATGCACTGGATGATTATCTGGCGCGCCTGACACGTGCGCTGGATGTGGCGGCCGTGGACGACCTTGCCTCAGTGCCGCTTTCTCCCGGGCCAACACGGCGGAAACTGGCGCTTGCGGAGCCTGAGCTCAACATTAACCTTCTTGAATACCTGTCGTTGTCTGGCTGCGAGCTTGGCCGGGTTCTGGGGCAGCGCAACAGTGCGTTAGGCCGGGTGGCGCCGGCCAGCCAGCGGCTGCACAGCGAGCGGGATATTCTTCAGAGCCTGCCTGATTGTATTCATCAGCTGACGGATACCGAGCCTGAGCTGGCGGCCAGCCTTCAGGCAGTGCTGGCGACGAAAATTCAGGCCCGCATGAAGTACTGGTGGAATGGTTGGATGACCAGTCAGGAGTGGCAGGCATTCAGTAGCCCTGCCGCACCACTTCTTCCCTACGATGAAGCTGCGGCGGATGAACTGCTGAGCGCTGCGCGTCAGGCGACCGGGTTTGCTCTCAGACAGGGGCAGGCCTGGCAGGCGAAGAGCTTCGGGTACGACAGCACAGCAATGGAAGCGCACCAGCAGCAGTGGCTGGCCACAGAAGCACTGGGAAGCTGGCGACGGAGTCAGGCAGCGCTGACGGAGATCAGCCGACAGGCGGCGTTGCAGATAGACAAGCGCATTGGTGAGCGCCCACTTTGCCCTGCCGGACGGAAAACCCCTCAGGCGGAGATTGTTCAGACGGTTTTTTCGCGTTTCTATGCAGCGGGCTTACAGCCATATCTGAGTCGCGTTGATCGCTATGGTGATGCGGTGCTGGCTGATCTTCGTGGGCTTGGGGAACTGGCAGAGGTGACGCCGGAGTGGGACGCCTGGCTTGCCAGCCTCGCGGCCGAAAAAGCCGCATTACGCGACGCTCATTTGTTACATGTCCGGAAATGGCAGGTACTTCTGCGGCAATGTGGGATGATGCCGGGCCAGGACACTTCACATCCCGCGCCAGTACACACAGAATGAGCCAAAAGAATAAAGGAGGCCTGCTGTGTACCCCCTGACAGTGCGCTCTGTTTTTGCTTTGCCGGTTTTACTGCTGGCATCACTGACCGCCGACGCCTTTGGATACCGGACACATGCACAGGTCTGTGACGCGGCATACGACAGTCTTCCGGCCGCGGTGCAGCAACACATTGACGGACTGGTCGGCCTGTCCGGCAAACGTACTTTTGGCGAACTCTGCGGTTGGCCGGACGACGTCCGCAAAGAGGATGATTTCCGCCACACGGGTCGCTGGCACTACATCAACGTGCCACGGGATAGCACGAGAGTCTCCACTGCACACTGCCACCGTGATGGGTGTGTGCTCTCGGCGCTTGATTCGATGTCAGCGCGCCTGACAGCATCCCCCGACAAAGACTGGCAGGCACTGGCTTTTTTCGGGCATCTGGTGGCCGATATCCATCAGCCGTTGCACGTCAGTTACGAGGATGACCGGGGAGGAAACGACACCCGGGTCCGTTATGACGGCGATCGCACCAATCTTCACGCTCTGTGGGACAACCAGATTCCACCACGCAGACCTCTTGCGGTTCATTCAGCCGCGGAATATGCCGGGGCGACCCAGCCTTTGGAGTGGGCTCAGGAGTCACTGGACAAAACCCGGCAGATTTACGCGCATTACCGCCGTGGGCAGAGTTTTACACAGGCGGACATACAGGAAGAACAGCAGTGGATGCAGCAGCGGCTGCAACTGGCGGCGACAAGGTTAGCGCTGGCACTGACTGCGATATTCGAAGACTGACCAGGGAAGGAAGACTATGTACCGGATCTCATGTGCTTTGCTCTGTGGCTTAGCTGCGACGACCGCGCAGGCCGCCGATGAGAGGACTGTCTGCGTGAGTGGCGACGTCCGCCATATCGTACAGGTGAAGCGTCCTTACGGCTGGGAGTTGCCCTGTGAAGTGCACTTCACAACCCCCGAAGAAAGCCGGGTTGTCTGGCGCGCAGAAAAAGCCGTGGGCTTCTGCGACAGGAAGGCCGCTGAGCTGGTGGCTCGCCGGCGTGCCAGTCAATGGCTGTGCCACACCGAAGAGGTGATCGACAGTCCGGCGTTGACCGACAGCAGCCTGTTTTCTGACTTACCCCCACCGCGCTGACCTCTGATTGACAGGTCTGGCGGCCTGACTCTCTGTTCAGGGTGCTGACCTGAGCTGTGTCATGGTTCTGTTGCCTGCTCCGAGGTAGCGTAACGCTATCGTTGATGGAGTTCTGATTATGCTTTCCACCCTGATGCAGACCATGCGTCTGCCTTTTCTTCTTCTCCCTCCTGTCTGTGTCCTGATGGGGGTTGCTGCGTCAGGGCAGGCATCGGCGCTCTGGTCAGTGGACTTCGTGCTTCTGCTGGTCGGCGCGCTGATGGCTCACATCAGCGTCAATATGCTGAACGAGTATCAGGATTTCCGCAGCGGTCTGGATCTGGCGACGGAGCGTACGCCGTTCAGTGGGGGAAGTGGTGGACTTCCTTCCGAGCCTGCCGCCGCCCCCGCCACACTGGCCGGAGCTGTTGTTGCTCTGGCGCTGGCCGGACTGGCTGGTGTACCTCTCGCGCAGGCGCATCCTGCGCTCTGGGGTGTCGGTTTGCTGGGCGCAATATTAATTGTGACCTATACCCGCCAGATCAACCGGATGCCCTGGCTGTGCCTGATCGCTCCGGGCATGGGTTTTGGGCTACTTATGGTAACGGGGGCCGCCATTGTTGCAGGGGCTTCGTCAGTGATGGAGGTATTAGCCTGCGCGCTGGTGGTGTTCTTTCTGGTGAATAACCTGCTGTTGGCGAACCAGTTTCCGGACATCCGCGCAGACCGCGATCATGGCCGTGAGCACCTGTTGATCCGTTACGGTGAGAGGGCTGGCGTACAGGCGTATGCTCTGATGACGTTTGCGACGGCGGCGGTGCTGTTGGTCGCAGTGGCAACCGGTATCTGGCCGCGCTGGGCATTACTCGCACTGCTTCCCTGGGGGCTGACGCTTGTTACGCTGGTCAGTCTGTGGCAACTGGGAGGGGATATTGCACAGCGCCCTCAGGCGCTGGCAATGAATGTGATGGCGACTCTGCTGACGCCGCTGGTGCTGGCGCTGATATTACTGCTGAGCTGACTCTTCTGCAGAGTCGTCGCTTCTGGCCGGGATCAGTCTCGAGGCCAGTACACCCGCTTCAAACAGGAGGTACATCGGCACTGCCAGAACGGATTGTGAGATAACATCCGGTGGTGTCACCAGCATACCGACAACAAAACACCCGAGAAAAATATAAGGTCGCTTGGTGCTCAGGGATTCAACGGTGGTGATGCCGCTGAGAACCATCAGAAAGGTGGCGACCGGAATTTCAAAGGCGATGCCGAAGGCAAAAAATATCTTCAGAATAAAATCGAGAATATTGCTGATGTCAGGCATAAAAGAGATGCCTTCAGGTCCCACTCCGGTGAAAAAACCAAACACCAGTGGCAGTACCACAAAGTAGGCAAATGCTATCCCGGCGTAGAACAGGACAATGCTTGAAAGCAGGAGCGGGATCGCAAATTTCTTTTCGTGTTGATACAGACCGGGTGAAATAAATGCCCATATCTGATGCAGAATAAATGGTACGGACAGAAGCACTGCCAGTACAAAAGTCATTTTGAAGGGGACGAGAAAAGGAGCAGCAACCCCTGTCGCTATCATCTGCCCTTCGGTTGGCATGAGCACAGACAGCGGCTCGACCAGGATCAGATACAGGTCGTTTGCGAAGTAAAAAAACCCGAGGAAAAA
>NZ_CATMFB010000002.1 GCF_950066645.1 uncultured Thalassolituus sp. | reverse complement strand
TGGAATTGGTAGACACGCCATCTTGAGGGGGTGGTGAGCAACGCTCGTGCGAGTTCGAGTCTCGCCATCCGCACCAAATTATTGCGACGGTCCAGCCGCAGTGATGGGCTGGCTTTCAAAGAAGCGAACCTGGTTCGCTTTTTTTATTGCCCGGGCATATAATGCGCGGGCATATTCTAATAAAGCCCCTCATGTCAGGGGCTTTTTAGCAACTGAAGGGTCGGTAGCTGGCTGTTCAGTTAAGGTCACAGGAGACTGCTCTGGCAGTCTCTGGTCTGCGTAAGCAGTAGCGGACTGGGCACATGTTGCCCAGTTTTTGTTTGTATCGGGGACAGGTTTCTCCGGGAGAGATCAGGTTTGGCAAAAGACACTCAGCTTACAGAAATGCTGGCTCCGGTTGTGGAGTCGATGGGATTTACTTTCTGGGGTCTCGAGTTTGCACCGCAGGGGCGTCACTCGCTGTTGCGCATTTATATCGATCACGCTGATGGCATTACTGTTGATCACTGTGCGGCGGTCAGCCGTCAGGTAAGCAGTGTGCTGGATGTGGAAGATCCGATTTCGCAGGAATACACCCTTGAGGTGTCGTCTCCGGGTATGGATCGTCCACTGTTTACTCTCGAACAATTTACCGCGCACGCGGGGCATATTGTCGATCTCCGTCTGCGCATGGCGTTTGACGGGCGTCGTAAATTTAAGGGTCTTTTAATTGGTACAGAACAGGAAGATGTCGTCATCCGTGTCGATGACAACGAGTATCTTCTTCCTCTTGAGCTGATTGAAAAGGCTAATGTAGTTCCACAATTCAAGGATTAAGGTTGCAGAGCGAGGCTAGAAGATGAGCAAAGAAATTCTCCTGGTCGCGGAAGCGGTTTCCAACGAGAAAGGCGTTTCAAGGGAAATTATTTTTCAGGCGATTGAGTCGGCTCTCGCAGCCGCTGCCAAGAAACGTTACGAAGATGAAAACGCCATTATCCGTGTAGATATTGACCGTAAAACTGGCGATTACGAAACTTTCCGCACCTGGCTGGTTGTCAGCAACGATGTGGTTCCAGGTCTTGGCGACGAGCTGACCCTGGAAGAAGCACACGAAATCGACACCAATCTGCAACCGGGTGATACCTACGAAGTGCAGGTTGAAAATCCTGATTTCGGACGTATTGCTGCCCAGGCTGCTAAACAGATTATTGTGCAGAAAGTTCGCGAAGCTGAGCGTGCTCAGGTCGTAGAACAGTATGAGCACCGCGTAGGTGAACTGATTGGCGGCACCGTCAAAAAGGTTACCCGTGACAACGTTATCGTTGATCTTGGTAATAATGCTGAAGCACTGCTGCCTAAAGATCAGCTGATTGGCCGTGAAATTATGCGTATGGGCGATCGCGTCCGCGCCATTCTACACGCAGTACGCCCGGAAAATCGTGGCCCGCAGCTGATGCTGAGCCGTACTATTCCGGAAATGCTGATTGAGCTTTTCCGTATCGAAGTGCCGGAAATTGCAGAAGACGTTATTGAGATCAAAGGCGCAGCCCGCGATCCGGGTTCACGCGCAAAAATTGCAGTGAAATCCAACGATAAACGTATCGACCCTGTTGGTGCTTGTGTGGGTATGCGCGGCGCGCGTGTTCAGGCTGTCACCAATGAACTGGGCGGTAACGAGCGTATTGATATTGTGCTCTGGGACGACAACCCAGCGCAGCTGGTGATCAATGCTATGGCTCCTGCAGATGTTGCTTCTATCGTCGTTGATGAAGAATCCAACTCGATGGACGTTGCAGTGGCTGCTGATAACCTGGCTCAGGCAATCGGCCGTGGCGGACAGAACGTTCGTCTGGCGTCAGAACTGACCGGCTGGGAAATCAATGTAATGACCGAGGAAGAAGCGGTCGAGAAACAGAACGAAGAAGCAGCAGGCTTTATCGAGCACTTTATGCAGGCGCTGGATATCGACGATGACTTCGCCACTCTGCTGGTAGAAGAAGGCTTCACGACTCTGGAAGAAATCGCTTACGTCCCAATGGAAGAAATGCTGCAGATCGACGGTCTCGACGAAGATGTCGTGAGCGAACTGCGCAACCGTGCGAAAGACGTTCTTCTGACTCAGGCTATTGCTTCTGAAGAGAAGCTGGAAGCCGCAGAGCCAGCTGAAGATCTGTTGAGCATGGAAGGCATGGATAAGCATCTTGCTCTGGTCCTGGCCAGCAAAGGTATCGCAACGATGGAAGATCTTGCCGAGCAGTCCATCGACGACCTGTTGGATATCGAAGGGATGACGGAAGAAAAAGCGGGTGAGCTTATCATGACCGCCCGTAAGCCTTGGTTTGAAGGCAACGATTAATTACTCGCCCGGCATAGGAGAAACGTATGGCTGATGTAACAGTTAAAGAACTCGCCGACGTGGTAGGGACGAGCACTGACCGGCTTCTCTCTCAGATGAAAGAAGCTGGCCTTCCTCAGAAAGCTGAGGATGAGAAAGTGACAGACGAACAGAAGCAGTCACTGCTTCAGTTTCTGAAGAAAAGCCACGGCGAAGCGACCGGTGAGCCTAAGAAAATTACGCTGACCCGCAAGGTCACGCACACTCTGAAAACTGGTCAGGGTGGTAAGAAGGCGGTCAATATTGAAGTACGTAAAAAGCGTACTTATGTAAAACGTGAAGATGTCGATCTGGCTGCTGAAAAAGCACGTCAGGAAGAAGAAGCACGTCTTGCAGAAGAAAAAGCAGCAGCCCTGAAAGCTCAGGAAGCTGCGGAAAAAGCGGCAGCCGAAGAAGCTGCGGCGAAAACCGCTGCTGAACCTCAGGCTGAAGAAACTGCAGCAGCGCCTGCTGCTGAGCCAGTAAAAGAGGCTGCGCCGCGTAACAAGCCGGCAGCGAAAGCTAAGCCGAAAGCAGCTGAGCCAGAAGAAGATGCTGCTCAGAAACGTGCGGCAGCAGAAGCAGCTCAGGCGCGTCAGGAAGAGCATCGTAAAAAGGCTAAGCCTGCTAAGCGTCACGAGTCCCGCGACAGTCGTTTCGATGATGACGACAATAACAGCGGCGATCGTAACCGTGGTCACCGTCGTGGTGGTAAAGGTGGCAAGCTCAAAGGCGGACGTGGTCGCGGTCAGTCAAATGATCACGCCTTCACTAAGCCGACTGCGCCAGTGATTCGTGAAGTTGAACTGCCAGAAGCAATCACTGTCGGTGACCTTGCTTCGAAGATGGCCGTCAAAGCGGGTGAAGTGATTAAAGAGCTGATGAAAATGGGCGTCATGGCGACCATTAACCAGACTCTGGATCAGGACACTGCCTCGCTTGTGGTTGAAGAAATGGGTCACAAGGTTTCGAAACTGATCGCTGATAACCAGCTTGAGCAGGACGTGACCGAATCTGTGAGCTACAGCAGCGAAGAGCAGCCGCGTGCTCCGGTTGTGACCGTTATGGGTCACGTTGACCATGGTAAAACGTCTCTGCTGGATTACATCCGTAGCTCACGTGTTGCTTCTGGCGAAGCCGGTGGTATTACCCAGCATATTGGCGCATACCACGTAGAAACTGACCGTGGCATGGTGTCCTTCCTGGATACACCTGGACACGCAGCCTTTACGGCAATGCGTGCCCGTGGTGCGCAGGCCACTGACGTCGTTATCCTGGTGGTTGCCGCCGACGATGGTGTGATGCCACAGACGGAAGAAGCCGTACAGCACGCGAAATCAGCGGGTGTTCCTCTGGTTGTTGCCGTGAACAAGATGGATAAAGAAACCGCTGATCCGGATCGTGTTAAAAACGAACTGTCAGCGCGTGACGTTATTCCGGAAGACTGGGGCGGTGATGTTCCGTTTATCCCAGTGTCTGCGAAAACCGGTCAGGGTATTGATGAACTGCTCGAAGCTGTTCTGCTGCAGGCCGAACTGCTTGAGCTTAAGGCTCACTTCGTAGGCCCGGGTCAGGGTGTGGTTGTTGAATCGCGTCTGGATAAAGGTCGCGGTCCGGTGGCAACGCTGCTGGTTCAGAACGGTACTCTGAAGAAAGGCGACGTGGTTCTGGCAGGTACCTGCTGGGGTCGTGCCCGTGCACTGCTGGACGAAAATGGTAAGCAGACCGAGTCTGCAGGTCCGTCTATTCCGGTAGAGATTCTGGGTCTGAATGGTACACCGGATGCTGGCGATAACTTCATGGTGGTTGAGAACGAGAAGAAGGCACGTGAAGTAGCTGAATTCCGTGAAACCAAAATGAAAGAACAGCACCAGCAGCGCCAGCAGGCTGCGAAACTGGATGCGCTCTTTGCTGGTATGGCTGAAGGTGAAGTTGCTTCACTGAATGTCGTGGTTAAGACCGACGTTCGTGGCTCTCTGGAAGCGATCGTATCTTCGCTGCAGAAGCTGGCAACTGACGAAGTGAAAGTGAACGTGGTCGCCTCAGGTGTTGGTGGTATCACCGAAACTGATGCGACTCTCGCGGTTGCTGCAAGCGCGGTTGTATTCGGCTTTAACGTTCGTGCGGATAACGCCGCCAAGCGTGTAGTTGAAAACAACGACGTTGATATGCGCTACTACAGCGTAATCTACGATCTGATCGACGATGTTAAGCAGGCGATGGCCGGTCTTCTGGCGCCAGAGCTGCGCGAAGAAATCGTTGGTATCGCTGAAGTGCGTGATGTCTTCAAGTCGCCTAAGTTCGGTCAGATTGCTGGCTGTATGGTGACGGAAGGTACGGTATACCGTAATAAGAAGATCCGTGTACTGCGCGATAACGTAGTGATCTACGAAGGTGAACTGGAATCTCTGCGTCGCTTTAAAGACGACGTTCAGGAAGTTCGTCAGAGCACCGAATGTGGTATCGGCGTGAAGAACTATCAGGATGTTCGCCCAGGCGATCAGATCGAAGTCTTCGACGTGAAAGAAGTTGCCCGTACGCTGTAATTCAGCCCGAGCAGTCTGAATAACCAAAGCCCGGACTCATCCGGGCTTTGGTGTCTCTGGAGAAAAGAGAATGCCAAAAGATTTCAGCCGTACCTCCCGACTGGGAGAGCAGATTCAGCGCGAAGTCGCGCAGATGATTCAGTTTGAAATGAAAAACCCGAAGCTGGGCATGGTGACGCTTAATCAGGTGAAGGTCGCGAAAGACCTGGGTTATGCCGATATCTATTTCACAGTAATGGGCGCCAAAGGCGAAACCGATGCCGAGATCCGTGCAACGGCCAGCAAAATTCTGAATGAAGCAGCAGGCTACCTGCGTTCAGAACTTGCCAAAATTCTGCGTACCCGTGTGACTCCGCAACTGCGTTTTCACTATGACGAGTCGCTGGAACGTGGTCATTTCCTGACGGGGTTGATCAAACAGGCCCGCTCAGAAGACGACGCCCGCCATAAGGACGACGAACAGGACTGACATGGCGCGCAAGAAAAAGGGCCGGGACATTACCGGTATTCTGGTGGTGAATAAACCATTAGGACTCAGTTCCAATCAGGTACTGCAACGCGTTAAACGCCTGTTCAATGCCAATAAAGCCGGTCATACCGGCGCCCTCGACCCGGAGGCCAGCGGTGTTCTGCCGATCTGTCTGGGGGAGGCCACTAAGTTTTCTCAGTTATTGCTCGATTCTGATAAAGGCTACCGTACCACGGCCTTTCTTGGTCAGGTACGCAGCACCGGCGATAAAGAAGGTGAGGTGCTTGAAGAGCGGCCTGTGCCCGTGTTTGATGATGATCGCATTGAAGCGGTGCTCAACGACTTTCGTGGTGACGTTGAGCAGGTTCCACCGATGTTCTCAGCGTTGAAGATGAACGGCAAGCCGTTGTATGAGCTGGCTCGTCAGGGCATGTCGCAGGAAGAAATGCGCGCCGTGGCTGAGAAAAAGCGTCGCGTGATTCAGATCCATGAGCTGACGCTGCATCACGCCACGGACACGACCCTGGATCTGAGTGTGCGTTGCTCCAAAGGGACCTATATCCGCACACTGGTTGAAGACATTGGTGAGGCGCTCGGGTGTGGTGCGTTTGTGCAGGATTTACATCGCACTCACTCAGGCCCTTACGACGAAAGTATGTCGCACACACTGGAAGGGCTTGAGTCACTCGCGGAACAATCCGGCGACGACAAAGGTGCGCTCGATTCGCTGCTGATGCCCGCAGAGACTGCGCTTCCGGAGTCCTGGCCTGTCGTAGAACTGACGGTCTCGGAGGCCGCACGTATGCTGCAGGGGCAGGCAATAAAAACTGGCCTGGAAGATTGTCCTTCTGTACAATTATGGGCCGTTGAATCTGACGTTCGTGTTCTTACTGGCATCGGCTACATAGAAAACGGCGTTATCCGCTCTCAGAGATTGTTGCAGGTCAACCTGCCGTCCTGAGCCGGAAGGTACAACTGTCACCGTCGGTGACAACGCATGCCACTGTAAATGTGCACGGTGGTGATGTGATCTCAAGCACATTGAACGGAGTTATGAAAATGGCACTGTCTGCTGAAAAGAAAGCTGAACTGGTAAAAGAGTTTCAAACTGCTGAAGGCGATACTGGTTCCCCTGAAGTACAGGTTGCTCTGCTGACCTACAACATCAATGGTCTGCAGGATCACTTCAAGGCGAACAAAAAAGATCACCACTCACGTCGTGGTCTGATTCGCATGGTTAACCAGCGTCGTAAGCTGCTGGACTACCTGAAAGGCAAAGATGCTAACCGCTACCTTGAGCTGATCAAGAAGCTGGGTCTGCGTCGCTAAGACAGCAAGATAAGGGTCGCCAAGTGCGGCTCTTATTTTTTGTACTTCTCATATCTCTGCCAAACATCCTGCGAATGCTGTGGTGCCAACCCCGTGTATAAAGTAAATCACGGTGGTGCTTCTAACCATTTTCCTTCACCGAGGGTAAATGTTTAGAAGCACCGGCAGTAGCGTAGGGAACTCATACAAAAATTAAGGAAAGACTGAATGAGCAATATCCCTGTTGCTAAGACAAAAACGTTTGAATTCGGCGGTCAGACCGTCACTCTCGAAACTGGCCGTATCGCCCGTCAGGCGGATGGTGCAGTTCTCGCAACGATCGGCAAGACTCAGGTACTGGCAACGGTTGTTGCTGCTAAGAGCACCAAGCCGGGCCAGGATTTCTTCCCGCTGTCTGTTCACTACCAGGAAAAAATGTACGCCGCTGGCCGTATCCCGGGTGGTTACCTGAAGCGTGAAGGTCGTCCTTCTGAGAAAGAAACCCTGACTTCACGTCTGATCGACCGCCCTATCCGCCCTCTGTTCCCGGAAGGCTTCCTGAACGAAGTTCAGGTGATCCCTACGGTCATGGCCTCTGAAAAAGGCGTTGATCCTGACATCTGCGCAATGATCGCTGTATCTGCGGCTCTGGCAGTGTCTGGTGTGCCTTTCAATGGTCCTATCGGTGCAGCCCGCGTTGGTTTCACTGACGAAGACGGCTACATGCTGAACCCAACCGATGCACAGCTGGAAGAGTCTCTGCTGGACATGGTTGTGGCTGGTACTAAAGACGCGGTTCTGATGGTTGAATCAGAAGCTGACGAACTGACCGAAGACGAAATGCTGGGTGCGGTTCTGTTCGCGCACAAATCTTTCCAGAGCGCCATCACTGCGATCAGCGAGTGGACGGCTGAACTGGGTGTTGAGCGTTGGGACTGGACTGCAGAAGCCCGTAACGAAGCTCTGTACAACGCTGTTAAAGCAGAAGCGGCTGCCGGTATCGGCGAAGCCTACACCATCTCTGACAAGATGGCTCGTTACGCTAAGCTGGACGAAGTTAAAGCGGCAGCGGTTGAAAAACTGGCAGCGGCTGAAGGCGAAGAAGGCTTCACTGCTGACGAAATCGCCGAGATGGTTGGCGAACTGAAGTACGAAGTGGTTCGTAACCGCGTTATCGAAGGCCAGCCACGTATCGACGGTCGTGATAACGACACCGTACGTCCACTGACCATCGAAACTGGTGTTCTGAAGACGACTCACGGTTCTGCGATCTTCACCCGTGGTGAAACTCAGGCGATCGTTGCTACGACTCTGGGTTCTGCCCGTGACGCGCAGATGATCGACTTCCTGCACGGTACCCAGACTGATCCGTTCCTGTTCCACTATAACTTCCCTCCATTCTCTGTAGGTGAAGCTGGTCGTATGGGTTCTCCAGGTCGTCGTGAGATTGGTCACGGTCGTCTGGCCCGTCGTGGTGTTCAGGCAATGATGCCAACTCAGGACGAATTCCCATACACCATCCGCGTTGTATCTGAGATCACCGAATCTAACGGTTCGTCTTCCATGGCGTCTGTATGTGGTGCATCTCTGGCTCTGATGGACGCGGGTGTGCCGATCAAGGCACCAGTTGCTGGTATCGCTATGGGTCTGGTTAAAGAAGGCGAGCAGTTCGCTGTACTGACCGACATCCTGGGTGACGAAGATCACCTGGGTGACATGGACTTTAAAGTAGCGGGTACTGACGAAGGTATCACTGCACTGCAGATGGATATCAAGATCGAAGGTATCACTGAGCAGATCATGGAAATCGCTCTGGAAAAAGCGAAGGCGGCACGTCTGAGCATCCTGAACGACATGAACAAAGTGATCGCAGAACCTCGTAAAGAGCTGTCTGAGAACGCACCTACCATGACGACCATGAAGATTGCTTCAGACAAGATCCGTGACGTGATTGGTAAAGGTGGTGCAACCATCCGTGACATCACTGAGAAGACTGGTGCTTCTGTTGATATCAACGACGACGGTGAAATCAAAATCTTCGCGACTGACAAAGCCAGCGCTGATGCGGCTAAGAGCATGATCGAAGGTATCACTGCTGATATCGAAGTGGGCGTAACTTACGAAGGTAAGGTCAGCAAGATCGTTGACTTCGGTGCTTTCATCACCGTACTGCCGGGCAAGGATGGTCTGCTGCACATTTCTCAGATCAGCGAAGATCGTGTTGAAAACGTGTCAGACTTCCTGAGCGAAGGTCAGATGGTTAAGGTTCACGTGATGGACGTTGATCCAAAAGGTCGCGTTAAGCTGACTATGAAGGGTGTTGAGCAGTAAGTTATTGCTCACACGCGTGAAAAAGCCGCTCTCTTGAGCGGCTTTTTTTTGTCTCGCAGAAACAGGTTATGCCAGTGCCGGCTCTGCATCGCTCTCCGTGCCGGAGTGCACCAGATGTTCGAGCACGTTAAATGGGTTGGCCTGAACCTGAATCAGTTGGCGGTTGCCCTGAATGCCATTCATCCGCCAGTGACCCAGGCGGACGTTGTCAATCAGAGCGACATCCCCTTTCTGCCATGCCATCAGGTGCGCTTCACTGAATATGGTGTGGAAGAACTGGTACTGTTCTTCTTCGCTCCAACCAAGAGAATCACCGTTTTCATCGACCAGATCCCAGTTCATGTTCAGTGCATCGGCGGTCGAATCACGGATGATCTCGCCTCTGTCATGGAACACTTCCTGTGCTGCCTTGTGCACCTGGCCGTTGGCATTGCGGGCAAATGACCAGGGCTGTACAGCAATGCTGTCTGTTTCCGGGACATAGCATGCGGCAGGGCAGAGTTTGCCAGTGAGAATACCGTGGCCATCCTCTTTTACTTCGACCGCCATCGGACTGAGGTTAAGAATGAGCTTGTCGAGCCATCCCAGTGGACGTGCGGTTGTGTAGCTGTATTTATTCCACCCCTTAAGAAATTTTTCCTGTAAGGCAGCCGGTAACCGGTCTATCACCGAAGAAAAATCGGCCATGCCGGTTTCTGCCTGATATTCGCCGGGTTGCTGGCAGCAGAGGGCGAGATAACGGGAACGTTGGGGCAGGCCACCTCCCTCGACATGAGGCCCCTGAATGGAGTTTTCGACAGGTCCGAGACGCACGGTAGATTTGCCAAGATAGCGACGGTAGTCGCCAGCCCCCAGAATCTTTTCCGACCACTTGCGTAGCCAGTTCGCCACAAAGGTGGGGGTGCCTTTGCTGTTAAATGAATTCCAGGGAGCCAGCTGCAGTTGTTCGTTTACGAAGAGATCGAACTCATCAGAGCCCGGGGCGGTAAAACCACGGAAGAGAATCCCCCCATGCTGGTTCACCTGATCCATAAAATAATCGTGATTCTCCCGGCAGAGCCTGCCGAGTTCGCTTTTGTCAGCCTCAGTCAGAGGACTGAACATGACCAGAAAGGGAGTAATCAGGGTCCGTTCGAGACCCTCGGGGAGCATAGGTTTCATCGCAATATCCTTATTCTTCTTGGTGAGATATTGCAGATTATTCCGGCTTAGCGGTATGGTCAGGCATTCGCCTGAATGACGTAACAGGCCAGGTATTTAAAAATAGGAATAGTGTATGAGACTACAAAAACGAAAAGTTTTTGTAGTCTCATTGGTTCTGATTCCTAAGTGTTAGGTATTGCGAGGATTACTGCACTTCGTCCTGAGTCAGGCTGAAGTGGCGTAACGTGCCTGTATTACCGACATTGCGATCTGTGACGGTCAGCAGATACGTGCCTGGCTCACCGGATGCGGCTGCACCGTATGTGCCTGTCTGGCCACTGACCGATGTGCGCGTCATAGCGGTCTGGCGACCATCCGGTGACGTGAGAACCACACTCAGCTCATTATGAGATGCATGATCTATCTGCACGGACAACGCCCCATTACTGCCTTCTGCAGCCACGACAAGCGGGATGCTGGTGACGCCCTGACGGGTAAAGAACCAGAAGTAACGGCTGGCGTCGTTAAGGCGGGCATTGGTTGCGCCGCCGTAGGTCACACTGATCACTTCCGGCTCCTGAGGTTCTTCTGGTTCCCCGGGTTCTTCCGGTGTGTCTGGCGTGGTTCCGGTCAGCGTGCTGAGCGCAGCGTAAGCGTCCACCACACCTGCACCACAGCCCTCACAAGAAGCGCTGAACGGACGCGCGGTGTTCACCAGCAGGCTGGTGATTTCCGCCGGAGTAATCAAGGGGTCTGCGGAGCGGATCAGAGCAACCACACCAGCCACCTGTGGTGCTGCCATAGACGTGCCCTGGTATCCTGCATATGCCGCGCCTTCGCGTCCCCGGGTGCCGCTGTCGATGGTGCTGATAATTGCCTCACCATTGCCACCTCCCGGCGCTGCGATATCGACAACATCGCCAAAATTCGAGTAACTGGCGCGGGCGCCATCCACACCAACCGATGCGACTGTAATTACGTTATTGCAGTTGGCTGGCACTGACCCCGACGCATTAACGTTTTCATTACCAGCGGCGACAACGACGACGGAGCCTGCGTCGGTCGCGGCATCAATAGCATCCTGCATAAACGAAGGGCAGGTGCCCGCGCCGCCCAGCGACAGGTTGATGACATCGGCCGGGTTAGCATTCACTGGGGCGCCATCGACGCTGAGGCCGGCTGACCACATTACGCCGTCGGCAATATCCGAAAGCGATCCGCCACAGGAGCCAAGCACCCGCACAGGGACAAACCGGGCGCCCGGAGCAACGCCCGCGATCCCTGTACCATTGTCGGTTACTGCATTGGCAATCCCGGCGACATGGGCACCATGCCAGGAAGAGTTACTGGAAAAGCCGCAGTTCCAGAAGGTGGTGTAATCGCCTTCATCAATGGCATTGCCGTCGCGTCCGTCGCCATCGCGGGCAGCGCTGGAGCTGGAAATCATGTCGTAGCCCGGCAGGCGGTTCGCATCCAGATCCGGGTGAGGTACATAGCCAGTGTCAGCGACCGCAATCACTGCGCCACTGCCATCGGCAATGTCCCACGCAGGGAAGGCATTGATCCCGGCAATCTCACTGAACAGCCCCCATTGCTGGCCCACCATCGGGTCTGCCGGCACGTATTTGGCGGTAACGTGGATATCTTCTTCAATCGTGCGGATCAGGCCACTGGCCTGCAGGGCTTCAATCCACTGGCTGCGGCGATCGTCGGGCAGATTGATTACCCAGCGCCGGCGATCCGCCATACGACGTTTCAGTGTCAGTGCAGGAAACCACTGCTGCAGACGCGTTGGAGTGGCATCTTCGGCCTGATGGGTAGTGATTACATATTGTGCGGCATGGCCCGTTGTGGCTGCTGAAGCCAGCAGAGCGGCCGCCAGTAGATGTCCTGTCTTCATTATTATTATTCCTCGTACGGGACGACATGGCAGAGTGGACAATATCGCCCGTGTGGCGGGCTTTGTATATAGAAGACTCAGGCCATCTGGTCATAAATGAACAGATTCTGTCTGAATGACATGCGCTCGCAATAGTTACGAAGTGTTACTTTCTGGCCGTGATTACGTTATCAAAAGCGGCCAGAAAGGGAGATTTAGGTCTACACTGACAGGAGTGGCAGGTCAGACCCTGCACCTGAATTTTAAGAATAACAATAAGGTGATACCGACATGACGAATGCTTCCGGCCGCTGGGTGCTGGCCGTAATTCTCCTGTTACCCGGTGTGATTACCGCATTGTCTTTCCATTTGCTGTCGTCGCCGCTTCCGAGCGAGGCAGACTTAGCAGCGCTGCCTGCGACCGCTGCAGGCGAACCCGACGACGTCAGTGCACCCGCTGCGGTGGGTGAAACTATTTACCGTGCCAGTGACGCCGCATTATTTGATGCGCGCCATCTTGCCGGGCGTCTTCTGATACAGAGCCCTGAATACAGATTTCGCCGAGATGAGCCTCTGGTGGCCAGAGTCGTACTTGAAATGAGTCGCGGTGATCTGCCTGACGATTACGAATTTATGGTGTGGGTCACGACCGGGCAGGGTAACTTTGTCGCGGATATTACTCCGGGCTGGACGGTAGAGGCGGACCGGATCACGGGGCGTATTTCAGTGATGTCTTCACCCCAATGGCCGACACAGCTTCGCCTTCAGGCTGTCCTGCGGATTCCTGGTGAAAATGCGGTCCAGGTATCCCTGGCGACCGAAGTGTTTGAACCGGTCGCCGTTGTAAAAGGCACAGGGCAGCCTTTTATCGAACAGGGTATCTGGCAGATTCCGCTAAGGGTGGAGGTGTACGAGCCCGGGGTGGTGACCGTGACAGCCACTCTAACCGACGAACAGGGCGCCGTCATCACTCACCTTCATAGCCGGCAACGGTTAGAAACAACGGGTCAGGCTTTGCTGCATGTCCGCGATACGGCGCTCACTGCAGAGCAGAAGACAAGTCATCTTCAGCTCACGGACATTCAGGTCCGTCACATCTCTGACCGGTATTCAGCACCTCTTGGGTGGGGGGATTCGGAAAAGAATCGCTACACTCTGCCGCAGCTTGATGCCCTGAGGTCAGGCGTAGAGGTCAATGATTGATCCACGCCGGCTCTGGCCACTCAGACTGGCCGTTTCGCTGTAAGGGTCAGCGGGTGTGGCGGAAGCACCCTGGCGGTCACCGGCGAGTGTTGCGAGGGTTTCTTCGTCAGGGATCGCGGGAAAATACTCACCATCTATTACGTTACTCGTCTGGCGACGGGCATCCTCATCGGTCTGCAACGGTTCCCGGTTGCGTGACCGCTCCTCCTGCGTGGTATTCGTCGCAGGTGACAGTCCGGGCTGAAGTGGCGGCAGATTGGATGAGATCATCTATACACTTTAGCTCTGATTGCTTCAGGATCAATCCGGCAGGCGGATAACACCCTGCATAAAGTGAAAGGTTGTCCCGCGGATACCCACCGTGTCTTCCCCGACCGTCAGGCTGACATCGCCACCCCGTTGGGAGCACTGACGCGCCGACAACTGATGTTTTTCCAGGCGCTCAGCCCAGAGCGGAGCCAGTGAACAATAAGCAGAGCCTGTCACTGGATCTTCGTCGATTCCCTGCTGTGGTGCGAAGAAACGGCAGACGAAGTCCAGACCTTCGCTACCCCCCGGCGCGGTTATGGCCAGACCGAAGATATCCAGTGCTTTGATCAGCGAAAAATCAGGCTGGCAGCTTTTCAAAGTCTCTGCATCTGCGAGTTCTGCAATCAGATCGCGGGACTGATGCAGAGCCACCACGGGTACCCCCAGTGCTTTCGCAACCTGATTAAGCAGGCGTTTACCTTTTAACGGTTCGGGGGCCCGATTGGGAAAGTTCAGCTCATATTCCGGCGACTCCCCATCAATCACAGTGACGGAGATGTTACCTACACCACAGGTCAGCGGCAGTTCTTCACGTTCATCGCCAAGTACCTGATGAATGACATGAGCAGCAGCGAGGGTGGCGTGCCCACAGAGGTCTACCTCGGCAGTGGGGGTAAACCAGCGGATTGCATAGGTGCCATCAGTCTGGCGGACAAAAAAACTGGTTTCAGACAGATTGTTTTCTGCCGCAATGGCCAGCATTTCAGCATCGCTCAGCCACTGGTGCAGGGGAACAACCGCCGCGGCGTTGCCGCTGAACAAGGAGCCTTCGGTGCTTGTAAATGCGTCTATCTGAAAAATCGGTAGATCCATATCGGGGTGTTCTGTCCGGTTATGTGCGGGGCAGACGCTATTTAACGTGTTATAGCCACAGGGGGCAATGCAAACTGTAAATATCTCTTCTCTTGATGCAGCGCAATTACTCACCCCCTGAGCCTCTCTTAGACTGGGTTTTTTCTTTGACGAGTGGCTTCACTATGACAACTCAGTTGAGCAGTATGGAACATCCGGCGGCGATACCCGGGATATCTGGCGAAGAGGCTCAGCGCTGGGCAGCAGGGTGCGGTGTCATCACTCACAGTCCGGAGACCGTGGAGCAGGTGGCTGCTCTGGCCGATATTCTTGTACGCGAAGGGGCAATTGCCGATGCCGCAGACTGCTATCGCGTACTTCGTGCTCTGGATGTCGTTACCAACAGTGCCATGTGGTTGGTGGTTCATATGACCTATGCCCGTCAGATCCGCCTTGACGGGACGCCACTGAACAGTAGCGATTTTAAAGTGGATCCTCAGGGGCATACCGGCGGATCACTCAATATGGTGCCTGCGTACGCTGCTCTGCTGGCACTGAATACGTTGACGGGCACGCACCGGGACTGGTTAATGGGTCAGGGGCACTGTGTCGCAGCCATTGATGCACTGCAGTTGCTGACCGGAACCGCGCTGCCTGCACGCCGGAGGGCGTACCCCCTGAATGACGATGGTCTCAGTCAGTTTGTCTCTGATTTTTATCGTTATCAGATCGGACCCGACGGCCGGCCGCTGTCGCCGCTCGGCAGTCACGTGAATGTCCATACGGCGGGGGCCCGGATGGAAGGCGGCTATCTGGGATTTGGTGGACTTCAGTACGTGCATCAGCCGTTGCCTGGGGAACGGCTGGTCGCATTCCTGAGCGATGGTGCGTTTGAAGAACAGCGCGGCAGTGATTGGGCAGCCCGCTGGTGGCGTGCCCGCGACAGTGGGCTGGTGTCTCCTGTGATGATTGCGAATGGCCGGCGCATTGATCAGCGGACTACGACGGAACAACAGGGCGGGGTGACCTGGTTAAGCCAACATCTGCGCCATCAGGGGTTCGCCCCTTTCATTATCGACGGTAAAGATCCGGCGGCTTTTGTCTGTGCGATTTTCCGGATGGAACGGGAACTGGAAGCGCTGGGTGAACAGGCAGAGACGAGCGGCAATGGCTACCCGGTGGCGATGCCGTACTGTATCGCCAGCACGATAAAAGGGTTTGGCTTTCCCGGGGCGGGCACCAATGCCGCGCACGGGTTACCACTCGGTGCGGACCTGCACCACAGCACAGAAGCGCAGACGTTTTTTCATAAGGGCGCGGCGGCGCTGTACCAGCCTGAAGCCACCTGGAAGGCTGCCGCAGCGGAGCTGATTCAACCCAAGGCCCCCCGGCGCCCTGCGGAAGTTACGGTGCAACGTCACGAGCCACACTGGTGTGATCATCCGCTATCGCCAATGGCCGCTCTGGATGGATATTTCACCGATCTGGTGGAGGTTAATCCACATCTGCGGGTGCGCATTGGTAACCCGGATGAGCTGTCCTCGAACCGGATGAATCAGACTCTCGATCTCCTGCAGCACCGCGTGACTGAGCCTGAACCGGGTACGCCTGAATCTCTGTATGGTGGTGTGATTACTGCGTTGAATGAGGAGGCCGTAGTCAGTGCCTGTCTGGCGAATCAGCGCGGACTGAACCTGGTCGTCAGTTATGAGGCCTTTGCGGTCAAAATGCTGGGGGCCCTGCGTCAGGCGATGATTTTTGCCCGACACCAGAAAGAGGCGGGAGAGCCGGCAGGGTGGGCGGGCCTGCCAGTCATCAGTACGTCGCACGTCTGGGAAAACGGAAAAAACGAGCAGTCTCACCAGGATCCGGTGCTGGGTGAAGCATTGCTGGGCGAAATGAGCGACGTGTCCCGTGTGGTATTCCCGGTGGATGCCAACAGTGCGATTGCCTGTCTGCAGGCCTGCTACGGTGACCTCGGTGTTATCTGGAATCTGGTGGTGCCCAAATCCGTCATGCCGGTGCGGCTGACATCTTCTCAGGCACTGAAACTGGTGAATGATGGTGCCATCTGCGTGCGCGGGCATTGTGGTGCGGCCCTGCAACTGGTCGCCTGTGGAGCATTTCAGCTGCAGCAGGCCTTACTGGCCAGTGATCGCCTGCGCAGTCTTGGCGTTTCGCACAGCGTGATCTGTCTGCTGGAACCCGGGCGCTTCCGGGTTCCCCGTGATCAGACTGAGGCACACGCCATGGCGTCGGATGAAGTGATCAGTCTGTTGTTTCCACCTCAGGTCAAAACCCGTGTGCTGCTGACACATACCCGCCCGGAAGTCCTTCTTGCCCACGCCCGGCGTCTGGATTCTGGCCCCGCGCACTGCAGTGCTCTCGGATATCGCAACCAGGGTGGCACTCTGGACAGTGAGGGAATGCTGTTCGCCAATGGTTGTACCTGGGCCCATGCCCTGAAGGAACTGGCGCGGTTGAGTGGACAGTCAGCCAGTGACTGGCTGTCGCAGGAAGAACTGGATGCAATCTCCGGCCACGGCGACCCGTATGTCGTGATCCGTGCGCCGGTGAGGTAAGGCTTACTTGATCGCGATGCCGACGGGCAGAGTCTCAAACCAGTCGAGAAATTCTCCGACCTGAGGCTGCTTGAAAAGGCGCCCATGCTGGGGTGCCATGACTTTTACATTGAGCTGGCGCACCCGGCGGATCCAGTCGAGCTTAGCGTCGTTTGACGGCATCCAGCGCTGGTGGAACTTCTTCATTTTGGGTGCGTGACGTTCCATGTTGTCGACCCAGAGCGGCGCATCGGTGGGCTCCATGGCCGCACCGACATCGCCACTCATTAAAATTCCCGCCTTAGCGTCCCAGACATGAAAGTTGCCCGAGGAGTGAAGGTAATGGGCCGGAATAAACTGCAGCTGTGTATGTCCCACCTGAATGGTCATACCTTCATCAGGAATGGCCCGGAAGCGGATACTCTCCATGCCAAAATGACGGATAAAACTTTCCCATAACCAGGGCGAGTAGAGTTCGGCCTTAGGTAACGCCTGATCCCAGAGCCCCAGTGATGAAATGATGTCGGGGTCCTGATGGGACGCAAACAGATGGGTTATCTGTTCGGCGGGGACGTATTTCAGTACCGCAGAGAGCATAGGTGCGAACAGTTCAATGCCGCCCGGATCAAGCAGTATCGCCTGATTGCCGCTCTGAATCAGATACTGGTTAGTATCAATAATACCGTCGGGTTTGTTCGCGTCACGGCCGAACATAATCCAGCGGTGATCATCCTGTTCATAGAGGACTGTGGCTAACATGCGGCTTTCCTTTCCCTGTGGTTCTGACTGAGGAGGGCATTTGCCCGGTTCAGGTGGCCACCGATGCGTTCGGCAGTCTCACGGATGTTGTCGGCGATCACTTCGAGCTGACCCCGGAAGTCGCCGGCACTGGAGGCTTCCACATGACTGGACGTGGCGATCAGGTTCGCTGTGCGGATGTGTTTACGGCTTTCTTCCAGTTGATCAATCAGGCGTCGTAGCCCGTGTTGCAGTTCCTGATTGAGCGACCCGCTGCGTTGTTCGCAGGCAAGTATCCGCCCTGAAATGGAGTCTGCGTGTGTCGAGTTCTGGGCTCTGACCCAGTGAAAGCGTTCGTTCGCCATATCAGAGCGCCATGCCGATACCGCCTGATTGGACAGATGCTCAGCATCGTTATTGATTGCCTGAGACTGCTGAATAATGGCGCTGGCCAGTTCTTCGATAAAATCGGTAATTGCACGGAAGCCGACCGTGCGGCTGCCTGCCCGGACTGCGAGCGCACGGGCATTCTTGGCGGTCAGCGCAAGTCCGCGGGCTTCCATCATGGCCTGATGGAGTTCGGCAGAAATACTGGCGGCGGTGATAAATACGGGAGCGGACACGCTGGATCCCTCATTGGTGTTTCCTGAATCAAAAGTGTAGAAAAGCCCGGAAGAATTGCCTGACTTTTTTTGCGGTTTTCTGACTCAGATCAGTCAGGGATATCTTTAAGCTCTGTCCCTGCCGCATTGGTCTTCAGCCAACCGCGGATACGGCGCACGACCAGAGGGTTGGCGTGACCGCTGCCTTCTAAGCGTATCTGCTGATAACCGCCCCTGTGCCTTCTCGCCATTGCACCTCTGCGTTCTCTGACCGACCACTCTGGTGTGCGGTTATCGGCCGTCACCAGATCGAGTACCGGTACGTCGAGGGTCTCGAGTACCTGTGTCAGCGTGAGCTGACTGGCTGGGTGCTCGCGAGCGTCAATCAACCCCAGCGCTATCCCCCGGGCATTGTCGTTGTCCCGTTGTCGCGCCTCAATCAGCCCTGCAGCCCAGACGGCGCTGTCGCCACTGGCAATCAGAACCAGATTGAGCTGGCCACGTTGTCCCAGATACTCAAGGCCTGAGGCGATCCGTGATCGCACCTCTGCGGCAAACTTCTGCCGCAGATCCGGCGCGGGTTCGTCGGCGGGCGGTGGAGGAGAGGGGGCATCGGGTTGGGGCAGTTCTCCCAGCGGTGGCAGAGGAGGCTCAGCGGACATGTCGGCGGGATCTCCACCCGGGGTGTCGTCTTCGTCGTCCTGAGGCTCTGTTGCAGCGTTAATTCCGTCATTATCTTCGGGGTCCGTTTGGGGGTCCTCGGGCTCGGTTGCGGCAGTTGTGACTGGCTCATCTTCACTGGATTCCCCGGTATCCCCACCCGCGTCATCGGGCGTATCGGTTGTGGGCTCGGGTCTGGGTGGGAGAGGCGCGGGTGTCGGCGTGGGGAGTTCGATGGCCAGCGTCGTCCAGCCGTGATCAGGCAGGGCCTCCCGCAGCGGCGCTATCAGTTCCGGCCAGTGACCATGCTGTTCGAGATCGTGTAGCAACAGGGCGCCGCCCTGGGGCTGACCGGAACGCTCCCGCAGAAACAGCCCGTAAAAGGTCTGCTCGTCCGCAATCAGAGTGACGGCTTCCTGTTGTCGCTGATTCAGTTGCAGATACTCCAGAACCGCCTGATGTCGTCGGGCGTGGGGATACGGCACAGCGTAACTGCGCGCTGGCATCGCCGCCTCAGCGTCTGGCTGTCCGTCGTTCTCTGCTTCATCCTCTTCGGCCAGCACTGCCGGGGCCGACAGGCTGAGCAGAAGTGCGAGAAGCAGGGCGAATATGTCTTTGTGCCTCGTCATAAAAACGTTACTCGTGCGGTTCTGCAGGAAAACCAGCAAGAAGTGTTCCGCATACGCCATGACACAGGGTCCGCAGAGGCTTTACAATAGCGCCTCACTCACAGCTCCGGTTTCGTTATTTATGAAGGATTTTCTGATTGCTCCATCCATTCTGTCCGCTGATTTCGCCCGTCTGGGAGAAGAAGTTGATAACGTTCTGGCGGCCGGAGCCGACGTTGTGCACTTTGATGTGATGGACAACCATTACGTACCGAATCTGACGATCGGACCGATGGTGTGTAAGGCATTGCGCAATCACGGGGTTACTGCGCCGATTGATGTGCATCTGATGGTCAGCCCGGTTGACCGCATGATCGGCGATTTTGCGGAGGCGGGGGCGACGTATATTACCTTCCACCCGGAGGCCTCTGACCATATCGACCGCAGCCTGCAACTGATTAAGTCGGCGGGGTGTAAAGCGGGCCTGGTGTTTAATCCGGCGACGCCGTTGCACTACATGGACTATGTGATGGACAAGCTGGATGTGGTGCTGCTGATGTCGGTGAACCCCGGCTTTGGCGGACAGTCTTTTATCCCGGCGACACTGGATAAACTGCGTCAGGCCCGGGAGAAAATTGATGCTTCCGGATTCGACATCCGGCTGGAAATCGATGGTGGTGTGAAAGTCGATAATATTGGCGAAATCTGCGCTGCCGGGGCCGATATGTTTGTTGCCGGCTCGGCGATTTTTAATCAGCCGGATTATGCCGAAGTGATCACGGCAATGCGTGCTGAAATTGCCAAGGTTCAGGGCTGATATGCCTCTGTTCCGTGAAGACGTGCGTGCCCTGACCGGAGGAGAAGATCCGGCGCTGCTCCTGCTGGATCTTGATGGAACGCTGATTGACAGCGTTCCGGATCTGGCCTCCGCCTGCGACTTTATGCTCACTGAGCTGGGGCGGGCGCCAGCGGGCATAGAAAAGGTATCCCACTGGATTGGTAATGGTGCCGATAAACTGGTTCGACGGGCACTGGCTGACGGGTGTGAGCAAGCCGCGGAGGAGTTACCGGACGCTGAGGTCGGTGCCGCGCGGATACATTTTGATCGCGCTTACCTCCGTGTGTTGACCGAAGCGACGGGTGCATTTCCGGGCGTAGAGGCCTTTCTCCAGGCGCTGACTATTCCGGCCATCCTTATTACCAATAAACCCCGTCTGTTTACCTTACCGTTGCTGCGCTCACTGGGATGGCAGGATCATTTCGTAAAAGTGATCTGCGGCGATGACCTGAAAGAAAAGAAACCGTCACCCGTGCCGGTGCAGTTTGCCTGTGAGTGGCAGCGCACTGTGCCAGAGCGGGCACTGATGATCGGTGATTCTGTGAATGATATCCGCGCTGCGCATGCCGCAGGAGCGGCGGCCATTGCAGTCTCGTATGGTTACAATCATGGCCACAGCATTCACTCGGCAGGCGCCGATCTGGTGTGTGATCAGCTACAGGAGTTGCTGGAAATCTGATGCCTGAGACACTTCTCAACCGCCCGGACCTGATATCCATTGGGTTGATTCTTCTTGCCGTTGTCGCCTCGGCGGGCCTTGGCTGGCTGCTGCGTGATCGTCGCAGTCGCGAGGCGGAATACCATCTGCGTCAGATACAGGAAGAAAAACAGCGCCAGGACACCGAGCTTCAGGCTCTACACGCGCGTTGCCAGTCACTGCAGGATGCACTGGAAGACTCCAGCAGGCAGCGCGAAGCCCTCAGTGTCGATATTGCCCGCACCGGGGAACGCCTCAGTCAGAATCAGGAACACCTGCAGCAGCAGATTGAGCAGCAGCAGGAGTTACAGAATCAGTTAACCCGGCTGCGGAGTCGGGAGCAGGAACTGACCGCCGCTCTGGCAACCGAGCAGGAAGCCCGTCAACAGGAGCAGCGTACGTCTGCCGAAAAGCTGACGCTGTTACAGGAAGCCCGGGAGCAGTTGCTGAAAGAATTCGAGAATCTGTCGCAGAAGATTTTTGAGCAGAAAACCCGTCAGTTCAGTGAACAGAGCCAGCAGGGGATCAACGGCCTGTTGACGCCCTTCAGAGAGCAACTGGACGGACTGAAGAAAAAAGTCGAAGAAGTCTATGTGTCGGACGTTCGCGACCGGGCGACACTCAAGGCCCAGATTACCGAACTGCAGCAACTGAATCAGCAGATGAGCGCCGAGGCGCACGCCTTAACCACAGCACTGCGTGGCGAGAAGAAAACGCAGGGGAACTGGGGTGAGCTGGTTCTTGAAACTGTATTAGAAAAGTCGGGTCTGCGGGAAGGGATCGAGTTTATCCGTGAGCAGCAGCTGCAGAATGATGAAGGACGCCGCTTCCGCCCGGACGTGGTGATTAACCTTCCGGACGATAAACACATCGTTGTCGATTCTAAGGTGTCGCTGAATGCCTACACCGATTACGTAAACTGCGAAGACAGCGACCGTCGGTCGGCGCTGGGGAGAGCACACACAGAGGCCGTCCGTCAGCACATCCGCTCACTCAGCGACAAGGCGTATCACCAGCTCGAAGGCATCAACTCTCCGGACTTTGTGTTTCTTTTTATGCCGGTAGAGCCTGCCTTTATGCTGGCGTTTCAGCAGGATGAAAGCCTCTTTAACGAAGCGTTTGAGCGCCGGATTGTGGTGGTCACGCCCACCACGCTTCTGGCTACTCTGCGGACTGTCGCCAATATCTGGGCCATTGAGCGGCGCAACCGCAGCACAGAGAAACTGGCGGAGCAGGCCGGGAAGATCTACGACAAGCTGGTCATCGTCGTTGATCGGTTCGAAAAAGTCGGCAGCCAGCTTTCGACCGTTCAGAAAAGCTACGACGAAGCCTGGAATTCGCTGCGCAGCGGTCGCGGCAACCTGGTCAAGCAGGCCGATGATTTCCGCAAACTCGGGGTCCGGGTTAAAAAAGAGCTGTCACGTACCCTGGTCGAAGACGCTGAGGCGGAACATGAGCTGGAATCTGCTACTGTTAATGAGGCTCAGTTGCCGTTGATGGATGACAACTGAAAGACTGATTGCTCATTGGCGGGGTAGCCACAGGCATGGACGGATTCTCGCAATACTCAGCGCTGGTGGAGGCTTCAGATGAGCCACCGGCAACCCTTCAGAAGATTCTAAGCTGGATCATTGCACTGATCTCCGGACTGGTGTTGCTTGGCTGGATTACTGGTCAGCGTGCTCTGATGAGCGTGATTGATGGCTTTCCCACCATGAAAGCGAACACGGCCATCGGTTTCCTGATGATTTCTATCGGGCTGGTATGTCCTCATACCCGTCGTGCGGTGTCGCGGTTGCAGATCGCAGGTCTGTTGCTTGCGATCCTGATGCTGGCCACGCTTTCACAATACCTGACCGGGTATTCACTCGGTGTCGATGAGTGGTTGATTGCTGATCCATACAGCACTGAGCTGCCGGGGCGACCGTCACCGGCGACGGCTGTTACATTTATTGTCCTTGCACTGACGATGATGACTGCGTCACTACCGCTCCCCGGTGGTTTCCGGGCTTTTATGCTGCTGCTCAGTGCCAGTATTCCTCTCACAGTACTCGGGGTCTACCTGCTGGACCCGGCCGATGTTCAGTCGTCGGATTTCTTTTCCACCGTCGCACTTCATACGGCACTTCTGTTTCTGTTGTCGACGGCGGCATTGACGCTGCGTCTGTACCCTCAGCATCGTGCCGCTGATGCTGGCGCGTCTGTTGGAAGACGTCAGTTCGAGCGCTTGTTGTTTCCGGTACTTATGGGCCCGCTGGCGTTGGGTGTGGTGGTCTATAACCTCATGGTCTCTGGCGCGCTGTCTCCCGGGTTGGCAATGGGGTTGTACATCGCCGCGTTTTCAGTGGTTGTGCTCGGGGCTCTGATCTGGAACAGCGCTCAGGAATCACTCTGGTACCGGCGTATCGCGGACGAAGAACGGGAGCGGGAAGCGACCTACCGGAAACTGAGTAGCATGATGGATATCGTTCGTGGCGGAATGATATACCTCGCCGCAGATGGCTCCGTACGGGAAAGTAACCGACGGGCTGCCGCTATGTTCGGGGTCGGGCCTGACGAGTTCAGAGCCGTGAACATCAGTCGTTTTGTTCCGGACGAATGGCGTGAGCGGTTTGAACGGGTGTTAGCCAGAATGACCTCGGACCGGCAACTGAGACACTACCGGCATCGTATGTTCCGTCTGACATTGCAGAGAAAAAACGGCCAGCGCTTTACGGTACTGTGCAGCGTTGGCCCTGTGGCTGAACCATCCGGTTCGGTGATGGGCGTTCTGCTGGTCAATGCTGAGTCGATCGAGCAGCAGATGCGGCAATTGAAGCGTGAAGTACGCATTGATCACCTGACCTCAGCCGGCACCCGGGCCAGCCTGGAGGCCCGTCTGAATGAGCTGGAAAGCTACGGGTCCCGCGGGGACGGACACGTCGGTCTGATCATGCTCGACATTGATCACTTCAAAGCGATCAATGATCGTTTCGGTCATCTTGCCGGCGATCAGATTCTGGCGGATTTCGCACGCCGGGTAGACGACAGCCTGCGTTATACCGATACCCTGTACCGCTACGGCGGAGAGGAATTTGTTGTGGTCGTTGTCGGCGCGACCGAAGGCTCGCTCGAACGTCTGGCGGAACGTATCCGGCGTAAAATAGCCGACCAGGCGTTCCACTGGCAGGACGAGCGGATTGCAGTCACCTGCAGTCTGGGGGTGACCTATCACCGTGAGGGTGAATCCTACGTGACGGCATTGGAGCGGGTGGATACCGGGCTCTACGCCGCCAAAGAAGAAGGTCGTAATTGCGTCCGGCTGCTCTGACGATTGGCCGTTGTCGCTGAGCTCCGGTAAACTTGCGCCTTTTCATCTTCTGCGCAGCGAACTGACATGACCGACCGCGACGATATCTATCAGACTCACCTCGATAAGGTCCCGGATTTCCGCTTTGATACCGCAGTCGCACGCGTATTTCCGGACATGATCCGTCGGTCAGTTCCGGGGTACGCTGAGACGGTGGCCATGTCGGGTATTATTGCAGCCCGTTACGCTCAGGCAGGCACGCATCTATACGACCTGGGGTGTTCACTCGGTGCCGTGACCCTCGCTATGCGCCACGCGTTGACGACCGACGACTGCCGGATTATAGGTATTGATAATTCGCAGTCGATGCTGGAGCGCGCCGGGCATTATCTGGCATTGGACGATGAGGGTCCTGAGGTTGATCTGGTGTGTGCCGATATCTGCAACTACCCACTTGAGAATGCTTCTGTTACCGCACTGAACTTTGTTCTGCAGTTTATTGCCCCCGAGCAGCGTCTGACATTGTTGTCGCGCATTGCTGCTGCGACCTGTGACGGTGGCGCACTGATTCTCTCTGAAAAAATTGCGTTTGATGCTGACGAGCAACAGATTCAGGATACCCTGCACCACGACTTCAAGCGGGCGAATGGTTATTCCGATCTGGAGATCGCCCAGAAGCGCAGTGCCATTGAAAATGTACTGATCCCGGAAACCGAAGACGTGCACCGCGAGCGCCTGCTGGCGGCGGGTTTCTCAAAAGTGATCCGTTGGTATCAGTGCTTTAATTTTGTTTCTTACCTCGCCATAAAATAATGACTGATTCCGACGATTCTCTGCTGCCCTGGTTTGATGATGTTCATGCGTTTTTGCAGGAGGGTAAATTTGCCCCGTGGGGACAGATTCTACAGGATCAGCTGCAGCTGTTTCTTCATGACAAAGAGCATGGCGATCAGGCCCGCTGGCTGGACGCACTGGATGCGTTGCCAGCGATTACTCCGGAGGCATGTGATCTCACTGCACATGACCTTCGCCTGAGTAAACGCGGGTTGTCAGCACAAGAAAGTGCTGCGGTCGAAGCCGGGCTGCGTGGTCTGATGCCCTGGCGTAAAGGGCCGTTTCAGTTCTTCGACACACATATCGATACCGAGTGGCGCTCGGACTGGAAGTGGGACAGAGTCGGCCCTCATCTTGCTCCTCTCAAGGGGCGTACGGTACTGGACGTCGGGTGTGGCTCTGGCTATCACATGTGGCGCATGTTGGGCGATGGTGCCGAACGGGTGATCGGAGTCGACCCTTCCCGGTTGTTTCTGATGCAGTTTCAGGCGTTGAAGCGTTATGCCGAACGGGCACTCGGGAAACAATCGATCGACCTGTTGCCTTTAAGGATGGAAGACGTACCCGCACGCCTGCGTGCATTTGATACGACGTTTTCGATGGGGGTTCTTTACCACCGCAAGTCGCCGATTGATCACCTGCAGGAGCTGCGGGATACCCTGCGTCCTGGTGGTCAGCTGGTACTTGAAACCTTAGTGATTGAAGGCAGGCTCGGCGAAGTACTGATGCCAGAAGACCGCTATGCCATGATGCGTAACGTCTGGTTTCTACCATCGGTTGATACGCTGCTGTTATGGTGTCGGCGCGCGGGCCTGAAAAATCCGCGTCTGGTCGACCTTAATCAGACCAGTATTGAAGAGCAACGGACCACCGACTGGATGCGTTTCAATTCGCTCCCAGACTTTCTTGATCCGGATGACCCAACAAAAACTGCCGAGGGGTATCCGGCACCATTGAGGGCAGTCATTCTTTCTGAGGCCTGATCTGAGCAGGTTAAGTGTCGCATAGGGACAATTGCGGCCACTATCTGTTCAGTTATTATACACCCGTTTAATTCTGTCGCAGCGAAGCGACGGGTGGTGCCGGTAAAGTAATCCGGCCAATACTCATCAGATCAGGATACAGGGATGTTTACTCAGACCAGAAAATTATTTCTGGGCTGCGTGCTGCTGGCGCTTGCCGGCTGCTCCGGCTCGGGCTCAGATTCAGACAGCGTTTCTCCAGACCCGGATATTCCGGGTCTTCCCACCCCTGTATTACCTTCTCCGGAACCTTTGGCCGAGGCCGAAAAAGCGGCTGCGCTCAGTACCGCTGATCTGGTTCTTGAGGTTACGGATCCGTCAGGAAAACTGCTGTCGGGCGTCAGTGTGCTGGATGACTCCGGAGAGCTGGGGGTCACGGATGACAGTGGTCGTCTGACGCTGGTGGACATTCCGACCGGAGAAAAAAACCTCCGTTTTGCCCTTGCGGGGTACGCACCTCAGGTGTGGGCTGCTGATTTTCAGACAGCGCAGACTCAGCGGGTGGTTCTGATCGCCCGGGAGGCTTCCGTGTCATTTGTTGCAGCAGAGGGTGCTGACATTACAGGGAAAGACGGTGCCGCCATGGTGGCCGGTGCGAATGCCTTCGTCACCGCTGCCGGAGATATCTATTCAGGCAATGTGCTGGTGTCTGTCACGCCTGTCGATGTTGCGTCTGGCGAGACTGCAGCTGGCGCTTTTCCGGGTAGCTTTAATGCGGTGCTCGAAGACGGTAGCGAACGACCATTGATTACTTACGGTACGGTCGAATACCACTTTACCGACGAGTCCGGCAATGAACTGCAACTGGCTGAGGGGCAGACGGCAACCATCGAAGTTCCTGTGTATGTCACGTCACACCCGGACGGCACACCGGTGCGTCTGGGGGATGTCATTCCATTCTGGTATCTGGATGAAGACACCGGTATCTGGCATGAGGATGGCGAAGGTACAGTGGTTGCCAGCGAGCATTCGCCGACAGGTCTGGCACAACGTGGAGAAGTCAGTCATTTTACCTGGTGGAATGTCGACGTTTCTCCACGTCCTGCTGAGGTCCGTATCGAGTCGGTTCTGCCTGAAGCAGAGGACGTCATTTATCGCATTGAATATATCGTAACACCGCTGAACAGCCGCTACTCCCAGAGGCGTGTGGCCGTAGATTATCGTGCGGGTGGGCTTGCTGTGTTTGATGGATATATTCCTGATAATACCCAGGCACAGATTGACGTAGTGCTGTATCAGTATCTCAACGCAGCGCGTTCCTCAACTGCGCGGGTTGCTCGTGATGGGGGGCGTTACTTTTTCGCGGCGGGAGAGGAGCGCGTTCTCAGGTTTGATTTTTCCGATACGCCAGTCATTGAAGAATTGTCAGATCTCTCTGTCTCAGGTGAATTGCTCAACGAAGTGAACCAGCCGTTGGAAATGGGGGGAGACCTTGTCTTAATTCCCGGGACCTCGGCAGACTTCCGGTTGGCAGAGCTGGATGGGTTGATGCTGTCAGCAACCGACGCCAGTTATCTGTTGCACCTGACGGAAGGTCCGCAATGGTTTGCAGACATGCTGACAATCACTGCGGACGGCAAGGTTTTCGTGCGTGGAGAAATTCCTGAATTTGATGCCACCGATATTGTGATCGATATCTGGGTTGGTGAAGATGACATTGTTTATTCGATCGTTCTCCGGCTGATTCCTGGTAGCCCTCTGGAGATGGTTGTTTCTCTGAGTGATATTGTCATAGCGACAGCTCAGTCGGTCGGGATTTCTGGCCCTGACGTATCAGGAGGTTTTGCTCCTTATAATGTGTCGCTGCTGCCTGTATCGGCAAGCGACGAATCGCGTATTTCCGCGACAGGCAGTCTCGCGGATGGATTTACGATTACGGGTGTGCGCGAGGGGATTGCTGGTGCGCGTTTTTCTGTCAGTGATGCCTCCGGCAGGAATCTGTTTTCAGACACTTTTCAGGTGACGGTCGTTGCTGCAGCACCGGTGCTCAGTAATGTTGAAGACATACGACTTCTGATAGGGCGGAATATTACTCTTGTTCCCGAGGTTGAGGGGCTGGTGGCGACCTGGTCGTATGACGGTGTGTTACCGCCCGGCGTGACGTTTGATGCGTCTTCCGGTGAGTTCAGTGGCACATTGGATCGCGTCGGAACCTTCCCTCTGACATTAACCGCAGCCAATCTACAGGGCAGTCACAGCACCAGTTTCACCATCGCGGTGAATCCGGAAACGTTGGCGCCTATGACTGATACAGGGCTCAATCTGTCGCAGTTAACTGGCATAAATGCAGCCTCCTGGACGCTGGTATCCGGCTCATTGCCACAAGGACTACACCTTGACGCCGACAGCGGCGTGATCTCCGGTGCAGCTCAGGAATCCGGTGAGTTTCTGCTGACGTTTGACGCCGATGGAAGCACGGTGACTTTCACTCTGACGGTCAGTGAGATACTGAATAATCCTCCGGAGCTGTCTGCAGATTTGCCAGACACTGTCCGTCTGGGTGGGCGGGCTGTCTTTACCGTCAGTGCCAGCGATATCGATGGCGATGAAGTATCAGTTCAGGTTCAGGTGTCTGACAATTCAATCGCGAATCTGGTGTCCTTATCTGCAGACACTTATCAGATCGATGTGTCAGCCGTCGCGATGGACGATGACGAATTTGAAATAACGATCATCGCGCTCGACAGCGCAGGCTCAGAAACTGTCATCCGGCAGACCGTTAAAGTTGAGCGCCAGGCCTTTGCGCTGGGGCCTCTGCTCAGTAACGGCCCCTCTATCAACTCGCCGGCAATTCAGGATACCGGTGACAGCTGCGTTATGTATTACCAGTCTTCGTCCTCGTATGGGGCGGGGCTGTATTATGTATACGACAAAGAGACTGCTTCCTGGGCCGCGGAGCCTGGCACGGCAGTAAACAATATTTCATTGCTGGATATAGAAACCCAGCACGGTGTCACTGTGTGGGGGGGCTATATTCCACAGCAGCGGGGATCGTACGCAGACTCTCTCATCAACGCCGGCTTTATGGTTGAGGGTGAATTAGTGCCGTTTACCTCCTTGCCTGATGTGTCGGAAGAAAATCTCACGGCGAGAATTAATCATGTACTGACTTACCAGACAGCCGGTGGAGACCTCCGGCTCTATGTGTCTGTGACAGATGAAGGGCTGTTTTACAGTGATGATCAGGGCGAAAGCTGGAATCGCCAGGTCATTGAGGGGGTTTCCCGACTGAGTGTGCGCAACCTGATGGATGCTGGTGGTGTGCTCATGGTGCGGGGATATCAGCAGGCAGAAGGCTATTTTAATGAAATTCTACTCGTCAGCGACGACGAAGGCCTGAGCTGGGAAGCAACACAGATTAATAATGGGGTTGCTGATATCAGCAAGGTGATTAGTCACCCGGAAACTGGTCTGCGTATCGGAGTAGGTAATTATTATTACAACGATGGGATGACAGTCGCAGAACCCGGCATTAACTATTCATACGACGGTCTGGAGTGGCAGCGTATCGAGTCGTTTGAAGTCAGTGAGGGTGGTACCGACTTTAACCGGGTTGAGATGATGTCGCTTGAGTACAGCAATGGCCGCTGGCTCGCAGCAGGTTATGGCGGCAGCAGATCAGTAGTGGCGCAAAGCTACAACGGCATCGACTGGAATCTGCTCTATACCTCAACCGATTCAGATGCGCTTATTAAAGTGGCCACCAACTGCTTTGCTGACGAACGTCTGCTGACGGTCACAGGCAACTCCCTGATCTGGAATAACCTGGCCGAGAGCTATCAGCCGTTGAATGAAGGTCTGTTAATCCAGGACTGGTACATCAATCCGCTGGAGGCAGATATCCGCGCTTACGAAGAGAAGGTAGATACTTCCTCCGGGCGCCCGGTCTATGGGGGTGCTTTTGTTCATGAAACGGCTGATGGTATTGACTGGCAGGTATCAGAAATGACTCTCGATGGCGTTGCCATGGAGAGTCTTCCTGACTTTATCGTCCGTGGCAGCGATGGTACCTGGTACCTACCTCAGGATGAGCTGGTGAATTTCCAATCGGATAACGGCGTGGATTTTGAGTCGGTACCTTACAGTCTTCCGGAAGACGAGGTTCTGGAAAATCTGATTCTGACAAATGAGGGTTTTGAACTTTATTATCTTCCAGAAGATGACTATCAGAATTACTACCTGGTGACCACGGACGGGATACTGGTGAATTTCTTCCTTCAGGATTCCGAATGGACAATGACACCTCTTGCAGACATTAAAGACTCTCTGCCGGACTTCGCGCCGGAAGATCTGCGCAGGGTGTCTGTGGCAACCGACGGGGTTTTCTATCTGCTCGTAGATTCCGAGACAGAGTCCGGTCTGGTGACAGAATTGCTGCAATATACTCCAGGCACGGGACTGACCCTGGAAGAGGGTTGTTGGTTCAACGGTGAGTGTTATCTCAACACCGATCCTGACAACGAGTTGGGTCAGATCGGGTATTTCATTCAACCTGTCGGGGCGGATCATTTCATCATGTATTCGTTGGCCGATGTTTCATCGTTCTGGTCCGCGACGCAATATCGTAAAGGCACGGGCGGTGAGTGGCAGTCTCAGGACATCAGCTTCCTCCGTAGTCAGGGGTTGATAGCGACGAGCGAGATCAGGGTTGAAGCGGCAACGCCGGTCAGTCCTGCGCTGGTAACCATGCATACTCTGGGCGTGATGGCCTATGACGCTGAGGCAGCGACATTGGCTGGGCCTTTGACGATTGGCCAGCAGTATGTCGGGAAAATACGTCGAAGCGGGGATCAGTACATTGCTGTAACGTCAGGTTACCGCCCTCAGGCCTATGTACTCCCGATCGACTTCCTGTCGGGAATGGAATGGCCGGCAGAGTATGTCCCCGAGGTTGTCGAGGACGAGACGCCTGAAGAGTCAGAGCCCGAACCCCTGGATAACTCTCAGTTGCAATAAGGGGCTGCTCAGTGCTGGGGGAGTGCCGCAAAAAACGGCGCTCTTTCACGCAGCTTTTTAACTTCGTCAAACACGGCTTTGATTTCTGGTGAATGCATTGAAAAATAATGCAGCCACTGTTTCAGGCGGTCGGTCAGTTGTTTGTCCGTCAGGTGCGGAAGCTGATCGGCCATTCTGACCATGAGCTGCAGATGCTCCTGCCAGCGCATCGGCTGATATCCCGGTTCTTTGATGATGCGTGCCAGATCCGGTGTCGCTACTAATCCACGACCTATCATCAGTAAATCTGAAGTACTCTCCTGCTGGCACTGTTGCGCTTGAGTGGGCGTCCAGATTTCTCCATTTGCCAGTACCGGAATGTTCACCTTCTTTTTTATTTCCGCTATCCAGCTCCAGTAGGCCGGCGGTTTGTAGCCTTCGGTTTTGGTCCGGGCATGGACTGTCAGCCACTGGATTCCACCGGCTTCCAGTGCGGCGGCATTATCGAGAGCAAGGCTTTTATCTTTAAAGCCGAGACGCATTTTGGCACTGACGGGAATATGCGGGGGGACGGCCTGACGGACACGCGTTGCAATGCGGTTCAGCAGGTCAGGGTACTGAAGCAGGACTGCGCCTCCCTGGCTCCGGTTAACGGTTTTTGCCGGACAGCCAAAATTGAGATCAATGGCCAGCGCTCCAAGCCGGGCAGCCTTGGCTGCATTCCCCGCGAGCAGCTCTGGGTCACTCCCAAGTAGCTGAATATGCACGGGGGTGCCAGAGAGTGTTCTGCCGCCGTTATGCAGCTCAGGACACAGACGGTAAAACACTTTTTCAGGAAATACCTGCTGTGTGACGCGGATAAATTCGGTCACACAGTGATCAATTCCACCGACGGCGGTCAGCAGTTCACGGAAGACACCATCCATCAGACCTTCCATTGGCGCCAGTGCAATGTAGGGCCGCTCCGCGTCAGTGAAGGGCAGGGTACCGGTGAACATCAGATATCCGCGAAGAAGGGAAAAGGCGCGCAGTATAAATTGACACTTGTCAGATAACCAGCTGACGGCAGGACAGTCAGTTGCGTGGGAGAGACCTTTTCAGTAATCTTGGGCAGCTTGTCATACATGGGGCAGGGGGATTTGTGCCTGCCGCTGGCATAACAAGCCAACAGAATACAACAACAAGGAGCCCCTGATGCCAGAGCAAGATCTGATATCACAGGGTTTGGAGCTGATGATTCTCGGTATGGGTGTCGTATTCGTCTTTCTGACGATGCTGGTATTCGTGACGGGAACCATGTCCAAGCTGGTAAACAAGCTGGCACCTGAAGTAGAAGCACCTGCACCGGCACCTCGCCGCCCTGCAGCTGCCCCTGCGGCTGGTGTTGATCCGCAACTGCTGAAAGTACTGTCAGCTGCGGTCAAAGAGCATCGCGCCAACCAAAAGTAAGGCGCGAAAATAACAACGGAAACGTTTACAACGTTAATGGAAGAAAAGGCATCACCCATGTCCGATTCTAAGAAATTAGGTATTACCGACGTCGTGCTTCGCGACGCACATCAGTCTATTCTGGCTACCCGCATGCGTATTGACGACATGCTTCCCATCGCTGCAAAACTCGATCAGGTTGGCTATTGGTCACTTGAATCCTGGGGCGGCGCCACGTTTGATTCATGCATCCGGTATCTGGGCGAAGACCCATGGGATCGCATCCGTGAATTCAAAAAAGCGATGCCAAATACTAAGCATCAGATGCTGTTGCGTGGTCAGAACCTGCTTGGCTATCGCCACTACGCTGATGATGTTGTTGATAAGTTCGTTGAGCGTGCTGCCTTTAACGGTGTAGATGTATTCCGTGTATTCGACGCAATGAATGATCCGCGCAACCTGGAAACTGCACTGAAAGCAGTCAAAAAACAGGGTAAACATGCGCAGGGTACGCTGTCGTACACAACCAGCCCGGTTCACACACTGGATTCCTGGATCGATCTGGCTAAGCAGATCGAAGACATGGGTGCAGATTCCATCGCCATCAAAGATATGGCGGGTATTCTGACTCCTTATGACGCGTATGAACTGGTATCACGTCTGAAAGCTCAGACTGATCTCGAAGTTCAGCTGCACGCTCACGCGACTGCGGGTATGTCTGATATGACTATCCTGAAAGCGATTGAAGCAGGCATCGACCGCGTTGATACCGCAATTTCTTCTATGTCCATGACGTACGGTCACACCGCAACAGAATCTGTTGTTGCTGCTCTGAAGGGCACTGATCGTGATACGGGTCTGGATCTGCTGCTGATCGAAGAAATCGCTGCTTACTTCCGTGATGTACGTAAGAAGTACGCTAAGTTTGAAGGCGCGCTGCGCGGTACCGACAGCCGTATTCTGGTTGCACAGGTTCCAGGCGGCATGCTGACTAACATGGAAAACCAGCTGCGCGAGCAGGGTGCTTCTGACAAGTTTGACGAAGTACTGAAAGAGATCCCACGTGTTCGTGAAGACCTGGGTCACATTCCACTGGTTACGCCAACTTCTCAGATTGTAGGTACTCAGGCCGTACTGAACGTTCTGACTGGCGAGCGTTACAAGTCTATCTCTAAAGAGACTCAGGGCATCCTGAAAGGCGAGTACGGTGCGGCTCCTGCGCCAATGAATGCTGAGCTTCAGGCTCGCGTTCTGGAAGGCAAAGAAGCGATCACCTGTCGTCCTGCTGACCTGATCGAAAACGAACTGGATAAAGTGATTGCCGACGTTGAGAAACTGGCCGCTGACAAGGGCATTACCCTGTCTGCCGACAAGATCGACGACGCTCTGACGTACGCTATGTTCCCGCAGATCGCGCCTAAGTTCCTTGAGAACCGTAACAATCCGGATGCGTTCGAACCTGCGCCTACGGGTGCAGCAGCCGACACTTACACCATCAACGTAGACGGCAACGAATACGTGGTGAAAGTGAACGAAGGCGGCGATGTTACTCACCTGGCTCCGATCAACGGCGCACCTATGACTATGGGCGGTGATACGGGTGCAGCAGCTGCAGCTCCTGTTGCTGCTGGTGGCGGTGAGCCAGTTGGCGCACCACTGGCGGGTAACGTCTGGAAAGTTCTGGTTCAGCCGGGTGATATTGTCGAAGAAGGCGATGTTGTGCTGATCCTCGAAGCCATGAAGATGGAAACCGAAGTTCGTGCACCTAAGTCCGGCACCATCGGCAGCGTTTCTGCGAAAGAAGGTGTTGCGGTAAAAGTTGGCGACACTCTGTACACGATCGCGTAAGGGAGCTGACGGATGGAAAGTTTACTCCGCCTTTGGAACGACACAGGTATTGCGCACATTGAAGGCGGCCAGGCATTTATGATGCTGGTCGGTTTCGGCATGCTCTACCTGGCGATCAAAAAAGGTTTTGAACCTCTGCTGCTGCTGCCAATTGCTGTTGGTACGCTGATGGTAAACATCCCGGATGCAGGTCTGGGGTGGTCTGCTGCTGAAGCGGCGATCCGTGCGGGCGATGCCACTCTGGTTCCGCAGTTCCGTGAACTGTTTGGTCTGGCGGCTAATGCTGACACAGCGGCGCTGCTGGATGCCTATCACCACGCAGGCACAGCGGTATACAACAAAGTTGTAGCCATGAGTTCTGCGGCTGGCTACGAAAACGGCATGCTGTACACCTTCTACAAGATCACTATTGCCAGTGGTGTTGCACCGCTGCTGATCTTTATGGGTGTAGGCGCGATGACTGACTTCGGTCCTCTGCTGGCAAACCCTAAGACTCTGCTCCTGGGTGCAGCAGCACAGTTCGGTATCTTTGGTACTGTCTTCGGTGCGGTAATGCTCACAGATGCAGGCCTGATGGACTTCACCATTCAGCAGGCGGCTGCGATTGGTATCATCGGTGGTGCTGACGGCCCGACCTCGATCTTTATTGCCTCTAAGCTGGCGCCTGAGCTGCTGGGTGCGATTGCGGTCGCTGCGTATTCATATATGGCTCTGGTTCCTATGATCCAGCCTCCAATTATGAAAGCGCTGACTTCAGAAGCTGAGCGTAAGATCAAGATGGAACAGCTGCGTACTGTATCCAAGAACGAGAAGATCATCTTCCCGATCGCGGTACTGATTCTGGTTGCTCTGTTGCTGCCATCAGCGGCACCTCTGCTGGGCATGTTCTGCTTCGGTAACCTGATGCGTGAGTCTGGTGTGGTTGAGCGTCTGAGTGACACTGCACAGAATGCACTGATCAATATCGTGACCATCTTCCTGGGCCTGTCTGTGGGTTACAAGATGAGCGCTGATGCCTTCCTGAATGCAAGCACCATTGCCATTGTACTGCTGGGCCTGGCGGCCTTCTCTGTAGGTACTGCGGCGGGTGTTCTGATGGCGAAGCTGATGAACGCACTGACCAAAGATCCTATCAACCCGCTTATCGGTTCTGCCGGTGTGTCAGCTGTACCTATGGCTGCGCGAGTGTCGAACAAGGTGGGTCTGGAAGCGAACGGTCAGAACTTCCTGCTGATGCATGCGATGGGCCCGAACGTTGCGGGTGTGATCGGTTCGGCGGTGGCTGCGGGTGTGATGATCTCCTTCTTTGGCTGATTGTCCCCTCCGACCTGAAAAAACGGCGCCTCTGGCGCCGTTTTTTTTTGTGTTGGCTGGCGCTGTGGGAACTCAGCTGACGCACGTGCCTCTGAAGACAGAAGGAGGACATTATGCTGGATCTTCAGTGGGAACAGATGCTCAGTCACTTTCTGCATCTCGGGGTCGCCTTTCTGCTGGCCATTCCGGTGGCCGTTAACCGGGAGCTCAGGAGTCGTGGAGCAGGGTTGAGGACGTTCCCCCTGGTTTCAGTGGCATCGTGCGGGTACATGTTATTGGCGATGCAGGTGTATAGCGGCTCTGATGCGGAGGCTAAGGTGATGTATGGCCTGATCACCGGGATCGGTTTTATTGGTGGCGGCGCTATTCTGAAAAACGCCGGAAATGTTTCTGGTACGGCGACGGCTGCAAGCATCTGGAATACCGGTGCCATTGGTGTATCGGTCGCATACAGTTACTACGAAATCGCCATCACACTGTCATTGATGAATTTTGCAGTTCTGCAGTTTGTGACGCCCTTGAAACGTGAGCGCACGGGCGAAGATCAGGAAGATTAGCAGATACGAAAAGGGGCCTGATGGCAGGCCCCTGGTGAGATGATGCGACTGTGCTTATCCTATTTTCAACGTGCCAAGAGCTTCGCTCCGGACGCGTTCAAGCAGTGCGCTATCAGTCTTCAGGTTTTCGCCATACGACGGCACCATCTCTTTCAGGCGGTCTTTCCAGCCACCGGTCTGCATTTGCTCTGCAAAGCAGCGTTCCAGCACTTCAATCATCGCCTGGGCAGCGACAGAAGCACCGGGAGAAGCCCCCAGCAGTGCAGCGAGAGAGCCATCTGCTGCGGCAACCAGTTCAGTACCGAACTCAAGCTTGCCACGGCCTTCGCTGTCTTTCTTGATGATCTGTACGCGCTGACCGGCACGGGCCAGGGTCCAGTCGCTGTCTTTACAGGCAGGGAAATAGTCACGCAGTGTCGCGACGCGTTCCTTGTGAGACTGCCGTACTTCGCTGATGAGATAGCGGGTCAGATCCATATTGTGCAGACCTACTTCCATCATCGGCTTAAGGTTGCTGACGCTGACCGATTTCAGCAGGTCGAACTTCGACCCGGATTTGAGAAATTTCATCGTGAATCCAGCGAACGGACCGAACAGCAGAGCGGGTTCGCCGTTGATAATACGGGTATCCAGATGAGGAACTGACATCGGAGGTGCCCCGATCGCCGCTTTTCCGTACACCTTGGCATGATGTTGTTTAACAATCTCAGGATCTTTGCACACCAGCCACTGACCTGAGACGGGGAAGCCACCATAGCCTTCAGCCTCATCAATACCGGATTCCTGCAGGAGGGGCAGAGCACCGCCACCGGCACCGAGAAAGACAAACTTTGCATGCAGCTTGCGGGATTTACCGGACTTACGGTCTTTAACCGTCACAACCCATGATCCATCTTTCTGGCGGTCAAAATCGTCGACTTCAGTATTGACCATCAGGCTGAAGTTCGGATGTTGTTCGAGGGTGCTGACAAGATTACGCGTCAGTGAACCGAAATCGACATCGGTGCCGTGTTTGATGCGGGTCGCAGCCACCGCTTGCCCTGGCTTACGCTCTTTCATGACCAGCGGCATCCATTCCATCAGAACGTCAGGATCATCGCTGAACTCCATCTCTTTAAACAGATGGTGCGCGCTCAGTTTTTCGAAGCGTTGACGCAGGTAAGCCACGTTGTCCTCACCCCAGACAAAACTCATGTGCGGGGTGGTGTTAATAAACTCTTCAGGAGAAGGCAGACCGCCATCCCGTACCAGGTAGCTCCAGAGCTGCATGGATACTTCGAAATTCGCATTGATGGTCAGTGCACGGTCAATATGGACCACGCCCTGTTCGTCCTGAGGGGTGTAGTTAAGTTCACAATATCCGGCGTGGCCGGTGCCGGCGTTATTCCAGCCGTCTGTGCTCTCATGAGCAACGTGATCCAGTCGCTCAACCAGAGCAATCTGCAGTGAGGGGTCAAGCCGGCTGAGAAGTGTCCCGAGTGTTGCACTCATCACTCCACCGCCAACCAGCAATACATCGACCTTTTCTGTCGTCATATAAGTTCGCCTGTTCCGGGTTGTAACTAGTTAACAGGCCAGTGGCTGCGTCAGGGCTTGTGGCCCGGGTACACCCGCTGGTCCGCTACCGGCCTGTATGCCGGAGCGCCCTGTGTGTCTGGCTTTGAGGGGTCAGGTTCGTGTGAACCCTGAGTCAGGGCTGATAAGAGAAACAGCTCTGATTTTTCAGTCGGCCCGCAAGTTACCGGAAAGCGTAAACCGGGTCAATTTACCTTAGTCGCAGACAGCATGTAGCGGGCATTTGTGCACTTTGCAGTGCCCGTTACCTGTCAGCTAACCATAGACAAGGATGAACCAACGTGGGTTTCTCTCATCACAAAATGACCAGAACGTCGCATGCTTTGGGTCAATACGCCCCCATGGCCGGTGACATGCGTTAGGGTAAAAACACAGGAGGAGACTATGAATCTGCGAAATGCCGTGCAGTTGATCGCCTATCCCGATCGACTGGGAAACAACCTGAAAGACCTCGCTCACTTTATGGAAGCGCACCTGCAGGAGGCGGTGGGGGGTGTCCACATACTGCCCTTTTATCCTTCCAACGCTGATGCAGGGTTTTCACCCTTGACTCATAAAGAAGTCGATCCAGACTACGGTGACTGGTCAGATATTGAGCGTATCGCCCGTCAGTTTGACCTGTGTGCAGACCTGACGGTGAATCATATTTCCGACGAGTCTGCCGAGTTTCAGGACTTCCTCAGGTACAAGGACGACTCGCGCTATGCGGGTCTGTTTGTGCGGGTCGACCGTATGGGCGAGTTCTCTCCTGACGACATGGCGAAAATTCATATCCGCAAAGAAAAAGAACCTTTCCGGGAAGTCACCTTTGCTGACGGCAGTAAAGAACGGGTGTGGTGTACCTTTACCGAGCAACAGATTGATCTCAATTATGAGGACGACGCTACCTACGACCTGATGGAAGACTACATCAGTTTTATGGCTGCCCGGGGCGTAAAGCTGTTCCGTCTGGATGCCTTTGGCTACACCACTAAGCGGGTTGGCACCAGTTGTTTTCTGGTTGAGCCTGACGTGTACCGGAATCTTGATTGGGTCAACAGTGTGGCGCAGAAACATGGCGCCCGCTGTCTGCCTGAAGTGCATGACCACAGCAGTTACCAGTACGCCATCAGTCGTCGTGATATGCATCCTTATGGGTTTGCGTTACCCCCTCTGGTGCTTTTCTCTCTGCTTGATGCCAACAGCGTGTATCTGAAGCACTGGCTGCGCATGTGCCCACGCAATATGGTGACAGTGCTCGATACGCACGACGGTATCTGCATTCCCGATGTAGAGGGTGTCTTGCCGGAAGAGAAGATAAAGGCACTGATCGATAACCTGCAGCAGCGCAGTGCAGATCCTATTATGCGGAAATCTGCGGCAAATATTCACAGTGTGGGGGCCATTTATCAGATAACCTGCACTTTCTATGACGCACTGATGCAGAACGATGATGCTTATATTGCGGCCAGAGCAATTCAGTTCTTCACGCCAGGCATCCCGCAGGTGTATTACGTCGGTCTGCTTGCCGGTGTGAATGATGAAGCATTGATGGACAGCACCGGAGAACTGCGGGACATCAACCGGCATTATTATTCTCTGGCCGAAGCAGAAGATGCCCTGCAGCAGCCGGTCGTTAAACGATTAATGACGCTGATGAAATTCCGCTCTCAGTATCCTGCGTTCGAAGGCCGGTTCGAATTGCATTCGAGCAATGACTCAAGTGTCCACATGGCCTGGCGGCACGGCGAATATTATTGCGAGCTGTTTGTGGATCTCAATTTTAATACAAGTGTATTAAGCTATCTGGATACTGAAACATTGGAAAAAACATCGATTTCCTGCTGAGCTGAAGTACCGGCAGTAAGAACACCAGGTGGCTTATGTATACCCAGATCCGTCCGATATTTTCACTCTTAGCGGGCGTCACTCTGCTGCTGTTAGGCAGCGGCCTGCTGAACACGCTCCTCGCTATCCGCGGAGGTGTTCAGGGCTTCAGTGCTGAACAGATGGGCCTGATCATGTCCGGCTATTTTGTCGGCTTTTTTATCGGGACCTTTATCGCATTGCCCGTGATCCGGCGTATTGGTCATATACGCACCTTTGCTATGTTTGCGGCACTGGCGTCGGTATCTGTCATGCTGCATGACCTTATGCTGACTCCCTGGGCGTGGGGAGGGCTGCGTATCGTTACCGGCATCAGTCTGGTGACTCTCTACACTGTGATCGAAAGCTGGCTGAACGCGCAGACCCCTGCGGAGCAACGGGGTCAGGTATTTGCGGTGTATATGATAGTCAACCTCGCGGCACTGGCGCTCGCACAGCAGTTCCTGAATCTTGCCCCGGTGGATTCCTATCTGCTGTTTGCGGTAGCCACTATGCTGGTGACTCTGTCGTTGGTTCCGGTCACCTGGACGCGACTCGCGCCTCCTGAGGTGCAGACGGTCAAGCGTCTGGGGGTACGGTTTCTCTGGCGGATAGCCCCTGTCGCGGTCGCGGGGGCGGGCATGTCAGGGTTGGCGATGGGGGCATTCTGGGGAATGTCGGCGGTATATGGCACATCTGTTGGACTGGATACCGCCAGTATTGCCTTGCTGGTAACGTCAGGAATTATCGGTGGTGCGGTTCTGCAATATCCGTTAGGTCGCCTCTCTGATCGTTTTGACCGTCGTCGCGTACTGGCCTGGTCTGCAGGTGTGGCGGCGTTCTCTGCACTGACTCTTATCCCAGCTTCGTATCTTGGGCCCCAGGCACTGTTTGCTGCGATGGCTGTCTACGGTGGGCTGGCCTTCTGCGCGTACCCGATTGCTGTGGCACATCTGATCGATCATCTGGAGGGACCGGACATTCTGGCCGGGGGCAGTGCCATCCTGTTGGTGCACGGTGTTGGTGCAGCCATCGGTCCTGCGCTTGCAGGGCAGTTAATGGCACTGGGGGGCGCAAACGCCCTGCCTGTCTACTTTGCAGCGATGCAGGGCGGGCTGGTTCTGCTGGCGGTATGGAAAATGCATCAGAGAACAGTAGAAGAGCCCACCGGTGAACCGGCGCACTTCGTACCTATGGTGCGGACGACGCCGACAGCACTGGAAATGCATCCTGACGAACTGACAGAAGAGCTGTCTGATTCACCGGAAAAGTTGGCCAGCTGAAAAGCGGGTCGATGGCCAGACCGGAACCGGCCGGTCACTCGGGTAGCACCGCCTTGACCTGGCGGCGCTCCGGAACTCAGCCTTTTAATTGCGGTCGCATAATCGGGTCATACCCTGGCCCTGACGGAACTCAGCAAACGCGGAGTCCGGCGCACCGGGCTCCTGCGATGACAGGAGATCTCTATGTTACTTGCAACCGATCTGGACGGTACATTCCTGGGCGGCAGCCCGGAAGACCGACAGGCACTCTATCAACTTATCGCGTCTCATCCCGGCATCGATCTGGTGTTTGTCACCGGCCGGGGCCTTGAATCAGTCCTTCCTCTGCTTGCGGACCCGACCATTCCACAGCCCGATTACATTATCTGCGATGTAGGCTGCACTGTGGTCGACGGTCGTACGCTGCAGCCTCTGCATGAGGTGCAGGGGCAGATTGACGACAAATGGCCAGGGGAGTACCGCATTCAGGAAGCCGTGGGGCACATCGACGGCCTGATACGTCAGGATGTACCGCAGGATCGCCGCTGCTCGTATTTCTGTGAACCTGATGTTGTTACGGATGAACTCTATAACATTGCTGCGCGCCTCAATTGCGACCTGCTGTACTCGGCTGGCTGGTACCTCGATTTTTTACCCCGTGATGTGAATAAAGGCGCTACCCTGACTGCGCTGATTGAGCATCTGGACATCGACCGGGAAGATATTATGGTCGCCGGTGATACGCTCAATGATCTGTCGATGTATGAACACGATTTTATCGGGGTCTGTGTCGGTGAATCCGAACCCGGGCTGATTGCAGCAACGGAAGGGCGCGCCCGCGTGTATCATGCTGAGGCACCGGGCGCCGGCGGTATTATTGAAGCCTTCAGCTACTTTGGCTTTTTAGGTGAAGAGGGGATCTGTGCGGAAGCGCGCGACGATATCACCCCCGGTACGTCTGATCTGGTCATTGTTTATCATCGTCTTCCGTACGAGGAGTACGTGGAAGACGGGCTGATGAAGCGCCGTCCGCATAAATCGCCGAATGGTATTATCCCGACGCTGGCGAGTTTTTTTAAAGATGGAAAAAAAGGCGCCTGGGTTGCCTGGTCGGTTCAGGACGACACGCTGAAAAAATTTGAAACCCACACAGAAGTTGATGCCGGAAAATACCCGAACCTGATTGCCGCACGGGTACCGTTAAGTAAGCAGGAAGTGGATATTTTTTATAAAAAATTCTCTAAAGAAGCGTTCTGGCCGACGCTTCATACCTTCTGGGAGCGTGCGAGTTTCGACGATGATCACTGGCAGGTATTCTGCGATGTAAACCGGAAGTTTGCTGAGCAGACGGCAAAAGAAGCGTCAGAAGGAGCAACCGTCTGGTTGCATGATTACAATCTCTGGATGGTGCCTGCTTATCTTCGGGATATGCGCCCCGATCTCAATATTGCTTTCTTTCATCACACGTATTTCCCGTCGGCGGATGTCTTCAATGTACTGCCATGGCGTAAGGAAATTATTGGCAGTCTGCTGCAATGTGATTACATCGGTTTTCATATTCCCCGTCAGTCGGAAAACTTTATTGACGTTGCGAAAGGGGTAATGCCCTTTGAGGTCACGGAAAAAAGCGGGTGTGCACCGCGTTTTCTGACTTATGGCTGCGCCGTCGGACTGGATGAAATGACCACCGAAATTAAGGTGAATGACCGGGTCATCCGCCTCGGCGCGCACCCTGTTGGCCTTGATCTCAAACGCGTTGATAACGCACTGACAAAACCTGCAGTGCAGCAACATATGAACGCGTTACGCGAAGAGCTTCACGGTGTGAAGTTAGTGCTGTCGGTCGAACGTCTGGATTATACCAAGGGCATACCTGCGAAACTGGATGCATTTGAACGCTTACTGGAAGAGCACCCTGAGCTACACGGCAAAGTGACACTGGTCACTGTGTGTGTGCCGGCGGCGAAGGAAATGACCGTGTATAACGATCTGCAGACAGAAATAGAGCAGGCCGTAGGGCGGATTAACGGACGCTATGCTCAGGTGGGCTGGACGCCAGTGCAGTTTTTCTTCCGTGCTGTGCCTTTTGATGAGCTGGTGGCCTATTACGCGATGGCGGATGTTATGTGGATTACCCCGCTGCGTGATGGCCTGAACCTGGTCGCAAAAGAATATGTCGCGACACAGGGAAAAACAGGTGGACGAGGTGTTCTGGTGCTGTCGGAGTTTGCCGGGGCTGCCGCAGAAGTGAAAGGGGCGGTTCTGTGTAACCCTCACGATCCGGCAGAGATGGCAGAAACCTGTTACTTCGCTCTGTCGATGCATCCTGATGATGCAGCGGCGCGGATCGGTGAGGCGTTTGATGTGGTGAGTTATTACGACATCGGCTACTGGGGACAGGCATTTCTGAGGGAGGTGGCTGCCAGTGCGGAAGCAAATGGTCGTAATATCCCTAACCAGCTGAGTGTCGTTGCCTGAGCTGTTTCGGATACCACCTATGATAATAAAGGGGCTTAACGCCCCTTTTTTTATGCTGCCCAGATCTGTTTGATATTCACAAACTCCCGGATTCCATGTGGCCCCAGTTCGCGACCATAGCCTGACTTCCCTATACCACCGCTTGGGAGGCGGGGGTCAGTCTTAACGATGCCGTTGATGGCAACCTGTCCCGCATTAAGTTCTTCTGCGGCGCGGCGTGCAATCAGGTCGTTCCCTGTCCAGATGCTGGCTCCTAATCCATACTCTGTCAGATTGGCGAGGTTCAGGGCTTCCTGAAAGTCTTCTGCGACACACAGGGCGAGTACCGGCCCAAAGGTTTCCTCCTGAAATACAGCCATGTCCGGAGTGACGTCTGTCAGCAGTGTCGGCGGGTAAAAGAACCCATCACCTTCGGTTTTTTCTCCACCAGTGAGGCAGGTCGCCCCCATCTGTACCGAGCGCATTACCTGACTGTGCAGTTGCTCACGCAGATCGCTGCGGGCCAGTGGCCCGAGGCAATCATTCATTTCTTCCGGATTACCCAGCGACAGTGCATTAAAACGTTCGGTTAAGGCCTGGCGCACCTGTGGGAAGACAGATTTTTCGACGATAACTCTTTTCACTGCGATACAGGACTGACCCGCATTAATCATGCGCGAGAGCGTAATGACATCGCAGGCTTTTTCCAGATCGGCATCTGCCATCACAATACAGGGGTCTGAACCACCCAGTTCGAGCACGGCGGGTTTCAGGCCGGCTGCAGCCCGGGCAGCCACCCGTTGCCCGGCAGCACTGGAGCCGGTGAACGACACCGCTTTGATGAGAGGGTGGTCAATGGCATCCCCGGCAAGTTCGGTTTCGATTGGCAGATTCTGCATAACTCCTGACGGCAGATAGCGCTGAAATATTTCGGTCAGCAATACGGCGGTGCCGGGTACATTCGGATCGGGCTTCATCACACAGGTGTTGCCTGCCATGAGTGCCGGGGCGAGAAAACGCAGTGCCAACCACACCGGCGCGTTCCACGGCAGGATACCAAGGACAGTACCCAGAGGTTTATGACAGACATAGCTGTCGCGCGCATCGGATGCAAGCGACTCCGGTGCCAGAAAGGCTTCGCCATTGTCCGCGTAGTATTCGGCGCACAGCGCCGCCTTATCGACTTCAGCCAGCCCTTCCCGAAGAGGTTTTCCCATTTCCTGAGCCATCAGTTCAGCCAGCCGTTGGCGCTGACTTTTCAGACCCTCGGCAATATTCAGCAGGCAAGCTGCGCGTTCACGGAAACTGAGCGATTGCCATCCGGGAAATGCACTGCCGGCGCTGGAGATTACTTCATTCATTTCTCCGACGGAGAGAGACGGGTATGCGGGCAGTACCTCGCCCGTAGCAGGATTCATTGGTGTCAGCATACGTTTCTCCTTATCCCTGTACCGTTGTGCCTGATTTTTTACGCGTTGCAGACTTTTCGTCTTCTGGCGTTTTTTTCCGGGCCTGATCGATATTTACAGGGGCGGACTGTCGCGCGGTATCGGGTTTGACGGTGAAATCCCGGTCAAGGCTGAAGAAGGATTTACAGCCGTCTTCGGTAATATAAATGGTGTCGGAAATACCGCAGGTTTTATTGCCATCGACCCCCCACATCCAGGGAATTAAATGGAACGTCATCCCTTCTTTGAGAACCGTACCCTCACCCTGTTTCAGACTGACGATATAGCCCTCATCCCAGCTGGGTGGAAAGGCGATGCCAATTGAATATCCCGAGCGGGTAATCAGCTGGGCACCGACGGTATTGTCGGAAATAATATTCCGCACGAGATTATCAACATCCGATACAGTCATACCCGGCTGAACCATTGAATGCACGGCGCTGAGTGCACGCTTCATCGTCTCCTGCGCCTGATACATAGAGTCGGTGAGTTCTCCTAATACGACTGTCCGCATCATGGCGGTGTGATAGCGCCGGTAGCAGCCTCCGACCTCAAGGAAGATGTGCTCATCAGGCTTAACGATCCGGCCTTCCCATGTGGCGTGGCCGATCATAGAGCGGGGACCTGAGGTGACATAAGGCATTACGGCAGGTACTTCGCCGCCTGCTGCAAACATCCCGGCGCTGATTGCGGCACCAATTTCATTTTCGCTGACACCTGCCCGGCAGGCCTCAATTCCGGCGATCATACCGGCCTCTGTCGCCCGGGCCGCGCGGCCCATCAGTTCAATTTCTTCGGCCGATTTACATACGCGTCCTTCTTCGACAATGCCGAAACAATCCAGTAATTTTCCGTCCATTAATGAAGTATGAATGACGTCCTGGTGGTACGCCGGAAAGAAATAGCTGTTGCGTTCATAGCCAATACGTTTGTCGGCCAGACCAAATTCACGTAACGCATCTACCAACATCTGAATGGCGTCGCCTGTATCCGGATAGGGGCGGGTGATACTTACCCAGGTACGGTGAATTACGTTCGACTCCTCCAGCTTACGGGTAATCATAAATGGCTCTTTTTCGAGAGGTACAACGAGCGCCTGAAAAAAGCTGTAACCTGTTGTCTGATAGTCCGTCAGGTACATGATATTTTCGGGATCAGAAATAACGACCGCATCAAGATGTCGCTCCTGAATTCTCTGGCGCAGTTCTTCGATCCGGCGAACATATTCGCCATGGGTAAAGGTCATATCATCGCGTTCAATCATGCGGCTTCCTCCATGATGTTACGGACAGCATTCATCAGAATGTCGAGGCCGGAAATCAATTCTTCCCGGGAGATAGTCAGCGGTGGAATAAGTTTCAGCACTTTGCCACCGGTACCACAGGCAGACAGTATCAGTCCGTTACGGAAACACTCCTGAACGATGGCTGCAGCGCGTTCGCCGTCTCCCATATCGAGGCCGAAAATCATGCCCTTACCGCGGAGCTGGAGAGATTTGTCGGCATTCAGAAGGGGCTTCAGGTACTGACTGATCAGCTCTGACTTTTCAGAGACATCTGCCATCAGGGTGTCATCCCGGAAGTATTCGAGAGCAACTTTGCCAGCGATAAACGAAAGGTTCTGGCCGCGGAACGTACCTGTGTGTTCACCGGGCGACCAGTGTTTATCCAGATCAGGATGAACAAGGTTCATGGCCATGGGTGTGCCAACGCCACCGATACCTTTGGCAAGGCAGATAATATCGGGCTGAATCCCCAGGCTGTCGAAGCTGAAGTATGAGCCGGTTCTGCCACAACCGACCTGAATATCATCAATAATCAGCACGGCGCCGATCTCTTTTGCGAGGCTGGCCAGGCTCTGTATCCATTCGCGTGATGCGATGTTGACGCCGCCCTCCGCCTGAATCGTTTCGAGCAGAAATGCAGCGGGTGGTAAGAGTCCGCTGGATGGATCTTTATAACGGGCCCGCAGGGATTCCAGCTGATCCAGTCCGCAGCCCTGGTTGCATCCATGGCAGGGCGTCGCGCACCCGAACGGCTCGTGATACACATGGTTTAATGGCACGCCTGCAGCGCCCCGGAAATATTGATTGGCGGTGGCTGCGAGAGCACCGAGAGTCATTCCGTGGAATCCGTGGCTGAAGGCCACAATATCCGTGCGACCGGTGGCACGACGGGCCAGTTTCATTGCCGCTTCGACCGCGTTCGTACCGGTGGGGCCCATAAACTGCATTTTGTGAGGCATATCTCTGGGTTTAAGAATGGTATCGGTAAATGCCTGCATAAAATCAGCCTTGGCTGTGGTCTGCATATCAAGGCTGTGGAGGATGCCGCCTTCTTCGAGATAGGTGATCATCGCCCGGGTCATGCGTTCGTTGTTGTGACCAAAATTTAATACCCCGGCACCCGCAAAAAAGTCGATATATTCATTGCCTTTTTCGTCGGTAATTATTGCGCCTCTGGCAGTTTTAAAGGTTTCAGGGTAAACGCGGCCGTATGCGCGGATCGCGGATTCGCGCTGTTCGAAAATAGTCATAAATAATTCCTCAGTTCAGAAAAGGTAGTCAGGCATGTCAGAGTTATTCCGGGGTGCCTTAATTTCAGAACTCTGGAATCTACGGTGGGGTACGCATACCGGTCAGCCTGCAGAACCAGCGACAGACGTCTTCCAGTAAGCGGTCGTTAAAATCGTAGTGGGGGCTGTGGCACGGGTGAGGTGTTTTACGTCCGTCGTTACTTCCTATCAGTGCAAAGGCACCAGGAATTTTGCGCAGGTAATAACTGAAATCCTCCGATGCCATGACGGGCAGCGACTGCCCATGATTCATACTTTCTGATCCGAATAACTCCTGCCAGATCTGACGGGCTGTTGCTGCCTGATCAGGATGGTTAATTGTTGCCTGATAGCGTGGCGTATGAACGACAAGGCACCCGGTGTTGTAGGCGGCAGCGGTATGTCGGGCCGTATCAGTAATCAGCTGGTTAATGCGCTCCCGGGTGACTTCGTCTGGCACCCGGATACTGCCTTGTATCACCGCTTTGTCTGCCATGACGGTGGGGGCAGTGCCAGCGTTGAACTGGGTGATACTGATCACAGCCTGACTCTGAGGAGCCAGACGGCGTGACACTATCTGTTGCAGGGCCTGCACGACTGCGGCACCGGCAAGTACAACGTCATCGCATGCCTCTGGCTGACTGGCATGTCCACCACGCCCCGATATTTCAACAGAGAAGGTGCCATTGCCACACATGACCAGAGCATCAGGGCAGGCCATAGTGCCGTAGGGGAGTGCAGGCCAGTTATGCCAGCCGTAAATCTCGCTCACGCCCTCAAGGGCCCCCGCTGCGATCATCTCCCGGGCGCCATGACCTCCCTCTTCTGCAGGCTGAAACAGAAGTACGATCTGGCGCTGAAGAGAACTCTCATGTTGCTTAAGCCATTTCGCGGTACCCAGCAGGGCTGCGGTATGACCGTCATGACCACAGGCGTGCATACAGCCCTCGTTCTCAGAGCTCCAGGCCACGCCTGAATTTTCTTTGATTGGCAGGGCATCAATATCCGCCCGGAGTGCAATCGCGGGGCTGCTCCCCGCTTCGTTAATCAGGGCGACAGTGCCTGTCCCGGCGCACGAGCGCCAGCGGATATGCAACTCATCCAGAATCTGGCGTATACGTGCAGCTGTTTCGTGCTCATGCCAGCTGAGCTCGGGATTCAGGTGCAGTTCGCGGCGGACAGCGCGGGCAAACTCCACTGTGTTCTGCCAGTCGTTCGACATTCCGTCTCCTGTCTGTGACCACAAGTAGGTTTCATAATGAATTGCAACCAGTGGGCCAGCTTACGATTCCCATTGGAGGCGAAATAAATCTGAAAGAATCATCGGCGCGGGTAAAACTCCCGATAATTCAAAACCTTGCGGAGGGAGTGATAGGGGAGCAATAAAACAGATCGACCTGAGAGTGTTTAGGGTACGGTATAAATACCTGCACAGTGCTGGTGCGCACCTGACTGGTACTGGTGCGTATATTCAGCCATTCCGCCTCTTAGATTGTGCATATTCAGCCAATCAGCAGGGGTCTTATAGATATCCCTGTCAGCGCTGGATACCATGTCAGAAGCCTGCATATATAAGCAGCACTGAGATGTTTCTCTCTGAAGAAATGTCCGCATATAAAAATAAGAAAGGTGTCCTGATATGAAAGTGCGAAATACTCTCCTGGCAACGGCAGTTGCTGCGGGTTTAGGGATGGCGGCTTTACCGGCTCAGGCTGGGTGGCTGGACTGGTTGTTCCCTTCCCAACCTGAAGAAACCCCCGAAGATGTTGTCACTGAACCCGGTGAATACCCGGATGGCCTGCGCCCGGCGATATTTGTTGGCAACAACTGGGATGGCACGATTGATGTTATCGATGGTGATAACTATGAAATTCTGGGTCGTGTGAATGGCATACCGGATTACGAAGAGCGTATGGACGAAATCAAAGGTGATTTCTGGCGCTATACCGTATTTCTGGGCATCCGCCAGCTGATCGGCGAAGGTAACGATCAGTACGTCGATGATATGTACAGTACCAATGATGGTGAGCTGTTGATTGTTTCCCGTCCAAGCTTTGCGGATGTTGTTGCACTTGACCTCGAAACGGGTGGGATTGTCTGGCGTTTTGAAGTTGACGGTGTCCGTTCTGACCATATGGCGCTGTCGCCGGACGGCTCTCAGGTCGCGGTTTCTGCGTCTACTGGGAATGTGGTTCATCTTCTGAACGTCTATACCGGTGAAGAAGAAGGGCGTTTCCCTGCGGGCAACTCGCCGCATGAGAACCTTTACTCTGACGATGGTAAGTACATTTACCACTCAAGTATTGGCTTTGTATTCATGCCGTTCGATGGACGACTTCTGCGCGACACCACCCGTGGCGAACGTAAGTTCCTGGTGTACGACACAGAGCTGGGCGATATCGTTAAAGACTTCGACATCAAGACGAAACTGGAAGAAGCGGGTCTGGGTGATCTGAGCCCATCCATCCGCCCGATGGCACACACCAGTGATTATCGTTATTTTTACTTCCAGCTGTCTTTCCTCCACGGCTTCGTGGAATTTGATATGGAAGAAGAGCGTATCACCCGCCTGGCTGAGCTGCCGAATCACGTTCCCTTTATGCCTAAGATGCGTTACGTCAATGACTCAGCGCACCACGGCCTGGCGATGAGTGCCGATGACACCAAGCTCTGTGTTGCAGGGACTATGGATGACTACGCCGCGATCGTCGATCGTGAAACCTTCGAATATACCCTGCTCGAAGACATTGGCGAGAAAGCCTACTGGGCGGTATCTGACCGTTCAGGTGAAAACTGTCTGATCTCGTGGAGTGGCACTGATCAGGTGTCAGTCATCAACTATGCGACAGGTCAGGAAGTCAAACGTATTGATGTGGGTAACCATCCGCAGCGCGTCCGTGAGGGTATGCTGAAAGCGGACTGGATTTCACTCTACTGATTGCGACAGGCACAAAAAAGCCCCGCCCGGATATCCGGGCGGGGCTTTTTTGGTAGGCGTCAGATCAGTCTTCTTCGATCATCTGAGCCTGTTGGTAATTCTGCAGGCCGACTTTATCGATCAGACCCAGCTGAGTTTCCAGCCAGTCAACGTGCTCTTCTTCTGATTCCAGAATTTCATTCAGCATGTCACGGCTGACGAAGTCTTTCACTTCTTCGCAGTAGGTGATGGCTTCTTTCAGGTCAGGGATCGCTTTCAGTTCAAGCTTCAGATCGCACTCAATCATCTCTTTGGTGTTTTCACCAATCATCAGACGACCGAGATCCTGCAGGTTCGGCAGACCTTCCAGGAAAAGGATACGCTCGATCAGTTTGTCGGCATGCTTCATTTCGTCGATAGACTCATGGTACTCATGATCAGCGATGCGCTTGAGACCCCAGTCTTTGTACATGCGTGCATGCAGGAAGTACTGGTTAATAGCCACCAGTTCGTTTGCGAGGATTGTGTTCAGGTGTTCGATAACCTTTGCGTCGCCTTTCATTTTCAGCATCTCCCTTCAAGTAAGCCTGAGTGTATTCTGGATACTGATTCGGGGCTGAGTCAAACAATTAGGGAGTTTTAAGGCAAAAAAAGTACTGGACTGAAAACGATTAAGATTTCAGACGGTCAGGGCGGTGATCTGACGCCATGAATGAGAGGCATTCATGGCTTAATACGGATCTGAATAATAAAGGATCCGGTTTATCAGGCCGCAGAGAAGAGATGAGACATCTCGCGAGCCTGCTGCTTGGCTTCGTTAAAAATAGCCTTGGCATCACGAGCACATTTTCCACACTGGCTACCGAGGCCTGTGCATTCTTTCAGCTGGCTCATGCGGGTTGCTCCCTGCTCAGCAGCAGCGACGATATCGCGGTCGGTAACTCCTTTGCAGATGCATACGTACATAGGTCAGATCCAGTAGTGCTAGTGAGAAAGTTTCTGAAGTATAAATGCGAATTACTATCAAAAGCAAATTAATTATTTATCGAATGGCACGACCAGCTACCTGATGTGGCACGAAGGCATGGTTTATGGGGCTGTTTGGCCGGAAAAACCCCAGAGAGGCTGTGCGACTGGGGGTCTGAAGGCTGACAAAGCTGAACAATTGTCAATGCTGTGTAAACCCTTGTTTTTACAGGCTTACTGAGATTTTCAGCATCGTCTGATGTGGCCATCAGTGTACATATGACAGGTGGCGCTGAATTGACAGTTGTCTTGATTTGTCCCTCTGGGTCATACTGATGACTGGAGCACACTTTTTATGGTCTCCTGTCCTACAATCGACCAATCACCCCTGCACATGGTGTTTGTGCAAGGCACTCGATAAGGACAGCGACGCCGGGAAGATAACAATAATAAAGGTGTCAGGGCTCATGAACGTCCAGAATTTCTTTCCTGCCGCGATGCAGGACAACGGTGAGTTTGCGGACAAGCGCACTACCTTGCTGATGAAACGTTTGTTGATCGGTGCCAGCCTGGCTGTTCTGTTCAGCATAGGTGTGGTCAGCATGATCATGCTACGTGTCGGCCTGGACTACGGGTACCTCATTTTCGCCAGCATGGTTTCCTATCTGTTGCCTCTTTCCATTGCATGGAGGTACCTGCGCACCCCGAGGGAGCGCCGTCAGGTTGAGAAGGCACGTAAGAGCGTCTTCATCAGCATGCTGTGTATCGTTGCCGGCTGGAGTGCCATCGGCATGCTCATCCTGCCGCTGCTGGATGGCGACACCCGCCTGATCGCAGTATCTATGTTCGTCGTGGTGATCTACGCCCATTCATTACCTTTTTCGACCTTCCCGCGCATGGGAATGGCCCTGATGGCGGTTAACCTGCTGCCACTGTCCCTCGAACTGTCACTGTTGGGTGAATACGAAGTCGTCGCGTTCGGGATGTGTGGTTTTGTTCTGATGGCGATGGAAGTCGGGAGTTTTGTCTGGCTGTATCGGGCTGATATGAGATCGCTGGTGAAGTATCGTCCGGCGCAGACCAGCGAAGAACCGGATATGTCGGTCGCGGGTTTCCGTCGCCGCCTGCTGCATCGTCTGCACAGTACCAGCACCCCCTCGGTAATGATGCAGGCCGTGGCTGCTTTTTTCCTGGTGATTACTCTTCGTGTTCCGGAGCATGAAGGAATGCTCTGGAGCTGGTTTCTTGGTTACCTGTCACTGCAGGTACTCCGTACCGCCGGTTTTGTCTCGTATCTGAATGATCCTTCACGCCGTCGTATCCGCGACTGGCGTCTGATGTTTGCCGCGGGCGTGGTCGCCAATCAGCTGGCATGGTATTCATTGCTGCTGCTGTTCCACGACATCATGAGTGGATTCAGTCTGGGCGTTGTCAGTGGCATGTTTATTGTGATTGCCGTATTGAGCACAGTAGGCCTGACTTCCGACCGCCTTCTTCTATATATCAACAGCGCTATGTGTCTGGTGCCACCCGTTCTGATTCTGTTTGCCGGGGAAGAAGTGTGGTCCATGGTGTCTCTGGGCATGCTGGCGTCATTGAGTCTGCTGATTGTGGTTGAGAATATTCACCGATCTACCATTCACTCTATCCGTGGTCGTGTCCTGCAGAAGTTGACAGAGTACCGCGCGGGAGAAATGCAGGAACTCAATGCAGAACTGACGGAAGCGCGGGAGCGCCTGACGGAAGTGAATGCCTCGCTTGAAAGCCAGATTGAAGAGCGTACCCAGGAACTCAACCACCAGGCGACTCACGACATGCTGACGGGCCTCGGAAATCGTTATTACTTTTCACGCAAAGTCAGTGACTCTCTGCAGGGCATGCGCAACAGTGATTCGGGGTTTGCCGTCTATCTGCTGGACCTCGACCGCTTTAAAGAAATTAATGATGGCCTCGGGCATCTGGCGGGCGATGAAGTCCTGAAAGCGATTGCCTCACGCATCAGTGATACCTGTGGCAGCACCCGTGTCTGCGCGCGTTGGGGTGGGGATGAGTTTGTTATTCTTGAGCCGCGTCAGGTCAGTGAAGGTGCGGTAGAAGCCTTCGCGACAACGCTGGTCGAAGTATTGCGTGCCCCGATTGAACTGGAGAGCGGGCCGGTGTCGCTGGGAGCCAGCGTCGGTATAGCGATCTGTCCGGAGCATGGCACCACTGCCGAACAGCTGCTGGAACATGCGGATATTGCCGTGTACCGCGCGAAGAGTCGTAAGACGGGCGTGTCGGTATACGATGATCAGTGGGGCCACGAAGCCACTGAGCGTCTGCAGTTAGTTCAGGCGCTCAATCACGCGATAGATCACGACGAGATTGATGTCGCCCTGCAACCTTTTGTCTCTGTTGAAGACGGCAGCCTGACTGGCTTTGAAGCTCTGGCGCGCTGGCGTGACCCTCGCCAGGACATTAACGTCAGTCCGGGCGTATTTATTCCTCTGGCGGAAGAAACCGGGCTGATGCCCGCTCTTGGCCGCAACATTCTTCGGAAAGCCTGCTACGCATTAATGGAAGCCGCAGGGGGCACTGAGCTGCGCGTCGCGGTGAATATTTCTGTAATGCAGTTGCAGCAGGGGGATTTTGTCGCCGAAGTTAAGGACATTCTCAGAGAAACCGGACTGTCTGCCTCGCGTTTAGAAATTGAGCTGACCGAAAGTGTGTTTGCGGCCAACGTTGAACGTATCCGCGAGGAACTCTGCCGCCTGCGTGATCTCGGTATCCGTGTCTCGATTGACGATTTTGGGACTGGCTATTCGTCAATCAGCTACCTGCGCGATTTTCCGCTGGATACCCTTAAAATTGACCGCTCATTTGTTGCAGGCTTACGGGATGGTGGCGAAAGCCTGTTCTCATCCATCGTTTCTCTGGCGCATGGCCTCCGCCTGTCAGTGATCGTTGAAGGTGTTGAGAACCGTGGTGAGCTGGAGAAGGTACTGGATCTCGGGGGAGAAGAAATCCAGGGCTACTACTTTGCCCGCCCGATCGATGCCAGTGAACTGCAGGAGTGGTTAAAGAACCACGAGAAAAAGCCGTTTAATCTGCGCCGCCGGTATCTCTCAGTAGGAAGCTGAAAACGATAGCTAAAGAAAAGCCCGCATAATGCGGGCTTTTTATTTGGACTGCGGAATGGATCCCCGCCTGCGCGGGGATGACATTGTTCTGTCATTGCCGCGAAGGTGGCAATCCAGCGCCGTCAGTCTTCGTAGTTCTCAATCGCCGGGCAGGAACAGATCAGGTTACGGTCACCGTAGACGTCGTCGATACGACCTACGGTTGGCCAGAACTTGTGTGCGCCCAGATTGCTGGTCGGGAAGGCCGCCAGTTCACGGGAGTAAGGACGTTCCCAGTTGCCTGTCACTACCATCGCCGTGTGTGGTGCATTTTTCAGCGGGTTGTTTTCGGCGTCGAGTTCACCACGTTTAACCGCGTCGATTTCGCCTTTAATGGCAATCATAGCGTCGGCAAAACGGTCGATTTCAGCTTTGCTTTCAGATTCTGTCGGCTCGATCATAAAAGTACCCGCCACCGGGAACGACATGGTTGGCGCGTGGAAGCCGTAGTCCATCAGACGCTTGGCGATATCCACTTCGGTGATACCGGTTTCGGCCTTAATCGGGCGCAGATCGACGATACATTCGTGGGCAACACGACCGTTCAGACCTGAGTACAGAATCGGGTAGTGCGCCGACAGACGTTTGGCCAGGTAGTTGGCTTTCAGCAGGGCATTCTGAGTGGCTTTACGCAGGCCTGAACCACCCATCAGGGTGATGTACATCCAGCTGATGGTGAGAATGCTGGCAGAGCCATAAGGCGCTGCAGAGACTGCACCGTTGCCCTTAGATGCATCATCAATCGGACGTACCGCGTGGTTCGCCACAAACGGCGCCAGGTGGGCGGCAACTCCAATCGGGCCCATGCCCGGACCACCACCACCGTGGGGAATAGAGAAGGTCTTGTGCAGGTTCATGTGGGAAACGTCTGCACCGATAAAGGCTGGCTGCGTAACGCCTACCTGAGCGTTCAGGTTGGCGCCGTCCATGTACACCTGACCACCGTGCTGGTGGATCAGATCGCAGATTTCCTTAACGCCTTTCTCGTATACGCCGTGCGTCGAAGGATAGGTCAGCATCAGGCACGACAGCTGATCAGACAGCTCTTCGGCTTTCTGCTTCAGGTCTGCAAAATCAACGTTACCCTGTTCATCACACTCAGTGACGACAACGCGCATTGACGCCATCTGTGCCGATGCCGGGTTAGTCCCGTGCGCCGAACGCGGGATCAGACAGACATTGCGGTGACCTTCGCCACGGCTCTCGTGGAATTTCTTGATCGCCAGCAGACCCGCGTATTCACCCTGAGCACCGGAGTTCGGCTGCATACAGATGGCATCAAAGCCGGTGATGTCACGCAGGTAGCCATCCAGCTCGCTCACGAGTTGCTCATAACCCGGGGTCTGATCTTTCGGAGCGAACGGGTGAATGTTCGAGAACTCAGGCCAGGTGACCGGAATCATTTCGGTGGTGGCGTTGAGTTTCATGGTGCAGGAGCCGAGCGTGATCATAGAGTGGTTCATCGCCAGGTCTTTGCTTTCGAGACGCTTCATATAACGCAGCATCTCGTGCTCGGTGTGGTATTTGTTAAAGGTCGGGTGCGTCAGGAAGGCAGACGAGCGCGCCAGTTCCGTCGAGATACTGGCAGAGCCACTGCTGATGACGTCAGCGTCCAGAGCGTAAACATCAAGGCCGTGGCCTTCGCCCAGAATCACATCAAACAGTTCAGCAACATCGGCTGCTGAGGTTTTTTCACTCAGGGTGACACCCAGAGTGTCAGTGCCCATGCCCAAAGATTCGTCATCACGCAGGTTGATCTCGGCTGCGAGAGCACGAGCTTTAACCGCGGCTTTATCGGCAACGGCAAAGGTCAGAGTATCGAACCATTGGCTATTAATCAGGGAAATGCCTTTGCTCTGCAGACCTTTGGCCAGAATATCGGTCAGGCGGTGAATGCGACCGGCGATGGTCTTCAGGCCTTCAGGGCCATGGTAGATGGCGTAGAAAGAGCTAAGGTTCGCCAGCAATACCTGTGCTGTACAGATGTTAGAGTTCGCTTTCTCGCGACGGATATGCTGTTCACGGGTCTGCAGTGCCATACGCAGTGCCTGATTGCCCTGAGCATCGATAGAGACACCGATAATGCGGCCCGGAATAGAACGCTTGTAGGCATCGCGGGTTGCGAAGAAGGCAGCATGTGGGCCACCAAAGCCCATGGGTACGCCGAAGTGCTGGGCGTTACCCAGTACGATGTCGGCACCCATTTCGCCCGGCGCTTTCAGCATGACCAGCGCCATCAGATCGGTCGCGACGGCGGCCAGCGCGTCTTTCTCATGCAGCGCTGCGATCACATCTGTGAAGTCTTTCACGTCACCGTCTTTACCAGGGTACTGGAACAGAGCACCGAAGACGTCGTGGTCAGCGGCCTGTTCTGCCGGGCCAACCAGTACATCCCAACCGAAGGCTTCGGCACGGGTGCGTACCACGTCGATGGTCTGTGGCAGACAGTTCTCATCAAGGTAGAAGGTGTTCGACTTGTTTTTGCGCACGGTACGCTTGGCCATCGCCATGGCTTCTGCCGCTGCAGTCCCTTCATCCAGCAGAGAGGCGTTGGCCAGTTCCATACCAGTAAAGTCGATGACCATCTGCTGGAAGTTCAGCAGGGCTTCAAGGCGACCCTGGGCGATCTCTGGCTGATACGGCGTGTAAGCCGTGTACCAGCCGGGATTCTCCAGCACGTTACGCAGCACAACAGGCGGCATAATGGTGTCGTGGTAACCCAGACCAATATAGCTTTTGAATACTTTGTTCTGAGAGGCAATGGCCTTCAGTCGGTTAAGCGCCGCAAATTCCGGGGTCGGTTCACCTGTGCTCAGGAACGCCGGACGCAGGACGTCCTGCGGGACGATTTCACTGGTCAGAGCCTCCAGGGACTCGGCGTTAACCGCTGCCAGCAGGGCAGCTTCTTCGTTGGCGTTATAGCCAGCGCCGTCCGAGGCAATATGGCGGCTGATAAAATTATCGCGTTGTTCCAGTTCTTTAAGAGAGCGTGTGGTCATGAATGAACCCGACAGAATTGAAGCGCTTGAACCAAGCATCTAAAACGAAGACGCAGAGAAGGTCTCTGCGTCGCATTCGACCCGCTTCAGTGGCGCGGGCCCAGCCAGTAGACGTTGTGGCTTACTCGCAGATTGCGGCGTATGCGTCGGCGTCGAGAAGAGCGTCCAGATCAGAGGCGTCTGCCAGCTCCATTTTGAAGAACCAGGCATCGCCGTACGGGTCTTCATTTACTTTTTCTGGTGCATCGATCAGCTCTTCATTGATCGCAATGATCTTTCCAGCGATCGGGGCGTAGATATCTGACGCTGCTTTTACAGACTCAACCACAGCAATGTCCTGCTCTGCAGCGACATCACTGCCGACCTCTGGCAGTTCAACGAATACCACGTCGCCCAGCTGGTCCTGTGCGAAATCAGTAATACCGATAGTGACGGTGCCGTCGGCTTCAACGCGGATCCATTCGTGGGAGGCAACGTATTTCAGATCAGCAGGGATGTTGCTCATGGGAAAACTCCAGTCAGAATTTTTAAAATTTAAAACATTTTTTTGCCGTTACGTACGAACGGCAATTTAATTACTTTTACGTCGGTCAGCTTGCCGCGCAGGTCTACCTGAGCGGTGTCGCCGGTCGCGGCTGGTACACGGGCCATCGCAATAGAGCACTGCAGGCTTGGAGAGAAGGTACCCGATGTGATTTCACCCTCGCCAACACCTTCAACAACTACCTTCTGGTGAGAACGCATCACACCGCGGCCATCAAGTACCAGACCCACCTGCTTCATAGCCACGCCATCCGCTTTCTGGGCTTCGAGTGCTTCACGGCCGATAAAGTCACGGTCTGCAGGTTCCCAGGCGATGGTCCAGCCCATGCCTGCCTGCAGCGGGCTGATGGACTCGTCCATATCGTTGCCGTAAAGGTTCATGCCGGCTTCCAGACGCAGAGTATCGCGGGCGCCCAGACCACATGGCTGTACGCCAGCTTCGATAAGTTGGGTCCAGAACTGTACGACTTCTTCCTGCGGTACCATGATTTCCAGGCCATCTTCACCGGTGTAGCCGGTGCGGGCATAGAACCAGCCGTGCTGCGGCAGGCCCTGGAATACTTTCAGACCATCAATCAGGTCAGCGGCTTCAGGGCGGATCTTCTTCACCATACCGATCGCTTCAGGGCCCTGAACGGCCACCATTGCCAGCTCCGGACGTTCAGTCAGGCTGATATCAAAGCCTTTGGTGTGGGCGGTCATCCACTCCAGGTCTTTTTCCCGGGTAGCGCAGTTCACGACCGTGCGGAACCAGCCTTCCATACGATAGACAATCAGGTCGTCGATTACGCCGCCATCGGTGTTCAACATGCCGGAGTAGAGCGCTTTGCCAGTCTCTTTAAGCTTGTCGACATCGTTTGCCAGCAGACGCTGCAGGTAGGCTTTGGCATCCGGGCCGCGGACGTCAACGATGGTCATGTGGGATACATCGAACATGCCTGCTGCTTCGCGTACAGCGTTGTGCTCTTTGATCTGGGAGCCATAGTGAATTGGCATATCCCAGCCGCCGAAGTCGACGATCTTGCCCTGAGCTTCAGTGTGTTTGGCGTACAGCGCGGTTTGCTTACCCATGTATCCGTTCCTGCGGTCTCACTGGTCGGGCTCCGGACGCCCGGACCATTGTAAAAAGGGCCGCAATTATAGCGCTTTCCGCAGTGCGGATCACAAAAAAATTCAGGGTTGGCAGGAGAGGGTGAAACAGAGCGATCATCCTTGATCGCGGGGCGCGGTCAGTCGCGGTGAAAGGTACGTCCCTGCTTGGCGTGAGTCGGCGAATAACCGCTCCACTTTTTGAACGCTTTGGAGAAGTTAGCCACGCTGGAGTATCCCAGTCGCTCGGCCGCCTGACTGACATTGCACATCCGGCGTGACAGCCAGAAGCTGGCCTGAATCAGGCGCAGATCTGCCAGCAGTTGCTGATAGTGAGTGCCGGCTTCCTGCAGGCGGCGCTTACAGGTCCGTTCGGTCAGATTCAGCATCTCTGAGAGTTCACCCAGAGTTGGCGGATTGCTCAGGTCGCTGCGCAGAATATTCGACGCTTTCTGTGCAATCAGATGGGCCGGACGCAGCACGCCGTTGGCGTGAAAATTCATCGGGCGGATCATCAGCTGCTGAGCCAGAAATTCCGACGGCAGGCGGATGGCCAGATACGGCGCATTAAACGTCAGCTTCATCGGTGCGTACTTACGGTATTCCTCGCGGTTTTCCGGCTCCGGGTAGGGCAGAAAAACGGAGATCTGGTCGGTCAGCCCCTGGATCAGGCTATGTCCAACGGTGAATCCGTAAGCAAGAAGAATTTCGGAAAGATCCTGCGACGGCACTCTGACCGGATCATTCTTCCAGAAAAACTCACAATGACTCACCTGACCATCATCAAGGATGTGAAGATCGAACGGGTGATCAGGCGTGCTGATCTGACGACACATTTCATTGAACAGGTCGGTCAGCCCTTCTGTATTGGCCGGTGGATTCTGGAGCGCCATGATCTGGCCGTATTCCAGATACAACTCGGGGAGCTTTTCTGAGAGACGACTGTCTTCGAGAATCCGCAGCACCTGAATGAGCGCTGGTTGTCCCGCGGTGACGGTGTCGCTATTGGTCGGCAGCCTCGGTGTTGATTTACGCAATTCCTTCTGAGGCATCAACCTGCGCAGGGTCTGCATTGTCTCTGCGTGTGGTTTTAACGAGTACATCTGGAGATTAACTACTGCTTTATTGTGGTGAGGTGTTCAGACTGCAGTTACTTGACGCGATGGAACAATGTCCGATTACGCAATGGAACTCCATATTTTGGCCGAAAAAGACACTTTGTGGCGGAATTCGCCGGGAGAGCCAGTAATTGCCGACAACTTTATCAATAAGACATATCGGGCAAGAATTTAGACAAATTGCGACCATATTCTAAATGATCGCAATTGGTCTGTTTTCGGTTGTACACAGGGGCCAGTCCAAAACTTCGCCCCTGAGTGAAGACTAAACAGGCTGAGTTTGAGCTCTGGCCCGCTCTGCCACCAGTGTTGGCGTGAATAGACTTATAATTTTCCAGCCACTCTGTGGCTCAAATTTTCTATCAATTACGCAGGTATGGACCTTGCCATCGGGAGCAATTCCGAATAATGGAATGGCCGCTTTGCCATTCGATTCGACAAAATCAACGTAACCGTATTCATCGGTCAGACGGGTAGAGTGCACTTCTGCTCCCTGCGCCAGCATGCTTGAGAACTTGCTGAAGGTCATATCCGCACCGAACAGATGTTGACCCCGGTGGACTTCACCATCGAGGTGTTTGTCGGCCAATCTTGTGTCTGAAGTCGTCTGCAGCGCAAAAATATTCTGCTGTCCGAATTCGGCACCGAAGCGCATGCCAGCGACGGTATTGAGGCTGCGCTCGGGTGACAGACCCAACAGCTTACCTATGCCGACCAGGTCCAGGCGTTGTTCGGCGTATTCTGAAACCGGGTTGCCATAGAAGGTTTCCAGACTATCCATGCGGGCTGCGCGGATGTTGTCCCAGTTGGAGTCAGTGAGCACGACACGCACATCATGTTTTTTCAGTGCCTTGGCAATGGCCCGGGCCACGGGGTTGGCACCTATCATCAGATAGCCGTGCGGTGGAGGCTCGGCGACTTTGAGCCAGCGTGCCAGTGGGCGGGCAGTGGCGCTCTGCAGTACGACAGTGCCAAAAATCACGCTGAAGGTCAGAGGCACCAGAATCATTGCGCTGGGTTCACCCGACTGCTCAAGTTTGATCGCGAACAGCGCCGACACCGCCGCGGCAACAATGCCACGGGGGGCAATCCATGAGAGCAACAGTTTCTCGCGCCAGTGAAGGCTGCTTCCGATGGCGGACAGCCAGACAGAAAGCGGACGTGCCACAAACTGCATGATTGCCAGCAGCGCAAACGGCAGCCATCCGAGCGCTATCAGTTCTTCGAGAGTGAGTCTTGCCGCCAGTATGATGAAGAGCCCTGAGATCAGGAGTACCGTGAGGTTCTCTTTGAAGTTAAGAATCTCACCGATATGAATGTCTTTCTGATTGGCCAGCCACATCCCCATTAATGTGACTGCGAGCAAGCCGGACTCGTGTGCCAGCATATTGGCCACGCTGAAGCTGAAAAACACCAGCGACAGGGTAGCGAGGTTTTCCAGGTATTCGGGCACCCAGTGCTTTTTCAGGATAAACCCGAGCAGCCAGCCACACGCCAGCCCAAGAACGCTACCGGAAGCGATGATTTCAACGAAGGCGAGCATACCGCTGAGCACGCCTTCGGCCTGTCCCTGAGCAACGATGAACTCGTACACGACAACAACGAGTAACGCCCCGAGCGGATCAATCAGAATGCCTTCCCAGCGCAGTATGTTGCCGATGTCTGCGTTCGGGCGGACCGTGCGCAGCATGGGCACAATCACAGTGGGGCCGGTAACGACTGTGAGGGCGCCGAAGAGGATGCTCAGCTCCCAGCTGAGCGCAAACAGATAGTGAACCGCGACGGCAACGACCACCCAGGTCACTGCAGCGCCGACGGTAATCAGCCTCTGAACCACTTTTCTCTGACTCCGGATTTCCTTCAGGTCGAGTGTCAGGCTGCCTTCAAACAGAATAATGGCGACGGCCAGCGAAATCAGCGGAAAGAGCAGTTCGCCGAACAGTGCGTCAGGGTGGAAGATTCCTGCCACTGGCCCGACAACAATCCCTGAGGCAAGCAGAAACAGAATGGCGGGCAGTCGTACCCTCCAGGCCAGCCACTGACAGGCGAAGGCCAGTATTCCAATGAATGCAAACGCGATAATCCCAGAATCGAACACAGAAATTCCTTACCAGACTTATACAAGGACAATACTATCTTATACGAAACATCGTATATGAACTGAACAACTGCGGATATCCCCGCGATGCTTCAGTCTCCGACAACTTCTATGGTTGGCCGGAAATAGAAGGGCTGTTTGATCCCGGAGGGCACCGCAGGCACTGGACTGATCCCAAGCACCACTTTTCGTGCCCATTGCTCAAGGCGGGTATCTCCGGTGCTGGAGATGACCTCTACTGAGGTAATGACGCTGCCGTACTGGATTTTTACCTGCAGGCGCACCCTGCCTTTCAGTCCGGGAGGGTGCGGCGGTGTGCGGGCGCGCAGGTGGGCCGTCAGTACGCGGAAGTATTCCGCCTCTTCGGGGGTACCAAACACCTCGATATCCCCAGCCAACTCCTTTTTCGGAGGGGCAACGGGCGTTATCGTTTCGGCAGGATCCGGTTCTGGCGCCGGTGCGGGTGGTGTGGGTACCGGTGGCGAAGGAGGAACGGGCACGGCAGGTGGCAGTGCAGGGGCGAGCGCTGTTTCCGTGACGGGCGCGGCAATGGAAGCCGGCGGCTCAGGCGGTTGCGGGGGTGCTTCCGCCGGTGGTATCTGCGTCACTTTTTCGGGCTGGGGAGGAACCTCCGGTGTATCAGGCATGGGCTGTGATTCACTCACGCCGGTGCTGTCTTCGTTGTCCATCCCTTGCGTATGTTGTGTGTTCAGGACGGCCCTGAGGGTCACCGCCTGATCCGATGTTGGCAGAATATCCAGCTCGCTGAAGATGACCACGTGCAGTCCGACAGACAGCAGGATGGCCGCGATGAGTCGTTTGCGGATTCTGCGGGGCGGACGTTGTGATATGTCGCTGCGGTAGGGCATGGTTTATCCCTGAAGGTTACTTCAGCACCCGTGCTTCAAACCCGGCCTCAGATAGAATGTATGCCGCGGCTTCCGCCCGACCACCTCCGCAGATTACATAAATAAAATCGCGCTCCAGACTGCGGAGTTCCTGACGGATCTGCGAGAGTGGAATATTCCGTGCCCGCAGCAGCGGGTCGGTATCTGCTTCCTGTGGCTGACGGACATCCAGTACGACGATGCCGGTGTCCGCTTCTTCGGTCATAGTGTCGAGTTCTTTGCGGCTGATGTAATTCAGCACAGGTTTACGCAGCAGCTGATCAAAGTCTTCTTTGCTCAGTCGCATCAGTGTACCGGCTGATGTCATGGTGACCGTTGCGTTGCGGGGCATGTCACTGACCAGTGCATCTTCTCCGAAAAGATCGCCGTGCGTCAGCGCTGCCAGTGTTTCGCTCTGATCGCCTGCGCCGCGTGATACCAGCGCCTTGCCTTCTTTAATAACATAACAATGTGCGCCGGTTTCCCCTTCACGGACAACGGCGTCGCCGAATTCTGCCGGCATTTCTTCAAAGCGTGACAGCAATTTCTGAATGTTGGCCGGCGGAACCCGGGCAAAGAGTTCGGTGGTAATCAATCGTTCCAGCCAGTCAGCGTCATCTTCACCACTCTCATTGAGAGACTGGCGGACTTCTGCCCAGGTTGAAATCAGCTCGAGGTAGCTGCTGCGCACCGACACAATTTCACACTGCGTCGTTGTAATGGCAGTGTAGCGGTGCACGCTGTGCGTGCTGTGCGTGCTGTCGAGCGCCATAAAGTTATCGTCATCATCGCCCTGAACCGGGGTAATGCCAAAGTCTTCATCCGCAAGGTCAACACTGCCAGAAAGAAGGAAGTGGCATTCTTTATCTTCTTCTCCACGTTTGAAGAGGATTTTGCGGGGTTCAGACTCATACACCCTGAAGTGAGGGATAAGTTCGTTGATGATGTCCTCAGACCATTCGTCGAACGGGATGAAGCGCTGCAGTTGCTTACTCAGCGTGTTTTCCATGAATGTGCGATAACTTTCGGCGGAGTGTGTTTGAAATATAGCAATTGAAAGTACTTCCGTCACTCCGGCCAGCGCAGCAGAGCGGCCACTTTCGCAAGTTGTTGGTCATCTTCCGCCTGTATGTCCGGGATGTGAGGAACTGTGCCGCAATGCTGAATGCCTTTGCGTGCAAACCACTGGTGCAGGTAACGCAGGTTTTCTTCCTGGGCGTCCATATCGGGGTCGATGCCATTGGCCACCCAGCCAGCGACGGCTAATCCCGCCTGCTCAATCGCCTGAACTGTCAGGCAGGCATGGTTAATACAGCCGAGCCGGAGACCGACAACCAGTATCACACCGGCCCCCTGCGCCACGGCAAAATCTGCGAGGGTCTGGTCATCGTTCAGAGGCACGAGCCAGCCACCAGCACCTTCAATCAGCTGGCGTTCATGGGGTTGCTGCAGACCACTGGCGCAGGCCTGAGTCAACGACTGTACGGTGAGATTAACGCCCGCCTGTTGTGCCGCAATATGGGGTGCGATTGCTGGTTCCAGCGTGATCGGATTGTGAATCTGATATTCGCAGCGCGGCGATGAATATTGCTGATGAAGCAGAGCATCGCGGTTGCGCAGGCCCTCGCTGGTCTGCTCCGAACCGGAGGCAATCGGCTTAAGGCCGAAGGCGCTGAGGTTGTCCATGGTTGCGCGTTTGAGCAGAGCGGCACTGATCAGAGTTTTTCCGGCATCAGTGTCTGTTCCGGTGAGGAAGAAGCGTTTCATGGTGGTGGTCATTCCGGTACGGGTTGCATTGGTCATCAGGCCTGCACCGATCCTGCTTTCGCGGTGATCCAGGCGACTTCGTAGCTGAGCGGGTAGACGGTCTGACCGTCTGAGCAGACGGTTGGGTAATGATGCTGTAACTGCTGCAATGCTCTGCGCCCCCCCAGCCCCTGACGGCGATCAGGATTAACGTTGGTTGCACCTATCTGTTTCAGCGTGCGCAGTAACTGGCTGAGGTCAGGGTGCTGTTCCTGCAGGCAGGCCTGGCGGATGCTGAGCTGAGTGAAGCCTGCCTGTCGCAGCAGCTGCTCCAGTCTGGGAAGCGGTACAAAATCGTTCACATGGCGGTGGCTATCGATGGCCTGCCAGGCCTGTTCAAGTTCACGTTGCGTACCGGGAAGCAATGTCGCCAGAACCAGCTGCCCGTCGTTGTTCAGAGTTCTGCGCCATTCCGCCAGCGTTAGTTCAGGAGCTTCACTCCATTGCAGCATCAGGCTGGAGAAAATCCCGTCGGCGCCCGCATCGGCAACCGGCAGGTCATCAGCATCCGCAAGGACGAGCTGAGTCTGGCTATCGGCATGGGCGGCGGCGCTGGCCAGCATCCCTTCGGAAAGATCGATCCCGGTTACGCTGGCCGCGCCACGGTTGCGCAGGTGGGGCAGGGCAACACCGGTCCCGCAACCTATGTCGAGCCAGTGGCCGTGCAGAGGTGGCAGGTCGTTGAGCAGGGCGGTAACGACCTGCTGCTGGATACCCGCAGCCTTGTCATAGCTGGCCGCAGCGCGGCTGAACTGACGTGCCACCTGTTGCTTGTTACGTGCGGTCATACGTCGCTCCTGTGTTTTGGCAAACGCTGCGCAGCACATTCAGCAGGTGTTTCTGACCGGCATCTTCGAGAAAGAAGGCATGACTGCCAGCGGGGCTGATATGACCATTGGCAAAGCGCGCAGGATTCAGCGCATCAGACTGGCTGTAGAGGTGGTGTACCTGTCCGCTGTTAATGTCTGGCAGCGGACTGTAGCTGAGCCAGTCGAGCGTCTTTGTCAGGTGGGCATCTGGTGTGCATTGATGGCCATTCAGGTGTCTGCTGAGCGCTCTCGCGGTCTGGCTGCCCTGGGTCGTCAGGGCTGTGAAACGCTTGAGGGTCTTGTCCGGCTGATTGCTGAAGCTGGTGGCGAATGCACGGAAGGTGTCCATCGGCATGCCCGCTGACTGACCAGCTTGTTGCAGAAACGAAGCGCCAGTGGCAAGTGTGATGAGGGCCCGGCCGTCTGCGGCCGCGTAAGCCAGATGCGCTAATGCGCCTCCCAGAGACCAGCCACACCAGATGGCGTTGCGGGGGGCGCGGTCGGCGAGTGCGCTGGCTGCTGCATGCAGGCTCGCTTCGCCACGATAATCCACCGCCCAGTGTTGTCCGGGTAAGGCGTCCATGATGGGGGTAAACAGGCTTGCCTGATAACTCCAGCCAGGCAGCCAGATCCAGTCGAGGCTGCCTGTCGCCGGGTGAGTTGGGTTCTGCAGGTACGGCGTTAACAGATTCATGATTCTGCCTGCCAGCAGTCGGACAATACGCTCAGCAGGAGATCAACGTCTGCGGCAGTATGTGCGGCGGATAACGTCACGCGCAGGCGGGCTTCGTTCTGTGGCACAGTCGGAGGACGGATTGCACTGACCCAGAGTCCCGCCTCCCGTAGCCTGCTACTTAATTGCAGAGCCTTATCGCTGCTACCGATCAGCAGGGGCTGAATGGGGCTGAGTGATGGCATCAGGGGGAGCCCGCTGTCCTGCGCACCTTGTCTGAACTGGAGAATGCGCGCCTGCAGGCGACTGCGCAGTGAATCATCCTTCATCCGCTGCAGGTTACCCTGCATTGCATCGGCCAGAGCGGGTGGCATAGCGGTCGTATAAATGTAGGAGCGCGCAAACTGGATCAGGTAGTCGATGAGGTCATCGGAGCCGGCGACGAAGGCGCCGTATCCACCAAAGGCTTTGCCTAGCGTGCCTATGTAGACGGGCAGATCGGCTGTTGAGAGTCCGAAGTGTGCACGTGCTCCCTGGCCCTGGGGGCCGAGAATTCCCAGCCCGTGGGCATCATCAATCATCAGCAGTGCCTGATGCTGTCTGCTGACATCTGCCAGGGCGGCAATATCGGCAAGATCACCATCCATGCTGAAAATACTGTCACTGACGATCAGAGTTTCACCAGAATGACCCTCGCGCTCACTCAGCAGCTCGTTGAGGTGCCCGACGTCGGTATGGCGATACCGCAGCATCCGGGCCCGACTCAACTGGGCGCCATCCAGCAGCGAGGCGTGGTTCAGTTTGTCCTGCAGAATCAGATCGCCACGCTGGGCCAGTGCGCTGATGACACCGACGTTGGCCATATAGCCCGTCGAAAACAGGAGCGCGCGGGGGTAGCCTGTATAGTCCGCCAGCGCCTGCTCCAGGTCGTGATGCGCCTGACTGTGACCGCAGACCAGGTGAGAGGCGCCGCTGCCTGTTCCCCAGCGGAGTGCGGCTGCGGAGAGTTCATCGGTGCCAGTGCTGGCGAGTCCCAGATAGTCATTCGAGCAGAAGTTTATATACTCTTTCCCGTCGCAGAACACGCGCGTCCCCTGGGCGGACTCCAGAGTCTGACGCTGGCGCCATAAATGTTGGTCGCGGCGGGTTTGCAGGGCGTTGTGGATGCGCTCGTTCCAGGCCATGAAAGTATCCAATATCCGATGCCATCATCTTAAGCTGCGCGCCTGAGTGGTCAACTTCATGGCGATGATGTGGTTTACTACTCAGCAAAGAATCAGCAGCAGGAGTCGTTATGACATCGCCGTTTGTTACTCCGGATCTGGACTACGACCGGGAACACCTCTGGCATCCCTACAGCTCTATGACTCAGCCCGGCAATATCTGGCCAGTTGAAAGCGCCAGCGGCGTGCGCCTGCGTCTTGCCGATGGACGTGAGCTGGTCGATGGCATGTCGAGCTGGTGGTGTGCGGTGCATGGCTACAATCATCCTGTGCTCAACGCCGCCCTGACCGAGCAGGCGGAGCGTATGAGTCACGTGATGTTCGGGGGGCTGACCCATGGGCCGGCAGTCGAGCTGGGGCGCCGGCTGGTAGAGCTGTCTCCGCCGGGGCTGGATAAGGTCTTTATTGCTGATTCGGGTTCTGTGTCTGTAGAGGTCGCCATTAAAATGGCCATCCAGTACCAGCAGGCCAGAGGGGAAACAGGACGCACCCGGTTACTGGCACTGGAACGTGGGTATCACGGAGATACGCTCGGTGCTATGTCGCTCTGTGATCCTACCCGGGGAATGCACCATCTGTTCAGCGGTATCCTGCCTGAGCAGTTTTTCGTGCCCGCGCCGCAGACACGCTTTGATGAAGAATGGTCAGATGACGATATCGCCCCTCTGAAAAAGATGTTGGCAGACAACCATAAAAGCATCGCCGCCCTGATTCTTGAACCTGTGGTTCAGGGGGCTGGTGGGATGCGTTTTTATCATCCGGAATACTTGCGTCAGGCGCGGCGACTCTGCGATGAATACGGGGTTCTGCTGATCGCGGATGAAATCGCGACCGGCTTCGGCCGTTCGGGCAGACTCTTCGCGTGCGAACATGCCGGAATCAGCCCGGATATCATGTGCGTAGGGAAGGCGCTGACGGGGGGCTATATGACGCTGGCCGCCACTCTGGCCACGGGTAACGTCGCGGACACCATCAGCAATGGAGAGGCCGGCTGCTTTATGCACGGTCCGACGTTTATGGGGAATCCGCTGGCCTGCCGCGTTGCCTGTGCAAGTCTGGATCTGTTGGTCAGCAACGACTGGCAATCGCAGGTGGCCGCGATAGAAACAGGGTTGAACGAGGGGCTGGCACCCGCCAGAGCCATCGACGGTGTGGCGGATGTCCGGGTGCTGGGCGCGATTGGGGTTATTGAGCTGGAGCAGCCCGTTGATATGGCAAAGCTCCAGCCAGAGTGCGTTGCACGCGGTATCTGGGTCAGACCTTTCGCGCACAACTTCTACGTTATGCCGCCGTTTGTGATGGATCAGGAAGACCTTGCCTTCCTGACCGGGAATATGGTCGCCGCGTTACGCAGTACCCTCAGATCCGGACGCTGATCCGGGCGCGGCCGGCGCCTGTACTTCGCTGGTGGAAGATGGCGTGGCGGGCTTGCCCGGCTCATGCCGTGCGCGGGCCTGACTCTGGGAAATACCCGCCGTCAGTGCGAAGCGCATTGCATCCTCTACCGACCAGTCGACAAAGGTCAGCCGCTCTTTCGGAAGGAAGAGCGTGTAACCGCCAACCATATAGCTCATGGGCAGGTAAATGGCGTAAAGGTTCTGGCCTTCGTTGGTTCGCATGACCTGCTCCGGGACATGATCTGATGTGACGAAGCCGATCAGTTGTCCTATTTCCGGCATTTCCACCAGAACTACCTGCTGGGCTTTCGGTTTTTCGCCGTCGAACATGGCCGCAAAGTCTTTGACCGCGCCATAGAGGGTTTTGACGAGAGGTAAGCGCAGAAACGCGTCCTCAACATACTGATAGACCCAGCTGATCGGGTTGAACTGAAACAGCAGGCCGACACTGAGCAGTGTGACCAGCATTACCAGCAGGCCGACCCCGGGAAACAGAACCAGATCAGGATGCACCAGGTGCAGCGCTGATACGCCCAGCTCATTCAGCCAGGCAAGGGCAGACCAGACGAGCCAGGTGGTTACCAGTAGTGGCAGCAATACCATTGAGCCTTTGATGAAGGGGCGGAGCAGGAGTCGTTTCATTAATAAGCCTCAGAAGCCTGTCTGAATATCTGGATTGGAGTGTAAAACAGAGTGTATGGTTCAGGTTACCGGTGAATGACGTACTTGTGCAGACCCGGTGATCCCTTTCGGGCATAATACGCCACACGCAACATCATAAGACCAGAAGTTTGTTAGTGGTCACTTCATATGCAAAAAACGTCTAAAAGGCGGTCAGATTTCCCCACTCTTAACAACTTACTTTAAGTATCGCACGCAGGTTGGTCACTCTGATTGGGTTTTGTCACCCACTTTTCCCCACCTCCTTGAAATTTTCCTCTAAGTCCTTGTGTTTGTTAACAAAATTCCCCTGAAGCAGCCCCCATTCAGGCTTGCAAATAGCCAATACCGTTTCTATAGTGTCAAAAAGTGGAAGATAGTGGGTAATTGTGGGAAAGATTTGTTGTCTGACTCACTCACACAACTAGGGACGAACATATGTTTCGGGGGCTTAACACGATCAATCTGGACGCCAAAGGGCGCCTGGCGATCCCGACCAAGTATCGGGAACGCCTGGCGGAGCTTTGTGGTGGCCATCTGGTCGTGACCATAGACACCGAAGAACGTTCGTTGCTTGTGTACCCGGCAAATGAGTGGGAGCAGATTGAAGCTCAGATCACCGCTCTTCCTTCCTTTAATAAAGCGGCGCGACGTATTCAGCGTCTGTTGCTGGGGCATGCCACCGATGTCGAAATCGACAGCAGTGGCCGGATTCTTCTTTCTCAGGCGCTACGCGACTACGCGGGCCTGGAGAAAGAAACCGTACTGATTGGTCAGGGCAAAAAGCTGGAGCTCTGGAGTAAAGAAGCGTGGGAAGAAACCCGCGATGAATACCTGAGCGTGGTTAACGACGAATCCGAGCTGTCAGAACAGATTATGAGTATTTCACTATGAGCCTTGCCGATTTCTATCACACCACCGTTCTGCTGGACGAGACAGTCGATGGCTGCGTTACCGATCCGGATGGTGTGTATGTTGATGGCACGTTCGGGCGGGGTGGTCACAGCCGTCTGTTGCTCAGTCGTCTGTCAGAAAAAGGGCGTCTGATCGGTTTTGATAAAGATCCACTGGCGATTGCCAGCGGCCAGGCGCTGGCGCAGGAAGATGCGCGCTTTCAGATTGTGCAGTCGAGCTTTGCCGATATGAAAGACGAGCTGGCGAACCTGGGTATCGAAAAAGTCACCGGTATTCTGCTTGACCTCGGTGTGTCATCACCTCAGTTGGATGACCCGGAGCGTGGATTCAGTTTTCTGAAAGACGGACCGCTGGATATGCGGATGAATCCGGACGCCGGGATCAGTGCGGCCGAATGGGTTGCAACGACCGAAGAAAAAGAAATTGCCCGCGTATTAAAAGAATATGGCGAAGAACGGTTTGCCCGTCGTATGGCCGGAGCTCTGATCCGTGAACGCAAAAATCGCGACATTACGCGCACCAGTGAACTGGCTGAAATTATTAAAGAAGCGAACCCTGCCTGGGAAAAACATAAGCACCCGGCGACCCGTGCTTTTCAGGCGATCCGTATTGCGGTGAACAACGAACTGGGCGACCTGGAAACGGTACTCGCTGACAGTGTTGATCTTCTGCAGGCACAGGGGCGCCTCGCGGTGATCAGTTTTCACTCGCTGGAAGACCGGATTGTGAAGCGCTTTATCCGTGCTCAGGAAAAGGGTCGTGATCTGCCACCAGGTCTGCCAGTGATGGAAGATCAGCTGGGACGCACGATGAAGAAAATTGGCAAAGCAATTATGCCAGGGCAAGAAGAAATCTCCCGTAATCCGCGTTCACGCAGTGCTGTATTAAGAATTGCAGAGCGCCTGGCATGAGTGTCCTGCAGGGGCTTCTCTGGAGCCTGGTCATTATCAGCGCGGTGGCGCAGGTAAGCATTGTCAGCTGGCACCGGGATTTATTGCAGGAATGGCAGAAGGCGGATCGCCTTCGCCAGGAATTATTACAGGAACAGACGCGACTGGTGTTGGAAAAAAGCACACTGACCGCGCATGGAAGAATCGACACTCTGGCGCGTAAGCGTCTGGGTATGAAAGATCCGGATCACACACAGGTTTTCCGCTAATGGCAACAGAACAGAAACAGACAGAAGCTGGAATGCAGCGCTGGCGTATGACGCTGGTGCTGGTGGCTTTTGCGTCGCTGTTACTGCTGCTATTGGGGCGCCTGATTATGCTGCACACCATCGAACAGCCATTTCTGTTTGAGCAGGGTGAAAAACGCACGGTACGCAGTGAATTGCAGCCGGCCAGTCGCGGCATGATTACTGATCGTCACGGTGAGCCTATGGCCGTCAGTACGCCGGTTGTGACTTTATGGGTGAATCCACAGCAGGTCGACCCCCAGAAAATGTCAGAGGTTGCAAAAGACCTCGGAATGAACGCCAGAGACCTGGTGCGCAGTGTAGAAAAAGCGGCTCGTCAGGGCCGCTCTTTTCATTATGTGAAGCGTCAGGTTGAGCCTGAACTTGCAGGGCGCATTCTGAAACGCCGCATTGCCGGCCTGTATGGTGATGATGATTTCCGTCGTTATTATCCTGCGGCAGAAGTGACCGCCCATACCCTTGGTATCGTCAATATTGACGGGAAGGGGCAGGAAGGCCTTGAGCTGGCATTTGATCAGTACCTTCAGGGGCAGGATGGCTCGCGTAAAGTCGTAAAAGACCTTATGGGTAACGTGATAAAACAGCTGGGAGTTGATGCTGTTCCGCAGGCTGGTGAAAGTCTTCCACTAACGATTGATCTTCGCCTGCAATACCTCGCATATCGTGAATTAAAGGCTGTAGTGCAGGCGCATAAAGCGCATGCTGGCAGTGCGGTTATGCTCAATGCAAAAACCGGAGAAATTCTCGCGCTGGTGGGGCAGCCGTCATATAACCCGAACAACCGTGCCACTCTGCGCCCTGAACATATGCGTAACCGCGCTGTTGCTGATCTGATTGAACCCGGATCAACCATGAAACCTTTCACGGTTGCCGCAGCACTTGAATCAGGCCGCTACTCTCCGTCTACACCGGTGAATACGTCGCCCGGATATAAGCGTATAAAAAATAAAACCATCCGCGATCACCGCGATTATGGTGTGCTGGATCTGACCGGAATTATTACGAAATCGAGCAATATAGGCGTCAGCCTTCTGGCGCATGATGTCGGCCCTGAAGCCATCTGGGAATTATATACAAAAGCGGGCATTGGCCAGCCCGGAACGCTCGGGTTTCCGGGCGAGGCAACAGGCAGTATGCCGTACCCTGAACAGCTCGATGAACTCCGCCTTGCGACCGTATCTTATGGATACGGTCTTTCCATTTCTCCGCTGCAGCTTGCTGAGGCTTACACCAGTTTTGTTGATGGTTGCCGTAAGCATGTTTCGCTGTTGATGGTGCAGACAGGTACTCAGCCATGTGAGCGGGTGATGTCTGAGCGCACGGCGCATCAGATTCTCGATATGCTGGAAACTGTAGTCGGAAAAAATGGTACGGGTAAACGCGCTGCGGTAGAAGGCTATCGTGTTGGCGGAAAAACCGGGACGGCGCACAAGGTGGGTCGTTCGGGATATGAAGATTCTGAGTACACAGCATTTTTCGCAGGTCTCGCTCCACTGAGTGATCCGGATCTGGTTCTGGTCGTGGTAGTGGATGCGCCTCAGGGACAGGAATACTACGGCGGTGAGGTTGCGGCTCCCGTTTTCTCGCGGATTATGGAACAGGCGTTGAGATTACGTCAGGTGATTCCTGACCAGCCAGGTGAAGCGCAGATGCTTCAGGTGGCGGGGGGCAGCCGATGAAATTGTCGCAGCTACTCAGTCAGGATATGTACCTGCCTCCCGAGTGGGATCGTGAATTTAATCATCTGGTATCTGACAGTCGTGATGTCAATAAAGGCGATCTTTTTATTGCCCGTTCAGGTACTGCAGGCCACGGTGAGAAATTTATTGAAGATGCCATTGCCGGTGGGGCCGCTGCCGTACTTGCGGAAGGCGAACAGGGTTTCCGTTGCGCAGAGAATGGTGTTCCTGTGTTTTATCTCCCGCAGCTGCGTCAGCAATTACCTGTCTGGCTGAACCGTCGTTATTGTGCGGCAGGCGATGTCCGTCTGATTGGTGTTACCGGTACAAATGGCAAAAGCTCTGTGACTCAGTACTGCGCTCAGTTGCTTGAGCTGAAGGGTATTCAATGTGGCGTCATCGGTACACTGGGAAATGGCCTCTGGCCACACCTTCAGCCAACCCGGAATACCACGCCGGATATCTGCCTGACCTACCGGCTGCTGAATGAAGTAGCGCAGGCTGGGGCTGACATCGCGGCGATTGAAGTCTCATCGCATGGTCTGGATCAGGGCCGGGTTGAAGGGCTGAAATTCAGCGTGTCTGTATTGACCAATATCTCCCAGGATCATCTCGATTATCACGGCGATATGGCGACCTATGTTGCTGCCAAGTCGCGCCTGTTTGACCCTGAGCTAAGTAATATCGCCGTCATTAATACTGATGATGAATATGGCGAAAAATTGTTGCAGTCCGCACTGACCGGATCGAAGATCAGCACCGGCAGTTCTCCTGCAGCGCAGGTGCAGTACTCGTCTGTAGAATTTACCGGGCTGGGCATGAAGGCCAATGTACGTTCCCCATGGGGTGAATCTGAACTAAATCTCGCGCTTATGGGCGAGTTTAATATCGCTAATGTAACGTCAGCACTGGCGGCTCTGTCAGCGCTTGGGTACGAGTTTTCATCATTGGCGGAAAGCGCCGGAAAATTACGCCCGGTGGATGGTCGTATGGAACTCTATCTGGCAGAAGGCCAGCCTGCGGTCGTCATTGATTTTGCCCATACCCCGGACGCCCTGGTGAACGTCGTTGGCGCACTGAAAAATAGCGGCGCTTATCTGAGCGTGGTGTTTGGCTGTGGCGGTGAGCGCGATCGTAAAAAACGACCTCTGATGGCCGATGCTGTTGCAACCGCTGATGCTGTCTGGGTAACGGATGATAATCCCCGCGGCGAAAATTCCGATCAGATATTTGCCGATATCCGTCAGTCCGCCGCGTCTGAGCATTATAAGTTTGAGCATGATCGTGCTGTTGCAATACGTTCAGCAATTGCAGCAACTCCGACGACCGGTCTGGTGCTGATTGCCGGAAAAGGCCACGAAACGTATCAGGAAATTGCAGGTATCCGACACAGCTACAGTGATGCACAGACCGTGTACTCCCTTGGTTACCGACGGGCGGGAGGTGACTATGCTGCGTGATCTTCCGCTTGCGCTGATCGCCGGGATTACCGGCGGTGTTCTTACTCGCAATGATGAGGAAATCGTCTGCCACAGTGTTTCTACCGACACCCGGACTCTGGAAGCGGGATCCTTATATGTGCCTCTTACCGGAGAGCGTTTTAACGGACATCAGTTTGCAGGTGTTGCTGAAGAGAATGGTGCCGTTGCGATGCTGGCCTCAGAAGAGACAGACACTTCGCTGCCCGTTATCCGTGTTAACGACACACTGAAAGCACTGGGGCAGCTGTCTGCCTGGCACCGGAATCAGTTTGAAGGCCCGGTTGTGGCCGTCACCGGCAGTGCCGGAAAAACCAGTGTTAAGCAGTTAACTGCGGATGTTTTAGCGCAGAAATTCTGCACCCTGATGACGCAGGGAAATCTGAACAATCATATTGGTGCACCTCTGACACTGCTCAGCCTGGAGCCGCAGCATGAAGCGGCAATGATTGAGCTGGGTGCGAGTGCAGGTGGTGAAATTGCTTATACCGCAGCCTTCGTACGCCCGCACGTCGGCATCATTACTAACGTCGGCACGGCACACCTCGAAGGTTTTGGTTCGGTTCCCGGAATTGCAGAAGCGAAGGGTGAACTGATTGATTTTATTCAGCCGGGCGGAACCGCAGTACTGAATGCAGACGATGTATTTATCGATGCGTGGCGTGCTCGCGCAGCACATCTGAATATTGTGACTTTCGGTGTTAACTCTGGCGCAGATGTGCGTGCAGAAAATATCCGTAGCACACTTGAAGGCAGTGAATTTGATCTGATTGCTGAAGGCGGGACCAGAAAGATTTCTCTGCACTTGATGGGTGAACATAACGTACGCAATGCCCTGGCCGTGATCGCTGCTACCCGTGCAGTTGGCCTGAGTTGGGATGAAATTATCGCTGGTCTGGCAAGTGCTCAGGCCGTGGGTGGTCGTATGCAGTCCTGTCAGGGAGCTGGCGGACAGAAAATTATTAACGATGCATATAACGCGAATCCTTCCTCATTTTTTGCCGCTGTGGATGTTCTTTCTATGGCGTCAGAAAGCTGGTTGGTGATGGGCGATATGGCAGAACTTGGACAGGATGCCGAAGCGATGCATGCCAGTGTCGGTGAGTATGCCCGACATCAGGGCATCAAGCATTTCGTGGCTTGTGGACCTTTGAGCAAGGCAGCCGCTACGGCCTTTGGTGATGAGGCGCACTGGTTCTCCGACAGAGACCAGCTGCAGGCCTTTCTGAATAACAATACCCGCAGTGGCGATACGCTGCTGATTAAGGGATCGCGTAGTGCCGGGATGGATAAAGTAGTGACGGCACTGTGCGCTGACAAAGAGGAAAACTGATTATGCTGCTTTGGCTTGGAGAATGGTTGGCACAGTTTCATTCCGGATTCGGAGTGGTGAACTATCTGACGCTGAGAGCAATATTTTCAGTGGTGACCGCACTGATTGTCGCATTGGTACTTGGTCCTGTTGTTATCCGGAAGTTGCGTGAATATCAGATTGGTCAGGCGATCCGCGAAGTTGGCCCGAAATCTCATCTGAGCAAGGCCGGAACACCGACGATGGGCGGTGCTCTGATTCTGCTGTCAATTGCAGTGAGCACACTCCTCTGGGGTGATCTGGAAAATCGTTTCGTCTGGCTGGTGTTACTCGTCACCCTGGCATTCGGTGCTATTGGCTGGGTTGATGATTACCGCAAGGTTGTTGAGAAAAATTCCCGGGGTCTGCCAGCACGCTGGAAGTATTTCTGGCAATCCGTACTGGCTCTGATTGCAGGTGCTTACCTGTTTTATTCAGCCCAGAGCCCGCAGGAAACACAACTGGTTGTGCCATTCCTTAAAGACGTCATGCCACAGCTTGGGGTGATGTTTGTTGTGCTTACGTATTTCGTTGTCGTCGGATCGAGCAACGCCGTTAACCTGACGGATGGTCTTGATGGTCTGGCGATTATGCCAACGGTTATGGTGTCGGCAGCTCTTGGGGTCTGCGCTTACCTGGCAGGTAACGTGAATTTTGCCAGCTATCTGCACATTCCCTATATCGCCGGCGCAGGTGAATTGGTTGTGTTCTGCGCAGCTATGGTGGGCGCAGGGATAGGGTTTCTCTGGTTTAACACGTATCCCGCTCAGGTATTTATGGGTGACGTCGGTTCACTGGCATTGGGTGCTGCACTGGGGATTGTCGCTGTGGTGGTCCGTCAGGAAATTGTACTTTTTATCATGGGCGGGATTTTTGTCGCCGAAACGGTTTCCGTCATCCTGCAGGTGGCGTCATTCAAGATGACGGGGCGCCGGATTTTCCGTATGGCACCGCTGCACCATCACTTTGAACTGAAAGGCTGGCCAGAGCCGCGTGTCATTGTCCGGTTCTGGATTATTACCATCATCCTGGTGTTGATCGGTCTGGCAACTCTTAAGATCCGTTGAGAAAAATATGTTGACTGAAGCGCACAGAAATAAACGTTATCTGATCATCGGGCTGGGCCTGACGGGTCTGTCGTGCGCTCGTTTCTGCAAGAAACATGGTCTCGATTTCACTCTCTGCGATACGCGAAGTGAGTTGCCGGGACTGACAGCCATCCGCACAGAGTTTCCTGCCAATGATATTCATCTGGGCGAATTAACAACGGATCTTCTCTGTCAGTACGATGAACTTCTGGTCTCTCCGGGTATTTCAGTTCAGACGCAGGTATTCCGCGAAGCTGAGGCGCGGGGAGTCACTGTGTCGGGTGATATCCAGCTGTTCCACGAAGTGGCAGAGCGTCCCGTGATTGCTATCACAGGTTCGAATGGAAAAAGTACAGTCACCACGCTGGTTAATGAGCTGATTAATGCATCAGGAAAGCAGGCGGTTGCTGGAGGCAATCTCGGTACTCCAGCTCTGGAACTTCTCGAACAGGAAAAAAATACTGACTTTTACGTGCTTGAACTGTCCAGTTTTCAGCTTGAAACCACACGGAACCTGGGAGCACAGGTTGCAGTGATTCTGAATGTCTCTCCCGATCATATGGATCGCTATGAGGGAATGGATGGATATCAGGCCGCGAAGCAACGTATTTTTCAGGGAGCGCAAACCATTGTTGTGAACCGGGACGATGAGCAGAGCCTGCCACAGCAGAGTGCGTCTGCCCCTCAACGTTCTTTTGGTCTGGATGCCGCGGCGGAAAGTGATTTCGGTACGCTCGAAAAAGACGGTGCACTCTGGCTGGCACGAGGCGAGGACGCACTGCTACCTGCCTCGGATCTGAAAATACGTGGTGGGCATAATATTGCCAATGCGCTGGCGGCCCTTGCGATTATTGATGCGCTTGGGATGGACGTCCGTCGCTGTCTGTCAGCACTGGTGAACTATCCCGGTCTGGCTCATCGCTGTCAGTGGATCAGCCGTATTTCCGGAGTGGATTATTTTAACGACTCGAAAGGAACCAACGTCGGGTCGACCGTTGCAGCCGTGAAAGGGCTGAGTCATGGTCTGGCAGGACGTATCTGGCTGATTGCTGGCGGCGAAGGTAAAGGGCAGGACTTCGTAGAACTGGCTGAGGTGTGCGAAAAACATCCTGTGGCCGAAGTGCTGCTGTTTGGTGCTGACAGAAAAAAAATACAGGGCGACCTTGCAGGGCGGGCAGAAACCAGTCTGTACGAAACCCTGGATGAAGCGGTTGAATATGCAGCTGAACACTCAGTCGCCGGAGATATTGTGCTTCTGTCGCCTGCCTGTGCCAGTTTTGATCAGTTCCGCAATTACGTTCATCGTGGTGAGCACTATTGCCAGTGCGTGGGGGGGCTGGAATGAATTTCGCTCCTGTCAGCTGGCAACATAACAGCTCCGTTTTTTACCCCTGGCTGGCTCTGCTGGTACTGGGCTGGATGATGGTTGCATCAGCGTCAACGGGTGTTGGGGAATACCTGACGGGGAATTCTTTCTATTTTACGATCCGTCATGCGGTCTATCTGATTCTTGGTGTGAGTGTGATGTTTCTGGTATCGCAGATTTCACTGGCGCGTTGGGCGAAATTTGATGTGCTGCTGCTGATCGGCGGGTTTATCGGGTTGATTCTGGTGTTTGTCCCTGGCATTGGTCATGAAGTGAATGGCAGCCAGCGTTGGCTCAACCTCGGTCTGATTAAAATTCAGGCGTCTGAGATCGCTAAACTCGGCGCGGTTTTTTATGTCGCAGGCTACCTGGTCAGACGTGAAGCAGAAGTAAAAAGCCAGTGGTCAGGCTTCCTTAAGCCTCTGGGTATTCTGGCGGCTATGGTTGTTCTTCTCCTTCTCGAACCTGATTTCGGAGCCGTTGTTGTACTGATGGGCTCTGCCATGATCATGCTGTTTCTTGGTGGGGTAAAAGCGGGGCAGTTCTTCCTGCTGACATTCGCGACGCTGATCCTGAGCAGTATCGTGGTGACCGGCGAAGACTACCGGATGCAGCGCCTTCTCGCCTATATGGATCCATGGTCTCCGGAGCACGTTTATGGCACAGGTTACCAGCTTACTCAGTCTCTGATTGCGTTCGGCCGGGGTGAGCTGTTCGGTGTTGGTTTTGGTGAAAGTGTTCAGAAACTTTTCTATCTGCCTGAAGCACATACGGATTTTGTATTCGCGATCTGGGCGGAAGAAACCGGTCTGTTGGGTGCGGCTGCTGCTCTTGGGCTGCTCGCATTTCTGATTGGAAAAATATGGCAGATTTCATGGGCGGCACAGCGTCAGGGCATGATGTATGCCTCCTATGTTGCGGTAGGAATTGCTTCACTGCTGGGTCTGCAGGTGGTGATTAATCTGGGCGTAAATACCGGTCTGTTACCGACAAAAGGTCTGACTCTTCCTTTTTATAGTTATGGCGGCAGTAGCCTGATGATGTGCTGCGCTATGGTCGGTATTGTTATGCGCATAGCCTATGAAACTCAGGTTGCTGAACACGCCGGGGAAGTAATCACCGGCGAAGAAAAATCCGGGGAGGCTGACGATGAGTAAGGTCGTACTGATGATGGCCGGTGGAACGGGTGGTCATGTGTTCCCGGCGCTCGCAGTCGCACATGCTCTGGCTGAGCAGGGGTACGAAATTCACTGGCTTGGTACTGCCGCTGGTATAGAGGCCGATCTCGTTCCGGTCAATGGCTTTCCACTTCATACCATTGATATCGCCGGATTGCGGGGTAAAGGTAAGCTCGGCATTCTTAAATCCCCTCTGAGAATATCCCGTGCAGTCCGCGCAGCAGCAAAAATAATGCGCGAACTTAAACCACTGGCAGTCGTCGGACTCGGTGGGTATGCAACCGGGCCGGGTGGTGTGGCCGCCTGGCTGAAAGGAATTCCACTTCTGATTCATGAGCAGAATGCCAGAGCGGGTATGACCAACAGGCTTTTGCAAAAAATATCAGACGTCACTATGCAGGCCTTCCCGGGCGCACTTGATAACGCACTCGTGACGGGCAACCCGGTGCGTAAAGAAGTGCTTTCTATTCCGGCACCTGAACATCGCGAGATGAACGACGGGCGCCTCAGGGTGCTCGTCGTGGGTGGAAGTCTCGGTGCAGTTGCACTGAATGAAGCGGTGCTGGGTGCCATGAAATTAATTCCGGAGCCCCTGCGTCCGGAACTTCGTCATCAGGTTGGCAAACGCAATATCGGGCAGATGTCTGAAGACTATAAATCAGCGGGCGTCAGCGCTGACGTTACTGCATTTATTGATGATATGGCGGCCGCTTATCAGTGGGCAGACCTTATCGTATGTCGTTCTGGCGCTCTCACGGTGTCGGAAATTGCAGCGGCGGGATGTGCTGCGATTTTTGTTCCTTTTCCACATGCCGTTGATGATCACCAGACCGCGAATGCTCAGTACCTGCAACGTGATGGCGCAGCAATGATCCGTCAGCAGAGTGAGCTGACTTCCGAATGGCTGGCAGAGCAGTGGCAGCAATTGAATAACGACCGGGCGTTACTGCGTGACATGGCCGCCCGGGCACGGGGACTGGCAATGACCGATGCGACTGATCAGGTAGTGGCACAGGTGAGGAGGTTTGCCCGTGAGCAATAAACGTACACCAAAGTTAGTGAATATGATTCCAGAAATGCGCCGTATCCGCGTCATTCATTTTGTCGGCATAGGCGGAGCCGGTATGTGTGGTATTGCCGAAGTGCTGCTGAATCAGGGTTACCGTATTACGGGCTCTGACCTGAAAGAATCTGTGGTGACCGAGCGTCTTCGTACACTCGGTGCCACGGTTATGATCGGGCACTCTGAAGCAAACATTGAAGAAGCCGATGTGCTGGTCGTGTCTACGGCAATTGATCACGAAAATCCTGAAGTGAGCGCGGCAATTGAGCGCCGCGTTCCTGTTGTCCGCCGTGCAGAAATGCTTGCTGAACTGATGCGTTTCCGCCACGGCATCGCTGTTGCCGGAACACATGGCAAAACAACGACCACCAGTCTGGTGACATCAGTACTGGCTGAGGCGCAGCTTGATCCGACGTTTGTGATCGGCGGAAAACTGAACAGTGCAGGCACGAATGCGCGTCTTGGATTGAGCCGCTATCTGGTTGCTGAAGCCGATGAGAGTGATGCGAGCTTCCTGCATCTGCAACCTATGGTTTCGATTGTGACAAATATCGATGCCGATCACATGAGTACGTACGGCGGCGATTTTGAGCAGCTGAAAAATACCTTTGTTGAATTTCTGCATAACCTGCCATTTTACGGTCTGGCCGTTGTCTGTATTGATGACGAGCATGTGCGCAGCATTCTTCCGCGTATTGGTCGTCAGATCGTGACATATGGTTTTTCAGACGATGCCGATTACCGTGCGACTGACCTGCGCCAGGAAGGTATGTTTACTTACTTCAATGTGCATCGCCCCGGAAAAGAACAGGCACTCGCGATCCGTATGCGTATGCCTGGTCGTCACAATGTGCTTAACGCGCTGGCATCGATTGCTGTCGCAGAAGACGAAGGTGTCGACGAGAAAGCCATTGTCACTGCGCTCGAAAACTTCGCGGGCGTCGGACGTCGTTTCACCGTCTGTGGAGAATTTCCGGTCGCTGGTGGTGATGTCATGCTGGTTGATGATTATGGCCATCATCCCCGCGAGCTCGAAGTCACCATTGATGCTATCCGTAAAGGTTTTCCTGAGCGTCGCCTGGTCATGGTATTTCAGCCGCATCGCTACACACGCACCCGTGATCTTTACGAGGATTTCGTCCGGGTTCTCAATGACGCAGACGTTCTGATTCTTATGGATGTGTACCCCGCCGGAGAAAAGCCGATCGCTGGAGCTGACGGTCGCTCACTGTGTGGAAGCATTCGTCAGCGAGGCAATCTCGATCCGATTTTTATCGAGCGGGATGAATCCCTGCAGGGACCACTCACCAGTGTACTCAAAGCCGGCGACCTTCTGCTCACACAAGGCGCAGGAGATATCGGTGGCATTGCGACAAAACTGACGCAGGAATTACCTGAGTGGCTCGGGGAGATGAAGAAATGACAGTCGCGTCTCTGGGAAAAATAGCAGTACTGATGGGCGGAACCTCTGCGGAGCGCGAAGTTTCATTGCGCAGTGGCGCAGCTGTATTTAACGCTCTGAAAGGCGCCGGTGCAGATGTTATTTCCATTGACATCCGTGACCATGCGATTTCGCAACTGACGGATGCTGAATTTGATATTGCTTTTATTGCCCTGCACGGCAGGGGTGGTGAAGACGGCACCATTCAGGGAGTACTCGAGTGGTTGAATAAGCCATATACCGGCAGTGGCGTTATGGCGTCAGCGCTGGCTATGGATAAGTGGCGGACCAAACTTATCTGGCAGGCGGCTGGGCTCCCGACACCGCCGGCATTTCTGTTGGATCAGTCTTCTGACTGGAAAGCGATCGATATTGCCCTGGGATCAAACGCCATTGTGAAACCGGCGCGCGAAGGCTCAAGTATTGGAATGCGTCGGGTGCACAATCCGGATGAGTTAAGTGCCAGTTATGAATTCGCCTGTCAGTACGATGGCCTGGTTCTGGCAGAACGTTGGGTGCAGGGACGTGAATTTACCGTGGCAGTGATTGATGGTGAAGCGCTACCGGTTATTCAGCTCAAGACCAGTCATGAATTCTACGACTACGACGCAAAATATCAGTCAAATGACACGCAGTATCTGTTGCCCTGTGGTCTGGATGCAGATGAAGAAGCTGCTCTGCAGGCACTTGCGGTAAAAGCGTTCAATGTCCTCGGGGTACAGGGTTGGGGTCGTATTGATGTGATGCAGGATGAAGCAGGAGATTTCTGGTTGCTCGAAGCCAATACCAGTCCCGGTATGACCGATCATAGTCTGGTGCCGATGGCGGCAAAAGCGGCGGGAATGACATTCCAGGCTCTGGTGGTCCGCCTGCTTGAAGAAGCTGCAGGGCGTTATGGCCAGTAAAAAGCGTGCGGCGCAGCGGGGCGCGACACGTCGTCCTGAAAAAGCGGCCCGTCGGGAATGGCATGTGCCAGCCTGGATCAGGTCGGTTCACTGGAGTTGGGTCGTTGCTCCGGTGCTGTTGGTCGGTCTGTTTCTCGGAGGAAGGGAAATGGTTGACCGCTGGGCGATTCAGGATGTGCGGGTGACCGGTGATTTAACTGTCTGGAATGCCGCGGATATTACTTCTCAGGTGGGCTGGATTAAAGGTCAGGGGTTCTTTTCGGCAGATCTTCAGGGTGTTTATGAGAACGTATTGTCGATGCCCCTGATTAAGGAAGTGCGGGTAAAGAAGCGTTGGCCCGGATATGTCGAAATCACCGTCAGAGAAGATATTCCTATGGCGGTTTGGAACAGTAATAAATTAATCGGTATAAGTGGCGATTTAATGGCGATACCAGCTCATTTAAATGTCGATAAACTGACACTTATACAAGGCGATATCGAATATATGGATAAAGCCGTAAAAGATTATCGACTGATACAGCAGGCGCTGGCGCCTGTGCAGGTAAATGTCCGCACACTCAGCCTTACCGAAACAGGTTCGGTTGAGCTGGATCTGAGTAATAACTGGCGCGTTGCACTGGGCCGGAAAAATATAGAAGCGCGGGCACGTCGCCTGCTTAAAGTGATGAAGCGTCTGCCTGCCGATCAGGTAGCAGAGGTCGATCTGAGATACGGAAAAGGTGCTGCCATTCGTTGGCAGCCGCAGCAGGAGAAGGGTTAATGAGTCCGGTACAGCAGAAGCGCATGATGGTGGGCCTTGATATTGGCACATCCAAAATTGTAGCGATTGTTGGTGAGGTCGATTCCGATGGCAATATTGAAGTTGTTGGTCTGGGCACCAGTCCGAGCCGCGGCCTGAAAAAAGGCGTCGTGGTTAATATCGAATCCACCGTTCATTCAATTCGTCGGGCAGTCGAAGAAGCTGAGTTAATGGCCGGCTGCACTATCCATTCTGTGTATGCGGGAATCGCAGGTAGTCATGTCCATTCAATGAACTCTAATGGCATCGTTGCTGTGAAGGACCGGGAAGTCACCCAGACCGATATTGAGCGTGTGATAGATGCTGCGCAGGCCGTGGCGATCCCGCAGGATCAGGCGATTCTGCACGTGCTGCCACAGGAGTATGTTGTCGACTCTCAGGAAGGAATAAAAGAACCGGTCGGGATGGCGGGTGTGCGCCTTGAAGCTAAGGTGCACCTGGTGACGGGCTCCGTCAATGCCATTCAGAATATCGAGCGTTGTGTGCAGCGCTGCAACCTCGAAACCGACGATATTATTCTTGAGCAGCTGGCTTCAAGTTATGCCGTGTTAACTGATGATGAACGTGAGCTTGGCGTGTGCATGGTTGATATCGGTGGTGGCACAACGGACATAGCAATTTTTACCGAAGGGGCCATCCGTCATACCGCAGTCATTCCTATTGCGGGTGATCAGGTAACGAACGATATCGCGATGGCATTACGTACCCCGACTCAGCATGCTGAAAAAATTAAAGTGAAGTACGCCTGTGCCTTGACTCAGCTCGCCAAAGCGGACGAAAAAATCAAAGTACCAAGTGTGGGTGACCGTCCGCCGCGCGACCTGTCGAGGCAGGCTCTGGCCGAAGTTGTTGAGCCAAGATACGACGAATTATTTACTCTGATTCAGTCTGAACTACGTCGCAGTGGATTCGAAGATCTTATTGCCGCCGGGATCGTACTGACGGGCGGAACATCTAAGATGGAAGGTGTTGTTGAGCTCGCTGAAGAAATATTCCATATGCCAGTGCGTCTTGCTCGTCCGGTGGGTGTCAGTGGCCTTACGGATGTAATAAATAATCCGATTTATTCAACGGCAGTCGGCTTGCTTTTGTATGCCGCTGGCCAGGAAAACAGAAAGTCATTAAATAAGCGTGTCCAGGACGATAAAAAAAGTCCACTTGGCCGTATAAAAGATTGGCTAAAAGAGAATTTTTAATATTAAATATTACTCGCGCGGAAAAAGGAGATAATGCTATGTCTCATAACAGAGAAGGCGATATGTTCGAGTTAGCAGATGACCTGCAACAGAACGCAGTTATTAAAGTCATTGGTGTTGGCGGTGGCGGCGGTAACGCAGTACAACACATGGTCGAAGGTCAGATTGAAGGCGTCGACTTTATTTGTGCAAACACAGATGCGCAGGCTCTGCGTAATGTGGGTGCACGATCAGTTATTCAATTAGGCAACGGACTGACCAAAGGTCTGGGTGCTGGTGCGAATCCTAATGTCGGTCGTGAGGCTGCCATGGAAGATCGCGAGCGCATCGCAGAATCACTGCGCGGCGCAGATATGGTATTTATTACTGCAGGCATGGGTGGCGGTACCGGTACCGGTGGTGCACCTGTGGTAGCTGAAGTGGCGAAAGAGCTGGGCATTCTGACAGTAGCGGTTGTGACTAAGCCGTTCCCGTTTGAAGGCAAGAAGCGTATGGCCATTGCTAATCAGGGTCTGGATCACCTGTCCCAGCATGTGGATTCCCTGATTACTATCCCTAATGAAAAACTCCTTACCGTTCTTGGTAAAGGTACATCCCTGCTTGACGCGTTTAAGGCAGCTAACGATGTACTCCAGGGCGCGGTTCAGGGGATTGCTGATCTGATTACCCGTCCGGGTATGATCAACGTTGACTTTGCAGACGTTCGCACCGTGATGTCCGAAATGGGACAGGCGATGATGGGCACAGGCACCGCGACTGGTGAAAACCGTGCGCGCGAAGCCGCCGAAAAGGCGATTGGTAGCCCGCTGCTGGAAGATGTCGATCTTCGTGGTGCTAAAGGTATTCTGGTTAACGTGACTGCTGGTTTCGATCTGTCTCTGGGTGAGTTCAGTGAAGTCGGTGAAGTTGTTGAAGAGTTTGCCTCTGAAAACGCGACCGTTGTTGTGGGTACCGTGATTGATCCTGAACTGACAGACGAACTGCGGGTGACCGTTGTTGCGACTGGTCTGGGCCAGGAGAAAGTAGTTGAGGAACCAAAGCCGACAAAGGTTGTCGATAATACAGCTCAACCGCGTAATGCTGATGGCAGTACCGACTATCGTCAGCTTGACCGTCCGGCGGTAACCCGTCAGGCAGGTAATGCAGCTCGTCAACTTGACTCTGGTGCGAACCCGGATATGGATTATCTCGATATCCCGGCTTTCCTCCGTCGTCAGGCTGACTGATGAGTGCGCACTGGCGCACTCCTCATTTGCTGTTATAATGCGCGCCAGATTGTATATATTATGCTCAGTAATGGCAGGAATGTCCGATGATTCGACAGCGTACGCTCAATAACACCATCCGCGCGACCGGCGTGGGCCTGCACTCAGGAGAGAAAGTCTACCTGACGCTTAAGCCCGCTCCGGTGGATAGTGGCATTATCTTCCGTCGCGTTGATCTTGAACCGGTTGTCGACATTCCGGCAAATGCGCTGCAGGTGGGTGAGACCACACTCTCTACCACGCTGGTTAAAGAGCACGCCAAAGTAGATACCGTAGAACATCTGCTGTCTGCAATGGCGGGTCTTGGCATTGATAACGCCATCGTCGAACTGAGCGCTCAGGAAGTGCCTATCATGGATGGCTCTTCCGGCCCGTTTGTCTTCCTGCTCCAGTCTGCGGGTATCGCAGAGCAGGATGCGCCTAAGAAGTTCATCCGGATCAAGCGCAAAATTGAAGTCCGTGAGGGCGACAAGATTGCGTCTTTCGTACCTTATAACGGCTTTAAAGTGTCGTTTGAGATTGATTTTGATCACCCTGTTTTCCGCCAGAGTGTTCAGAAAGCCAGTCTCGACTTCTCTTCTACCTCTTATGTAAAAGAAGTCAGCCGTGCGCGTACCTTTGGTTTTACCAAAGACCTTGAGTACATGCGTTCTAAGAACCTGGCTCTGGGAGGCAGTGTTAAGAACGCAATCGTTGTTGACGACTACCGTGTACTCAACGAAGACGGTCTGCGTTATGACGATGAGTTTGTGAAACACAAGATTCTTGATGCGGTGGGTGACCTTTATCTCCTGGGTCACAGCCTCATTGGTGAGTTTGTTGGTTATAAATCAGGTCATGGCCTGAATAACCGCTTGCTCCGCGAACTGCTTAAGCATGAAGATGCCTGGGAGTTTGTAGAGTTCACTGAATCTGAAGCTGCACCTATCACGTACATGCGACCGGCTGCCGGTTAACGCATTGATACAATTCTGTGTTGTGTAGTTGTGAACAAAGGCCATACTTCGACTATGGCCTTTGTTGCATCTGAGCTTTAATAAATGTAAAACGTGGCCACGACCGTACTGGGTAAACAGGAAGCAATCGCAGTAACCAGCTAATGAACATCATTATTGTCGGTAAACGCCACGGCGAATCCAGAAGTATCCGCCTCAGCTCAGCAGCCAAACATATGCTGCTGGGCCTGTTGTTTGCTCTGCCTATGGCAATGGGTGCGGCAGGCTATTGGCTGGCCGAGCGTTTTACGGCTGAAGCGGCACTGGACTCGAACGCTGCCCGAGCCTGGGAACGGGATCTGGTCGATCAGCGCCAGGAGCTTGAACTGTTGCGCGAACAGACTGATCGCGAGATGGCGGCCCTGACAGTGCGGCTTGCGGAGCTTCAGGGGCGTGTTCTGCGCCTGGATGCTGTCGGCGAACGCCTGGTAGATTCTGCAGGCCTTGCTTCTGACGAATTCGATTTTGCTGCGCCCCCTGCGATGGGTGGCCCGGCGACCATCTCTGACAGCATCTATCAGGTGCCAGAGATCACTTCTGCATTGCGTGAGCTGTCGGACCGTATCGACAGCCGCGAACAGCAGCTCGCCGTCCTTGATGATCTGATGGCTGCAAATAAGCTAAGCGAAACCACCTTTGTTGCGGGCACGCCTATTACTAAAGGCTGGATGTCGTCCCGCTTTGGTTATCGTGCAGATCCTTTCACCGGACGCTCCACCTGGCATGCGGGTGTCGATTTTGCCGGTAAGGATGGTTCAGACATCGTAGCGGTAGCATCAGGCGTTGTGACCTGGGCAACGGATCGTTACGGATACGGCAATCTGGTTGAGATCAACCACGGTAATGGGTACAAAACCCGTTACGCACACTGTAAAGAAATCAAAGTCAGCGTAGGGGATGTTGTCCGCAAAGGCGATCTGATTGCGTTGATGGGCAGCACCGGTCGCTCCACCGGACCTCATGTTCACTTCGAAGTGTACAAAAACGGACGCAGTGTCGACCCTGCGGCCTATATACATCGCCGTCCACGCTGATTTTCCTCTCTCATCGTCTTGTCATTGACCGGGGTTATAAGTAGCCTTTAGCACTTTGCCCCGGCGCCTCTGTTTTATTTTACGGACAATAAGAACCTCATGATCGGTAACCTCTTTCGCACGATTTTCGGCAGTAAAAATAGCCGGGAACTCAAACGTATGGGCAAAATCGTTGCCCGCATCAATGCTCTCGAAGAAGGCCTGCAGGCGCTGTCGGATGAGCAGCTGAAAGCTAAGACTGCAGAGCTTCGCGAACTCCTCGCGAATGGCAAGACAGTCGCAGATATCCTTCCTGAAGCCTTTGCGGTCTGTCGTGAAGCCAGTGTCCGGGTAACCGGTCTGCGTCACTTCGATGTACAGCTGATTGGTGGTATTACCCTGCATGAAGGGCGCATCGCGGAAATGCGTACGGGTGAAGGTAAGACTCTGGTCGCGACGCTGCCTTCCTACCTGAATGCTCTGACGGGTGACAGCGTTCATGTTGTTACTGTGAACGACTATCTTGCACGTCGTGATGCCGAATGGAACCGCGCACTGTTTGAATTTCTGGGTATGACGGTGGGTGTTGTTGTTCCGGGCATGACCGCTGAAGAGAAGCGCGCATCTTATTCCTGTGATGTGGTGTACGGCACAAACAACGAGTTTGGCTTCGATTATCTCAGAGATAACATGGCGTTTTCGCTGGAACAGAAAGTTCAGCGCAAGCTCGCCTTCGCTATTGTCGATGAAGTCGACTCGATCCTGATTGATGAGGCTCGTACGCCGCTGATCATCTCCGGGCCGGCAGAAGATCACTCTGAGCTTTACCGTCGTATCAATCTGCTGGCGCCGCAACTGAAGCGTGGCGAATTCAGCGAAGACGATAAGCCTGTCGACGGTCATTATGTTGTTGATGAAAAGAGCCGGTCTATTGAGTTAACCGAAGAAGGGCATGAGTTCGTTGAAGAGATGCTGACGAAGGAAGGTGTCCTCAACGAAGGTGAGAGCCTCTATTCGGCGGGCAACCTCAGCCTGTTGCACCACGTTCATTCAGCACTCAAGGCGCACGCAGTTTTCCAGAAGAACGTTGACTACATCGTTCAGAACGGTCAGGTCGTGATTGTTGACGAGCACACAGGCCGTACTATGCCTGGCCGTCGCTGGAGTGAAGGTCTGCATCAGGCTGTCGAGGCGAAAGAAGGTCTCAAGATTCAGGCAGAGAGCCAGACTCTGGCCTCTACCACCTTCCAGAATTACTTCCGTCTGTACGAAAAACTGTCCGGTATGACGGGTACCGCGGATACCGAAGCGTTTGAGTTTCATCAGATTTATGGACTGGACGTTGTTGTTATTCCGACGAACAAGCCGGTACAGCGTATTGATTTCAACGATGTGATTTACGCCACGCAACGCGAGAAGTACGACGCGGTTGTTGAAGAAATCCGTGAAGTGACTGCTCAGGGGCGTCCGGTACTGGTAGGTACGGCCTCGATTGAGTCTTCAGAATATATTTCTGGTGTACTTAAGAAAGCGAAAGTCGCACACAACGTTCTCAATGCGAAAGAGAACGAGCGTGAAGCTCAGATTATTGCCGAAGCCGGGCGTCCGGGTGCGGTGACCATCGCGACTAACATGGCGGGCCGTGGTACGGATATCATGCTGGGCGGTAACTGGGAATCTGAAGTCGCAGCGCTTACTACTGAAGACCCAGCAACGGTTGAACGTATTAAAGCCGAATGGAAAGAACGTCATGACGCCGTTCTGGAAGCCGGTGGTCTGCATATCATTGGTACCGAGCGTCATGAGTCGCGTCGTATTGATAATCAGCTCCGTGGCCGTGCAGGCCGTCAGGGCGACAAAGGTTCAACACGATTCTTCCTGTCGCTTGAAGATAACCTGATGCGCTTATTCATGTCTGAGCGTATGCGCGGCATGATGCAGGCTCTGGGAATGAAAGACGGTGAATCGATTGAGCACCGCATGGTGACCAATGCCGTTGAGAAAGCACAACGCAAAGTAGAAGGGCGAAACTTCGACATGCGTAAGCAGCTGCTTGAGTACGATGATGTTGCAAACGATCAGCGTCGCGTAATCTACGGACAGCGTAATGACCTGATGGAAATGGATGACATTTCTGGTGTGATCGCCAACATCCGCGCCGATGTGGTGAACGAAGCCATAGATGATTACATTCCGCCGCAGAGTCTTGCGGAGCAGTGGGATATTCCGGGGCTGGAAGCACATCTGAAATCGGAATTTGCAGTCGAACTGCCGGTTCAGCAGTGGCTGGATGAAGACAGCAAGTTATACGAAGAGACGATCCGCGAGCGCGTACTGGCAGAAATTGATAAAGCCTACGCAGAAAAAGAAGCGTCGGTCGGTGAGAAGACCATGCGTCTCGTTGAAAAGCAGATGATGCTGCAGGTACTGGATAATCTCTGGAAAGAGCACCTCGCGACTATGGATCACCTGCGTCAGGGGATTCATCTGCGCGGCTATGGTCAGAAAAATCCTAAGCAGGAATATAAGCGTGAATCTTTCGGTCTGTTCCAGGAGCTTCTGCGCAATATCAAACACGATACTATCCGGGTGCTGAGTCATATCCGTGTCCGTCGTGAAGAAGAGATCCGCGAAGAAGAAGAGCGTCGTCGTCTTGAGGCAGAAGCGCAGCTGGCACGCGCTAAGTTTGAACACGAATCTGCCGGCGCTATGTCTGGCGACGACGAAGCGTCAGCGGAAGAAGATGCAGCCCGACCTTACGTTCGTGATGAGCAGAAGGTAGGTCGTAATGATCCGTGCCCATGTGGTTCCGGTAAAAAATACAAACATTGCCACGGCAAACTGTCCTGAGGAAAATTGAGCTCAAATGGCCGTTAATTTCACAGTTTTTGAAGATTTCGCAGTAGTAAAAGGCGTACGCGTTGGCGTCGCACAGGCGGGCGTCCGCAAGAAAGATCGCGATGACATGGTGATCTTTGAATTGGCCGAGGGCACTCAGGTCGCTGGTGTTTTTACTACGAATGCGTTCTGTGCTGCACCGGTTCATATCTGTCGTCGTAACCTGGAAAAAGCAGAACCCCGTTTTCTGCTGATCAACACCGGTAACGCAAACGCGGGTACGGGTCCGAAAGGCTTCAGAAATGCTGAAACCACCTGTGAGATGCTGGCCAAAGCTGCGGGGGTTGCTCCGGAACAGGTGCTGCCATTTTCAACGGGTGTGATTGGTGAGCCGCTCAATATGGAAGCGTTTGAGCGTGGAATTCCAGCTGCGCTCGGCAACCTGGCTGAAGATAACTGGGCAAGGGCCGGCCGGGGCATTATGACCACGGATACCCTGCCAAAAGGCTTCAGTAAGCAGATTGAGGTTGAAGGGAAAACCGTGACGATCACCGGCCTGTCGAAAGGCGCCGGAATGATCATGCCGAATATGGCAACCATGCTCGGCTTTATCGCAACGGATGCAGCGATTCCTGCGGCTGTAATGCAGGGCTGGGCGCGCAAGCTCGCAGATAAGTCGTTCAACCGCATTACCATCGACGGCGACACCTCGACCAATGACTCCTGTATGTTGATTGCGACAGGTCAGGCCGGAGTGTCGGTTGAAGAAGGAACTGAGACGGCTGACGCTGTGTTTGCTGCGCTGGAGGAAGTGTTCCGCGTGCTGGCTCAGGCGATTGTCCGTGATGGTGAAGGTGCGACCAAGTTTGTCACGATCGACGTAGAACATGCCGCGTCTGTCCGTGAGGCTCTGGATGTCGCGTACACCGTAGCGCATTCGCCTCTGGTGAAAACAGCGCTGTACGCTTCTGATGCGAACTGGGGTCGTATTCTGGCTGCGGTTGGCCGCTCCGGCGTCAAAGATTTTGATCTGGAAAAAGTACAGATTTATCTCGATGACGTGCAGATCGTCGAAGACGGTGGTCGTTGTGACTCTTATACCGAAGAGAAAGGGGCGGGTGTGCTGGCTCATTCGGAGTTTACTATCCGTATCGAACTGGGACGCGGCGACGTAAACGAACGTCTCTGGACCTGTGACCTCTCTCACGATTACGTATCTATTAACGCTGACTACCGTTCCTGATGAAACAGGTACACGTTGCCGTCGCCGTGGCGGTGGTGAATGAGGATATCCTCATTGCCCGGCGCCCGGATGATAAGCATCAGGGGGGCCTCTGGGAGTTTCCCGGAGGCAAAGTCGAGCCCGGCGAAACCACGGCGGCTGCTCTGGTCCGCGAACTCGACGAAGAAGTCGCATTGCCCGTGGCGGCGGAGCATATGTCGCCGCTGATGCAGATTCCCTTCAATTACCCGGACAAATCGGTTCTGCTTGATGTGATCTGGGTGGATGTGCCAATGAATAACGCGCTTCTTGCCCACGGTGCAGAAGGGCAGGAAGTTCGCTGGGTACATTACACTAAACTGGCGGACTTTCAGTTTCCTGAAGCGAATGTCGCTATCCTTGACGCGGTCGTCGCTCGTCTGAGCTGATCGGCCTTTCTCACGGTTTGTAGGATCAGGCAATCAACTGACACTATCCGGCACGAAATCTCTCCGGGCACTGATTACTATGAAGTCTGACTGAATAGTTTTATGTCCAGGAGAGAGTATGAAAACGGTCGGTTATGCAGCGCATTCCTCAGATGCTGAAATGGTGCCTTATCACTTTGAACGGCGTGCTCTGCGCCCTGGTGATGTCGCCATCGAAATTCTGTTCAGTGGTCTGTGTCATTCAGATCTTCACACCGTTAATGGTGACTGGGGCCCTCAGCCCTATCCGCTCGTGCCCGGGCACGAAATTGTTGGCCGGGTAATTGAAGTCGGTACTGCAGTGACCCGCTTTTCTGAAGGCGACCGGGTCGGTGTTGGCTGCATGGTCGACAGCTGTCAGGAGTGTGATCAGTGCCACAATCACGAAGAACAGTATTGCCGTCACGGTATGACACCAACCTATGGGGCGCCTGACCGAATTTCGGGCGAAATTACGCAAGGCGGTTATTCCAAACATATCGTGGTGCGGGAAGAGTTTGTTCTGCGTATCCCGGATGCCCTGGATATGTCGCGGGCAGCGCCCATTCTCTGTGCCGGAATCACGACCTTTTCTCCGCTGCGTACCTGGAACGTTGGAAAGGGCAGTCGCGTCGGAGTGATCGGTCTCGGAGGCCTTGGCCATATGGCGGTAAAACTTGCGGTTGCTATGGGCGCCGATGTGACTGTCCTCAGTCGTTCAGACCGGAAAGCGGATGAAGCAAAAGAGCTGGGAGCGGGTGGCATTCTTGTGTCGTCTGATAAGGCTGCAATGGCGGGCGCCACAGCAACGTTTGATCTGATTATCGATACGGTGCCGGTGGAACATGACGTTACTCCTTATGCTCCCTTGCTTGATATTGACGGTACGCTGGTCATAGTCGGGCAGGTGGGTCCGATGAAAGGCTTTATGACCGTGCCGATGATTTTTGGCCGTCGCCGTGTGGCGGGTTCTCTGATCGGGGGCATCAAAGAGACTCAGGAAGTGCTGGATTTCTGTGCCGAACACGATATTCATCCGGTGTGTGAAGTTATCCGTCCAGATGAAGTTAACCGGGCATTTGCCGTCATGAGTCAGGGCGATATTGCGCATCGCTTTGTCATGGATATGTCGTCGCTGTCCGTCTGAAGCGATCACAATACCCTGCAATGCAGGGTATTTTTTTATCTGCTGTGCTGCGCTAGAGTGGGTCTGAAAGAGGCAAGTGATGCCTTGGGAAATGGAATTCGCAGACGGAGAACAGAAACGTGAAAAAGCTGCTGCTTGCTGGTGTGGCCCTGGTGATCTTTCTGAAGTGGGACCTGCTTCAGGATTTTATGCTTCCGACCCCGGACTACGCTAAGCTCCAGGTTGAGCCAGTCGTGCTTTATGCCACAGAGTGGTGTGGCTACTGCAAGGCGACACGACGTCTGCTGTCCGAACACAATATCGACTACTACGAATATGATATTGAGAAGTCCGAAGAAGGCCGTCGCCAGTATCGCTCGCTCGGTGGTCGTGGCGTTCCGGTGCTTCTGATTAATGGCGAAGTGGTAAAAGGCTTCAACGCAAGCGAGATACTGCGTCTCGCCCAACAATAATTCGGGCGATCAGCGGAAGACACCGATAAAGGGAAGCAGGGTAAGTCCGAGGATGCCTGCGATCGCGATCAATGCCATCAGCACACTGGCGGGGCGCTCGCGGATGCGCTGTACCATGGTAGGTACCGGCTGGTCTTTCATCAGTTCTGACCATTGCGCCTGTATCCTGTCCAGTACTTCCCGCGCTTCCGGATAGTCAGACTCATCACGCAACCAGATGGCCGCCAGTGAAATACCCCAGCGCCCCTGGCTTGTTTCGTAGTAATGAACCCCCGCATCGTCCAGCCCCTGGCGAACATAATCGGCTTCTTCATCGGTGACGCCGTTCAGGCGGAAAAGTAACTTTGCCACGCTATGCTGTTCCTTTTCTTTGCCGGTAACCCGCAAGGATCAGAGGAGCAGTCATCAGACACAGCAGGGGAATTACCCCCAACTGCATATAAAGCGTATTACCGCTGCGAAGTTCTGCGGTTCCCGTAAAGTGGGTTCTTATTGCGACCGGCGCCCGTTCAACAATTCTGCCCCTGTGATCGACGAGAGCGGAAATGCCGGTATTGGTAGATCTTAATACCCAGCGTCCGGTTTCCAGCGCGCGCATCTGAGCCAGTGCCATATGTTGTTTTGGCCCCAGTGAATCCCCGAACCAGGCATCGTTACTGATAGTGACGAGCAGGCCAGCTTCTTTTGCCCCACGGAGCACCAGATCCGGGTATGCAATCTCATAACAGATATAAGGCATGATCCGCGCACTGCGTTGCTCTTCACCATGCAGGTTGACCCGCAATGGTGCCTGTTCGCTGTCGCCGGAAAGAAAGCTCGACATTGGCAGGGCAAAAAACGGAATCAACCCACGGATTGCCCGCTCCAGTGGGATGTATTCTCCGAACGGGACCAGGCGTTGCTTGTGGTAGAGCCCTTCGCCGTCACCAAAGGCAACGATGCTGTTGTGATATTCGCCAGCCAGTTCTGTGCCCTGCGGCCAGCGGAAGGGGATGCCTGTGACTATCGTACTGCCTGCTGCGCGCGCCTGTCGGGCGAAGCGGTTCATATACGGCTCATAGCGCTGGTACAGCATAGTAATGGCTGTTTCTGGCCAGAGTATCAGGTCAGTTCCGAACAGCGCCTCACTGTCGCTCTGATAGCGTTCCATGGTGGGAAAGATTTCTTCCGTCAGCCATTTTCGCTCCTGCTCTACGTTACCCTGAACAATGCCGACTGTGATCTCTCCGGTTCTGTCCGTCCAGTCTGTTGCCCGTAAGGCCTCGCCTGCGGGCCACAGCAACAGCGGTAGCAGAGCGACCCAGCGGCGGGTCTGCATAAAGGCAATGATGCCAGCGGCTGTCAGCGCCAGAATCACGGAGATACTGTATGCACCGCTCACGGGCGCCCAGCCTGACAGCCAGGTATTCAGGTGCGCATCACCTGCGAACAACCAGGGAAAGCCGGTCAGGAACCAGGACCTGCACCATTCCTGGAGTAGCCAGAATGACGCAAAGGTAATCACGCTCAGGTGTTGCCCACACAGTCTCTGACGTAAGGCAAACCAGCTGGCCGGGATAAGCGCAAGAAAGGCAGCAAATACTCCCACCAGTGGGACGGCAAGAAAGGCCGGTGTACCGCCGTGATCATGTACGCTGACGTAGATCCAGGAGACACCGGCGCCAAACTGTCCGAACGCGTAGCACCAGCTGATCAGAAATGCCCGGCGGGTATTGTTGGCAGACTGCAGGGTCAGGTAGAGCAGGCCCAGGCTGAGCAGGCCCACCGGCCACCAGTAAAAAGGGGCCAGTGCGAGAGGAAACAGAGCGCCGCCACTCAGAGCGAGCCAGGGCGTGAGGGCAGCGCGTTTGATCATACTCAGTGTTCGTCGGTCTGTACTTCAAGCAGGTTAATCTGACGGCTGGTGCCGTTAATTACCCGGAAGCGTAGTCCTTCAATGCGGATGCTTTCATTACACTCCGGCACACGGCCGAAATGGTGCGTCACAATGCCGCCAATGGTATCGAAATCTTCCGTTGCTAGTCGGGTATTGAAGGTGGTGTTGAAGTCTGCGAGCGGAGTCAGAGCTTTAACTGTAAAGATGCCGTCTTCGACTTCCTTGATGTTGTTTTCTTCCTCATCGAAATCGTGTTCGTCTTCGATGTCACCGACAATCTGCTCCAGCACGTCTTCAATGGTCACCAGGCCTGCTACGCCGCCGAACTCGTCAACCACAATTGCCATATGGTTGCGGTTCGAGCGAAATTCACGCAACAGGACGTTCAGGCGCTTACTTTCCGGCACAAAATTCGCCGGACGCAGAATGTCTTTTAGACGGAAGTCGTCGGCATTGCTCTTGAGTACAAGGGGCAGAAGATCTTTCGCCAGAAGGATGCCTGATACCTCATTCTGGCCCTCGGCAATCACAGGGAAGCGGGAGTGAGCGGACTCAATAATGCGAGGCAGATAGTCTTTCAGGTGCTCGTTTTCCTGAATGTAGATCATCTGCGAACGGGGGATCATGATGTCCCGCACCTGCATATCCGAAACCTGCAGGGCACCTTCAATGATGGTGAGGGTTTCGGTATCAACGATGCTGCGGTCGGCAGCTTCGCGGACAATATCTTTGATGTCCTGACGGGTGCGTGGGTCGTCAGAAAACAGATCGCTTAGTTTTTCCAGCCAACTTCGGGGTTGGCTGCTCGTTCGGTCGTCGCTCATGGGGCCTCGTTCGCGTACGGATCGGGGTAGCCAAGAGACGCGAGTATCTGACGTTCCAGATCTTCCATCTCTTCGGCTTCATCGTCCTTTATATGGTCGTAACCCAGCAAATGCAAGCAGCCGTGCACCACCATGTGGGCCCAGTGCGCTTCGCAGGTTTTGTTCTGTTCTTTTGCCTCACGGGCCACAACCTGTATGCAGATGATCAGATCACCCAGCAGTTCAAGTGGCACCTGAGGGGGAGCTTCGAAAGGAAACGAGAGTACGTTGGTCGGTTTATCCTTGCCGCGATACTCATGATTCAGGCTCTGGCTTTCATCTTCGTTCACCAGACGTATCGTCAGCTCGGGCTCAGCGAACTCTGTGCGGTTCAGCAGGGCGGCAGTGGCCCAGCGTCCGAACTGCTCATCATCGGGCAGCTCCGGGCTGTCTTCGACATCATCCGCGAGCTGCACATCCAGCATCAGATTCATTCGGCATTCCCTGACGGGTTTTCTTTCTGCTCTTTGCGGCGCTTCTCTTCACGTTCGTCAAAACGGTCGTAGGCATCGACGATGCGCTGAACGAGAGGGTGACGCACAACATCGCGGTTATTAAAGCGCGTAATCCCGATGCCATCGACACCGTCCAGCACTTCAAGGCCATGTTTGAGGCCCGAGTATACGCCGCGGGGGAGGTCGACCTGAGTTACGTCACCCGTGATGACCGCTTTAGAACCAAAACCTACCCGCGTCAGGAACATCTTCATCTGTTCTTTGGTGGTGTTCTGACTTTCGTCGAGAATCACAAAGGAATGCGACAGCGTGCGGCCCCGCATATAGGCGAGTGGAGCAATCTCAATCTGATTGCGCTCAATCATTTTACCCACCTGTTCAAAGCCCAGCATCTCATAGAGAGCATCGTAGAGAGGGCGCAGGTAAGGGTCGATCTTCTGCGCCAGATCACCGGGCAGGAAGCCCAGTTTCTCACCGGCTTCCACCGCCGGACGAACCAGCAGAATACGTTTTACTTCATCACGCATCAGCGCTTCAACGCCCGCGGCTACCGCCAGAAAGGTCTTGCCGGTACCTGCCGGGCCGATACCGAAGTTGATATCGTACTCGCGTACCCGCTGCAGGTATTCCAGCTGGTTGTCACCCCGTGGTTTGATCACCGCCTGAGGCGTTTTGATGATGCCCTTACTGGCGTCGTAACTGCGTTTACCACGTTGGCTTACGCGGGCACCGTCTTCCTGAAGGAAGAGGTGAATCAGGTCCGGACTGATCTGGGTTCCCTTGTTGGTTTCCCGGTACAGCTGCTGAATCAGTGCGGCGGCGCGCTTGGCCTGGCGGACGCTGCCTTCTACCTGAAAGCGGGCTCCGCGGTTGTAGATCTCCAGGTCGTAATGCTCAGAAATCTGCTTCAGATGGGCATCCAGGTGGCCACACAGGTTAGCCAGCCGGGGGGCATCGTCCGGTTCAAGAATAAAAGAAATAACGTGCTGTCTGGCGCCGTTATCTTCGTGTCCGGAATCTTCCGGCGCCTGGGAGTCGGTCATGTTCTCTGTGGTCAAAAGTTGCCTCTGAAGTTAGCGACTGACAGATTTCAGTAAGCCATAGCGGCGTCGAGAATGACACCACGCAGACTGTTCGGATAGGCATCTTCGATGCGTACCTTAACGAACTTACCGATCAGGCTATGATCAAGTGACTTAAAGTTCACAACCCGGTTGTTTTCAGTCCGCCCGGAGAGTTCGCCCGGGTCTTTGCGGGATACGCCCGTCACCAGAATGACTTCTTCGCGACCCACCATACGGCGGCTGATCTGCTGTGCGTTCTGAGTGATGCGTGTCTGCAGAATATGGAGACGCTGCTTCTTCACGTCTTCCGGGGTATCGTCATCAAGCTGCGCGGCCGGAGTACCCGGACGTGCGCTGTAGACAAAGCTGAATGAGGTATCGAAGCCGATTCTCTCAATCAGATTCATGGTGTCGAGAAAGTCTTCTTCGGTTTCGCCCGGGAAGCCAATGATGAAATCAGAGGAGATCGAGATATCCGGGCGCAGCCGCTGCAGCCGCTCGATTTTCTCAATGTACATATCGATTTCGTGGCCACGTTTCATCGCTGCCAGAATGCGGTTTGAGCCACTCTGCACCGGCAGATGAATGTGACTGACAAGTTCAGGCACTTCCGCATAGACGTTAATCAGGCTGTCGCTGAACTCCACCGGATGCGAAGTGGTGTAACGGATACGGTCAATGCCTTCGATTTCAGCGACCAGTGTGATCAGCTCGGCAAGATCGGCGATGTCACCGTCTGCGGTTGTACCCTGATAAGCGTTAACGTTCTGGCCAAGCAGGTTTACTTCACGTACTCCCTGATCGGCCAGCACCTGAACTTCTTTCAGTACATCGGCAAGCGGACGGCTGACTTCCTCACCGCGGGTGTAGGGAACGACACAGAACGTACAGTATTTCGAGCAGCCTTCCATAATCGATACAAACGCCGAGCAGCCTTCTACTTTGGGTGCTGGCAGATGGTCAAATTTCTCGATTTCTGGGAAGGTCACATCGACCACCTGAATCGAGTTACTGGCTTTGTTAACCATTTCAGGCAGGCGATGCAGTGTCTGAGGGCCAAACACCATATCAACGAAAGGCGCGCGCTTCATGATCGCGTCACCTTCCTGAGAAGCCACACAGCCGCCGACACCGATTTTCAGATCCGGTTTCCCGTTTTTCAGGTTCTTCCAGCGGCCAAGCTCATGAAATACCTTTTCCTGCGCCTTCTCGCGGATGGAGCAGGTGTTCAGCAGAATGACGTCGGCGTCCTCCGGATTGTCCGTCAGAACCATCTGGTGACTTTCGCCCAGCATGTCAGCCATACGTGATGAGTCGTACTCGTTCATCTGGCAACCGTGGGTTTTGATGTAAAGCTTTTTCACCTGATCGGTCATTGTGCTGCTGCTGGCCTCAGTGTGGCTGTTGAAAAAGGGCGGCATTATACAGCGCCTGCTCACTTCTTCGCCAGCCACCTTGATGCAGAATCACCGTTGCAACAGCTCTTCGACGCCATCTGCCAGCTGCCGGGACTGCTCATCCATCGGTAAATGGCGGATATCGGGGAATTTCAGAGCGGTGCCAATGTTATAAAGCCAGCGCTCAGTGCGCAGCACCAGGCTTTCGGCCGAGTCCGGGCTGGCATTCAGGATTTCGTTCACCATTGCCATAATGACCTGAGCATGTGACGCCGAGTTGAGTGCACGCTCCCGCAGAGTGGCTATCCCTCCTTCAGCGCGTGGTGAGGTGGCAATCAGATCTTCCGCAGCCGCCAGGGCGGTACGGGCGACGGCGTAGCTCTGAGGAATGAGCTTCTGTGCCCCGGCCTCCTGCAGATTATCCAGTGTGGTGCGGATTTCCTGCAGGTTGATAAAGCCAATGGTCTCGACTTCGAGGTCATGCATGGCAGTCAGAAGCTGATGCTGGCTCTGGGCAGTACTTGCAGGTGCGCCCGTCTGTTCCAGTACCCTGATAATCCCGTCGAAACTCTCAGACACTTTCTGATATCCGGTTGGAAAGTATGCCGGACTGCCGATGGCATTCAGCACTTCGAGGTGAGCCAGCGCAGGAGCCAGTGTTTCACGGGCAATGCTGGTATGAGCAATCGCGCGGTCAAAGGTGGCAATAGCGGCCAGTGCCTGACTGCGGACAGCGTCATCTGCTTTCCCTTTGCTCTGTACCTCGCGGGCTTCTTCCAGCGATGCCATCGCTTCACGGGTCAGGACAGGGGCAAAGCGGTATGTTTCCTGAGCGCTGGCGTCCGCCGCACGGCTCTCTGCGTCTTTAATCAGGGTAGCCCCTGAACTGGCGGTGACCAGAGCGGCGCGGTCCGCTTCCTCGCGTATCTGATCCAGTCCTTTCGGCTGGCTGGCGCAGCCGCTGACTAAAGCAGCCGCGCTGATCAATGTAAGTAGTACTCTGTATTGCATAGTCTGTTTCCAGTCGGTGACGTGTATACCGGTCATGTGTTTTACCACACACTGGCAGTGGCCGCTTTGCCTTTATGACTGTGATGAGATCCCGCTTTTGTAAAACGCAGGACTTGTGTCGCATCTCCCGCGTTGCTATATATCAGGTATACGCTTGTTTATGTGGAGGACCAGAGACCAGAACTGCCGAGAGGCAACAGCCGACTCAGGTGACTAACTCAGGTGACTAGGGAGTACCCCTTATGATCGCAGAGATGCAACCGCTTTACTGGCGTATCCAGGATACTGATAACTCAGGCCTTGATGCTGTCAGCCTGCTAATGCCCGCCAATGAAGGCGAACCAGCCACAGTCGTTCCGACGGATGTCAGCTTCTGCTCCCGTCGCTCAGGTAATCAGGCCGTAGATGTCCGTTGGTCTGATGATGATTCTGATCTCTTTCTCAGTCTGCTCGAACGCGTGTCCAGCGAAGATGCCGAAGACGATAGCATTGTCCTCGATATCAATGATGGCATCGTACAGGGCATTGTTCAGCTGGTCGCTCTGACCCGCTTTAAAACCCCCTGGCCATCCGACGAACTGGTTGGCGATGACATTAATACCGAGCGCGATGAAACCGAGATCGGAGATCTGGTTGCATTGAATACCCGGTATGGATTCGTGATGGGAATCGTGGTGGGGATGGACTCCATCGATATGACCTGCATCCTGCTGGAAGACATCAGCGACGGTGATGTCTGCCTGGTGCCCGATCACAGTGTTCTGGTCTTTGACCGGACAAACGTGCTGCCCATCGCGTTTGCCGATACCGATACGGGAGAGGGGGCTACCTTCCATTAAACGCAAAAGGCGGCCATTGGCCGCCTTTTTTCAGCTCGTCTTATTACTTATCAGACGTGCTCTGTTCGCGTTGGCGCTTGCGGCTCAGAGCCAGGTCGCCGATCACGTCAAAAAAGCCTGTATTCGCTGTCGTACGGGGCTGAGCCGTCACCGGGTTACGGTTGTCTGCCGCAGTGGTGTCCGGAGTGTTCAGTGCAGTTGCCATAGTCTTCTCCTTGTTGCAGTCAGTGATGAATCCGGATCGCGTCCCAGCAGAGGCCGAGTACCATGTCATCGGTAATAGTATTTTCTTTCAGGCCGGGAACTTTGTGGGCCAGACGCACCAGGGTGGAAATCCCCCCGTAGACGTAGATGCCCAGAACTTCGTTCGGCAGGTCTTTGATCAGACCCTGCTGACGGCCTTCTTCAAACAGACTGTGTACGCCTGACTGAAGTTCATTCTCTGCCATCCGCTGTTTCAGTTCACAGATGGCCGGCGCGACACTTAACTGATCAATCAAGGCCGCATCTCTTGGGTTATCAGACAGATAGCGAAACAGGTTGAGCCACATATTGCTCAGACGGCTGCGTATATCTCCCGAAGGATCATCACCGGCGAGTGTTGCCCGGGTGATACGCTGCATCAGTTGCAGATACACTGCCTCGACCAGTTCTTCTTTGGTGTCGAAGTAACGGTAGATGGTGCCTGCACCGCAGCACGCGTGTTTAGCTACCATAGAAACCGGCGATGCCTGCAGCCCGTTAAGGGCGATCAGTTCCGCGGCGGCTTCGATAATCTGTTCTGATTTATCCATACTGCTATTAACCGGAATGAACGTTCATTCTGTTTTACCCGAGTAAATTACTCAAGGTAATATTTGCGATCATTGGTGCTGATTGTGGATCAGTCTGTTGCGTATTCTCTGTCTGCGTGGCGTGCACTGAACAACGCCAGCGCAGACAGGCCTGACGTCAGTACCATGACTGCCATCATAGGCACGGGCGTATTATCGTGAAGGTGTGCCCACAGCAGACCCGCCAGAGCGCCGCCTGAAAACTGTATGACGCCCATCAGAGCCGTTGCTGAACCGGCAACGTCCCGGAAGTGTTGCATCACGGTGCCCATGGTGTTGGCTGTAATCAGGCCCAGCGCTCCGACGAACACCATCATCAGCGGCAATACGACAGGCAGGACAAACAGTGAAGGCACCATACTGATGCTGAGCAGAGCAAGTGCTGAGAGCACATGCAGTGCGATGCCCGCCGTCAGAATCTGCACCGGGCTGAACCGGTTCAGCAACAGCATATTGCAGCGGTTCATAACCATCAGCACGATCACATTTGCCCCGAACAGCCAGGGGAAAGTCGCTTCTGAGGCCCCGAAGTATTCCAGGTAGAGATAGGGGGAGGCAGTAATAAACACAAACATGCCGCTGTAGGCGCTCGCCAGAGTCAGGATGTACCTGCGTGCCGGACGATGACGGATCACCTGAAGATACCCCGCGAGTGGGTGGCGTTTCACTCTCTGATGCTTTGGGTGGCTCTCAGGGAGCTGCCAGACCAGCAGGGCAGTCACCAGAATACAGTAAATACCGAGTACGGCGAAAATTGCCTGCCAGTGAGCCATATGCAGAATCAGAGACCCGAGCATCGGGGCAAACAGAGGAGCGGCCATCATAATCATGGCCACCATGGACAGTACTTTAGCAATGTCCCTGCCGTCGAACATATCGCGGACGATGGCCGTGGCATTTACAACGGCGAGACCGCCGCCAAAGGCCTGAAGGGCCCGGAAAATCAGCAGGCTGTCCAGGCTGGTACTGAATGTCAGCAGAGCGCTGGCGACAGCAAAAATCGTCAGTCCCGTAAGAATCACGGGTTTACGGCCCAGACGGTCGGACACAGGTCCACCCGTAATCTGGCCAAGAGCAAAGCCGAGCAGGAAAGTACTGACCGACAGCTCGACGTGATGAATATCACTGTTAAGCGTGGCCGCCATCTGCCCCATGGCCGGCAGATACATATCAATCGCCAGAGGCGCGATAGCAGTCAACATAGCAAGGAGAAGTGGTAGCGGGAGTTTCAGAGATGTTGGCATAACGCCCCCGGAGGATTCACAGGCCCCCAGTATAATTGTTTCTCTTATTTTATAAGAGTTGATAAAAAAGAACGTATTGTTCCATATTTATCTGGAACTGGCGGTGGGAACAAAAAAGGCCCCGAAGGGCCCGTTCTGTGAGTCCGGAATCAGACGTTAAAGCGGAAGTGGATAACATCACCGTCTTTAACGATGTATTCCTTGCCTTCCAGGCGCCATTTACCAGCGTCTTTCGCGCCGTTCTCACCTTTGTACTGAATAAAATCGTCGTACCCCACGACTTCGGCGCGGATAAAGCCGCGTTCAAAGTCGGTGTGGATGGCGGCTGCAGCTCGTGGAGCGGTGGCCCCTACCTTGATGGTCCAGGCGCGTACTTCCTTCACGCCAGCGGTGAAGTAGGTCTGCAGACCGAGAAGTTCATAACCTGCACGGATCACGCGATCCAGGCCCGGTTCTTCCATTCCCATCATTTCGAGGAATTCGGTTTTCTCTTCGTCTTCCAGTTCCGAAATTTCAGCTTCAATCTTGTTACAGACGACGACGACAGATGCGCCTTCGGAGGCCGCGATATCGCGAACGGTATCGAGATACGGATTATCTTCGAAACCTTCTTCCGATACGTTGGCAATGTACATCGTAGGTTTAGTGGTCAGCAGGTGGAACATGCGCGACAGACGCTTTTCATCATCATTCATGTCCAGCATCCGGGCGGTTTTACCTTCCTCGAAATGCGGAATCAGACGCTCCAGCAGAGCTTTCTGCGCGATCGCATCTTTGTCTCCACCTTTGGCAGTTCGTGTGACACGCTGCAGCTGCTTCTCACAGGATTCGAGGTCAGCCAGAACGAGCTCGGTGTTGATGATGTCAATGTCTGCTGCCGGATCGACGTGGTTGGCAACGTGAATCACGTTGTCGTCTTCGAAGCAGCGGACGACATGAGCAATCGCATCGGTTTCGCGGATGTTGGCGAGAAACTGGTTGCCCAAGCCTTCACCTTTGGAAGCACCCGCCACCAGGCCTGCGATGTCGACAAATTCCATGGACGTAGGAATGACTTTCTCAGGATTAACGATCGCTGCCAGAGCATCCAGACGCGGGTCTGGCATAGAGACCATGCCGGTATTCGGCTCAATGGTACAGAAAGGGAAGTTTTCTGCAGCGATGCCTGATTTGGTCAGTGCGTTGAATAGAGTGGATTTGCCAACGTTGGGCAGACCAACGATTCCGCATTTAAAGCCCATGTCTGTGTCCTGAATTCAGATCTGAAAAAATTGCGGGTATTTTACCCTTTAAAGCTGTGAAGTCGATTCATCGCCTTCGCTAAATCACCATTGACTGCGTCAGGCAGTACCCTCATGGCCTCATCAATTGCAGCATCTATGCTTTGTTGGTCGGCTTTGCTTGCCCGTCCAAGCACATGGCCAGTCACCTGGCTTTTGTCACCCGGATGTCCGATGCCAATCCGCAGGCGGTGAAAACCGTTATTGTTACCGAGGCGGGAGATGATATCCCGCAGGCCATTCTGGCCGCCGTGTCCTCCGCCGGTCTTAAATCTGGCAACGCCGGGAGGCAGATCAAGTTCGTCGTGAACAACCAGAATTTCAGAGGGGAGTATCTTATAGAAGTTAGCCAGGGCTGAGACCGCCTGACCGCTCCGGTTCATAAACGTGGTCGGAAGAAGCAGGTAACATTCCTGTCCGCCGATCCGGCCCTTGCCGGCAAGGCCTGAAAATTTTTTATCTGGGGAGAGTGTGATGCCTTCCAGTCGGGCAAGACGTTCGATCACCCAGGCACCCGCATTGTGGCGGGTCTGTTCGTATTCGGCACCCGGGTTTCCGAGGCCGACAATCAGTCGGATGGAATCAGCCATACAGATATCCTGAACAGAAAAATCTACTTATTACAGACAATAAAAAAGCGGGGACCAGCCCCGCTTTTTCCGACACGTAGCGATTATTCGCCAGCGTCTTCTTCTGCTGCTTCTTCTTCAGCGTCGCCACCTTTAGGAGCGATTACGCTTACTACAGAGGTGTCGTGCTCTGGGCCGTGTGACAGAGCCAGTGATTCAACACCTTTAGGCAGTTTCAGGTCAGACAGGTGTACTACACCGCCAACTTCAACGTCAGCCATATCGATTTCGATGAACTCTGGCAGATCGCCAGCAGTACAGATGATGTCCAGGCTGGTCAGCTGGTGCATGATCTTACCACCACCGATCTTAACGCCCTTGCAGCTGTCTTCGTTCAGGAAGTGCAGTGGAACGTGTGCTTTGATCTTGGTGTTTTTGTTAACACGCAGGAAGTCAGCGTGCCAGATCAGAGCTTTTGCAGGGTGACGCTGAAGATCTTTCAGGATGACCTGTTCTTCTTTGCCATCGATGCTCAGGTTGATCACGGAGCTGTAGAAGGCTTCGTTTTCCAGAGCTTTGTTCAGCTCGTTGGCTTTCAGAGTGATGGAAACAGGCTTACGGTCGTTACCGCCAGCTTTACCACCGTAAACAACTGCAGGAACACCATTTTCACGACGCAGGCGGCGGCTCGCACCTTTCCCCTCGTCAGAACGTGCTACAGCAGACAGAGTAAAATCTTGAGACATTGTGTCTTCCTCATTTTCAAATATAAAAACCGCCGGAGTTTGCGACCAACCCCGGCGGTCATTGGTGATCTGACGATTTCCGTCAGACCGTGACCAGACGATGTGCCTTAGCGGAACATCGCGCTGATGGATTCTTCGTTATTGACGCGACGGATCGACTCAGCCAGAAGACCAGCGATGGTCAGCTGACGGATGGTGCCCGTTGCTTTTGCGGCTTCAGACAGAGGGATAGTGTCAGTCACTACCAGCTCGTCGAGCTCTGCATTAGCCAGGCGCTCAATCGCGGGGCCGGATAGTACAGGATGTGTACAGTAGGCGACAACCTTTTTCGCACCGAACTCTTTCAGAGCTTTGGCTGCCTGGCACAGGGTGCCTGCCGTATCGACCATATCGTCAACCAGTACACAGGTACGTCCACTGACGTCGCCGATGATGTGCATGACTTCAGACACGTTCGCTTTTGGGCGACGTTTGTCGATGATCGCCAGATCTACATCAAGCTGCTTAGCGATTGCACGGGCGCGGACAACACCGCCGATGTCGGGGGATACAACGATCAGATCTTCGAACGCCTGACGCTCAATGTCGTCGAGCAGAATAGGGGAGCCGTAAACGTTATCCACCGGGATATCGAAGAAGCCCTGAATCTGGTCGGCGTGCAGGTCAACAGTCAGAACACGGTCAATACCAGCGCCGGACATCATGTCTGCAACGGCGCGTGCAGAAATAGGCACACGGGCACTGCGTGGACGGCGGTCCTGACGGGCATAACCAAAATAAGGGACTACCGCAGTAATGCGGTGAGCAGAGGCGCGACGCAGACCGTCAGCCATCAGGAGAATTTCCATCAGGTTGTCGTTGGTCGGAGCGCAGGTCGGCTGAATGATAAATACGTCCTTACCACGGACGTTCTCATTGATCTCAACCGTAATTTCGCCATCACTGAATTTGCCGACGGTGGCTTCACCGAGGGGGATGTCCAGACGTTCAACGACGAGTTTCGCCAGTTCCGGGTTAGCGTTACCGGTAAATACCATCAATTTAGACACAGGCTGCCCCTTGATGTTGCAATTCAATAATGGAAGGAAACAGAAAGTTGGCTGAGGTGGCAGGATTCGAACCTGCGCATGACGGGATCAAAACCCGTTGCCTTACCGCTTGGCGACACCCCAGCATCAAGACGGTCTGAATAATACCTTATGAGTCATTGAAAGGTTAGAACCTTTCGCGACGAAGGCCACATATTCAGCCGGTAACTGGTCAGAAACCCGGAGGGCTTCTTTCTCAGAACCGAAGCTTGAAAATATGCAAGCTCCAGTGCCCGTCATCTTAGCAAGGGAAAATTTATTTAGCAAATTCAATGCGTTACCAACTTCTGGGTAAAGCATTGTGACAACTTGCTGGCAGTCATTTCTGCCCCCTTGCCTCAACGCGGTGCGAATATTAATTGGGTCCGTATCCCGGGTCAACCCCTCATGCTGAAAAATTTTTCCTGTATTAACATGCACTTGCGGACACACTATCAGGTACCAGGGTTCGTCGAGTTCCGGCACAGGGGTTAATTGTTCGCCAACTCCCTCGGCGAAGGCCGCCTGCCCGCGGACAAAGACCGGAACGTCAGCACCGAGACTCAGCCCCAGCTCTGCCAGTTCGTCGAGGCTCAGGCCGAGCTTCCATAGATGATTGAGCGCGAGAAGCGTCGTCGCTGCGTCTGAGCTTCCGCCGCCGAGACCACCGCCCATCGGCAGAATTTTGGTCAGCCGGATGTCGGCCCCCAGAGGCGAGTCAGACGTCTTCTGCAGCAGGCGGGCCGCGCGGATAATCAGATTATCTTCCGCTGCGACGCCTTCAATTTCGGGGGTCAGGGACAGTTCATTATCTGTCCGGACCCGGAATGCGAGTTCGTCGCCATAATCCACGAACTGAAACAAGGTCTGCAGATTGTGGTAGCCGTCGGCCCTGCGCCCGGTGATATGCAGAAACAGATTGAGTTTGGCCGGCGCTGGCAACGTCAGCCACGTGTTGTCGGCAGGGGAGTCAGTCATAGAGGGTCCATTCACGGATCGAGAAGGTAAAACGGAAGTCGTAGCCGCTGACTTTCACCAGACCCGGCACCCAGAAGCCATTCTGCTGCGAGTAGCGACTGTAGCGGATCTCCCAGCCATACTGTTCCATGCTGCTGAGTAGACCCGACTCATCATAGGTTGTCACGGCGTCGCCACGCGGGCTGGGCTGGCCTTTGACCCAGTAACGGATGTCTGAGACCGGGAAGTTCCAGCCCATATAAAGCAGCATGAGCTCTTCGGGCGATTCTGCACTGCGGGGCTCGTCCCAGCCCGGGAGGGTCAGCTCTGCAGAATGACCGTCGCCGCTCAGTCGGGTGGCCCCTTGCCCTAATGGGCCGGCAATGTAGATATCAAATTCGCGTTGTTGCTGTTGCCAGTCAAGGTAACCAGTAGCGCCGTCGTCGGGAGTCCGCACTGACATCTTGCCACGGACCTGCCAATGCTCCAGTTCTGACAGGCGATCCTGGAGGTGTTCCTGCCCGCCTTGTGGACGGAAGGCTGCGCAGGCCGATAACAGGAGAACGACGCTGATCAGCGTCAGGGTTTTCAGTGGTCTGGTCATGAATCAGAGCTCCGCTGGCGTCAGGCCATGGCGTTGCAGGGTGTCCATAATCACTTCGCTGTCGGGCGTCAGCTCCAGCCCTTGCTTCCAGACATCCCGGGCCTGATCTTCAGCGCCGGTAACCCAGTACCATTCACCCAGATGTGCGGCGATTTCGTGGTCCTGCATTTTGCTCCAGGCATCCATCAGTAGTGGACCAGCCTCGTTTATCTTGCCTTCACGGAAGTAGAGCCAGCCGAGACTGTCAATGATGGCTGGGTTTTCCGGCTGCAGTGACAAGGCTTTTTCAATCAGGGGTTCTGCTTCTGCAAAGCGCTCGGTGCGGTTCGCCAGGCTGTAGCCGAGTGCATTGAGCGCTTCGGGATGGTCTGGTTCGATACTCAGCAGCTTTCTCAGATCGTCTTCTAGCCCCTGCAGGTCTCCCATACGCTCAGATAACATGGCGCGGGTATACAGCAGGCTGACATCGTCCGGGGCCTGATCCAGTGCCCGGTTCAGGGCATCAGTTGCTTCCTCGTAACGTTTGTCGTGTATCAGTAAATCGGTGCTCAGACGCAGCATGTCGGCTTCGTACTGGGGGTACTGCGCTACCCGCTCTTCGAGATAGGCGAGCGCAGCGTCGGTGCCCTGTTCATCGCGCAACAGGCGGGACGCTGCCAGTTGTCCGGGAAGAAATTCGCGGCTTTCACCTATCTGCCTGTAATGCAGCAGTGCCAGGTCGTTGTCGCCCTGATCGGCTGCAATTTTGGCCAGGTAATAGTGGCTTTCGTTTTCGTGCGCGCCCATCCCGATCAGGTTGCGAAGTATTTCGCGGGCGCTTTCGTAGTAACCAAGCTCAGAATCCAGCAGAGCCAGCGACAGCATAATCTGTGGATCTTCCGGGAACCGGTGATTAATGAGAGCGAAGGCATCGCGGGCGTCTTCCATCCGCTCCGCCTGCAGCAGCATTTTGGCGCGCAGCAGTGCAATCTGTTTGTTATCCGGATGATCATCCAGGACGTCTTCCAGCCAGTCGATGGCCTTCGGCAGACGGTCGGTGGCCGCCAGGATTCTTGCTTTCAGAATGGCGGCAGGCAGAAGTCCGGGTGCCAGTCTGAGTGCTTTATTGATGTGTCTGATGGCTTCGTCGGGCTGGTCCAGCGACTGCTCAAGAAGTGCCCGGGCGTAGTACAGGTTGCCTTCTTCCGGATAGTCGGAGGAGAGTGCGGTCAGTTGTTCCAGAGCGACAGACTGATCGTCAGGGCTCTGAGTGGTCAGGGCAACGGCAAAGAAATCGAACTGAGCAACGCCGGTCATCTCATAAAACCGGGTGTAGAGGGTCAGGCTGTCTTCAAATGTGTGCTGGGTGAGGGCAACCTGAGCTGCGGCCTGGACGGCTCCGGGATCGTCAGGATCTACTTCCAGCCAGATGGCACTGGCTTCCGCGGCGAATTTGCTCGCACCGACAAACTGGGCGATACGTAAGGCGCGTTCTGCCACGTTCGGATCGCGCGTTTTGCGGGCCTGGTCCATGTAGTGAAACAGTGAAATGTCGTAGCGTTGACGCTGACCGGCCAGTTCGGCAACAAGCAGGGAATACATCGTCGGGGCAGGAATGGAGCGGTATTCAGTGACGACAGGAGGGCGTTCGGGGGCGGTTTCTTCCGCAGCTTTACTGCCTCCCAGGGTACTGCATCCTGACATTGTGACTGCTGACATCAACAGGGCGATGGCTACGCGGCTGCGGTCGGTAAATAGTGTTCGCATGACGGGTGTAAAACCTGTGGTCCTTGTTCCTGATTCGCGATGCTCTGCGGATCTGATGGTGTTATTTAACGGTGTAAATGTCCCGCGGGCAACGCAGAAGCAGTAAAAACCCCAGATTTTCAGGGTATTTCCTCAGAAATCGTCCGAAAGAGTGTCTTTGCAGTCTCATTTCTCTGGTCGATAATGGTGTTCTCCGGGTCAGACAAGGGATTAGCTGGAAGATTTCACGCGAAAAAAATCGCCCGGATGTTTATAATCGCGGCTTTTTCACGGGGAGTTCCGTCCGGCAGAATGACTATTTGGGCTCTGGGTATCAATCATAAGACTGCTCCGGTGGCGGTGCGCGAGCGCGTAGCGTTCGACCCTGCGGGCATGCCTTTGGTTCTCCAGCGTCTGCAGGAACTCGACAGTGTTTCTGAAGTGGTTGTTCTTTCTACCTGTAACCGGACTGAAATCTACTGTACCGGCGATGACCGTGGACCGTCTCTGGTCGCTGACTGGCTGGTACACAACCGGGAAATCGGGTCTGCCGACCTCGATGCATCACTCTACGCGTTAGAAGAATCTGACGCGGTCGCTCACACCATGCGCGTGGCCAGTGGTCTGGATTCACTGGTGCTTGGTGAACCGCAGATCCTGGGGCAGATGAAATCTGCGTTCGCAGTCGCCCAGGAAGCCGGCACGGTCGGATCCGAACTCGGGCGTCTTTTCCGCCAGACTTTCTCCATTGCCAAGCGCGTCAGAACAGATACCGCTATCGGCCAGAATCCCGTCTCTGTGGCTTTTGCCGCCGTGCGTATGGCACAGCATATTTTTGCCGATATGAAAAACAGCCGGGCGCTGCTGATTGGTGCGGGTGAGACCATTGAGCTGGTGGCAAGGCACCTGCAGCAGGCTGGGGTCCGTCACATGACGCTTGCTAACCGCACTCTGGCGCGTGCTCAGCATCTTGCGCAGGAGTTTCATGCCGAAGCGGTTCTGCTGGAGGATATTCCGCTGGCGCTGCCCGATGCTGATATCGTGATTTCTTCAACCGCCAGTCCGCTGCCAATTCTTGGTAAGGGCATGGTCGAAAAGGCGCTGAAGAAGCGTCGTCACAAACCTATGTTCATGGTGGATATCGCCGTCCCCCGGGATATTGAAGAAGAAGTCGGGGAGTTATCAGACGTGTACCTTTATACGGTGGATGATCTGCGCGATATCATCGAAGAAAACGTGCGCTCCCGTGAAGATGCTGCCAGACAGGCAGAAGAGCTGATTTCGGCTGGCGTGGACCACTTTATGCGCGAGCTGCGCGCTCTGGATGCGGTAAACACCCTGACAGATATCCGCCAGCATGTGGATACACTGCGCGAAGATCAGCTGGAGAAGGCTCTGAAGCAGCTTCAGAACGGCACAGACCCTGAAAAGGTACTGAGGACTTTCGCCCATACCTTCAGCAATAAAGTACTGCACAAACCCATGACGGCGCTTCGCCGTGCCGGCTCAGAGGGACGTCTGGAAGTCCTCGACTGGAGCCGTGAACTGTTTGATCTGGATAATCGCTCAGAATGAAACCTTCCATCCTGCAAAAGCTAGAAAGCCTGCGTGACCGTCACGAAGAGGTAGGCCACCTGCTGTCTGATCCTGGCGTTATTGGTGATCAGGATAAATTCCGCGCACTGTCGAAGGAGTACAGCGAGCTGGAGGAAGTTGCAGAGACTTTTTCCCGCTACGAGCAGGCGTTGGCAGACCGGGAAGAGGCAGAGCTTCTGGCCGCAGACAGTGATCCGGACATGCGCGCGATGGGCGAGGAAGAGCTGCAGAGCAGCAAAGAAAATATCGCTCTGCTGGAGCAGGCGATTGAGATTCTGCTGCTTCCCAAAGATCCGGATGACGGCCGTAACGTGATTGTTGAAATCCGTGCAGGTACCGGCGGTGATGAGGCCGCCATTTTCTCCGGTGACCTTTACCGCATGTATACCCGCTTCGCTGAAACTCAGAGCTGGCGCACCGAGATGCTCAGCTGCAACGAAGGTGAGCACGGCGGCTTCAAGGAAGTGATCGTTCGCATCAGTGGTGCGGATGTGTACTCCCGGCTGAAATTTGAATCGGGGGCGCACCGGGTTCAGCGTGTCCCTGAAACCGAAAGTCAGGGGCGTATTCATACATCTGCCTGCACGGTAGCTGTGATGCCCGAAGTCGAAAGTGAAGATGAAATCGACATCAACAAAAACGATCTCCGGGTAGATACCTTCCGGGCGTCGGGCGCCGGTGGTCAGCATGTGAATAAAACCGACTCTGCGATCAGGATTACGCACCTGCCCACCGGTCTGGTGGTTGAATGTCAGGATGAGCGTTCGCAACATAAAAACCGGGCCAAAGCGATGGCGATGCTGGCGACCCGCCTGCGCGACGCACAGCGCAGCGCTGCACAGGCGGAACAGGCAGCCACCCGTAAAAGTCTGGTGGGCTCCGGCGACCGCTCTGAGCGCATCCGCACCTATAACTATCCTCAGGGGCGGGTAACAGATCATCGTATCAATCTGACGCTCTATAAACTGGAAGAGATTGTTCAGGGCGACTTGTCTCCGGTCATCGAGCCGCTGATCCGCGAACACCAGGCTAACCTCCTGGCGGAAATGGCGGGTCAGTGAGCCAGTCCATCGCTCAGTGGCTGACGGATGCCCGTCTGGTGCTGGCTGACAGTGAGTCGGCGGCACTGGACGCCGAGTTACTGATCCGTTTTGTACTGCAGGTAAACCGCGCCTGGTTGTATACCTGGCCAGACCGCGAACTGAGCGCTTCGCAGCTGAATGAACTGACGATTCTTCTGGAACGCCGCAGAACCGGTGAGCCCATCGCTTATATCACGGGTGTCAGAGAGTTCTGGTCATTGCCTCTCGCCGTGTCGCCTTCTACTCTGATTCCCCGCGCTGATACAGAAACCCTGATTGAGTGGGCGCTGGAACTGGATCTTCCTGCGCGATCACGTGCACTCGACCTGGGGACCGGTACGGGCGCCATTGCGCTGGCTCTGGCTTCCGAGCGACCCCGCTGGTCGCTCAGCGCGGTCGAGCTGAACCGGGAGGCAGCCCGCCTTGCCGGAACCAATGCCAGCAATCTTGGGCTTGACCTTAATGTGCTGCAGGGGAGTTGGTTTGAGCCTGTGGCGGGCACCTTTGACCTGATCGTCTCCAACCCTCCGTACATAGATCCGCAGGATAAGCACCTGAGTGAAGGTGATGTGCGCTTCGAACCCGAGTCTGCACTCGTGGCATCTGATCATGGCCTTGGGGACCTGAAACTGATCATTGAGCAGGCCCCGGATTATCTCGAGCCGGGCGGCTGGTTATTGCTGGAGCACGGATATGATCAGGCTGAGAAGGTGTGTGAATACTTACGGATGCGTGGTTTCCTTGAGGTAGAAAACCGCCGGGACCTGGGTGGAAACCCAAGGATCAGTGGTGGGAAATGGCAGAGCGACGACGGTAAGGAGTAACCCGTGAACAACGATGAATTGTTGCGTTATAGCCGCCATATTCTGCTGCCGCAGTTAGATGTAGAAGGGCAGGAAGCCATTGCCGGAGCGCACGTACTGATTGTTGGCCTGGGTGGTCTTGGCTCCCCGGTTGCGCTGTATCTGGCGGCTTCAGGTGTCGGGCGCTTAACCCTGGTTGATGACGATGTGGTCGAGGTATCCAACCTTCAGCGGCAGATTGCGCATGACCAGACCAGGGTAGGGCAGAGCAAGGTAGCATCTGCCGCTGCCCGTATTGCTGAGATGAACGCGGCGGTCTCAGTTGAGGCCATTCAGGCCCGGGCTGATGCTGCCTGGTTAAAGGCGACTGCCGCTGATGTGAGCCTGATTGTGGATTGCAGTGACAACGCTGCTGTCCGCTATGCCATCAATGACCATTGTCTGGATCATGACATCCCCTGGGTTTCGGGGGCTGCGATCGCGTTTTCGGGACAGGTGGCCGTGTTTGATCCCCGCGTGCCGGGCAGTCCCTGTTACCGCTGCCTTTATCCTGCGCTCAGTGATGAAGCGCTTTCCTGTGCCGAGAGCGGCATTCTGTCACCCATCACCGGCCTGATCGGGAGTACTCAGGCGGTTGAGACTCTGCGGCTTCTTACCGGCTTTGGCACTTCCCAGACGGGTTGGCTGAACACTTACGACGGGCTCAGTGGTGAGTGGCGACGCTGGCGCTTAAACCAGCGTGCCGGATGTGATTGTCAGAGACGGAAGTCAGTCACTGGTAAGTGACAGGGCGGTGCGGATGTCACTCCAACTGATCAGTTTGAAGTTCTGATTGCTGGTGGGCATACGGTTGCGCCCATCCTGAACGACCAGCATACCCTCTGGGAAGTCACTGCCAAGACGGGCAGAAGTTACCTCCAGACCGTCGGTTTCTGAGGCTCCGTCGAGCTGTTTCTCAGTGTTCATACCGACCCGGAACCTTCCCAGGAAACGGTACGGTGTATCTCCTTCAAACAGCGTGTAGCTGTCGTTGCCCTGACTGGACACAACCAGAACAGAGTCATGGGCAGTCTGGTAGAGCGCCAGGCCTTCTACATCGGCGACCAGATGCTCAGATACGGGTATGACCAGTTCGGGCGTCTGAGCCTTATCGGGGCTGACGGTCGTTCTCCAGATACCAGCAGCCTCCTCGCCCATGAACAGTACGCCAGTCTGATCATTGGCGACGCAGCCCTCCGGTTGAGATGGCAGGCGGAAGGCACGGACGAGTTTTCCATGCCAGTACTCACCATCCGTAAGTATCCGGTATTGCTCGTAGCGGCCATCCTGGTCGTTGATAAATACGTAGGTTGCATCTTCGTGTTGCGCCATGCACAAGCCATACACATCATCGAGTGTCGTGGGGACATCGTTGATCCAGCTGAGACTGCCGCTGGCTGGGTCAATGGCAAACAGGCTGATGGCTTTGAGGTCTCTGTGGCTGGCGGCTGCGATGTCCACGGTGTTGCCCTTGAGGTTCACGCCATAACGCAGATCGACATTGTTCAGGCGGCCCTTACCGATGGCCTGCAGACGCTCGCCCTGCAGGTTGTACACTTCCAGACCCCATTGCTTATTCGTTCCGAGGATGCGCGAGGCTTCTGGCATCTGGTGGTTCAGCCATATCGCAGGGTCGTCTGCAGCATCGCCGGGTGAACGGACGCTGTCGGTTTCGCGCTGCGCCACGACAGTTGGAACCTGCTCTACTGCAGGCGGGTGATTGCTGAACACTGGCCCGGGCAATATCGTACTGAGAAGCTGCCCACTGTGTTCATCGTATACCGTTACCAGTGGAGATCCGGATTCCTGCGCCAGGCTCAGTCCTTCCGGCTGAACATCAGCAGGAAGGGAAAATACTTCGCTCTGGGATGGGAGACCGCTACTCAGATCGTAAGTGGCCAGCCAGGGCTCTCCCGCGCCTGTAGCGACAAGCAGATTCTGGCGAATGGCCAGCCCCCCGGCTTTCCCGGGCAGATTCCCGAAAGGTGCGCTGAGTGCCACAGCACTCCGCTCATACGGTTTCTCTGCATTGGCCGGATAACTCCAGATCCCCATAGTTTCCTCATTGACGAAGAGCTGCTGCAGCCGGTCGCTGGTGGTGCAGTATTCAGCGTCAGGCGGAAGTGGGAAGCTGCGGATTTCGGTCAGCAGAGCCGGGTGTTCGGGGGTGATTAGGTAATGGCGGGCGAGATGATCATCACCGAGTACAAATAGCTGCAGGCCTTCATTCACGGGTTGGTAGAGGCACAAGCCCTCAGGTGCGAATGACAGCGGACCGCTGTAATACGCCTTTTGCTGGCGGAGTTGAATCAGCACAATGCGGTCGCTGGCGCCATCAAAGGTGGCGAAAAATTCTCCGCGCAGATCTCCATACTCAGTCCGGAGGGAGGTCGTGAGAGCCTGGCCATTGAGTACCGGGCCGTGATCGGGAGACAGTGTCAGCCAGCCGTTATCAACAGCCCAGCCAGCTTCGTGCCCCGCGGCAACTGGATTCAGCGGGAGTTCTTTACTGGCAATGTCGTTTGAATTCTGGGCACATCCACTGGTCATCAAGGCGAGCGGTAATGTCAGTGCTATGGATCGGATATTCATTCAGTTTCCTGCGTTTGTCAGGGCCGGCTGTCGTGCCGGCCCGGTCGTGATCAGAAATTGGTGTAACGGATACCGAGGCTGTAGGTCGGACCGTAGTCTTCGTACTGAGCGTTGTAGCGCCCCGTCTTCTGATAGCTGTAATAGGATTCGTCGGTAAGATTTGCGATCCCGAAGGTTATCTTCAGATCCTTGTCAGCCTGATATGCGGCGTTGAAATCGACCTGGGTCTGACTGCTTTGCCAGACATCGGCATCGCTGGTTTCGAGACTGTTTACCTCGGCCAGATACTCTGATTTGTAGTTGGTTGCCAGGCGGATGGAGAAGCGTTCGTTTTCATAACCTACGATGAAGTTACCGGAAACATCTGATTGATCAGGCAGAGGAATATCACGTTCGGCGACTTCACCGTCTATGTAGCCGCTGATGGTTGCATCGCTCTCAGTGAAGGTCGCATTTGCATTAATCAACAGACCATTAAACGGTGCGGGAAGATGGCTGAAGCGGTGGGCGATCGCCAGTTCAATTCCGCTCAGTCTGGCGTTGTCACCGTTTCGGAAAGTAATGACTTCGTCATAATCACTGTAGTCTGCAGAGCCGGCAATATCGGTTTCGTAAACAAAGTGATCGATCGATTTATGAAAAAGTGCCGCCGATAACACACTGGCATCGCCCAGATAGTGAGCGACGCTGAGATCAAGATTCGCTGATTCCAGAGGTTTAAGATCTGGATTGCCCATTTCCGCTTCGGCGCCGTCATCAACAAAATTGGGGCTCATCTGCTCAAAGGTTGGTCTGACAACTGCGTGAGTCCAGGCAGCCCGGACCTCAGTGGTGTTGTTCAGGTCCCAGCGTGCGAGAAGGGCTGGGAGGGTGTGGCTATAGTCATTTTCACGCTCGGTCCGGATAAGTTCGTCATCGCTGTTGAGTGCGTTACCGGCCAGATCTGTTTCCGTCTTTTCATGTCGGACTCCGGCGATCATATGGAGTTGATGAGTAATATCCATTGTCCCCATCAGGTAGGTGGCGCTGATGTTTTCCTGGATACGGTAGTCAGCCAGTGCAGATTCTTCCTCGTCAAAGGCCTCGTCACTGTTCAGGCCGGCCATGAGGTCGCGTATGGCTCCGGCGTGAATGCCCGGCCCGAAACGGCCCAGTGAATAGTCTCGTGTGGCCCCCCGGTAGTCACTGAGACTGAGTGGTGCATCACCGAAGTCCTCGTAGACCCAGACGTCTGCGTCCTGTGATTTGTGCCTGCGGCTGGTTTTTGCGCCCGCTTTCAAGGTTGCAAACTTCTCACCGAGAAGAAAATCCCGGCTGATATCCAGCTGAGCCTGACGCTGAATATCCTGAGTGTGGCTCCGGCCAGCCTCAATCTCGGCAAGCTCAAAACCATCGGTGTCGTAGAAGGCTGCAGGGCCGCTGACGACAGGTCGTCGACTGCTGGAGAAACTGAGATCGTTCAGGCTGTCAGTGCCTTCAAAGACAGCGCCGGCGATGCTGTCAGGTTCGTCCTCTTCCGCTTTACTGACACCGATCTGGTACGTAATTGTCCAGTCGTCAGTGACATGCTTTCCGCCAAAGGTGCTGGACATAATCGTCTGCGTTTCTTTTCGGTCTTTGAGTTCACGGGCGACGTCACCGCTGCCTGTCTCGCCACTGGAAATTGCGTCTTCAAACTCAACGACGATGGCCTGTCGCTGTTCGTCGTCGGCGAAACGGCTGTAGAGGTTATTCAGCCAGAGCTTATGATCGCGGTTAATTTCGTATTCGAGATTGAGAGCGGCACCAGAACGCTGACGATTGATGCTGTATTCCCGCATTTCGACTTCTTCCAGCAACGCCGGACTTTCTTCGAGGTCCCAGGCACCGCCCGTTTCGACGTTATCAGAGCCGAAGTCACGATTTTCCCAGCTCAATGCGAGGGCGACGCCCAGGCGCTGATCCTGGCTCAGCTCGAATGCTTTTCCTCCAGAGACTGACAGGGATGGGTTGGTCTGTTCTGACTGTTTATCATAGGCCGCCTCTGCGTCTGCCGAGACAAACCCCTCGTCATGATCAAGGGCGGAAATACTGCGGATGTCGACTGCACCGCCAATAGCGTTAGCATCCATATCGGGTGTCAGGGTTTTGGTCACCGTCAGTGAGCTGAGAAGAGCAGCAGGAATCACGTCCAGTGCGACTGCGCGACTGCCTGCTTCCGGGGCAGGTACCTGTGTGCCGTTGACAGTGACTGCGTTGAGTTCTGCACCGATTCCCCTGATGCGGACAAAACGGCCTTCCCCCTGATCCCGTTCAATCGACAGGCCCGGCACCCTCTGCAGTGCCTCTGCGGCGTTGGCGTCTGGGAGCTGACCAATGGCATCTGCATCCACCGCGGAGATCGAATTGTCTGCAAAGCGCTCACGGTCCAGTGCCCGCTGCAGCTGGGCGGCCTGTCCGATCACAAGGATCTCGTCATCGGCGGAAGATGACTCATCCAGCTCCATACGCACCCGTGTGACCTCATCGTCAACGACCGAGACCTCTTCAGTGGCGATGACTCTGCCACCCTGGGATAAGATCAGGGAATAGACTCCCGGTGCGACCTGGTTAAAACGGAAGCGACCGCCATCCTGGGTCAGGACCTGCTGTCCTGTCCGTTCGAGCTTCACGGTCATACCGTTCAGTGATTGTTCGCTGGTGGTGCTTACCCGACCAGCGATCTGCCCATCGGCTAATACCTGACCTGCACTGAGCAGGCTAATAGCGGCAACCAGTGGCGTGCTGCGAAAATTCATAGGGTTTTCCTCAAATGCGGTGAGTAACTGGATGGGCGAAGAAAGTAGAAACGGCCTGTGACGTTTATGTGACAGCCGAAATCAGATCTGCGGATTTCAGGCACTCCAGCCCCCCGCAATCGGAATTCTGAGCCTGGATGACTGGTAAGGAAGCACTGGAAATCGCTGTTATAGCGCCTGTTAAGGTCGCGGCTATGGAAATGTTCCTCTCTTTTTGTTGTTTACCTGAGCTGATATGACCCCCGAACAGCTGTCATAAAATTTTGTGATGATTGAGTCAGGTATTCCCTGGAAAACTCTGATGACTTCACTTCTCTCACTCCATATACATAAGCTTCTTTTACTTTCCCTCCTGGCGTTAATCGTTGTGATATTGTCCGCCTGCCTGGGCAACACGAAGCCAATAGCGGATATCGACTGGCTGGATGTTATCGGGGAGGGTTCAACGGCACTGGCTCTGGGAGTCTGGCTCCTGATGATCCTGCGTAGTCGCCCAGCGGGCAGGGTCACTAATCTGCTGACTATGGGTCTGGGGTTTATGTTTCTGGCGATGTGGCAGGACGCGCTGGATGAGTTTTTCAGGCTGGCTGCCGGACAGTACTGGGAAAGCATGATCGAATCGATACTTATGCCTCTTGGACTGGGACTGCTGACATACGGGGTATGGCACTGGCATAAAGAACAGTTAAGTATCCGGATGCAGTTGCAGAAACGTGAGCAGTGTTTCCGTGAGCATCTCTGGCTCGACGGTTTAGGGCAGGTCTCTCTTGCCGATCAGGTCCGGGCGTCTCTGAGGCGCGATTGGCACAGGCCGGGCCAGTACCAGGCCCTGCTAATGACTGAGCTCAGAGGATTTGCAGATTTTGAGCGACGCCACGGTGACCGGGAGGCAGAGAAAATGTTGAGAGAGACAGGAGAGTTGCTGCTGTTGAATCTGCGGCAGCAGGACATGCTCTGTCGGTTTGCCCGCGACCGTATGGTCGTTCTGTTGCCGGAAACGACCCCGGCTACTGCTTTTACGATTGCATCCGAGCTGCAGCAGGCTGTTGAGCATTTCAGTTTCCGGGCGGCGGGTGACGGCGCGCGGATACCGTTGCGTCTGGATGTCGGGATTGCTGTCCGTCAGGCTGCAGACTCGCCTGACAGTCTGATGGAGCGGGGTCACGAAGCATTGGCACGTGCCTCATTGGGCAATGGCTTGAGTCTGGTGTCCTGACGGTGACACGTCACGCACGACACAAGTGGCTTAGCCGGGAAGACAAATACCTGTCCGCTGGCTATCCACTTGCGCAGCTGCTTGATCTGATACCTGCGGACGATGTTGCTCTGCACAGAGTGCTCCGTGGTAGTGGAATATTTCCTGACGATCTGATGAATCCGGCCTGTCTTATCAGCGTTCGTCAGGTACATGCCGTCGTCCGGAATATGCGGGCGCTTTATGAGCGTCATGAGACGGCTCAGCGTTGGGGTAATCGACTGTGGCCTGGATACAGTGGTGCTCTCAGTCAGGCACTGGCGGCCAGTCCGGATCTTGGAGCGTTTCTGAAAACTCTGAGCCTGGGGCGTTTTTTTCTTTGCCCCGGAGTCAGTCCTGTGGTCCGACTGAATGGCGATTACTGCCTGCTTTACTGGCGGCATCTGAGTGGGTCAGACAGGTCGGTCTGTGACTACCTTGCTGCAGTGTTTTCAACGGCTCTGATGGCGGTGTTACGCGAGAACTGTGAGGGCATTGCTGATCGCGTACTTTGTCTGGTCCGGAGTCGTGAGCGGTCTCTGGCTGATCCGCTGAGGGTATATCTGGGTTGCCCTGTGGTGACCGGAGCGGCGGCTGATGCTTTGATATTTCCACGCTCGTTGCTGAATCAGCCCTGGAAGAATGGTTCGCGACGCCTTTTTGAGTCCGGGCTGTCGCAGGCTGTCAGCCGCCTTAACGAACTGCCGGCTGCGACCTTTCCGGAGGCCGTCGCTGCATTTTTTGATGAGCAGTTACCGCAGTCTGTCTCGTTGCAGTCGGTCGCCGGACACTTTGATCTGAGCCCGGCGTCAGTGAAGCGCTATCTGAGGGGAGAGGGACTGGGGCTGCAAGACTTACAGGACACTGCAAGGTTGCGCTTTTCGCTCGAAAGTATGCTCATAGATGAGAGTAGTAACGAAGACATCGCCCGCACACTTGGTATGGGCGATGGTACTAACTTCCGGCGCGCGTTCAGGCGCTGGACCGGTCAGTATCCCGGTGAACTCAGAGAGCGCCTGAGGGGCGTTACTCTTCCCCGAACAGAGCGCAGTCGATCAGATCACACAGGCAGTGAATTACTACCAGGTGCACTTCCTGAATACGGGCGGTGACGTTGGAAGGTACCCGTATTTCAACGTCGTCTGCCGTCAGCAGCGACGCCATATGACCACCATCTTTACCCGACAGTGCTACCACGACCATGTCGCGTTCGTGCGCTGCCTGAATGGCCTGAACCACGTTACTGGAGTTACCGCTGGTAGAAATCGCCAGCAGTACATCGCCGGGATTACCGAGCGCCCGGATCTGTTTACTGAAGACTTCGTTGTAGCTGTAGTCGTTGGCGATCGACGTGATGGTCGACGGGTCGGTTGTCAGTGCAATGGCCGGGAGACTGGGACGTTCCCGCTCGAAGCGGTTGAGCAGCTCAGACGAGAAATGCTGAGCGTCGCCTGCTGAGCCACCATTGCCACAGGTAAGGATCTTGCCGCCGCTGACGAGGCAGTTCACTAACATCTGGGCAGCGTGTTCGATATACGGAGGCAGTTCTTCAGCTGCGAGGGTTTTGGTTTCAATACTGGCGCCAAAATGGCCGATGATGCGGTCTTGCACAGATAAGCTCCCGGTTCAGCGAAGTGCCATCATAAAGAAATTAGTGCGTTTCAGAAAGCATTCTGAATCCATTCGAAGGCCACAGGTTCCCCCGAGCCTGACAAAACATCGAAGCGGCAGTCGGGTTCATGATTACCGAAGTTTGTTATCAGGTAATGCTGTGCCGCCCGTCGCAGTTTACGTTGCTTGGCAGCCGTGATGGTTTCGGCACCAGAGCCGTGCTCTGTTGAGCGGCGGTAGCGTACTTCTACAAAGACCAGCACTTTACCATGCTGCATGATGAGATCTATCTCACCGCCGCGGATAAGATAGTTGCGGGTAATGGCCTTCAGGCCCTGACGCTTCAGCCATTTCTCGGCCTGTTTTTCTACGGCCTCGCCTCGCGCCCGCGGGGCATTGTCAGAAGATGAAAACCACATATGCCCTCCATGGCCATGTGAGTGTTTCTAGTCGGCCGCCAGCTGCACCGGTGACCCTGCGCGGAAGCGCGTGCATTCGGTTTCCCGGTGAATCCGGCGCTGGTTGTCGAGAGTCAGAGCCCCCGTGCTGCCGTAGATGCGGCTGTCCGGGAATGCTTCCAGCTGCTTGACCCGTGCCACCAGGCGGAACGCATCTACTCCCATGGCATAGAGGCGGGCATAGCCACCTTCACCACCGCTGATCGCCGCATCGATTTCGGATTTCAGCTCAGAGCTGCGCAGTAACCAGGGCGCATCGCAGAACATAATGCCGTTCAGGTCCCGGTCACGTGACGGGTCGCGCTCACCGGAATAGACGTGAGACGTGGCATATACAGGCAGGTCTCCGGCAAAGTTGAAGGCCAGAGTGGGTTTTATCTGACGGGCCTGGTCGGGTAAGGCGACCAGGAAAATCCAGTCGGCGTCCTGGCGGCGCCGTGGTTCGAATTCCATGGTCTGACGCATCAGGCCGCGGATTGTCCGGTACCGGTTCTGACTGTCATCGACATTCAGCAGGGCCTTGATCTGGGGGTTGTAGTCTTTGGCGCGCGGGTAGAAACGGGTTTCTTCGATTTCGCCTCCCAGCTCCAGCCAGCGGGCAGCAAATGCGCTGTTGATCCGCTCGCCCCAGCTGCCTTCCGGCACCATGACGAGCGCCCGGCGGCGACCATCCTGCCAGGCTTTTTCTGCAATCTGAGCAGCTTCGTCTTCAGCGGCCAGACCAAACTGGAAGAGTTCTTCCGGAGGTGCCTGCTCAGTTGTTTCTGTGCGCTCTCCATAATTGAGCGCAAGGGTCGGCAGCGGCAGGCTGGTGGCCTGAGTCAGCGTCTGCACATCGTTTTTGCTTACAGGACCGACCAGCCACTGACTACCGGCCTGGATTGCCTGAGCATAGGCCTGATCCATGCTGTCCAGCATAGCGTTGTCCATCACTGTGATACGGGGTACCGGATAGCCTTTTTGCAGGGACTCAAAATAGGCGGCCATAAAACCATCCCGGATTGCTTCACCGGTACGCGCAAGGCGTCCGCTCAGAGGTAGCAGGAGTGCGACGCTGTCGGGCCGGCTGGCGGCAATATTTTCAAGCAGGCTGAGTGCGCCCGGAAGATTCTGTGCGGCAGGGTGACCGGGGTGAGACGCCCGCCAGTCGCGTACTCCCTGTAACTGCTCATCCAGCGTCAGGTGATAAGAACGGCTGACTGCAGCCAGCGTCAGCCATTGACCAAAGCGTGAGTCGGGTACTTTCTGTGCCCATTCCTGCAGCTCAGCTTCAGGCATCTGCATCAGATCTTCCCAGAGCTGACGCTCATTATCGCTGCGGTTTTCGTCGGTCAGGACGCCGGAAATAAAATCACGTTCGCGAGCGGCTTCGAGGTAATTACCCCGGAGTTCCAGCAGACGTGCTCCGAGCAGAGCACCGCGGTGCTCCTGTTCGGTGGTCACTGAGTTAATCAGGCGCTGGTAGTGCTCGAGATGGGCTTCAGCGGCGTCAGGTACACCGGCATCAAGTGCCACTTCTGCAGACAGCAGGTGCCATTCTGCGCGCGCTGCAGGCTGAAGTAAGGTTGGGTCCAGCTGTTGCAATTGCAGGCCAGCATTGCCAAACTCGCCCGCATCCAGCCATTGTCTGGCCTGAGTCAGCTGAGGTGCATTATCGGGTACCGTAAAGTTGTACTCTTCGGCGCTGCTGCCATTCTGGGTCGCGCATCCGGACAGACCAGCAAGACCCAGCGAACCGACCGCGACGGCCGCTAACCAGGCTAGCCGGCGAGGCCAGTAAATTGATAAACCACTTTCAGGTAATTTGTCCCGCATGACTTCTGTTCCGAATACTGCATCTTCGATTCAGGGTGGCGTACTTTACGTCGTTGCCACGCCTATCGGTAATCTTGCCGACCTAAGTGAGCGTGCTGTACAGGTGCTGACGAAGGCCGATCTGGTTGCCTGCGAGGATACCAGACATACACAGAAATTACTCCAGCATCTGGGGCTGCGCAAAGTACTGCTGTCGGTGCATGATCATAACGAGCGTGACCGTATAGATCAGATTGCTGGCCACCTGCGCGAAGGCCGCAGTATCGCTCTGGTGTCTGATGCCGGCACGCCTCTGATTTCTGATCCGGGCTACCCTCTGGTACAGGCCTTAAGAGCGCAGCAGCTGAATGTGGTTCCCGTTCCTGGCCCCAGCGCACTGATTACCGCCTTGTCGGCCGCAGGGCTGCCAACAGACCGCTTTCTGTTTGAGGGCTTTCTGCCACACAAAGCGGGAGGGCGACGCGACCGTCTGCACCCCCTCGCAAATGAAACCGCCACTATGGTGTTTTACGAATCCAAACATCGCATTCTCGAGACACTCGCCATCATGGCAGAAGTGTTCGGTGCGGAGCGCGGTGCCTGTGTGGCACGTGAGCTGACGAAAACCTTTGAGACCTTCTATCACGGTTCGCTGGGGGACATTGCCCTGCAATTGCAGGCTGATGATGATCAGACCAAAGGAGAGTTTGTGGTGATGGTGGCAGGGAATCCTGAGCCGGCGACGGCCAGTGCGTTTGATACTGCTCATCTGTTCCGGTTACTTCTGGCGGAATTGCCACCGAAAAAGGCGGCGGCGATTGTTTCTGACCTGACCGGAGAAAACAAGAAAGCTCTCTATCAGCAGGCTCTGGAGATTCAGGGTAAAGTTTGAGTAACGGTTCACATCTGCCCACTGGGAACGCTTCCCAGAAACGTTTGTTCATGTATAGTGATAACTGGTCCGAAGTGGCCAGAATAATAAAAATGATCCTCTCCGGGGCCAGAAATCATGAACATTCTCAAACAGTCACTGGTGATCCTCGCCGGTATTGTACTCGCCGCCTGTAAGCCTGAAATTGTTTCGCCGATGGATGAAGGCGTCCACGCGGACACCAGCTTTGATGTCGCGATCGAATTCACCGGTACCGCATTCGTTACTTCCGATCTGGGTCCTGAGGATCTGTTGATCGAGCTGAACTCGGTGGATGTGACAAGCTCATTTGTGGTTAACAAAGAAGGCGCTACCGCAAGTGCCTACGAGCTGGCCGACTATATCTTCCCCGGCAAGAATATTCTGAAAGTCACCGGTTACCGCGATACCGATCAGATTGAGTTCTACTACGACACTGAAGGGCCGGAGATTCATATTCTGGATACCGATCACCTCAGCCATACTGTGACTGGCTATGTATTTGACCGGGGTGGCGTTGAGTCTTTGATGCTTGATGGTGTTTCCGTCGACCTGGATGAAAATAACGCGTTCACTGCGTCTTTTTATGACGAAGCCTTTCACACGTTCGAAGCCGAAGACAGTTTCGGACACACCAGCAGCAGCCAGTACGCGCGTCGTGATCAGGAATTCGCCGGTATTTCTGCCCGCCTGAACCAGGGTGGTTTCGATTTTCTGGTTAACGTTCTTGAGACCGAACTTAATGGTTCAGACCTGTCGCCCATCGTTGCGGGAATGGATCCGGTTCGTTTGCTGAATACGCTCGGACTGTTCGACATGAGCATTAAATTCAACAGCGTCTCGTTCAGCAATGTCGATGTCGATCTGAATGTTCTGGATAACGAGCGTATTGATACCGATATTCAGGTTGCCAATACGGTGCTGGGCTTCACGCTGAGCGGACGTATCGGCTTCTTTATTCCTTACAACAGCTCAGGCACCATCCGCTTCAGTCAGCTGGCATCGGGCACTGACCTGCTGATGGATATCCGTGATTCCGATCTGGATCTCAGCCTTAGTAATACCACGATCAATCACTCGTTCCCGGTGATTGATTTTGCCAACACCAGTGGATTACTGAATATCCTTGATGCTCTGACCAGCGCGATTGTCGGTGCTCTCGCTCCTATGTTTGAGCGCCTGTTTATTGATGTACTGGAAGAGATCATCGTTCCCGTGATGTCTGACTTTATTAAAGACATTCCAATTACGCTGGATGTTACGGCTCCTCAGTCGGGCGAAACGGTGAGTGTCCGTGCTCTGCCTACCTTCCTGGATTCTGCGGACCGTGGTGTCAGTGTTGATCTGTCGACTCACATCTGGGCACCAGTGCCTTCTGAAGATGTACCTGGTGCGATTGGCTCATTGTTTGAAGCGGGTGAAACTCCAAGCCTTGGTGCTCAGACTCCGGCGGGCGAAGATTTTCACTTCGGTGCGTCTGTGTCAGCAAACGTAGTAAATCAGGCGCTGCTGGCAGCCTTCGAGGCGGGAATGAATTCCGTTGAAATGACCCGTGAGCTTAACCGCAACGCGACACCGGCCGGTATTGCGGTTTACCGCGCACCGGAAGATGAAATTGACGAGCTGGATGAAATCCGTGTCCGTCTCGAGCCTGCATCGGCGCCGTTCGTTAAGTTTATGCCAGCAACCGGTGTTGCCGGTAAGCTTGGCTGGTACGACGTATATCTGGCATTTGATCTTTATAAGCCTGAATGGGATGAGTTCCGCACGGTATTCGGCGTCACCTTCAATCTGGCAGTGCCGTTTGATATCAACTCAACCGAAGATGGTTTCCTGAGTATCGGTGTTGAACAGGCACCGGAGATTTACGTCAGCGAAGTCGATGAGAGTGGAATTATCCGTCTGATGCCTGGCTTTATTAATTCGACCATCGATTATTTTATGCCCTGGATCATGCCGGAAGTGGCGAAAAGCCTGAAGGTTGTTCCGCTGCCACGAATTTATAATCACACTCTGTACATGCGTGATTTCTGGGTGGCTGGTACCAACAGCCTGTCGCTGGCGGGTGATCTGATTCCGGTCAGTGTCACAGCGTCAGCCAGTGTTCCTGCTACCACGGTTCAGGAAGTCAGCAAGCGCTCAGTGGATGTTGCTATCAGCACGTACGACGACACTGGTGAAATGGTTGATGGCGTCGTATCGGTTGCTAACGGTGAAGTGACGATTGATGTTGATGGTCTGAACCCGAACTCCGAACTGGGTAATCTGGAATACCGCTATCGTGTTGATGGTGGCAGCTGGTCTATCTGGAAACAGCGCGACACCATCCGTATCCGTCGTCTGTTGGCGGGTGATCACGAGGTTGAGATCTGTTCCCGTACGCCACTGCTGAAACGGGAAGTGTCCTGTCCCGTTGTGAACTTCACCACGACGGTGAACTGATAAAAAAATCCCGCGCCGTGCGCGGGATTTTTTTGTCTTGTGATTATTCCGGCATCACGGCCGGGGCAACTGCGTCCCAGACGTTTTGCAGGGTATTCAGCGTCTCCAGCTGCAGACTTGTGCCCATCGTCGTGATCACGATGTTTTCATCCGGAATACCAATAATCAGCTGGCCAAAAAATCCGGTAGCGAACCATGCATTACGCGGTGCCCCCTCGACCATAATCCCCGTTCCTGAGGTCAGTGGTCGGTGCCATGGGCCCTCGCTTTTATTAAGCCAGGTCAGATATCCATAGTTTGAGTTTGCGTCTGGGTAAGACGGCTGAACCATGTCTTCTATGTAGCTCTGTGACAGCAGCTGCTGGCCGTTCCAGCGTCCTCCATTCATCATCAGTTGACCGACCCGGGCCAGGTCACGGCAGGACGAGGAGGTTCCGGCGCCGATGGTAACGTTATCGTCCGAGTCGGTTGCCCATGAGGTGTAATTCATATTGAGTGGAATGAGCATCTGATCCTGGGCGTATTCCAGTGTATTCATCCCGGTCGCTTCCTTGAGTACCGCGCTTAATGTATTGATGCGGGCGCCTGTGTTGTAGCTGAAATCACTGCCCAACGGGTCGCTGTGCGATACCTGCCCCAGTACATGCCGGATCGTGGCATCCGGGTTCATTGAAGAAGGTACTTCACCCAGCCAGTCGCTGATTTTGTCGTCCAGTTGCAGATAGCCCTGATGTTCAGCGATACCGACCAGAACGGCGCCTAATGTTTTCGTGACTGAGTAAGCGTAGAAACTGCCGTTCTGATAGCCGAGGTAGTTGCGGTCGTAGACCAGTTCACCGTCTTTGATCACGGTAAGGCAGTAGCGCAGCGGAACGTTTCTGACGTCGTCACCGGCCTGTTCCAGCAGCTCAGTGCTGAGTCCGTGGGCTTCTGGCGAGGATTCAGGCCAGTCGTCACCACGTATGGTCCAGGCGTTGGCTGAGAGGCTGATGACACTCAGAGATAGTAGAGAAAAGGCGAGGGGTTTCATTGAGTCTTCCTGATCGAGTTGTCCAACCGTCAATGTGACTCAGTGAGGAATTCAGGAAAAGGACCCAACAGGTCAGATCAGTCCGTCCGGTCAATCACTCCGGGTGGAGGCGTGCACCGGAGGGAAGCTGCTTGAGTAATGTCCCATCTGGTCTGTCATCCCAGCACATCGCGCTGATCAGCCAGCGGTCACCGGACTGAACAAACTGGAACAGGTTGACGCCGTAGCGCGGAGTAATCCCATCTTTTGTATGAGCAAGAAGCTCATAGGCGGAATTGATCTGGGCGACTTTTCCAAACACCTGGCAGGTCTGCTCTATCTCAGTTTCGCGCAGTGAATACAGGACTTCATTACTGATCAGCGAATCAATCATGGACGTGAAGTCCTGCAGGGAACTGATTACCGGCTCGCTGCCTTTGTTGTTGATGAACACAGCCTGGGGCAGAAAGAAGGTTTCGAAGCGTTCGAGGTCTGGCCTGCCTCCTTTCCGGAAGGAAAGTGCGGCATACACCTCAGAAGGAATAAATTTCAGCATGTCTCGTCCATGACCTCGCTATATGGCCTGAATATATAACAGTTAAGCAGCAGATTCCCGGCTTTACCGCTCAGTGGCGCGAAAAGAGAGACATTTCTTATCGGTGAACACTGATTCTGGTTCTTTATTATTAGGCCATACCTGGAATGGTTTACATGTGAACTATATTTTGTTTATATGTGAACTAAATTAACTCAGGAGGGCGGCATGGACCGACGTCTGTTCTTTCTTTTTACCAAAGCCCAGAAGCGCCTGTTCCGGAACATCGATGCGGTCTGTGAAGACAGGCTCGACGCTTCGGTAACTCAGCTCGCGGCTCTGATGATGATTGCTCGTCAGCCAGGGATGCAGCAGAAAGATCTGGCCGAGGCTCTGGAGCTGAATAAGTCGGCGATCACCGGACTGGTAAACCGTATGGAAAAGAACGGTCTGCTTGAGCGCTGCGCTGTGGTTGGTGATGCAAGGGCTGTCAGCCTGAAGGCAACATCAGAGGGGTTAGAAAAAATGTCGCAGCTGATGCCTCTGATTGCGCAGATGAATGAGGTATTCAGCAGCGAGTTCAGTGATGAAGAAATGACCGTCGTACTGCGCTTCCTGAATTTTATTATCGATCGATTCTGACCGGAGATCTCCATGTCTGAAAAAGTAAGTCTGCCGACAACGGCAGGACACAGCGTGACCGCGCGTCTGTTCCGTACAGAACAGTCCCCGCTGGGGATCTGTATTATTGCGCCGGCAACTGGGGTTGCTCAGTATCTGTACGATGATTTCGCCCATTGGCTGACGGAGCAGGGCTATCACGCCCTGACGTTTGACTACGATGGCATGGGGTTGTCGGTAGATGGGCATGTGCGTCACTCCCGCAGCGATAAACTCAGCTGGGCCGAGCATGACTGCCCAGCGGTACTGAACTATGTCACTCAGACCTTTCCTGACCTGGAGCGGACCTGGATAGGCCACAGCGTTGGCGGACATATGTTGGGGATGATGCCGTCCACCGAACAGATTGATCACGCGATAACAGTGGCAGCCGGAACAGGCACCTGGTGGTACAACTCAGCACCGACCAAACGTATTGCCTGGCTGCTCTGGTATGTATTAGTGCCGGTCATCGTGCCTGTGATGGGGTACTGGCCTGGGAACCGCATTGGCATTATGTGTGATATGCCGAAAGGAGTGATTATGCAGTGGCGCCGCTGGTGTCTGCGCAATGACTATTGCGTTGGCGCAGAGGGAGATTGGCTGAAGCAACGCTTTGCTGCCGTCCGCCTGCCGGTGCGATCGCTGGCATTCAGTGATGATGAGATGATGTCACTGAACAATATTTCGCGTCTGCACGCGTTTTTTACCGGCAGCCAGGTCGAGCGCACTGTGATCCGTCCGGAGGATATCGGCGAGCGTCGGATCGGTCATATCGGCTGGCATAAAGCCCGTTACCGGTCGTTGTGGGAAAAATACTTCACGCCATTACTGGCGCGACAGAAGGGCGCTTAATGTGTAGAATCGCGCCCCGGAGTCGGCCAGACAGTCGCTGCCTGCATCTGCAGGGGGAGGAAAGTCCGGGCTTCACAGGGCAGGGTGCCAGGTAACGCCTGGGGGGCGCGAGCCCACGACAAGTGCAGCAGAGAGCAAACCGCCGATGGCCGCTTTGCGGATCAGGTAAGGGTGAAAGGGTGCGGTAAGAGCGCACCGCGCGACTGGTAACAGTTCGTGGCACGGTAAACTCCACCCGAAGCAAGACCAAATAGGTTCCCTATGGCGCGGCCCGCGTTGGGAACGGGTAGGTTGCTTGAGCCTGCGAGCGATTGCAGGCCTAGACGAATGACTGTCTCAGACAGAACCCGGCTTATCGGCTGACTCCACTTATTCAGAACCCCCGTCTGTTGTCGCAGGCGGGGGTTTTTCTTTGTCTGAAACATATGGCTCAGGACTATCGCGCCAAAAGAAATGGCAATACGGGACATTAATGGCCGCTATTGACCTGTGCGGCGCGTATCGTCGGGCATAGGATGGTTGTATGCCTTTTGAACAAATATAAGAAAAAAGTGAAGGCCATCATGACGCTATCCGCTCCACCGACTGACTCACCTCTGACACTTGTTCCCCCCGACTATTATCCTGCGGGCAGTGACCGCTGGTTTACGATTCCAGGAGGGAAAGATGCGGGTAAGGTAATGTTTTACTCGGATCATATTGTGGGTGATGAGGAGCCTGATGCCACGATCGTTTTTGTTCACGGAAATCCCGAAACCTCGTACACCTACCGCCATATCCGTGATGCTCTGATAGACAGTAACCAGTCTATGCGGCTGATTGCGATGGACCATATCGGCTTCGGTCTGTCAGATCAGGCAGATTTTGAAATGGTGGATATGCATCACGCTGACAATCTGATTCAGTTGATCCGGCATCTTGATCTGATCAATGTCACGCTTGTGGTGCACGACTGGGGTGGTCCTATCGGCATCGGTGCTTTTATCGAAGATCCGTATCGCCTGCGTAATCTGGTGGTGCTGAACTCGACCATCTTTCCTATGCCCCGCAGCGGCTTTACCTACCAGAATTACCCCAATCCTGTGCTGCCCTGGAGCCTGTATCCCCGTATCTATCCTGCGTTTGCCTGGGGTGGGATTGCGGCTACTGCCGTGACCAATGGTGAACCTCAGAGCATTCTCTCGTTGATCAGTCGCGCAATGCGTTACACCGCACTTCATCTGCTGCGACGCTTACCCAGAAACACCCCTGAGTATGTCTGGTCTCAGTCGTTACGGAGTGTCCGCAACGCGCGCAGCTCCATGCGTAATGTGATGCAGACATCCCGCTGGGGCTACGGCTACAGCTATCGTGATCCGGTCTACGGTAAACAGAGCAATCGTGAGTTTTATCGCCAGATGCAGGAAAAGCTGCCGAAGATCTGGCGTGATATTCCTGCTGCAGGTTTTTTTGGTCAGTGGGACCCCTGTGGAAAAGATGAAGTGATTGATCAGTGGCACAATGCGATGCCAGAAATGAAGCGTGCTACTTACCGCTTTCCCGGCGTCGGGCATTTTATCGAGGAATATAAAGGCGATGAAATTGCGCAGGCTATTCTGACACTGATATCCCCCCGGGCTTGAAGACCGGCCGCTGCTTGTTAGACTCTGAGTACAATACTTTGAGGAGTCGATATGTCCGGCAGCACAAGGAAGGGGCGGATCACAGGGACAATATTCGGAAGTTTTTTTCTTATTCCCGCGTTGATCTTTATGGTCGCTGGCCCTCTGGAAACCCTGCGTTTACATCTGATGACTGGCTTCTGGGACGAAGTGCCTGCCCAGCTGAATGATATTGACGTGAAATATCACTCCGGAGAGACAACCACTATGTCGCTCACTGGCAGTTATTCTTACCGTTATCAGGGGCGTAGCTATTCAGGGTCACAGATCAGTTATGACACCAGTGCTGATAATATCGGTAACTGGCATCAGGCAACGTCGGCGGCCATTTCCGTCGCTGCAGCCCGGGGCGAACTCACTGCCTGGGTAAATCCTTCTTCTCCGTCTGAGAGTATCTTAATCCGCGACCTGCGCTGGTCAAAAATAGGCTTTGGGATGATTTTTGTGCTGGTGTTCGGAGGCGTGGGCGTGGGAGTGATTGCATTAACGTGGCGCGCGTCTGCCAAAGCCGAAGGTCCGGTTGTGTATTCTGGTCAGCAATATCAGCACTGGATTTTCGGTTTTATGGCGATGATGTTTTTTCTGATCTCTTCGCCCGCCGTGTTCAGTATTCCTGCGGAAATACGGTCGGGAAATCATGCCATTCTTATGGTTCTGGTGTTTCCACTGGTGGCAGTAGCACTTGCTTATGCTGCCCGTCGCTCCTGGAAAAACTGGAACTACTACGGGAAAACGCCTTTACGGATGAATCCGTTTCCCGGTCAGTTGCAGGGGGATATTGGTGGCGAAATTACGATTGCCAGGGCGGGATTAGAGTCGTCATGGAAAGTCGTTCTGCAGTGTGTCAGAGAAACCCGCAGCAGCGGTAAAAACAGCACGCGTAGTGAAAGTGTGTTGTGGCAACGCTCAACCGTTCCCGAAGTTACAGAAGACGCAGAAACAACCAGGCTGCGCTTTGTATTTCAGCCGGATGCATCTCAGCCAGCGAGTTACCGGAAAGGTCGGACCGCGGTGTTCTGGAGGATTATCCTGACGGGGCCAGACACGCCAGTCGCTCTGACCCGGCACTTTGTATTGCCGGTCGTTGCCGGTGAGCGGACGTCTGATATAGCGGTGAGTGCAGAACACGCTGGGGTTGTCGCCCGGGAGCAGGCAGATATGGCAAATGCGTCACTGGCGCAGCAGCTGGGACTGAGCAGGGATGCTGATGGATATCTTATTCACAGTGCAGCGGGCCGCAATACCGGGATGAATCTGATGTTTCTGCTGATGGGTTTTATCTTTGCCGGAGCCGGTATTTTCCTGTTTTCTATTGCCGCCGAAGAAGGCGCTATGCTCTATCTGATGGGAAGCGTGTTCACGTTGATCGGTACGCCGATTTTCCTGATGGGTATCTTTGCTCTGGGGCGCTCGCTCGAAGCACGGATTCACGGCGACAGGATAACCACGACGCGCTACTGGATGGGCAGGCAACTATGGCGCCGGAATATACGCGTACACAGCCCGGACGAGATCAGAATGACTGACAGTGGCAGTGTGACAACGGGAAATACCACCACTGAATATTTTCATATTGAAGTGCACAGTGGTGGAAAAAAGGTGCGCATCGCAGAACAGATCCGCGAACGCGATTCAGCAGAGCATCTGACCGATCAGCTGCGTGGGCTTATGGTGACAGATGAGCTGCTGTGAGGCTGGCATCAGAAATACTCGGGAAGACCATTAAACAGGTCGCGGATACCTTCTGACCACGCCAGGCGCAGTTTCATCAGTGATTCGTTTGTGTCGTCCAGGCGACGGATACCCGGGTCGCTCAGGGAGTCAGCCGGATAAATAATGGTGTCCAGCGGCATACCTACCGACAGATTACTGCGCAGGGTAGAGTCCATGGAAATCAGCGCACACTGCATGCCACGGCTCAGTCCGGTGTTGTAATCAACGATACGATCCAGAATTGGTTTGCCGTATTTGCTCTCGCCTATCTGGAAATAGGGCGTGTCTTCGGTTGCTTCGATAAAGTTGCCTTGCGGGTACACATGGAACAGGCGATGTTCTTCACCTTTTATCTGTCCGCTGACCAGAATATTACAGCTGAAATCGACGCCCTGATTCTGACCCTGATCGCGGTTAATGACCTGGCGTATCATTCTGCCGATAAGCTCCGCGACTTCGAACATTGAGCTGACATTCAGTACGTGGCGTTCTTCATGGAGTATGGCGTGCTGCAACAGATTGATCACACTTTGGGTACTGGCAAGGTTGCCAGCGCTCTGCAGGAACACAACCCGGTCGCCGGGAATCTCGAAAACGTGCAGCTTCCGGAAGCTGGCAATATGGTCTACACCCGCGTTGGTACGCGAGTCAGAACAAAGCACAACACCTTCTTTCAGTTTCAGTGCGACACAGTAAGTCATGGGAGTATCCGGGCGTGATAACAGGCAGGGCTGATGTTGATCAGATTCTAGGCGATTTTATACCAGCCATATGAAAATTAAGATATCCCGGCTAAAAAATTTTCGCGGTGGCGCGGCAGACAGATGACCGCCCGGTCGGGTTTCGCTAAACTTAGACAAAAGTGATACAAGCTATGGTCGACTATGAATAAGCCTCCCTTTGGGGTCCTGCTGGTAAATCTGGGAACCCCTGAAGCTCCAACCTCTGCGGCAGTCCGCGCTTACCTGAAAGAGTTTCTCAGTGACCGTCGTGTGGTTGATGTTCCAAAATGGCTCTGGTGGCCGGTGCTGAATGGCGTCATTCTGCGTATCCGTCCGCCACGGGTGGCAAAGGCATATGCCAGTATCTGGACGGAGGAAGGCTCACCATTGATGAGTATTTCCCGGGCGCAGCAGCGGGCGCTTAAAGCCGCGCTCGCCGAAGAATATGGCTGTGATATTCCTGTCGCTCTGGCAATGACCTATGGCCGTCCTTCGATGGAAGACGCTGGCCGGGAACTGCGCCAGGCAGGCGCAGAACGCCTGGTTGTCCTGCCGCTCTATCCCCAGAATTCTTCATCAACCACCGCGGCCGTGCATGACCGCTATGCCCGGGCACTGGCACCGTGTCCTCACGTGCCGGCCAGTCGCTGGATTACCGATTATCACCAGCATCCGCAGTACATTGGTGCGCTTGCAGATTCTGTTCGTCGTTACTGGGATGAGCACGGCAGGCCAGACCGCCTGATGATGTCTTTTCACGGTATCCCCAAACGTTACGAAACCAAAGGCGATCCGTATCCATCCCAGTGCCGTGCAACCGCTGCAGCCGTCGCGCAGGCACTGGAGCTGGCGGACGACGAATGGATCTGCAGCTTTCAGTCGCGCTTTGGCCGCGAAGAGTGGGTCAAACCCTACACCGACCATACGCTGGAGGAGTGGGGGAAAGCCGGAGTCGGGCGTGTCGATGTGATCAGTCCGGCATTTGCTGCCGACTGTCTGGAGACACTGGAAGAGCTGGAAGTCGAGAACCGGGAAGTATTTATGGAGGCAGGTGGCAAGGAATACCACTATATCCCGTGCCTGAACGACAGCGCTGACCATATCAATATGATGGTCTCCCTGGTGCGTGAAAATGCACAGGGCTGGAGTTAACCGGAGTAGCTTATTCGTCAGTTATGGTCATGGCAGGGGCCTGGTCTTTATGCAAAGATGCGGGCGCAACCATCAGGAAGAGCACTATGAGTGAACAGCAGCGAATTACCTGTGAGATCCGTGACAACATTGCCTGGGTCCGCCTGAACCGGCCAGAAAAACTCAACGGCCTGGATATGGCGATGTTTGAGCAGATGGTGAAAACCGCCAGAACCCTGCGTCGTAACCGCAGTGTAAGAGCGGTCATCCTGTCTGGTAATGGCGACTCTTTCTGCGCTGGTCTCGATTTCAAAGCGGTCAGTAAAAACCCGAAAATGATCCCTCGGGTGTTTCTGAAGTGGCCGTGGACCAAACAGAACCTGGCACAGGAAATAGCTCACTGCTGGCGCGATCTGCCAGTGCCGGTTATCTGCGCGATTCACGGTAACTGCTTTGGCGGCGGGATGCAGATTGCTCTGGCGTCTGACTACCGTATTGCCCGCGCCGACGCTAACCTCTGCATCATGGAAATGAAGTGGGGTCTGATTCCTGACATGAGTGGCATGGTGACACTGTCACGCCTGACCCGTGTCGATATTGCTCAGGAGCTGACGATGACAGCCCGTCAGTTCAGTGCGCAGGAAGGCTATGAATACGGCCTGATTTCCCGTCTGGCGGACGACCCTCTTGCCGAGGCAGAAGCACTGGCGCGCGACATTGCGACCAAGTCTCCTGACGCAATTGCGGCGACTAAGTATCTGTTCAAGAAAAGCTGGAAAGCAGACACCTGGAAAGCACTTCGTTGGGAACGTTGGGTTCAGGCCCGTCTGCTGGGCAGAAAGAATCAGCGTATTGCGATGAAAAACGGTCTGGCACCAAAAGGAACGGAGCCCAAACCTTTCGCTGATCGCAGCAGCTTCCGCTGACTGGTTCCCCGGAGCGGATCAGAGCGTCCTGCTCTGAACGCCTCATCATCAGGCCATCGCGCTTCCGGGGCGGCGCTATAAAACCTTAAAATTATTAAGGTTTTATTACTCTTCCCCGATAAAGCCGCCTGTCTGATGTGCCCACAACTGAGCATACACTCCTTTCTGCTCCAGCAACTCCTGATGCGTTCCCTGTTCGATGATTTTGCCTTCGTCGAGAACGATCAGGCGGTCCATCGCGGCAATCGTGGACAGGCGGTGGGCGATCGCAATCACCGTTTTGTTTTCCATCAATTTATACAGGCTCGCCTGAATAGCGGCTTCGACTTCCGAGTCGAGTGCAGACGTTGCTTCATCCAGAATCAGAATCGGGGCGTCTTTCAGCAGTACCCGGGCGATGGCAATCCGCTGGCGCTGCCCCCCGGAAAGTTTGACTCCGCGTTCCCCGACCTGAGCATCGTAGCCCCGGTTACCTTCCGGATCATGTAACCCCTGAATAAAGTCATGAGCCTCCGCTTTTCGTGCTGCCGCGATCACTTCGTCGTCGGTGGCATCCGGGTGACCGTACGCAATATTGTCGCGGACGCTCCGGTGCAGCAGTGACGTATCCTGCGTGACCATGCCGATCTGCTGGCGCAGGCTTTCCTGTGTCACTGTGCGGATATTCTGACCGTCGATGCGTATCTCGCCGCTGTCGATGTCGTAAAAGCGCAGTAACAGGTTCACCAGGGTAGATTTTCCTGCGCCTGAGCGTCCTACCAGACCGATTTTCTCACCGGCACGGATATTCAGGTTCAGCTCATCAAAAACAGTGTGACGCTCATTGTCTGCGCCTTCGTATGAGAAGGTGACTTTTTCCAGCTCGATGCTCCCCTGATCCGCTGTAAGGGCGGGAGCAGCCTCTGCGTCTTTGATGGCCTGAGGGGTTGAGAGCGTATTCATACCATCGGCAACGGTCCCTATGTTTTCAAACAGGGCGCCGACCTCCCACATGATCCACTGCGCCATGCCATTGATACGCAGGGCCAGACTGACGGCAATAGCGATAGCGCCAACCGTGACTGCGCCTTCCATCCAGAGGGCAATAGCGACTGCTGCCATCGTAAACGCCAGCAGGTAGTTGATCAGGTTAACGCTGAAATTCAGGCCAGTCGCTAGGCGCATCTGTCGATAGACGGTGTCCAGAAAACCATCCATGCTCTCTCGTGCATAGCTCGTTTCACGCTCGGTGTGAGAGAAGAGCTTAACCGTCTGGATGTTGGTATAGCTGTCCACGATACGCCCGGTCATCAGGCTGCGCGCATCGGCCTGTTCTGTCGCTACCTGCTTAAGGCGGGGGACGAAGTAGATCTGTACCAGGATATAAAGCCCCAGCCAGACCAGCATCGGCAGCATCAGGCGTATGTCCTGAGTGGCGATAATCACCAGTGCCGAAGTGAAGTACACCAGGATATAGACCAGAACATCGAGCAGCTTCATGACGGTTTCACGCACCGCCAGCGCAGTCTGCATCACCTTGGTGGCCAGACGTCCGGCAAAGTCATTCTGGTAGAACGACAGGCTCTGCTTCAGCAGGTAGCGGTGCGCCAGCCAGCGGATGCGCATCGGATAGTTCCCCAGCAGGGTCTGGTGCACGAAGGCAGCATGGAGAAACACCACCACCGGAAGTGCGATCAGCACAATTGCTGACATCACCAGCAGTCTGGTGCCTTCCTGCTGCAGGAAAGTGTCCGGGTTGCTGGCGGAAAGCCAGTCGACGAGATCTCCCATAAAACCGAACAGCATGACTTCGAGAATGGCCAACAGAGCTGTCAGGCACGACATCGCCAGCAGTGAGCCTTCTAGCCCACGGGTGTAGTGACGGCAGAACGCGTAAAGAGACCCGGGTGGTTGCTGAGGATGCTCTGCTGGAAAAGGGCGGATCAGTTTTTCGAAGAACTTTAACATGAGGTCGGCGTGCTTATGGGGTAGGATGTGACCGAACCTTAGCCGACTTATCCTGTCATTGTAAGTCGTTGCGGCGGCGATTTACCGGGAGATTGAGTTCCAGAAAGACAACAATCTCTGGTTAATCACTTTTTGTGATCGTAACGGTAAATTAATATCACTGTACTGAAATGAAATTCGGCCTATCTTTGCGCCACTTTCAATGAGCTCTACCAATAGATTAAGGAGGTAGCGAGCCTGATGCTGACTCAACCAGAAGACTACTACGACGCTGAGACCTTTGCCCGCATTAAAGCGGCAGCGGATCAACACGACACTCCACTGCTGGTTGTGGATACCAAAACTTTTACTGATCAGTTGGATCATCTGATCGCATCCTTTCCGTATGCGAAGACCTACTATGCAGTGAAGGCAAACCCTTGCCCTGAAGTTCTGGAAATTCTGCGTGATCGTGGTTGTAACTTCGACGTAGCTTCGCGGTATGAGCTGGATAAGGTGATGGAACTGGGCGTACCTGGTAGCCGTTTCAGTTACGGCAACACCATTAAAAAGCCTAAGGACATCCGCTACTTTTTCGAGAAAGGGGTGAACCTGTTCGCGACGGACTCAGAAGCTGACCTGCGCAATATCGCAAAAGCAGCACCGGGTGCACGCGTGTTTGTCCGTATTCTGACCGAAGGCTCTCAGACAGCTGACTGGCCGCTGTCCCGTAAATTCGGCTGTCATGTCGATATGGCACTGGACCTGTGCATCATGGCGCGTGACCTGGGCCTTGAGCCCTATGGCATTTCGTTCCATGTGGGCTCTCAGCAGCGCGATATCGGCGCGTGGGATTCGGCGATTGCGAAGGTTAAAGGTATTTTTGAGCGTCTGAAAGAAGAAGACGGCATTAACCTGAAGATGATCAACCTGGGTGGTGGTTTCCCGGCGAACTACATCAGCCGTACCAATCCACTGGAAACTTACGCGGAAGAAATTACCCGTTTCCTGCGTGAAGATTTCGGTGATGATATTCCTGAGATCATTCTTGAGCCGGGTCGTTCTCTGGCGGCGAATGCAGGGATCCTGGTGAGTGAAGTGGTGCTGGTCAGCCGTAAAAACCGTACCGGTCTGCATCGCTGGGTCTATACCGACATCGGTAAGTTCGGTGGTTTTATCGAAACCATGGACGAAGCGATCAAGTATCCGCTGTACGTCGACAAGAAAGGCGAGTGTGAAGAAGTTGTGATTGCGGGTCCGACCTGTGATTCTGCGGACATCCTGTATGAACAGTACAAGTATGAGCTGCCTCTGAATCTGTCTCAGGGTGACCGTCTCTACTGGTTCTCTACCGGTGCGTACACCACGACTTACAGTGCGATTGAATTCAACGGCTTTCCTCCGCTGAAAACCATCTGCATCTGATAAAAAAGGGCCTGCGGGCCCTTTTTTATTTCATCAGAACAGGGCGGTCAGCCCTGTTTCTCCATCACAGCAACGAACATAGTGTCAGAGTCTGTTTCTGGTGCGCCCAGCAGTGTCTGGCTGATCAGGCTGAATTCCGGGTGCTGTTCCAGAAAGGCAGACACAGCTTCTTCGTTCTCTGCACTTAACCAGCTGCAGGTCGCATAGATCAGGCGTCCACCGTCCCTGACTGCCTGACAGGCGTTAGACAGAAGTTGCTGCTGCAGGGCCGTTAACTCTGCCGAGGCCAGTTCTGGATTGCGCAGGCGTGCATCCGGATTGCGACGCCAGGTGCCTGTGGCTGAGCAGGGGGCATCAATAAGAACCTTGTCGAAGCCTTTCTGGCGGGCAACTTCCTGCGGCAGGCGTAGTGGCTCGTCGCCTTTCCAGAGAAAGGTCCGGATATTCAGTTGCCCGGCCCGGCGTGCGCGTTTTTTCAGTTCATCCAGCTTGAACTGATGCAGGTCGGTAGCGACCACGACCCCTTTACTGCCCATACGGTCAGCCAACGCCAGCGTTTTGCCACCGGCACCAGCGCAGGCATCCCAGATCTTGTCACCGCTACGGGCATCAACCGCGGCAGCGATCTGCTGGCTGGCCAGGTCCTGGATCTCAATCCGGCCTTCTTTGTAAGCGGGGGTCTGAGTGACGCCAAAACCACCAGTCGCGCAGAGACCATGGCGATTGAGGCTGATATCTACACCTTCGTTCTTCAGCGCTTCCCGGAGCGCGTCGGCATCTTCACCTTGACGCGCGCGCAGCCACAGAGGAGGGCGTGTACTCTGCAGGCTGATAAATCGTTGCAGGTCGCCATCTGACCATTGACTGAGTGCTTTGCGCTGCGCCAGTTGAGGACCAAGGTCGGGTGACAGACCATGCCATATCAGAGCGAGAGGGGAGTCAGGGTGTGCACGGACCCAGGCTTCGGTGTCAGCTGTCGTCTGACGACGGCTACCCGCCTGCCAGTCTTTAGGTATATACCAGCGGGAGTGGCTGCGGCTCTGGATCCAGAACCAGAAATTATTGCGCCCGAGCGCCTCGGAGTGTTCGGGACGCCAGTTGTCAGCCCAGGCTGACCAGTCCTGTTCGATGCCGCTGCGGTGTATCTGTTCCAGAGCACAGGCCAGTTGCTCGAATCGCACCCCATGCTGCATTGCCTGACTGAGTTCCAGTGGCATGGATTCACGATAGCGTTTGCGCCAGTCGGCAGCTTCGCGCTTCAGCCAGCGATCCAGCACCATGTGGGGGGGTTGCGAGAGCCAGCGCAGCCATAGGGTATTCAGCTGGTTGTAATTGATAAGCATGGGTTTATCCGCCATGGCAGGCTCCGGTGACTGTGCAAAAACGCGCAGTATACCCGAGCCGGCTGTCAGCGGGTATCAGTTACCTGACTGTTGCCGGTACTGACTGGGGCTGTTGCCTGACCAGGCTTTGAAGGCTTTGGCGAAGTTACTGGCGTCGCTGTATCCCAGCTGATCGGCAATCTGATCTACAGAGAAGGTCGTATCCCGCAGCAGGCGCTGGGCCTTGTTGTAGCGCAGATCATCCTTAATCTGCTGGAAGCTCCGTTGTTCGGCTTTGAGCTTACGGTTCAGCGTCGCTGCGGACATGTGCAGCATGCCGGCGACATCCTCAACGGTTGGCATTTCAGAGAGATGTTCGTTCAGAATTTCGCGTACGCGCCCAGCCAGGGTGTTGGTTTCACTGACGGTGTTCAGAGCTTGCTCCAGCTCCTGATCGGCCAGTGTCGACAACGTCGGATTGAAGAAAGGCAGCATACCTTCCAGTGCATCCAGAGGCCAGGTCAGGCAATTGACCGGGGAGTTCGCATACACAGAACAGTTTGGCAGTACGGTCTGGCCAGAAAAATTACCGTCAAACTGAATCTGCAACATGCTGCGCGCACCGCGGTTCTCTTCTTTGACCAGGGCCCGGCAGATGCTTTCGACGCTGGAGAGAAAGGCCAGTACCAGAAAATATCCGGCACGACTGTCCGGGAACCGGGTACGGATATAGAGGTGACGGCTGTTACTGTCCTGTTCGCGTTCGAGCTCAAACAGCTGCGCCCGCGTTGCGATATAGCGTTCAACCTTGGCGGCGGCGTCTGTCATTGTTTCGCTGTATTGGGCGGCAAACCCCAGTGCGCCGTGCTTTGACAGGGTCATACGCTTGCCGTACTCCAGTGCCGCATCCAGGCCGGCGCGTTCGCAGAAGTTGTCTATCATCCGCAGCGCAGACTCATGCCCGACGGGAATGTTTGGCTGAAAGATAAAGGTTTCAGGCAGGTGAGTGCCTTCCAGCAGAGTCGCGGTTGAGATACCACGTTCAAATGCCAGTTCTGTCAGGAGTATCAGGTAATCGGAGGATACCCGGTATTCACCCACACCAACGCTTTTTGCTGTCATAGCTCACATTGCCAGTTTTAAACCATCGGGTGAAAGCTTAGCACCCTCGTTAATTTAACCTAGTATGTCATAGTGATCTCACATCAGACATGTGCGATCTTGCCAAGTGTGACACCTGTCTGACAATCGCTTTTTGCCCGGCCCAGACAGAGAGGAACCGTGTATGACTGATATCAAAAATAAAAGCCAGTCGGTAGAAATCAAACCCCGTCGTATGGCTTTTGATACTTCTGCTCCGATGCAGAAATTTGCCTTTGAAAACAATTCGCTGATCAGTACTTTTTTCTACGCGCTGTCGGCGTTGTTTCCTGACGGTGAACGTTTTTTTATTCACTCTGTGCGTAATTACCGGGACGATATTAAAGACGACATTCTGAAAGAGCAGATCCGCGGGTTTATCGGCCAGGAAGCTCACCACGGTGTGTCTCACGAAGCACTCAACAAGGCCATTGAGAACATGGGCTTCCCGATGGAGCGCATTGTTGGCCGCCTGCACAAGCGGGTCGCCTTTCTGAAATCTCTCAGCCGGGAGCGTCAGCTGGCGATGACGGTAGCGATGGAGCACTTCACCGCATCGTTGGCCGAATTTCTGCTGAAAAATCCTGAAATTCTTGATGGCGCAGCCCCAGTGGTCAGAAAAATGTTGCTCTGGCATGCCGTGGAAGAAATTGAACACAAAGCCGTTGCGTTTGATGTTTACCGCGAGCACGTGAATGATGAATTTATGCGCAAGCGCGTTATGGTTTTTGCCATGATCAGTCTGTTTTCCCGCCTTGCGATGTATCAGGTCTGGTTGCTTCGCTCACAGCGTCATTTTCCTTCCTGGCGGGAGTGGAAAGAAGCCGCTGTATTTTTCTGGGGCAAAAAAGGCGTACTGCGCGATAACATGAAGGGACTGGCTAAGTTTTTCCGAACTGGTTTTCACCCCTGGGATATCGATCAGAATTACCTGATTGAAGACTGGGAGAAGCGTTACCCCGATATCGCTGAACTGCAGGTAAACTGATCTGCAGACGACCGTGTTTCATGCGTGTACTGGCTCCCTTCGGGGAGCTTTTTTGTATCTTTCCCGCGGGTAGCTGACCCTCCGCCGCCCTTTGAGGCATAATCGCTGTCTTTTGTTTATACGCAATAATTTGCACACAGAAGGCTTACATCAATGGATACAGAATTCTGGAAAGAGCGTTGGGGGAAGGATGAGACGGGGTTTCATCTGGACAAGCCCAATCCGGCGCTGGTTAACCACTGGCATACCATGCCGGTTGATCTGGGTACCCGGGTACTAGTGCCGCTTTGCGGAAAATCAGTCGACATCATCTGGTTTCTGAAGGAAGGCTATCAGGTGGTGGGTGCCGAGCTGAGCGAAAAGGCTTTGGATGCCCTGGCCTATGACATCGAAGGGGAGTTTGGCCTTGCCGTAGACAAGCAGGAAGTCGATGGACTGATCCTCTACCGGGCTGCGGGTATCCTGCTGATCTGCGGCGACTGGTTTGCGTTGACTGCGCGTGATATCGGTCCGGTCGATGCCGTATATGATCGTGCTGCGTTGGTTGCTTTGCCACCTCAGATGCGAGTGGATTACAGCCAGCACCTGTTGAATATCTCGCGCAATGCTCCGCAACTGCTGGTGTCATTTGCCTATGATCAGAATCAGATGTCGGGTCCTCCGTTTTCTGTGCCAGAGGACGAAGTCATCGCTCACTATGGTTCACTCATGCACGCTGACGTGCTGGATGACAGAGAGTTGATTGATCACGAGCCACGTTTTCGTGAACGCGGTGTGACCTCTATGCGTCAGGCAGTGTATCGTCTGACGCCTCGCTGATGCTGACCAGCTGGATGCTGTCAGGGGTCGGATAGCGCCAGCGTACCTGAAGATCCCAGAGCCGGACGCCATAAACCCGGCTCTCATCATGTTTCTGATAGGCGGGGCGGGGGTCCTGCTGCAGGCACTCTGTCACTATCTGCATGACATTCTCGCGCAGGCGCTGACCTTGTTCCCGGGCCTCTGTTTCTGTGGCTTCTGTCCAGATAACCTCAAGCCATTCGGGCGCTGCGGGAGCCATCCGGTTTCCGGCATTGACCGGGATATCTGCGTACGGAACAAAGGGCTTGATGTCGATGATGGGGGTGCCGTCCAGCAGGTCTGCGCCGCTGACCCAGAGACAGCTGCCTTCAACACTTTCTACTTTAACTAACGACTGTCCGATACCGTTCGGTCGATGCGTGCTGCGTGTTGAAAATACTCCTGTCTTTTCGTTGCCCCCAAGCCTTGGAGGACGAACCCTCAGGGAATCGTTGCGGCTACCGACCTGATGGAACAGAAACAACAGCCAGATATGCGTGATGTCGTTCAGGCCTTCCAGCGCGCAGGGATCATCAAAGGGAGGGGTAAGCTCAATTCGGGTACGGACCGACGGTGCGAGTCCTGGCTGCCTGGGAATCGCAAATTTCTCCCGGAACGGAGAGCGGGCATACGCCACTGGGGTAATTGTGTAAGACGACATCCGGCACCAGATTGTTCATAAGTGGCCCGAGTATACCCGCTTTGTCAGCACTGACGGGAGACCCACCTGTGGTATGGCCGTGCGGAACCCGGATTATCTCCTGTGGATAGGGTATGATCTTGCCGAAGTGGGCAAGGCCGATTAGGCTTGCCCCTGTGATAGTTATCAGTGATTTAAGGAAACTTATCGTATGAGTGGTTTACAGGATCAGGTACAGGACACCAGGGAACGTATGCAGGACTGGTGGGCTGACCGCAAAGGCCAGAAAGGCCCTTATCGTTTTGCTGGCATTATTCTGGCGCTGGTGGTCGTTGGACTGATTGCCCTGGGTTGGTACTTCTCGCAGGAACCGGAAGATTTTGATGTGGTTCAGAACGCGACGGCCAAAGCTGAAGAAATGGGCGTTAAAAAGGTCCGTGGTTTCACTACGACCGCGACGCTGATGAAGGTCACAGAGACCCTGCAGGATAAGCCCGGCGGCTATCTGAGCAACGATGTGACTCCTCCTGGTATCTGGCTTGATAACATTCCTAACTGGGAATTCGGTGTGCTGGTACAGGTGCGCGATTTCTCCCGCGCACTGCGTAAAGACTTCAGCCGTTCTCAGAGCCAGTCGACCGAAGACAAAGACCTGGCGATTGCTGAACCACAGCTGCACTTTGATGCCAACAGTACCTTCCTGCCGGCTACCGAAGATGAATATCAGCGTGGCGTTGAAGCGTTGCAGAGTTATCTGACCCGTCTTTCTGATTCTCAGGAGCAGACGGCACAGTTTTACGCCCGTGCAGATAACCTGCGTCAGTGGCTGTTTGATGTGGAAACCCGTCTCGGGTCTCTGTCTCAGCGTCTGAGTGCGTCAGTGGGTCAGCGCCGTCTCAATGAAGATATGAACACGCCGCACTCAACCACAACGCCAGACGAAGAAATTGTGAAAACACCATGGTCTCAGGTCGATGACGTTTTCTACGAAGCCCGCGGTACCTCCTGGGCGTTGCTGCACCTGATGCGCGCCATTGAAGTTGATTTCCGTGAGGTACTGGAGAAGAAGAATGCTCTGGTAGGCCTGCGTCAGATCATCCGCGAACTGGAAGGTACCCAGGAGCCGCTCTGGGCACCGGTTGTTCTTAACGGCAGTGGTTTCGGTATTTTTGCCAACCACTCTCTGGTGATGGGTTCTTACATCTCCCGCGCCAATGCTGCGATTCTTGATCTGCGTGAGCTTCTCGCTCAGGGCTGATCCCTCTCTCAGGTGCCGCGGCCTCGCGGCACCTATCACCTGTCCGGATTAATCACTAAGTATCGGACCTCTTCAGCACTTTTTAGGTAAAGTCGCTTTCTTTACATATTCCCGGCTGGCGTTAATGGGGGGATTGTGCAAACTTTCAGGTATGTGGCGTAACAGGCCCGAATTTCCTCTGGGATATGGTACGGATGAACACCTGGATAATAATAATTACAGCAACACTTGTTCTGACTGCCTGTGGCGGTGAGCAGGCTTCTACTGATGAAGACACAACGACAGACACGCCAGCGGTGCAGGAAACTCCTGTAGAGCCGGAGCCTGACGAAGAGTCGCCTACCTCAGAAGAGCCCGAGATTCCTGAGGTGCCGGAGGTGCCTGAGGTGCCTGAGGTGCCTGAAGAGCCGACTCCGGAAGAACCTGAAGAGCCAACCCCAGAAGAACCTGAGGAACCCACTCCGGAAGAGCCTGAAGAGCCAACTCCAGAAGAACCGGAGGAACCCACTCCGGAAGAACCTGAAGAGCCAACACCAGAAGAACCCGGCCGTCAGGCGACCGAACGCGATACCGCGTTGCTGACTCTCGTCACCAACCTGGGCTTCTCGCCATCAGAGCTGCGTGACCGTAGCCTGCCCCAACCGGGTGACCCGATTGTTGAACTCGGTAAAGAGCTGTTTTTCTCGCGTTCACTGAGCTTCGAAGACGACGTGGCCTGTGTCAGTTGCCATGACCCACGTCTTGCGGGTACGGATAACCTGAGTCTTCCTGTGGGTGTCGGAGCGCACGATCCATTGATTGTGGGTCCTGGTCGTCGTCATGACGGTAACTACTACATTGACCCAAAGGCCGATTTTGGTCCGAATGTGCCGCGCAACAGCCCGACAACCTTCAATATTGCTTTCTATGATAAGGCAATGTTCTGGGATGGCCGGGTAGAGACGGTTGCATACAGTGAAGGGAACAGCCTGTATCTTCCGGTCGATTCCGGAGCAGACAACGGTGAAGGAGCCCTGATCCGCACACCAGACAGTTTTTCTAACGGCCCTGACCATAACGCGGGTAACAACCTGACGACAGCTCAGGCACGGTTTCCGGTCACTTCGGTGGCCGAAATGCGCGGCTTCTCGGCTGCTGCAGGTCAGACGAGTAAAGAGATCCGCAGACTGATCTCTGTAAAACTTGCAGAGCGTGGCTGGGAGATGGCGTTCCGCGAGGGCTTTAACGACTATGTCAGCGAGCTTGAGACGCTTCTTTCTTACGACAATATCGCGTTTGCGCTGGCGGAATATCAGCGCTCGCAGGTTGCGATTGATAACCGCTTCTTCGACTACCTTGACGGAAATACCGACGCGCTGTCAGCAGAGGCGGTAGAGGGAGGGATTCTCTTCTTCAGTGAAAACCAGGGTGGCTGTTATCAGTGTCACGCCGGACCACATTTCTCTGACGAGAATTATTACGCTCTGGCAACGCCACAGATTGGTCGTGGTAAAAACAGCTTCAGCCAGGACTATGGGCGCTACAACATCACCCGTTCGACGTATGACCGGCATTCGTTCCGCACGCCGAGCCTGCTGAACGTCGGTCTGACGTTCCCTTATATGCACGCGGGCTCACTGGGCACCCTGCGGGAAGCCATTAACTGGCACTTTAACCCGGTGACGTCATTACGTAATTTTGATTTCAGCCTGCAGAATCTTGAGCAATATGCTGGCCTTGGCGTGGATACCTCCGAATCGGCGAGTCTGGTCACTTCCATCAATTATTCCTACATGGCGCTGAAATACGCTCCGGGCTACAGCGAAAAACTGTCGATGCCGCAGGCCACTGCGACTCAGTTGGATCAGTATGAGGCATTCCTGACCGCGCTCTCTTCGCAGTGCCTGCAGGATCTGACGTGTGTGAGTGCCTGGATGCCGGATTACAGCACACCGAGCCCGGACGGAATGCGGATAGAACCCGTTCTGTCGTACTTTGATAACAGTGAAGTATTTACGGTAACTGAGCCCGAAGGTGAAGAAACAGGTAACGCCGTATTCCCGGATCTGAGTGATATTCCACCTTATCCGGATGCAATATGTGCATTGCCTTCCGTGCCTTCGCCAGTCGAAACGGATGTTATCACCGGATTCCGCAAAAAAGAGTCGTTGCCGGTCAACCGGGAAATTGGCGATTCCATTTTTGACAGCCAGAAGCTCTACCTCGAATCGGTGCTGATGTCGGGCTCGGTGGCGTCGGGTGACATCGATGGTGACTGTGATTTTGATCTGGTTGTCGATGGTGGCGAGGGTGTCGGGATTCTCATATTCCTGAATGAAAATGGAGAGTTCACTCAGGCGGACAACAACTACGGTCTTGTATCACCAGCCGATACGGCCTCCTTCTCACTGACGGATGTTAATGGTGATGGTTGGCCGGATATTTTCTACGGCCATATGTTGCTGAAGGACGCCACGCTCTGGCTGAATAATGGTCGCGGTCAGTTTCTGGTTGTCAGTGATTTCGGCTTCAGCTCCATCCGTAAGACACACAATGCGGCATTTGCAGACCTTGATGGTGATGGTGATCTGGATATGTTCACCGCAAACTGGGATGCAGGTCAGAGCCTGGTTGAACCACACCTCTGGTACAACGACGGGCGTGGTTATTATTCCGCCCGCTATGGCACAGGTATCGAAGGCTCATTCAATGAACGCGACTTTACCCTGAGCCCTAACTTTGCCGATATGAATGGCGACGGGCATCAGGACCTGCTGGTGGCGTCAGACTTCCTGACCTCACATATTTTCACCGGTAATGGCGATGGCACGTTTAATGACGTTACTGATATTTCGGTGATTACCGACGAGAATGCCATGGGCGCCGGTATCGGCGATATTGATAACGACGGCGACCTCGACTGGTTCGTGACCAATATCTACGACGCAGAAATTATGTCGGGTGAAGAGACCCGCGCAGAGGGTAACTGGGGGGCCACTGGTAACCGCCTGTACCGCAATAACAGCATTGATGGCTCAGATATTCTGCTCGAAGATATTACCGACGCAGCGGGCGTCCGTGATGGCGGCTGGGGCTGGGGAGTCTGTATGAAAGACTTCAACAACGATGGCTGGTTGGATATCTTCCATGTGAACGGTTTTGGCTACGAAGACAGCAGTTTCAACTCGCCACTGTTTAATGCTCTGCAGGCTATTGGCTTCACGTCAGTGATGGAGCTGGCCATTGCCGAGTACAATAGCGCGAGCAGCCTGCTGACCGATCTGTATGGATACTTCGTAAATTTCGAAGGGGTTAATTTTATTCTTGGTGGCATTTACGAGTCTGAAAGCGCACTGATTGCCGATCTCAAAGTGCTGCTGGAGGGCGCTGAAATTCTCGCCAGAACTTCTCAGGCGCACACCGAGTTTTTCGGCACACCGGCACGCCTGTTTATGAATAATAAAGACGGTAGTTTCACTGAGCAGGCGTTTTTGCGGGGCATTGCAGACACTGGTGAGGGCCGGGGTATTGCCTGTAACGACTTTGACCGGGATGGTGATATCGATATTGTTATTCTCAATCACTCGGGAGCCCCCTCGTATTACGAGAACCACTTCCGCCGGACGCTCGATTTTTCCGACAACTTCCTCAACATCCGGCTCCGTGGCACCGGCGGCAATCAGTACGCCTACGGAGCCAAAGTGTATGTGACGGCCGGTTCACTGTCGCAGTATCGCGAGATGCGTTTCGAGAATAACTACATCTCCAACAACGCGCCTGAGTTGCACTTCGGACTTGCTGCTCACAGTAATATCGATGAAGTGAGAATCGAATGGCCGGACGGTCAGACGACTACTCTGAATGATGTTGACCCGAATCAGTTTCTTGTTGTGCGTCACCCCTCCCTGGCTGACTGACCTCTGCTGAGGTGTAACAGTTCTGTCATTTTTCTGTAGTAACTTTGCCTCCGTTTATTTTGCGGGGGCAGTTCTTCCCCCGCGTTCAACCTGGGGGAAATATGTTTTCTACTCGTCTGCTGTCGGTAGTTGCAGCGATATCTACATCTGTTCTGAGCAGCTCAGTGCTGGCCGGAGAAACGGTTTTCTATATCACCGAAGACGGCGGTGCCGCTGACGGTGTGTCAGTCTCTGTCGCGGGACAGCGCAGTATTATTTCTCCTGAAGGCTTTGTCTCATTTGACCTGCCGGCTGGTGCGTACGTTGCCGAGTTTACCCAGTTTGGTGCATACATTGGTGAAGCTGATATTCAGATTCCTGACAGCGATGCTCCACTGGATGTACTGGTTGAAGTCCTCGGTGGTGAAGCGGTGGCTGAAACCGTGACAGGCGAGGGCGATGGTGTGATTGCGGGCCGCCTGATTTCCTCAGAGACCGGTGGCGCCGTGTCCGGTGCCCGGGTTGCCGCGGCCGGAACAGAGGCCGGAGCCATGACTGATGATCAGGGGCGCTTCAGTTTCAGTCTGCCCCGCGGTACCTACACAGTGACCGTTGCGCATCCGAGCTACAATCGCAAAGAAATGAAGAATATTCATGCCATGGCGGGCAAGACCGTCGATCTCAGTGTAGAACTTGGGATGTCCGGCAGCGGCGTGATCGAGGAAGTAGTCGCGGTGGGCAGCTACAATCCGGATTCCGCGACGAGCCAGGAACGGGACTCCAGCGCAGTTCTCGATTCGATCGGATCAGAACAGATGTCACGCTTTGGTGATTCAAATGCGGCTTCCGCATTAAAGCGGGTCGCTGGAGTTACAATTGCGGATGGTAAGTATGTTGTTGCACGCGGGTTGAATGAACGTCATACATCGATTCTTCTGAATGGAGCTTCTCTGCCAAGCCCTGATCCTTCTCGCCGAGTCGTTCCTCTTGACCTTTTTCCATCAAGCGTCATTGATGGAATCGATGTTCAGAAAACCACTACGCCTGATGTGTACGCGGACGCGACGGGTAGTACAGTCCGTTTGTCCACGAAGAAGTTTCCCCTGGAGTTCGAAGGAAAGCTTTCGCTCTCACTAGGCTATAACGATCGGGCGACATTTACTGAACAGGAATTTATGCAGCAGGAAAGTGGCGACTATTTTGGCTTTGGGGCAAATGGCGATCGAGCACTGAATAATGACGCTAAAGAGTTCAACAGTACTAGTACTCTCCTTAATCCTGGAATCGATAAAGAGCTTGTGAAGGCACTTCCTGAAAACCTGAACACCGAAGAACACAAAATCCAGCCCGACCTCTCCGCAGAAATATCTTTAGGAGATACTCTCTATGATAACGGCGAAACGGCCGTTGGATATCTGGCTTCAGCTAAGTTCTCTAATGAATGGCAGGTGCAGGAGCGAGAGACTGCTACCAATCTGGAATCGGCAGACGGCGATATGTTTGTTGATGACGAATATGATGAAACCCGGGTTACAAATGATATCAACCTTGGATTGGGTCTGAGTGTTGGTATTCTTTCTGGGGATCACGAGGTTGCAAGTAATACACTGATATTGCGACAGACTCAGGCGGATACCAATGTAAAAGACGGGGTGGGTGGCGATCAGGACAGAATTGGAGTTCGAACCAGTATGAACTGGCAAGAACGTCAGCTCTATATGCAGCAATTTACAGGTCAGCACTACTTTTCTTCATTATTGAAAACTACAGCGGCATGGCAGTTCAGTGTTTCCGAGGCAACTTTAGATAATCCGGATCGTAGAAGTTATGCTTTTGAAATTCCAGCCTTTGACGATGGGCAGGATGATTACTATCTCTATTGGAGTGAAGTTAAGCGGGAATATAATGAACTGACTGATAATGTTACTGATGTCAGTCTTGATTTTGACACTCCTTTGATTGAATCATCTGGTAACTTTCTAACGGCTTCGTATGGTTTCTCAACTTTTAGTCGTGAGCGGGAAGCTGATGGTACAACCCTGGGCTATAACGCACCGAGCGGTTTGGCGGGTGATTACATAAATGATTTCGATATCGATAAGATTATCCGGGAAATGAACGAGAGCGACGAACTGGGCCTTCTCAATCTTACAGCAGGATCGGCGGACTATACCGGGAACTGGGATATGACCGCTATTTATGGTGGTCTCGAGTATGAGTTGCTTGACGTTTTCCGGATTAATGCTGGCCTGCGAAATGAAACATCTGATATTTCGGTCACAACATACGAATCTTCGGCACAGAATAAAGATAATCCCATTAACGCCGAGCTTTCCGATTCGTCGTCTTTTCCAAGTGCTGGTTTAACAGTATTTGTTACTGATGGAATTCAGCTTCGGGGTGCGTGGTATCAGACTCTGAACCGTCCTGATTTCCGAGAACTGGCTTACGCACTATATATCGATCCGGATACAGGAGACAGCATCCGGGGCTTCCCTTCTTTGAAAAGTGCTGAAGTCGATAATATTGATCTCAGAGCGGAATGGTATTTCAGTGAAACGGAGAGTGTAAGTGTTGCCTATTTCACTAAAGACTTTATCAACCCTATTGAGAAAACACTGCTGACAGGCGGGCAGGTATACTCTTATCAAAATGGAGATACTGGAACGATCAGTGGAGTAGAGATCGACTTCCGTTCTGAGTTTGATCTCTTGGATCACATGGTCTTCGTATCTGGAAATCTCTCGATTATTGAATCAGAAGTAGATATTTCTTTCAGAAAGCGCTCAATGCAAGGTCAACCCGATAGCCTTGCTAACCTTCAGGTGGGCTTCGACGATTACAGCAGTACTCAGAAGTACACGTTAGTTTATAACTACCAGGGAGAGATGTTGTATTCGGCAACACAGGCTGGTAGTGGCGCACCAGATGTTATCCAGGAGCCGAGGGGGGAGTTAAATTTCAATTACACCGCAGAGTTGGTTCCTGACTTGAGCCTGAAAATATCTCTCAAGAACCTGATGGATGAGAAAGTCAGCCTGGTTCAAAACGGCGAAAACTTTCGCTCTTACTACAAGGGAAGAGAAGCTTCATTGGGACTGTCATTGGTGTTCTGAAGAAAGTTAAATGACGATTTAAAGTCCGGGTTTCCGGACTTTTTTTTGGGTGTTAACAAAATTGTCACAAACACTACATAGGATAGGCACCGTTCAGTTTTTACTTAGCTTAATTAACCCAAGGAATAATCATGGAACTGAAAAAACTTCTGGTCGCTATGACCGCAGCTTCTGCCGTTGCTCTGACAGCTTGTGGTGGTGGTTCTTCATCTTCATCTTCGGATGACGATAATACTGGTGGTACTACTACCAATGACAGTACTTGTTCTGTAGGTGTTGGTCAGGAACTGGATCTGACTTACACAGTAGACGGCGTCGAAATGCCTGTTTGTCTGCTGAGTGGAAATATCATGGAAGACGTTACTCTGACTACAGATTACGTTTATACCATGACTGATTACGTTCGTGTTGGTGATGGTGCTGGTACGCTCACCTCTTACGATGACACTACTGAAGTGACTCTGACTATCAATCCTGGTGTTGCTTTCCGCTCTAACTCGAAGGGCACACTGATCATTACGCGTGGTTCAAACATTATTGCGAATGGTACTCCTACTGCTCCTATTGTTATGTCGTCTATCGATGATAACTACGAAGGCAACAAAGAATGGGGTGGCCTGGTAGTTCAAGGCTTCGCTAAGAACAACCAGTGCGCTAATGAATATGCAGCTTCACCAGAAGAAATCTGCAATACGGCTGATGAGGCAGACACTGGTAACCATGGTGGTAATGATGACGCTGACAATAGCGGTAGCATCTCTTACTTGATCGTTGCTGAAGGCGGTTACGAGGTTGTTGCTGACAGCGAAATCAACGGTATCACGCTCCACTCTGTAGGTTACGGCACTACCATTGAAAACGTTATGGTTTACAACAACTATGACGACGGTGTTGAGTTCTTCGGCGGTGCAGTGAACGTTAAGAACCTGATTCTGGTAGATAACGGTGATGAATCCATCGACTGGGATGATGGCTACCGTGGAAATATTCAGTTCGCACTTGTACGTCAGGGCATCTCTAACCCTGGTGATAATGGTATCGAAGCGGACAACGCAGGTCTGAGCAATACAGCACAGCCTGTTTCGAACCCGACACTGACTAACATTACTTTCCAGACTGGTTCCGAAGGTTCTGCTTACCTGATGCGCGGCAAAGTTGGGACTATGGGTAACCTGAGTAAGATTGCGGCGGATAACTATGCTAAGGCGTTCCGTATCGGTAATACTGAAACTGACGTAACTATTTCAGATTCTTTGGTAGAGTTCACTGGTACAGCTTCTAGCGATGTTCTTCGACTGGATGACAGTGCTACAGAATCTAACATTACTGGATGGTCTTCTTCTTCGACTACCGATACTGTTGCCTTGGGTAACGCTTTTGAAGTGACTGGTGGTAACGGTTCAGTGTCTGCAAGCACTGCAACCAGCGCTAACGCTTCAACTGGTTTCTTCGTAGAAACTGACTACATCGGTGCAGTTGACCCGACTGTTACTGCTGCAGAGAGCGCTTGGTGGTACTGGGCAGCTTCTGTTGTACCAGCTGCTTTCGAATAAGATATACCTTAGCAGTACCCCTTTAAGGCAGTCCTCCGGGACTGCCTTTTTTCGTTATTTTTTCTACGCTTTTTCTGCTGATTACCTGTCATTTTTCTGTAGCGGTTCTGTCATGTAACAGAACTGTCATCAAACAGCCGTATTCTTGGCGCGAAATATTGAAACGTCCCACTCTGGGCATTCTTACTAATCGGGTAACCAAGATGGCAACGACTAAACGCCAGGTATCGCGTCTGCTGAGCGCGATTGCATTTGCTGGCATCGGTTTCAGCGGCACTGTTTCTGCTGCGACTCTGGACGACGCAGTAGAGCAGGGCGTAGAGCGTGTTGAAAGCGCTCAGGCTTCACAGCAGAAGATCGATACGATCGATAAAGAGATCCGTGCAACAGAGCGCGATTACCGTGTTCTGGTGAAGGAAATTGAAGGACTTAACGTCTATATCGCTCAGCTCAACCGTCAGTTGGATGCTCAGGCGAAAGAGATGATGGCCATTGAAAACAGCATGGCGCAGGCCTCTCTGGTAGAGCGTCAGATCATGCCGCTGATGCTGCGCATGATTGATTCACTGAGCCAGTTTGTTGCGGCGGATGTTCCATTTATGCGCGAAGAGCGCAGTGACCGGGTGCAGCGCCTGAACGAACTGATGGGACGCTCTGATGTTACTGTGGCGGAGAAGTACCGTAAGGTGATGGAAGCTTTCCAGGCTGAGGTTGAATACGGCCGCACGATTGAATCCTATCGTGGCGAGCTGTCTGTGGATAATCCAAAAGAGGTCGACTTCCTGCGTATTGGCCGCGTTGCTCTGATGTATCAGTCACTCGATGGACAGGAACTGGGCGTCTGGAATATTAATGACCGCAGCTGGCAGCCACTGGACCCGGCGTATAAGAGCAAAGTGATTGCCGGTATCCGCATTGCCCGTGAGCAGGCCGCTCCGGATCTGATTAAAGTGCCTGTTGCTGCACCACAGGAGACCTCAAAATGAAAATCCGTTCTCTGATTGTTGGTGGTCTGATGGCCGCCGTGATGCCTTTTACCACTCACGCTGAATCAGTCAGCATGGATGAGCTGCTGAACCTTGTAGAAGCCGGTCAGGCTCGTGACGACCAGCAGTTCCGTCAGCGTCTGAACGAGTTCAACAGCTCACGCGAGCGTGGGCTTGAGATGGTTAATGAAGCCGCCGCACAGCGTACCCAGCTCGAAGCACTGAGTGCTGATAAGGAAGCCCAGTTCCGTGAGAATGAACTCGCGATTGCTGATGCGCAGAATCAGCTGAATGAACGTCTTGGTAGCCTTAAAGAACTGTTCGGCGTGCTGCAGCAGGTTGCTGGTGATACCAAAGGTGTGTTCGAAGGTTCAGTGATCAGTTCTGAAGTTCCAGGACGTGATGAATTCCTGACGGATCTGATCCGCGTTGCCGGGTCGTCTTCTGAGCTGCCATCCATCAGTCAGCTGGAGCGCCTCTGGTTTGAAATGCAGCGCGAAGCAACCTTCAGTGGCCGCATTGCCAGCTACCCGGCGGAAGTGGTTCTGCCAAGTGGCGATACCGTAACGCGCGATGTTGTCCGTGTGGGCGGTTTTAATGCTGTTGCCGATGGCAAGTACTTGAACTGGGATATTGAATCCGCGCGCCTGGTTGAGCTTGATAAGCAACCGGGTAGCCGTTATCTGGCGCCAGCAGCAGAACTTGAGGGTGCCTCTGGGAATGCGCTGACAGGGTTCTGGATCGATCCGTCCCGTGGTCAGCTGCTGAAAATCATGGGTCAGTCTCCTGAATTGGGTGATCGTGTTGATCAGGGTGGTGTTGTTGGTTACATCATTCTGGCGCTTGGTGCTGTCGGTATTCTGCTGGCGCTCTGGCGGATGGTGGTACTGAACGCGGAAGCTGCACGGATTAACAAACAGATGAAGTCAGATGCAGCGGATGAAAACAACGCTCTGGGTCGTGTCATGGCGGTATTTAATGCTAACCGCCGTAGTGATACTGAGACTCTGGAGCTGCATCTGGGTGAGGCCATTGCTGCGGAAATTCCTCGCCTGACCCGTGGCATCGGCTGGATCAAAATTATTTCTGTCGTTGCTCCGCTGCTGGGTCTGCTGGGTACGGTGACAGGCATGATTGATGTATTTGAAACTATGTCTCTGTTCGGTACGGGTGACCCGAAACTGATGGCCGGTGGTATTTCACAGGCGCTGGTAACGACGGTACTGGGTCTGGTCGCTGCAATCCCTTGTGTGTTCCTGCATACACTGACGAATAACCGCAGTCGCTCTCTGATTATGATTCTGGAAGAGCGCGCGACGGGCATTCTTGCACGCCAGTCTGAACAGCAACAGAGCAAAGCAGCCTGATCATGTTTTTCGGTGACGTATACGAGCCGGTTTATCTGTTCATGGAGCGTGGAGGGGATGTCCTCTACGCCATCTTCGGGCTGATTTTCCTGCTCTGGTTGTTTGTCCTTGAACGCGCTGCATATTTCGTTTTTTCACATCGTCGCGCTATGCAGGAAGCGCTGCGGGAGTGGGAAAGCAGAGCTGAGAGGCAGTCCTGGAATGCGCATCAGATCCGCCAGGATCTGATTACCGGCCTGCGCAGTAGCCTGGAAACGAATATGCCAACCATCAAAATGCTGATTGGTATGGCACCACTGTTCGGACTTCTCGGAACTGTGACAGGCATGATTGAAGTTTTTGATGTGATGGCTTTTTTCGGCAACGGCAGTCCTAAAGCGATGGCCTCGGGTATTTCGAAAGCAACGATACCGACGATGGCAGGAATGGTTGGAGCACTGACGGGAGTTTTCGCCCAGTCATTGTTAGAGCGTTACATCAAACGTGAAAAAGTCCGGATCGAAGATCGTCTGAATTTCGACCATTAATTATTGAGAACGACATTATGAGACGTAGTTTTTCTAATCTGAATCAAGCCGAAGCAGAGGGTGAAATTGATATCACCCCTATGCTCGACGTTGTATTTATCATGCTTATTTTCTTCATCGTTACCGCGTCTTTTGTCAAAGAATCCGGTATTGAAGTGAACCGTCCGGATGCGAGTACAGCCCAGGCTAAACCGCGCGCAAATATCCTGATCGCGATCAATGAAAATGATGAAATCTGGATTAACAAACGTCGCGTTGATGAGAGCCAGGTGCGGGCGAATATTGAACGCCTGCACGCGGAAAATCCTCAGGGTACGGTGGTTATTCAGGCCGATGAAGAAGCGAAAACCCGCAAGCTCGTTGCGGTGATGGATGCCGCCCGTCAGGCTGGTGTGTATGACGTTTCTCTGGCAACTGAGGCGCTCTGATATGCAAGTCGCAGTGCGCTTTGGTGGAGCTCTGCTGGTTGCTTTTGCGGCAACAATCGCGGTGTTCTGGGTGATGCAGAGCCTGATCTCCAGCGGTGGTTCGGTGCTTCAGCCCGTCGATTATGGACGCATTCAGAGCTTCATCATGAATGAGCCTGAAGAAGATGTGCAGACCAAAGAGCGTCAGCCTCAGAAACCACCCGTTGCCCAGAAAGAACCACCAAAACCCGACATGGTGCAGCCACAGTCAGCCGCTGAGGGGGCTTCGTCACTGGACCTTGGTGCTCTGGATATATCAACCGACCTGTCACTGGATGCCGGTCTTGCCGGGGCTGGTTCTGACGGTGAGGTAATGCCTATTGTGAAGGTTGCGCCAGCCTATCCGCGTCGTGCTGCACAGCGCGGCATTGAAGGGTATGTCGTCGTCGAATTTACCGTATCGTCGTTGGGCGCTGTCGTTAATCCGGTGGTTCTGGAAGCAGAGCCGCCCGGCGTATTCGATCAGGCAGCGCTCGATGCGGTTAAGAAATTTAAATACAAACCACAGGTCACCGACGGTCAGGCTGTTGAGGTACCTGGAGTCCGTAACATTATCCGCTTTGAGCTGGATAAATAACGGAGGAGAGTCAAATGAAAAAATTATCTGCCATTGTGATTTTCAGCTGCATTACTGCTGCGCTTCCGGTCAGCTACAGTGTGGCTGACGAGGCCCCGGACGAGCCAGCTGCAGAAGCTGAATCTGCGGAAACGGCGTCTCCCAGGGTGCGCCGCACACAGACGCTGCGCGAAGTGGTGTATGAAAAACTGGAGGACGCACGGGATGCTGCAGATGGCGGAGACTTTGACGGTGCTCTGAAGACGCTGGAACGCCTTGAGTCGCGCAAGCGTAATTCTTATGAACGCGCCATGACTCACAATATGTACGCATACGTTTATTCCGCTAAGGAAGATTATGCTGCCGCCGTGGATGCATACAGCCAGGTGCTGGAGATCCGCAATGCGCCCGACAACCTGAAGCAGTCGACCAGATACACCATGTCAAAGCTCTACATGGTACAGGAGCGCTACGATGACTCGCTGGCCATGCTGTCCGAGTGGATGGAACACTCCGATAAAATCACCGCAGATGCGTGGTTCCTGCGTTCGCAGATTCAGTATCAGCGTAAGGCGTTTGATCACTCACTGAATGCAGTTGAAACGGCGATTTCAATGCGTCGGGAATCGGGTCGTAAGGTGTCGGAAAACTGGTACCTGCTACAGCGTGCAGTACTGTTTCAGCAGAAAGATTATCCGGGGCTGGCTGAAAACCTGGAGGCCCTGGTCGCTGAGCATCCGAAGTCCGAGTACTGGGTGCAGCTTGCCGCTGTCTATAACGAGCTTGGTTTTGCAGATAAAGAGCTGGCGACGCTTGAAACTGCCTATGAACAGAAGCTGCTGACCAAAGAACGTGAGTTGGTGAACTTTGCTCAGGCGCTCCTTGGGCAGCAGATCCCTTATAAGGCTGCACACGTTCTTGAGATTGGCATGAATACCGGAACGATCGGACGTAGTGCGCGTAATCTGTCGTTGCTTGGTGATGCCTGGATGCTGGCACACGAATACGAGCAGGCAATTATCGCGATGACGGCAGCTGCGGCAGAATCACGCAAGGGAGCTGATTATTTTAAACTGGCGCAGATTCATACAGAACGTCAGGAGTGGGATAAAGCGTTTGATTTCAGTCAGAAAGCCCTCGATGCTGGCGACCTGAAAGCGCCGTATCAGGCCATGATTATCAAGGGGCTGGCACAGTTTAATATGGATCGCCTGAAAGATGCGGCACGCACATTTTCAATGGCTTCGCAGTTCCCCGAAGCAGAGAAAGTCGCGAATCAGTGGCATGACTATATCGAAAGCGAACAACAGCGTCGTGCTTATATCGCCGACGCCGGCGTCTGATTATTCAGACGCCAGCGGCGCAAGTGTTCTGTGGCTTATCCGCGCTTCGGTGTCCAGGCCCAGATCATTGTTGCCGTCACACTTTCAGTCCCTTCTGAGTCCGTCAGAGTCACAGGGACTGAAATATCTCCTTTTTCTTCGTCTTTTAACCGGCTCACCTGTTCATCAGACAGAGACGCAACGGCGGTCAGCTGGCCTTTGGTGCGTTTAAGGTATGTCAGTTCCATAGAGCGGATGACAAGTACCCGATTATCGGGAACGTTCATTGCGCAGACAAATCCGGTTGCAGATTCTGCAACCAGCGCCATCGCTGCAGCATGAATAGTGCCGATGTGGTTGCCGGTTTTACGGCGGTTTTTCAGTACGACCCGGCATTCGTTATTGGTTAATACTTCGACCCGACAGCCCGCGGTACCGGCAAAGGGGATGATTTTTCCGATCAGAAACGAGCGCACGGCAGGCTGCATTCCTGTTGGGAAACGGGCGATGTTATTCATCACTTTATTAAGTCGGTTCATTGTTCGGTCTCCGAGGACATCACTTCTGATGCCGGGTATTTACGTTTTACCTGTGCCCAGTGACGTGCCAGTTCTGCTGGCAGGTGATCGGCGTCGGTGATTCTGAATCCTGCACTCTGATACATAGGGATCAGCTCAGGCAATGGAAAAATTATTACCGGGGCGCGGACATTGTTCCGTATCCAGAGACACAGGGCTCTGGCGGTGCCGCGCTTGCGGAAGGCCGGCATTGTACACAGATGGCGCAGCCAGAGGGCATGACCAGACTGAGGAATAAGCCGGGCGACCGCAAGCAGTTTCCCATGGCGATAGGCCGCGACAATGAGATCTCCCGGTGCGGCCCGGCCACTGTAGCCAGCGTCTTTGTATAAAGCGTTGGCTTCAACGACTGTTGCGTAGCGGATTTCAGTCAAGGCGGCTGATGAAGGCGGTCAGTGTGCCGGCACTTTCCTGCGGGATTTCCAGCATAGGTACGTGCCCAATGCCCTCAAAAATTTTCACTTCCGCCTGGGGGAGGTAGCGACGGAATGTCTCTACGGCAGAAACATCCAGCACGCGGTCTTTTTCTCCCCACATAATGAGCACTGGCATCTCCACGGTGGCATCTATCTGCGCACCGAATTCCGCTTCGCTCATGCGCTCCCGCGTGGCAATCATATCGGCAAAAATTTCTTTATTCAGATCAGCCCGGGCAACGGTCTGGCGGATCAGTGCCGGACGCAGAGGCCATGGCAGCATTGGCGGTTTCTCCATCACCATGTCCATGCGCACTTCAAACGATGCTTTATCGGTGGCGATTAATGGGTTAATTCCCTGATCCAGCATCTGGAAATATTCGCTTTTATCTGCGCCATCAAGCCCGGCTGCGTCGATCAGTGTCAGGCTTTTAATCTGTTCGGGGTATTTACTGGCGTAGATCACACTGATGGCGCCACCCATGGAATTTCCGACAATATGAAAGCCCGGCAGCCCCAGCTTTTCTGCCAGCGCGTGCAGGCGGTCTGCCTGTTTTTCCAGATCGTAAGAGCCGGCTGTGCCGGAATCACCGTGACCCGCGAGGTCAGGCGTAATCAGACGATAGTCTTCCGGAAGGTAATCGGCAAATCGTAGCCAGGTATCTTTATTGGCCGAAAAACCGTGAATCATCATCACCACGGGGCCTTGTCCCTGACGCTCCAGATACGTCATATCGATGTCGACGGTGCGCGTCGAATGCAGCTGCAGACCGGCTTTATCCCGTCCCATATCGGTGACCCTGGCGAGCAGTGCGTCCTGCTGGTGAGCGGTACAACCAGAGAGGAGCAGTCCGCTCAGTATGAGGGCGGGGATCGTTTTTAACAGATTATTCGTCAGCATTTTGGGTTCCGGCAGAAAAACAGGTTCGGTTCAGTCGGGTATGAAGTTCAGTGACATCGCGCAATACGTGAGAGAGCTCTGAGGCTTCGATCAGATAGTCCGGCTGGCAGGCGAGAAGAATGCCATTCGCCCATTCAATGTGAAGGTGATGATGTGCCAAAAGCCAGTCCGTGACCTCTTCGGATAATAGTCTGAGCATCCGGTGGGGTGGTGAACCCGTCAGGTTCCATCCCTGCAGGCGGTCAGGGCAGGCACTTTCAGGCAGACATAGCATGGGGCTTCCCTGGGTCGGGCTCATGACGTCGTCATCCAGCCAGCGACGCCTTGAGATCATCAGCCTGCCCTCCAGAGGCAGAGGGCACTCCATAATGACGAGTGTCTGCGCGTGTGGGCCGCTGCGGGTCATCAGGGTAAAGTCGCAGAACCTGGCTGGAGCACAGTCGGAATCTCCAGGAATCTCGCACCAGTGCTGGGCATAGCGGGCTTCGCCCAGGTTAACCAGTTGCAGGCCCGCCTGTCGCAGTGTGAGCGTCGGGTGCCAGTGCGCATATGTGCCTTTCAGTGCGGTAGCGGTGTCCTGCAGCGAGCGTTGTCGCGATGAAACAGTCAGCCGCCCCAGCCATAGCAGCAGGGCAGCAAAGGTAATCAGGATTGTCAGCGCAGCGATAAATGTCAGCATGACGAGCAGTATGCCGCGTCCGGAGGCAGGTTACACGGGTTTCAGAGCTTCCTGAGTCGCTTCGGTTTCTTCTGCTAGTTCGGTCAGTTGGTGCTCTTCGGTTTCAGCGTCCAGTCCGAGGCGCTGGAAGGCACCGACGTCGCTGTGAGCGATGCGGCCCAGCGGGTGATCGGTACCTGCGTATGACTGAAGCACCGAAACCTGTACCAGATCGGTGAAGTCGGCGCGGCCCGGGTCCCGTTTGAAATCAAGATATTCTTCCGTCACCTGAATCAGCGCTTCTGGCAGATCCCAGGAGCGCAGAACATGCGCACCTAACTCAGGATGGAGCTTTTCAATGACGTGATTGAGTGACAGGCTGTCCTGCAGAAGCCCATCGTTCGTTTCTGCGTACGCAAGGATGGGGAGTATCCCGATCTGGTGGACCAGCCCGGCGAGAAGCGCCTGATCTGGAGGGAGCCGGGTGAAATGACGCGCCAGAACCTGAGACGAAGCGGCTACTTCGAGTGCGTGGTGCCAGCAGGTACGCATATGCTGATCAATCAACTCATTGGTTGCCTGAAACATCTGTTCCATGGCGATCCCGACCACCAGGTTGGTCGTGAAGTTAATGCCCAGACGCGATACCGCAGAATTCACATCGGTAATCGGCACAGCCGTTCGCACCATCGGGCTGTTGGCGACCCTCAGCAGACGCGCGCTCATCGCCGGATCGCGGGTCAGAATTCTGGATATGTCCACGACACTGGCGTTCTCGTCTTCTGCAACCTCTCTTACTTTCAGCGCCACTTCCGGCAGTGTGGGAAGTACGAGTTCGTCGTTGGCGAGTAATTGCAGTATGTCTTCTCTGACCTTAGCGACGAGATCCTGAGTCATGTATCCGGCTCCTGAGGGCTGTCCGGAGACACCTCCGGAGTTATTGATTTTCCTCAGTATAGAAGAGCCTGCTGAGAACGACGGGTTGCTCTGCCAGGGTGGCGTTTAAGGTCCGTTCTTCTGAAGAAATCACCGCCAGCCCGATGCTGCCCGATACGGCGGCCAGATCGCCCACATGACGGCCATCTGCCGTGACCTGTGCGGTGACCGCCGGGAGGTCGTCATTTCCGTCAACCAGATACAGATTCTTTTTGGCTTTGCCCAGATACTGGAGTCGGGCAACAACTTCCTGACCGGTATAGCAACCTTTGGAAAAGCTGATTCCGCCGAGCTCATGCCAGCCGATGTATTGCGGCACCCAGGCCTCGGTGGTCTGCTGGGTGACAAAGACGTATCCGGCGCGGATTTCTGTGCTGATCCAGTCTGCTTCGCTGCACTGAGGCCCTTGCAGACAGGCGGTGGCTTCCTCTTCTGTAATCCAGAATTCCCGTCTGCCGTCAGCGTGGGTCAGGGTCAGATGGGGCTCCTGAGAGGCATGAGCATCCGCCGTTGTTGCGGTGGCAGGCACTTCAGCAATCACGCACAGGTCTTCTGCCAGCGAGATCTGGCTTTTAAAAAAGACAATGTATTTCTTGAGATGGTTGATCAGAGTGTCTGCCTGTTCGGCGGGGAGCCTGAGCAGATACCCCTGCGGTGTTTGCGCAATAATAAAGTTTGCCACCATCCGGCCTTTGGCATTACAGCAGGCTCCGGCTGTCCAGTTGTCGCTGGTCAGGCTTTTAACGTCGCAGGTCAGTTGTCCCTGCAGGAAGCGTTCACTGTCTGGCCCCGTCACGCGGACCAGTGCACTGAGTGTCAGGCGCGTCCGGGCTGGACGGTCCTGCGAAATCTGCTGAGGGATGTAGCCGCTGGTTGAATACATAGTGTCTCTTTGTTCGTTAGGCGGTTGAACTCTGGAGGCTATTTTACGTAAAACCGCTGTGGCTATCACAGGGTATTGTGTGGGGTTTTTCGTTATACTGAGGCGACTTCAGAGGAGACCCGATGTGACTGACGAAATCCAGGCAAAACGCGTTGTATGGCATAGCCGTCGTGGCATGCTTGAGCTGGATGTACTACTGCTGCCGTTTGCTGAGCAGAAGTACCGAGATCTGAGTGACGATGATCAGGCGCTTTACCGACAGCTGCTTGATTGCGAAGACCCGGATCTTTTCACCTGGTTCCTTGAGCATCAGATTCCGGACGATGCAGGGCTGGCGCGCATGGTCAACATGGTACTGGAGCATGCACAGCAGCGCGCTTGAGTGGCGCCTTAAACCCTCACTCCGTCAGCGTCGCCTGCACAAGGCGACGTTGCTTCTGGTTGGCCTGACACTTCTGCTGGCTGTTCCCTTGCTTGCTTTTCTGTATCTGCTGCTGGTGTGTGTATGGTGGCAGGTCAGCCGGCGAATTCTGGCTCCTGCTGTTGACGCATTGGGGGTAAATCAGAACGGCTGGTGGATCGAATGCGCAGCCGAGCGGCACCCGGTTACCTGGCTGAACGGGAGTCACCGCAGGGCAGGTCACCTCCGGTTAGTGTGGGGATTCTGGCCCTGGCAGGCGATCAGCATTTTTCCTGACAGTCTCCTGAGCGCTGACGATTTCCGGCGCCTCAAGGCCAGTCTTTACGGCGTGGTTTAGAGGCTGCCCAGCTCGCGGATGTATTTGGGCGTCAGGACCGTATCAAAGGCGCGCGGCAGTGAGGAAGGGTAATCCCGGCTGTAGTGCAGACCACGGCTCTCCTTGCGTAGCAGGGCAGAGCGGATGATCACCTCCGCGACATCCACCAGATTCCGCAGCTCCAGCAGGTCATTGGTCACCTTATGGTTGCTGTAGAACTCCTGAATCTCCTGACGCAGCAGGTCGACCCGGTGTTTCGCGCGCACCAGACGCTTGGTTGTCCGCACGATACCGACGTAGTCCCACATAAACCGGCGCAGTTCATCCCAGTTGTGGGAAATCACAACATCCTCGTCCGAGTCTGTGACCTGTGAAGAGTCCCAGGCGGGTACGCTTTCAAGAGGCGACTCTAGGTCAATGGAGCGGGCGATATCGGCAGCCGCCGAGCGGGCAAATACCAGGCACTCCAGCAGTGAGTTGCTGGCCAGGCGGTTGGCGCCGTGCAAGCCAGTGCAGGCGGTCTCGCCGACTGCGTAGAGGCGGTCGATATCTGTCCGGCCATCGTTGTCTGTAACGACGCCGCCACAGGTGTAGTGAGCTGCCGGGACTACGGGAATAGGGTCCCGCGTGATATCAATGCCAAGCTGCAGGCAACGTTCGTAAATGGTCGGGAAGTGCTCGCGGATAAATTCTGCGGGCTTGTGGGAAATATCCAGGAACAGGCAATCAGCCCCCAGACGTTTCATCTCGTGGTCGATGGCGCGGGCGACGATGTCCCGCGGGGCCAGCTCGCCGCGCTCATCAAAGTGATGCATAAAGCGGTTGCCGTCCGGCAGCAGCAGTTGCCCACCTTCACCACGAACAGCTTCAGTAATCAGGAACGAGCCGGCCTGCGGGTGGTAAAGACAGGTTGGATGAAACTGATTGAATTCCATATTGGCAATGCGCGCACCGGCGCGCCAGGCCATCGCAATACCATCACCAGAAGCGCCGTCAGGGTTACTGGTGTAGAGGTACACCTTACTTGCCCCACCGGTTGCTAGTACGGTTGAGTGGGCCGTGATGGTATCCACGTCGCCGGTACGGTTGTTCAGAAAGTAACCACCGACACAGGCCTGGCCAGAAAGCCCCAGTTTCTCCCGGGTAATCAGGTCAATCGCGATGTAATCCTGCAGCAGCGTCAGGTTTTCTTTTTCGGATGCTTTGCGTAGCAGGGTATCGGATATGGCATGGCCGGTAGCATCGGCGGCATGAATAATGCGGCGGGCACTGTGACCGCCTTCGCGGGTCAGATGAAAATGATCTTCGCTGTCACGGGTAAAAGGGACACCGAGATCAATCAACCAGTTGATCGCCTCCGTCGAATGTTCAACGGTAAAGCGGACAGCGGGCTCATGGCACAGGCCCGCCCCAGCGATCAGAGTGTCGGACACGTGGGCTTCAATGCTGTCGTCTTCATCCAGCACCGCAGCAACGCCCCCCTGTGCCCAGCGTGTCGAGCCGGCGTCCAGGGTGTCTTTGCTGATAATGGCCGCGCGGATATGGTCAGGCAGTGACAGACCCAGGGTCAGTCCGGCTGCTCCGCTACCGATAATCAGGACATCAAAACTCAGGCTACGACTCATGAAACACTGCTCCGCCAAGGGCGTCTGTCACAACGGGAAAGCCCGCACTATAATGCCGCCGGAGTAGCATTACAAAAAATGTGTGCATCGCGGGAACTGTCACCTTTGTACTCTGTCACAGGAAGTATCGAGTGTCATGAAGTGTCAGTCATTGGAACTACTGCGATGTTCAAGCACCTAATGTCACACAGCCACGTATGGAGGGCAGAGTGTGACTAACTCAGCGACAGCTGCAAAGAAGCAGCAAGCAAATGCAGGTAACGCCATGAACAACGAGACCACTTCAGACCAACAACTGGTCGCCAGAGTCCAGAAAGGTGATCGCCGCGCGTTTGATTTACTGGTGGTGAAGTATCAGCACCGCATCCTTGCTCTGGTTGGCCGCTTTATCACCGACCACGCGGAAGCGCAGGATGTGACACAGGAAGCATTTATCAAGGCTTACCGTGCGCTACCATCATTCAGGGGCGATAGTCAGTTTTACACCTGGATGTACCGGATTGCGGTCAATACCGCAAAGAATCACCTGATCAGCCGGGGTCGTAAGACACCGACTCAGGACATTGACCTTGATGACGCCGCGTTCTTTGCAGACGAGGCGAATATGAAGGATGTGGACACGCCGGACGGCCTGCTGCAGCGCGATCAGTTGCGTGCAGTAGTGTTCGAAGCCATTGAGGCGCTGCCGGACGAATTACGCAGAGCTGTCACTCTGCGTGAGCTCGAAGGACTGAGCTATGAAGAAATCGCTGAGGCGATGGATTGCCCTATAGGGACGGTAAGATCCCGGATTTTCCGAGCACGGGAAGCAATTGATAAAAAAATGCGGCCACTCCTGAGTGCGACGGCCTGACAGGTTGATAGGTGTTGTTTATGAAAGATCGAATTAAAGAATCAATGTCTGCTCTCTGTGATGGAGAGTGTAACGAGCTGGAACTGCGACGCGTGCTGAACTATGTCGGTTCAGACGCGGAAATGCGTGAGGAGTGGCGCCGTTATCAACTGATCGGTGCTCTGATGCGCGATGAGCCAGCCGGTGCAGTCGATCTTTCGGGTCGCATTATGAAAGCCCTGGATGATGAGCGCGAGTTCGTCGATGTGATCGAAGAAGATCAGACGGACGCATTCGCCGGGGCTGTGGAGCAGCCGGTTGCCAGAAAAACCGCCGGGGGCATGCCGCAGTGGCTGGTCTCGGGGGCGGTGGCAGCGTCTGTGACTCTGGCAGTGCTTGCGGGCGCCCGGATTGTGAATGAGCAATCGCTGAGCGAGCAGGCCATGTTTGCAGCCCAGCAGCCGGTTAAGGCAGAAGTCGCGGCCCCTGCGGCACCCGTTTCTCAGCCGGCGATGGTGGCGAGTACTGCAAAGTCGGTCCCAGCGGTCTCTGCTGAAGAACTCAGCCAGGCACAGCAGGTTCTGCAACAGTATGTGCTTGAGCACGAAGAACAGGCTGCCGGTGTGGCAGAATCCGATCCTTTTGCGCGTGTGGCTAATTTCGGCCAGAACGGCAATCAGGCTAAGCCCAGATAAGTGATGATGCGGACACAGGTCCCGTTATCACTGCTCGTTTTTTTCCTTCTTGTTTTCCAACTCCCTCCGGTGGCGCATGCCTCCGGGGGAGCTGAGTGGTTACTGCGACTGAGTCAGGCGCTTGCCGCGACCAGCTTTCACGGCGACCTGGTATACAGCGAGGGCGATCAGTGGCAGAGCCTTATGATCAGTCAGTCGCTGGTGGATGGTCAACCGCGTCGTCAGACTGAATTTCTCACGGGTGAGCCACGGCAGCAGTTGCGTCAGGGAAGCACCCTTCTGTGCCTGCACAATGGCCCTCATCGCGCGGGTCTGATGCCTGATGTGTTCAAAGGCTTCGAGCAACTTACTGCGTCCCGGCTCGACCGTATCCTCGCCAGCTATAGCCTGGTGGTTGTCGATAGCCCGCAGCGTATTGCCGGTCGGTCAGCCGTGCAGGTGAACCTGATGCCTGATACGTCCGACCGCTTTGCCTATCACCTTTGGCTGGATCAGGATACTGGCCTGCTCCTTGGCAGTGATCTGCTGGATACGTCCGGCCGCTTGCTGCAACGCTTCCGGTTTGCCCGTCTTGAAATTGGAGCAGACACCCCTATATCTCCCTCAGAAACAGAGCTGCACGGCCATCGGATTGCCGTCGTCGGGGCAGATGATGTTGTCACTTATCCGGAATCCGGCTGGTGGCCGTCGTTTGTTCCTTCGGGCTATGAGCCGGTGCGTTATGCCCGCAGCGCGGACAGCAGTGATGTATGGCACGAACGTGTGCTGTTCAGCGACGGACTGGCGAGCTTTACTCTGTTCGTAGATGAAGTGCCTGATGCGGGTCTGCCGGACCTGAGTCAGCGCTGGAATGCGACGGCAGCGGTCGTGCGGCATGTCACCGATGGTGACCGTCACTACCGGATTACGCTCGTCGGTGAGCTGCCCCCGGCTGTGGTCGCTGACATCGCTGCTTCTGTCCGTCCGGATGATCACATCGCGCATCGCTGATTCCGGCGGGCCAACCGTGCATAAACTGTGGTCAAATGTGGCGTAACGTTGAAACTCGTAAAGTAAGGTCAGACTGGTGAACCAGGAAATTGTCGAAGTCGTCGAAATCGGCGATGGTGGTGTTTGGGTTGAAGGCATCCAGCAGAGTGCGTGTGGTTCCTGCAGTGCCCGTGCGGGTTGTGGGCAGCATTCACTCAGTAAGCTGGGGCGTCCGGTGAGACTCTGGGTGGAATCCAGCCGTGCTCTCCATGTGGGCGATCAGGTCACACTGGAGTTGCCCCAGGGCTCTCTGGCGGTCAGTGCGCTCAGTCTTTACGGTCTGCCCCTTGCCGGGTTGATTGGAGGGGCGCTGCTGGGATATCAGGGAGGCTCTGATCTGGTCTCTATGCTCAGTGGCATGCTGGGCCTGATTCTGGGAATGCTTTCGGCCCGATGGCTGGCATCACGTAACCGTGAGCGCTGGCAACCACGTATTCTGGAAGGCTGTCGTGGCCTGAACAGCGGGTGTGAATGAGGAAAAAACACGCATGAATAAAGCGATTCGTTGGATTGTTGGCTTTCTGGTTATTTTCAGTAGCGCGGCGAGGGCCGATCTGCCCGATTTCCGCGATCTGGTCAAAGATGCATCTCCGGCCGTCGTCAATATCAGTACCGTGCAGCATCCGGGTAATGCGAACCGTTACTCTCAGCAGTATGGTCTGCCGGATGAAATGCCTGAAATCTTCCGCCATTTTTTCGGTGCGCCTATGCCGTCTCCGCGGGGGAAACAGGACCGCGAGTCGCTGGGCTCCGGATTTATCATTTCGAAAGACGGATACATTCTGACGAATAACCATGTCGTTCAGGATGCCGATGAAATTGTCGTTCGCCTGAATGACCGCCGCGAACTCGAAGCCACCCTGGTTGGTGCTGATCCGAGCTCTGACCTGGCTGTCCTCAAGGTCGACGCGAAAAATCTACCCACGGTGCGCCTCGGCAATTCAGACAAGCTGGACGTGGGTGAGTGGGTCGTTGCGATCGGGTCACCGTTTGGTTTCGATTACTCTGTGACGGCAGGCATTGTCAGCGCTAAAGGCCGTAGTCTGCCCAATGAAAACTATGTGCCGTTTATTCAGACAGACGTTGCGATCAACCCGGGTAACTCAGGTGGCCCCCTGTTTAACCTTGATGGCGAAGTCGTCGGGATTAACTCTCAGATTTACACCCGCTCAGGTGGTTTTATGGGAGTTTCGTTTGCGATTCCGATCAACGTGGCCCTTGATGTTGCTGATCAGCTGAAGAGCAAAGGTAAAGTGACCCGGGGCTGGCTCGGCGTCGTGATTCAGGAAGTCAGTAAAGATCTGGCAGACTCATTCGGGCTGGACCGGGCGGCCGGTGCACTGATTGTTCAGGTGCTGGAAAACAGTCCGGCGGAAGCCGCTGGCCTGGTGAGTGGGGACATCATCACCCGGGTGAATGGTCATGACATCTATCTTTCATCCGACCTTCCTCACCGGATCGGGCGACTGGGGGCGGGCGACACCGCTAAGCTGGACGTGGTACGTGGCGGTAAAAAGAAAAAGATCGAGGTAGAGATCGGCGCCATGCCTGATTCAGACGGTAATGTTCTGGCACGTAATGCCGAGCCGGAGCAGTCTCAGAGCAACCGCATCGGTGTTCTGGTGGCCGAGCTGACAGACCGTCAGCGTAAGGACATGGGTAACGGCGTCATTGTCAAAGAAGTCCGTCGTGGCCCCGCCGCCAATGCGGGCGTGGTCCGGGGGGATCTGATCACCATGATCGGTGGTGAGATCATCCGCGGCGTCGATGATTTTGACCGTATCATCGCTGCTTTGCCGGAAAAGCGTAACGTTCCTATGCGTATCGTCCGTCGTGGTCAGGCCTCTTTTATCCCACTGCGTATAGATTGACCGTATCGGGGCCGGAGCAGCCGGCCCTGACTCTTCCCCCTCTGCATAGCCTTTGCACAGCCCTTCAGGTAAAATCCGCCCTTTGATATTACTACCGGATGATTATTCTGTGAGCCAGCTGGACCACATTCGCAACTTTTCCATTATCGCCCACATTGATCACGGCAAATCGACACTCTCTGACCGCTTTATTCAGGTCTGTGGTGGGTTGTCTGATCGTGAGATGCAGGCGCAGGTTCTTGACTCAATGGACATTGAGCGTGAACGTGGTATCACCATTAAGGCGCAGAGTGTCACGCTCAACTACACCGCCCGTAATGGCGAAACTTATCAGCTGAACTTCATTGATACCCCTGGACACGTGGACTTCAGTTATGAAGTCAGCCGCTCGCTGTCTGCCTGTGAGGGCGCTCTGCTGGTGGTGGATGCGGCTCAGGGCGTTGAAGCTCAGTCGGTGGCAAACTGCTACACCGCCATTGAGCAGGGCCTTGAAGTCCGCCCGGTTCTGAACAAAATGGATCTGCCACAGGCTGATCCTGACCGCGTTGCGCAGGAAATCGAAGACATCATCGGCATTGACGCAACCGAAGCGGTACGCTGCAGTGCGAAAAGCGGTCTTAACGTTGAAGACGTTCTGGAGGACCTGGTCGCGCATATCCCTGCTCCGGAGGGTGATCCTGATGCACCCCTGCAAGCGCTGATTATTGACTCCTGGTTTGACTCTTATCTGGGGGTTGTGTCGCTGATCCGGGTGAAAAACGGATCGATCCGCAAAGGCGACAAGATCCGGATGAAGTTTACCGGACGCGACCATATTGTGGACGATGTCGGTTATTTCACCCCGAAAATGACCAAACGCCCTCAGTTGGGCACGGGTGAAGTGGGTTATCTGGTTGCCAGTATTAAAGACATTCATGGTGCCCCAGTCGGGGATACCATTGTCAGCACCAAGCACGCGGATACCACGTCGTCGCTTCCGGGCTTCCAGAAAGTTAAGCCTCAGGTATACGCGGGTCTGTTCCCGGTCTCTTCAGATGACTTTGAAGCCTTCCGGGATGCGCTTGAGAAACTCTCTCTGAATGACGCCTCGCTCTTTTATGAGCCAGAAAATTCGGACGCACTTGGTTTTGGTTTCCGCTGTGGCTTCCTGGGGATGCTGCACATGGAAATTATTCAGGAACGTCTTGAGCGTGAATATGATCTGGATCTTATCACCACAGCACCAACGGTAATTTACGAAGTAGTTAACCGTAAGGGCGAGACGCTGCTTGTTGATAACCCATCCAAACTGCCGGACGCTGGCTCAATCGAGGAAATGCGTGAGCCTATCGCTGAATGCAGCATTCTCGTGCCGCAGGATTACCTCGGGAATGTCATTTCCCTCTGTGTTGAGAAACGCGGAGTGCAGGTCGATATGCAGTACACGGGCAGTCAGGTATCGCTGAAATACGAAATTCCGATGGCGGAAGTCGTAATGGACTTCTTCGATCGTCTGAAGTCAGCAAGTCGTGGATTCGCGTCGCTGGATTATTCTTTCAGCCGCTTCCAGGAAGCGCCTCTGGTTCGCCTGGATGTTCTGGTCAACGGTGAACGGGTTGATGCTCTTGCGGTGATCATGCACCGTGAAAGTGTGCGTCGTCGTGGCACACTGCTGACCGAGAAGATGAAAGAGCTTATCCCTCGTCAGATGTTTGATGTAGCGATTCAGGCCGCGATTGGTAATCAGGTTGTTGCCCGTACTACAGTAAAAGCATTGCGTAAAAACGTGACCGCCAAGTGTTATGGTGGTGACGTCTCCCGTAAGAAGAAGCTGCTGCAGAAGCAGAAAGAAGGTAAGAAACGTATGAAACAGATCGGCAGCGTGGAAATTCCACAGTCTGCGTTCCTGGCTGTTCTTAAAGTGGACGACTGATTATGAAAACACAGCAAGGCATGTCTTCAGTGACTTTTCTCTCCCTGATTCTGGTCGGGGTGATCCTGTTGCGTGGCTTGCTGGTGATCGTGCCCATTTATTTCGACGATATGGAAGTCGGGATTATCCTGGATAATCTGGAAGAAAGTGGCAAAGTCGGGAATACGACCTCAGTCCGCGATGTCCGGGCAGAGCTCGCCCGCAGACTGAGCAGTAACGACATCCGGGTGTCTGTCGACGGTGTGGTGATTACCCGGGAACGCGGGGGTGTCGTGCTGGACTGGACCTATGAAAATCGTGGCCACTTCCTCGGTAATATCGACGTTGTGCTTACTTTTCATCAGCGTAAAGAATTTACCAAGTGAATAATCCTCTGTTAAAACTCTCTCAGCGACTGGGTTATACCTTTCGCGACGAAAGCCTTATTGAGCTTGCTCTGACCCATCGAAGTAAATCCTCAATCAATAACGAACGCCTCGAATTTCTTGGCGACTCTATTCTTAATTTCGTGATTGCGGATGCCCTGTTCAGTAAGTTTGGTCAGGCGAAAGAAGGTAAGCTCTCACGCTTACGTGCCCGCTTGGTCAAGGGGGAAACCCTGGCGAAGATTGCGCTTGATTTTGATCTGGGTGAGTTCTTAATCCTCGGCAGCGGCGAGCTGAAGAGCGGCGGTTACCGTCGCGAGTCTATTCTTGCCGATGCAGTCGAAGCGGTGATCGGTGCGATTTATCTGGACGCTGGGATGGAAGCCGCCCGCGAACGGATTCTTACCTGGTTTGACAGTCGTCTGCAGGAACTGAGCCTGCAGGACCCGATTAAAGACCCTAAAACCCGACTGCAGGAGCATCAGCAGGCAAATAAATCACGCCTGCCGAAATACGAAGTTCTTAAGGTCGATGGGCCGGGGAACGAGCAGATGTTTACCGTAGAGTGTCGTATCCCTGAGGTTGACCGTGCGGTCGTTGCAAGTGGCAGTAGCCGCCGGATTGCTGAGCAGTCCGCAGCTTCACAGATGATTGAAATTTTGGGTCTCGACCCGGAGACAGCAGAATGACTCGAACAGGCTTTGTGGCCATCGTAGGGCGCCCGAATGTCGGTAAATCAACCCTGATGAACCGGATTCTGGGGCAGAAGCTCTCTATCACCTCACGTAAACCTCAGACGACCAGACATCAGATACTTGGCATTCTGACCGAGAACGATACGCAGATTGTTTTTGTCGATACTCCCGGAATTCATAAGGCACACGATAAAGCAATTAACCGCTATATGAACCGTGCCGCGACCACCGCAGTAAAAGACGTTGATCTGATTGTGATGGTGGTTGACCGTCTGCGCTGGACCGAAGAAGACGAGATGGTTCTGCAGACGATCAAGCAACAGCGCGCACCTGCGATTCTGGTGGTGAATAAAGTCGACTTCATTAAAGAAAAAGACGACATGTTGCCGTATCTGGAAGAGCTGAGCAGTCGTCATAAGTGGGATCAGATTGTTCCACTCAGTGCGAAAACCGGACACAACGTTGAACGGCTTGAGCATCTGATCACCACTTATCTGCCGGAGAGTCCGTATTTTTATCCGGAAGATCAGATCACTGATCGCAGCTCCCGCTTTCTTGCTGCAGAGCTTGTGCGTGAGAAAATCATGCGTCAGTTGGGGGATGAACTGCCATATTCGATGACGGTCGAAATTGAAGAATTTGTTCACGATGGCCGTCTGATTGAAATCAGTGCGCTGATTCTGGTGGAGCGGTCTTCACAGAAGCGCATTGTCATCGGTGATGGCGGTTACCGCATCAAACAGATTGGTCAGGAAGCGCGGAAGGACATGGAAACCCTGTTCGATTCTAAAGTGATGCTTAATCTGTGGGTGAAAGTGAAGTCGAACTGGTCGGATGACGAGCGGGCATTACGCAGCCTCGGATACGACGATCAGGACTGAGTTTGAAGCACTGGTTCCTGCTCAGGCGACAACCCGTCGCAGAACGGGACCATCTGCTGGATGTCTTTTCGGCAGAAGAAGGGCTGGTACCCGTCAGGGTCTCACCGCCAGCCCGGTTACCCGACCTCTTTGAATTGTGCGAAGGCGATTGGCAGACTGGCCGCGACTGGTCGCGGCTGAAGGCCTCAGAGGTCCGGAAAAGCTTTGACCTGAAAGAGCGGTCGCTGATCTGTGCGCTCTATATCACCGAGTTGCTGGTGCTGCTTCTGCCGCGTTCAGAGCCTGTCCCTGCACTTTACCGGCTGTACCATCAGACACTTGAAGGACTGGAAACTACCTCCTCACCGGAGCCGTGGTTGCGGGTGTTTGAGCAGCGATTGTTGCTCGAACTCGGCTATGGCGTTTCCTGGGATCAGGCGCAGGGTGGTCCGGTGGTGAAAGCCGCAAGCTATCGTTATGATGCGGTTGCGGGTTTCGTTGAATCTGAGTCAGGTTATCCGGGTGCGGTACTGCTTGATATCGGAGCGGGGCGTCTGGGATCCGGGCAAGCCCTTCTGGTTGCCCGACAGGTCCTGAGGGTTGCACTCGATGCCGTGCTGCCACGCTCTCTGGTCAGTCGCGAACTGCTCGATAGCAGGCGCAGCCGCTGAAACGTTTAAACTATCAGAATGAAGACGGTCTGCCTTCAGGGTGGCCGGAACTGAGTGAGGAAATTATGGCAGGTTCCAGGGTGTTACTGGGTGTAAATATTGATCATGTCGCGACACTGCGTCAGGCGCGTGGCACCATTTATCCTGACCCGGTACAGGCTGCTTTTGTTGCGGAGCATGCTGGTGCCGATGGTATTACGGTGCATCCACGGGAAGATGGTCGCCATATTCAGGAGCGCGATGTACGACTGCTCGCCCAGACGCTACAGAGTCGTATGAACCTCGAAATGGCAGTCACAGAACGAATGCTGAAACTGGCAGAAGACGTCCGCCCAGCGGCCTGCTGCCTGGTACCGGAAAAGCGTGAAGAGTTGACCACTGAAGGTGGACTGGACGTCGCGGGCCAGGAAGAATCTGTGCGTCAGGCAGTTGCCCGTCTGGCTGCCATCGGCGCAGAAGTGTCTCTGTTTATCGACCCGGAAGAAGCTCAGATTGATGCAACCGTGCGCACCGGCGCGCCGGTCATTGAACTGCATACCGGTGCGTACGCGGATGCAGACACTCCGGAAGAGGCTCAGGAAGAGCTGGAGCGGATCCGTCATGCAGCAGCTTACGCTGCAGAAAAGGGACTGATCGTAAATGCGGGTCATGGTCTGCACTATCACAATGTCGAGGCGATTGCGGCCATCCCACAGATGAATGAACTGAATATCGGCCACGCTATTATTGCGCGTGCTGTTTTCAGTGGGCTGGATGCGGCGGTTCGCGAAATGCGGGCACTGCTCGAAAAGGCCCGGGGCTGAGTCGTGAATTCCGGGGTGGTTGGAATCGGTACTGACCTGCTCGACAGTTCGCGGATTGAGGCTGCGCTTTCTGAACACGGGGAGCGCTTCGCCCGGCGTATTCTGTGCGAGCAGGAATGGACGATATTTTCTGATCATAAACGCCCCGGCAATTATCTTGCTAAGGCGTTTGCTGCAAAAGAAGCGCTTTCCAAAGCCCTGGGGACGGGGATTGGCCAGGGCGTCAGCTTTCAGGATTTCTGTATCCTCCGGTCAGCGGAGGGGTGCCCCGAGGTCTCAGTGAACGGGGCGGCGTTGCAGCATATGAAACGACTCGGCGGTCGTCAGTTTATGCTCAGTCTTTCTGATGAAGGACATCTTATTCAGGCGTTTGCCGTGCTGTCTTCCTGAAGCAGTGCTTCCCAGTCATTGTCCTGTGCCCATTGCGCCAGAGCATCAATCTGCCCGATCACGGCACGTAATGCCTGAGGAAATTCGGTCGCCTTATTTGCTTTCAGTAGTGTTTCAAATTTATCCAGAGCGATACGCAGTGCAGGGACGCCGCAGTAGCGCGTTGCTCCATGCAGACGATGCACCGCTTCAAGCAGTTCGTCTAACGATTCCATTTCCCAGAGCGTGAGAATTTTCTCTTTGTCGTCCTGCATATTGTCGAGCAGCATTCCGAACATATCGACGGCCAGGCCCATGTTCTGATTGGCATGATGCAGTGCCTGGCGCGTGCTGAAAATGACATTCTGTCCGACGTCTTTACCTGGGTGGGCAATGGTTACCGGTGTTTCTGCCGGTGCGGTGTAGCCTGTCCATCGCTCAATAATCCGGGCAAGCTGAGCTTGTGATACCGGCTTGGTCTGATAATCGTTCATTCCTACCTGAATAAGTACCTGACGCTCATCGGCCATGGCGTGGGCGGTCAGAGCAACCACTGGCAGGGTGCTTTTACCGGGAATATCACGGATACAGGCGGTAGCCTCTGTCCCCGACATACCTGGCATCTGAATGTCCATCAGCACGAGGTCGACCTGTTCGCGGCTCACGATCGCGACGGCCTCGTATCCGGAAGAGGCGGCGAGTACATCGACTCCCAGCTCCTGCAGCAGAGTCACCACCAGTTTCAGGTTGGCCTCGTTGTCATCTACCGCAAGGATGGTGGGAGGGGTCTGCAACCTTGTTTCTTCTGCGACGGTTTCACTCTGGACGGTACGACCAGTGGCGCTCTGCAGGTGGGTCAGCAGGCGGTGCTGAGTAAAGGGGCGATGGAGTGTCAGAGAAGGCTCAGGCAGGCCAGCCTCGTCGCCGTCTTTGCCGTTGCGGATGATCGGAATGACGGCGATTTCCATGTCGCTGCAGAGCGTGAACCAGTCTTCCAGATACTGAGCACCGACTTCCGAGCGGTCGAGTGACAGAATCAGGCATTCAGGACGCTGGTCCGGATGGTTCGTGCAATGGGAAAAGAACTCAACCGCGCTGTCAAAGCGTTGATACTGACACTGCCAGTAAGCCAGCAGACCCGCGGTATCTTCTGCCCAGTCCGCCTGATCCTCAATAAGTGCCACACTCAGATCTTCGAGTGCAGGCAGGTTCTCATTGTTGCCAGACTCAATATTGGCGTGAATCGTAAATGAGAAGGTCGAGCCTTCACCTTCGCTGCTGATGACCCGGATTTCACCTTTCATGGTTTCAACCAGCGCTTTCGAAATAATCAGCCCCAAGCCAGTCCCGCCATATTGACGGGCAATAGAGGCATCAGCCTGAGAAAAGGCCTGAAACAGCCTGTCCTGCTGTTCCGGAGTCATGCCGATCCCGGTATCACAGACATCGAACTGAAGTTGAATGCTGCTGCTTTCCCGACGGATGGGATACACACGGACAGTCACACTGCCTTCCGGTGTAAATTTCACGGCGTTATTAATCAGGTTCGTCAGAATCTGCTTTAACCGCAAACGGTCGCCACACAACTGACCCGGAATATCCGGAGATATACACTGTATTAAAGAAATTCCCCGCGATGCGGCTTCGGGAGCAAGTACCTGAAGTGCCTCTTCAATAACGTCGCGCAGATTAAATCCGGAATTTTCAATAATAAGTTTACCGGCATCGATTTTTGATAAATCGAGAATATCGTTAATGATGTTCAGCAGGTCTTCGGAGGAGCGCCGGATGGTCTGGAGATAATCTCCCTGGCGTTCGCTGATCTGAGTGCGTTCAAGCAGTTCAGAGAAGCCGATAATTCCGTTCAGTGGTGTACGGATTTCGTGGGACACATTAGCCAGGAATTCCGATTTCATCCGACTCGCTTCAAGAGCCTGTTTACGACCGAGAGTCAGCTCGTGGTTGCGGATTTCCAGTTCATCAATGGTTTCCTGGTTTTCGCGGTTGGCCTGCTCAATATTCTGCTGATATTCAATGTTCGCGCGCTGCAGGGCAGAGGCCATAGCATTTACGCCAGAGGCCAGCGCCTGCAGTTCTGCGCCTTCGTGAATATGCACACGGCTTTCGAGACGCCCGGCGCGGATATCATCCAGTGTTCTGAGAATATCTTTTACGGGCTCGCCGACGGTTCGGCTGATGCGCAGGGCCAGAACCAGACAAAGCAACAGAACGATAGAAATAATCGAGAGTGAGCTGGCGATATGCTGATACTGCGCCAGACGGGTGTTGGTGCTCGACAATTCAATTTCCGCCCAGCCCAGAAGTTTTTCCTCTTCGGGGCTGCGTGGCTGCGCATAAAACTGATCTGAAAGCTGATCCGCAATAATCAGGTTCTGGGCAAATATTGGTGCTTTAACCCGGACAGAGCCGTCGGTGTAGACCAGCTGTAACTGACTGTCTTTAACTACGGTAGAACCGATGCGGTTGGCGATCATGCGGGGGCCGGCATGGGCCAGAATATTCATTTCCTGGTCGTACAGGTTGACCGCGCGGACATCCCGTTCTTCCAGCATGCTGTTGGCAATGTTCTGCAGAATGCCAACGCTGCCGGTCATGACACCGTATTCACATGTTGGAGCCAGCTGTTTCGCCATGGCGAGTGCACGTTGGGACAAGAGATCCTGAAGGTCACTGGAGCGGCCCGAGATAAAGAATATGCCGAGAATCAGTGAAACCAGCACACCGGGGAGCAGAGCGAGAAAAAGAATACGGTTGCGTATGCTCCAGTTTTTCATGGGAAAAGGCTTCAGAGGATTAAAGTGTCAGAATATAGGCGACAATGGCGGGGTGCAAACATAACGCTTCCTGCGACCGTCGCCAGCGGCCAGTGAGATGGGTAGAATAAGCGGCTTTTCCAGCTTGAGGGTTCTCCCGTGACCGATATCCGCTATCCGACCATCGCTGACTGTGTGGGCAATACCCCTCTCGTGCGACTGCAACGCCTGGTACCAGCGGACTCAGGAAGCACGGTATTACTGAAGCTCGAAGGCAATAATCCGGCAGGCTCGGTCAAAGACCGCCCGGCACTGTCGATGATTCAGCGTGCAGAACAGCGCGGTGATATCCGCCCGGGCGATACTCTGGTTGAAGCGACCAGCGGCAATACCGGGATTGCGCTGGCCATGGCCGCTGCCATCATGGGCTACCGTATGATTCTGATCATGCCCGATAACGCGACCATGGAGCGTCGCTGGGCCATGGAAGCTTACGGGGCTGAACTGATCCTTGTCAGTAAAGAAGAGGGCATGGAAGGCGCCCGGGATCTTGCTCTTAAGATGCAGGAGGAAGGCAAAGGGATTGTGCTGAACCAGTTCGGCAACCTTGATAACCCTGAAGCACATTACCACGGCACCGGCCCCGAAATCTGGCAGCAGACCCAGGGGCAGGTGACTCACTTCGTCAGTTCAATGGGTACGACGGGAACAATTATGGGGACCTCCCGTTACCTCAAGGAACAGAATTCTGACATCTGCATCGTTGGATTGCAGCCTTCAGAGGGGGCTGCGATTCCTGGCATCCGGCGCTGGCCAGAGGAGTATCTGCCGACCATTTTTGATCGTAGCCGCGTGGATCGGGTGATGGATATCGGTCAGCAGGAGGCAGAAGACACGATGCGTGCCCTCGCCCGCGAAGAAGGGATCTTCTGTGGTGTGTCATCGGGTGGTGCCGTTGCGGCAGCACTGAAGCTTGCTGCCACAGAGAAAAATGCCACGATCGTTGCCATTGTCTGTGACCGGGGTGACCGCTATCTGTCATCCGGGGTCTTTGCTCCAAAGTAAGTTGCGTGCCGTTTCCGGTCACATAACTTGAAAAAACAAAAAACGCCCTGATATGGGGCATAAATCAAAAGCGCCGCGACGGTAACGCCAGTGACACAGTCAGGAAAGGGTCGGGTAGTCAGTCTGACCATTGATAACCTTAATTCAGAAGGACAGGGCGTTGGTCGGCTTGGCAGAGACGTGTATTTCGTACCGGGCGCCCTGCCTGGCGAGCGCGTAACAGCGCGTCTCGAAAACCGCAGTAAAAAAATCTGGCATACCCGTCTCGACAGTGTTGAAGCGCCAGCGCCAGAGAGAACCGAACCCCCGTGTCCGCATTACCGTCGCTGTGGCGGCTGCGATCTGCAGCATATGACCGCCGATGCGCAGGTAGCATTTAAACAGGCAAGGGTAGAGCGTGAACTCAGTCGTCAGAAAGTGGCCGTCCCGCAATGGAGCCAGGCGCTGACGGGGGATGCCTGGGGCTATCGCCGTAAAGCGCGTCTCGGAGTGCGCTTCAGCAAAGATCAGAATACAAATTTTGTCGGTTTTCGCGAAGAAGGATCAAAGCACCTCAGCAACATCAGTCGCTGCGCAGTGCTGCCCGACCACGAGGCTCTTGATTGGGATGCCTGGCGGGCACTGATCGGGAGCCTTGAGGCGCGCAGCCTGATTACCCAGATAGAACCGCTTTGGGCCGATAATGCGCTGGTCTTTGTTGTACGCGCCCTGAAACCACTGGGGCATAACGATCGTAACGTACTGGCAACGCAGTTTGATGCCTGGCAGCAGCGCTCTGCCCGCCAGTTACAGCTTTGGGTGCGCACAGAAAAAGGCGCTGAGGCAGACTGTCTCTGGCCTGAAGATCCTGACGAACTCTGGCATCAGGTAGAAGGCTTAAAACTGCGGATACAGCCGGATGATTTTATTCAGGTAAACGGCGCCGTGAACAGGCAGATGGTGGCTCAGGCACTTGAGTGGCTGGCTCCTGCTGAAAATGAGCAGATCTGGGACCTGTTTGCGGGACATGGGAATTTTTCTATGCCCCTCGCCAGTCACTGTCGCCATGTCGTGGCAGTGGAAGGACAGGACAGCATGGTCAACAGTCTGAAGGCTCAGGCCGAAAAGTTGGCCCTTCCTTTGCAGGCAATCCGGGCAGATCTGTCGGAGACGGCAGCACTGAGTGTTCTGCCTGAGCCGGATGCAGTGCTGCTTGACCCTCCAAGGGCGGGCGCAGCTGCGGTTGTGCCTGAGTTGATCCGACGCCGGGTTGCGCGCGTCCTCTATGTGTCCTGCGATGCAGCGACGCTGGCACGGGACCTGGGAGCATTGTGTGCTGCAGGTTATGAAGTGAAGAAAACAGGAATTATGGATATGTTCCCACAGACTCACCATGTCGAAACCATGGTGTTGCTGGAGTACCGGGGTAAGTAATGGTTAAAGTCCGTGAAGATCACCCCCTTCTGCACGACGGTTCTCTTGATATTGATCGTTGGATAGAAGACATCCGCTGTACAACGCACATGAAAGAACCAGAGGTTCTGCGTGATGCGCTGATGCTGGCGAAACAGCTTTCTGATGAAGCCATCGCGAACCGCACTTACTGGTCCATTGACAGTGTGCAGATGGGGATCGAAATGGCGCAGATTCTGATCGATCTGCGTCTTGATAATGCTTCAATTATTGCCTCGTTGCTGTATCGGGCCGTGCGGGAAGGTCGCCTGTCGCTGCAGAAAGTTGAACGCCAGTTTGGGGCAGAGGTTGCCAAGCTGATCGAAGGTGTTCTGCGCATGGCTGCGATCAGTGCACTGCAGAATTCCCGCGATGAAGTCGTACTTGGACAGCGGGAAGCGCAGGTGGATAACCTGCGGAAAATGCTGGTAGCTATGATCGACGACGTGCGTGTTGCCCTGATCAAGCTGGCTGAGCGGACATCTGCCATCCGCGCAGTGAAGGATGCACCGGAAGACAAACGCCGCAAAGTCGCGGAAGAAGTTTTCAATATTTACGCCCCGCTTGCTCATCGCCTGGGCATTGGTCATCTTAAATGGGAGCTGGAAGATCTGGCTTTCCGTTATCTGCAGCCGGGCGCATATAAAAAGATCGCCTCGCTGCTCGATGAAAAGCGTCTCGCCCGTCAGGATTATATTGAGACTGTCGTCAGCCGCCTGCGCGGTGAAATGGCGGCGTCAGGTATCGCCTGTGATGTCTATGGCAGGGCAAAGCACATCTACAGTATCTGGAGAAAAATGAGCCGTAAAAATCTCGATTTTTCTCAGATTTATGACATCCGCGCGGTCCGGGTTCTGGTCCCTGAAGTCCGGGACTGTTATGCCGCACTGGGGATAGTACATACCCTGTGGCGACACATTCCGAACGAATTTGACGACTATATCGCCAACCCGAAAGAGAACGGATACCGCTCACTGCACACCGCAGTTGTCGGACCGGAAGGTAAGGTGATTGAGGTTCAGATCCGTACCCACCAGATGCACGAAGATGCCGAGCTGGGTGTCTGCGCGCACTGGTTGTATAAAGGCACGGATATTAACGCCAAAGATCAGGGCTACGAACAGAAGATAGCCTGGTTGCGTCAGGTGCTTGAGTGGCACGAAGAACTGGATGATCTGCCTCAACTGGCCGGCGAGCTGCGCTCTGATATCAATCCGGACCGCATCTATGTATTTACGCCTGAGGGGCATGTGGTGGATCTGCCACCAAAAGCTTCGCCGGTGGATTTTGCCTATCGCGTTCACACCGAAGTGGGCAACAAATGCCGTGGCGCAAAAGTGAATGGTCGCATCGTTCCTCTGACGTACTTATTAAAAACCGGTGAGCAGGTTGAAATTCTGACTCATCCGAGCGCACACCCAAGCCGTGACTGGCTGTATCCGGACGCCGGGTATATTCATACCACCCGCGCCCGGGCAAAAGTCGCTCACTGGTTTAAGCTGCAGGACCGGGATAAGAATATTGAAGAAGGACGCCAGCTGGTGTTTCGCGAAATGGACCGTCTCGATCTGGTCGACGAGCCACTTCACGATGTTGCGAAAGTGCTGAATATGCGCTCGGCCGAGGATATGTTTGCGGCGGTCGGTGCTGGCGATCTGCGTATCGGGCAGATCGTACATCAGTTACTGAAGCAGGTAGATACCAGCCTGCATAAACAGCAGGAACTGCCACTGATACGTCGGCACGAGCCGAAAGACAGGCACAGTGGTGGTGACGATGTATTTATTGAAGGTGTCGGCAACCTGATGACGCAGATGGCGCAGTGCTGTCTGCCCGTGCCGGGTGATGATATCCGCGGCTACGTCACCCTGGGGCGTGGTGTGACAGTCCATCGCAGTGACTGCGAAAATCTGTTGCATCTGGCGGCGGTAGAGCCGCGACGTGTTCTGCAGGTCAGCTGGGGTCACAGACCCGGCCAGCTCTATCCGGTCGAAATGGCCGTTACCGCGTATGACCGTACAGGTCTGTTGCGGGACGTGAGTGCATTGCTGGCGAACGAGCGTGTTAACGTGATTGCAGTGAACACCCTGTCGAATCAGGGCGAAAACACCGCAAGCATGAATATGACAGTTGAAGTCGACAGCCTCGAACGTCTGGCGAAAGTCATGAGTAAAATCGAGCAGTTGCCAAACGTTCTTTCTACCCGCCGTGTGAGGGCAGGGCATTAATGGCCGCTTATTCTGTTGACGATCTTCTCTATGTTATGCGGCGGTTGCGTCACCCTGAAACCGGTTGTCCCTGGGATCTGAAACAGGATTTCGCCTCTATTCTTCCGCACACTCTGGAGGAAGCCTATGAGGTTGCCGACGCGATTGAGCGTCAGGACTGGCCACATCTCGAAGAAGAATTAGGTGACCTGTTATTTCAGGTGATCTTTTACGGACAGATGGCCGATGAAAAAGGCTGGTTTAACCTGCACAGTATCGTGCACCGGCTGGTTGAAAAATTAATCCGTAGACATCCCCACGTTTTCCCGGAAGGTACAAAGGAGAGTTGTCGCTCTCCCGGAGATGAGCCTGACGAGGCGTGGATTGCAGCGCGCTGGGAAGAGATCAAACAGCAGGAAAAAGCGTTGGCACCCAAGCGCAGTAAAGGTCTTCTTGATGACGTGCCTGTGACGCTGCCGGGACTGACCCGTGCAGTAAAACTGCAGAAAAAAGCATCAGGGGTCGGCTTTGACTGGAAAGACACCACGGGTGTGGTCGATAAAATCCGCGAGGAGTTTGACGAGGTTCTGGTTGAACTGAAAAAGGGTGACCAGCACGCTCTGGAAAAGGAAATCGGCGATCTTCTGTTCGCTGTCACAAACCTGGCCCGACATCAGGGAATTAACCCGGAAACAGCGCTGCGCGGAACGAATCAACGTTTCAGTGAGCGGTTTTCTGTCGTAGAGCAGGTGGCTGAGCAGCGTGGAGGCTGGGCGCAGATGTCGGAGGGCGATATGGAAGACGCCTGGCAGCAGGCCAAGCGTCAGGAGCGCGATAGCTGAACGGGCGTCAGTGACGCTCTTCCTGTGTCTGATTCAGGTGCTTGCGGGTCAGTTCCAGAAATCTGGGTGTCAGTCCAACATCTTCATACAGCGGAAATCCTTCTTCATCTTCTGCGACCACTTTGTCTCCTGCGACATAAGGAAACCCAGACGTCAGATCATCCAGGGCGGCGCTGATCAGGTCCCGGAGGATCTGTTCACGCGTCATCGACGGAAACATTTCTGTCAGTGCCTCCACTCTCGCGGCATCCTGGGATTTCAGTGGCAGACTGTAGCTGGCAGCAGATAATTCAGAACCAAATTCGCTTTGCCAGTGGGTCATCAGATCAGCAACTTTCATTGGCATATTCCTCTCCTTGCGTTGTCAGACTTCTGTTCTGAATTTATGGCAAAAGTTCCGGCAGATTTCCTCCCTCTATGGAAACTTTGGCATACCGTTGAATCACAAAGCCCGGTGGGAGTACGACCGTAGCCGCCGACCTGATGATTCTTACTTGAGTTTCCTGACATTTTGCTCACACTGAAGTAATGCGATGCACTCAAAATCACCGGATTAAGGGGAGTGAGATGGAGGAGCTGGATTCTTTGCTGCGTGACAAAGTCCGTATGCTGGGAAACGCCTTAGGCGAAACAATTGAGCGTCATGTCGGTAAAGCAGTGCTTGAGCAGATAGAAACGATCCGCAAACAGGCAAAGCGTGCACGAAATGGTGATGCCGAAGAGCGCGATAAGTTGTTACGTCTTCTGAAAGGACTGAGCGATGAGTCACTGGTCCCTGTGGTCCGTGGATTTAATCAGTTTCTGAACCTGGCCAACATTGCCGAGCAGCAGCACGGTGTCAGCTGGCGACGGGAAGAAAAGATCAGTGATGGCGTTGATCATATGTTCTCTGGTCTTCTCGACCGGCTCGATAAAGAGGGTATTAATGGCGACGCCCTGACCCGGAAAATCGCAAAAGCGAACATCGAGCTGGTTCTGACCGCACACCCCACTGAGATTACCCGCCGTACGCTGATTCAGAAGTACGATGAAATTTCGCGCCTGCTACAGCGTCGTGACGACCTTCGGGAAGACCATCCTGAACTGGGCTCTCTGGAGTTAAAAATTTCCCGGCTGATTGATGAGATCTGGCATACCGATGAAATACGCAAAGTGCGTCCGACAGCGGTAGACGAAGCCAAGTGGGGATTTGCAGTGATTGAAAATTCCCTGTGGTATGCCGTACCGCGCCTGATCAGAACGCTCGATAAAGAACTCAGTAAACGCGATGCGTCATCACTGCCTCTGAATGCCGTGCCTGTCCGGTTTTCGTCCTGGATGGGCGGTGACCGTGATGGAAATCCCAATGTCACATCCACCGTCACCCGGGAAGTCCTGTATCTGGCGCGCTGGATGGCCGCGGATCTCTTTTTACGTGATATCGAAATTCTGGGCAGTCAGCTGTCGATGGCTGCAGCGTCTCATGAATTTAAAACCCGATATCCGGGCCGGGAGCCTTATCGTGATTGTCTTCATGAGCTGCGTACCCGTCTCGAGCATACGCGTCAGTGGGCGCAGGCAAAGGCGGCCGGTGAAGAGAGCCGCAAGCAACCCATGCTCGATGAAAAAGATCTGGTCGATCCATTGACCGCCTGTTACGACAGTCTGGTTGGGTGCGGCCTCGACCACATCGCAGATGGCTACCTTCTCGACACGCTGAGGCGTGCATCCTGTTTTGGCCTGACGCTCGTGAGGCTGGATGTCCGTCAGGAGTCCGGACGCCATGCCGGTGTATTGCAGGAATTGTGTGAATTTTATGGCTGGGGCGATTATCTGTCGTGGTCAGAAGATAAAAAGCAGGAGTTTCTGTTAAAAGAACTCGCGTCTAAGCGCCCACTGATCTCTGATGACTGGACACCGTCGGAAGAAGCTGCAGAAGTGCTTGCGACCATGAAGGTTTTAGGTGAACCGATTGGTCAGGGCGTCTCCTGTTACATTATTTCAATGGCAAGCGAACCCTCCGATATTCTTGCGGTAGCGCTTCTGTTACGCGCCAGCGGCCTTAAATATCCGATGCCAGTGGTCCCGTTATTTGAAACTCTGTCAGACCTTGAACAGTCCGGACCGCGTATGGAAAAACTCTGGCAGGTGCCCTGGTATCGTGAATACAGTCAGTGCCGTCAGCAGGTCATGATAGGTTACTCAGATTCTTCTAAAGACGCAGGCCAGCTGGCCGCCGTCTGGGCTCAGTACCAGGCGCAGGAAACCTTGTCCCGTGTGGCAGAAGAACAGGGTTTCAGCCTGCGCCTGTTCCATGGTCGTGGTGGCACGGTCGGGCGGGGTGGTGGCCCAGCCCACCGTGCAATCCTCGCGCAGCCGCCAGGTTCGGTAAAAGGTGGATTGCGGGTGACGGAACAGGGTGAAATGATCCGCTTTAAATTCGGCTTACCGGAAGTCGCTGCACGCAACCTGAAGGTGTATGTCTCTTCGGTACTGGAGGCGAATTTTCTGCCACCGGAAAAGCCCCGGGAAGAGTGGCGCCAGTTGATGCATGATCTCGCCGCTGACGGCGTACAGTCGTATCGGGCAATGGTGCGGGAGCATCCGGATTTTGTCAGTTATTTCCGCGCTGCCACTCCGGAGCAGGAACTGGGAAAACTGTCGCTGGGTAGCCGCCCTGCACGTCGCCGCAGTGGCGGAGGCATAGAAACGCTGCGGGCGATCCCGTGGATTTTTGCCTGGACCCAGATTCGCCTGATGTTACCTGCGTGGTTAGGTGCGGATACTGCACTTGAACGCCAGATTGATGGAGGGCGCCTGGGTACACTGCAGGAAATGTATGCCGAATGGCCGTTTTTCCGCACCTATATCGATATGCTAGAAATGGTGCTTTCTAAAGCCGATGGCTCCATCGCTGAATACTACGAGAGTATTCTGGTCGATCCTTCCATGCAGCCTCTCGGCAGCCTGTTACGGCAGCGCCTTGCCCATGTCCGGGACCTGGTGCTTCAGGTTAAGGAACAGACCGAGCTGTTGCAGGATAACCTGGCATTGCAGCACTCCATGCAGGTACGTAATCCATACACCGATCCGCTTCACTACTTACAGGCCGAATTGCTCTTCCGCGAGCGTCAGGCGGGTGATCTGGTCAGTGATGAAGTGGAAAAGGCACTGATGGTCACCATGGCCGGTATTGCCGCAGGTATGCGCAATACAGGGTGATGACAGTGAAAGCAGCTGGCCCGACCAAAGTCGGGCTGGTTGGCAGGTTGTTTTTGACTACAATCACTTGAGCAAATGTCGGCTTAAGAGTAAGGTTAGGCCTATTTTTCTTACGGCTGGTTAAATATTGAACAATAACAACCAGCGGGCCAGTTTTGTCAAATCGAGGAGCATGCGCATGCGCGTCATTCTTTTGGGTGCGCCCGGGGCAGGTAAAGGTACCCAGGCACAGTTCATCTGTGAAAAATTTTCCATTCCTCAGATCTCTACCGGTGACATGCTGCGTGCAGCAGTGGCGGCAGAATCTGAACTGGGTCTGAAAGTTAAAGAGATCATGGAAACCGGCGGTCTGGTGTCTGATGAGATCATTATCGGTCTGGTAAAAGAGCGTATTCAGCAGGACGACTGTGTGAATGGCTTCCTGTTCGATGGTTTCCCACGCACGATTCCTCAGGCAGAAGCTATGCTTGAAGCAGGTGTGGCGATTGATCATGTGATCGAAATTGATGTCGCAGACGAAGAAATCGTTAAACGTCTGAGTGGCCGTCGTGTTCACCAGGGTTCTGGCCGTGTATATCACGTGGTATACAACCCGCCAAAAACTGAGGGTAAAGACGATGAAACCGGCGAAGATCTGATTCAGCGTGATGACGACCAGGAAGATACTGTTCGTAAGCGTCTTGCTATTTATCATGATCAGACTGCACCACTGGTCAGCTTTTATAAAAAGCTGCGTGAAGAAAAAGGCGAAAGTGCGCCAGAGTATTCTCATATCCCGGGTGTCGGTTCGTTGAAAGATATCACTGATAAAGTGATGGCAGCGCTGTCCTGATACGGACGCGATATCTCATAAAAGGGGCTTCGGCCCCTTTTTTGTTTCCTGCAATTTCTCCAGATTCAATATTCCTGCTCTATGCATAACCGTGCACCGTAATGGTACAAACGGGACAATAAAACGGAAGAAATTGAGTTATTAATCGTTTTTTTAGCCGGTATGGGCTTTTTTTTGGTATTTTTTCGGGAAAATACTATTATTCCGTCGTTTACTTAATATACTGATATCAATTAATCGTCAGATTAATAGTTGTCGTTGGCTGTCTGCCGGTCTGGCTATCAGCTGTCAGACAAAAAAAGGGGCGGTCTGCCTACCCCCACTTTTATAATTGCGAAAATAAAAGAGGACATATCTATGGCCAGAACTAAAGCACCTGCCAAGCGCGGTCGGAAGCCAGCGGCGAGTAAGCCTGCAGCTCCTGCTGTTCCAGCAGTGATTGCAAAAGCAGAAGCCGCAGTTGAAAAAGCGGTTGCAGCTCAGACGAAACAACAGGCTCGAATTGATGCAGCTTCTGAGAAGCTTGCAGCTGCCCGTACAAAAGCAAAAGCGCCAAAAGCAACAGCGGCAAGCAAGCGTGCTGTAGCCACGGCGACTGCACGGGTTTCCGCTGAGAAAGAAAAGATGGTTGCGCTGCGTGAAGCTGTTGCGAATGCGCGTAAAGGTGTAAAAGTTGCGGCACTGAAAGTCCGTATTGAAGAAAATGCAGCAAAAGCCGCAGCGGCGCTTGCTGAATTTGAATCAACGCTGGCCAGCAAAGCTGAAAGCGAACTGGAAAAAGCACTGACCAAATTTGCGGATCAGTGGAAAGCAAAACGTGCTCGTGAAGATGCACGTAAAGTAAAAGCGAAAACTACAGCGTCTGATAAGAAGCTGGCTGCTGACAGCAAGAAGATCGAAAAAGCGATTGCAGATCTGGAGTCAAAGCCAGCTGCACGCCGTGGTCGTCCTGCTAAAGCAGCAGCTGCGTCAGCCGCTCCTAAGAAGCGTGGCCGTCCAGCTAAGGCAACGACTGCTACAACAGCGAAAGCTGCTCCTAAGAAGCGTGGTCGTCCGGCGAAAGCAACAACGACAGCAACGGCAGCCGCTCCTAAGAAGCGCGGTCGTCCAGCAAAAGCAACGACTGCAGCAGCGACCGCTGCGCCTAAGAAACGCGGTCGTCCAGCGAAAGCAACAACTGCAGCAACAGCTGCCGCTCCTAAGAAGCGTGGCCGTCCAGCTAAGGCGACTACCGCCGCAGCGACAACAACGGCTGCACCTAAGAAGCGCGGTCGCCCAGCTAAAGCAGCAACGGCTGCAAAAGCTGAAGCACCTGTAGCGAAGAAGGCTCCTGCTAAAAAAGCGCCAGCCAAGAAAGCGGCAGCTAAGCCTGCAGCCAAAAAGGCACCAGCGAAAAAAGCGCCAGCTAAGAAAGCTCCGGTTAAGAAGCCTGCAGCTCCAAAGCCAGCGCCTGCGGCAGAAGCGAAAGTCGAGAGCGCACCAACTCCGGCTCCAGTGAGTAACTTTCCGGCAGAAGATACTAAGCCGGCCAGTGAATCCTGATTCGCGACGATGAAAAGAAACCCGGCCTGGCCGGGTTTTTTTATGTCAGTCTGACAGGGCTGGCAATCTGTTATTCAGGAGTAGGCAGGAACCTTGTTATACTCTCGACACTGAAATCTGCAGACCTGCTGTTATGTCCTCGTTACTCATTCTCGATGCTTCTTCCACCCTGTGTTCTGTTGCCCTGAACCTGAATGGCGAAACCCTCTGGTTGACGGAAGATCAGCCCCGCAGGCATGCGCAACGCCTGTTGCCAATGGTTGACGAATTAATGAGTGATGCCGGAATCAGTCGTTCTGAGCTCGATGGCGTGGCTTTCGGTTGTGGACCGGGTTCTTTTACCGGTATCCGGATTGCGGTGGCTGTTGCTCAGGGCGTATCTCTGGCGCTGGATCTTCCTGTATGTGGGATCTCGTCTCTGGCGACAATTGCACAGGCGGCACTTTCTGAAGACACCCGTCCTCGTGCGCTTACTCTTATGGATGCCCATATGGGAGAAGTATTCTGGGGCACCTACGAGCTTCAGAATGGAATTTGCGTTCCTGCAGGGGATGAGCAGGTCGGAAGTCCGGAAGCTTGTCTGGAGGCCATTGCGGACTGGGATGGGGTGATTGCCGGAGACGGTCTTCAACTGATGCCCTTTGCTGGCTGTGATCTTACCTACTCGGGAATTCGTCCCGAAGCCCGAACGATGTCCCGTCTCGCTGCTGAAGCCTGGAAAGACGGTAAGTTTGGGGATGCTGATGCTCATCCGCCGGTATATCTGCGCAACTCGGTTGCCTGGAAAAAACTCGACGAACAGCCAAGCCTTCTGAAACGCTGAGGCTGTTTCATTCAACACCTTGATATAGGGAAAGTGTCGTGGATCTGATTGAAGTTATCGTTCTTGCTGTTCTTCAGGGGCTGACTGAGTTTTTGCCGATCTCCAGTTCGGCGCATCTCATCCTCCCATCGCGTATGTTTGGTTGGGAAGATCAGGGGCTGGCATTTGATGTTGCCGTTCATGTCGGCACCCTTGCTGCGGTCATGCTGTACTTCCGCAAAGACATCAGCGGTCTGATACACGGCTGGGTGACCACCGGATTTACGCGTCAGCCGGATAATAATGGGCGGCTGGCCTGGTATGTAGGTCTGGCAACCATCCCAGCAGGGCTTGCTGGCCTTCTGTTCGACGACTGGATTGAAGCAAATCTGCGTTCAACCGCAGTGATCGCTGCGACCACCATCGGCTTTGGTATTCTGCTTGGTATTTCAGACCGGGTCCGGCAGGGCGAGGTCAGTCTGGCGGGGATGACTCTGATGATGGCGCTGGTGATTGGCGTTGCCCAGATGTTCGCTCTGATTCCCGGGACGTCGCGGTCGGGTATTACCATTACTGCTGCTCTGTTTCTCGGCCTTCAGCGGGTAGATGCTGCGCGCTTTTCGTTTTTATTGTCAGTACCTCTGATTCTTGCGGCTGGCGCACTTAAGACGCTCGATCTCGTCCAGGAGGCGGGCCCTGTTGACTGGCGGGCGCTGACGTTGGGCGTAGCAATTTCCGCGGTCAGTGCCTGGGTCTGCATTTATTATTTCCTCGCTTTTATTAACCGTATCGGAATGATGCCGTTTGTGGTTTACCGGCTGATTCTGGGGGCGGTTCTGATCGCCTTCTTTATCTGATATGGCCTGCCTGATTCCGCTCACGACAAGTTGTGGTGAGCGATTCAATGCTCTCTGTACAACTTACGGTTTTACACCGGGAACCGCTGATATGCTTGATCAGCCGGGACATCACCTGTGCCTTGATGATGACGGCCTGAGTCTGCGTCAGGGGGGCTCGCCTAAAACCCGGGTCGTGGTTGATTTCTGTGGTGGGGCGGTCGCTCACCGGAGAAAATTTGGCGGTGGAAAAGGCCAGGACATTGCCAAGGCTGTCGGGGTCAGCTCGGGGTATATTCCGACTGTGGTGGATGCCACTGCGGGTTTAGGCCGTGATGCATTTGTGCTCGCCAGTCTGGGCTGCCAGGTGAAGGCATTTGAACGCCAGCCTGTGGTTGCCGCACTCCTCGAAGATGGTCTGTTGCGTGCGACAGATGATCCGGAGGCAGGGCCAGTCTGTGAGAGAATTCAACTCAGCTTCGGCTCCAGTCACGATTTACTGGTGCCGCCCGCTCAGGGTTGGCTTGCAGATATTGTCTATCTGGACCCCATGTTTGATCATGATCCGCGCCAGACCGCAGCGGTTAAGAAAGACATGCAGGCCTTCCGGGATATTGTCGGGCAGGATCTGGACGCCGATGAATTACTCGCCCGTGCCATGTCATGCGCCCGTTGTCGGGTCGTGGTTAAGCGGGCGCGCAAAGCAGCTCCTCTCGCGGGGAAGGCGCCATCTTACAGTCTTACAGGGAAATCGAACCGCTTTGATGTGTATGCACTCGCGAAGGTGAGTGCGCCAGAAGAGTGAGGCTGCCCCGGTGTAGCCGGGGCAGTGTCATCAGATACTGCTCAGGATCGTCTGGCGCAGTGCGCCGTTGAGTACGTTTTCGAGTATGTCGGTGAGAGGGTTAAGCCCTTCATCAAACGATAATGTACCGTCCTGTCCCTCACTGATCATTTCTGCCCGGATCAGCTCCTGAATCAGCGTGCGGAACAGAGCCTTATCAAAAAACTCCGGTGCATTAATTCCATAAAGCAGACTCAGGCGCTGTGCCAGCAGAGTTGATTGCTCTTCAAGCTGGGCGGCAGAGATATTGCCACTGCCTTGCTTCTGCAGACGTGAGGTGGCCAGAAAGTATCGCTGCAGTGTCTGCATGATGTGTTCTGCCATACCCTGCAGGTGCGGGAACTGCTCACTGTCTGAATCAGCGCAGTGATAATAGTCGCCGTTCTGGGTGATATAGCCACGCTGACAGAAGACATCCAGCCAGTGGCTGATTGCCTTATCGAGCGTGTCTTTTTCCCAATGCAGAAACAGTTCTGCTTTAAGGAATGGATATAGCACATGGCAGTGACTGCGGATATCTTCGAAGGAATTCCGGCGGTTATTCAGCAGCAGGCAGGCAATCAGGGAAGGCAGTGCAAAAATATGGAGAATATTGTTGCGGTAGTAAGTCAGCGTGACGGCCTGGCGCTCATTGGTCTGAATCAGATCGCCCATTGCGTGTTTACTGCGTGACACGGTATCCAGCTCTTCGGCATGAGCGAGCCAGTCTTTGCCGTGCCCTTGTGGCAGTACGGTCATATCCGTGTAAGGAGCCATAGCAAGCAGGTCGCGGTAGGCTTCCATCTGACGTACCAGCTGCGTTTCATCCATGGCCTGGCGTGGCGCAGAGAGAATCGTCATAGCGATCAGATTGATCGGGTTAACGGAAGCTGCACGGTTGATTTCTGTTGTAACCCTCCGGGCCAGCTGGTCGACCATGGCCGGTGCCCAGTCAGGACGGAACGACGTATCGCTGTAGTCTTCGGTATCCCAGCCAGGTCGACGTTCGTTCAGAAATTCTGTCAGGTGGACGGGTTCACCAAAGGTAACGTTCACTTTGCCGAATGATTTTTTAAATGAGCGCAGTGTGCCGAGTACATCCAGCAGGCTCTCTTTCTTTTTCGTCTTGCCACGTAATTCGCCGAGGTAGCTTTTCTCTTCGAACACTTTTTCGTATCCGGTGTAGACCGGGACAAAAATAATCGGCTTACGGGAATCCCGCAGATAAGAACGCAGCGTCATCGCCAGCATGCCTGCTTTCGGACTCAGAGTCCGCCCGGTGCGGCTACGGCCACCTTCAACGAAATACTCAGTGGAATAGCCGTGGGTGAAAACAGAATGCAGATATTCGTCAAACACTGCGGCGTAGAGTCGGTTGTCACGGAACGTACGGCGCATAAAGAAAGCACCGCCACGACGCAGGATAGATCCGACCACCGGCATATTCAGGTTGATACCCGCTGCAATGTGAGGCAGTTGCAACCCTTTGTGATAAAGCACGTAAGACAGCAGCAGGTAATCGATGTGGCTGCGATGGCAGGGCACATAAATAATCGTATTATCTTTGCTAACTTCTTTCAGTGGCTCAAGATTGTGAATTTCCGTGCCGTTGTAGATTTTATTCCAGACCCAGGTGAGCAGGTGGTCGAGGAAGCGAACATTGGTGTAGGAAATATTGGACGCAATTTCATCCGCGTATTTAAGCGCCTGAGCCTGCAAACGGTCACGGGACGTGGCCTTCTGCTCAATCTCTTCATCAATGACCTGACGCACCAGGGGGCGGTTGGGGATCTGGTGCACTAAGGTGCGGCGGTGTGATAACTCAGGGCCCAGTACCGAGTTGGTCACCTGGCGGTTGTGTACCCGCAGGACCCGTGACAGCTTGCGCGCTACGATTTCAGCAGAGCTGGCATCGCCCGCGAGTTCACGGAGTGACAGTGGCTGACTGAAATGTACGAAGGTATTGCGGCCGTTAAACATCACAGCAAAAAATGTCATCAGGCGGCTGCCCAGTGCGCCGCTGTTCTGCAACCAGATACGCAGAAATGAACGTTCACGCTCCGGAGCACGGCCCCACATGACTCGGACGGGCACGACCTGAATATCGCGGCCTTTTTCGGCCAGCATCCATTCGGCCTGGCGTTGCATCTGACGGGCGACGATCGGAACACCGTCTTTTCTGAAAGGATTTCCCGGGCGTTTATAGACGCTGAAAAACGGACGGCCCGGAAGGCTTTTGCTGAGGAGTTGCTGGAAGGGGGTACGCCAGCCGAATTTACTGACTTCTTTATCTATCACCATCTGCTCCGCGTAGGAGGGATATTGCATGGCGTAAATAATTGGCTTTTCGGGATCGATGCCTGATGATTTCATATCGGCACCAATGACTTTGGTTTTGATCAGGCGATAAAGAATTTTCTGTTGCCAGCTGATCAGGCTGGTCCTTACTTTTCTGATAACACTCATAATCAGACCTGGTTGTATAGGCGTGGAATCACCACAGTGCGCATTCATTGTGACAGATGAAGCATGACGCACTGCGGTGCTGAAAAGGCGCTTAGTGTACTCCCACAAAAGATGCGTTTAAATGTTACGCACGGGTAAAAACTGGTTCTTTTCAGCCATTCGCCCGGTATCAGTAATGTGGGGGGGGTGGCTCGTCAGCCGGGTTGCGGATTCCGCCATCTCCGGACTGAAGATTCTCAAGTTTTGCATACACCATCTTGAGAGCCTCTTTGGCTACTCGGAAGTCAGCTGACAGGGTCGCGAGCTCCTGATTCAGGGTATCGACGGTGTCTTCGAGGAAGGTAATTCTGGTTTCCAGTTCGGTGATCTGGTCCTGAGAATGTTGATCGGCGCTAGATGTCATGGGCATCCCGGATGCTATCGTGTTGATTTTTTTGACTAATTGGGCTTTCATAGCCGACTTGTCAATGGCCTGAGAGTCACAAGCCGCAGGCGTTGATGATAACAATGCGGGAATAGAGATAACACATGGGTAAGTTAATGATTCGTAAAATAGTGGTTGCAGTGGTATTCGCTGTACTCGCGCCTCTGGTTGTAGCGGGGCTGCTGGGTGCAATGGCAAAAGGACTGATGCTGGCGGACGGTAGTGCGCTGACGGTCGCTGGTTTGCTCCGCGCGGAAGGCGTGGTGGCTATGCTGGCCGTGCTGGGTGTCCTGACGTTTGCCATGAGTTTCGCCTCCGCGCAGCTGGTGCCAGTACGTCGTCGTCGTCAGCGCAGCAGTGGTACCGTCGTTGAGTCTGATGTAGAAGACGGACGGGAACGCGGTGTGGTGAAGTGGTTCAATGTTAAGAAGGGCTTTGGCTTTATTACGTGGGACGAAGGGGAAGATGTATTTGTTCACTTCCGTTCAATCCGCGGCCAGGGCCACCGCTCACTGTCAGAAGGGCAGCGCGTTAAGTTTTCGGTTGTGCGTGGTGATAAGGGCCCGCAGGCTGAAGACGTATCGGCGATCCGCTGAACAGAAAGCAATAGAAAAAGCGGCGCAGGCCGCTTTTTTTACGCCTGATGGTCACCATCTGGACGATGGAATTCAAGATGATCACATGACTGAGCTTCGCCCAGCCAGCAAAGCAGTAACTGAAATTTATGCCAGAACATATCAGATCCTCCGGTCAACTATCTGAGTATAGACCGGAGTTCTGAACTGGCCAGATGCTGATCAGAGAGTCAGGAGAGACTTCAGCAGGCGAGGGTTAGCGACAGCGACGTTGGCTGGCGCAGCAATGCGGGGTTGCCCGTTGATGTCTGCCAGCAGACAACCGGCTTCAGACGCGATCAGACCGCCTGCATTCAGAGAAAAGCTGTCCATATCTGAAATAAAGGCAGCCTGGAAGCGATCGGCAGCGACATAAGACAGCGTCAGGGCATTGGAGCCAATGCTGCGCACATCGTAGCCGGATTGCATCAGGGTGTTTATTTTAGCGCGCTGTTGTGACGCGGTATCGCTCAGGCCCATAGGCTGAGTGAACGCAGTAATTGCATCAGACAGGGTGTTCTGCGATCCGCAGCGGATGCGACGGTTGTTCAGCTGAGCGCCACGGCCGCGTGAAGCTGTGAACTCGTCACCGTTCATCGGGTTAAGGATAACAGCATGCTCAGTTTTGCCGTTCACCATGCATGAGATGATGATGGCGAATGCAGGAATGCCCACGCGGAAGTTAGCAATATCGTCGATCACACAGATCTGCCAGGTCGGCTGCTTGTCATCGGTACCATTCAGGCCCGTCTCACGGCCTTCATAGTTGTGGTCAGGCAGGGACTTCTTCAGTTCGAAGATAATGCCTTTCTCCAGACCGATCGTGCAGTCTGCGATGAATTTCGCTTTTTCCTGGTCGGTACTCTGAGCAGCATCAAAGCGGTCGAGTCGACGCACAAGGTCCTGTCCTGCATTACGCGCGGCGCGCAACGCCAGATTCACCATGGGTTGCATATGAGCATTCCTGTCTGTGTAAAGAACGTTGCCGGGCGCCGCTTGTGGCGCCGCCCGATCAAAATAGGGCGCGCAGTATATCAGCGTATAAGTGGTTGGCGAAGCCCGTTTTACGATAAACTCCCGGACTTTACAGTCGAAACAGGTAGCAGGCGCAGCGATGTTGAATCAGATCCGTATTGTGATGGTCAATACGACCCACTCCGGCAATATTGGTGCGGCGGCGCGGGCCATGAAGAATATGGGGTTGAGTCGCCTTTATCTGGTTGATCCGATTGCGGCGGTCGACGAAGAGGCAATTCAGCGCTCGTCACGGGCTGAAGATATTCTCGATAACGTCGTGATCACGGCCACGCTTGAAGAAGCCATCGCCGATTGTGGCCTGGTGGTCGGTACCAGTGCGCGCAGCCGTTCGATTCCCTGGCCACTGATGTCACCCCGTCAGTGTGCCGACCGGGCCGCTCAGGCGGCTGCGGCAGACAACGAGATCGCGGTGGTGTTTGGTCGCGAAAGCCGCGGGCTGACCAACGAAGAGCTGCACCTGTGTCACGCGCATGTGCATATCCCTACCGACGAAGCCTTCTCCTCGCTGAATGTCGCCCAGGCGATTCAGGTGCTGTGCTATGAGTTGCGGTTAGCCTCCCTGCCTGCGGAAAATGACTCTGCCGATGAGGCGCGCTGGGGTGTGGACTGGGATTACCCGATGGCAACACACGAGCAGCTGAACGGTATGTTGCAGCATATGGAAAAGACACTGGTTGAGATTGGCTTCCTTGACCCCAATACTCCTAAGCAGCTTATGTCCCGGATGCGGCGCCTGTTTCAGCGCGCGGCACCAGACAGGATGGAAATCAATATCCTGCGTGGCATGCTGGTCGCCGTAGAACGCACCGCAGAACGCGCACATCAGAAGAAAGGGGAAGAGGATTGAGCCTCAGTACACTGCGTGAAGACATCGCCTGCGTGTTCGACCGGGACCCGGCGGCGCGTAACACATTTGAAGTGCTGACCACTTACCCCGGCGTACATGCGATTATCCACTATCGCCTGGCAAACTGGCTCTGGCTGCGGGGGCTGAAGTGGCTGGCGCGGCTGTTGTCTACCTTCAGCCGCTGGATGACCGGAATTGAGATTCATCCGGGGGCAACGATAGGTCGTCGTTTCTTTATTGACCATGGTATGGGCGTCGTGATCGGAGAAACGGCTGAAATTGGCGATGACTGTACCCTGTACCACGGGGTTACTCTCGGCGGCACCAGCTGGAACAAAGGCAAGCGTCACCCGACCTTGCAGGACGGTGTTGTAGTGGGTGCGGGGGCCAAAGTTCTGGGGCCGATCACTATCGGTCGTGATGCCCGTATCGGCTCGAATGCTGTTGTGAACAAAGATGTGCCTGATGGCGTGACTGTGGTGGGCATTCCCGGGCGTATTGTACGCAAGGCGACGACGGCGGATGAAAACCGTCGCCGTGAAATGGCCGCCAAGATCGGCTTTGATGCGTACGGCATGACAGATGATATGCCGGACCCGATTGCTCGCTCGATTCACAACCTGATGGATCATATGCACCACGTTGACCGTAAGATCGACAGCATGTGCCGGGCGCTGCATAACCTCGGCGATCACAGCTGTGACGATGCGCTGCCGACACTCGAAGAAGAGACCTTTGTCAGTCTGCACGAAAAGCTCGGAGCGGATAAAGAGTCCGGTGTTCTGCCCGGGGATAAAGTTGACTGAATTGCTCGGATATACGCATAATCCAGACAGACACACATGAGGTGAATGTATGCGTTTAACGACCAAAGGCCGCTATGCGGTGACAGCCATGCTGGATCTGGCTATTCACGCCCGCCAGGGGCCGGTCAGTCTCAATGATATCTCCGGTCGGCAGGGAATATCGCTTTCTTATCTGGAGCAGTTGTTTGCCAAGCTCCGCCGCGGTGGCCTGGTGGCCAGCGTCCGTGGCCCGGGGGGCGGTTATCGCCTGAGTCGCGAAGACAAAGAAATTAACGTTGCCGAAATCGTTGATGCCGTCAATGAATCAATGGATGCAACCCGTTGCCAGCGCAAAGGCGACTGTCAGGACGGTGTGGAATGCCTGACCCATCATCTGTGGATGGATCTCAGTGATCAGATCCACGCTTTTCTCAAAGGCATTTCTCTCAGTCAGCTGATTGAGCGTCGTGAAGTCCGCGATACTGCCGAACGTCAGGACCGCCAGATCAGCCAGCGCATTGAAGCTCTGATCGCTGCCGACGAGCCGGGCTGACCGACCCGGACAGGCTCTGGCGCTTGACCTCTCCAGGAGGGTGCGGACAATGGCCCACTCTCCAATCCCGGAAGCCGATATGAAACCTTTATACCTCGATTATGCTGCCACCACTCCCTGTGCTCCGGAAGTGGCGGACGTCATAACCCGTTGCCTGACTGCCGATGGTAATTTTGCTAACCCGGCGTCAAGATCGCACCGCTTCGGGTGGCAGGCGGAGCAGGCCGTCGAGCAGGCGAGGCGACAGGTCGCTGACATGCTGGGCGCCGACCCGCGTGAGATCGTCTGGACCAGTGGGGCAACCGAGAGCAACAACCTCGCCATCAAGGGCCGGGTTGAATATCTGCGTCAGCAGAATCCTGATGCACCACTCCATATCATTACCTCAGCCATTGAGCACAAGGCGGTACTGGATACTGTCGCCTGGCTGGAGCGCTGGCATCAGGTCTCTGTGACCCGTCTGGCGCCAGACGCCGATGGCCTGATACATCCTGAGCAGGTGGCTGATGCCCTGCAGCCTGATACCTGCCTGGTCAGCCTGATGGCTGTGAATAACGAACTTGGGACGGTGACCGACATTCCGGCGATCGCGGCCCTGCTGAAGTCTCATGATGCGATCCTGCATGTGGATGCCGCTCAGGCGATAGGTAAGATGCCTGTCGATGTCCGGACCTGGGATGTTGACCTGTTGTCTGTCTCTGCGCACAAATTTTATGGTCCCAAGGGGGTCGGTGCCTTGTATGTCCGCCGTGAGCCACAGATACGTATTGCTGCACAGATGCACGGTGGTGGACACGAGCGGGGCATGCGCTCGGGAACGCTGGCTACTCATCAGCTGGCGGGTATGGGCGAGGCCGCCCGTTTAGTGACTGAGCAGGTGGAGCAGGATCAGGCCCGTATCGGAGCGCTGCGAGATCAGCTCTGGCAGGGACTGCAGGCCCTGGGGGAGGTTTACCTGAACGGTCACGGAACTCAGCGCTGTGCGAATCATCTGAATGTCAGCTTCGCGGGAGTCGATGGTGAGATTCTGCTGGCGTCGCTGGCGAAAGTTGCGGTGTCCTCAGGATCGGCCTGTAACTCGGAATCGGTCGAGCCGTCGTATGTGCTGAAAGCCATCGGCCGCAGCGACGACCTGGCACACGCGGGTCTGCGTATGACGCTGGGGCGTTATACCTCGTCTGCTGATGTTGAAAACGCGCTGGCGGAAATCACGCGGGTCGTGACCCTGCTGCGCCGCCAGTAACCGCGGGCAGTCCGCGTATTGGTCTTTACAGGCGATTGGGAGTTCCTTTCTACAACTTTCACAGAAAGGTGCGTATAATCCGCGGGTTTTTGATCCCAAACCCTTAAACACACAAATTTGGAGCATAAAGATGGCTGTTGAACGCACTCTGTCGATCGTTAAACCGGACGCTGTTGGTAAAAACGTTATCGGTGAAATCCTGACTCGTTTCGAAAAAGCTGGTCTGCAGATCGTAGCCGCTAAAATGGTTAAACTGGACGACGAAAAAGCTGGCGGTTTCTACGCTGAGCACAAAGAGCGTCCTTTCTTCGGTGACCTGGTTGGTTTCATGACTTCTGGCCCTGTTGTTGTTCAGGTTCTGGAAGGTGAAAACGCGATCGCTAAAAACCGCGAACTGATGGGTGCAACTAACCCTAAAGAAGCTGCGGCAGGCACTATCCGTGCTGACTTCGCTGAAAGCATCGATGCTAACGCAGTACACGGTTCTGACTCTGCAGAATCTGCTGCGCGTGAAATCGCATACTTCTTCAGCGCTGAAGAAATCTGCGCACGCTGAGTGACGCATAAGGGGAGGGCGGAGCCCTTCCCTGATCACCCTGAATCAGGACGCATCACTCCAGGTAATCTCTGATGTCTGATACACCCGCCAAGATCAATCTGTTAGGGCTGTCGCCCGCTAAGATGGAAGAGTTTTTTGCCAGCATCGGCGAAAAGAAGTTCCGTGCTCATCAGATGCTGAAATGGATTCATCAGTACGGCGAGTCAGATTTCGAGAAGATGACGAACATGGGCAAGGCTCTGCGCGCAAAGTTGGCAGAGATCAGTGAAGTTGCCCTGCCTGAAGTAGTTTATGAAGATTTCTCTAAAGACGGCACCCGCAAATGGGTGATGCGTATGCCAGGTGGCAGTGCCGTTGAGACCGTTTATATTCCAGAGAAAGACCGCGGTACGCTGTGTGTCAGCTCCCAGATCGGGTGCGCTCTGGACTGTAGTTTCTGCTCCACTGGTAAACAGGGCTTTAACCGGGACCTGACCGTGGCTGAAATCATCGGTCAGGTATATGTTGCAGCCATGAGTTTCCATGAGCCCGGAGAGCGCCGCGAACGTCGTATCACCAATGTGGTGATGATGGGGATGGGCGAACCGCTGCTGAACTTCGACAACGTGGTCGATGCCATGCATCTGATGATGGATGACAACGCTTACGGCCTGTCAAAGCGTCGGGTGACTCTGAGTACATCCGGTGTGGTCCCTATGATGGATAAACTGGGTGATGTGATCGACGTGTCTCTGGCCGTCTCTCTGCATGCTCCGACGGATGATCTGCGCAATGTCCTTGTGCCGATCAACAAAAAGTATCCGCTGGCTGAGCTGATCGATGCCACCAACCGCTATCTGGGTAAACTCCCGGATCGCCGCAAAGCAACGATTGAATATACCCTGATTGACGGCGTCAACGATTCCATCGAACAGGCAGAAGCGCTGGCACAGCTGCTGCGCAATACGCCCTGTAAGATTAATCTGATCCCGTTCAATCCGTTCCCGAACTCGGGTTATAAGCGCCCGAGTAACAACCGCGTGTACAAATTCCGGGACCATCTGATCAGTCGTGACTACATTGCCACGATCCGCTCCACCCGCGGGGATGATATTGATGCTGCCTGCGGTCAGCTGGTCGGTAAGGTGGAAGACCGCACGCGCCGCAGCGCCCGCTATATAAAAGCGGTACAACTTGATAATCCACAGGAAGGCAATCAGGTATGACCCGAAGTCTGTTGCTCAGATCTCTGCTTATTGTTCTGCCACTGGTCGTACTGAGCGGCTGCGTCACTGTTACTGAAAGCCGGTTTACGAAAAAGGCATCGCCAGAAAAAGCGGTCGAGAACTATACCCAGCTGGGTCTGGGTTATCTTCAGAAAGGGCGCCCGGACTGGGCCAGAGACCGACTCCACAAAGCCCTGGAAATTGATCCCGACAACCCGCCGGCAAATGACGCTATGGGGCTGGTGTGGCAGACCGAAGGCGAACTGGATCTGGCAGAAGAATTTTATCTGAAAGCAATCAAAGGTGATCCGGGCTTCACTCTGGCCAGACATCACCTGGGCCGGCTGTACTCTCAGATCAAAGAGTATAAAAAGGCACGGACCTATCTCGAAGAAGTGGCCAATGACCGCTACTACAACAATCGGGTGGGAGCTTATAACGACCTTGCGCTCAACTTCTACCGCATGGATAACCCTGCGGCAGCCATTGAGGCCTATGGACAGTCTCTGCGTCTCGCCCCCTATAACGTAGACGCGCTGGTGAACGCATCGACGTTGTTATTCGAAGCCCAGCGTTATGACGAATCGATGAAGTACTACGAGCGTTTTGACCGCCTGGTGAAGCGTGGTCAGACTAAACATACGTCTCACAGCCTGTGGCTGGGTATCAAACTGCTGACCATTCATCAGAACACCGGTCGGGCAATTGAGCTGGCGGCAGAGCTGAAGCAACGCTTCCCGAAATCTAACGAATATCGCCTATATCAGGAGTCCCTGCACGGGGGTACGCTGTGAACAAGAATATGGAAAACCCGATCAAACGACGTAAGAGTCGTAAGATCTGGGTAGGTAATGTCCCTGTCGGCGGCGATGCCCCGATTGCTATTCAGACCATGACTAACACGGAAACCACGGATGTGGCCGCGACTGTGGCTCAGATCCGTCGTGCCCAGGATGCCGGCGCTGATATCGTCCGTGTCTCTGTACCGACGATGGATGCAGCTGAGGCATTCGGAGAAATCCGTAAGCAGGTTGATATTCCTCTGGTCTCCGACATTCATTTTGACTATCGCATCGCGCTGCGCGTCGCAGAGCTTGGCGTTGACTGCCTGCGCATTAATCCGGGCAACATTGGTCGCGAAGACAGAGTCCGTGCGGTAGTTGAGGCTGCCCGCGATAAGAATATTCCAATCCGTATCGGGGTGAATGCCGGTTCTCTGGAGAAAGATCTGCAGAAGAAATATGGCGAACCGACACCAGACGCTCTGGTGGAATCCGCAATGCGCCATATCGATATTCTGGACCGGATGAATTTTCCTGACTTCAAGCTCAGCCTGAAGGCGTCCGATATTTTTATGACGGTGGCCGCGTACCGCAAAATCGCTGATCAGATCGAACAGCCATTGCACCTGGGTATTACGGAAGCCGGCGGTCTGCGTGGTGGTACGGTTAAGTCATCCATCGGACTTGGACTGCTGTTGTGGGATGGCATCGGCGATACGGTCCGCGTGTCACTTGCGGCCGATCCGGTTGAAGAAGTGAAAGTCGGCTGGGATATGCTGAAATCGCTGAAGCTTCGCTCCCGCGGCATTAACTTTATCGCCTGTCCAAGTTGTTCACGTCAGAATTTTGATGTCATCAAAACCATGAATGAGCTGGAGCAGCGCGTAGAAGATATCCGTACAGACATGAGTGTGTCTGTGATCGGTTGCGTTGTGAATGGTCCGGGTGAAGCGAAAGAGACCGATCTGGGTCTGGCCGGTGGACAACCTAATCTGGTGTACATCGACGGCAAGCCAGCGGGCAAACTGCAGAACGAAACCCTGGTTGATGATCTTGAGCGTCTGATCCGTGAACGCGCGACTCAACTGGACGAAGAACGTAAAAATCTGATTGTCAGCGAAAGCTGATCAGTCACAGCAAGACAGAGACTATGAGTAATAAAATTCAGGCAATCCGTGGAATGAACGATATCCTGCCGGCGCAGAGCCCGGTATGGCAGTATCTGGAAGGCACGGTCAAAGATCTGCTGGCCTCATACGGCTACGATGAAATCCGTATGCCGATTGTCGAGCAGACCGCGCTGTTCAAACGCTCTATTGGTGAAGTCACCGATATCGTTGAAAAAGAAATGTATACCTTCGAAGACCGCAATGGCGATAGCCTGACCTTACGTCCCGAAGGCACTGCCAGCTGTGTCCGCGCCTGTGAAGAAGCCGGGTTGCTCTATAACCAGACGCAGCGACTCTGGTACACCGGTCCTATGTTCCGGCACGAGCGCCCTCAGAAAGGCCGTTACCGTCAGTTCTACCAGATTGGGGTAGAGACATTCGGGATGGCAACGCCTGATGTCGATGCTGAACTGATCCTGATGACCGCTCGTTTATGGCAGCAGCTCGGTCTGGCTGAGGCGGTGACGCTGCAGCTCAACACCCTCGGCAGCAATGAAGCGCGTGCGCGTTACCGGGATGCTCTGGTCGATTATCTGTCGGCCCGTAAGGATCAGCTGGACGAAGACAGTCAGCGCCGTCTTGAAACGAACCCGCTGCGGGTTCTCGACAGTAAGAACCCTGAAACGCAGGCTCTGCTTGCCGATGCCCCAGAGCTGCATGACTACCTCGACGATGAAAGTCGTGAAGATTTTGCAACCCTGCGCAGTATCCTTGACGCTGCAGGCGTGAAGTACGAGATTAATCAGCGCCTGGTCCGTGGTCTGGATTACTACTGCAAAACCGTCTTTGAATGGGTAACAGACAAGCTGGGTGCGCAGGGAACTGTCTGTGCTGGCGGACGTTACGATGGTCTGGTCGAGCAGCTTGGTGGTAAAGCCACGCCTGCCGTTGGTTTTGCAATGGGTGTCGAACGCCTTATCCTGCTGCTGGAAACGCTTGATGTTATCCCGCAGGAAGTCATGCAGACCGTCGATATCTATGTCTGCGGTGTCGGCGAAGGGGCTGCAAAAGCGGCACTTCTGCTGTCTGATCAGCTGCGTGGCGAACAGCCGTGGCTGCGGATACAGACACATTGCGGTGGTGGTAGCTTCAAGAGCCAGATGAAAAAAGCCGATAAAAGCGGTGCGCTGATTGCGCTGCTGCTGGGCGAAAGCGAGATTGAAGCCGGGCAGGTAACCGTTAAAGACCTGCGCGGTGGGGCTGATCAGCAGACCCTTACACAGGCCGGGTTGAGTGACTGGCTGAAAGAACATCTGAACTGAAAATAAGAAACAGGCTGTCGGAGAGCAGACAATGAGCGAATTGCGTACGGACGAAGAACAGGCAGAGATCATTAAAAAATGGTGGTCTGAGAACGGTACAGGTCTGCTGGCGACAGCAGCCGTAGCGGTTGCTGGTGTCACCGGCTGGAATTACTGGCAGGACCAGAAGGTAGCGACGGGCGAGGCTGCGTCTGCGACCTACAGTCAGCTGGTGGAACTGGCGGCCCAGGAAAATCAGGATAACGCGACAGAGATGCAGGCTCTGGCTGAGCAGCTGAAGACTGAGTTCGCGAGCACGGCTTACGCTGACTTCGGTAGTCTGTTTATCGCACGCCTGGCCGCTCAGAGCGGTGATTACGAAGCCGCGGCGGCAGAACTGAAAACGCTGATCAAAGAAGCCGACAGCGGTGCTGTGAAATCGCTGGCGCAGGCACGTCTGGCGACGGTACTGGTTCAGCTGGACCGCGCTGATGAAGCTCTGGCGGCATTGCCACCGTCTGCGGATGCGGCTTTTGCGCCACAGATTGAAGAGGCCCGTGGTGACGCCCTGTACCGTAAAGGACAACTGGCGGATGCCCGCGAAGCGTATCAGCGTGCGATGGAAGCTGCCCGGACTCTGGGTCAGACCAACAGCACTCTGCAGCGTAAAATCGATACTCTGAATACTGGCGGAGAAGACGCCTGATGCTCACACCCCGGAAGCTTCTTGCCGTGACGCTGAGCGCTGCGCTGATACTGCTCAGCGGTTGCGCCAGCACTCAGAAGACTGAACTGGCGGCAACAGACGGATCTGTTGATGTGTCTGTGCGCTGGCGTACTTCGCTGGGAGAAGGTCCGGGAGTGACTTACACGCGGCTGCGGGCGGCAGTTGCGGATGGCATCGTCTATGCAGCCGACACCCGGGGAACCGTATCGGCGCTCACGCTGGAAGACGGTGACAATGAATGGACGACCGATCTCGGTCAGGACATTCTGGGCGGCGTCGCGCTGGAAGACGATCAACTTTTTGTCAGCCTGAAAGAAGGATCGCTGGTGGCTCTGTCAGCAGAGACCGGCGAAGAACTCTGGCGCACTATGCTGCCGAGCGAAGCGGTTGCGACGGCAAGTGCTGATGCCCGTCGGGTCTTCGTTCAGACCATCGACGGCCGCGTGACCGCGCTGGAACGCGACACGGGTGCTCAGGCCTGGTCGTACGAGGCGGGAATGCCGGTACTTTCGGTTCGCGGAACTGGTGCGCCACTCGTGCTTGATCAGCTCGTCGTCACGGGCTTTGCCACAGGTAAGCTGGTTGCCCTGGATAAAACCCTCGGCATTCCGCGCTGGGATGTCCGCCTTGGGGTGCCTGACGGGCGTTCAGAACTGGAGCGCCTGGTCGATGTCGACGGTGCGCCAGTGCAGGACGGACGTATTATTTATGCCGCGTCGTATCACGGTAAAATTGCCGCGGTTGCTGAGAATGGCGAAGTCATCTGGCAGGAAAACGGTTCCAGCTACACCAGCCCTGAACTGGCACTGGGCAGTATCTATCTGACCCTGGATGATGATGCGATTCAGTCTTACGACATGTTGTCTGGTGCCATGGGCTGGAATCAGGCGGCGCTCAGCGGGCGTACGCTGGGGCAGGTAGCTGCCATTGGTTCCAGTCTGGCGGTAGCGGATGCGGAAGGCTATGTGCATTTCCTGAGTCAGGTGGATGGTCGTCTGACCGGGCGGATTCTTCTGCGTCCCCGTCCATTGCATGTGAATTATCCACACCAGCCGGAATCAACTAACTGGCGTCTGGTGCGCGGACGTGATTTTGGTATCCGCAGCACTCTGATCAATACCAGTGAAGGCTTGCTGGTATATACCAACAATGGTGAACTGGTATTACTCGACGTCGAGTAATACCAGCAACGAATTTAACTCTGTTCTGAGGTTCCTGACATGGTACCTGTGATTGCACTGGTTGGCCGGCCGAATGTCGGTAAGTCGACCCTGTTCAACCGTCTTACCAAAACCCGTGATGCATTGGTTGCTGAAATTGCGGGCCTGACCCGTGACCGTAAATACGGCGAGGGGAAGGTTGGCGATCGTCCTTTTATTGTCATTGATACTGGCGGTATCAGCGGTCAGGAAGAGGGCATCGATGAGGCGATGGCGGCACAGAGCTTTCAGGCAATCCGTGAAGCAGACATCGTATTTTTTATGGTCGATGTCGCCGCAGGCATGACCTCGGGTGACCGCATGATTGCGGAATACCTGCGTCGCAATGAAAAGTCTGCCTACCTGGTTGCGAATAAGATCGACGGTAAGAACCCTGATATGGTTCTGGGCGAGTTTTTCGAGCTGGGTATGGGCGAGCCGCTGCCAATCGCTGCGGCACATAACCGCGGTGTTTCAGCGCTGATTGATTACGTCATGGATGAGCTGGAAGGCGAAGAGAAAGCGGCGGAAGAAGAAACTGGCTATTACTACGAAGACGAGCTGGAGGAAAGCGCGCGCGATCACGAAGAGCTGGATATTAAAGGCATCAAGATCGCCGTGGTGGGGCGCCCGAATGTGGGTAAATCCACACTGGTTAACCGCTTTCTGGGCGAAGACCGCGTGGTCGTTTTTGACGAAGCCGGTACCACCCGGGACAGCATTTATATCCCCTATGAACGTCACGGTCAGGAATATACCCTGATTGATACCGCGGGGGTTCGCCGCCGGAAGAACATTTCTGAAGCCGCGGAAAAATTCTCCATCATCAAAACCCTGCAGGCCATTCAGGACTGTAACGTCTGTATTCTGGTGCTGGATGCGCGTACGGGGATCGTAGAGCAGGATCTGCATATGTTGAGCTTCGTGCTCAACTCCGGCCGGGCGCTGGTGATTGCCATCAATAAATGGGATGGCATGGATGCGGATGACAAGCAGCGTGTTAAAGACGAAATTGACCGCCGCTTCGATTTTCTGACCTTTGCCGATATGCATTTTATTTCTGCGTTACATGGTACCGGGGTCGGGCATCTGTATGAGTCAGTCGATCAGGCGTATGAGTCGGCGATGGCAAAATGGCAGACCAATATGCTCACGCGGATTATGGAAGACGCTGCGGCTTCGCATCAGCCGCCGATCGTCCGTGGCCGCCGTCCTAAGCTGCGTTATGCACACCAGGGGGGCTCTAACCCACCAATCATTGTCGTTCACGGCAATATGGTTGATGAGCTGCCTGAAGATTATAAGCGCTACATGGCTAACACCTTCCGCCGTGTGCTGAATATTAAAGGTACACCGATCCGCTTCGAGTTCCGCAAAGGGGACAACCCGTTTTCTGACAAGAAAAAAGAGGTCCGTCACTCCAGCAAGCGCCGCGCACAAGCGGTTGAGCGGACCCAGAACAAGCGGAAAATCAAAGTCGATAAAGCCCGTAAGCAACTCCGTAAGAGCTATAAGAAGCCCACCTGAGGCTTCTTATCTGCGTTTCACGCACACCTGGTCACCGTAGTAATTGTTGGCGTAGTTATATTCGCAGTCGGTGGTGGCCGGGCGGCGGATTTTTCTGATGATCTGTTTCATTTCCGTTACTCCTTTATAAGTGTGTAGTCATCTTATTAGGAGACTTTTCTTAGTTAAAATTTATATTTTTTCTCAACTTGATAGTTAATTTCTTATTTCTGGGTGGTACTTGTTATCATTCCCTGTCATTGGCATGATACACACTCACCAAGCCGTACGTGACAAAACACCATGCTTAATGTCGTAGTCGTCGGGTATCCGAAATCGCTCGCTTCCGCCATCACCGGGGTACTCGATCTGCTCGCGCTCGCTGGTGTCACCTGGAATTCAATTCAGGGTCAGACACCAGAGCGTCTGTTTAATGTGCGTATTGCCTCGCCGGATGGCGGCATTGTGCGCTGCATTAATGGCATTGAGCTGGGAGCGCACATGAGCTACGACGAAGTCACAGATGCTGACATTCTGGTAATTCCGACACTGGGAGATCCCGCGGGGCTGGTTGGGTCAGAACTGTCCAGCACAATGGAGCTGTTACGTCGAGCGGATGAAAAAGAATGGCTGATCTGTGGTAACTGCACCGGGACCTTTCTGTTAGCAGAAGCCGGGGTGCTGAGCGGTCGCAAAGCGACGACTCACTGGGGGTATAAGAGCCTGTTTCAGCAACGCTATCCGGATGTTGAGTTACAGGCCGATCAGCTGATTACCCGGGACGGCCATATATACTGTGCCGGTGGCGGCCTGTCCTGGTTTGATCTGGCGCTGCACCTGCTGGAAAGATTAATCAGCTTCGAAGTCGCCGTGCAGACAGCCAAGGCATTTGTGTTTGATTACCGCCGTGACAGCCAGTTGACCTATTCCCTGATGCGTCTGTCCAAGCCGCATAAAGACGACAAAGTGGCTGAGATACAGACCTGGCTGGATGAGCATTACGCCAGTGACATTACGGTTGAAGAGCTGGCTGATAAGTTTGGTATGTCCAAGCGCACTCTGATTCGCCGCTTTAACGCGGCGCTCGATATGCCGCCTAACACCTATATCCAGTCGATCCGTATTGAATCCGCCCGCAAGTTGCTTGAAGAAACTGACCGCACTGTTGATGTTGTAATGTCGGATGTGGGGTATGAGGACGCCAGCTCGTTCCGTCGTCTGTTCCGCAAAAAGACGGGGCTTACGCCGACTGAGTACCGGCGTCGTTTCAGCCGGCGGCTCTGATGACAGAACCCGTCCAACGCCCGGCAATGATCCGCAATCCGCTGCTGCGATACAGCGTGATTGGCGCTGGGTGGTTGAGTGTCATTCTTGGAGTCATCGGCATTTTCCTTCCGGTACTGCCGACGACCCCTTTTCTTCTGCTGGCGGCTGCCTGCTTTGTCCGTACCTCGCCACGTTTCTATGAATGGCTGGTCAGTCACCCGCGTCTTGGCCGGTATCTTGTCTATTACCTGAATGGCGAGGGGATGCCCCTCAAAGCAAAGGTTTATACCCTGATTCTGATGTGGAGCATGCTGTTACTCACCGCGTTCGTGCTGGTCGACCGGGCGATGCTGCACTATCTTCTGCCTGCCATCGGAGTGGGCGTCACTGTCTATATCCTGCGCCTGCCAACGCTGAGGCTACCACCAGAGTAAAATTCCGGTATCCTCTGGCATTCCAGAATTCCGGAACACAACGTCATGAAGTCTTTTGTCGTCCGCCATGCGGACTGGCTCAGTTTTATTGTTCTCTCGATTATCTTTGTCGCCTTTCCTGCGGTCGATCTCACGGTCAGTGGTTGGTTTTATAACCCCACGACGGATACATGGTGGGGCGCCAGCAGCCCGGTAGCTGATTCTATCTACGGCTTGTTCCGGTATCTGCCGTTTCTGCTGGTTCCGGTGATGCTGGCGGTTGTGCTTCTTGGTCTTAAGAAAGGCATGATGGATAAGTCGCTCCATCGTATCTGGGTATTTCTGCTGGTCAGTCTGCTCGCAGGACCGGGCATTCTCGTGCACTCCGTGGCGAAAGAAGGGTTTGACCGCGCCCGCCCTAAGAATGTTGAGCAATTTGGTGGCCGCAAAGAGTTTACCCGAGCCTACGAAATCAGTTCGTCCTGCGATAAAGGCTGCAACAGCTTTGTCAGTGGTCATGCTGCGATGGGATTCTGGTTTATGGCGCTGGGTTGGGCACTGGGGTCCCGTGGATGGTTCTGGGCGGGGGTAGTGACGGGTCTGGTACTGAGTGCGACCCGGATCATTCAGGGGGGGCATTTTCTGAGCGACACCCTGTTAGCAGGGTACCTGTGTTACTTCACGCTCAGGATATGTGCCTGGAAGATACTTAGACACAGTCGTATAAGTGTCTGAATAGGTTGGCCTGATTGTTACATAAAACGAGTCATGTGTAACATATGGCGCGTTTTGTAACTGTTTGGCTGAATTTTCCCTATCTGAGGCGGAAAAGTGAGAGTACTATCCGCTCAAAGGTTCTGACATAGGGATCTTTATCTCCACTTTAAAGCCCGGTGTTTCACCGGGCTTTTTTTTGCTCAACCTTCGGCTTCGATACCTACGACGATCCATGGAGAATCATCTTCGCGCATGTCGCGCTCCAGATGCCAGACGTCAAAGATGCCGTCTTCAGACTTCTCCAGCTCATCTTTGCAGCGCCCTTTGAACAGAATGCTGATCTCGCGATGTGTGGCATTGCCATCGGCACGTACGATGCTGGCATCCAGATCAAGAATCTCTGTCTGCGGTGGCACCATCAGACGATTACGTTGTGCTGCGAGAGCGGCGTAGAGTTCCGGGCTGACATACTCACGGATGAGATCGAGGTTGCCTTCATTCCAGGCCTGCTGCACCAGTCGGTAGTGTTCCAGTGCACCGGCGATAAATGTATCGGCGTCAAAACCATCGGGAAGGTTCACTTCATTCAAGGAGTGATCTGCTGAGGCGGACGAACCAGAGAACGGAGCTTCAGCCTGAAACGTCTGTGGTCCGGCGCTGGTGGCTGCCCGATGCTGTGGTCGGGACGCACCTTTCAACAGTTTGAACAGGAGAAAGGCGATACCGGCGAACAGCAGGATATCCATGAGCTGCAGACCTTCAAACGCACCACTGCCGAGCAGATAGGCGAACAGGCCACCGGCAAGAAGACCACCGAGCATACCGCCCATCAGCCCACCTTTAGCCGGTGCAGCTTGTTGGGCACCGTCGGGGGTAGATTTCTGCGGCGTCTGCTTCTGAGGGGCAGGGGCCGTCTTAGTCGGAAACGCTTTACCAAAACCGCCGCTGCCAAAGCGCTTGGCCTGGGCTTCGTTCACCATTCCCAGCAGCAGGATCATTGCCGAAAGGCAGGTAATCAGTGTTTTCATAATATTCTCCTTACATTACTCGCATGCCTGGTTGAGCACCATCGTGAGGCTCAAGCAGGTAAATATCGCTGCCACCTGGGCCGGCGGCCAGCACCATGCCCTCGGACAGTCCGAATTTCATTTTGCGCGGTGCCAGGTTGGCGACCATCACGGTCAGTTTCCCTTCCAGATCTTCGGGCTTGTAGGCCGCTTTGATGCCGGAGAATACGTTACGGGTCTCGCCGTTGCCGATGTCCAGTGTCAGTTGCAGCAGTTTGTCTGCTCCTTCAACGTGATCGGCCTTAACGATACGGGCAATACGCAGGTCAACCTTGGCAAAGTCCGGGAACTCGATGGTGTCGGCGATCACTTCGTTGCCGTCTTCACGGAGCTCTGGCCCTTTGTTCTTGGCCTTCTTCTCTGCTTTTTTGTCCGCTTTCTTCTCAGCTGCTGGAGCAGCACCACCGTTCTCTTTTTCAAGTTCAGCTTTGGTTTCTTCCAGAATGGCGGTGACCTTGTCCATTTCGGCACGGGCCAGCATCGGCTTGAACTTGTTGATCTCGTGACCCGTCAGGATGGTGCGACGATCTTCCCAGCCCAGCGTTTCCAGGTTGAGGAAGGCGGCGGTTTTGTCCGCCAGTTCCGGCAGTACCGGTGACAGGTAAGTCATCAGCTGACGGAACAGGTTAACGGCCACCGAGCAGACCTCGAGCACTTCCTGCTCACGGCCTTCTTCTTTCGACATTGCCCATGGCGCTTTTGCCTGAATGTATTCGTTAGCACGGTCAGCCAGCGTCATGATTTCTTTCATGGCGCGGCCGAATTCGCGTTTCTCATACAGCTCAGCGATATGATCACCGGCGTTGATGAAATCGTTCACCATGGCTTCTTCAGCACAGGTCTCACTGAGAACACCACCGGATTTCTTGATGAAGTTGGCGGTACGGCTGGCAATATTAATCAGCTTGTTCACCAGATCCGAGTTTACACGCTGCACGAAGTCTTCGAGGTTGAGGTCGAAGTCGTCGACGCTGCTGCTGAGTTTGGCGGCAAAGTAGTAGCGCAGATACGTAGGATTCAGATGATTCAGGTAAGTTCGGGCCTTGATGAAGGTGCCACGCGACTTGGACATCTTGCTGCCGTTTACCGTGACGAAACCGTGTGCGTTGACCGCGGTTGGCGTGCGGTAATCCGCAGCCGTCAGCATGGATGGCCAGAACAGGGCGTGGAAGTTGATGATGTCTTTACCGATGAAGTGGTAGACCTCAGCGTCAGACCCTTTCTTCCAGTAATCATCAAAATCCAGATCATCGCGGCGGTCACACAGGTTTTTGAAGCTCGCCATGTAACCGATCGGTGCATCCAGCCAGACGTAGAAATACTTGCCCGGAGCGTCCGGAATTTCAAAACCGAAGTACGGCGCATCACGGGAGATATCCCATTCCTGCAGGCCAGAATCCAGCCACTCGGCCAGCTTGTTCGCGACTTCGTCCTGCAGGGTGCCAGAACGGGTCCACTCTTTCAGGAAGTCCTGAAAGTCCGGCAGTTTAAAAAAGAAGTGCTCGGACTCTTTTTCAACCGGCGTGGCACCAGAAATCACCGAATAAGGTTTTTTCAGCTCCGCCGGGGTGTAGGTCGCGCCACAGACTTCACAGTTGTCGCCGTACTGGTCTTCGGCGTCGCATTTAGGGCAGTTGCCTTTGATGTAACGGTCAGCCAGAAACAGTTCTTTGACCGGATCGTACAGCTGCTTAATGCTGCGCGTGGCGATGTGGCCTTTGTCGCGGCAGGCTTTGTAGATAGCCGCCGACAGCTCGCGGTTTTCTTCGCTGTGTGTGCTGTGGAAATTATCAAACGCGATCTGGAAATCGGCAAAATCGGTTTCGTGCTCAGCTTTGACGCGGGCGATCTGCTCTTCCGGGCTGATGCCTTCTTTCTCGGCACGCAGCATGATGGCCGTGCCGTGAGCATCGTCAGCACACACGTAAGTGCACTGATGGCCGCGGGCTTTCTGGAAGCGGACCCAGATATCGGTCTGGATGTATTCCAGCAGGTGGCCTAAGTGAATGGAGCCGTTTGCGTAGGGCAGGGCACTGGTGACAAGTATTTTGCGAGCGTTCAGATCGGTCATGACAATTCGTTTCGGTGGCTCTGAAAAATGGTGGGGTATTGTAGCTGTTGAAGCGGGGCAGTTCCTACCCCGCTCTGGGAATCAATCGTCCGCGTCGCGGAATTTCGGATCGAAGGTGACTTTCGCGCTGCGGATGGTGTTGTCTTTGATCTGCATGATCTCGATCCGGTAGCGTCCCATGCGCAGGCAGACCGGCGCTTCAGGAATATGCTCCAGGTACTCAACGATCATACCGCTGACAGACTTAGGACCGTCGGTAGGAAGGTCCCAGTGCATGGTCTTATTCACGTCGCGGACAAATGCCGTACCGTCGATGATAAAGCTGCCGTCGTCCTGAGGATGGACATCAGGCGAGCTGCTTGAGGCCACGTCAGTGGTAAACTCGCCCACGATTTCTTCGAGGATATCTTCCAGGGTACAGATGCCCTGCACATCGCCGTATTCATCGACGACCAGTGCGATACGACGCTGGTACTTCTGGAAGTTAAACAGCTGCGTATGCAGTGGCGTACTTTCCGGAATGAAGTAGGGCTCACGACTCAGTTTTTCGATGTCCTGTTTCAGGTACTCACCAGATGACAGAAACCGGCTGATGTTGCGGGTATGAAGCACACCAACAACATCATTAATGTCGCCACGGTATACCGGCAGGCGGGTGTGCTGAGTGGTCCGCAGCTGCTGAATGATATCGCCCAGTGGATCTTCCAGGTTGATACCGATGATCTCATTGCGCGGAACCATGATGTCGTTAACCGTCATCTTTTCCAGATCAAGAATAGAGATCAGCATGTGCTGGTGGCGCTTCGGAATCATAGAGCCGGCTTCGCGCACGACCGTACGCAGTTCTTCGGTGCTGAGGTTGTCTGGCGTGGCGTTGTTTACATCGATCCGGATAAGACGCAGCAGAGCGTTGGCAATGGTGTTTACGAACCAGACGGCCGGATGCAGCGCCCACTGCAGTCCGATCAGAATCCGTGAGGCCGGAAACGCGATCTTCTCGGGAGCAATGGCGGCCAGAGTTTTAGGCGTCAGCTCAGCGAAGATCAGCACGATCAGTGTGAAGAGTATCGTGTTTACAAAGACGGCAAGATCCGGGTTATCAGGCCAGAGACGCTGGCTGATAATGGTGGCGAGAGCGGCCGCAGCAAAGTTAACCAGGTTGTTACCAGTGAGGATGGTACCGATAAGACGATCGGGCTTTTCCAGCAGTTTTACTGCCCGTTCTGCGCCTTTGTGTTTGCTTCTGGCGAGGTGGCGTAGCCGGTAACGGTTCAGGGACATCATGCCCGTTTCGGAACTGGAGAAAAATCCTGACAGAATGATCAGGAGAGCAAGTATGCCGAAAAGCACACTTAAGGGAACGTCGTTCAAGACGGAATCCTGTCGTTATAAAGATTCCGCCATCATAGGCACTGTGTTGTTACTGTCAACCCGGCCCCTGTTATCTGGCCAGAATGTACTCCAGAACGAACTGGCTTCCGAAGTACGCCAGAATCAGAAAAGCGGTTCCTGTGATTGTCCACTTGCCGGCAACCGGGCCTCTCCAGCCAAAACGGTAACGTCCGAAGAGCAGGGTGGCGAACACGGCCCAGCCAATGGTTGCAAAGGCTACTTTATGGACGAGGTGCTGAGCTTTGAGATCAACTACGACGGGCCAGCCAATAGCAAAGGCGGCACTCAGCAGAATGATGCCCAGCCAGATCATTTCAAACAGCAGTGCATCCATTGTCTGCAGAGGGGGTAGCGATCTCAGCAGGCCGCGCGTTTTATGCTGGCGTAACTGCTGGTCCTGCAGCATCACGAGGATGGCCTGTACAGAGGCAATGGTAAACAGACTGAACGCCAGTATCGACAGGAGGATATGCCACACCAGGGCGTAGCTGACATTGCTGATAAAAACATGGTGATCAACCGATGCCGCGATCAGAGCGATGACGGCGGCCATGGGTACCAGGCCAATAAACAGATTGTCGACAGGCTTCTTCCAGGCAGAGAACAGCAACAGAAGTACGACAACCAGTGAAATCAGTGAGCCGACCTGAAACATGGCCAGATTCGGGCCCTGCGGGGTAATAAAAGTGAACGACAACGACGCAAGGTGGAACAGGGCGCCTGCGCCTGTCAGTGACAGGAGTTGTCCACGCGCTGAGGGGGCAGCACCACGGGCAGTCTGCCATTGACGCCAGGCCCCGGCGATGTAGAGAGCGGCGGCTACAACCGCCAACAGCTTACCTGTCATGTATCTTCCTCAAACAGAGGGCGTCAGTGTCGCACAAGGTGCCGGCTCACGGAAGTGGTGGAAATGACAGAAGCACCGGACTTGGGGAGACTTGGTTCATCGCGTTATACTCTCCCTTCTTTATATGTACAGACAGAGTCACCGAGATGTTTGAGAGCCTTACCGACCGACTCAGTAGTGCCCTGAAAGGAATTACCGGACAGGCAAAACTGACGGATGAAAACATTAAAGGCACTATGCGTGAAGTACGCATGGCGCTGCTTGAAGCCGACGTAGCACTGCCCGTCGTTAAGGCGTTTACCGAGCAGGTAAAAGAGCGGGCTATCGGCACCGAGGTGATGAAAAGCCTTAACCCGGGACAGGTCTTCCTGAAGATCGTTCATGAAGAGCTGCAGAGCGTGATGGGTGAGGCGAATGAAAAGCTGAACCTCGCTACTCAGCCGCCAGCCGTTGTGCTGATGGCGGGCCTTCAGGGAGCGGGTAAAACCACCACAGTGGGGAAACTCGCTAAATTCCTGATTGAGCGCGAAAAGAAAAAGGTCATGGTGGTGTCAGCCGACGTCTACCGTCCGGCCGCGATCAAGCAGTTGGAAACCCTCGCAGACTCTGTCGGTGCCAGATTCCATCCGTCGACGGCGGATCAGAAGCCTCTTGCTATCGCAGAGGGCGCCATAGACGCTGCCCGCCGCGGTGGTTATGACGTACTCCTCGTGGACACCGCCGGTCGTCTCACTGTCGATCAGGACATGATGGACGAGATCAAAGCGCTGCATGCGGGTATTAATCCGGTTGAAACCCTGTTTGTTGTTGATGCCATGACAGGTCAGGATGCAGCAAACACCGCTAAGGCGTTTAACGAAGCCCTGCCACTGACCGGTGTTGTTCTTACCAAGGCGGACGGTGACGCCCGTGGCGGTGCGGCACTTTCGGTCAGACATATCACCGGTAAGCCCATCAAATTTATGGGTATGGGTGAAAAAACCGAAGCACTCGAGCCTTTCCACCCTGATCGTGTGGCCTCACGGATTCTGGATCTTGGCGATGTTCTGACGCTGATCGAAGAAGCCGAGCGCAAGATCGATAAGAGCAAGGCCGATAAGCTGGCGAAAAAACTGAAAACCGGCAAGGGCTTCGATCTGGAAGATTTTCTGGATCAGATCCAGCAGATGAAGAATATGGGTGGCCTCACCGGTATGCTGGACAAGCTTCCCGGGATGGGCAATCTGGGTGCGATGGCCAAGCAGACTGACGCCGCAGAGAAACAGTTTAAGCAGATGGAATCCATCATCTTTTCGATGACAGTCGAAGAGCGTCGCTTCCCTGACAAAATTAATGGCTCGCGCAAGAAGCGTATTGCCCGCGGTTCCGGAACAGAAATTCAGGACATTAACCGTCTTCTGAAGCAGCACAAGCAGATGCAGAAGATGATGAAAAAGGTTACCGGCAAAGGCGGCATGAAGAAAATGATGCGTGCGATGGGCGGTATGGGTGGAATGGGCGGCCCGGGTGGTGGTATGCCGCCAGGGGGCATGCCACCGATGATGCGCTAAGCATCTGGCCCGAAGCTAGCTGCGTTGCAACAACTGTGTTGCAGAGTTTTCTGGAATGCTCACGTATTACAATACGCTCCGCTTCCATAAAACTCTGCGCCTTGTTGTTGCAGCCTCGCTGACGCTCCTACTCAGTATCCGGCATCACCGCGTTTCGCCCTCAGACGTCTAACCTCCGCCCCGGGATATACTTCTATGTGGACCCAGAAAACCCTGCAACTAAAATCACGATCCCGTGGTTTCCACTTAATTACTCACGATATTGAACAGGCGATTCCAGAGGTTCGCCGGGTGTCGGTCGGATTACTGCATGTCTTTATTCAGCATACGTCCGCGTCCCTGACGATCAATGAAAACGCTGATCCGACGGTGCGCACCGATTTTGAATCGGTGTTTAACCGTCTGGTGCCTGAAAATCAGCCATTCTATCAACATACTCTTGAAGGGTCGGACGACCTTCCTGCTCATATTAAATCCAGCATTCTCGGCCCGTCACTCACGATTCCAGTGACCGACGGTGAGCTTAACCTGGGCACCTGGCAGGGGATTTATCTGTGTGAACACAGGAATTATGGCGGCAGCCGCCGGGTGATTCTGACGTTACAGGGTGAATAGTTGAAAATACTGCATTACGACGATCTGGATATCCTGAGTTTTGGTGGCATCCGAGAGCGAATTCTCGTGATGGACAGTCGCGAGTTTGGTGACCAGAAGCGTGAAGACACCTGGCAGGGGGAAGGACCGCTACGCTACCTTGCGCATGCAGCGTTCCGACCGGGCGGTTCTACCGGGCGTCATTCGCACAGCAATATTAATATCATCAGCATCATTACCCGCGGACGCATCAGACATGAGGGTACTGCAGGAGAGCAGGGGGATGTCGTCGCCGGGCAGGTGATGCTGCAGTGTTCTGGAGCTTCGGGCTTCAGCCACAATGAAATAAATCCGGATGACGATGTCGCAGGGATGGTGCAGATCTGGTTGCATCCCGGCAGCGAGGTCCTGCCGGGTCCGACATTGACGATATTCGACCCTGAGTCCGGTGATACTGATATCTGCCAACAGGATCGCTGGCGGGTTGTTGTTTCTGTCAGGCAGGCCGGTGACGTATTTTCACTGCCGGAAGGAGCTTTGTGCTATCTGTTTCAGGGCAATTGTCAGCACGATACCGGTATGCTTTTCCGCGGTAGTCTGTTTTATGCGACGGCAACCACACTGACGGCAGTTGATCAGGAAGCCCGCATTATTTCTTTCAGTGAATACTGAGTTTGGTTTTGAGCGGCCAGCGCCGTATGCTGGTGGACGACTAAAACACCAGGATGTGTCCCATGCCATTCAGCTTCCGGAAAAATGTCCGGATCTCTGTCGATGAATTCCGCAGCCTTCTCGAACGCTCGACACTGGGCGAACGTCGTCCCCTCGATAATCAGGTCTGTCTCGAAGGTATGCTCGAACATGCAAACCTGATCATCAGCGTATGGGACGGCGAAACGTTGGTGGGCATTGCGCGGAGCATGACGGATTTTCATTACGCCTGCTATCTGTCTGATCTCGCTGTTGATAGTGATTATCAGAGACAAGGACTGGGCCAGGCTCTTCTGAAACACACAGCAGATGCTCTTGAGGCGGGCTGTAAAATAATTCTTATCGCAGCACCGTCAGCCAATCATTACTATGAGCCCCTGGGCTTTGAACGAAGTGAGCGGTGTTGGGTCTACCAGAAAAACTAACGCGGGGGCGTAATGGATATTGAGTTCAGCAGAGAACAGACGGACAACATGGTAGCCAGAATTAAGCGCTATTTTGAAGACGAGTTACATCAGGACATTGGTAGTTTTGATGCTGAATTTCTGATTCAGTTCTTTTCGAAGGAGCTGGGCGGTACTTTCTATAACCGGGGATTGCAGGATGCGCACAGGTGCATCCAGGAAAAAATCCTGGAGGCCGACTATGTCATACAGGAGCTGGAGCAACCAGAGCCCTGAATAATGCAGGCCTTAGCGAGTGCATTCCGAATTCCAGGGTTACTTTTTTCTGCGTTTTCTGCGGTCTTTATTTCTGCCTGAACGGCCATCGTCGGAATGATCGAACATGCGGGGACCTCCGCCTCTCCCTGATGGCGCTGTTCGCTTTCCGGGAGCATTGGCGGTGCGATTTTTCGATACTAGAATCCCGCCTGACTGCGTTTCTGGCAGCTTGTGTGCTGGTTCGAATCCTGCTTCATTGTGACGCGGAATCAAGGCGCCGGTCAGTGCTTCGATCGCTGCCAGCTGATTTACTTCATCGGCGGTCACCAGCGAAATTGCCGAGCCTGTTTTGCCTTTGCGGCCGCTGCGTCCGATTCTGTGGACATAGTCTTCGGCGTTGAACGGTAAGTCGACATTGATGACTAGAGGCAGATCATCAACATCCAGACCGCGAGCAGCAACATCTGTGGCAATAAGAATACTAATCGCTCCCTCTTTGAAGGCCTGCATGGTGGCATTACGCGTGGCCTGAGACTTTTCGCCGTGAAGACCAGCGACGCTGTATCCTGCCTCGCTGAACAGATTTTCAAGCTCGTCGACCTGCCTGCGCATTTTCACAAATATCAGCGCCTGCTTCTCGCCGTGCTTTTTAATGAGATGCTCTAATAATTCGGTTTTACGCTTTTTATCCACCGGAATAACGCGTTGGATGACTGTCTCTGCAGCAGTGTTAGGTGCTGCTATTTCGATCATGGCAGGATCGCGCAACAATTCTTTCGCCAACTCTTTAATTCGCGGAGAGAACGTGGCCGAGAACAGCAGGGTCTGGCGGCGCTTCGGAAAGGCGCAGAACAGGTCATCCAGCTCATCCGCAAAGCCCAGATCCAGCATACGGTCTGCTTCGTCGAGTATCAGATATTTAAGATCTGGGAATTCCAATACGTTCTGGCGGTACAGATCCAGCAGTCGCCCCGGTGTGGCTACCAGAATATCAACGCCTTCTTTCACCGCCGCGATCTGAGGGTTGAGGGCAACTCCGCCGTATACCGCATAACTCTTAAATGGCAGCCCCTGACTGTATTTCAGTACAGCCTGAAGCACCTGTTCAGCCAGCTCCCGGGTAGGGACCAGTATCAGTGCTCTGACTGACGTCGGGCCTGAGATACGCGTAGTGGCCATACACTCGAGAACAGGGAGCGTGAAAGCGGCGGTTTTACCTGTACCTGTCTGCGCTGACGCCATCAGGTCGCGACCTTTCAGAGCGAGAGGGATTGCTTTCTCCTGAACCGGAGTAGTCTCCAGATATTTAAGTTGTTTCAGGTTGTTCTGCAGTACAGGTGAGAGCTTGAAGAGATCGAACGAGGTCATCAGGAGGGCCGCAGGATAGGGTAACTGTGTGGGGCAGTATACCCTATCCTTGTACTGGATTTACTTGAGTTCCATCAGCGATTTTTTGCTGTAATCGCTCAGCTCATCAAAGCGCCCCTCGCGTACTTTTATAACCCATTCCGGGTCCTGCAACAGAGCACGGCCGACGGCGACCAGCTCAAACTCTTCGTTTGCAAGGCGTTCTGCGAGTTCTTCGATATTACCGCTGGCAACGCCAGAGGCGTCGACCATATCGCGTTTGTCTTCATCAATAAAACTGGCGTTCAGGCCGACACTGCCGACGGTGATCACTGGCTTGCCTGTAATCTGTTTCGTCCAGCCTGCCAGGTTGAGATCTGAACCTTCGAACTCTTTTTCCCAGAAACGACGGGTAGAGCAGTGGAAGATATCCACACCGGCATTGACGAGGGGCTTGAGGAAGGACTCCAGTTCTTCCGGGGTGTTACACAGACGGGCGTTATAGTCCTGTTGCTTCCACTGTGAAAAACGGAAGATGATCGGAAAATCCGGACCCACACGCTCACGGATCGCCATCACAATTTCACAGGCGAAACGGGTTCGGGCGACCAGATCGCCGCCATACTCATCGTCACGTTGGTTGCTGCCTTCCCAGAAGAACTGATCGACCAGATAGCCATGCGCACCGTGTACTTCAACGGCATCAAACCCTATGCGTTTTGAATCTTCAGCGGCCTGAGCAAACGCCTCGACGACTTCCTGAATATCTTGTTTGGTCATTGCAACGCCGGTTTCTTTTCCGGGTTTAAACAGACCGGAAGGGCTGTAGCCGGGTACTGATGGGTCTGGCTCAACTCCTTCTTTGCGCACGGCACCTACATGCCAGAGCTGTGGAGCGATTTTCCCGCCTGCAGCATGAACAGCATCGACGACTTTCTTCCAGCCTGCGAGCGCTTCTTCGCCGTATATGAACGGGACGCGGGGATAACCATTAGCAGCCTTGTGCCCAATGCAGGTACCTTCAGTAATGATCAGGCCAACTTCATTTTTCGCCCGACGTTCGTAGTAGGCGACGTTAAGGTCGTTGGGAACGTTACCCGGTGAATAGGTCCGGGTCATAGGCGCCATCACTATCCGGTTGGACAATTCAAGAGGGCCCAGGGTGACTGGCTGAAAGAGGGCGTCTATTTTGCTCATGGAAACTCCACATTATGTTGTTTGCGGTGTAGCTTATCCCGGCGCTACGAGCCTGTAACGTGTTAAATGTGCCATTGCCGGGAATTGCCGCGATATAAAGTTTCATCACGGACTCAGAGTCGCTATTCTCGCCACCCTGTAGTAAGGAGAGAGCCATGAAGCTAAGAAAAATTGATAAAGCGACCTATCAGGAGCGCCGCTCACGCATCCAGTGGAGCATGATTGCCGGTCTGTTCGTTATCGCATTGAGTTCATCTGAATTATACCGTTATCTTTTTGCGGCGGGTGAATCCAGTTTCTGGCTCAACGCAGCCGGGGTAGCGACCGCTGTGGGTATAGTGACTCTGGTGCTCTTCCGTCTGCGTGATACAGAATATTTTGATGAAGTGCACTATGTCTGGAAGCTCAAGCAGGAGCTGAACCGTATTTACCGCGCCCAGAAAAAGCTGGATGCGGCGGTACAGGAGGGGCGCAGAGAGGCCATGATTATCCGCCTTTACAACCTCGAAGGCTCGCGGCAGGTCTACGATCTGGACGACAACACGCTTACCATGAGCGAGCTGTCCAAAGAGCTGAGTGATCTGCGTGATCAGCTGGAAGAATCCGGCCTCAACATCAGTGTTGACGACTATCACCCGGAATTGCTGGATCGGCTCTGAGTGCGGGTGCGCATCGCCAGTAAAGCATGTAAACTACGCGCATTTTTAATGAACACCCTTGGGTCTCCCAGTCATGATGAAATATATCTCCACGCGCGGTAATGCGCCGGAACTCACCTTTGAAGACGTACTGCTGACAGGTCTGGCGACGGACGGCGGTCTCTATGTACCGAAAGAAGTACCACAGTATTCACTGGAAGAAATTCAGTCATGGCGCGACCTGCCTTACACTGAGCTGGCTCACAAAGTGATTTATCCCTTTGTTGAAGGGTGTGTCGACAGTGACGCCCTGAAAGGCATGCTGGAAGACGTGTATAACAACACGAACTTCGGTCACAAGGCGATTGCGCCTCTGCAGCAGCTGGATCACAACGAGTACGTCCTTGAACTGTTCCACGGTCCGACCCTGGCCTTTAAAGATTTCGCCCTGCAATTGCTTGGTCGTCTTCTGGACTATGTTCTGGAGCGTCGCAACGAGAAAGTCGTGATCATGGGGGCAACCTCCGGCGATACCGGTTCTGCGGCGATTGAAGGTACAAAAGCCTGCCGTAATGTGGATATTTTTATTCTGCACCCGAACGGTAAGGTGTCTGAGGTTCAGCGCCGTCAGATGACCACGGTTGAAGGCGATAATATTTATAACATCGCGATTGAGGGTAACTTCGATCAGGCGCAGGACATGGTCAAGGCAAGCTTTGGTGATCAGAGCTTCCTGCGTGGTGAGCGTAAACTCGTTGCCGTTAACAGCATCAACTGGGCCCGGATCATGGCTCAGATCGTTTACTACTTCTATTCAAGCCTGAATCTGGGTGGTCCGCTGCGTCCGATGGCGTACTCCGTACCTACCGGTAACTTCGGCGACATTTTTGCGGGCTATATGGCGCGTAAGATGGGGCTGCCGATTGAGCAGCTGGTGATTGCGACCAATACCAACGATGTTCTGCATCGTCTGATGAGCAAAAACCAGTATGAGGTGCGTCCGCTGAAGCACACCATCACACCGTCGATGGATATCGCAGTATCCAGCAACTTCGAACGTCTGCTGTTTGATCTGTATGACCGCGACGGTTCGGTACTGGCGGGCCTGATGGCAAAAATGAACGCTCGCGACGACATCATTTCTCTCGACGAAGATAAACTCGCCAAAGCCCGCGAACTGTTCGACAGTCTGGCAGTCGATGAACACACGACCGTTGAAGTGATGAAAGAAGTGTACGCTGAAACAGGCTACCTGCTGGACCCTCACACAGCGATTGGTGTCAAAGCCGCGCGAGAATGTCGTCGTAACCCGAACATTCCGATGATTACGCTGGGAACAGCGCATCCGGTGAAGTTTGAAGATGCCGTAGGACGCGCTGGTTTTGACATGCCAGAATTGCCGCATCATCTGAAAGACCTGATGGAGCGCGAAGAGCGTCTGTCTGTTCTGCCGGCAGACCTGAACACTGTTCAGCAGTTTATTGCAGAAAATACCTTCCGCGACTGATCGGGGAATGCCTCACTAAAGCCGCCATCAGGCGGCTTTTTTGTGTCATGCTGTTGTTATATTTACCTTCGGATACTGCTATGGATTATCAGACACTCTCAGACTATGACCAGGGTTGGATATTCCGCCACCGGGAGCTTCCGGTGCCCGACGAATTAGCGGCTGACATCCGCCCGCTGACAGCCGAGTCTGCTCTGGTGTACTGGCGTCAGCATGTCAGCAAAGAAGCCACGCACGCCAGCCATTTTCTCGGTGATGACTGGCCGTCGGCCAACGGGGTCTGGCATACCCGTGCTGACTGGCAGACCCAGTGGGAATCCGATGACAATTCGCTCCCGGAAGAACTGGATTTTCAGGACTGGGAAGCGAACACACAGGTGTTTTTCTGCTACGACAGCCAGCATGTGATCCAGACCAGCTGGCGCACTTTCCGCCAGTGCTGGAAGAATTTTCTGTTTTACGACGAGGAGCCTCTGCTCCTTGCACGCAAGCGTTTACAGGTTGCCCGTTTTCATTCAGACGGAAGTTTTGAAGTGGGTAGTCGCTGAGCATTGAACATCTGGTGATTAATTTGGTCTCAGAGCTTCCGGCAGGTTCTTTGCCGGGCATAATCTATGGTTAAATGCTGCATTCTTAGAAATACCGGGGTGTTTTTATGCTATCCAGAGTAGCGTGTTTCGCTGCTGCGATGAGCGCTGCGTCTCTCATGGCTGGTTGTAGTCACTGGCCAGGGCCGGACCATCGTCAGGTGACGATGCAGGGCATTTCGGAGGTCGTCAGGGAAGCGTGTACTGCGGATCAGAGTGTCCGCGACGATATCGATTCGCTCAGTGTTCAGTTAACGGAACAGGAGCAGCAGCTGCACTCGATCGAGGCCATGCTGGCAACACCAGCTCCGGTGGTGAAAGCACCCCCCGCGCCGGTTTCTGTCGTCAGCTGTAAGCCTGTCGCTAAAAAATCTCTGAATTTCGATAATAAAGTGGTTGTGGGGTCCAACGAGTGGATCTATCTGAACCCTCCGGGCATCCACCTGGCCGCGCGTGTTGACACCGGTGCCGCCACTTCCAGTATCAGTGCGACGAATATCGTACGGTTTGAACGGGATGGTAAACGCTGGGTGTCGTTTGACCTGGAAATCGACAACCAGGAGCCTGTGCATCTCGAAGCAAGACTTAAACGTAACGTCCGCATCCGTCAGGCCTCCTATGACGACACCGACCGTCGTCCAGTCGTCGAGCTGGACGTGATGTTGGGTGAGAATCTGAGACAGCAGACGGAGTTTACTCTGGCTGATCGCTCGCGGATGAGTTATCCGGTTCTGCTTGGACGATCTTTCCTGCGGGATATGGCTCTGGTCGATGTCGGCTCGGAATATCTGCACCCCAAAGTGGAGCCTGATGCGCCATGAGACGTCCGTCTGATTTAGCCTTGCCAGGGCTGGTCACTTTATTACTGCTTATCGGTACCGCATTAGTTCTGCATCGTCACTGGGTGTATGAAGTTCCTCTTATTTACGGAGAAACTCAGACCGTCTGGTCGCTCGAAGCCCGTATTGAATTCACTGCCGATGGCGGCCCGGTCAAAGTGTCCATGGCGCGTCCGGCAGAACAGTCGGATTTTACCATTCTGCGTCAGTCCGGAGCCTCGCCGGGCTACGGACTTAATTTTATTGAAGGGGCCGACCCGAGAGCTGAGTGGACTGTCCGGGCTGCCAGTGGTGCGCAGGAACTTTACTATCAGGTGGATGTGCTGGAGTCCGATAACTGGTCAGGGAATAATTTTCCCGCACCTAAAATAGTCAGTCCCGACTGGCAGGACCCATACCGCACTGCAGTTCTTACGGTTCTGGAAGGGGCTTATAACACCTCCTCCGACAACTTCAGTTTTGCGCGGGAACTGATCAAGCGTTTCAATCAGACCGATGCGCCTCAGCATATCCGCTTACTGAGACGTGCTTTCAATGGGCGCATGCCAAATCTGATGGCGGATATTCTGAACGAAGCTCAGGTTCCGGCCACGGTCGTCTACGGTCTGGAACTGGAAGACGGACGCCGCAGGCAATTACTGACGCCGCTGTTGCGGGTCTGGCAGGGCGGAAAAAGTCAGATTTTCCGCGTCAGTGATTCACCCGACGAAGAATTACCACTTCTGCTCTGGGAGCAGCGTGGCGCGCCAGTGCTGGATGTTATTGGTGGCCGTGATTCGCGCATCCGTTTCTCAATGATACGCCGCGAAGAATCAACCTACAGTGCACTGACTGAGCACACGGATACAGGGCAGAGTCTGCTGAATTTCTCGATTCACAGCCTGCCTGTCGAAGAGCAGGCAATGTTCAAAACCATATTGCTGCTGCCGGTCGGTGCGCTGGTGGTATGTATTCTCAGAATTCTGGTTGGCCTGCGTACCTCCGGTACCTTTATGCCTGTCCTGTTTGCAGTCGCTTTTATGCAGACGTCATTGGGCACAGGCATTGTTGGATTTGTGCTTGTGGTGGCCTGTGGTCTGTTCATACGCAGCTACCTGTCGCGACTGAATCTTCTCCTTGTTGCACGAATATCGGCGGTCATCGTGACGGTGATTGCCATCATCAGTCTGTTCAGTGTGCTTTCGTACAAGCTCGGTATGACCGAAGGTCTGAAGATCATGTTCTTCCCTATGGTCATTCTTGCCTGGACAATTGAGCGCATGTCGATTCTCTGGGAAGAAGAAGGCGGTAAGGAAGTCCTGATTCAGGGGGGCGGAAGTCTGCTCACTGCCGCTTTAGCGTACTGGGCGATGCAGAATCCCGTGGTACAGCATCTGACGTTCAACTTTATGGGTGTGCAGTTCATTATTGTCGGTCTGATTGTCATGCTCGGTGCGTATGCGGGTTACCGCCTGTCTGAGCTTCGGCGGTTTGCTTCGTTCAGGCAGCGTTAAATGTCGCGTTTTATTGCACCCTGGACTCTGCGAAGCTACGGCATACTGGGCATTAACCGCCGTAACAGCCGGTATATTGCCCGGTATAACCCACGCCGCCTCTTTCCGTTGGTGGACAACAAACTCAAAACTAAGCTGACCGTGCATCCGGCGGGCATTCCGACGCCCGCGCCGATAGGTACAGTAGCGGAGCAGTCTCAGGTCGCGGGATTGAGCAACCTGCTTGAAGGGCATGCCGGGTTTGCGATCAAGCCCTCAAAAGGCAGTGGTGGTAAAGGGATCATCGTAGTGACCGGCCGCGACGGTGACGAGTTTATCAAAGCCAGTGGGGCGCGTTTAACAATCTCTGATCTGCGCCGGGATGTATCCAATATACTGGCAGGCCTCTACAGTCTGGGCGGCAAACCTGACGTCGCAATTATCGAAGAGCTGATTCATGCCGATCCCCGATTCGATCGTTTCACGGTAGAAGGGGTGCCGGATATCCGGGTGATCGTCTGTCGCGGGTTTCCTGTGATGGCAATGATGCGCCTTGCGACTCATGCCTCCGATGGGAAAGCCAACCTGCATCAGGGGGCCGTCGGTGTGGGCCTTGATATGGCAACGGGACGCGCGCTGAATGCCGTGCAGTTTGGTCAGACGGTGACGCAACACCCGGACACCGGGCAACGGCTGGATGAGCTGGAAGTCCCCGATTGGGATGCCCTGCTTCTTATGGCTGCACGTTGTTATGAAGTAACTGGGTTAGGTTATCTGGGCACTGATATTGTGATTGACCGCGACAAGGGGCCGCAGCTTCTCGAACTGAACGCCCGTCCGGGACTGGCCATTCAGGTAGCAAACGGCGCAGGCCTGTTACCAAGACTGCGCCGCATTGATGATCTGTCAGACGCTGAGCTGTCGGCTCCTGCAGAGGAGCGGGTCAGGCTCAGCCAGAGCTGGTTTGGCTCAGTCGAGCAGACCGTCCAGTCCTGAGTTCAGGTCACCGATATTCGCCAGGTCTTTGTAGGCCCGGCCAACGTCCAGGCCAATTTTGTCGGCGACGGCCAGAGGGAAGCCCGCGACGATTTCATCCTCAGACATGTTTGAGTCATGAGCACGCTTCAGGTACTTGGCCAGATAAATAATGCCCGCTTCGGTTGAGTAATCAGCGTCTTCCTGCGGGTTGTTCTGTTCATGAATCGCCGTCTGAATAATTTCCGGAAACTTCCAGCGTTTCGCCAGTTCAGCACCCACATCGGCGTAGTTATAACCGAACTGACCATTCTCCAGTTCATGACGATGTGATGAGCCCATCGCTTCCGATTCATCCAGGTGCATCGCTTCTTTCGGATAGAACATGACCAGCAGCAGGCTGCCGACGGAATGCATCATGCCACAGGTAAAGGCGGTTTCTTTGTCTGCGCCCGGTACATAACCGGCAATCCACTTAGACAGTGCGGCGATACCGAAAGCATTGCGCCAGAACTTATTCTGGTCAAAGCCATCGAGTTTAAATGCGCCGGTCACGCCTGATGCCAGTACCATAGTGCGCAGTGTATTAAAGCCAAGCAGCATGACAGCATCGTGCGGATTGGCGATGGTGCGGGACACCCCGTAATGAGCAGAGTTAGCCAGTCGCAGGACCTTCGCGGTCAGAGACTGGTCGAGGGCTACTTTGCCGCTGATTTCATCAACATCGACGTCATTATCGTCATCACGGAAGCTTTCCATAAGCTCCTGAACCACACGAGGGATGTGCGGGAGTTGCTTAGGTTCAGCGAAAATAGAGGCCATATTCATAGTTATACTTCCTTCTCGAGTAACTGGAAGTAAGCATAGGACAGGGATGAAATTCTGCGTAAAAATCCTAGGTTAAGATTCGTTAATGATAAACTCGCCCAATCAGGCTGAGGCGGTACAGGGTGAAATCTCAATGAAAGAAGCGGCAATCGGATTTATTGGCATGGGCCTGATGGGGGTCCCTATGAGCCTGCGTCTGCATCAGGCCGGGTTTGATGTGAAGGTCTGGAACCGAAATCCAGAGAAGACAATGCCCTTAGCTGATAAGGGCGTTCAGGTATGCGAACACTTACAACAGCTGACCGGAGAATGTGAGATTCTGATGCTCTGTGTGTCGGACACCGCCGCTGTTGAAGCCGTCGTCTTTGGTGAGGGAGGCATTGCCACATACGCGAGGCCGGGTCAGGTGCTGGTCGACTTTTCCAGTATTGATCCCGCCGCAACCCGCAGCTTGGCGACCCGTCTGGAAAACGAGCGAGGGGTGAAGTGGGTTGATGCTCCGGTGTCAGGTGGCGTTGCGGGCGCAGAGCAGGGGTCACTGGCCATTATGGCGGGGGGTGAGGAAGCTCTGATCGATCAGCTTCGGCCGGTGCTGGCGCCTCTGTCGCAGCGTGTCACACGCATGGGGCCGACCGGTGCCGGCCAGGTGACCAAGATCTGCAATCAGATGATCGTCAGCTGCAATGTTCTGGTGATGGCCGAGGTGATGGCGCTGGCAGAGAAAGCTGGAGTTGATGCGGGTGCCATTCCGGGCGCTCTGAAAGGCGGCTTCGCCGATTCTGTTCCGCTTCAGCTCACAGGACCGCGCATGGCAGAGCGGGACTTTGATCCGGTGAAGTGGCATGTCCGAACGCTGCTGAAAGATCTCGATATGGCCAATGCGCTGGGCAAGTCGATGCAGAGTGCAATCCCTATGGCTGGACTTGGCGCCGAGCTGATGCGACTGCATGCCGCACAGGGCCACGCTGATGATGACCCCTGCACGCTGATTTCAATGTATGAGGAAAAGTCCTGATGAAATGGGCCGCCAACCTCTCTCTTCTGTATACAGAGTATCCGTTTATCGAACGTTTCAGTGCCGCTGCCGCTGATGGTTTCGATGCGGTTGAAATACAGTTCCCCTACGATACACCTGTCTCTGATATCAGGGCAGCACTTGATCGCAATGGACAGACCTGTGTGCTGATCAATGTTCCTGCTGGAGATCTGATGCAGGGCGGGGAAGGGCTGGCATCGGTTCCTGGTAAGCAGGGGGCTTTTGCGGATGCTTTGCAGCAGTGCGCAGAGTATGTCCGTGTTCTGCGGCCATCCCGTGTCAACGTGCTCGCGGGACGTTGCACTGATAAGTCACGCTACGATGAATACCGGAACGTGTTTCTGAATAACCTGCGTCTCGCAGACGAGGTGCTTTCTCCTCTCGGAGTGACCGTTACCTTTGAAGCAATCAATACGGTCGATATGCCGGATTTTCTGATCTCCACCTTCGCTGATATGACGTCGGTGATTGAGGATCTTGCAGGCCTGTCTGTTAAAATGCAGTTTGATATCTACCATATGGCAATGATGCAGCAGGATGTGACTGAACTGCTGCGTGGCAACATCGACCAGATTGGTCATATCCAGTTTGCTGATGCTCCGGGACGCAACGAGCCAGGCAAAGGGGCATTAGATTTTGCCTCTGTGTTTGCTGCGATCAGCGAGACTGGCTACGCGGGCTGGGTGGCTGCTGAATATCGCCCATCCGATGTTTCGACCAGCAGGACACTGGACTGGAAGTCAGAATAAATCGTATTGGCCGTGCTGAGGGAACGAGCTGTCAGGCTTTGCAGGCAGGTCCGTCCCGGACGGTGTGATCGCGTCTTTGGCAGCGTCAGGTGACAATGCTGCTACTGAGGTTACATCGCCGGTGTCTGCTGGGGTATCTGCAGGCAGGTCAAACAGGTCAGGTTGATCGATATCGTGAATATCATCATCGTCAGGCACAGGATTACGGTCGGCCTGAATTTTAAGCCTGCGACGTTCACACAGATTGATAATCAGCTGCTGCTGAAATGCACTGAACTCATTCCAATGAAAACGCTCCTGGCGAGAACGCAGACAACCTCTGCAATAGCCACGGTTGTTTGACGTGCATATGCCACGGCACGGATTTGGAATAGAGAAGAGTTCACCCTGATCGATCATGCAAAAACCATCCGGTTAATCTGCTGACAGATTACCAGTTAACTTGAGCCTGTCGAGAATGAAGTGCGCAAATGAAAAGGCCCGGTCAATTGACCGGGCCCTGAGAAATCATTCCGCTGGGGTAACGTTCTCAGCCTGAGGACCTTTCTGGCCCTGAACCACTTCCATGGTCACGAGCTGGCCTTCAGCAAGCGAACGACGGCCATTGCCGTTGATTGCGCTGTAGTGAACGAAAACGTCTTTGCCGGAGTCCTGTGCGATGAAGCCGAAGCCTTTCTCGTCGTTGAACCACTTGACGGTGCCTTGAACAATATTTGCCATCTTTTCTTTCCTGAGATTATTCACTGGTTTAACCAGTTTCGTGCATAACGTATGGCATTAGTTCAATACAGGCCGGACAGACCGGGCTTATAAACAAATAATGCCCTTATTAACAGAGATCTGTGTTTTCAGAACCCGTCAACAGGCCGCTCAATGAGGAACGACGCAGCCATAGTATCCCAAGAAGTGGTGCATACCAAGCGAAAAACAGTGGCTGAACGTAATGATTTTCTCAGTCAGGGCAAAGGCGACATTCTGCAGCGTCTGAGGTACTGTAACGCTTTTTTAACAGCAGGCCTTTTGGCCAGTCTAACTCACTGAAATATAACGGTTTCCGGAGTGCCCCGTGATAGACAATATTTCCTGGCCAACGAGTCACGAGGCGGTTCGCCTGTTTCACGGGCGCGGACACTTTTTTCCGGGCTACGAGCATATCACCGTCGATTGGTATTCACCGGTGGTTCTGATCACCTGTTTTGATGAACCTGACGTGGGTTGGCTGGAAGAGACGGCAACAGCACTGAAACAGGGGCTGGAAGAGCGGAGTTTCAGCGGTATCTCGGTCGTGGTGCAGTTCCGCTGCCGACGTGGGGCTCCCTTCGAGACTCTTATTGGTGAGGCGTCGGACGAAATGGCGATATGTGAAGACGGGCTGAAATACCGTCTCAGATTGTTTCAGAATCAGAATACCGGGCTGTTTCTGGATATGGCCAACGGTCGGCGTTGGGTCAGGGAGCATGCAGAGGGCAAGCGCGTTCTCAATCTTTTTGCCTATACCTGTGCCTTCTCTGTCGCTGCAGTCGCCGGGGGCGCAGAGTCCGTGCTGAATGTTGATATGGCGAAAGGCGCTCTGAGTACCGGACGCGATAACCACCGCCTGAACGGACAGGCATTGTCTCAGGTCCGTTTTGAGGGGGTTGATATTTTCCGCTCGTGGGGGCGTATTCGTCGCCACGGCCCCTACGATCTGCTTATCTGTGACCCGCCTACCTTTCAGAAGGGAAGTGTGGATATCGCACGCGACTACGCCCGGATTCTCCGCCGTCTTGATGATTTTATGTTGCCCGGGGCAGATATGTTGCTGTGTCTCAATGCGCAGAATCTGGATGAAGAATTTCTGCGCAGTGAAGTCAGCAGAGGGTGTCCCGGTGCAGAGTTGGTTGCTGCGATACCTGCACCGGAGGTCTTCAGGGAGGCGATGCCTGGCCGGGGTCTGAAGGTATTACACTATCGTTATTGGCCGGATCAGAATGGGCTGAAATCCAGCAACACTGAATGATCATTAATGGTCATGGATTTCAGCATCATACGGGCGATGCCCTGCTGACCTTCTTCTGACAGCGTGTAGACCGGCTGCCCTTCAAGAGAGGGCGCCAGAGTCTGTTGAGCGAGTTGAATGACAGACGGCTTGTAAGATGCCGGTACGCCCTCGATATTCAGGTCAATCACGGTCGGATTATCGATAAAGAAACTGTCACTGGCGTCATCGAAGCGCACGTCGCCTTCCGCAATCAGGTTGCCCCGCGACTGAATACCGATTGTCAGTACCAACTGAACATCAGCAGCCAGGCGAACCCGGTTGTTCTCATCCAGCAGATCAATGGCTGTGTTATCAATCGTCAGCGTTGCCAGCCGGCCCTGACGGGTGAGGGGCATGCGACTGTTCAGGGTGTCCTGTATCTGCTGTTCTGCAACTATGACTTCGTAGCTGTGGGCAGCGCTGCTCAGAAATACTGACATTAAGAAACTGATTAGTGGGGTCCGCATCCGCTTTTACTCCGCGATTCCTGACTTTTTTTAATGGCCCGCTCCGTTTGCCAGCGCCAGAAGCCGGCAAGAAGTGCTCCTGCAACATTCTGCCAGATACTGAACAGCGCTCCCGGCAGGGCCGCAAGTGGGCCGAAAAAGCTGTTTGCAAGCGCGACGCCAAGACCGGAATTCTGCATGCCGACTTCAATTGCTATGGTTCTTGCCTGTACCTGAGTGTGGCCATTCCAGCGGGCGATCAGATAGCCTGCAGTGAAACCGGCAAGGTTATGCAATATGACGGCCGCCATAAGACCATAACTGAGGCTGTTCAGTTCATCGGCGTTTGCAGCAACGATGATGGCGATAATAAACAGTATGGCGGCAGAGGCGATCAGTGGCAGGTGGCGCTCAGTGCTCTGGCGGACCACGGGCAGAAAGTGATTAACCGCGAGACCAGCAGCGACTGGCAGGATAACGATCTTTGCGATCATCAGCAGCATGCCGCTGGTGTCGGTTTCGATAAAGTCACCGGCATAGAAGCCAACCAGCCAGGGAGTCAGAACGACGCCCCACAGGGTGGAGGCCACGGTCATGGTGACCGATAAGGCGACATCCCCGCGTGCCAGATACGTCATCACATTAGACGCTGTTCCACCGGCGCAGCTGCCAACAATAATCAGACCGGCCGCGATTTCCGGGGCCAGCCCGAATATAAGTGCAAGGCCCCAGGCAAATAGCGGCATCAGGCCGAACTGCAGCACAATACCAAGAGCTACAGGCTCAGGCTTCTGCCAGATCCGCCGGAAGTCCTGCCAGCGCAGGGTCAGGCCCATAGTGAACATAATGATGGTGAGCAGGGGCACGATGGCACTGGTAAAGCCCAGCAGCGGTTCAGGCTGTTGCCAGGCGAGCAGGCTGACGATAACGGCAAGGATAGGAAACATCCGTTCGGTGGTAATCATCCAGTCTCCGTTGCGGGAATACGTTGGGATTGGCCTTATATAAGGTTTGTCAGGTGGGTGCAAGCGCAGCCCGCTCAGAGTAACCTTGCGGTTCGGATATCAGGAGGCCTTTGTGGATATTAAATTTACCGATAGAACCCCGCTGGAGCGTTATCACCTTCTTGTACAGTCAGTGATTCCCCGTCCGGTTGCCTGGATTCTTACTGCGGATGAAGATGGCTCGGTGAATCTTGCACCTTATTCTTTTTTTGCGCCGGTCTGCTCCGCGCCTCCGACACTGGTCGTTTCTGTGGGGCAGAAGTCCGCAGGTATTGAGAAAGACAGCTACCGGAACCTGCGTCGCAGTGGATGGTGTGTGGTGAATATTGCCGATGCCGCTCAGGTGGATGCGGTCAATATGTCCTCGGCGACGCTGGCGGCAGGTATCAGTGAAACGCAGGCCTTTGACATTGGCGTTGCCCCGGTCGAGGACTGGCCTCTGCCTCGTGTTGCGGCTTCGCCAGTGGCGTTTCTCTGTCGCTATCAACAACAGGTCGACCTGGGCAGTGGCCCGCAGCATGTGGTCTTTCTGGAAATTGAGCGTATGTATATAGATGAGGGGGTGATTGATCCAGCCGCTGAGCGCTTGCTTCTGTCGTCTGAACTGATCAATCCCATCGCTCGTCTGGGAGGCACTGAGTACGCTTCCCTGGGGCAGCGTACTCAGCGCAGTCGACCTGAATAATCAGTCGACGCTGGTGATTGGGATCATACGTGCATCGCGGGCCTTGCCGTATGCGCGCATCCGCCACAGGCAGAGTGCAATAAAGGCGATGCAGCCACCAATCCACGAAAGTGCGATGGCCGGCTGCGTGGTCAGTTGTCCCAGCTGATAAACGATCACAGCAGTTGTATAGGCCAGGCCGGTGCTCCAGCCGGTGACAAACAGCATCCAGCGGATACCGGATTCACGTGCCATCGCCCCCAGCGTTGCAACACAAGGGGTGTAGAGAAGGACAAAGACGAGGTAGGAGAAGGCAGCCCACTGGCTTCCGAACAACGTCTCCATTGTTGTGAAGGTTGAGTCATGCACGCCTTGCTCTTCACCCTGATCCGCACCGATCAGCGATAACCCGAGTGGGTCCAGCAGAGTGTCTGCGACGCCAGCCAGATTATCCGGAATGGTCATGATAGCTTCTGACAGACCACCGAGGAGGTCGAACTCACTGTCGTCGCCTGCTTCAGGGGAGTAGAGTGCGTCGAGGGTGCCGACGACGGCCTCTTTCGCAAAAATACCAGTGATAATACCTACGGTTGCTGGCCAGTTGTCTTCCTGCACACCCAAGGGGGAGAACGCAGGGGTGACGACGCGGGCGATACCGGAAAGTACCGATTTTTCATTATTCTCGTTACCGAACGAACCATCTGAACCAATGGAGTTCAGGAAGCTGAGGATTATTACCACAGTAATAATGGTTTTACCTGCACGCATAACGAACGAACGCAGGCGCTCCCAGGTTTTCAGCAGTACCCCTTTGACCGTTGGAATGTGATAGGCAGGCAGCTCCATCACGAAAGGCGTCAGCTCTGGCTTAAACAGAGTGTTCTTCAGCGCCATGCCTGTCAGCATCGCCATCGCGATCCCCAGCACATAGAGAATAAAGACCATCAGCGCGCCATTCTCTGTGAAGAAAGCCGCGGCGAACAGTGCGTACACACTCAGGCGTGCACCACAGGACATAAAGGGTGCCATGGCAATCGTGAGCAGGCGGTCTTTTTCAGTATCCATAGTCCGAGCTGCCATTACGGCGGGCACGTTGCAGCCGAAGCCCACGATCAGGGGGACAAACGATTTGCCGGGCAGTCCGACGCTGCGCATCAGGCGGTCCATTACGAAGGCTGCCCTGGCCATGTAGCCAGAATCTTCGATCACCGAGAGGAAGAGATACAGGCCGGCGATAACAGGAATAAAAGTAGCAACTAACTGAATACCGCCACCCAGGCCATCCGCCATCAGGGTTGTCAGCCATTGAGGCGAGCCGATGCTGTCCATGACTTCGCGGGTGCCGTCGACAAAGACCGTCGCGAAGGCGATATCGAAAAAGTCGATAAAAGCGCCGCCGATGTTAATCGCGAAGGTGAACATCAGGTACATCATGAAGAAGAAGAAAGGAATGCCGAGCCAGCGGTTGAGAACCCAGGCATCAATCTTCTCGGTCAGGGTCTGTCCGCGACTGTTGATCGTCAGTGCCTGTTGCAGAACGTGCTCGATTGCACGGTAACGGCTATTGGCAATCAGTACATCAATGGGCTGGCCATGTGCTTCTTCCAGCGATGTTCTCAGTCCCGCAGAAAGCGTGGCAATCTTCTGGCGCACTTCAGACGGGAGGCTGTTCAGTGCATAGACATCGCACTCCAGTGCCCGGGTTGCCGTCCAGTAGGCATTTTCGGTGTGGCCCTGGAGGGCGTCTTTCAATTGAGCCACTGCTTCTTCGACATCTTTATCCGGCCGGCTCATTGGCGTCGCAACGGTCGCATGCTCCAGTTTGTGAGCCATAGTTCTGCGCAGTTCCGGAATGCCGGTGTTTTCTGACGCAACGATAGGTACCACCGGAACGCCCAGCTGTTGTGACAGAACCTGGCAGTCGACATGAATGCCTTCGCGCTCGGCCACGTCGATCATGTTTACGGCGCAGATCACAGGCACGCCCATATCCAGCAGCTGCGACGTCAGGAACAGATTGCGATGAAGGTTGCTGGCATCGAGGATATTGATGATCAGATCCGCTTCGCCGCTCAGGGCGAATTCGCGGGCAATTTTCTCATCGGTGGACAGCTCATCGTCGTGGCTGTCGAGTGCGTATGTCCCGGGCAGGTCAACCAGTGTGTGTTGGGTACCACGCAGAGACAGCTGACCTTCTTTGCGATCAACTGTGACCCCGGGCCAGTTACCTACCTTCTGGCGCGCGCCGGTGAGTGCGTTGAAAAGAGTCGTTTTACCGCAGTTCGGATTGCCGATAACACCAATGATGGAACCATTACTCACAGAGCTTCTACCTCAATAATCGCTGCTTCCTGTTTCCGCAGACTGACGGACGCACCACGGAGCTGTATCTGTATCGGGTCGCCAAGAGGCGCAACGCGGCGGACTTCCACTTCGGCGCCAGGCATCAGGCCGAGCGCGAGTAGCTTACGGCGGAAGTTAGTTTCAACTGCAGTGAAGCCTGAAATTCGGGCTTTGCCGCCTACCTGGATTAGATCAAGAGTGGATTGCGTCATAAGGCTTCTCGGCGTGTGCCTCCGGGGTGACCTGGGGAACAGAGTAAATGGCGTTAATGATAATTCTTATCATTAAGTGGCGCAAGCACGCCTGGTGATTAATAAAGACAGTGATAGGAAGTGTTATATTTCTATTAATATATATTCTCCTGTGCATTGGATTTAGTTAATATATCCGGCCCTATATACAAACCGGAGAATATGTCTCTGCGTTGTATATTTTATAAGCAGTTTTCCGTACATATCCCTTGTATGTGATAAATAGTAAATTCTATTCAGAGGTTCAGAAGTGACCGCATTCACTAACGATATCGATAAGCAGATTCAGCAGCACCAGCAGAAAATAGTTGAGCTGGAGCAACTGAAGAAAGATCAGGAAAAAAAACTCGAAGGACTGAAAGAGTTTGATGCCGCTATCAAACGCCTGTGCAACCAGAGTGCACTGACTGAAGAAGAGCTGTACGTTTCCCGTTCAGAGCAGATCGAAGCCTGGATCACTTCAATGGCAAAAGAAGAAGTACCATCTTCTATTTATAACAACCTCAAGCGTCATTTCGAAAAGTCGATTGCCCGTGATGGTCGTAAAGGTGAGAAGAAATCATCCTCTCTGCCAAAACCAAAACTGGCGGTAGGTACATATCGTAATCCGGCAACTCAGGAAAAAGTGGAAAAAATTAAACGTAATCCACGTCAGCTGGATCAGTGGATTGAAGAGTACGGTTTTCAGACAGTCCGTACCTGGAAAATTTCCTGATACAGTGCCTGCACAATAAAAAAGGAGCCAGTGGCTCCTTTTTTATTGTCCTGAATATCAGGCCATGCGTAATTTCAGACTACGCTTTGGCACATCGATTTCGTGAACGATCACCCGCATAGGCTGACCGAGGATAAACCGCTCTTCGCCGTTGGAGTGTGTCATGGTTTTACTGTCGTACGTCCAGCCTTTGGCTTTACGACGATCAATCACACCCTCAATGCCTGTGTCATCGAGACGCACGGTCAGGCTACCGCTGTTCATGTGAACAATCGTGCCCTCGTAAATACCGTTCTCTGGCTGCGTCTGTAACCATTGCAGTTTCAGCCACTGCTCAGCCTGTGACGCACCGATACGTCCACGCGTCTGCATATCCTGGATGCCGGTCAGAACGTCATCTTCAATCGCCGGTGCAGGTTCGTCATTCAACAGCGCGCGCACGGTACGATGAATCAGAAAATCGTTGTATTTGCGCAGTGGCGAAGTGAAGGTGGTGTAGCAGTTGAAGCCCAGCCCCATGTGCGGTTTGCCTTCGCGACCGAACTGACTGCGTTCCATCTGTCTGCTCAGAATCGTGCGCAGCGGCAGATCGCTGGAGGATTGCTCTGCCTGCTGCAGGAGCGCGACATAGCTCTCGAGTTCACCAAGAACAGGTTTGCCTTCGAGGTTTAACTGTTCTTTCAGTAAGGCTGCTGCTTCACCCAGTCGTTCTGTGCGGATGCCGTTCTGTTCAATAAAGAAACCGGCGTTACGTTCGCGAAGCCATAAAGCCACGGAGCGGTTGCACACCAGCATGCATTCTTCGACCAGTTTATGCGCTGCATTGCGTTCAATTTTTACGATGTCGCTGGCGCGGCCGTCTTCTCCGAGAATAAGTTTGTAATCCGGGCGGTCATCCATCAGCAGGCAGTGTGCCGCACGCCACTGATTCAGGGTGCGGGCGCAGTCTGCGAGGTGGCGTAGCGGGCCATGAAGTTCGGCCGGAATTTCTTCGCAGGTATCATCAATTAACTGCGCAACCTGCGCGTAGGTCAGTTTGGCCCGGCTTTCGATAAGCGCATTGTGAAGCTTAACTTCGCGTACGTTTCCGTCCTGCTCAAGGCGCAACTCAGCTACCATGGCCAGGCGACGGCTACCGGCCTGCAGAGAGCACAGTTGTTCTGATAATTCCGGTGGCAGCATGGGCAGAACCCGGTCGGCAAAGTATACCGAGGTCGAGCGTTTCCGGGCTTCATTGTCGAGCGCAGAACCGGCGTCGATCAGAGCTTCGGGATCGGCGATCCCGACCCAGAGTGTCCAGCCGTCACTGTGCGCTTCGGCGAACAAAGCGTCGTCTATGTCACGGGTGCCGGCAGAGTCGATAGTGACGAAGGGCAGGTGGGTAAGGTCAGTGCGGTCTGCGCACTTCGCATCGATACCTGCGGCCACCAGATTTTCGACTTCTTTCATCACGTCTTCGCTGAATTCCGCAGACAGCGCAAAGCGCTGTTGCATGACCAGACGTTCAATATGAGGCGTGGTTTCATCGCCAAGGATGGCCTCAATTTTCGCCTGAGCTTTGCCTGACGGATAGGGGTGACGGCTCATTGTCGCCGCCACATAATCGCCGTCTTTGGCATTCATCCGCGCATTCGGTGGAACAAATATCCAACGATTAAACTGGTCGTGGTCAGGCTCAATAAAGTGGCCTTTTCCACGTACGATGTAACGCCCACAGAAGTCTGAAATTTCTGAGCGGATCAGTTTTTCAACCAGTGCCTGTTCTTTGTCATCGCCCGCTGGTTCAACCCGGAAGCTGATCTCATCACCGGGAAGGACTTTTTCCATTTCATCCGGGCTCAGAAAATAGCTCTGACCTTCTTCCGTGACCGCGAAACCAAAACGGCCGCTGCTGCCACGAACGCGGCCGTCGAAGCGTGGGGTGTTCTCGTGAATTTCCTGCTTCAGCTGTTTCAGCTGCGAAAGGGCATTGATATCAAGCATCCGGTGGGCTCTGAGATTCTGAAAAGGCCGCAAGTTTAGCGGATTTGGCCGATGGCTTCGAGAGGCTGAGAGTGAGTTCTGCGAACTTCACCGTTGCCCCCGGTAGAGATTGACCAGCCGGAACTCATCCAGCTCATCCAGGTCCGGCACGGTACAGGACTCATGGCGGCCCTGAGCGACATAGGGCGGGTAGTCAAAGTCGCGGATGCGCGAGTCGGCAATAAGAACATCAGGAGCGCGCCTCAGGAATTCCTCCAGCAGCACCAGATTGGCGCGGTCGTAGAGGACATCTGCCGCAATCAGCAGATCCAGCTCTTCATCAAAACTGAAAAGATCGCCATGACAGCGAAAACTGACGCCATTTAACGCCGCGTTTTCTTCGCAGCTGATCAGTGCGTCCGGATCAATGTCGCAGGCGATGACTTCCCGTGCCCCTGCCATAATACAGGCGATTGCAACGACACCTGAACCAGCTCCGAAGTCCATGACTTTTTTACCTTTTACCCAGTGCGGATGCCGGAGAATTTCGCGTGCCAGCACCTGGCCGCTTGCCCAGCAGAAGGCCCAATACGCGGGGTATGACTGAATCTGAAGAATTTCGTCCTGACTGAAGCGGCGACGCATCGAATCAGGTTCGACCAGCCAGAGTGAAATATCCGGGCATTGAGGAAGGGCCTGGGCGCTGATGCCGGCCGCCGGGTTCATGTGTTTAATGATGCGGACCAGGGAATCCGGTACGGGGTTTGTCATAGTGATTAAGGCATCTCTGAATCGTTCTGCACAAGCGGTGTGCGGGTGTTTAGCTTTTCAGTACGAAGGCTTCGCCGGGATCTGCCACCCGATAGCCCTGTTGTCGTATCGTATTGGCGGCGGTGGCATCCGCGTAGTGATAAAGCACCATCCGCTGACGCAGATCGCTGCGGTATTCCCGCTCGAGATCATCGACTCCGGTGTGAGAAGGGTTGGCGATCAGGCCGCAGTCGTGAAATATCACTTCAGTCGGCTCGCTGTGATGGTGCAGCAATTCAGGAACTGGCCGGGTGTCGCCGGTATAGAAAAATATTCCGGGGAGCTGCAGGGCGAAGCTTGATCCCGGAGCATGATGCCGGGTGGCGTGAGTTGAAAACTGCAGGCCGGCGCACAGGAAGCGGTCGCTGACCGGGCGAAGCTGGAATGACTGCCAGAAATCATGATCGCCTTCGGCCATGGTGCCCGGGTAGGTCGCCAGCCGGTGATGCAGTACAGGAATCAGAGACACAGGGACATACAGAGGGATCGGTGCTGCACCTGCCAGTTTTGCTCTCACGGTAAGAATTTCCAGATCAGCAATGTGATCCAGATGACCGTGGGTAATAAAAATGGCAGGCGGCAGCGTGTTTTCATAACGATGCGCGAATGCATTCAGTGTGCCCGGGCCGCAGTCAATCAGTAACACAGGTTGGCGGTTCACTTCGAAACAGGCGGCGGATGATCCGGGGGCCAGGTTACCGCCGCTTCCTGTACCGGTAAAATACAGTGAATAATTCTGCAGATGTGATGTCATGATGATTCAGCGCTGCCTTAATTGGTGTAACAGGAGACTATATCGTATGTGGAGACCTAAGATGATGCGACTTCCAACCCCGGAGGAAGCTTTGCCCGGTCGGGAGACGCCTTTGTTGGTCGAGCCTGCACATTTCGTTAACGGCAATACTATCACGGGTGACTGTCCGCAAGGCCTGCGGGAACTGGTGGTCGGAATGGGATGTTTCTGGGGAGCAGAACGTCTTTTCTGGACGCTGCCCGGCGTCCGGGTGACGTCGGTAGGTTATGGGGGTGGGCACACGCCGAATCCGACATATGACGAAGTATGCTCGGGCCATACTGGCCATACCGAGCTGGTCAGAATTTGGTATGACCCGGCGGAGGTCAGGCTTGAGGATTTGCTTAAGGCGTTCTGGGAAGAGCACGATCCCACTCAGGGGATGCGCCAGGGCAATGACATCGGCACCCAGTACCGGTCGGCGATCTACTTAAGCTCTGACGATGATCTGATCGTTGCTGAGCGCTCGCGTGACAACTACCAACGGGCATTGAGCCTGTCTGGCTTTCCGGACATTACGACCGAGATCCGGACGGGGGTGCCTTACTACCTTGCTGAGACGGGTCATCAACAGTATCTGGCGAAAAACCCGGGTGGATATTGCGGCCTGAGCGGTTGCCACGTCAGATATCGCGATCACTGATCTGGCTCAGGCGGTCTGAGCCTGCTCCCGGACTTCCGGAAACGCAAGGTGGATCGCCCAGGCGATTGCCGTGGCGTACCTGAGGTTGATCGACAACTCCAGGTGAGGGTCCGAGAGAAAGGCATGCTGCGATGCGAGGCCACGGATGCGGCTGGCAAGGTCGGGCTTAAAAGCGAGATATTTGTCCCACACCAGGCGGTGCGTCGCGGCGTCGATGGCAAACAGGCCGTGCGCCTGCGAGGGAGAATGCTTCGCGGCCTGTGCTGCCCGGCTCAGCAGCAGATTTTCGGCGGCGTCACTGTGTACATCTAAATAATCCAGGGTTGTGCGGATCAGATCCCGCAATTCCTGAGCTGCCAGTTCCATGAATGCACTCCGGCCAAACGTCACTGCATGGTAACCTGTGTTTTATCCGGACCGCTACCGCGACAGGAGATGATTGCGACCTATGTCGGATTTTATGGCATCTGAGATACCACTTAGCTGGTATGACGGACACTGTCATTTTGACTTTGCCGCACTGGACGACACCCGCAATTCAGACTGGGACCTTGCACAGAGGCTCGGCCTCAGAGGTGGGATCATCCCGGGAGTCAGCCGGCGGCTGAGTGAAGGCTTACCTCAGTTTATCAGCCAGTGGCCGGGCTGGAAGGCAGCGGTGGGGCTGCATCCTTATTGGGCCGATGAGCATACCGACGCAGATGTCGCCTGGCTGGAGCAGCAGTTAACCCTGCCTTCTGTGGTGGCCGTCGGTGAGTGCGGTATGGACCGGACCCTCGCGCGTGAGGAGCGACTGGCCGTTGACCTGCAATGGCGCTGGTTTGAACAGCAGATTGATCTGGCGGAAAAGTTTCACTTACCGCTGGTGCTGCATGTCCGCGGTATGCACGATGACGTTGCGGCTGAGCTGCGCCGCCGATCCTTCACCCATGGTGGCCTGGTGCACGCCTTCAGCGGCAGTCTGCAGCAGGCCGGGCGCTGGATTGATCAGGGGTTTTTACTTGGCGTGGGCGGCGCGATGTCGCACCCCGGCGCGACGCGGCTGCGAGGTACGCTGGCACAACTTCCGTTAACTTCCCTGTTACTGGAGACAGATGCGCCGGATATGCGACCGGCCTTCCTGAACCGGGCGGTCAACAGCCCGGTGATGATTCCTTTATATGGCGCAATACTGGCCTCACTTCAGAATGTCAGTCTGGCGTCGGTTGCTTTCCAGACACAGCAGAATCTGTACCGGATATTCCCCCGTTTTGCTTCCATATGATCTGAAAGGTCAAAACAATATAACCGCGGGAACTGACAATCTGATCTATCACCCGGTGGCGGAAATTGTCCTTGAGGCGAAGTGATGGGCAGCAGTAGCCTGCAATACCGTGCAGGGGCACCCATTACTGAACCAGGAGGGAGAGTTATGTTCTCCAATCATATGTTCGGCCTTCTCTATGATGCTCCCCGTGAGTGGCGGGAAATCCGCCGCGAACCGACTGAGACTATCTCTCAGGTGTACTTACGTCATGCCCTGTTGCTGGCGTTGATTCCTCCCTTCGCATTGTTCACTGGTACGACCCAGATGGGCTGGAGCTTACAGGGCGGAGACCTTACTTTTCTGACCACCGAAAGCGCTGCGGTCATCGCCGTTGCGTTTTATTTTGCGCTCCTTCTCGGACTGGCGCTGATGTCCTTCTTCGTCTTCGCGATGGAGCATGTGTTTGGCGCCAGCGTGAGTTATGAACGCTGCCTGATGCTGACGATTTACACCTCGTCGCCCATGTTTCTGGCGGGTGTGGCCGGTTTCCTGCCGGTACTCTGGCTGGATGTTCTGGTCGTCATGGTCGCCGCAGCGTACAGCCTCTATCTGCTCTTCACGGGGGTGCCGGTATTTATGGATATCCCGGAAGAGCGGGGCATGATGTTCTCCTTTATGGTGACGACAGCCGGGCTTTGTATGCTGGTGGGCGGAATGGCGATCACAGTGATTCTCTGGGGAATGGGCCTCGCTCCTGATTACCTCTGATCACTGACATTCCGGTTGCCAGAGGATACACTGCCTGCACTTGTTTGCAGGCGATCCTGATAGCGTGAAAGTTTTAGGCTGGTTGTTGGCGGGTGTGGTATTTCAGGCGTCTGCCGAATCCCTGCCCGATAATTTTGACGATTTACCGGATGACCTTCAGACCGTCCTGCTCGATTTTATATCTCCGGAGCAGGGCGAGCTGTGGGGGCAGGATGCATTGTCATCCGGTACCCACACTCTGGTACGTTATCTCGACGACTTTCATACCCAGGTCACGGTTGACTTCAGTGCGGGCTGGGTCAGAGTCGAGACCCGCGGTGGTGATGAACCTCTTCAACAACTGCGTCAGGCAATTGTGGGTACACTACTCACCCCCGCCGATCCCCGGGTCATTGATCTCTACACCGCGACCGACTTTGGTTTAACCGGCACTCCTTTTCTGAAAGGACAGGTAGTAGACCATGATGGGCAGGATATTCTCACCCAATGGCGTGCCCAGCGCTTTGCCGATTACCTGCTGAAAGACCGACTGAAGCGGACTTCGCAGGGCTTCCGGGTTGTGATTCCGATGGTCCGTCAGCACCAGATGGTGGCGGCTTCCGGCGTCCGGGAGCATGTCAGCCGCTCAGCAAAGCGCTACGGTGTCGACCCCGCACTGGTGTATGCCGTTATTGATGCCGAAAGCAGTTTTAACCCCTTTGCCGTGTCCTCATCGAATGCCTACGGACTGATGCAGGTGATGCCCCGCACCGCTGGGCGGGATGTCATGCAGAAAATCTATAACAGAGACCGGACGCCCGGACGCCGCTATCTGTTTGACCCGGCCAATAATATTGACGCAGGAACAGCGTACCTCTCTATTCTTCGTGATAACTACCTGCGCGGAATCAGCGGCTCACTGGCAAAAGAATACTGTACGATTGCTGCTTATAATGGTGGGGCGGGGAATCTGCTGAAAACTTTCCATCGCGACCGTCAGGAAGCTGTACGGCGTATCAACCGTATGTCTGCCGATGAAGTTTACCGTTATATTGTCCGGCATCATCCCCGGGAAGAAACCCGCAATTATCTCAAAAAAGTGACAGAGAAGAAGAAACGCTATGTCAGCCTCAGATAAACCGGCCTTTGCCCGGGAGCTGGATCGTCTTGAACAGGCACTCAATCTGCCGGATGCGCATCTGAAGCGCTGCTGGCTGGATAACGAAGTGCTGGCACTCTGGTTGCTGGACATTAAAGCGGAATCGACACGTCTGGATACTCAGGCGATTGGTCGCTTCTGGCAACAATTGCCTTTCTGGGCGTTTGCCTGGGCAGGAGGCAGAGCACTTGCTACCTGGATTGCTTCGCACCCTGAGTCTGTCACCGGCAAGACAGTGCTCGACTTTGGCTGTGGCTCCGGCATCGTCGGAATTGCCGCTGCACTGGCAGGCGCCAAGCAGGTCTGGGTGGCAGACCTGGATAACAACGCCCTGGAGATCGCGCACATTAATGCGGCGCTGAATGGTGTCGAAGTGCACCCTGTGTTGCCGGGCGAATGGCCCGAAGTAGACGTATTGCTGGCGGCTGATGTTCTTTACGATATTTCCAGCAGTGATGACCTCCGCCGTCTGACGGCGGCCGTGCCTGAGTGGCTGATGGCAGAATCACGGGCGGTTGCGCCTGACTTTGTCAGCCTGCAGTGCCTGGACACCCAGACGACCGCAACACTGCCGGCGATCGGAGATTTTGATGAAGCAGTGAACGTTGATATTTATTGCCGGTCTGAGGCAGTAACTCTTAACTGATCACTGAAGACAACAATAAGAAGGAAAACTTTATGCGTTATCTGTTTGTGCTTGTTATGACCATGATGACAGCGTTTGCCCACGCAGAGCTGACACCAGAAAAAATCCAGCAGTGGTTGCCAACCATGAAGCCTGTCCAGGAGTGGATGGAAGCTAATGAGTCAAAGGTCGACACGCATTCGCTGTTTAAAAGCAGCAGCAAAGGGCTTTCAGGCATGTTCGACGAAGCCATTACCGAACTTAAAAACGCAGGTCTTTACGATGACTTCGCCGGCCTTCTGAAGAAGCACGGCTATGCCTCTGTAGAAGGCTGGGCAGCGGATACGCAGGGCGTAACTACCGCATTTATGGCGATAAAAATGGAAGGCGAGCAGATCAACCCGGCCATGATTCAGGCACAGATTGTTCAGGTAAAAGACAGCCCGCTGCCGGACGAGCAGAAGCGCGTCATGCTGGGAATGCTGGAAGGTACTCTGGCTATGATGAAAGAAGTAAGCGCTGTGCCTGAGGGCGACAAAGCTGTGGTACGTCCGCACATGAAAGCCATTGAGCAGAGTTTCGGACACGGGCACTGACAGTCAGTGGTTGCGCTGGCGGCCACGCCAGCGCATTCCTTACCGGGATTTTTTCTGTCCTCGGCCTATACTGGACCTTCAGAAACCTTTCAGAGACTGAGGGAGCAGACCATGAGTTACAGCACCGTTCTCGATATTCTTAATTACAGCCAGAAAGTGCATGAACATGCACGGGCTTTATACGAGCAGTTGCGAGAAGAAACCCAGCGCGAGCGCGTCGATATGCTGCTGCGCCTGTTATCTCATCATGAAGACCGCCTGGCGCAGGCCGTCGCAGATTACCGCGACGAGAGTCGCAGCCGCATCCTGAAAGAGTGGCATCAGTTTGAGCCTGCAGATATTGGTGACGTGTTGAAAGACTGCCGCCAGATTCACTCCGATATCAGTGTGGAGGATCTGGTTGCCATTGCATTGAAAGTCGATGATTTTCTTATCGAAACCTACCAGCAACTGGCTGCAGACGCGGCATCTGCAGAAGCCAGAGAGCTGTTCAGTAATCTCGCGGAACTTGAGCAGGCAGAAAAAATCAGCGCGGTACGCGCGGCCCTGTCCACAAATGACTGGTAGTCAATTGCGGCAGGGCGGCTATTTATTGTGTTGCTTCTTCTGCAAGACGACGATTCGCGGCTTCTGAAAGTTGCTGGCGGCGGTACGCTGCTGGCGTCATCCCCGTCCATTGCTTGAATGCCCGCTCAAAGCCACGTCGGTCAGAGAAGCCGAGATCAAGTGCCAGTTGCTGCACATCAGTACGTGCAGAGCGCAACGCCACTTTGGCTTTCTCTAAGCGGACTTCTTTCACCAGATTGGAGAACTGACAGTCCTCCTCCTGAAGTCGTCGGGTCAGAGTCCGGCTGCTGGTGCTCAGCAATTCAGCCACGGCATCCTTGGTCATAGGAACCGTTTCGGGCCATTGATACAGGATATGCATCACCCGCTGACTGAACGTCTTAAGCTCGCTGAAGCGCGCCAGAGCCTGTTCTGCTTCCTGCCTCAGCATGGCGAACAGCTGAGGGTTGGCATAAGACAGCGGACTGTCCAGATGCCGGCTGGAGAAGCTGACCCAGTTCTGAGGCTGGTTATACTGCACAGGCACATTAAAGAAGCGCTGCAACCGGTCTTTGTAGGCCGGAGCGGGATGGCGGAAGCCGATTCCCTGCAGCTGATAATAGCTGCCCCCGATGGCCTGGCCGGCGGTATGTATACCCGAGGCGATAAATTCTGACCGCGTCTGACTGCCGAAGGGGGTACCTTCAGTGACGTAGAAGACGATTTTTATCGAATCCTGACCGATAAAGAAGTCAGGTGCCCGCGTATCGCTGATCAGCGCGTAATAGCGCCTCAGGACAGCAAGGGCCTCTCGTCCTGTCTGACAACTGCTGATCAGAAAACCAAGCAGGTAAAAGCTTGGCATTTCCAGTCGCTGACCTGCGGCGAGGCCGATCGCCGGGTCGTCGAGCAGACGGGAAGCCTGTTCTAACAGCTGGTCAAAATGGTTGATGGAAATTCGCTGTGTTGCACTGGTGACGGCAGGCGCGTCCAGACCCAGGGAACCCAGCAACTCTCTGCTGGAGATGCCTTTGCTCTCCAAGAGGCGCAACAGGGGCTGCAAAGCCGCCGTCGTCATTGTATTGGCTGGACTAGTGCTCATAGGGCTAAGAATGTCTTTTTATTGTTCTTATTTTTTCTGGTCTGTCTGGGACTACGAGAAACGCTCGTGGCGCAACTCACCCGACACCATCATCTTAAGTTAACATTACTTTACAAGGCAGACCAGTCATTAGTGGACAAATCCAGGCCAGTTTGGCGGTATCGAACACGACTTTCATACATTTCATGTATTGGGCTTGACGCGCCACTTTGGTGGGCGTAATATGCGCAGCCTCTGACGCGGGGTGGAGCAGCCTGGTAGCTCGTCGGGCTCATAACCCGAAGGTCGTCGGTTCGAATCCGGCCCCCGCAACCAACTTAACTTTTGAACTGCTCATAAGTTGGTCATGTTAGTCAGAGTATTTGTCGCGGGGTGGAGCAGCCTGGTAGCTCGTCGGGCTCATAACCCGAAGGTCGTCGGTTCGAATCCGGCCCCCGCAACCAACAAATCAGCCAGCCATCGAGCTGGTTTTTTTGTGCCTGTGATTCCGACAGGCGCCGACCTTGCGGTCGTCCCCCCCCTCTTTTTACACTGATAGCCCTGAGAATCTGATTGAGGTGCGTGTGGCTAAGCGTATTTTTATTACTGGCGGCGGGCGTCGTCTGGGCAGAACACTGAGCGAGCATTATCTGGCGCAGGGGTGGCAGGTGGTTGCACACTACAACACCCGCAGTGAGTTGGAAGCACATCCCAACCTGACGTCAGTGAAAGCAGACCTGTCTGATGTCCGCGACATTGAGAAGCTCTGTGATGAACTGCAGGCACTCGGCCCATTCGACGCTGTGATCCATAACGCTTCCTGTTTTGTGCCCGATGCCGCCGCCGCGGATCTGCCAGAACACATTGCCATGCATCAGAATGTTCATGTAACTGCGCCTGTGATGATCACGGAGGCCCTGAAAGAGGCGTGGGCTGAAGCAGCCTGCATGATCAGCATCAGTGATATCTACGCTGATATCCCTAACCAGTGGTTCGCTGTGTATTGTGCCGCAAAAGCGGGCTTGCAGAACTGGTCATTGAGCATGGCGCAGCGTCTCGCTGGCAGGGTCCGGGTGAATGTTATACAGCCGGGGCCTGTGCAGTTTCTTCCCGAGCACGACGAAGCTTATCGTCAGCGGGTGCTGTCGCAATCACTGATTGGTGAAGAGCTGGGTTATGGCGCCATTGTCAGCGCGTGCGATTATCTGCTCAGTGCCCGGGCGGTGACGGGCACGGTAATGAGAGTTGACGGTGGTCGCTTCGTGACTAACCGCTACGATCAGACGTTTTCTTCCTGACACCAGAGCTGATACACACTCTGGTAATAGCTTTCTTCCGGCACTGCGTGCCGGCAGCTCTCCAGTGTCTCTGCCTGCGCGAGTATGTCGATGTCGATCGGACGGTCGCGGGTTTTCCGGGCGGGTGACTTCGGTTCCCGTCCCAGATCGACTTCGATCGCCTGAAGTCGGTGTTTAAGCATAGGGGCAGGCAGATCACACTCAAGAATGAGTAATTGATTACGGAATTCGTGGTGGAAGGTTTCGCCGACCGGCGCCGTCGCCAGGGCGGGTGATGTCGCCGCTACGCGGCCCAGTTGTTCAAGGGCAGAGGCCGCCTGAGTCAGGTTGTCTTCAGGTTTGATGTTACTGCCCAGTCCCAACAGGAAAAAACTCATAAAGCCCATGTCGTTTATCAGTGGATACCCTTAAGGATTTGCTTTGTGGCGCTGTGTGTCAAGTGACGCCAGTCCGGTGAAAACCCTGTAAATGTACAAAATGCCACTTTTGTCTGTTAACCATCCTGGTTCACAATGAGGCTATCTTTAACGTCAGGGACAGAATCATGTCGGGATGGACCCCCTTTCTTATCGCGCTGCTGGTGATATTCGGCAGCATGCTTCCTGTCTGGGCTGCAGCTCAGGCGTCGGAAGCGCCGCCACTTCTTATGCTGGCCAAGCGCTTTCAGGGTGATGAGGTGTTGGCACACTACAGTGTCAGCGAAAAATACGATGGTGTGCGTACTTATTGGGATGGCATGCAGCTGATGACCCGCAGTGGTCGCATCATCAGCGTGCCTGACTGGTTTATCGCCGATCTTCCGGACGTGCCTATGGATGGTGAACTATGGATTGGTTATGGCCGTTTTGATGAGGTCAGTGGCCTTGTCCGGCAAGTGGATGGTGAGGACGATCCCTTGTGGCAGGAAGTCCGCTTTATGGTCTTTGACCTGCCGGATGCCCCTGGTACTTTCCGCGAGCGTTATGCCCGCTTGCAGGCCCTCATCGAACAGCTGCCCTGCAGTGAATGCCAGTTGGTCGAACAAAGTCTGATTGATTCCGTCGAGGCACTCGATCAACGGCTTCAGGCAACGATTGCTGGTGGCGGGGAAGGGCTGATGCTGCACCGTCTGGAATCTCAGTATACGCCGGGGCGTTCGGCGGACCTGCTGAAGGTTACGCAGACGGACGATGATGAGGCGGTAGTCCTGGGTTATGAGCCCGGTAAAGGGCGGCTGGAAGGGCTGATGGGAGCGCTCAGGGTCCGGCTGGCTGATGGTCGTGAATTTCTGCTCGGAAGTGGCTTTACGGATGCCCAGAGACGCAATCCTCCCTCGCCTGGAGAGCGGGTCCGGTTTACGTATCGTGGTCTGACCAGTAGCGGTCTGCCCCGGTTTGCCAGTTTTGATCGTGTGCGACCCGTCGAATAGCCATCGTGATATGATCCGGCTTTTGCCGGATCAATTCTATGCCTCGGATTCACAACCGGGCAGCGACGCCACTGCCTGTTCTTGATCATCTGCACCCGGTCCTCAACCGGGTCTACAGCGCCCGTGGTATTACGTCACCTGACGATCTGGAGCTGACGCTTCAGACGCTTCTGCCTTATCACTCTATGTCCGGAATTTCAGAGGCTGTCGCGGCACTCGTGCCTGTAGTGACGCAGGGCCGCCGCTTACTGGTGGTCGGTGATTTCGATGCTGACGGTGCTACCAGTACCGCGGTTGCACTGCGCGCTCTGGCAATGATGGGAGCAACCGATGTGGGCTATCTGGTGCCTAACCGGTTTGATTTCGGATACGGCCTGACTCCGGAGCTGGTGGACGTTGCCCGTCATATGTCACCTGACCTGATCATGACCGTGGACAACGGCATTGCCGCTTTGCAGGGAGTCGCGGCGGCAAACGCCGCTGGCATCCCGGTTGTCGTCACAGATCATCATCTGGCTGGAGACCAGCTTCCCGAAGCATTGGCGATCGTGAATCCTAACCAGCCTGGCTGTGAGTTTCCTTCCAAGGCCGCCTGTGGTTGTACGGTCGTGTTTTACCTCATGCTCGCTTTAAGAGCCGAGCTGCAGAGGCAGGGTGCGTTCCCCGCGGGAGCGCCCAATCTCGCGGTTCTGATTGACCTGGTGGCACTCGCCACCGTAGCAGACGTTGTCCCTCTGGATCGCAATAACCGGATACTGGTGGAGCAGGGGCTGCGGCGTATCCGTGCCGGACAGGCTCAGGCTGGTGTCCGTGCGCTGTTACAGGTCAGCGGGCGCTCTGCTGAGCGGATTACTGCGGCGGACTTTGGTTTTGCACTGGGGCCGAGGATCAATGCCGCAGGCCGTCTCGATGATATGTCTCTGGGGATTGAGTGTCTGCTGACCGATGACGAGCAGAAAGCATTAACCATTGCTACCGAGCTGGATGCGTTCAACCGGGAGCGTCGCCAGATCGAACAGGGGATGCAACAGGAAGCTCTGGCACTGCTGGATGACAGCGCCGTCGCGCCCCAGGAGCGTGCGGGAGTCTGTCTGTGGCAGGAAAACTGGCATCAGGGGGTGATTGGTATTCTGGCGTCGCGGATCAAAGAAAAGGTGTACCGGCCTGTGATTGCCTTTGCCAGTGCAGATAACGGTGAGCTGAAAGGCTCGGCGCGATCGGTACCTGGCCTGCACATCCGAGATGCACTGGATCTGCTTGACCGCCGGCACCCGGGACTCATTGTGAAGTTTGGTGGCCACGCAATGGCTGCGGGGCTGACTCTGCGCGCTGGTGTGTTTGATGAATTTGCGCAGGCATTTGATCAGGTATGCCGGACCCTGATGAGCGATGACGCCCTGGAAGAACGGATTGATACCGACGGTGAGTTGCGTCCGGCTGAGTTCTCACTGGAGCTGGCAGAGCAGTTGCGCTGGGGTGGCCCCTGGGGGCAGGGGTTTCCGGAGCCCGTCTTTGAAGGCTGGTTCCGACTGGTGCAGCAGAGGATTGTCGGCGAGCGACATTTAAAAATGGTGCTGCAACCGCGACACTCTGACCTGGCAATGGATGCAATCTGGTTCAACATTGATACGACTGCCTGGCCCGACTACCAGCGAGAGGAAGTCCACTGTGTTTTCCAGCTCGACGTTAATGAGTTTCGCGGCGCCCGGACCGTTCAGTTATTGATCAGACATCTTGAATAGTGACTGTGTAAAAAAAGGGAACTCAGATGAAATGGACGCCACTGATCTGTGCGTGCGTCGCCTGTTGTGCAAACGCAGAAATTTATCAATGGAAGGATGAGAAAGGGCAGACACACTTTTCCGACGTGCGGCCTGCAGCTCAGGCAAAAGTCGTCAATCCAGTGATTCACTCCGTCTACGAGTCGCCTGCCAGCGCCGGCTATACCCGTTCAGGGTCGTACAATCCTGAGTATCAGCAGAAGCTTGAAAACCGTCGTCAGGAAGAACTGAAGCGTCAGCAGACCGCGCGTCTGGACGAGAAACGTGCCCGTAAGTGTGAAGAGGCCCGGGCGGATTCACGGCGCAGCTATACCCGCACTGCGTCTGCAGACATGAACCGTCTGCGCCAGATACGCGCCGAGAAAGACGAGATTAACCGGCGCATCAAAGAGAACTGCTACTAGCCGGGATAAAAAAATCCCCGGACTTGCCGGGGATAAACTGCAGAGTGGAGCTGTTTACTCTGCAGGTCCCTCTATGATCTTGGGTTTCGCGGCAAACAACGCGTAAATCGTTGGTACCAGGAAGAGTGTCAGCAAGGTTCCCAGCGTCATACCACCGACGATGGTCCAGCCAATCTGACTGCGGCTCTCGGCGCCGGCACCTGTTGCCAGGGCAAGCGGAACGGCACCCAGAACCATCGCAGCGGTGGTCATCAGGATCGGACGCAGACGCAGGCTGGCAGCTTCCAGAGCGGCATCGAAGCGCGATTTACCTGAAAGCTGTAACTGATTTGCGAATTCCACAATCAGAATCCCGTGCTTGGTGATCAGGCCGACCAGTGTAATCAGACCAATCTGGCTGTATACGTTGAGAGAGCCTCCTGTCAGCTTCAGTGCCGCCAGAGCCCCGAGCATGGCTGTCGGTACCGAAAGCATGATCAGCAGAGGGTTGCGGAAGCTCTCAAACTGCGCAGAAAGAACCAGGTAGATGAACATCAGTGCCAGACCGAAGGCGAACATCAGACTGCTGCCTGCCTGCACGAATTCACGCATCTGACCACCGTAGTCCACCTGGAAACCGCTCTGATCTTTTGTCAGTTCGGCAAAAGCGTCGTTCAGGTAGGCAATCGCGTCGGCCTGGCTGTAGCCTGGCGTCAGACCGGTTTTAATGGTGGCTGAACGCAGTTTGTTGAAGTGGTTCAGCTCTTTCGCCGAGATGGTTTCTTCAACATCGACCAGATTGGCCAGCTGCACCATGTCACCATTGCTGCTGCGGGTATAAACATTGATCAGATCCGTTGGATTAGAACGGTCTGTGTCGGCGACCTGCACCACCACATTGTATTGTTCACCGTCTTTTTTGAAGCGGGTGACATCGCGGCCTGCCATCATCGTCTCGAGGGTACGGCCGATCACAGAGACGTCGACCCCCATCGCGGCAGCTTTGTCCCGGTTCACAGTGACCAGCAGTTCCGGCTTGTTCATCTTCAGATCAACGTCGGGCTGGCTGAACATGGGGTTTGTCCAGATTTTGCCCATCATCGCGCCGACGACCTGCTGCAGTTCCTCGTAGGAGCCAGAGGTCTGAATGACAAATTCAACGGGGCGTGACAGTGGGCTCTGACCAAGTGACGGACGCGCCATAGGGAAGGCCATCACCCCCGGAATACCGCCGAACATCGGGCCCATGAGAGAGCCGATAATCTCGCCCTGACTGCGCTCGCGCTCGTCCCAGTCTTTCAGACCGACGAACGAAATGGCGTTGGTTTCACTCGGGAAGCCAATGATCATGAAGTAACGGTCGGCTTCTTCAATATTGCTGTAGAGGCCTTCCATCTGACGGGCATACTTGTCGATAAACTGCGGCGACGAGCCTTCCGGTGCAATGGCAAAGCCAATCACCGTGCCTGTGTCTTCAGTCGGGGCGAGCTCCTGTGGCAGAGTGGTATAAACGAACGCCGTCGCACCAATAACCACCAGTCCTGCGCCCAGAACTATGACCCAGCCGCGCATGACTGCGCCCAGTACTTTTTCATAGCCATGAGTCAGGCCGTTCAGCACACGCTCACCAAACTGATAGAAACGTCCACCTTCACTGTGCTTCAGCATCCGTGAACTCATCATAGGCGAGAGCGTCAGGGCGACAAACCCGGACACAACCACCGCTCCGGCAAGTGTCAGTGCGAATTCAGAGAAGAGCTTACCGGTGCGTCCTTCGGTGAAGGCAATCGGAGCGAATACCGCGGCGAGGGTCATCGTCATAGCAACGACCGCGAAGCCGATTTCTTTCATACCGACAAAGGCGGCTTCAATGGGTTGCATACCTTCTTCGATATGACGGTAGATGTTTTCCAGGACAACAATGGCATCGTCCACCACCAGACCAATGGCCAGTACCAGTGCCAGCAGAGTCAGCGTGTTCACGCTGAAGCCGAACAGCGACATGATAGCGAAAGCGCCGATCAGAGAGACTGGAATGGTCACCAGTGGAATCAGAGTTGCACGAAGGTTTCTGAGGAACAGGAAGATCACCAGAATCACCAGTACTACGGCTTCGATAATGGTGGTGTAGACCGAGTCAATCGACTTCTGAATGAAGATAGATGAATCATAGGCCACGTTGACCTGTACACCCGCAGGCAGCTTGTCTTCCAGCTCAGCCATACGCTCACGGATGCCAGCAGATACGTCCAGTGGATTGGCCGTACTTTGTTTGACTACCCCCAGAGCGACGGCTGTTTTGCCTTTAAAACGGGAAATAATACGATCGTCTTCCGGGCCAATTTCGACACTGGCGACATCCCCCAGGCGCACCAGATAGCCCGCTTCATCCCGCAGAATGATATTTTCAAACTGCTCTGGCGTATTCAGATCCGTCTGAGTCAGTACGGTCAGCTCGCGGTCTTTACTTTCAATGCGACCTGCCGGAATCTCGACGTTCTGACTACGCAGCGCAGCTTCTACTTCCTGCGGCGTGACCGAGAAAGCGGCCATGCGCGTGCGGTCGAGCCAGATACGCATTGCAAAGCGACGCTCACCAACGACGCGGACACTGGCAACCCCATTCACGGTCTGCAGCGGGTCTTTTACCTGACGCTCGGCGATATCAGTAATTTCAAGTTCGCTGTGTCGGTCGCTGGAAAACGCCAACCAGATAATTGGCTGAGCGTCAGCTTCAACTTTAGCGACAACAGGCTCTTCGATATCGTCAGGCAGCTGGCCGCGAACACGGCCGACGCGGTCGCGTACGTCTGATGCAGCAGCATCGGCATCGCGATCCAGCTTAAAGGTCAGAGTAATCTGAGATTTCTCTGAACGGCTGATCGAGGTCATATAGTCAATGCCTTCGATGCCCGACAGGGAGTCTTCCAGAATCTGAGTAACCTGAGTTTCGATAATACTGGCGTTGGCACCGGCATAGGCGGTTTCAACGCTGACGACCGGGACATCGATGTTCGGGTATTCCCGTACCGGGAGCGTCTGGTAGGCAATGATACCTACCAGAATCAGCAACAGGTTCATTACTGTTGCCAGTACCGGGCGACGGATACTGAGCTCAGCAATCTTCATTCGTTGTCACCTCCAGCTACTGGCTGTGATCCGTCGGTGAATATCGGAGTGACGGGAGAGCCTGGCTGCAGCTTCAGCTGGCCGGCTGTAACGACGACGTCACCTTCTGCTAAGGGGCCGGATAAGGCGACGCGGGTGTCTTTACGCTGCTGGATCTTTACCGGGACCATATCGATTGTGTTGTCTTTTACGCGATAGACGAAGTACTGGTTGCCCTGTGGGATCAGCGCTTCTTCCGGGACGGTAAGTGCTTCCTGGCTGGACGTGGTCAGGCGGATTTCTGCGAACAGACCCGGGCGAAGGCGGCCTTCCTGATTGTCGATTTCGCCGCGTACCTGAATACTGCGGCCTCTTTCATTAATCAGGGGACTGATCGCGGTGATTTTTCCGGCGAAGGTCTCTCCGGGAAACGCAGCCAGGCGGACTTCCAGAGGCTGACCGACGGACACCCGGCTGAGGTGAATCTCAGGGACGGCGAAGTCTACTTTCATACGGCTGATATCGACCAGCTCGAGCAATTCTGTACCGGCGTTGATGTAATCTCCCGGGCTGAACATACGCAGTCCGGTAATGCCATCGAAAGGCGCTGTGATACGGGTTTTTGCCAGATTCAGGCGCGCCAGATCAAGCTGCGCTTCATTGATCTCAATGGCCGCAAGACTGGTATCCCGGTCAGTTTCAGAACCGACACCGTTCTGAAAGAGTTTCTGAATACGGCGGTTTTCTGCACCGCTCTGACGGACTCTGGCCTCGGCTTCCTTCACCTGAGCACGGTACTGATCATCATCGAGCTGAATCAGAACAGCGCCTTTCTTCACTTTGCTGCCTTCTTCAAAGGCGATGGACTCGACAATCGCAGTCAGTTCCGGCCGCAGCGTGACGGTTTCATTACCGCGCAGCGTGCCGACGGCATGAATATCATTGGTGACGGTTTCCTTGCGTGCTTTCACCACTTCGGCTGGGAGCCCCTGTGGCGCGCCTTCGGCCAGAGTAGAAATGGATGAAAACATCAGCACCGCTGCGATGAGGGTGCCTGAAGTGTTGCGGATACGCATGGCTTTGTCCCGGTCAGAAAATTGTAGTGACAGTTATAAGCGCATGGGATGTCTCTAACCAGCCCCGGAGAGGGAAATGATTGTTCCCTGCTGTGGAACAATTTCACCTCCTTCAATTTGATTATCTTATGACAACCCCTTGAAAAGGCGGTTGGCCCGAATGAAGTGAATCATTTCGGGAGAAAGGCCGCAGACGGTGCAGAACCGGCTAATCTGAAAGTAATCCCGGATTATTTTCAGAATATGAAGAAAAGCTTAATACTGATCGCACTTGTAATGATTGTCGGCCTTGGTGCGCTCTTTCTGATACCCGACCCCTCGGTGCGAGTGCTGCTTCTCAGTAGCTCGGCTCCGGGCGTTGCTGAGCGGGACCTCAGAATGACAGAGGCGGTCACCCGCTATCTGGCGCTGCGTGGACAGGAACGGGATATCCATTTTGATATCGTTGAGGTGGATGTCGCGCAGTCTCCGGATGCACTGGCTACAGCACTGGACGAGGTGATGGCCGCAGGTGAACCGGCACTGACGATCGGATGCGGAGATTCTGCCTGCGTCCGGCAGGTGATTCCTGAGTTAGACCGTCTTGGCCTGCTGCTGATGTACCCCGGCTCGTCAGAAGGGCTCATCCGCTCACGCCGGGTGATGCATCTCGGTCTGGTAGCCAACCAGTTTCTTTTCCCTGCGGTCAGTTGGATCCGCCAGAACCTCGGTGAAGATATTCTCTATCTTGGCAGTGAGTCGGCAAGGTCGCGCATGATGGAGCGACTGATCAGTCGTCAGTTGTTGTCATCGTCAGGCGGCGAACTGGTGTCTTCCGAGTATCTGACCAATATCGAGCTGCTGCCCTCAGTCGTTGACCGCATCAACGTGTATCGCCCGGATGTCGTATTGTTTGACGCCTGTGAATGGTTACCCCGGCCAGAGCTCAAAACCGCACTGGAAGGACTAAAAACCAAAGTCTTTTCACTCTGTGCTGATGAGCATCTCAGTGGTCGTGACATTTACTACGTGAGTCATTATTTCGACCATGATCACAATCAGGAAAATCTGCAGTTGCAGGCGGAACTCCAGGTGCCACTGAATGCACTGATTGTGCAGGCGACAACCGCAGTCGATCTCTACCTGCGTGCCCGGCGCGCGGGCTACACCCGCAGTAATCATGAATTGAGTACTTATATCAGTGGCCGTAATGCGCTCACTGCCGCCGGTAGCATGGCGGTTGACTTCGATTTTCAGGGAGTCTGGCACAGTGTCTTTATCGTCCGGACGCTCGGCGAACGAGAGCATCTGTTATGGATGTCAGACTCCCTTATCCGCCCGGTGATGTTTCCCGGGCTGGAGGCGCCATCAGACTGGCAGCACCACCTCACGATCTACTGGAGGAATAACGGTGGGCGCTGGCGTCAGGGATCGGTGGGAGGTAAGCGCTGGTTATGACATTCAGACTGAAGTTGCCGGATTATCAGTTCCGCTCGATGAAGGGGCGGTTGCTTAGCTGGATGACATTAATTGCCCTCATTCCTGTACTGCTTCTGGTGGTCATTGGGCTCAGTTACGCTGAGCGGCAGCTGGCAGAAGAAGTGAAAACTGAAATCGGTGATCTGAGCACCCGCTTACAGTACGAACTGGATCTGCTGGTCACGCGGCAGATCGAAGAAGCGCGCGTGTTTTCCCGCTCTCCTTACCTGCAGAAAGCTCTGGCGGATTTCAGCCGTATCTACCGACCTGATGACCTGTACAGCATGAGCTACCAGGACCTTCAGGATACCTACTGGACGTATCTGTCGTTTTTTGCGGAAAAACACGAGCTGAAAGACCTTCTGCTGGTAACCACCGCAGGGGATGTGGTTTTTTCTGCCGCGCAGAGCGATCTGTATGGACGGAATCTGATTCATGTGGATTACAGCGGAACCGCGATCCGCCAGGTCTTTGAACAGGCACTCTGGCAGATGGACAGTGTCGCATCGGTCGGAAGTGGGTTCGATCAGAAACAATACGCCTTTGTTGCAGCTCCGGTTCAGGATACGCGTCTGAGCGGAGTGCTGGTGATGATTCCGGATACCGCGGGCCTGGCTCACTTTCTTGATGAGTCCAGTAATGAGTCTGCTCAGTACCTGTCGGTTTACCGTCAGGAAAATAATGCCGTCTGGGCAGAAGTGCTCGGATCTGACCGTATCGAGCGGAGCTCTGTGGTGGGCAAAATCTTGTCTGCGGCGTATCTCGGTCGGGATTTTTCCGGAGAGATGAAGGGCTGGGGAGATCGCTGGCTGGTCAGTGTGCGGGCCATTCCGGCGCTTGATGGTGTGGTTGTTGTGCGGCGTGAACGTGATGTCGCGCTCAGTGCCATCATTGAACTGCGTTACACGGCCTGGGGGGTGACTCTGCTGATTCTGATTCTCAGCGCCATCATTGCCCGTCATGTCGCCCTCACTATTTCAGCCCCTGTTTACGAGCTTTCGCGCAGCATTGAGCAGATTGCTCAGGGCAAGCGCAAGGTGAAAGCGGATGTAAATCGTGAAGATGAAATTGGCACTCTGGCCCGTCAGTTTAATCTGATGGCTGAGTCATTGCGTACCACTCAGGCACAGTTGCTCCAGACGGAAAAAATGGCGTCGATCGGACATCTCGCCGCTGGCGTTGCTCATGAGATCAATAATCCGATGAGTGTGGTCACAGCGAACATGAATACCATGCAGGATTACTCGGGCGTCTACGTCACACTGGTGGATATGTACGATCGTTATATCCGTGCTTCCATGACGGATCCTGTCGCGGCCCTGAACATCAATAAAGAGCTGCAGAGCTTTCAGGAAAAAGAAGATATTCAGTTCGTTCACCAGGACATGAAAGCATTACTTGAGGATTCATTACTTGGGTTGTCCCGGGTAAAGAATATCGTCAGTAGCCTGAAGGTCTTTTCTGAACTGGATCAGTCTGACGATGAAGAAGTCAGTCTGCGGTCGGAGCTCGAGCATGTGATGAGTGAGCTTGCGACACCAAACAAAGATAAGGTGGAAGTACAGTTTCAGATTGAACTTGACCGGCCGGTCAGGTTCAAACCTGAGCAGATGCGCAGAGTGTTTAAAGCAGTGATCGACAATGCTCTGCGCGCCTGCACAGACAAGGGCAGCCTCAGAATCCGGGCGTATCGTAAAGGGAAGGGGCTCTACATCGAGTTTCACGATACCGGTTGCGGGATGGACGATGCCCAGGTGAACAAGGTGTTTGATCCTTTCTATACCACGCGTCCGGTAGGAGAGGGCATTGGCCTTGGCTTGTCTATTGCTCATGCCATCGTGGAGGCGCATGGAGGTACGATGCGTCTGATCAGTCGTCAGGGACGGGGAACAAAAGTACAGGTGCATTTACCCGGTCGCTGATGCCGGTGGATTTATACCGCGCTGCCTTTTATAGTGGGCCGGTTAATTTCACTCAGGACTGCGTGATGCTGACTTTGTTTGCCAGACTGCTGAATGCTCTGAATTCCGACTCCGCTCCGGGGCAGGTCGCCTTTGCTTTTTCTCTGTCTCTGTTCGTGGGGCTCATGCCGTTTCTGTCGGTCTTTAATCTTCTGATACTGCTGCTGGTGCTGATTCTGAGAGTCAATCTGAGCGCCTTTATTTTCGGTGTGATGCTTTTTTCGCTGATTGGTTACCTGATTGATCCGGTCAGCGCGTCTCTGGGTGAGGCTGTTCTGCTGGCGCCGGGCCTTCAGGAGACCTGGACCAGTCTCTATCAGAATGAATGGATGCGGGTCCTGGCATTTAACAATACCGTCACTATGGGCGGTTTTCTTATCGCACTGGTGTCTCTTTTGCCGGTGACTTATCTCAGCCGTGTCCTGATTATTCAGTACCGCCACCGGGTACTTGCCTATATCAATCGCCTGAAAGTCGTGCAGGTACTTAAGGCCAGTAAAGTTTATGCCCTCTATCGTACATTTGCGGAGTAACAGATGACTAAATGGATACGGTGGTCGGGACTGCTCGGCTTTATCGCTGTGGTGACACTGATTGCGCTGCTTATTATTCTGGCGCTTCCCTGGGTGTTTAAAGCGAGTATTGAATACGTTGGCTCGAAAGTCGCGGGTGCTCAGGTCAATGTTGATGATGTGGATGTTTCTCTTGTTCCTCTGGGCGTGACGATTACCCGGCTTCAGGTAACGGATGCGCGTCAGCCAATGCAGAATTTACTCGAATTTCAGCAGGCGCATGCAGACCTGGAATTTGCTCCGCTACTGACCGGGAAGGCGATCAGTAACGAGCTTTCTGTTACCGGGCTGGAGTTTCATACCCCCCGCAGCGTCAGCGGTGAAATTATAAAACCGGTGATCAGCGACGACGAAGAGAGCGAGACATCGTTCAAACAGAAAGTCGGTGATGCGCTGCCCGATGCGGATGACATACTCGCACGGGAAACGCTGCGTACTCCCGCTGCAAAAGCGGCGCTTGAGGCAGGCTGGGAAAAAGGGCAGGCAGACGTTGATGCTGCCCTCGCGGGTGTTCCGGATTCGCAGAGTCTGAAAAAATATGAAGATGACATTGCGGCCATCACCTCTGGCCGGCTCGAATCAGTTGAAGATTTCCGCGAGCGCAAAGCCAGACTGGATGCCCTGAAAAAGCAATTCTCGTCCGACCGCAAAGCTGTGACGGCTGCCAGAGACACAATACAGGCAACCCGGCGCGACCTTCAGGCGAAACTGGAGGCCCTGCGCGCAGCGCCCGGAGAAGACATTGCCTACCTGAGCGATAAGTATCAGTTGAGTGGTGCTGGGGTATCCAATCTTACCGGTCTGCTTCTTGGAGACGATGCCCGCAAGTGGTCAGCCGAAGCCCTGTACTGGTATGAGCGGGTTCGTCCGTATCTCGAATCAGATGAGGACGAACTGGAGGCCGAAGATGAAAAGGCCCCGCGCCTGGCCGGGCGTTATGTGAACTTTCCGACGCCGGATCCGTGGCCATCTTTTCTTATCCGCAATGCGCGTCTGACGGGGCCATTTGATGGCGGCCAACTGATTATCAGCGCGGTGGATATTACCAATGAACAGCAGGTAACCCGACGACCAACTGTGCTCACTGCGACGGGGAGCAAGTTACAACGGATCGGTGATCTTGATGCTGTGCTGACGCTTGATCACACCGGAGAGAAAGGGATCGATACTTTAACGGTGAAAATCTCTGACTGGGCGATGGCGCCACTCAAACTGGGTGTGGCCGGAGCTGAGCTGGCTTCTTCCCGCGTTGCGATTGACAGCAAGGCAGTGGTGACTGGTGGACAATTGCAGGCGTCGGCCAGATCGGTGGTTCGCGATGCCCGTTTTACCGGCAGTGGTCAGACGTTGTTTGCCAAAGAGCTTAATCAGGCATTGGCCGGTATCACTGGCTTTACGGTGAATGCAGGTGCCGAAGGCAAACTGACTGCGCCGGAAGTCTCACTGGGTTCCGATCTGGATCGGCAGATCAACAGCGCATTGAATAAACGACTGAAGGCGAAGCAGGACGAGCTGGAAGCGAGACTGCGTAAGAAGCTGAATGAAGCCGTTACTGACAATGCCGGGCAATACGCTTCCCAGTTGCAGGAGCTGACCAACATGGAAGGCTCTCTGAACCAGCGTCTGGAGCGTTTACAGTCGATGGCGTCGACCGAGCTTGAAGACTTTAAAGCGCAGCAGGAGCGGGAAGCTCAGGAGAAGCTGGATCGCGAAAAAGCGGAGGCAGAAGCCAAAGCGAAGGCAGAGGCGGACGCCAGAAAAGACGAACTGAAAAAGAAAACTACTGATAAGTTGAAAAGTTTATTCTGATGCAGACAAGAAAACTGACACACGAAGAATTTAATGCCACCCGAAATACTCCAACCCGGGTTGAAGACAGTACTCCCCCTGAAGGCTTCTGGGAGTATGTTGCTGCGATACCTGCAGAGGATTTCGGAATATTTGATTGCCGGGCGGGTAACGTAACCCATGTGTACAGAATGGGTGAAGACTATGAGCACGTGCTCGTTAACAGTCAGTATCAGGGCGTGGCTATGGTGATAGTGACTGACCTTAAAAACGCCACTGTGTATGGGCACTACCTGTTGGATCTTAATCCTCCGGGAACCCGGCCTCCGGAAGAGCTGCAGTAAAAAAAAAAGCCCCGCGATGCGGGGCTTTTTCTTTGCTGGTGGATCAGTCGTTTTCTGCTGGGGTCACTGGCAGGTTAACCTCAGTAAAACGCGGCTGTTCAGCCCGGGAAACGTCAGACAGTGGGGTCATATCTTCACTCTGACCACCTTTTTCAAACAGTAACCAGCTCTTTCCGCTTCCGTTGATCAGAGTGTCATACAGGTGCTGAATCTCAGTTCTCTGCAGTTTTTCAACTTCAGCAGCGATCGCTTTGCGGCTGTCAAACGTGAAACGTTCGGAATTAATCTCGCCCCAGAAATAGGCCGCTTTATCCCCCATATTTTTCGGTTTTTCCAGCAACAGGGTAATCAGTCCCTGACGGAAGAGAGCAAACTCCTCTTCGCTGATGCTTGAAATATCCGCCGCATAGTTTCTGAAGAAAATCCGCGTGTGATTCATCATTTCATCAGGACTCGCGTTAGGCGACTGCACAATAAACAGAAGTCCAGGCACAGATTTCTGAGGGAATGCTGTAGCAAAAACAATGTACCCCAGTTGTTGTTCGGTGCGCATGTACTGGTAATAGGGTGATGAAATCATCTGCGCAAGCAACCCGAACTCTGCCCTTGTTTTATCGGAAGTATCTGAACCCTGCATATACAGTGTCATTGCTTTATCCGGGTGATCCTGTTGCACGGTTTGCTGATAGGTACCGGCAGGTACTTTGACGACTTCTGGCATCGCGGTGAACGCCGCCGTCGCAGGATATTCACTGTCCACGATGGCTGCCAGAGCCCGGGCGTCTGCGGCGCTCATGGCTCCGTGCACGTACATGACGACCGACAGGTTGTCTGCAAAGCTACCGGCAAATGCTGTGACGTCATTCAACTGAATATTGTCCAGCAGAGGCAGCAGATCGGTATCGCTGAAAGACGGATCAATGATCCAGTTCTTCAGCTCGGCAACCGTGCGCTGGAAAGGCTTGGCTTTGAGATTGTTTTCCAGAGAGCGCTGCAGGCTGGCCTTGTAGCGGGCGAACTCTGCTTCCGTGATCTCGGTCGATTTCATGGCCGCGAGTACGCGTCCCAGCAGTTCGGGCAACTTATCCTGATATCCGCCTACGGCGATTTCCAGGCCGCGGTCGGTGGCCACCAGTCGGTAAGACAGGCCTGCCAGAGTCGCTGGGTAACTGTACGTATTCAGTGCTTCATTTACCGCACGGGTGTAGAGGTTAGCGAGTAACCGTTGACGTCCGTTATTCTGAACTTCGGGGATCTGCAGACGCACCAGCGCCTGTGATTTTGGCATCTGGAAGTCGTGTTCGGGGTAGTACCAGACCTGACGCTCAGTGGTCGAAATCAGGATCTCCGGGGTGTCGGTCGCAGGATCCGGCGACATGGAAAAATCTTCAGGAATAAACGGGTTGGCGGCAGGCAGGTGCAGGGTGTCGAGACCTTCAACCTCGCGCTCGTTGTTGTAGTCTGAAGGGCGGATGCGGATATTCGTGTCGTACCAGGGATCGGTTGTGTCGGTGACGACACCGGGAGCGACCAGTGTCCGCAGCATGTTCTCCGGTGACAGACCTGCCAGATAACGCTGCATCAGCTCGTTTGACGGAAGCTCTGCGCGATAATTTCCATAAATAATGTCCTGCTCAGGAAACAGCAACATGTTGCTGCTCAGCCGGATGACATAGTCTGAAAGCTGACCGTGTTCCTGATAGCGGAACATCATTTCGTTCAGCAGTTTCTGTTCTTCTTTCAGGTATTCAGGCAGGGGCTGTTCTTTCAGCAGTTCAATATAGCGCATCAGGATGCGGGTAATGTCGTCAACATGAACCAGACCTTCACGGGTCAGGCCAATTGTCACCGCCAGCGTAGAGGCGTGTTCGGTACTCAATGAGCGACCGGCACTCAGACTTTCTGCCCAGCCCTTCTGTTTCAGCAGTGCAAGTATGCTGCCTTCGCCCTCGTGCCCGATCAGGTTCGAAAGCAGCGACACCGGCTTATACGCATACTGAGATTCGACTTCAGGCAGCGGGAACGTAAACTGCAGGCGACGGATTTCTTTGACCGGCTCTATATTCATATCAAGCGGCAGTTGCTCTGGTACAAAGACAGGGACATCCGGCCGGGAAAAGCTGACGTCGCGCTGAGGAACCGTAGAAAAATGTCCCCGGGCCCAGTTTGCTAGCTGGTCCAGCTCGTAATTACCGGCAATGACCAGGGTCATGCGATCAGACGAGTAGTGGGTTTCGTAGAAGTGAATCAGCTCATCACGGATCTTACTGTCCGGGCGATCAGACAGAGTGTCGAGGTTACCCGTCGCGAATTCAGAAAACCCGAACTCCGGATTCATTGCCATTTTCTGCGCAGAAAAAATCCGGCGTCCATCCTCTTTCAGGTTGGAGGAGTATTCGGCGTGGACGGCATTCTTTTCCCGATCGACATATTCGGCATTAAACGCCGGCGAGATAAAGAAGGGAGCAAAGCGGTCAAGCGCACCCGGAAGCTGCTCATTGTCGATATCAAAGAAATAAGTGGTCTGAGCATAAGAGGTAAAGGCGTTATGGCTCCCGCCGTTCTGCTTTATAAACTGCTGATATTCGTCTGGCTCCGGAAACGGTTCTGTGCCAAGGAACAGCATGTGCTCCAGAAAATGTGCCAGCCCCTGACGTCCGGCCGGATCATCCATACTACCGACATTAACACTCATGGCCGCGCTGGCTTTGTCTGAGTCAGGGGTATTCACCAGCAGCACTTTGAGACCATTTTCCAGCTGCATATAACGGTAGCTGTATGGGTCGGCGGGGCTGGTGATAATTTCGGGTTCTTCAGAAAGCTTCAGCATAGAGAAACCAATAGCAGCCAATACAATAAACAGGAAAATCCAGTAGCGTGGAGACAGCATGCAAGCTCCTAGTGTGCAGTACCGTTATTATTAATTATGTCCTGAGCGTCTTTCAGGGCATGTTGTGCAGGGTCCAGCTCTGCAATCAGTTTGAGACGGTGACGGGCGTCTTCCAGTTCCGTAATAACCAGAGAAAACTGTGACTGGAACGCAGTGTCTATTGCGTTGTACAACGCTTTGATCTGGTCTTCGGAGGTGGCATTGCCTCCCTCGCGCAGCGTTTTCAGGCAGGCGAGGGCGATCTGATGGTAGGCTTGGTCTTTATTCACAGGGGGCTCCTTTTTCCCCCATCATACACGACCGGTGCGACTTCATCCCAGTGTCGCACTGGGGCTGTACCACTGCAGCTGACGGAAGCCGATTTCCGGCGACATCACATTACCACTGATCCAGTCGATTCTGGCCTTATGAGACACGGCGAGCAGTTCGGAACGGTTGATGTCCCGTGCGTAGATCAACATACCATGTTCATGCAGTTTCTGCAGTAGTCGTCCGCCCTGTACGGCGTTGCGGGGGTCCTGCAGGCGCGCCAGGAATTCCGGAGCGAGAGTGATGCCGTCTATTGGCAGACTCAGAATCTGCCGGGCATTCAGGAAGCTTCTGCCGAAGTGGCTGATCAGGCGTTTTATACCATGATGGACGAGATCTCCCTGCCACATAATGTCGTCTTTCTGATCGCTGAGCAGGCGGTCTTCATCGAGAATGACATAACACTCAATGTTCATGGATTCTCTGGCTTTGCTCAGCGCCGGCAGAAACTCGCGGGTGATTTCAGGGCCAGCGCCCGATGCATCTATCACCAGCTTGAGATCGGTCGCAAACAGCGGTTGCCAGCTGGTGATCAGGGCCGAAAACCAGTCGTGCCAGCGGGCTTCATCAAACTCGGATGGCGCCCGACACTCGAGCGCCAGCAAGCCTCCGTGCAGTCCGAAGACCGGGAGGGTGCGGAAATCGTCGGGTATCGAATCCGGCAGCTGTTGAATCCGGCCCAGCTGATTGCGCAACCAGCTCTCGTGATCCTCGTCGTCGGGGAGTTCTTCCAGCGTCGAGGTAACACGAAGGTCGTTAATCAGGTTGTTTTCAGCCGGCCACTGGCGCAGTTGTTCGATGGCTTCGATGCCGGTCGCGCTCATCAGGAAGCGGTTTGGTTCTGGCAGGTGATACAGCTCAGCGCCACCGGGGCAGAGGCCTTTCAGTGCCTGGTAAATGTCAGCAGATCGTGTGAGGTCAGCCACGTCAGCTTCTGTGAACTCCAGCGTCAGGGTGACTGGCTGAGGGCTCACCAGAGATTCTGCATCCGCATGCTCAGCGCGTGTTTCCCGCTTCTCACTTTCGCCGTTCACCAGATCGAATACACACAGGCGGTACCGCTTGCCTAACGGGCTGATGGCCATCCAGGACGGTATCTGGCTCTGATCCTGGCCGTGCAGGGTAAAGTGACCCAGCCAGGTCTGACCCGCCTCTACCTGCCTGGTCACTTCGGCTTCGAGGGTGACGGGCATGGCCGATAGGGTAGGAGAGAAGAGATTTAATCCGAGCGCTTCTGACTCTTCGATTCCCAGTGCTTTGCAGAGCCTGGGGTTGGCCAGCCGGATGATCCAGTTGTCATCAGTGAGCATAACGGCCTGATTGGCGGCTATGTTCTGTTGAAACTGCCAGGTACGGTTGAGTAGCTTCTGCTGGCGCAGGCCTTCTTCAATGTCCATGGTAAGCAGAGTATTGTCCCAGGGCTTGGCGACAAACCTGTGCACATCACCAGCATGCCAGGCAGAGCGGAGAGCCGCATAATCCACCTGCCCGGAGAGAAGAAGCCGGTAGGTATAAGGAGATAGACGACGGGCTTCCTGACAGAGCGATATGCCATCCCGTCGCGGCATTTTGTAGTCAGTGACCAGCACATGTATGTGCTCCCGCTGCAGAATCTCAAGTGCTTCTTCACCGTCATTTGCCTCGAATATCGTCCATGTTGTCGGGCGCAGCATACGCTTCAGTGCCTGAAGAATACCGGGTTCGTCGTCAGCCAGGAGTATGTTTATCTGCATGAGTATCCTCAGTGGTCAGCGGTGTCATCAGCCTTCAGGGGCCATCGCAGCGAGTTTTAATGAGTCCTGTAGGGTCTCTGTAAATTCCTCGGCATTTTTCCTTGCAATCGCTGAAGGCTATCTATACTGACTTCAGTGTAGTTACCAAATCGAGATATTGCTGTGAGGGAAAAACAAGCACTTACAACAGGTGAAGTCGCCAAGTACTGTGGGGTTAATTTCCGCACAGTGATCCGTTGGATTGAACGCGGACACCTGGACGCTTACAAACTGCCCGGCCGCGGTGATAACCGTATTCCGGTGGAGAGCTTTGTTGATTTTCTGAATAACAACAATATGCCCATCCCCGAAGAGTTGGATACCGGCGGCCATAAACTGGTGTTGCTTGCAGATGTTGATGAAATATCAACGGAGATCGCAGCCTGCGTCCGACGCGCAGGATGGGATCTGCTGGTTACTCAGGACCCCGTGTATTTCGGATACCTGATCAGCCAGAATCAGCCAGCGGCAATTGCAGTGACACAACCTGAGTATCAGGCTTCTGTCCGACGCATTCTGAAAGACTGTGATACCCGGGACATTCTCTGTGTCTCGATTACCACAGATCAGGAAGGTCGACAGGGACTGCACGAAGGCTGGGTTCATCTGCGCTGGCCTCAGGATCAGCAGCAGTTCATTCTGCAGCTGACGAGTAACATCGCCGCCTGATCATCCAGGCAAGCACCGGCGCCTGTCGGTGTTGCCTTCTTCGGGGTTGTCATGTCCTGGTACTGGCTGATACTGCTGATCGTTGTGTTCCTGGTGCTTCTGGGGTTGGTGTCAGCGATTGCCATTCAATTGCGGCAGGAGCTTGAGAGTCGTAACTCTGAGCACCTGAGACTGCGCACTCTCTGGAATCAGTTTCCGGGCATAGTCACGGAAATCCGTCCTGATGGCACTATCATTGGTATCGGTGAGAGTGCTGCTCCTTATCTGAATGGCAGGGTTCCTGAGGGGAACAATGTCTGTGATTACCTCGCCGGTGAAGCAAAGACGGCCTTTACCAGTGCGCTCGCCCGTGCGCTCGAAACACGCGAACCCCAGATGTATGAAGTGATCGCGCCCGACGGAAACGGAAATCCCTGCAGTTTTACTAATCGCCTCCTGCCTGTTCTGGCAGATCAAAGGGTGACTTCTCTGCTGATTCTCAGTCTGGACCGGACCGAAATGCACAAAGTCGAGGCCGAGCTGACGTTGCAGAAGACAGCGGCAGAAGGGGCGAGTGCAGCCAAAAGTCGTTTTCTTGCGAGCATGAGTCATGAGATCCGGAATCCACTGAACAGCGTCGCCGGCATGGTGACGCTGTTGGGGGCTACTTCGCTGGAGCCGCGCCAGCGTCAGTATCTGAACACCCTGCAGCAGGCCGCAGATCACCTGCTTGGAATTGTTAATGATGTCCTTGATCTGTCGCGGATCGAGGCAGGAAAACTGGAGTTGTCAGAAGAGGAATTCGATCTTCCTGACCTCGCTCAGCATGTCACCAGCATGATGCATCACCAGGCGAGTGAGAAGCGCCTGGCGATGCAGCTATTTATTGCTGATGACACCCCGGTTCAGGTCTGGGGTGATGCCCTGAGAGTACGCCAGATTCTGATGAACCTGCTCAGCAATGCGGTGAAATTTACCGAACAGGGACACGTTATTCTGAAAGTGTCCTGCAGTGAAACCGGCATTCGTTTTGCGGTTGAAGATACGGGGATGGGGATTGAGAGTGAGCTGGCCCGGAGCCTGTTTGAAGAATACGGGACAGTACACGGTAAGATTTCGCTCGATCAGGGCGGAACCGGTTTAGGGCTGAATATCTGTAAGCGGTTGACTGAGGCGATGGGTGGTTACATCGGTGTACTGAGTACGCCTGAGGTTGGCTCCTGCTTCTGGGTGGACCTGCCTCTGCGACGCGCCGGTGGCTTACTGTTCAGCGAATCCATGCCGCAGGAGTATCATCAGAATACGCTCTGGGTCGCCGACAGCTTCGCCGTCAACAGAACACTGGTGGTCGCCGTGGCCCGGCGACTTGGGATGTCTGTGCGCGGTTTTGACCGGCTCCGGGATCTGCTCAATGCGCTGGAAAATGACAAGCCGGATATTCTTGTTATGTCGCGGCGTTTCTTTCTTGCTCCTGATACTCAGTCGCACACCGGGCTGATCAGTGGGACTGCCATGAAAGTCGCCGTCAGTTGTGATGAGACCTTTTCGGAAGACTGGCGGGCGCCTGCGGATCTGGTGCATGAGAGCTGGTCCTGGCCTCTGGATCAGCGTGAACTGTCATTGATACTGACGCGCCTGCTTGAAGGCCCCTCCGGGGAGCAGACAGATCTGCCACAGATGGATACCCCTCAGTTAACCCTGAATGTGCTGGTGACTGAAGATGATCCTGTGAACCTCAAGATTGCGGAGCATTTTCTGCGCAATATCGGATGTGAGGTAATGACCGCCGTCAGTGGCGAGGAGGCCCTCGCCAGGCTCGCCGAAAACAACCTGCCAGATCTGATTATCATGGATCGCCATATGCCCGGCATCGATGGGCTGGAGACGACCAGAAGGATTCGTGCAGACAGCCGGTACGATGGGATTCCTGTCATTGCACTGTCTGCGGATGTGATGCCAGAGCAGCAGGCTGAGTTTATTGCAGCGGGTGCGGCAGGCGCGTTGTCAAAGCCTCTCAGACCAGAAGAACTCCGGGATCTGATTGCCCGACACGTGGAAGTTACAGAAGCGCGTTCCCGTAAGGTATAAAGCGGTTATCTGTCTCTGCTTTCAGGGCTTTCACGATGTCCTTCGCTGGCTTGCGGCCACTGTTTCTCAGGTAACGGAAAACCCAGATGGCTGGATTTTTGGCGCCGGCTTCGAAACCACTCAGCGTGACTTCAGCACGGACATAGAAAAAAGCGAGCTGGATCAGGGCTTCATCGTTCATTTTCCCGAACGCTTCCTGCCAGTCGTTCTCTGGAGTTTTGATGTATTGAGCGGCGCGCTGACGGGTAATTTCGTCAGAATGTTCCGGTGCAGCGCTGAGGTCAGCGAGCTGTAGCAGAAAATCGCTGTCTGGGGTGTTTACCGACGCTGTCTGTGATGGGTCCCACTCGCCTATCATTTTTCCCCCTGGAAGTAGTGTTCCTGCATGAATGATCGGCTATCTTAAGAAACATCCTCCTTGCTGCCAACAACTAAAGCAATGCCGGATCCGAACGACTTTCTGGATGAGTGACCATGTCAGATCAGTATCAAGACATACGACCCTATCGTGACAACGAGGTTGAACAGGTGTTAGAGCGCCTTGGCCGCTCACCTGAGCTACTGGCCGCTCTGGTGCGCTTCCGATACCCATTCACACCAGACTGGTTGATTGGAGGTATATCGGCATTCCTCGGCTGGCGCCTGCGTCGTCATCTGGTCAGTGTCCGCTCGGTACCGGAATTTCAGGAGTGGCTGCGCGAATGGATCGCCACACTGGTGCAGTCAACTACGGGACAGGTTCAGGTCACCGGACTGGATCAGCTGGGCTCGCCACGCCCCTATCTTATGCTGTCGAATCATCGCGATATTGCGATGGATCCGACCATGATTAATTACGCACTCATGACCCATGCCTGGCCAACCGCCGAAATTGCGATCGGCGATAATCTCCTGCAGAACCCGGTGTTATCGGACGTGATGCGCCTGAATAAAGCGTTTCTGGTAAAACGCTCAGCGGCGATGGGCAAGCGGGAAAAACTGACCGAAATGCAGCGCCTTTCAGCGTATATACGTGACACCCTGGCGCAGGGACACTCTGTCTGGCTGGCACAGCGCGAAGGGCGGGCGAAGGATAGTCGCGATCACACCGATAAAGCGGTACTGAAAATGCTGGCGTTGAGCGGGCGTGAAGATGGCATCGGCTTTACCGGATCACTGGAGCGTCTTGAGCCATTGCCCGTTGCCGTGCATTACGAGTGGGACCCCTGTGACGTGTTCAAGGCCCGGGAACTGGTCGCTCGTGAGCGGACCGGGCAGTATGAAAAAGAAGCGGGAGAAGATACCCGAAGCCTTCTTGCCGGGATGAAGGGATACAAAGGGCAGGTTCGTATCAGTTTCGGAAAACCACTGACTGTCGCTGACATGGAAACCCCCGAAATCATGGCCGCCGCTGTCGACCGGCAGATTCTGGCAATGACGCCTGTGTATTCCAATAGCTACGCGGCGCTCTGGATATTGCAGCAGAAGTTCTCAATGCTTACTGAACTGAGTACCAGACCCGGCACTCCCGATCAGAGTGATGTTGATGAGCTGATGAGGCGGTGTGAAGGAGAGGAGAGGGACATCGTAATCCGTCTGCTGAAGAATTACGCGGCCCCTCTGATACCGGTTACTGAGCGTTCAGCAACTCGGTAATACGCAGGTCAACTTTTTCGCGGATACTGACGTCCGGAAATTCTTCATGAATTTTCCGGAAGTAGGACAGTGCCTTCATCCGGTCCGATGACTTGTTATATGGGCTCATGTAAATCAGACCCAGCTGGTACAGAGCTTTCGCGCGGATCTCAGCACCCGATGCCTCGTTCTCGTAGACAATGAGGTAAACGGCTTCAGCTTCTTCTGTACGGTTTTCAGCGATGGCCCGCTCACTCATAGGATTCAGTTCATCGTCATAGGCAACGTTAGGGCGTTCAAGCAGAATTTGGCGGTTTACGTCGTTGAGTAACTCGGTGGCCGACACTTTGACGGCGCTCTGGTCCCGCTCGTTGAGAATTTCCAGGTGCTTCTGAATACGTCCTGAGAGCAGGGAGCGCGGATATTCTTTGCGGTGCAGCTGAAAATATTCACGGGCTTTTGCATCGTCACGATCGTCGTTAAAACGGTTCATGTAAATAAGGCCAATCTGATACAGAGCCAGCGATTTCATATTGTCGCTGTAGTCCGGTGCTTCATAGCCTTTGAGGTAGGTCGCAACCGCTTCTTCGGTCTGGCCGCGGCTGATGGCTCCGACGGAGTAGGTCAGCAGGTCTGGCTCATCCCGCAGTGCAGCAGCAGCCCGTACCCGGATATCTTCTTCGTATTTGGCTACTTTATAGGCCCCAGCTTCAGCAACCAGCAGAGGTGCTGGTGCGGCACAGGCCGTCAGCAGGCAGGCGGCGGTTAAGGCGCAAAGTCGGAGTAACATAATCTGAGATTTCCCTGTTCGGATTTTGACTACAGTCTAAAGACAGGGAGGGCACTTGGAAAGAGCACAAACCGGGACACCCCGGGTTTATGCCTCTGACATGACCCAGCGCAGGGTTATGTCAGAGTATTTCAGGGGTCAGAGCAGAATGGACGCGAGAATAGACGCCAGCACACCAATACTGGCTCCGGCGAAGGCAGCCCGGATGGCCGTACTGCGGATCAGAATCTGCAGTTCCAGTTTCTGATCGGTGATCAGGCTTTCGAGCGCGACCCGCTGAATATTATTGTTTGTGGTCAGGTCATCGGCGGTTTTGCGGCACACTTTTTCAGCCACTGCGACGGCGAGACGTTGGTTATGCGCCTGTGTTTTGCGGAACATCTGTTGTGGTTCCAGTTCTTTCCCGAACTCACTCCGCAATGCTTCTACCTGCTTCTGCAGCTGACGCTGAATCACTTCGAGCTGATGCTTCTGATGTTGTTGCAGTTGCGACGTTGTCAGGTCCAGACCCGCCGTTACTTCGCTTTTTGCTTCGGTAATGGCGAGCTTCAGGTGCTTCTGAATGATCCGGTCTATTTCAATGAGTGGGATGTCTGTGGCAGGTTTTGCCTGAGGTTCATCATTAGCAGCAGGCTTATCCAGCGACTGAATAACGGCCATGATGGCTTCCTGATTGGCGGGTTTTGGCAGAACACCGTCGGCACCACTCTGGCGCGCGATGCGGAAATAATCCTCACCTTCTTTGGAGGTGTACATGATGGTCGGAATCGCAGAGGTTTTCGGATTTGAACGGATAACCTGCGTCGCTTCAAGACCGTCCATGCCCGGCATCATATGGTCCATGAAAATAATGTCCGGCTGCTGGTGCTCAAGAAATTCAAAAGCGGCTTCAGCACTTTCTACGGCTTCAACGTTCATATGCAGACGGGTCAGCAATCGTTGCAAAACCAGCCGCGCTGAGCGGGAATCATCTACAATTAAGGCATTCTTGATAACCATGGGTCCGGTCCGTACATTCCATCAAACCTGGCGATAGTTCCAATGCCGGAGCGTTACGTCAAGTCTTTAGTGTGGATATCAGGAACTGGATCACAGTGGCAGAGCGGACAAATACCGGACGCTCCCGGGCTTCTCTGGCATAATGCCGGGCAGGTAACATCAGGTAGGATCGCGAAAACAGTGATTGAAAACGGACATCTCATCAAACGCGCAGCTGTGGCCTCTATGCTGACTGCGACGGTTCTGCTGCTGGCGAAAGCGGCCGCCTGGACAGCCAGCGATTCCGCCAGCGTGCTGTCTTCGCTTCTGGATTCCATGATGGATATCGCGGCCTCCGTGATTAATTTTTTCGCTATCCGTTATGCCCTGATGCCTGCAGATGATGATCATCCGTTTGGTCATACAAAGGCAGAGGGGCTTGCGGCTCTGATGCAGTCAGCTTTTATTCTGGGCTCCGCCGTCATGCTGTTGCTGCATGTGGTTGAACGTCTGGTAAAACCGCAGGCTCTGACCGCGATTCCGGAAAGTATTGGCGTGATGATTTTTTCGACCGTGGCGACGGTAGCGCTGGTCGCTTACCAGCGCTGGGTGGCGCGAAAAACGGGGTCGCTGGCAGTAAAAGCCGACTCGGCGCATTATGTCGGGGATATTCTGACCAGTGCGGCGGTGGTGGTTGCTCTCGTCGCAGCCTACTGGCAGGTTTACTGGCTCGACCCAGTAATTGCCCTTCTGATTGCCGCGGTGCTGCTGTACAGCGTGGTGGGAATTATCCGCGAAGCGCTCGCTGTTCTGATGGACAAAGCACTTGAACCTGAGGACGAAGCTGATCTGATCCGAATTATCGAAGACAGTCAGGGTGTCCGTGGTTATCATGATCTGCGTACCCGTCAGTCAGGGGTCGTGCAGTTTATTCAGTTTCATCTTGAGCTTGATGGGGGGCAGACACTGAGATCGGCACATGATATCGGTGATGCGCTGGAGAAACGTATCCGGTTACGTTTTCCCAAAGCTGAAGTGATCGTTCATCACGATCCGGTGTAATGCGCTGGGGCCTGCTGATTCTTATCGTTTGTTCTGCGGCTGCAATGGCCGGAGGCATGCAACAGCCCCGTCTTTATCCCCCTGACGTTCAATGGCCAGTTCTGCCGGAAGGCGAAATGGCGCGGCAGACAGTCGTTACCGATGATATGGCTGAGCGTTCCCGTCGCTGGCTGGTCCGGCATCTCGATTCTATTTCCGGCGGTATCGATACTTTCTTTGTCGATAAATTCTTTAATGAAGATGTGACGGACATTGATAGCGTAGGCAGTCAGGCGCGTTTTTCGTTCTTTACCCGTCGTGAACTCGGTAAACCGGTCGATTATAAATTTGGCGTGGGTATTAATATTGAGCTGCCACATACCAATGAACGTCTGAACCTCCTGCTGCAGAGTGAAGACGAAGATGTACGTGAGTCTGACCCGTTTGAGAGTCCTGAAAACGCTACTTACAGTTCGGCGCTGCGTTTTATTATTAATGAATCGGAGCGTTGGATTGCAACGGCTGATGCAGGGGTACGCTGGGGCATTCCGCCCGATCCGTTTGTGCGTTTCCGGGCCCGGCGACCTTTCTATTTTGATTACTGGAATTTCCGGATTTCTCAGGAATTTAATTACTACACGACCGATGGTTATGGGTCGGAAACCGGATTCCGTTTCGATCTGCCGTTAAGTATCCGGAAACTACTGCGGCTCGAAACCGAAGCTGAGTATCTTCTGAATAATGATTATTTCAAGCTGACGTATGGCGGTGGTCTGTACCATGAAATCAATCATATTTATGCCTATGCGTTACTGGCGCAGGCGCGGGGGGATACGGAAGCCGGAATCGAATTCAGGGAATATGAGGCTGGTGTGCGTTTACGTCGCCGGGTGTATAAAGACTGGATGTTCGCTGAAGTTCAGCCGATGTATGTCTGGACCGAAGAAAATGACTGGGAGCCCCGGCCGGTTATTATGTTCCTGATTCAGGCAGAGTTTTATCAGTAAAAATCTGTCTGAAGGTGAGATTAATCCGGGAATCACTGATGGCCTTGCGGCGGGGTACTGAGTGCTGCCACTGACGCTGCATCCCAGCCTGCATAATCAGCAGGCTGCCATGTGGCAGTGAAATGACAGCGTGTTGTCTGCTGCTACCGCGGCGACGGACAGCGAAATCGCGTTCTGCTCCCAGACTCAGTGAGGCAATGACGGGCGCAGGGCCAAGTTCGGGCTCGTCGTCACTGTGCCAGCCCATGGCATCGTTGCCATCCCGGTACAGGTTCAACAGTACGGAGTTAAATCTGGTTGCGGCAACGGTCGAGAGTTTATCGGCGAGAGTCTTCAGTTGTCCGGACCAGCGTTCAGCCTGGAACGTTTTGCCTGAGTAGCGATACTGTATATTGTCGTCGCCCATCCAGGCCTGCAGGCGTGGAATGGGGTGCTCTTTGCCGTAAATCGTCAGAGTTTCCTGCTTCCACGGCATAGTCTCAGTCAGCATTCGCTGAAGCTGAGTCGCTTCATCGGAAGATAGAAAGTCTTTGATCAGCAGGAGTTGATTGTCCAGCAGCCACTCCGGGCCGCTGGCAAACAGGTCCTGGCTCATCAGCTGGCGGGCTGACCTTCGAACAGCGGCGACGTCAGATAGCGCTCGCCGGAATCCGGAAGAATCACCACAATTTTCTTATCGGCAAATTCCGGCTCGTCTGCAAGTCGCAGTGTGGCGGTCATGGCGGCACCGCAGGAGATACCGGCGAGAATACCTTCTTCTGACATCAGGCGGTGAGCCATCGCAATGGCGTCGTCATTGGAGACAGCTTCTACCCGGTCAAGAATACCGAGATCGAGATTCTGAGGGATAAAGTTAGCACCGATGCCCTGAATTTTATGCGGCCCTGGGGTGATATCTTCACCGCGCAGTGCCTGTCCGATGATGGCGGAGGCCTCAGGCTCTACCGCAACGGACGTGATGGCTTTGTGCTGTTTGATAAAACGGGAAATCCCCGTGATTGTTCCACCGGTACCCACACCTGCGACAACAACGTCCACTTCTCCGTCTGTATCGTTCCAGATTTCCGGCCCGGTAGTCTTTTCGTGGATAGCCGGGTTGGCCGGATTGTTAAACTGCTGCAGCATAATGCGGTTATCAGGGGCTTCGGCGAGCATCTTTTCGGCGGCCTCAACGGCGCCTTTCATGCCTTTAGGGCCTTCGGTAAGCACGAGGTTGGCGCCCAATGCTTTCATTACCTTACGGCGCTCGATGCTCATGGTCTCAGGCATGCAGAGGGTTACTTTGTAGCCGCGGGCGGTACCCACAAACGCCAGCGCGATGCCGGTGTTACCACTGGTCGGCTCAACAATTTCCATCCCCGGCTTCAGCAGACCTTCTTTCTCAGCTTCCCAGATCATGTTGGCACCGATACGGCATTTCACAGACTGAGCGGGATTACGGTTTTCCAGTTTTGCGTAAACATGAGGGTGATTGGTCAGTTTATTGATCCGGACCAGCGGGGTATTGCCGATCGAAAGAGAGATGTCGTCGTAAACCTTCATGTATACCTCAGTGATTTTTCATTACTATTGTCTAGACTTAATGTGACCTGTGCCGCGGCAGGAATGTTTCCGTGCGGGTACACTTATAACTAAGCCGATCATACCTGAAAACAGGAAAAACGTTGCCTAAGCCGAGTATTCCCCAGGAAAGCAACACATTAGGGCCCCTTGAGACTCAGATCAACACCCTGAGTGGACTGGTCGAGAAAGGCCGCGCACGTTCGCGGTTTCCTGCCCGCTTCGAAGCCGAGTTCGTCAATCATCGCCTCAATCAGGTGCTGAATCAGGATCTGCGTATTATCGCCGCCGGTCTGATCGTGTTTCTGGTGTTTGGTTGGGCAGATTTCTACTTTGGGGGTTCCCGCTCGGCCTTTATGGTGTCTGCGCGGATGTTGCTGACCGGCGGTTTGTTTATCGCACTGTTCTTCATTCCAAGAAGCCGTCTCAGGCACCAGGGCTACCCTTTACTGGTGGTGGGTATCTATACCTGTATGTTGTTGCTGTGCTGGAACATTACTCAGATCAAGGTGCCTCTGGCGTACTTTTACCACAGCGGCATGATCCCGATGCAGGTGTTCGCCCTGTTGGCATTACGCAGTAACTATCGGGCAATGCTTGCCTGCTCGTTTCTGATGCTCTTCACGTATGTGATTTTTGTCGTCATGCTTCCTCCGGTCGACAGCCCGGATGAGATCGACCGTATGGCGTACGCGATTCTGCCGTTTTATCTCTTATTCTGGCTGATTCTCATCGCCATGGGCGGCTACCTGTCGTTTATCATCGAAAGCGGTTCCAGAACGGATTTTGTTAAAAATCGTCTGCTGGCGCTGGAGGCAGAACGCTTACAGTACCTGGGGCGGAAACTGCAGCAGCTTTCCGTGACCGACAGCCTGACGGGGCTGTTTAACCGGCGCTACGTTGAAGAGCGGCTGACGGACGAGTGGCGTCGCTGCTCGCGCAGTCAGGAGCCTCTCTCGGTACTGATGCTGGATGTGGATTCATTTAAGTTATACAACGATTTTTATGGTCATCAGCAGGGCGATGTCTGTCTGAAGTCGGTGGCTACCCGGATGGCCGATTTCTGTCGTCGTCCGGGCGACGTCTGTGCCCGGTTCGGAGGCGAAGAGTTTCTGATCCTCCTGCCGGAAACTCATAAAGACAAAGCCTGTGAGCTGGCGCAGGACATCTGTAACGCCGTCGCCGCGATGGCATTGCCTCACAGCCAGTCTGAACATGGGGTGGTGACGGTCAGTATGGGGGTTGCGACTTATGTTCCGGACCCGGCAACCGGGTATGAATCTTTACTGCGTGAAGCGGATGTTGCCCTCTACCGGGCGAAGGACCGTGGTCGTAACCAGGTCTGCTGTGAGGGCGCCGGCGGGCAGATCTGACCCGCCTGACGCACTGCGGGAAGCACTCAGCGCTGGCGCAGAGTCTCCAGAGTTTCGTCTTTTTCTTCCCATAGCTGCTGCACCCACTGCTGAAAATTCAGTCGGTACTGTTCGTCTGTTTCGTAATCACCACCGCGCAGTTCTTCGGGAATCGTTTTCTCCTTCACGACCACGTTACAGCGGGTCATTTTCCCCTGCATAAAGTCCCAGAATGTCGGAATACCTTCAGGGTAATCAATCGTCACATCCAGCACGGAGCGGAACTGGTCACCCATTGCGCTCATAGCGAAAGCCATCCCACCGGCCTTGGGTTTCAGCAGGTGGCGGAAAGGAGACTGCTGTTGCGCGTGTTTCTCCGGAGTGTAACGGGTGCCTTCCAGGAAGTTCATGACGCTCGTGGGCATGTCTTTGAATTTCTCACAGGCCTGACGTGTGGTCTCAAGGTCTTTGCCTTTCATCTCCGGGTGCTTGGCGAGATATTCTTTGCTGTAGCGTTTCATAAACGGGAAATCGAGCGCCCACCAGGCTGCGCCCATAATCGGCACTTTGATCAACTCCTGCTTGAGAAAGAATTTGAGCAGCGGAATACGGCCGTTAAAGGTGTGTTGCAGTACCAGAATATCTACCCAGCTCTGATGGTTGCTGAGAACAAAATACCAGCCATTGCGATCGAGAGAATCCGGACGCTCAATGCTCCAGTTCATCTTCTGGGTCAGAATCATCCAGCCAGAGTTACAACTGATCCAGGCATTGGCAATCAGGTTGAGAATCCCGGTAATGACTTTGCGGACAGACTCCACCGGGATAATAATTTTCAGCAGAGTGAAAGAGAACAGGAATACGGCCCAGAACAAGATATTCGCCAACAGCAGAAGGCTGGCAATAATTCCGGTAACAATGGGTGGCATAGGGTTTACCCTTTTTTCTGTTGTTGAGACTGAATGGCTGTCAGGGCAATGGTGTAGACAATGTCTTCCACCAGGGCTCCACGTGACAGGTCATTGACTGGCTTTGCCAGCCCCTGAAGCATAGGGCCGATGCTGATGACATTGGCGCTGCGCTGCACGGCTTTGTATGTGGTGTTGCCTGTGTTCAGATCGGGGAACACCAGGACCGTTGCCTGGCCTGCCACCGGGCTGTCCGGTGCTTTGCTCCGCGCTACACTTGCCGTGGTGGCCGCATCATATTGCAATGGTCCGTCAATCACCAGATCAGGGCGTTGCTCACGCACCAGCGCGGTGGCCGCCCGGACTTTTTCAACATCTGCCCCTGTGCCTGACTCTCCGGTGGAGTAGCTGAGCATGGCGATACGGACGGGGATCCCCATCGCTTTTGCCGATTCGGCACTCTGGATAGCGATGTCGGCCAGCTCTTCGGGCTGTGGATCAGGGTTTACTGCACAGTCGCCATACACCAGAACCTGATCGGGCAGGCCCATGAAAAATACCGAGGATACCAGCCGGGCATCGGCGGAGGTTTTAATCAATTGCAGGGCGGGGCGTATGGTATTTGCCGTGGTGTGAACCGCGCCAGAGACCAGGCCGTCCACTTCGTCCTGTGCCAGCATCATAGTGCCCAGTACGACGTTGTCTTCCAGCTGCGCCAGAGCCATTGGCTCCGTCAGGTTTTTATGGCGGCGTAGTTCGACCATACCCGCAACATAGCGGCTACGTACTTCATCAGGGTCCACTATGGTCAATGATTCGGGCAGGGTAATCTCCTGAGCGCGGGCCACCTGTTCGATGTTCTCGCGTTTTCCCAGCAGGATGCAGTCGGCAATACCCCGGGACTGGCAGATCGCTGCGGCCTGGACGGTCCGCGGCTCTTCGCCTTCTGGCAGAACAATACGTCTGCGGTCTGCACGGGCTTTGGCCACCAGCTGATGCCGGAACGCCGCCGGAGACAGTCGCGGTGTGTGCGGTGCACCGATTCGGGCCATGATGGCATCGGTATTCAGGTGCTGAGAGACGGTCGTCATGATGCGGTGAACCCGGTCGGTATCGTCGACAGGCACGTGCGTGTCCATATGCGTCAGGGCCCGGGCCGTGGAAAAGCTGTCGGTGGCGACGCTCAGGACGGGCAGGCCGCTCTGCCAGGCACGCTGACAGAGGTTGTCCAGTTGTGGATCGGGACGGTAGTCACTCGTCAACAACAGCCCTGCCAGAGGCGTTCCGTTGACGGCAGCCATCGCAGCGGCAACGATAATGTCGTTGCGGTCTCCCGGTGTAACGAGGAGGGTGCCCGGGCGCAGCAGATCAATAATGTGCGTCAGTGTCCGGGCGCACAGAGTAATTCGTGACACCCGACGCTCTGCGATATTCCCTTCATTAATGACCTGCGCGTTCAGGGCGCGGGCGACATCGAGAGTCCGCGGGCTGAGAAGGTCGGATTGCCATGGTATGACGCCGAGCACCGGGCAGCCATCAAGTGCCAGCGTCTCGCATTCGGCGGTAGTGCAACCGGCGGCAGGAAGCTCGTCCGGAGCGTCTTCGGCAGTGGGCAGTGCGCCGTGAATATCGGGCGCTCCGGCTTTGTTGATCAGGCACCCCATGATGTTGGCCTTCGCCCCACCGAACAGCCCCATCTGTAACTTCAGATCAGAGCGGATCTGGCCGGTGCTCTGTCCTTCTGCACTGGTGACAAGCAGTACGTCTGCGTTCAGTGCCTTAGCAATTTCGACGTTAAGTTTGGCGGTGTAGGGCTCGCTGCGGTCCGGAGCCAGGCCCTCAATCAGAACAACATCGCAGTCATTGGCAACTTCAGCGTGAAGGGCCACCGCATCTTCCAGAATCCGGTCAAGCATGCCGTCGCTGATGCTCTGCTGCACATCATTAAGATGCATAGGGTCGGGGGTATTCAGGTGAAGCACGGTGCGGGCCAGGTAAGTGGAGCGCTCGCTGCTGGCGTAACCCGGAGCAACAGGTTTGACGAAACCGACTTTCAGTCCTTGAGCGTCTAACGCCTGTATCAGACCCAGACTGATTGTTGTCAGGCCGCTGTCGACGCCCGTTGGGGCAATAAAAATATTGATCATAGTCCAGTAATTTTCAGAGTGTCCTGAGCGATCATCTGCTCTTCATCGGTCGGGATGACCAGTACCAGTGGTGTTCCGGTTTCGCTGATGCGACCGGATTCATCGCCATTGGCCTGGTTCAGCGCTGTGTTCAGCCGGAACTGAATATTACGCCAGTTGGCCAGAATACGGCGGCGGATATCGGCGGAGTTTTCGCCAATGCCGCCGGTAAAGACGACGGCATCGGTACTGCTCAGGTTCGATGACAGCGCTGCGAGCTGCCGTGCCACCCGGAAGCAGAATGTATCTAACGCACGTTTGGCTGCCGGCTCGCCTGCGGCTTCGTGCTGCAGCAGGGTGCGCATATCATTACTGATTCCGGAAAGCCCAAGCAGGCCGCTGTTGCGGTTCAGAGCGGTCATCAGCTCGGCCATGGAGCTGCCGCTTTCACGCATCATATGCTCAAGCAGGCCCGGGTCGATGTCACCACTGCGGGTTCCCATAATCAGGCCTTCCAGCGGCGTCAGTCCCATGCTGCTGTCGACGGATTGCCCCTGACGGATGGCGCAGGCGCTGCAGCCGTTACCCAGATGGGCAATGATCAGGTTCAGGTCATCGGCGGGACGGTTGAGGCGCCTTGCGGTTTCAGCACTGACATAGCGGTAGCTGGTGCCATGGAAGCCGTAACGACGGACCTGGTGGGTTTCATACCAGTCGTAAGGCACACCATACAGATAGGCCTGAGCTGGCATGGTCTGATGGAATGAGGTATCGAAGACCGCGACGTTCGGCAGGTCAGGCAGTAATTCCCGACACAGGCGGATGCCCATGAGATTCATCGGATTATGCAGCGGCGCCAGTACCGATACTTTCTCGAGTTCTGCCAGCGAGTCGTCCGTAATCAGAGTGCTTTCGTGAAAGGCTTCACCGCCGTGGACAAGACGGTGTCCGATGGCCGCCAGGTCCTGAAGGTAGTCCTGACACTCTTCGATAAAGGTGGCCAGGGCCTGGCTGTGATCCATGGCCTCTTCACAGCTGAAGCTCTTTTCGCCTTCGACTCTGAGCCGGGCTCCCTCGCCGCCGAGGCGTTCTGCCAGTGCGGTAATGATGGGGGCAGCAGTGTCTGTGGTGCGGTAGAGGGCGAGCTTAACCGAAGAGCTGCCACAATTTACTACAAGAATACTCTGGTCCATTGATCCTCCTGTGTATCAGCTTACCGGCGGCTGAATTCGTCGGCCAGGTAGCTGAGAATATGTTCACCTGTTTCGTGGCCGTTGCGCTCCTGATAAAGAAAACGCAGGCTGTAGCGGGTGATATTGCCCGCAGGCTCAGCCCTGACAATATCTGCGGGCAGCTGACGGACATTATGTGAATCGCTGAAAATATCGACAGACAAGCGTCCGCCAACAGGGAGTCGCTGAGCGGTTTCTATAATCATGCCCTGACGGGAAAGCCAGCTGACTTCAGCTTCGGCTGTACGACGTTTCAGAGGAAACCAGTGCTTCAGCCTGACACGGGCCTGTATCTTCATCATGGTTGCTGATCTGACGAGGGGTGATCGAAGCGTTCCAGTGAGTTGTAGCGGATCATGCTGCGCAACTCTTCGACATATTCTTCACCCCGGGCGGAGTAGCCTGTCAGGCCTCCAGCCAGTGTCAGTCCGGTGCTGTAGCCCAGCTGACTGATTTCATCATGACGCATCTCACGCAAGTCTGCATACTCTTTGTGACGGTTTAAGTTCAGCATATAAGAGCGGACGCTCTGATAAGGGTTCCGGAACACGGCCACTTCATGGCGTTCCTCGTCGGCGCGGTACTCAGGGACCAGGCCACAGCCTTTGGTGAAACACCACTGGCCGAACAGATTGTTACCCTGCGTCGCAAACCGGGAAGTGCCCCAGGCCGATTCGTTCGCTGCCTGTGCCATAGCGAGTGAGGGGGGCAGGGTATTCACTTTTTCCAGCAGTCTGCGGATCTGCGCTTTCGCCCCCAGGGTATTCACCCGGTACTTCTTCACCAGAGTATGAAGACGGGATTTCTCCGTGGCACTCAGTTTTTCGGCGTTCAGCATGGCCTGCAACTGTTCGCGTTCGAGAATAATTTCGGCGTTTGCCTCTTCGATCAGTGGCAGAAGAAACCCAAAGAAGGCTTCTTTCTTCTGCGAGACATCGGTGATCTGGGAGAAATCCGGGAGGCTGGTTTCTGTCACTTCCTTGCGAGGGTGAAACTCAGTGATTTCCTGTTCGGGGAGTGATTCGTCCTGTTCACATCCTGCCAGCAGGAAAACAAAGACAAACCACAGACATTTAACGCGACCGCGATGGGATACCGCTGCACTCACTTGGACACTCCGAACATTTGTGAAGCACGGAGTGTATCAATTTTTTCCTCAGCCTGAAGTACTTCGCTTTTGACCCGTTACAAAGGCCTTATCCGGACAAGCTACTTCCGTTCGGATGTGGCATATCAGGCAAAGTCTGACGGTTATCTGCCGCTTTTTTCTGATCAAACGTATATTTAATTGGCGTCCAGTAAAAAAGCGTTAAATTTTATTAACTTAGCGCAAGTTTGGGGTATGCTGGCCGATACTATTCTCACGCGAATACGTGGTCTGGATACTCCATTATGCGAACAGAACCCATCATTATCATTGCGGATGAGACACTGTCCGTTCAGGCACAGTTGGGTGAAACCCTGGGACAGGGGATTTCACTCGTCAGTGCAATGAATCAGGAACAGCTCGAATACTGGCTGCACGAACCTGAGCGTCAGCCCGATGTGCTGCTGCTCGATCATGCCTTTGTTGGTCAGCAGTTGCAGCGCTTCTGTCATCAGTGGACTCATGACCCTGCTACCCGGGATATCAGTCTGGTGGTCATGGGGCCGGATGACGAAGAGCTGGAGACCGGTGCTTTGTCTGCGGGCGCGAGTGAGTATCTGCGCAAGCCGCTGAGTTCGCCTTTGTGTCGGGTGCGTATCGGCAGAATTCTCGATACCCGCGAAGAGATCCGTCGTCTCGAGGCACTCTGCGTAACAGACGGTCTGACGCAGATTGCAAACCGCCGGTATTTTGATGATTTCCTGACCGCTGAATGGCGTCGGGCAATCCGTGAGGAAGGCAACATCGGCCTTATCATGGTGGATATTGATCACTTCAAAGGGTTTAACGACCACTATGGGCACCCGGAAGGTGACAAGTGTCTGAAGCGGGTGGCTCAGTGTCTGAAAGAGCAGGCGCAGCGCCCACGCGATATGGTTGCCCGATACGGTGGTGAAGAGTTCGCCATTGTGCTGCCGTCGATTCATTTTGAAGGTATGAAAGTTGTCGCTGAGCGTATCCGGGATGCGCTGGCCGCAATGGCCATTCCGAATGCTGCGTCGGACACGGACCCAAGGGTCACCGTCAGTATGGGGCTCGCCTGGGCAGAGCCAAACGCAAAAGATAAAGTAACAACGCTGATCGAAGCGGCGGACGAAGCGCTTTACGCGGCCAAATCCGGCGGCAGAAACCGCTTCAGTGAAACTGTCGATCTGGCATCAGTGCGTAGCCTGATCGCTAACTGAGGGTCAGGATACAGGTGTCAGGGCGTGTCGCAGCGCCTGAATCTGGTGCTGCACCTCTTCCCGGGTCTGAAGACGTCGTAGCACCGGGCAGTGGACCTCAGCGAATTCTCCCAGCAGGGTTGCCAGACTGGTCACGGGCATAGTGATCACCTCGTACGGGTAATCGTGATCCTGCACACTGAGCTTCATCAGCTCGATATATTCTTTGGTCAGGCTCTGTAGCAGATTGAAGACGTTATCTTTCTCAGCGCAGTCCGCGGATTCCCAGTAACAGGTTTCAAGTGCAGTCAGTAATTCGCTGATGGTGCTGATGGCACCGCCGATGGTGGTGGAAGTCATGCCTGTCCCCTTATCTGTCTGTACTCTATGAGTATAGTGCACAGCTGGCCCGACTGGCGTAGTCGGGCAGGGGAGGGAATTTCAGCCGCGCAGGATGCGGTTGAGAAAACGATAATTCATGTCCTCACGACGGAGGAGAATCATGGCGTCTGCGACCCCGAAGTCCGAATCCAGAAACGGCTCGCCACACACTCTGACACCAATGCGCAGATAGGCTTTCAGCAGGGATGGAATCAGCTTCCCGCCATCGAGGGTGGAGTCTGTCTGCGGTACCGGAATACGTGGTATAGCACGCATGGACTCGCTGGTCATGTGTTTGTTACGCAGATACGCCATGATGGCGCTGACTTCTTCATACCCTTCATTGACGGGGATGGAGCAACAGCCCATCAGAAAATCAATGCGGTGTTCTTCCAGGTAGTTGGCAAGGAAGCCCCAGAGGTGGCCAATGGCTGCACCACTGCGGAAGTCCGGGTCGACACAGGTGCGGCCGATTTCCATATAGGAGCGTCCTGGCTGCAGGACCTGGCTCAGATCAAACTCAGTTGCAGAATAAAAACCACCTGCGCGGGCGGCCAGATCGTTGGTCAAAATGCGGCTGTAGGCAACGACGGCATCTGTCTCGTTGTCTTTAACGATCAGGTGCATGCAGATATCGTCAAAACGATCTTTGTCGATGCCATGGGCTGCCCCCTGAACAGAGGCTCCCATACCTTCAGCGAAAACACGGTAGCGCAGTTCCTGCGCCTGGCGGATTTCTCGGACATCAGTCGTGATGCGGGCAGTCAGGCCAGAGAGGACTGGTTCTGCACAGATCTGAGCGTTTGATTGTGGCATGGGCTCACCGGTGTTTTGCATTGCTTCGTATAATTTTTATAACAGTTATGTGACAGCCGAATGACAGTGTCATTCCTTACTCCGTGTTTATCTGTCACAGCCCCTTTAAAAAGTGGGGCTATCCTAAGGGGATGGAGGTAATTATGAAACCTTTGTTACAGATATTTTTGTTACTGTTTCCCCTTTTGTCCCACGCTGCGCCACTGCTGACGCCCAACCTGGCGCACGAGGCGTTGCAGCGTGAATACATTGGTCAAAGATTGTACTGGACTCCCTTCCGCCTGCCATTGACTGTCCGGCAGGGGGAGGAGAGTCGCGAGGGCCAGACGCTGGATTCGCTGTATAGCGCCGGGCTGGTCACGCGCGAGCGCGAAATCACGACCGAAGAAATTGGCACCGGACGTCGTCGGGTGGTTATGAACTGGACCTATGAATGGGCCGATAAAGCGCATGAAGGCGCGTACTACGGCATGCGTCAGGTACTCGAGGTGGACTCGGTATCGGATGTGGTACAGCAGGGAGAGCGTTGGTTTGCCGAAGTCAGGCTGCGCTGGTACGTCAGCGATCTGCCATCGTGGCTGAGCGATCCGGTTCTGCGTCAGGCGCGTACTCTCAGGCGCAGCATGGAATCGAAGCAGCGTCCGTTTGAAGCTGCTCTGACCCTGGAATACCGTAATCAGCGCTGGGAGATCTGGGTACCCGAGCTGTACTGATTCAGATGGCCCGCGAAAACCGTGGTTGTTCGCTCTCTGTGCGGTAGGCGTCAAAGGCCATACAGGCCTGTCGTACCAGCAGTCGCCCGGCATCCGTCACCTGGATACCCTCACTATCTATGATCAGCAGGCCGTCTTCCTGCATTCCCTGCAGTCGCGCCAGTTCGGCAGAAAACCTGTCACGGCTGTTGATACCGAATTCTTCATCCAGATCATTGAAACGCACGCTCAGGTGACACAGCAGGCCCATGATGATGCGTTTGCGGATCTCATCTTCCCGGGAGCTGCGACATTCCCGGGCAGTCGGTAAGCGACCTCTGGCAAGCTCAGTCTGCCAGGCATCGAGCTCCACCGGGCTCTGAATAAACAGGTCGCCGAGCTGGGAGATTGATGATACTCCGAAGCCAATCAGGTCACAGTTTCCGTGGGTGGTGTAGCCCTGGAAGTTCCGATGCAGCGTGCCCTTCGCCTGTGCCAGCGACAACTCGTCGTCGGGCAGGGCGAAGTGATCCATGCCCACATAGTGATAGCCCGCCTCGCTGAGTGATCTGATCGCCATACCGAAGATAGTGAGTTTTTCTTCGGGAGCCGGCAGATCTTCCGCGTTTATTCTGCGCTGGGGCATAAAGCGTTGCGGCAGGGGGGCATAGTTAAAGACAGAGAGACGATCCGGGCGCAGGTCAATGATGTCTCTGATGGTGCGTTCAAAACTCTCCAGCGTCTGCAGGGGCAAGCCATAGATCAGGTCGACATTGATTGAGCGGAATCCCAGTGCACGGGCTTCTGACATGACCTGGTGGATCATTTCCTGCGATTGTATGCGGTTAACAGCTTTCTGAACGTCCGGATCCAGGTCCTGAACCCCGAAGCTGACACGGTTAAACCCGAGTGCCCGGAGGGTGCTGAGGGTCTCAGGGCCAAGCTCCCGGGGATCAATCTCAATTGAAAAATCAGCGCTGTCCGCGTCACTGAAGCGGAAGCGTCGACGCAGGTGAGTGATCAGCCGGTCGAGTTGCTCATCCGAAAAAAAGGTGGGTGTTCCTCCTCCCAGGTGAAGCTGTTCAACGACACGGTCCTGACGCACCAGGGCGGCTTTCAGATCAATTTCCTGCAGGAGCCACTGCAGATAGGGTTCGGCCCTGTCTTTATTCCGCGTCACTATCTTGTTGCAGCCACAGTAGTAGCAGACGTGACTGCAGAACGGGATATGCAGGTACAGTGATAACGGACGCGAGGTACTCTGGCTTAACGCCCGGCGCTGATTGGCATCATCAGAGGCAGTACAGAATTCGATTGCCGTCGGGTAAGAGGTGTAGCGAGGACCCGCCCGGTTGTAGCGCTGGACCATCAGAGGGTCCCAGATGAGGTGCTCGGTCATAATTCAGGCTTCACGTTAAACAGGACCGGAAGTCTAACGGTTCGTGTCTGGGCGTTTATTGCTGTATATCAATAGCGTGGCTGAACCGGACCCTTAAAGCGCCGCTATGTCAGTTGTGTCGCGAGGGAATTTCATTCTCATTCCAATTAGGCTCTAATGGGCCTTGATTTTGTAAAGATTTGGTCGTTTTATAGACGCTGCCTGGGAAATGTACATGCAGTGTGCCCAGCGGGCGCGTACATAACAGTAGTGATTAAGGTCGATATATGCCAAAGAAGCCGTTTACACCGGAAGAGATTGCGGCCCAACGAGAGCGGATTATGGACAGTGCCTCCCATGTGATGGCGGATGTCGGTTTCCACCACCTGTCGATGCGTAAGCTGGCCTCTCAGCTTGGCATGACAGCCAGCAATATCTACAACTACTTCCCGAACAAAGAAACGTTGTTTGTTCATACCCGCCGTCGTGGTTTTGAACTGGCATTTCTGGATATTAATTCGCAGATGGCTGAGCACCTTGACCCTCGCTCAGCACTCTTCAATTTTGCCGGACATCTGATTCAGTTCGCGCAGCGCTTCCCTGGTTACTATCAGCTGATGTTCCAGCCGCCGCGTCTGAGTCTGAGTGATCCTGAGCTGGTGGATCGTGATGTCCTGCAGCAGGTCGATCGCCTGGCAGAAGAATGGCAGTCCCACCTGCTGACCATGCTGGCCGATGCCGTGCCTGCGCTGGCTTCCGCCAGTGAGACCCGCCAGAAGCAGCTGGCGCTGTTTTTTGTGTCATCGCTCCACGGGCTTATAGACACTTACTACTACAAAGCGCTGCCGAAACTGCTGTCCGGCGTTGATCTGATTCCTGATGACATCGTTGAAACTCATATTGAGTGGCTGCTGAATTCGCTGGAGCGTCAGGCAGAGCACACTCACTGATCGGTTCCGGAGGGCGGCGTACGTCCCTCCAGTGCAAAGACAAACGCCAGAATTTCCGCAATGACCCGGTACAACTGTTCCGGGATCTCTTCTCCCACCTCCAGCTGGCTCAGCCACTGCGCCAGCCCGGCATTCTCATAAACCGGGATATTGTGCTCCAGCGCCAGTTGTACGATGGCCTGTGCGAGGTCGTCGCTGCCGCTGGCCGCAACCTTAGGCACCTGGTCGCCATCATAGCTGAGTGCAATGGCTTCACTGACTTCAAACAGATGATCCGGAATGCTCATGTGTGTATATCCACCAGTGACTGACGCACGAACGAGTCTGTGCGGGGCGGGCGACGACCATGTCGCGCCATCAGCTCTGTGACGTCGGCGCCAAGGTCGGTTAATGAACGGCGCAGAGGTTGTAAGGCCTGATTCAACTGACTGAGGGTCTCTGGCTTTTCTGACCAGAAGGTTGCGGATACGCCAGACGGGCGCAGATCCAGCTCGACATCGAGAGGGCCGAGTTGAGTGAGGTCAAAGTGCAGTGTCAGTTGCCAGCGTTTTTCTTTATCTGGCGTATTTCTTTCTTGTGGGTGGTGCCAGATTCCCAACTGGGCCTGCTGGATGTGATCCCCCTGGCGCCACAACAGAGGAATATAGGTCGGTGTCGGGTCACTGCTCTGCAGCAACCGGACCTGCTCCTGTTCTGTCTGAGCAACGGCCTGCTGTATCAGCCTGAAGACCTCTGCAAGATTGTCACTGCGCGACTGAGCGTTGGCGGCAGCGATGACCTGAGCCTGTGGTTGAGGAACAGATGCATTCGCACCGCTGCTGAGACCGCCCCTGTCGCCCTCGGGCCAGTGCTGAATCAGGTGCATCATCAGCCCCTTCAGGTTGCTCAGGACGGGCGCAGGAACCAATGCCGGGTGAGAAGATTGTGTCGACGGAGTGATGGCACCCGGTGATGGTCCTGTGCCCGGGGGCTGAGTCGCCGACTCTGTTTTTCCACCCAGCTGAGCAATCAACTGCATCAGGGTAGGCTTGCCCGCCGTGGTCGAAGGTGAATGAGCCTGAGAAGTCCCGGCAGACGATAAATTCGTGCTGTTCGCCGAAATACCGGTTGCCTTTCTCCCGGTCTGAACAGGAGAAGGCGCGGCTGAAGATGCAGACTCGCCTTTTCCCTGCGACAAAGTTCTGGCAGCGGAGGACCAGAGCTGCTGGAAAATCTGACCGATGTCTCTGCTGTCGCGGCCGGGTGCCAGAGGCGAGTTTGACGGGGCAGGACCCCGAAACAGATTCCGTTCGTAGTGGACCGGTGCGTGTTCAACGGCGTTGCGGATCCCCCCTGATTGTGACAGTTGCCCCTCGGTGGGTAATGCCTGAGTAAACTGCCTCAGCGGCGCTTGTAAGGGCGTCGGCAGGGCGGCGGTAACCTGCTGCAGTCGGGCCAGTAGCGCTGCTTCGCCCGAGACGGCAACCTGTGCTCCGCTGATCGGATTGGGTATTGCCGTGGTAACCGGCCCCGGGGTGCCGGAAGGTGTCTGCAGTTGGCTGTGCGAGCCTGCAGGACGGTTGCCCTGTTGATAGGTCAGTGAGGGCGGCGGCTGGCGGGGATCGCCTGCGCTGGGCTGCCAGGGGATGCGGGAGGTCAATAACTGGCTGATGGCCTGCTGGAGCCTCTGCTCGATACCTGATCCCGGTTGGGCACCTGTCTGTTGGGTAGGGGTCGGTTGAGACGATGCCTGGGTGCCGGGAGGCAGGGTGCTGATGACCTTGAGGAGCGACGGCATCGCTTTGTCAGAGGCCAGTGTTACCAGAGTTCCTGTCGCGAGTGGCCGCTCACTACTCACCTGAATGGATTTGCCACCACTGGTGAGCGTCAGTAACCAATGCGGTGGCTGACGGGTGTCGCCGCTGGACGGTTTTCCTGCGGGCATCTGATCAGGTTGTGAGGAGGCGGATCGATCTCCGGGGGGCGGAGTGCTGGCTTTCTGCGACCCGGAATCAGGAGTGGGCGCCGGCTGGCTGGATGTCACCCGGGCTGTGAATTCTGTGCGTTGCCCTTCCTGCGCTGGCGATTCGGTTGGCTGCGCACGCTGAAGTGACTGCATTACAGTCCTGGTGATCAGGGGCAGATCACTGCTGCCGGTCGGTCTTGTCATGCTTTAGCTATCGACCTCAATTGACAAATCTTTATTGCTTCAGCTCAGGTTTGTCGGCGCCTTTTTGGGTATAATGCGGCCGCTTTCAGATATCTCGAGGTTCGGATGACGCCATCGCAGGGCGCCCTTCAGGTAAATTTACAGGCCGTCGCGCTCCATTGTGAACGCGATGACCGTGAATTGTTTTCCGAACTCTCTCTTTCTGTCAGTAGCGGCGATCTGCTGCAACTGGCAGGGCCAAATGGTGCCGGTAAAACCACCTTACTGCGCTTACTGGCTGGTCTCAACCGGGATTACTCCGGAGACCTTCTCTGGCACGGTCAGCCACTGTATGACAATTACCCTGACTACGCCCGTCAGCGTCTCTACCTCGGGCACCTCTCCGCGGTGAAAAAAGCCCTGACGCCTCTGGAAAATCTGCGCTGGTTAACGGCTCAGGATGCCCCCGATACCGAGCGCCTGTATCAGGCACTGGAGCAGGCGGGATTGCTGGGCTATGAAGATACTCCCTGCCAGCATCTTTCTGCCGGTCAGCAGCGTCGCGTCGCGCTGGCGCGTCTGCTGGCCAGCCACTGCCCACTCTGGATTCTCGATGAGCCCTTTACTGCACTCGATAAAGCGGGGGTAAGCTGGCTTGAAGGTCTGATGCAACAGAAAGTGGCAGAGGGGGGCGCTGTCATTATCACCAGTCATCACGCGCTCGAAGGTATCCCCGGCCTGAAACAGCTGGAGCTGGGAGGCACCTCATGAGTCTTGTCAGCGCTACTGTCCGTCGCGACCTGCTGCTTGCCGCCCGTAACCCGGGAGAGTGGGCTAACCCTCTTATGTTTTTTCTCATGGTTGCTGCTCTGTTTCCTCTGGCGGTCGATCCTGACCCGGTATTTCTTGGCAAAATCGCCGGGGGAGTGATCTGGGTTGCCGCCTTGCTGGCTACTCTGCTGTCGCTGGATTCCCTGTTCCGGGCGGACGTCGATGATGGCTCGCTGGAACAGTGGCTGGCGTCCGGTGAATCTCTGTTTGCGCTGACATTGGGGAAAGCGCTGGTGCACTGGTGCATTTCCGGCCTTCCTCTGACCCTGATGTCGCCTCTGCTCGGGTTAATGCTGAATCTGCCGGGTGAGGCATACACGGCACTGATCCTCAGCCTGGCAGTAGGGACTCCGGTGCTCAGCCTGCTAGGGGCTGTGGGGGCTGCTCTGACGGCCAGTCTGCGCAGTGGCGGGCTTCTGCTGACGCTGCTGATTCTGCCGCTTTACGTGCCGGTACTTATCTTTGCGGCCAGTGCGGTTTACCACGCAGGGATTGGTATGGCTTACAATGGTCAGGTTGCAATGCTCGGTGCCATGCTGGCGCTGGCCGTTGCCCTGACTCCCTTTGCTGCAGGTGCAGCACTGAAACTGAATTTATCGCGGTAACTGATTATGTGGCAGTGGCTCAAGCAGCTGTATCACCGGCTTGGTTCGCCCAAGTGGTTTTATGAATTAACTGAACGCTGGATTCCCTGGCTGACACTGGCTGCGGTGGCAACCGGATTGGTGGGTCTGGTGCTGGGGCTGTTGTTTGCGCCGGCAGATTATCAGCAGGGCGACAGTTTCCGCATTATTTATATCCATGTACCGGCGGCTCTGCTGGCACAGAGTGCTTACATCATGATGGCGGTTGCAGGGGCTGTCTATCTGATCTGGCGCATGAAAATGGCCGCCTGGGTGGCCCGTGTGATCGCTCCGATTGGCGCCTCTTTCTGCCTGATCGCGTTGCTGACGGGGGCAATCTGGGGCAAACCTACCTGGGGTACGTGGTGGGTCTGGGATGCCCGTCTCACGTCGATGCTGATGCTGCTGTTTCTGTATTTCGGGGTGATGGCGTTACAGCAGGCGATGGAGTCAGAGGAAGCTGCCTATAAAGCGGGCGCGATTCTGGCGCTGGTCGGCGTGGTGAATATCCCCATCATCAAATATTCGGTGGAGTGGTGGAATACCCTGCATCAGCCAGCCACGCTGAAGCTGACGGAAAAGCCATCCATGCATCCTGACATGCTCTGGCCGCTGCTGATCATGATTGTCAGTACGTATCTGCTGTTCGCACTGCTGGTGATACTGCGTACCCGCAATGAGATTCTGCTGCATGAGCGTAAGCGTGTCTGGGTAAAGAAGATTCTGGAGTCCTGATGGAATTTAATTCGTTTGCCGAATTTCTCGCCATGGGGCGGCATGGACTGTACGTCTGGTTATCGTATGGTCTGACTGCCGCCATCGTGGCCTATAACGTGGCGCAGCCGCTGTTGCGTCGTCGTCGTTTATTGAAAGAGCAGGCACAGCGCCTGCGTCGGGAGAAACGCAATGCACCCTCAGCGTAAAAAACGTCTGCACCTGATTCTGTTTCTGGTGGTCGCCGTGGCCGCAGCCGTAGGCCTGGCGATGTATTCATTGTCGCAGAACATCAATCTCTTTCAGACGCCGACGCAGATCGCCAACGGTGAAGTACCACCGGGGCGTACGATACGCGCAGGAGGACTGGTGGTTGCTGGCAGTGTAGAGCGTGATCAGGAAGGGCTGGGTGTCACTTTCCGGGTAACGGATGGTGCTGCAGAAGTCCCTGTCTATTACGAAGGTATCCTGCCGGATCTGTTCCGCGAAGGGCAGGGGATTGTCGCCCTCGGACAGGTGCGTGCGGATGGCGTGTTTGTCGCCTCTGAAGTGTTAGCGAAACACGATGAAAACTACATGCCTCCTGAGGTTCAGGATGCACTTGAACAGGCTCATCAGGATGGCAAAAAAGCAATGATGGGTGGCGATTACTGATGGGTGATATCGCACTTTTTCTGCCTGAAATTGGTCAGACAGCGTTAATTCTGGCTTTCATCATGGCGGTATTTCAGGTGGTCGTGCCTCTGGTCGGGGTCGGTGCTGGACGTCTCTGGTTGATGGGATATGCGCGCCCGTTTGCGGTGGGGCAGGCGCTGTTTCTGGTGATCAGTCTGGTGATGCTGACTCTGGCATTCCTGCAGGATGACTTTACCGTGGCCTATGTCGCGGCTAACAGCAATTCACTGCTGCCGGTGCCTTACAAAATCAGCGCCGTCTGGGGCGCCCACGAAGGCTCGCTGTTACTCTGGGTCACCATGTTGGGGCTGTGGAGCGTAGCGGTTGCCTTGCTCAGCCGGTCCTTACCGCTTGATATGGTCGCCCGTGTGCTGGCCATCATGGGGATGGTGTCTGTCGGCTTTATCCTCTTTACACTGGAAACCTCCAATCCTTTTGCCCGTACCCTCCCGACACCACCGGTGGACGGTGCTGACCTTAACCCTCTGTTGCAGGATTTTGGTCTGATCGTTCACCCGCCGACGCTCTATATGGGCTATGTGGGTCTTTCGGTCGCCTTTGCCTTTGCTCTGGCGGCTCTGATGAGTGGCCGCCTGGATGCCGCCTGGGCGCGCTGGTCCCGCCCATGGACCACGGCCGCCTGGATTTTCCTGACGGTGGGAATTGCACTGGGAAGCTGGTGGGCTTACTACGAACTTGGCTGGGGCGGCTGGTGGTTCTGGGACCCGGTTGAAAATGCCTCCCTGATGCCATGGCTGGTCGCGACGGCCCTGCTGCACTCTCTGGCCGTGACGGAGAAACGCGGCATGTTCAAGAGCTGGACGGTGCTGCTTGCAATCTTTGCTTTCTCACTCAGCCTGTTGGGGACTTTCCTGGTCCGCTCCGGGGTTCTTACTTCGGTGCACGCGTTCGCGTCGGATCCTGAGCGGGGTGTCTTTATTCTTGCTCTGCTCGGTATCTGTGTCGGAGGCTCGTTGCTGCTGTACGCCTTCAAGGCGCCTACGGTGGCGTCTGTCGGACGCTACGAGTTACTGTCGCGGGAAATGTTTCTGTTGCTGAATAACCTGCTGCTGGTGGTGATGGCACTGGCGGTATTGACGGGCACCCTCTATCCGCTTGTATACGATTTTATGGGGCTGGGCAAATTGTCTGTGGGCGCGGCCTGGTTCAATACCATGTTTGTGCCACTTACCGTGGCCCTGGTGGCGCTGATGGGCGTCGGTGCGGCCACACGCTGGAAGTCCGACAGCGCATCGCGGTTGGTTAAGTTACTGGCGATCGCAGCAGTGGCTGCTGTTGTGTTTGCAGTAGTAGCAACGCTGGTGGGGCACGGCGACCTCAACGGTAAGGTATTGCTCGGACTGAGCATCGCTTTCTGGCTGATTCTGGCGACACTCGCGGATATCTGGAAGAAGTCCCGGGGTGAACTGAGCCGGATTCCGAAACTGGGTATGAGTTACCTGGGAATGGTGCTGGCGCACGTCGGTGTGGCGGTCTCTATTATTGGTGTCACGCTGGTGGCCAACTACAGCATTGATAAATCGGTGCGGATGAGCCCGGGCGAGACAGCCACGCTGGGCCCTTACACCTTTGAGTTTACTCAGGCGGGCACGATCGAAGGTCCTAATTATGTGTCTCAGGCGACCCGCTTCAACGTCACCCGTGACGGTGAGTTTGTGGCCCTGCTGACACCTGAGAAGCGCCGCTACAACGCACGGGGTTCGATCATGACGGAGGCCGCGATTGATGTGTCCCTGTTCCGTGATGTGTATGTGTCGATGGGTGAATCGCTGGACGACGGTGCCTGGGGTATGCGACTGCAGGTGAAACCGTTTATGCGCTGGGTCTGGCTGGGCGCCATCTTTATGGCGCTGGGCGGCCTGCTGGCGACACTCGATAAACGTTATCGCCGCCGGAGTAAAAACTGATGAACCGGATCCTGCTGTTTGTTCCTCTGGTGATTTTTCTTCTTATGGGGCTGGTCTTCTGGATCGGTCTCGGTAAAGAAGATAAGACCAGTCTGCCGTCGCCTCTGATCGGTAAAGCGTTTCCCGAGTTTCAGCTGGGGGTCGTTGAAGATGGCCGGACATTGACCACGGAGGACCTGAAAGGGGCGCCCGTTCTGGTGAATGTCTGGGCGACCTGGTGCCCGACCTGTAAAGCCGAACACGCATTTCTGAATGAGCTGGCGGCCGGCGGTATCCGCATCATCGGAATCAATTACAAAGACGATGTGGCGAAAGCGCAGGACTGGCTGGCCGCGTTCGGTAATCCCTACGTTTACAACCTGTCTGATCCGGACGGTAAGCTGGGTCTGGAGCTGGGTGTTTATGGAGCGCCGGAAACCTTTCTGGTCGACAGTCAGGGCATTATCCGTGACAAGCACATCGGCGATCTTAATCCACAGGTCTGGGCACGTCTGAAGCCCCGCTTTGAGGGCATGAAATGAGATCACTTTTTCTGACTCTGTTGTTTCTTCCGGCGCTTTCGCTGGCGGTGATCGATGGTCATAAATACAGCTTCAGTTCTGAAGAAGACGCCGCGCGTTTCGAGCAACTGGCAGAAGATCTGCGCTGTCCTAAGTGCCAGAACCAGAATCTGGCAGACTCCAACGCGCCTGTGGCTGTTGATCTTCGCGATAAAGTGTACGAACTGATGCAGGAAGGGCAGAGTGACGACGAAATCGTCGGTTACCTGGTTGACCGTTACGGTGATTTTGTCCGCTATCGCCCACCCTTCCGCATCGACACTCTGCTGTTGTGGGGTGGGCCGGTCATTCTGTTGGTTATTGGCCTGCTGATTCTCGCTGCGATACGCCGCCAGCAGGCATCGCAGCCGCAGGAGGGCCTGTCTGAAGCAGACAAAGCCCGCCTCGCAGAACTGAAAGCTCAAATGAAAAAGGATCAGAACTAATGCTGCTGTCGATCATTCTTCTGGTCGTAACTCTGCTACTGGTGTTGTTTTATCCGGCGCTGCGTCAGTCCCGGGCGGAAGCTGCCGAGCAGGATCAGGTTCAGAAAGACGAGAACCTCCGTCTGTATCAGGAGCGCGTCGCGGATCTTGAGGCTATGGAACTGAGCGAGTCGGAAAAAGCACAGATGCAGCTCGAACTGGATCGTGAGCTTCTTGCTGCCGTGGGTGACGATACCCGTTTCGGTGATGGCCCGGCAAAAGGCCCCCGTCTGGTATTCAGCCTGGCATTGCTGGTCGTGACACTGGTGTCGGTTGCGGCTCTGTATATGTTCTGGGGGGCGGGTAACGAGGTGCGTGCAACGCAGTTGCTGGAATACTCAACGTCGGCCGAGCTGACCGCCGAAGAATACAGCGAGTTGGGCCAGCGTCTGGCACAGGCCTCTGAACGACAGCCGGACACCATGGAGTGGGCATTCCTGCAGGGGCGGCTGCTGGAAGCCGAAGGCGACTTTGCCGCGGCTGCGGATGCCTACGACGGCTTGCTGGCACGTCTGTCCCAGGATCAGATTCAGGATCGCGCGGCCATCATGACACTGGCAGTGCAGGCCCGTTTTTTCGCGAATAACCAGCAGCCGGATGAGCAGCTTTATCAACGTCTGCTGGCGGCACTTGAACTGGCACCCCAGCAGCGTAAGCCGCTTGGACTGGCTGGCATTCTGGCCTACGAACTGGGCGATTACCGTAATGCTATAGGTCACTGGCGTAGTCTTTGGGTGCAGTTGCCGGCGGGAATGGAAGCCATGACAATCGAGAACGGTATACGTCGGGCGGCCGAAGTACTGACAGAACAGGGCGAGGCGGTGGATCTCAGCTGGCTGGTTTCGGCCGGCATCCGGGTCAGAGTGGATATTTCTGACGAAGCCAGAGCGGCCGTCCCTGCAGGCGCCACAGTGTTTGTGCTTGCACGTGCACTGGATGGACCGCCGATGCCACTGGCCGTTCAGCGTCTTGTGGTTTCTCAGCTGCCTGCGGATATCCTGCTGGATAACTCAATGGCGATGACGGCAGGGGCTTCTCTCAGCTCAGTCGAACAGGTCACGGTCACTGCGCGGGTGTCCCTGTCGGGTCAGCCAATGGCGCAGAGTGGTGACTGGCAGGTCCAGCAGCACAATGTTCCCACCCGTGGTGCGCCACAACAGCTGCTGACGATCTCAGAACAGATCGACTGAGCGTCCCCGCATTACCAGCGGGCGTAGTGATCTTCCGCCACGCCCCAGAGGCGCTCCAGATGGAGCGTCTCACCTTCAATATCAATTTCTCCGGAATACCGTCCCAGATACTGGCTGAAGTTACTCGCCATGATCAGGGCATTGATCTTATCGCGATAGGCGGTAACCGGATCGAAATGCAGGCGCACTGAATCATCGGCCGAGGTCAGCGCCCAGCCGTGTTTTTCATGGTAGCGGTCAAAACGGAAATGCACCGGGGGCAGGGCGATCTGGCGGTTATCCAGCCACAGGGTGTTCTCGTTATAGCCGGTCTCATTCACGCCTGCCGCAATGTTCAGCCCCAATGAACGCCCATCGCTCAGACGGGAGGAAATACACGCCCAGTTCCAGCTGGTTTCGTGGCGCATGTACCCGCCACTCCAGTCAACGCATGCCAGAGCCCCGAGAGCTTCGAGATCGTACTTTCTGTCCTGCCAGTCGATTCGTCCATGGCAGACCCGGGCACTGGCCTTCTGGGTGTAGGTCCAGCCGGTAAAGCCAGTCCGCGTGCAGAGCGCCAGTGGATCGTATCCGGTACTTTCATCAATCGTTGCCCGTATACGGGTGCCATCGGCGAGAGAGACCCGTAGCTGACGGATTCCCGGACGTGGCGTCGCCCGGATGGTCAGACGGTTACGGCCGTGCCGGAAGGCGGTGACGTCGTCATTGGGCCTCTGGCCGAATACCAGACCTGATGTCAGCGGCCGGGTGAACTTATGCTCTTTCCAGGCGCCGCTCTGGGTATCGTAGAGGTATAGAAACGCGTGGCAGACCCAGCGCAGGCGAACGATCGCCAGTCCGGCGATGATGGCGTCGCTGTGAATGCCGATAAACTGAAACTGATTAAACCGGCGGCCCCGGCGGCCCGGTGGGATGGCCTTTCCCATCGGGGTGCGGAGATCAAAGTCGGTGAAATTTATGTCCTGAACCGGAGCTTCAAGACGGCCATATAGTGGTTGACCGTCGGTTCCGATCAGCTGCGCCAGCGACGACATAGGTACTCCTGTTTCTGCCGGTGTATCAGCGGAAGGCTGCGCGCATTGCTGCGAGAGAATCCTGGTCCGCTTTGAAGCGCAGTTTAAGGTAGACGCCCTGTGCAGTGAAGTTCGCATCAGAGAAATCAGTATCAATAAAGCCACTGAAGTTATAGCCAACACCCACCCAGGTATTGGTGGCAGGAATAAAGCCCACTGATACACCAGCGCCATGCTGAACCTGTCCCGCCTCGTATGCGTGCAGACGACGGCCGTGCGCACCGACGTCCCAGCGTTCGGTCAGATGATGGCGCCACTCAGCGGCCATAAAGTCTGTCGTGGTGGCGTAGTCACTGCCATCGAACTGATCTAACACGCGTTTGACACCGTACTGTCCTGCGAGCTGGTTACTGTGATTGATCAGCCAGTTGGCGTGTACGTTGTTAATGAACTTGCGCGTACGGTCCGGGCTGCCGTTGCCGCCCAGAGCTTCCTGAACCCAGCGGGTCTGCCACAGTAAAGCGACAGGGCTGACGCGCGGACGCAGTGCCAGGTCAAAGCGGGCATCCAGCAGGTTGGAGTAGTAGTCTTCCGAAGACTCGTTAAACCAGTCAATGCTACCTCCGGTCGCCAGCGCCTCATTGAGCGGGTGATAGAGGTTGGTGCGGGCAACCCACTTATCGAGCGAGCTGCCATTGCGGTATTCAACGCGGTTATTCCACTGCCAGAATTCGCTGCGATAAGCCGAGCCGGCATGAACGGCATGGAAGTTTTCGGTGGTACCAGCTTCTTCCGGAGCGCTGTTCTCAAGATCCTGCGTCTGCTCCAGACCCATGCTCAGGCTCCAGTGCTCGTCGAGCATAAAGTCCTGGCTCAGTCCGGACACAGCGAACAGTCGGTAGTTGTCGTCGACTTCAACCTGCTCGATGCTCTGTTCAGCACGGGCGCCTGCCCACGGTGTCGCGCGCACGCCCATCACGGTGCGCATCGGGGCATCGTCGGCGAAGCCGGTTTCGTGTTCGGCAAACAGGCTGTAGTGCTGAGTCAGGCGATAGTCCGCACCCAGCAACAGGCGGTCGTACGAGTCAGAGCGCTGACTGATATTAGTGAGCAGCTGGCTGCTCAGAGTCAGACGGTTGTTGAGCATACGCTGGCTGTAACCCAGGCTGAGCTGATCGGTATACAGTACGTCGTCTGTGCTTTCCTGCTGCGCCGAAATAAAGCCGAGCGATACCTGCTGATCTTCATTAATCCGGTGAATCCAGTCAGCCTGCCCCTGGTAGCTGTCGAAGCCGGTGGTCAGCCCGTAATGGTGGAAGGTCAGCATCTGAATGCGGTTACGGTCATTCAGGTACCAGTTACCCTCCAGGCCTTCTTTACGGTAATCGTTTTCTGCGGCATTGGTCTGATCCAGCCCGAAACCATCTTCCTGTTCGCGGATATAGGCTTTGGCGTCGAAATTTTCGTCGCGATGAGAAACTTCAACCAGGTGTGCAGCAGCGGTCTCAGCATTGCCGGAAATGACTTCCTCAGACTCGGCAACCTCAGCGCGGATCTCGGTCTTGCCGAGCGTGACTCTCGCATCGACCGCCCGCAGGTGGCGGTCATCACCCGACTGGTTCTGCGTAATGGTGCTGACGCCTGCTTTGACGGTATCGTCCAGGAGCTTGACGCCCGCACGGCCACCGGCGATGTAGCCCAGCGATTCACCAGACTCCACTTCGTATTCGACGACAATATACTGCGGGTTGAATGCGTCATCGGTGCTCGACACTGGCCCCTTGAAGTACAGGGTGCCATCCGAATAATCAATGACGTAATCAGTGTCACGGGTGAGCAGGGTGGTTGAGAGAACAACCTCACTGCGGTAGCGGTCACGGACTTCAAGGCGGACATTTTCGCTGTTCAGAACCAGCTGCTGATGCTGCAGGCGATAGAGACCAGAGGTGCCGTCGCCCTGAATTTCTTCACGCATAAAGCCCTGGTCAGTCTGGCTGATAAAGCCACTGAACTCGACGAGGTCGCCCTGATAAACGGTCTGAATACCTGTCAGCTTGCGGTTGTAGCGAGCCAGATCGGTCACAGTCAGATCGGTATTGATATCACCAAAGACGGTATAAAAACGCTCTTTTTCAACACGCACGTAGAGCTTACGGGCGGAGCTGGCGTCCAGCTGTTGCTGACTGGCGTCGCCATAGAGTGTGTAGTATCTGTCGGGCTCAATCAGGCGTGCAAAAGGCTCGGCGTCTTCTTTGCCTGAGTCGTAAGCGGCAGTGACCAGCCACTCACCCAGAACCTGCCCCTGAGCGAAGAACGCCAGACGACCATCGTGATAAATGTTGTCGTCGACACCTGCTGCTTTCATTGAAGCACGATCTCCACCTCCGGCGTTGTAGCCGACGGACATATCACCCAGTGCCACAAGGATCCAGTCGCGCTCTTTCGGTTTCAGCCAGGCACGGATTTCATCTTTCTGGCCGTTGGCGTGGTTAAAACGCAACACCACTTCGCCGGATCGGAACGTCGGCTCAAGGCGGATCAGGGCGACACCGTCATTACCGACCTGATAGTGCGGTTTCTGCATGTCAGCAAGAGGATTAACTTCCTGCTCACGCTGCTCTGACCAGAGACGGTAGGGCTCAAGAATTTCTACCTGACCCTGAACGTTTGCCCGAATCGGGAAACCGTCTTTATCCGTCAGGCGCACAGCAATCAGTGGGCTGTTGATACCGTCGGCCAGCAGAGTGCTCTGAGTTTCAACAAATTCTGCATGCGCCGGTGCTTCAGAGAAATGGACGACCTTATCCATCTGACTGACGACGTTGCCGCGGGTATCGAGGACGGTCACACGGAAGCGGTTCGGGCCGGATTCCAGGTCTACACCGCGCCATTGCGATACCACGAGATCACGGGTTTTACTGCTGATATCACCATCGTAGTTAAGCGCATTCACCGGCTTACCGTTCAGTGACAGGGTGACACGCTGGCCCTTCGTGTGTGAAATCGCGACTTTGGTTGAGCTGATTGACGGGCTGCGGTCGAGCGGTGGCCACAACCACTGTGCTTCTTCCGGTGCTGTTTCAAACCAGCGCTCGTCGTACTCAGGCATGATCATTTCGGACGGCAGGCGTGCCGGGTTCCCCGCCGCCGTGGCGGTGAGACCGGTCAGGCCCGGGATAAGAGACTGCACGCGCGCCATACGGACATCGCTGCCTGCGCTCTCCAGGTTGATTGCGGCATCGGCGTTAAGAACACGGACTTCAACCCGACGGTTCTGCGCCCGGCCCTCGGCCGTGCGGTTAGTGGCTACCGGCTCGCTGAAGCCACGGCCCGACGACAGGATCTGGTCCTGGTTCACGCCCAGTTGTTCGGCAAGGTATTGCGCCACCGAACGAGCCCGGGCTTCTGAAAGCACCTGGTTATCTGCAAAGATATGCTGCACGCGGGAGGAAATCCGGGAGCTGTCCGTATGGCCGACCACTTCCAGTTTCAGGTTGGCCAGCCCGTTCAGTGAACGGATAACGCCTGCCAGGTTCTGACGGTCTTCGTCGGTCAGAACGTCTGAGAAGTTAGCAAACTTAGGCGGAATCACAGGTTTGACGTTTTCTTCGCGAGGGGGCAGCGCGAGATCCACCGCGGTGGTGACCGGCTGAATCTGCTGAGGTGCCTGTGCATCGGCCTGGAAACGGGTGATTGCCCGGGTCGTCAGCGTGCCCATCGGCGTCCGGTCGCTGATGTAGGCGTTAAAGCTGATATCCGATGCCCACGCCGCAGGCTTATCTTTCAGGCGGTAGATCAGTGTGCCGTAGCTGACTTCAGGATCAGCGGCCGGTTTGCCATTAATCTGAGTTGAACCCTGTTCGTAAACAAACCCTTCAGGCAGAGCGACCATGCCGGTGACATTCTGCAGGGGAATGCCTTTACCGGTCATCGTGTAGGTGTAATGAACTTTCTGAGTGACCGGTGAACCATAGGGCAGCGTAACGCTTTCATCTGCTGAGAATTCACGCAGTTCGTGGGTCAGCTGATGACGGATTTCCCCGGTTTCCGGCTCGCGCATCTTCAGGAAGAAATCAACGCGCCACCAGGAGCCGGCCTGAACGTCGACAAACTGGCTGTAGTTCCGGCCGGCATGAAAACCACGCTTCGGACATTCCATCAGCTCCATGTAAGGAGGAATGGTCGCTTTATCCAGCTGAACGACGTGAGCGCCCGGGCGGACACCTTCAATATGCCACTCGCCAGCATTATCGGAGACGACATAGGTGCCGTCTTCCATAAACAGGCGGATACCCGGGACGCCGTCGACAGAGGCCTGGTTGCCTTCACAGTCGTCCAGGTAAATCCGCCCGAAGAGGCGGGCTGTGTCTTTGAAGAATTCGTCGCGGATAATCACCCGGGAAGAGGCTTCGTTTGAAATCACGACATCGTCGTTAAGAGAAACCCGGTTAATGACTTCGCCTTTGGCCAGCACGCTGACCTGAGTCACGTAGGTCAGGGTCAGGCGCTCGAAGGGCGCGATCTCCGCCAGTTGCAGGGTCAGCTGACGGCCATCTTCGCTGACCGTCAGGTCAACGTCGGTACCATTGAGCCGTGCGGAGCCTTCAGCATAACGCAGGCCGGCAGGCAGCTGGTCAACGATGGTTACATCAGTACCACGGACTTCGTTGTTGGTCAGCGTCACCGTAAAGCGGATGTGATCACCGATGGCCGCTTCGGTTTTACCTGCCTGCTTACTCAGCAGAACAGAATTATCGAGCGGGTCGGCACCGATGTCGGTCAGGAATACCCGGTTGCTGACGGTAAAGTTTTCACCGCGGGCAATACCGCTTACATTCCAGGGGCCATTGGCTGTCTGGCGCAGTTCATCGTCACTCAGATCGGAAGGAATACGGAAAGTGTCCGGCGCCGAAATCGCCAGGTAGTACTCACCGTCTTCGATCACAGGGAAGCGGAAGCTGCCGACAGGGAAGTCGGGGGTGACTGCACTGGCGGTGATTCCCGCTGCCGGACCGCTGACGACGGTCACTGGGTAAGGGGTCACGCCGTCATCATCAAAGACTTTGTCCGTCGCTGGCAGACCGGTGGCCGCGTCCATCAGGGTGATGCTGACGCCATTCACCGGAGTACCGTCGGCCGAACTGAAAATACGGCTTAGCGGATCAAAGCGGGTAACTGCTGTTGTGCTGTCTGACGCATCGTCTACGTCGGTGTAGCTGACGGACAGCTCGGAGCCTGTTTTAACCGACAGGACACCGTCGTTATTCGCGGTACCCTGATTGACATCGCGGGTAGGAAGAACCCCGGCGAAGACACCGGTGTTGTCGCCTGTCTCGTACAGACGCAGGGTTTCAGAATCACTGCCATCCTGATTGCGTACAGTGACGATAATGGTATCTATCGCACCCGGGTTGAGATTTTCGTCGCTGTCGGTCACGACGACAAGGACCGGCTCACCCGCCTTGAAACCATACTCGTCCGGACTGCCACCCACAGTAACCGGGTAGCTGTAACTGTTGCCTTTATCATCATCAAATCCGGTACCGGTGATGAAGTTACCGCTGCTGTCAGTGCGATCAGTACCGTTGAGGTTGAACACGGTACCTGCAGGGTCGAGGTGATACAGGCGGATATCAGAAGGCGTCGGTGCTACACCAGCCCGACTCACTTCCTGAGTTGTCAAAGAGGCGGAAGCCGAACGTGTCCGGCTGCCGTTCTCGTTGGTGTATGAAGCTGTCACTGTATTGGTAATAACTGTGCCTGCAGGCGTCGTCGCGGCACTGGCCAGCGACGAAACCCCAGACAGCACGGCACTCAGCAGCACGGGGAATATCCCGCGCCGGCCGGCTTCAGTTATTGAGCGAAACAGCTTCATACGCTTCCGTCTGGCCTCAGTTGATGGTCACACGGAAGGTGATGACGTTGGTTTCGTCATCGCCGTCTGCCGGGCCGCCCTCAACGGTGCCCAGGTTCACGGTAACAGTGCGGCTGTCGGAATCGTAGGAAGCAATACTCGCGTCTACGGTCACCGGCTCGGTTGCACCATCCATCGCAACTTTGATGCCTTCAGCATCAATGAAGGTGGTATTGGCTGGCAGCTCGTCAGTGATCACGACGTTGGTCGCGTCTGCAGTACCCGTGTTAATCAGAGTGATGGTGTACTCAACAACCGCGCCAGGAATAGCTTTCGGGTTCTCAGTGCCGTTGATTGGATCACTGATGACCACTGAGCTTTTGGTCAGGTTACTGTTGATGCCATCGCCTTCCAGGTTCGGGAATACCAATACCAGCGCGTCCCGCAGGATTTCACTGTTGTCGGAATCCGTATCTGCGAATACGACTTCGATGGTCGTTGCACCGTTAGGGTTGGCCGCATCGTCGGTAGAGCCGTTGGATGGGTCGTTATCACCCGTGTCGAGGCTGTAGGTGGTGTCGTTAACCGTGGACTCAAGTCCGTTAACAACCACACTGGAGAGCAGCGCATCGCCATCAACGCCTGTCAGGTCGCCTTTAGGCACAGTGACAAAGACAGTCACAGTGTCATCCGCTGCGATTTCACCGGTGCTTCCGGTCAGCAGGGTATCTTCTGCATCGAGTACACCCTGAGTACCCGCAAGCGGGTTATCCAGGTAGTAGCTGTAGGCAGCACCACTGTCGATAGTATCTGTATAGGTAGTGCCATTGATGTCCAGTGTCGTACCGGTTTCATCTTCTGCACGCACGACGAACGCAGTGGGTGCGTTACCGTCGTTGGTGATCTGAACTGCCGCAACCACGACGTTGTCTGCTTCCAGCGAGGTTTCGTTAGGTTCGGTTGTGTTCAGCCGGGTCAGGGCGAAGTCGACTTTAATATCGACATTAAACACGTCCTGAGCAGTGACTTCAGTCTGGTCTACACCGTTAATCTGATAGTTCAGTGTTGCGGTGTTGGTGATCTCAGAGCCCGCTGCGGTGCCTGCCGCCTGAACTGCCGCTGGCAGGGTGGCCATTGCAGCTAACAGCAGGGGACTGATCATTTTCATCTGTCTGTTCATTCTATACCTCCGCCGGGTCAGTCAACCCGGACCTGAAACTCAACGTATCCCTGGCTTTCCGGTGCCACAGGGGCTGGAATTACCCAACGGATACCTTCAATGTCCTTAGCCCGGGCTGGGCGAACCTCACCATCTTCCGTCACATTGAGATCCTGAATACGGCCGTAGGTCTTGCCGTCGACTGTATAGGTGATCTCAGTACCGGCGCCGTTTGCACTGTTCATGATGTAAACGGTGCTTTCCGGTACCGGATTGTTGATGGTGACGCCACTGACCGCTTCATTCCCGGTATTGACGTATGTAACCCGGTAACCAATCTTGTCACCCGGTGCAATTGTCTCTGCGGTCTGCCATTCCTCGGCGATGCTGCCATCGTCCTGCTTCACTGCGACGATGCGGTATGAAGCGGACTCCAGGCTGACACCTGCGAGAGCCGCGAAAGGAAAAAGCAGTAATAAAGTGGTCAGTAAACGCATAGGTATCTCCTGATCAGCGGATTTCAGCCTTCAGCTGAATAACGATATCGGTACCGGTGGCAACAGAGCCAAGGTTGACGGACACGTCAGCGCCAGTAACAGAGGTAATGTCGCCATCTGCTGCGTCGGTCTGAGTTGCACCATCGACGGTGACTGAGTCAGCAACGTACTGCATCTGAGATGGGATGGAGTCAGTGATCACCAGGTTTTCAACGTCACCACCAACCACTTCAACGGCGATCTGGTAGGTCACTACCGTGCCAGGGATATCGGTTGTGCCGCCGAACGGGTCAACACGGCTGGCCACAGTTTTTTCGATGTTTACAGTGGCTTCTGTTGGTGGCTCGCCAATGGTGAAGGTGGCAGAGGCACTGTCAGTCACGTTGTTGCCAACGACAGCATCAGATACGCCGGTACCTTCGCCTGCCAGCAGGTCACCCGGAGTACCGGTGGCTGCGCCTGGGGTGTTGGATGTTGCTGCCAGTTGGATATCGGCGGTATCACCCACGTTTCCGGCAGCAGGAATATCAACGACAACGAACACAGTCGCGTCTGGGTTAGATGCGTTTGCATCCAGGTTGATGGTAGAGCCGGCAGTCAGCAGCTGGTCGCCTGCATCCAGTTCACCGTCACCGTTGGTGTCGATATAGACCTGAATATTTTCAGCGTCGATTTCGTCACCCGCGAGGTTGGTTGCGTCCAGGTTAAAGGCTTCGCTACCGTTACCTGTGTTTGTCACAGTGAACGTCAGCACCTGCTGAGTATCACCGGCTTCAGTAACAACCGGAGTGGTGTTTTCTGCAGTGACGTTAACGCTGATCAGTTCCAGAACGGTCAGGTCTGCAGAGTCACTGGAAGTGACGCCTGTTGTTCCTGTGGCCGGATCATCAAAGGTTGCCGTTGCCGTGTTAGAGATAATGGTGCCTGCCGGAGTACCCACAGCCCAGGTTGCGGAAGAAGCAACCAGGCCTGCGGCGAGCAGAGCGGCTTTTGAAAGGGTCTTCATAGGGCTCTCCTTATTGGACCTTTACTTGATATTTAAGGGTGAAACTGGGACTACCTTCGTCGCTCTCTCCGGGCATAGCGCCCTTGGGAGAAATCTTCAGGTCGGTAATCTGGGGGTCGAAGCCTTCGGCATCAGGCTGAGGCTGGTAGCCAAAGCTCTGTGCGTTGTCGGCCGAAAAATCGATGTCGTCAGTGGCGGGCTCAGACGCTGACCAGCTGAGCGTCAGTGACGAAGCAGGGCTTCCATCTGTGAGCGTCACAGGGCTGCCAGAGAGATCTCCAGTCAGCAGGACAGTGTTATCAGCCAGGTGGTCGACAATGACTATGCTATCGGTGTCGCTGGTGCCTTCGCCTGTGTTTGTCACTGTCAGTTCATACTCGACAATGGCGCCAGGAATCGCTTTCGGATTCTGTGTGCCATTGAGAGGGTCACTGATGACCCGCATGGTTTTCGTCATACTGAGCTGCGCCGGGAGTACCACCGGAACGGTAAGCAGGCGCTCGTGGAAGACCTTGTTTTCGAATCCTTCATCAGCGCGCACCCGGAAACGCCAGTCACCCGTGGCTGCGTCGGCAGGCAGCGTGAATGGGTATTCCGCAGTAATGCCTGCGGTGGTGGTATTCACGGCTGACATGACCGCGTTGCTGACCGGGTTATTGCCCTGGCTGTCTGATACGTTCAGTTGCGTGCGGCGGATGTCATAGGCACCAAAGGGGTCTGTCACTTCGGCACGGACAAACACGGCTTGCCCCGGGTTCAGACCGGTGATGCTGTTGCCATCCGGGTAAGCGGCATCGAACAAAACAACAGAGGCAACGTTAATCACTGTGTTTGAGGTGAGGGCGACGAGAGACGTTACGCCGTTGTCTGAGCTGTAAACACGCATATTGTTGTATTGCGGGAACTGCGACGAACCGTTCAGGCGGGTCTGACTGATGCTGAGGCGCAGTACGTCACCCGCCAGCAGGGTGGCTGCATTGGCAATACTGAGGTCAAACTGGAAGGTCCGGACTTTGTCAGCGACGTTATTGTTACCCGCGGCTAAGAGCCCGACCTGACGTGAGGCTGAAGCAATCGTCGTTGCTGTACCATTGCGTACCCGAGAGAGCGTGACGGTTACGTTGTGCTGATATTCATTGTTCATCCCCTGACCTGAAGACACGTTGTTCAGCAGTCGCAGAGTCACCGGAATGGCGTTGCTGTAATCGAGGGAGACGTCGGTCGCCAGAGCTGGAGACAGTCCCCAGTTCAGGGTCGTGTTGTTATTTACCGTACGATAGTTGCCGCCCGTGTCAGCGATACGGTTCAGTGTGGCGTCAGACTGAAGATACAGAGGCTTATTTCCGCTGTTATCCAGTGCACTGTTAATCGTCACTGTCGGCGAGGTCACTGTGTAATTGACGGCGGGATTACCCACCACAGCTGAGTTGGTAATACTGTTGCCGTTCTGAGCGCCCGAGGAAATCACAGCGTCAATAATAACGGTCGCCGTCGCGCCCGCATTGATACGGATATTATCGATGACAACCGTCCCCGTTCCGTTGTCTCCGGCAGGGGCAGTGACACTGTTATCGGTGCTGCCAGCAGGGCGGCTGTAGACACTGAACGATGAAATCAGCGCAGGCATGTGGTCGGTCAGACGGATGTCTGTCGCGTTGAAATTACTGGTATTACGCAGGTTCAGGGTATAACGCAGCGTATCGCCCGGCTGCACCTGGCCGCCGTTCAGGTCGGTCACAGTCTTAGTAGAGGTTGCCAGATTGGCATCCTGCAGCTGAACCGTCAGATCATCCCGGTTGTCGGCAAGGTTGTTATCGAAATAGACGCCGTCGAGTACCGCTTCGCCGGAAATCGCCGACTGAGTTGTGCTGTCTGTGTTCAGTGTCACGGACAAGGGGGATGCGGAGGCACCGTTAGTAATGGTCGCGGCATAAGTACAGATAAGCTGAGACGCCGACGGGGTACAGGTCCAGCCTGTACCGCTGTATCCAACCAGGGTCACACCGTCATTGAGGGGCAGGGTGATGGTGGTGCCCTCTGGCGCCGTCAGCGGGCCTTTATTCTGTGCAGTAAAGGTGTATGTCAGATCGGCACCACGACTGACGCGCGCAGGCGCACTGGTTTGCAGCACCAGGTCTGCAACCGGTTCGTTAGGGATGCTGATGACCTCAGCCGTCAGGAACACAAGATCCTGGCCCGATGAATAGGTCGTGGTGACTGACGTATTGCCGGGGGTCAGATACTGGCCAACATTAAAATCATCAATATCCACACCGGGTGTGGTGCCGCCCACGGTGTTGGAGTATGAGTTGAACTGATTGTTCGTCGGGTTGTTCGGTCCGGTGAGGCTGTTGCCTTCAAACACCAGTGCTTCAGAAAAGTTATTGAAGCTCTGGGAGTTCTGCTGATCACCTTCCCAGGTAATGTGCGCGTGTTTGGCACCGAGGCTGGCTGCGTTCTGCGCAACAATAAAGTTGTCCGGGCTCAGCGTGATCGACGCGCCACGGAACGCCCGGAAACCATCGTACAGGTTAACGACGCGCAGGGGTTCTGAGGCGTTTTCATAGACAACCAGCAACGACCAACCCGCGTAAGCTGACTGAACTGTGCAGTAAGTGTCCTGTGTCCGGGCAAAACTGACGCCAGATACGGTGTAGGTTCCACTGCCTGTGACACGGCTGGTCACATCGGCGCGCGCACTGTAGTAGACGAGGTTGTCGTAGGTTTCGTTATAGGTATAACCCGCCGTGACCGTCGCACCGTTAAAGGTTACTGTGTTGTCGGTATTCCCGGATCCCGACCAGTACAGATACGCTGCTTTAATGGTGCTGCCACCCGGCAGGGTAATACTGTCTGATGAAGAGTTGGCAGGTGTCCCACAGCCATTTTCGCCGGTCCGGAAGCTTCCCCCCAGCAGTTCATAGTTCAGGTTGCCGGCGAGACTGGCGCGCAACAGAATCTCACCATTGGACTGGTTCTGAGACGCCACTGTGATCGATGGTGAGCTGATGTTGTAAGTCGCAGAACCGCTGGTGATCTGTGCCGTGTTCACCAGTGAGTAGCCTTGCGGCGCATTCGCGGCAAGCACTGCGTCAATGACCAGTTCTTCGCTGCCGCCACCGGCGATGCTCAGATTGTTAATGACAACCGTACCGGTACCGTTGCTGCCATTGGGTGCCGGCAGGCTAGCGTCTGTGCTGCCCGCAGGCCGTCTGACGACTTCGAAACTGCTGATGTACTGGGGCATCTGATCAGTCAGACGCACGTTCTCAGCGTTAAACCCGCTGTTATTGACCAGATCCAGAGTGAACCGCAGGGTGTCGCCGGGGTACAGCAGGCCACCATTAAGGTCCGTCACACTTTTCACTGAGGCCGAGAAGTCAGCATCTGCAATCGGCACTGTCACAGAATCTGAGTTGTCGCCTGTATTGTTATCGAAGTTCACGCCTGTCACTGTTGCGGTCGTAACGGCATTGTTTTCGGTACTGCCCTCGGTGGACAGGATGACTGACAGTGGCGAAGCCGTGGCATTCCGTCTCAGAGTCGCCGAATGTGTACAGGTCAGCTCGCTGGCTGAGGTGCTGCATTGCCAGTCGGTACCAGAGGCACTGACAAAACTCGTCTGGCTTCCGAATGGCAGGCGGACGACGGATCCGGCAGGTTCGTCACTGGGGCCCTGGTTGAGAACACTGATGCTGTATGTGATCTCGGAACCGCGTGACACTGTGGTCTCATAAGTGCTGATGTCGACCGCCAGATCGCTGACGGCTTCATTGGGAATACTGATGATTTCAGCCGACAGGTACACCCGGTCCTGGCCGGAAGAATAGGTCGTGGTGACGCTGTTCTGGCCCGCTGTCAGCAGGTTGCCGATATCATAGACATCGAGGTCTACCCCCGAGGTGCCTGACGATACGGCGTTTGAGTATGAGTTAAACTGGTTGCCGGACGGGTTACCACTTCCTGTCAGGCTGGCGCCGTTAAATGTCAGTGCTTCACTGACGTTGTTACGGCTCTGGGAATTGCCTTCGTCGCCTTCCCAGGTGATGTGCGCGTGCTTGCCGCCTTTCGCCCCGGGATTACTGGCAACGATAAAATTCTGTGGTGTCAGAGTGATGGAGCTGCCCCAGTAGTCTCTGAAACCATCGAACAGGTTAATGACGCGCAGAGGCTCCGCCGCATTCTCATATACCGCCACAATGGCCCAGCCACCGTAGGCTGCTTCGCCACCGCAATAGTTCTGAGAAGTATCGAACGTCAGGTTTCCTACGCGGTAACTCGCCGTGCTGGCGGAAATACGTGAGGTAATATCTGCGCGGTTACTGTAGTACGGGCGGTTTTCGACGCTCAGTGTGTAGCTGACACCGGCATTGACCTGAGCACCGTTAAGAGTGACTGAGTTATCTGGCTGACCTGAGCCCGACCAGTAGAGGTAGGCGGCTTTAAGAGTTGATCCCGCAGGCAGTGACAGCACGGCTGCCGAGTCACTCAGTGCGGTACAGCCATCTGCTCCGCTGCGCATGGTGTTGCCGGTCAGTGCGAACGACATGTTGCCGGCATAGCTGCGGTACAGGGCGATTTCCTGAGCATGGGCAGGAACAACAGACAGCAGCAGGCCCGAGAGAGCTGCTCCCACTAAAGTCAGTTTTCTGATCGTCCTGCGCGCTCTTTGCAGTTCTGCTCCTGAGCGCTTAAACCAATTGTTCAAACAGCCAGCTCACCCAAATGACAACGCGCCCTCATCGGTTGAGGGTCACTTTATGACGCCCGATGTTACGGTGCGTAAGGTAGCCCGTCAATTAAGTGATTATTTGTTAAATTTATATTTTTCATGCCGATTCAGTAAGTTACAGAAATAAGATGGTATTAGTTGTGGAAAATGACGGAATCAGGGCGTGAGGGGAAAATTGTTCTTCTGGCTGATCTAATCTTATATACAGAATGGTATTTGTGTCACAAAACCCGAAGATTAAGGATAATTCCGGCCAATTATGTAAGAAAAGTGTAAGCATGGCCGGATATGACGGAACTTTTGGATTCCGGCCATAAAAAAGCCCGGCAAATTTGCCGGGCTTTTTGTAACAGCAGATTCAGAAGGTGTATTTGGTCGTAAAGTAGACGCGGTTCATGCTGACTTCGTCATCTTCACGCTCGACTTTGGCCGTGCTCAGTTCGACGCCGTAGGTTAACGGTTTTGCCGGTGAGTGCATCAGGTTAACCCGCATGCTGGAAACATCGGTGATGGCGCCTGACACAGAGTCATCGTAGTCAGCGGAAAGCATGCCGTAGACAGCACTCGAGCGCCATTGTGAGTTCCAGTGGTGACGGTAGGCGACGAAGGCCGCGGTGGTTTCGCTGGTCTCCAGGTCTCCATCGACCAGGGCGACATCAGCAACCGCACCCAGGCCAACGTAGCGACCGACACCGTTCCCCATAGTGGCGCTGAATTTCAGATCATCTTTGCCCAGCATGAGTTTACCGGATACGTTTACCCCATAGCCCATGGTGGTTGCGTCATCATCTTCCGCGGCGCCATCGTGAGCCAGTTGCAGGAGCAGAAGGGCAGCGACCAGATCAGCGTCACCCGCCTTCAGTTTATAGCTGGCGGTGATGTCCGGAATCATGCCACTGTCTCCAGTGACACCGGTACCTGTGGTCTGTGGGTTCTCAAGAGCGACAGCAAGGTCGCCCATGGTATAGCGGACCTGCGCCTGACGGATGAACACGGTGGATTCGCTGGGGCCGATAAAGTCTGCCGACTCCGGCAGAGCACCAACGTTCATAAAATTGGACCAGGTCTGACCGATAAGCAGGTTGTCGTATTTTACAAAGGCGTGGCGCAGGCGTGGGCCGTAAGAGTTAGAGACAACTTCGTTACCGCCGCTGCCCTCGAAGTCCATCTCCACAAAGCTGGTGACGGATTTGCCGTTTTCCAGGGTGGTGACAGCTTTGAAGTTGATGCGTGATGTACGGGCGCTGAAGTCCAGGTCTGCCATATCCGGCTCCGCTCCGGAGCTGAGTTGTGATGGAACGTAGAACTCCCGCCCGATGCCGTCAGCGACGTCACCATCAGAATACGTACTCAGCATGGCATCCATCTTAATAAAGCCGCCGTAGCTGAACTCGGTGTTGGCGGCGTTGACTGCCATAGGCAGTGCTGCGGCCAGCAGGATAATAGGTGTATTGCGCATGCTCGCTCTCCTGTTATTTTGTTGTGCCAGTCCACTATGGTGCACAAAAAGTGTGCAGTGGAATTAGCCAATGGTCGAATCTCCGACTTTTATCCAAGGCCGCATTTTCTGTCGTCAGCAATCCTGGCTCGCGGAATGCCGTCGTCGTGCTGTCTTTTGTGACATTTCCTGCTTTACTGTCATTTTTGCACTGGGATGGCCAAGTGCGGTGGCCTGTTCTGAGCAGCGGATAGACCATTGTCTAATTCAGCCAAACCTCAAGGTTGACGAAGATGGAGCAAAGTCAGCCAGACATCCGAGGTGTCCTGGTGATTCATTGACAGGAGAAATAAAAATGAGCGAGCAGAAGGTAGTCAGCGTAAAGCCGGAATATGCCGATTCCGCCTGGATCAACAACGAAAAGTATCTGCAGATGTATCAGCAGTCAGTCATTAACCCTGAAGGTTTCTGGCGTGATCAGGCCACCTCCCGGATCGACTGGATCAAGCCCTTCACTAAGGTCCGTAATGTGTCGTTTGATGATCACAATGTGGACATCCGCTGGTTTGAAGACGGTACCCTGAACGCTGCTGCTAACTGCCTTGATCGTCATCTCGAAACCCGGGGAGATCAGACCGCCATTATCTGGGAGGGGGACAACCCGGAAGAAGACCGGATCATTACCTACCGCGAACTCCATGAAGAAGTGTCCCGTTTCGGTAATGCATTGCGTGGCCAGGGCATCCGCAAGGGCGATGTTGTCTGTATCTACATGCCTATGATTCCTGAGGCCGCGGTGGCTATGCTGGCCTGTGCCCGGATTGGTGCCATTCACTCCGTCGTATTCGGTGGTTTTTCGCCTGATGCACTGGCGGGGCGAATTGAGGACAGTAACGCAAAAATCGTTATCACCGCAGACGAAGGTGTGCGCGCGGGACGAGCGATTCCGCTGAAGGCAAATGTTGATGAGGCTCTGACGCACCCGAGCATCCGCTCGCTCGAAAAAGTTATTGTGGTGAAGCGTACCGGCGGTGATGTTGCATGGCACAACGCGCGGGATGTCTGGTATCACGACCTGATTAAACTGTCGGCGCCGACCTGCCCACCGGAAGAAATGGCGGCGGAAGATCCTCTGTTTATTCTCTATACCTCGGGGTCTACGGGTAAGCCGAAGGGCGTACTGCATACCACCGGCGGCTATATGGTGTGGGCGTCAATTACGCATCAGTATGTGTTTGATTATCACGACGGCGATGTCTACTGGTGTACCGCCGATGTTGGCTGGATCACCGGGCATACCTACCTTCTGTATGGTCCACTGGCGAACGGTGGTATTACTGTGATGATGGAGAGTGTGCCGAATTATCCGGACAGCTCCCGGATGTCACAGATTGTTGATAAGCACAAAGTGAATATTCTCTATACGGCTCCGACCGCCATCCGCTCGCTGATGGCGGAAGGCACTAAGCCGGTAGAAGGAACCGATCGTTCGTCGCTGCGCCTGCTGGGCTCTGTTGGTGAGCCGATTAACCCGGAAGCCTGGAACTGGTATTACAAAACCATAGGTGACGAGCGTTGCCCGATTGTAGACACCTGGTGGCAGACGGAAACCGGCGGCATCATGATTACCCCGCTTCCGGGGGCGACCGATATGAAGCCGGGCTCTGCGACCCGTCCTTTCTTCGGTGTGCAGCCTGCGCTGGTGGACAATGCCGGTATGATTCAGGAAGGTGCTACCGAAGGGAATCTGGTGATGGTCGACAGCTGGCCAGGCCAGGCGCGTACGGTGTTTGGTGATCATGAGCGCTTCGTACAGACCTACTTCTCAACCTTCCGGGGCATGTATTTTACCGGTGACGGAGCCCGTCGGGATGAGGACGGCTACTACTGGATCACGGGGCGTGTGGATGACGTTCTGAATGTGTCCGGCCACCGTATGGGCACTGCCGAAATCGAAAGTGCGATGGTGGCTCACGAGAAAGTCGCTGAAGCTGCCGTGGTGGGCTACCCCCACGATATTAAGGGGCAGGGGATTTATGTATACGTCACCCTGAATGCCGGTGAGCAGGCCAGCGAAGATCTTGTTAAAGAACTGCGCGCCTGGGTGCGGAGTGAAATCGGTCCGGTTGCGACACCCGATCTGATACAGATCACTCCCGGACTGCCGAAAACCCGGTCGGGCAAAATTATGCGCCGGATTCTGAGAAAGATTGCGGCGAATGAGCACGATGCCCTCGGGGATATTTCGACGCTGGCCGACCCTTCGGTGGTTGATACTCTGATAGATCAGCGGTTAAATCGCTGAACAGGCCCTGAAAGCATTGCCGGACTCCTGTCCGGCAATGTCGTATTTTCTGGCCCATAATAATAAAAACCGCTTCTGCAGGAGAGACCGATGCAGCTGGCCCGAAAAATCATCATTGCCGATGACCATCCTTTATTCCGTTCTGCGTTGCAGCAGGCCGTCAGGCAGCTTATTCCTGGCGTTGAAATTCAGCAGGCGGAAACGCTGCCAGAAGTACAGGAAGTGGCAGAAAAAAATACCGACGCGGATCTGGTACTGCTGGATCTCAACATGCCCGGTGCTCATGGCTACTCCGGTCTGGTGTTTCTGCGTTCACATTTTCCGGAAATTCCGGTGGTCGTGGTGTCTGCGTGTGAAGATCCAGCCGTGATGTGCCAGGCGATTGACCACGAAGCCGCCGGCTATATTGCAAAATCGTCATCGCTAGAAGAAATTTCAGCGGCGGTCGAGCAGGTGCTCAACGGCGATATCTATCTTCCCGCGAAGGCCCGCCAGCATCAGCACGCGCCTGACGCCGTTGCGCTGGATCTTGCCGGCAAGCTGGCCAGTCTCACGCCACAGCAGTTCCGTGTTCTGACGATGATGTCCGAAGGCATGCTGAATAAGCAGATTGCTTATGATCTGGATGTCAGCGAAGCCACCATCAAGGCCCACGTGACTGCGATTTTCCGTAAGCTGGGAGTCCGTACCCGGACCCAGGCTGTCATTGCAGTTCAGAGTCTGGATATCGAACGTCCGGACCTGGCCACGTCATCAGAATAAAGCTCCGACACGGAGCTTTATTTTTATTCGGGGCGTATCAGACGTCGCATCAGTGCTCTTAATGACGCCGGGCGCAGGGGCTTGGCAAGATAGTGGAAGCCTTCAGCTCTGGCTTTGTCGGCTACCTGCTCCCTTGGATCTGCTGTTATCAGGATGCCCGGGATATCGGCCTCAGGGAATTTTTCCCGCACGGCCTTCATCACGTCCAGCCCGGTGATGTCTCCATCAAGCTGATAATCGGCCAGCATAATCTGAGGCGCAGTTTCCAGCGTCATGGCTTCATGTTCGTCGCTCGCGGCAAACAGATCACACTGCCAGCTGGTGAGCAGTGCTTTCATGCCCTCCAGTACCTCCGCATCATTGTCGATACAGAAGGTACGCACGCCTTCGAAGCTGGCCGCCTGGGCGCCGGTTCTGACCAGTGTGCGCTCTTCGACGGGCTCGTCCGTCAGAGGAACGATCAGCCGGAAACAGGTGCCACGCCCGGTGCGGGAAAGCACCTGCACTTCGTGCCCCATCTGACGCGCCATACGATCAACAATAGCCAGCCCGAGGCCCAGGCCTTTGCTGTCCTGGCGACCGTTATTAAGACGTTTGAACTCACCGAAAATTTCTTTGAATTTATCTTCAGGGATCCCGGGGCCAGTGTCCCAGACTTCAATCCAGAGTTTGTCGCCGCGCTGGCGACAGCCGAGCAGAATGCCACCCGAGTTGGTGTAGCGGACTGCGTTGCTGAGGAAGTTCTGAATAATACGTCTCAGCCAATGACTGTCACTGACAACACAGGCTCTGGTTGACCGTACTTTCAGGCGCAGCCCGCGGTTTTCTGCCAGTGCGGTAAATTCGTCCCGCAGTGGTTTCAGAATATTGGCCAGACTGACCGGACAGAGCTTCGGCTCCATTGTTCCGGAATCCAGCTTGGACATTTCCACCAGAAGTGACAGAACGTCCTCCGCCGACTGCAGAGAGCCTTCGAGATGGTTCAGGAGGTCGCGTTGATGTTCATCGAGCGGTTGTTGCGCCAGCGTCGACGCAAACAGTTTTGCTGCGTTCAGTGGTTGCATCAGGTCGTGACCGGTCGCGGCCAGAAAACGGGTTTTACTGTGATTGGCCTCGATCAGGCGGGCAGTCAGGTCGTCCAGTTCCTGGGTCCGTTTTTCGACGCGCCGTTCCAGACTGACATTGGCTTCCCGCAGGGCTTCCTGTGCCTGCCTGTGGACCGTGATGTCGGTAAAACTGGTGACGAAGCCACCATCGGGCATCGGGTGCCCCTGCATGGATATGACAATGCCGTGCGGCAGGAGTCGCTCGAACTGATGTGGCGAGCCTGACTGCAGGAAGGTCATGCGCCGGCGTACCTGCTCTTCAACCTCACCGTCCCCACAGAAGCCACGCATGGCGTTGTAAGCAATGACTTCACGGATGGGTTTGCCCACTTTAATAAATCCGGCGGGGTAACCGAACATTTCGGTATAGCGACGGTTCCAGGCGACCAGATTGAGATCCCGGTCGACCACACTGACCCCCTGTTGCAGGTTTTCCAGGGCCGCCTGCAGCTGCTCCCGGCTCATGGCAAACGCCTGCGAGGCTTCACTGGCCAGCAACGTCAGGTCGCGGATCTGAATCTGTTCGCCGCCCAGCAAGGTTGAAAAAATCAGTTTCGCGGAAGAAGAGCCAACGACTGAGGCCAGTAACTTTTCGGCGTCATGAAGCAGCTCGCCGGTTGCGGTCGCTTTTTCATACTGCAAACCGTGTGCTGCCTGATATTCGGCGAAAAACAGGTCGGTTTTCTGAATGCCCAGGATGCGTTCAAGGACCACCCGGACGTCATCGACTTTACAATCGAGCCCGGATTTAGGTTGTTTCGCCGGTGTTGCCCGGACGCTGGTAAAGTCATTTGCCAGCATTCTTTCCCGCACAGGAGCATTGGTAATGACTGAGAAAAAGACATAGAGCGTGATATTGACGACCAGGCTAAGAATAACCGTAAAGCTGAAGTCGTCCATGTCGAAGCCGAGGAAATGATAAGGCACCAGACCAGCCAGTGAACCGCCGGACAGTTGTTCGCTGATCACTGGCCAGAACAGCAGCTGGAACCACACGAAGGTGCCTCCGAGAATACCGGCGACGGCGCCCTGACGATTGGCTCCCTGCCAGATCAGACCCCCAAAGAGTGCAGGTGCGAACTGGGCAATGGCGGCAAAAGAGAGCAGCCCGATGGCCGCCAGGGATTCTATTTCGCCCGTCATCCGATAGAAGAAATACGCAGACATCATCAGCAGCAGAATTACAATACGGCGTACCCGCAGAACCAGTTTCTGCACACGGGCGGGGCGCTGGCCCTCCCGTTGCTGAGCCCGGAAAATGACCGGCAGCACCAGCTCATTCGAGACCATAGTGGCTACGGCAATGGTCGCGACAATAATCATGCCGGTGGCTGCACTGGCGCCGCCAATAAAGGCCAGCATCGACAGCTCTTCTGCGCCCAGTGTCAGAGGCAGGCTGACGACATAGGTATCGGGTGAAAAGCCCAGATCCTTCATCAGCATATGTCCGGACAGAGCGATGGGCGCCACGAAAAACATCATCAGAATCAGGTAGAGCGGAAACACCCAGCGCGCGGTCTGTATATGGGACAGCGATTCGTTTTCAATCACGCCTACCTGAAACTGGCGGGGCAGGCAGAGAATGGCAAAACCTGCCAGAACGCTCTGCAGCAGAAAAGACACCGAGACAAATCCATCCGACAGAAGAGGGTGGCCGGGCGAAGTCTCCTGTGCAAGGCGCACCACATCGCCGGGCTGATCATACAGGCTGGTAATAACCCAGATGCCGACCGCGACAAAGGCAATGATTTTAATCAGTGATTCGAAGGCGATGGCCAGCATCATTCCCGGGTGTTTCTCGCTGGCATCCATATCCCGGGTGCCAAAGATAATCACGAAAATAGCCATCAGAGCACTTACCCAGAACGCCGTATCCTGCAGCATCAGTTCCGGAATACCGTGACCCGTCCCGAGAGGTTGCGTCAGCAGCTCATAGGTCATTGAAATAGATTTAAGCTGCAGAGCGATGTAAGGAATCACTCCCACCATAGCCACCAGGGTAACGATGACCGCCAGATTGTGGTCGCGCCCGTAACGGGTCGCGATAAAGTCAGCGATGGACGTCAGGCGCTTTTCCTGCGTGATACGGATGATCCGCTCCAGAAGCGGCCAGAACATCAACAGGAAAACAATCGGCCCGATATAGATCGCAAGAAATAACCAACCGCTGGTGGCGGCCTGCCCGACGGCGCCGTAAAAAGTCCAGGATGTGCAGTAGACCGCGAGGGAAAGGCTGTACACCAGTCCCCGGTTATGAATGGGTCTGCCGCTGGCTGCGCGCCTGTCACCAAACCAGGCGACTGCAAAGAGTGCCCCTATGTAGATAAATGACAGTAACAAGAGTTGCCATGACGGAATCATGCAGCGTCCTTTTTATTCTTATTTCATTGCGTCCGGAGACCGTGTTCATAATGAACTGAATAGTCAATGAATGCGACACGATCGCAGTTCAGACTATGGTCGTGGAGAGAGCATTCCTGTGCCTGAGGTAAACTGAAACAGGAAATGCAGTCGGAGTACAGAGGGTCATGTCATCGGAACAACAGGAATTACATCTGCGTTTACTGATGCATCCGGGGTATGTCCGGCTGAATGACCGTATCCGTCGCTATCGTCAACGGATGGCGCTGGTGATTGCTGGCAGTTACCTGCTTTTCCTTTTCTGTTTTGCCATCACCCCCGGGTTTCTGTTGCAACCTGTCAGCGTTGGAAACCCGACGCCCTGGCTGGTCCCTCTCGCCGCGTTTCTGATCATAGGGCAGTTTCTGGTGACGGGCGTTTACATCAAGCACGTGAATACCGTGTTCGATGACGAACTGCAGCGGCTGCGCAGAGAAGTGGGGTACTGATGCACCGGTTGTTACTGCTACTCACCTTGATTCTGCCCGCGGGTGCGCTGGCGGCTGAGTCAGGGCTTCCTGAACCGACCTGGTATTTTTTTGCGGCGATCGTTCCGTTTTCTCTGCTGTTACTCTGGAGTTCTGCACGTATCCGCACCGCGGCAGAATTTTACGCCAGTGGACGTCAGACCGGGGGCTTAAGCAATGGCCTGGCCATCACCGGAGACTATCTCTCCGCTGCTTCTTTTCTGGGGATTACCGGGCTTATCCTGATTTCGGGCTACAGTGGAATGCTCTACGCGGTGGGCTTTTTTGCGGGCTGGCCACTGATTCTGATTCTGCTGGCCGACAAGTTGCGTTCGCTCGGGCGCTACACACTTGCCGATGTGGTGAGTGACCGGTTTGAACGTCGTCCGGTCGTCTTCCTGTCGACGGTGGGCTATTTCCCCGTTGTTGTGCTTTACCTGGCTGCACAACTGGTGGCTGTGGGGTATCTGAGTGAATATCTGTTTAACCTGCCATACAGCTGGGGAGTTCTCACGGTGGGAGGCATGGCGGTGCTGACCGGCATTACCGGGCGCATGATCTTTTCTTCCCGGGCTCAGATGATTAAGGCCATTCTGATTCTGGTCAGCACGGCGATTGTGGTCACGCTGGCGCTGCTACCGGGCCAGAGATTGCCGGACCTGTTCAGTCTGGCTCAGGTTCAGCCTCTGCTTCCGGACACGCTTTATTATCTTCCGGGCGTCGATGACACGCCCTTGTCGATGATCAGTCTCGGACTGGCGCTGATGTTGGGCCCGGTTGGCCTGCCGCACATAATGAGTCGCTTTTTCTCAGTCGCCGATGAGCGGCGCGCCAGAATGTCCGTGTTTTACGCGACAGGTTTTATCGGGCTCTTTTATATTCTGACCTTTGTCATGGGTTTTGCTGCGGTCAGTTATCTCGCCGGAACCACGTCGGTGGCGCCGGCCGATGGTGGTAATCTCGCAGCCCTGCATCTGGCCGAAGCGGTTGGCGGTGCACCGCTGGCGGGCGTGCTGGCCGCCGTCCTGCTGACGGTTCTGCTGTCTGTGCTGACGTCGCTGACTCTGGCAGGCAGCTCTGCCCTCAGTCACGACTGGTACGTGCTGACCATGCGGCCAGCCAGCAGTTACAGCGAAGAACGCAACGTACACCGTATGGCAGCCGCGATATCTGGCATCAGCGCTGTCGTTGCGGCCTTGCTGTTTGAGCATCAGAACGTTGCCTTCATTGTCGGCCTGGCGTTCGCGTTTGCCGCCAGTGTGAATGTACCTCTGCTGCTTGGGTCGCTGTACTGGAGTCGCCTGACAACCCGTGGGGCGGTGATTGGTGGCTGGGCGGGTTTGCTGTGTGTGACCTTCTGCACCCTGACGGGCCCTCTGGTCTGGGTGGATATTCTTGGCTTCAGTGACGCTCTTTTCCCGTCGCGTTATCCCGCCTTGCTCTCTGTCACTGTGGCGGTACTCGGGATGTGGTATTTCTCAGTCTCAGATCGCACAGAGCCTCCCGCAGCAGAGGAACAGGAGCCACGCCCTTGAGTATTCAGATCAACCTGGATCAGCCTCCTTTCAGCTTTCTTGAAAGCACTCAGCTCAACTGGCTGAAGGCCCGGCTTGATCTGGTATTTTTCCGCGCGGGCGAGACCATTCTGGACATCGGCCAGCCGTCCCCCGGCATTTATATCGTCTATAAGGGCGTTGTCGAAGAAACCGGTGACGATGGTCAGGTGTTTACCCAGTATGGTCGGGAAGATCTGTTTGATATCCGGGCGGTGCTCGAATCGGGTTGTAAACACCGTTATACCGCCGTCGAAGAAACCCTCTGCTATTTACTGAAAGCCAGAGATTTCATTCAGTTGCTGAATGAATCCCCGGATTTTTCGGTGTATTTCAATACCGACCTTGGTACTCAGCAACAGCTGGTGGAGCAGAGTGAGGGGGAGGTGTCTGAATTTATTCTCGCACCTGTGGATGCAGACACCATGCGCGCCCCGGTCTACGTTTCAGGTCAGACAACACTGGCGCGGGCTGCGGCTCTGATGAAGGAGGAGCGGTACGATGCTCTGCTGGTCAGGGATGGAGGACGCACGGGGATTGTCACAGGTTCAGATCTTCTGGACGCGGTGCTGACAGGCCCTCACAGCAAAGAGACCCGGGTCTCCGAAATTGCCCGCTTCGGACTTATCTGCATTGAGCAGGGCGATTACCTGTTTAATGCCCTGTTGAAGATGACCCAACATAAGATCGAGCGGGTAGTAGTCACCCGTGATGGTGAAATCACGGGCATGCTTGAGCTGATGGATATGCTCAGTACCTTCTCGACCCATTCCCATATCGTGGCGATGCGGATTGAGCAGGCACGCTCGCTGGACGATCTGATTGTCGCGGCGCGACGACTGGAAAAACTGATCAGTAATCTCTCGGCACAAGGGGTGAAAGTGATATCAATCATGTCACTGATCACAACCCTCAATCGTCGTCTGATGCGTAAAGCATTTGAGCTGGTCGTCCCCGAAAAGCTGCAGTCGAAGGTATGCATTCTGGTTCTTGGCAGTGAAGGACGGGGCGAGCAGATCCTTAAAACGGATCAGGATAACGCGGTGATAATCCAGGATGATCATGTCCGGGAGGCGCTTATGCCGTCGCTGCAGAAATTGCATCAGGTGCTGCTGGATTTTGGCTATCCCCGTTGTCCCGGTGGTGTGATGTTTATTAACGATGCCTGGATTCATACGGTTGATGGCTGGCATCAGCGTGTTGCGCGGTGGCTGCAGAACTCTGATCCAGAGCCCATGATGAATATGGCCATCCTGTTCGATGCTGAGCCGGTCGCTGGTAATCGCGACCTGTTCGAGCGTGTGCGCAGTGCCTGGCAATCGGAGAGTCTGCGCTCAAGTATTACGTCTGCCTGGTTTGCCCGGCCTGCACTTAAGTTTGAAACCCCCCTTACCTTGCTGGGCAAGCTGCGGGAAGATCACGGTACGATCGATATCAAAAAAGGCGGGATTTTTCCTCTGGTCCATGGGGTACGCTCACTGGCGTTTGAGTACGGCATATCAGAAACGCATACGCTTGACCGGCTCGACCGTCTGCAGGAACTGAAGATTCTGGATACAGAAACCGCACAGGGCCTCAGAGATGCACTCATTCTATTTCTGCGCATACGGCTGCGGCACCAGCTTGAGCGAGCAGGTGCCCAGCCCGGGTTGACTCAGCAGTTGCGGGTAGCTGACCTGCGCAGTGTCGACCGTTCGCTGTTGCGTCATGGCCTGCATCGCGTGAAGAAATTCAAACAATGGCTGGTCAGCCACTACCATCTGGAAAACCTGTGAAGTTACCGCTCTGGTTGCGTCGTCGTCTTCCTGGCTATCGCCCGCCGCCTCCCCGGTGGGCGCATATGGAAGAACCGTATCTGGGCGATGAGGTTGTGGTGGTCGACTGCGAGACCAGCCAGTTTGATCGTCGCAAGGGGCAGTTACTCAGCCTCGCCGCCGTTGTCGTCAGCGGTCAGAACATACAGCTTTCTGAGGCGCTGGATGTGACTGTGGATTCGGATGCCCGCACAGACCCCGATGCGGTCCGGGTTCACTACCTCAGGCGCGAAGACCGTCGTCACGGTGTTGCCGCAGCCGAGGCGATTGAGGGTTTTCTCGATTTTGTCGGCAACCGGCCAATATGCGGCTTTTACATTGAGTACGACCGGGCCATCCTCAACCGCTACATCCGCGAGTACTACGACTTTGAACTCCCCAATGATTTCATTGAGGTCTCGGAGCTGTATGTCCGGCAGAAGCGCAGGTATATCCCTGAGGTGAATCTGGACCTCACCTTCGAAGGGTTGGCCAAAGACCTTGCCGTGCCTGTGATCGAACGTCATACCGCGCTTGGGGATGTGATTTCGACCGCACTGATGTACATCAAACTCCGTCATTTCTGACCGGCCCGTATGGAATGATCTGTTTTGCGGACATGCGGTTTCTCTACTAACGTTAAGAGAGACCTTAAGGAGTCCGGAAACCCTATGTCGTATCTTTACAGATGCATCGCACAACGCCCGGGAAGTGTGTGTGTCGCTCTGATTCTGGCGCTGGCCAGTGTACAGGGTCAGGCTCTGGAACTCCTTATCCGCGATCAGCATGGGCAGCCGGTGGAAAATGCTGTTGTGACGGTTGTCGGTGGCAGCCCGGCGAAGGCAGAACCGCAGGTGCGGATTATGGATCAGGTAAACCGCGCCTTCATGCCGCACGTCCTGCTGATCAACGCGGGCGATCAGGTGGAGTTCCCGAACAGCGATAACATACGCCACCACGTCTATTCGTTCTCAGAACCTAAGGTATTTGAAATAAAACTCTACGCAGACCGCCCAAAGGCCCCGCTGTCGTTCGGGACACCGGGTGTTGTCGTGCTCGGGTGCAATATTCACGACACTATGCTGGGCTACATTTATGTGTCACCGACTCCCCATGCGGCGATGTCTGATAAAGAGGGCAGAGTCTCTGTGCCGGTGCCCAGCGGGTACGAAGGGCTTACTGTCTGGCATGAGTTTTATGCACTCAGTGAAACCGAGGTACTGGAAATGACCGCCGCCGAGGTGCAGTCCTCTCCGAAGCAGGATGGGACTGCCCAGATAACCATTGAATTGCTGCCTCCGGCCCCTGTTGAGCAGGCGCCTCCGGAGACGGGGTTCGGAAACTCAATGAGAAGGTAAGTTGTGAGAATTATTTCACGGGTTCTTACCAGTCTACGCAGCCAGATCCTGGCGTTCACCACAGTGTTGCTTACCGTGTCACTGGGAGCGGTGCTGCTTGTTGTTCTGTACAACAGTAATGCAGCCATCCGCGAATCTGTGAATGAAGACATGGACCGGGCCGTGAATGGGTTGCGCAGCTCCATGGAATCAACGCAGGCGCAGCTGATTAACAGCGCGCGGGTACTGGTGTCTGACTTTGGCTTTAAGCAGGCGGTTGCCAGTGGCGACCGTAATACCGTCTCATCTATGCTTGCCAATCACGGCGACCGCCTCGACGCCGATCTGATGTTTATTCTGAATCTGGACGGTACCGTTCTTTCTACCACCAATCATGATATGCCTGCTGGCAGTCCGTTTCCGTATGGTGAGGTGACTCAGACCGTGCGGCGCGGAAATCTGCAGGCGGATTTCTTCGTGTTCGGTGAGAGTATTTATGAAGTGGTTCTGGTGCCAGTCAGAACGCCAAGAATCAGTGCTATCGCCGGGGTGGGGCTGAAGATCACCCGGGATCAGATACGACGTATGCTGCCTGACCTGAGAGTGCATATTATTTTTACGAATGGTATTCCGGGGCAGACACTGGCGAATAACGATGATTGGGTCGTTGTATCGACCCTCGACAGTCTTGGCGATGTCGTCGAAGCTATCCGTTCACCCGAAACATTCTCAAGCGCCTTTCGTGTACCTTTTTTCGGTGAATATCAGAAGTATTCCAGTCGATTCGTGAATATCGGAGAGACAGACAGCTCTGATGTGCAGATCATTCTTGCTGACAGTCTCGACAGCTTTTACTCAGGTTACGATTCTATCCGTAATAAAATCCTGATCATTGCCATCAGTATTATTGCTTTGGCCATTGCGGGTAGCTTCGCGATTGCCCATGGTCTGACTGTGCCGCTGAAAGTGTTGGCAAAAGCGTCGGAAGATATTGCTGAAGGACGATATACCCGACTCACCAATATGTCGGTCAGCAGTATAGAAATAAGCACCCTGGTGACGGCGTTCAAACGCATGAAAAAAGATCTGGCAGAACGTGAAGATCGTATCCGTTATCAGGCCAGTCATGACTCGCTGACGGGGCTTCTTAATCGCGATGCCATGATCGAAGCTGTCGGTGCCAGAACGGAAGAAAAAACGCCCTTTATTCTCCTCGGAATTAACCTGGTTGGGTTTAAGACCATCAATGACAGCCTGGGCGTAGAGATTGGTGATCAGTGCCTGCAGACCATTGCCGAACGCTTAAAAAACATCGCCAGTGACGGCATTGCAGCCCGTCACTCTGCCGATGAGTTTTCCGTGGTTCTGGAGTCTCCGGAAGAGGCAGAAAAAAATGGTCTTATGCTGCTCTGTACCCGGGTGATTAATAAGTTATCTGCGCCGATGCAGCTGGATGGCGTCAGTGTCAGCGTCGATTGCCGTGCAGGCTTTATTCATTTTCCGACTCAGGCTGAAGACGCAGAGCTTCTGATCCGTCGTGGCAATATTGCGATGGAACACGCGATCACCACAAATACGTCACTTTATTTTTATCAGGAAGGGCAGGATAAAGTTCACCTCAAGAAAATTAAGATTCTGAAACATCTGAAAGAAACACTGCAGAACGATGATGGGCAGCTACAGATGTACTACCAACCAAAGCTGAATCTGCGCACGGGCAAAATAGAAAAAGCCGAGGCATTGATTCGCTGGTTTCACCCGGACGAAGGTTTTATTCCTCCGGATATGTTTATTGAGCTTGCCGAGCAGACCGGGCTTATTGGTCTGGTGACGAACTGGGTCATCAGTCGTGTGCTGGATGATATGGTGAAGATGAAAGCCAACGGGGTGACTCTGCAGGTCTCAATTAACCTGTCGGCACAGGACCTGAGTAACGAGGGCCTGAGAAACCTGATCGAACACAAGCTGACAGATAACCGGCTGAATGCATCCGAAGTCTGCCTTGAGGTAACCGAGCGCGACATGATGACCGACGTCGGCAAAAGCCTTGAGTTGCTTAACTATTATCGCGACAGGGGTTTTCAGTTGTCGGTTGATGACTACGGGGTAGGCTATTCTGCACTGGCAAAACTGGCAGAGTTGCCGGTTCACGAACTGAAAATCGATAAATGCTTTATTCTGAAACTGGCATCGCAGAAAGATGACCAGATTATTGTCCGCTCAACAGTATCGATGGCTCATGAACTGGGCCTGAGTGTGGTTGCTGAAGGCGTGGAAGACCTGGAGTCGCAGCAGTGGCTTGCTGATGTGGGTTGCGATTTTATCCAGGGGTATTACCTGGCCCGACCCATGTCACTGGATGCAGTCATTGACTGGGTGGATGAATATCGCTCTGAGAAACCAACGGAGTAACTATGGCAACGTATCTGAACTGGAAGAAAAAGACAGTATTACCAGCTGTCGTCGCAGGGCTCGTGTCTTTGCCTGCGCTCGCGGACAGCCGCCTGCTGGCGACATCGGGCGTTACTCAGGTGGAAGGCTCCGCGGGTGGCGGACTGGTTCCCTGGGCGGTAATGAGTGGTTATGCCGATGAAGGCGAATGGTCTGCCGGGGTGTTTCATACAGTCACCGACGTGCAGGACTACCGCCTGACTGTCGACGGTGCCAGCTATAGCCGGGACAACCGTTTTGAAATCTCTGCTGCCCAGCAGAGGTTCGAAATAAAGGGTCTGGCCGGAGATATCCGCCAGGAAATCTATGGCGCCAAAGTCCGCGTGCTGGGTGATCTTATTTACGATGCAGCGCCTCAGGTTGCGGCGGGAATCCAGTATAAGCGCCTGCTTGACGGTGACATCGCCTCGCTGGTGGGAGCTGAGAATGATTCCTCTGGTGTCGATATCTACGTTTCTGCGACCAAAGTGCACCTGGCGGCATTGGGTGGCTATCACCTGCTCTGGAACGCCACTCTGCGGGCCACCAAGGCTAATCAGATGGGGCTTCTTGGTTATGGCGGAGACGACAACAACAGTTACGAACTGATGCCGGAAGTATCGGCGCTGGTTCTGCTCCGGGAAGGGGTGGCTGTGGGGGCGGAATACCGCAGTAAGCCCGATAACCTGTCGGCATTTTCAGAAGATGGCTATGCCGATGTATTTATCGCCTGGTTTCCGAATAAACAGGTCAACCTGACCTTTGCCTACGCTGACCTCGGAAGTGTCGCCGGCTCGGAAGATCAGAATGGTCTCTATGCTTCACTCACCGCTTATTTCAGATAAGGAGAGAGCAGAATGAAGAAGGTTACCCGTACTTTACTGGTCAGTGCCTGCCTGCTGGGGGCTGGCCCCGCTATGGCGACAACCCTGTACGACGATTTAGGCGGTAAAGAGGGCATCGCCGTCGTCGTTGACGGATTTATCAACGAAATTTCTTACGACCAGAATATAGTGAAATTTTTTGCGCAGACCGACATTAAGCGTCTGCGCGAGAAGCTTGAAGAGCAGCTATGTATGGTCAGTGATGGACCCTGTGAATACACCGGCGACAGCATGGAAGACGTGCATGCGGGCATGCAGATTACTACGGGAGAGTTTAACCGGGTGGTTGAATTACTGCAGAATGCTATGAACCAGGCGGGGGTGGCGTACCCCGTTCAGAATCGTCTGATAAAACGCCTCGCCCCCATGCGGCCAGAGATTATTCACCGCTGATTTGCCCACTCTGATCTCCGCGGTTGATTGCTATCGCGGAGATCAGAAGGCATAGTAGCCAGACGTTTTTATCTGAGGTGATTTTATGGCTACTGTAACGTTAAAAGGCAATCCATTTACCACATGTGGCGATCTGCCGGCGGTGGGTTCTGCGGCACCAGCGTTTACCCTGACAGGTGCAGATCTGGGTGATCTGACCAGCGCTGACGTAGCAGGTAAGCGCGTAGTACTGAATATTTTCCCTTCGGTGGACACTCCGACCTGCGCCACCTCAGTCCGTAAATTCAACGAAAAAGCCGCATCACTGGATAACGTCGTCGTTATCTGTGTATCGGCGGATCTGCCGTTTGCGATGGCACGTTTCTGCGGTGCAGAAGGTCTCGATAACGTGAAAGTGGGCTCTGTGTTCCGTTCCGGCTTCGGTGAAGATTTCGGTGTGACCTTTGCTGATGGTCCTCTGAAAGGTCTGTTGTCCCGCTCGGTCGTGGTTCTCGATACTGATGGCAAAGTCCTGCACACCGAACAGGTGGCGGAAACTGCCGACGAACCAGATTATGAGGCTGCGCTCAACGCACTCTGATTGATCACTCCGGGTGCCCGTCCGGGCTCCCGGCCTACAGGTCTCCCTATGTTCCGAAAACTTGTCTGGTTACCGGTAGCCTCTCTGATCAGTGCCTGTAGCCCTCTCGGGTTGGTCAACGCTGTTTCTAATGTGTACCAGGTCGATGAGCGACGTGACATCGCTTACGGTGAACTTGATCGCCAGACCCTCGATCTGTATCTGCCGCGCACTTCTGGCGCGGGACACACCCAGGTCATACTTTTCTTTTATGGCGGCAGCTGGAATTCAGGCAGTCGTGCAGAATACCGTTTTGTCGGACGTCGTCTGGCAGACGAAGGCTATATCGTCGCGGTGGCGGATTACCGTCTGTACCCGGATGTACGTTATCCGGACTTTTTATATGACAGCGCAAAAGCCGTTAAAAAGGTCAGTGAACTGATTCACAGCGACATGCTGAGTGCATTTAATCCATCCGCCCGGATCACGCTGATGGGGCACAGTGCTGGCGCTTATAATGCGGCGATGATGGCATTGGACCCGCGATGGTTAAAAAACGAATCACTGGAGCGGGAGTCGACGATTAACGGTTGGGTCGGGCTGGCGGGCCCATATGACCTGTACCCCATCTCTGTCGAAGACGTGAAGCCGGTATTTTTCCATCCGGATTACCCAGCGGATTCGAACCCGATTGATTTTGCAGATCAGGCTGTAGTTCCTTCGTTGTTGCTGGTCCCGGAGGATGATGATCTGGTTAACCCTGACAGAAATTCGAGGGCGTTAGCTGACAGGCTGTCGCAGCAGAAAGCGACCGTCCGGCTGGAAGAAATTCAGGGGACTAACCACTCCACATTGATCGGAACCCTGTCTCCTGTGCTGTTTTTTAAAGGCAGCAGTCTCGCACCGATTAACGACTTTATTCAGTCTCTCTGAGATTTATCCGCACATAAAAAAGCCCCGGTAAAGACCGGGGCTGAAGTTAAGGCGGTGAAGGATCAGTGATCCTGTGCTCCACCGGCACCTTTGGGTACGCGGATGTCTTCCACCATCTGGCGGATATCATCCGGCACAGGGGCTGTCACGCTGGACACCGCGAAGGCCACCACGAAGTTAAGCAGTGCGCCGAGTGCACCAAAGGCTTCCGGAGCGATGCCCAGGAACCAGTTATCCGGGGTGTTTGCCAGCAGTTCAGTGCCAGGAATAAACAGGAAGCCTTTGTAGCTGAAGATATACAGCAGCGTACTCAGGAGACCCACCAGCATGCCCGCAATGGCACCGGCTTTGTTTATCCGCGTGGAGAAAATACCCATCATCAGTACCGGGAAGATGGACGATGCGGCAAGACCAAATGCCAGTGCGACCACCTGAGCAGCAAACCCTGGCGGATTCAGGCCCAGATAACCCGCCACCAGAATCGCGCCAGCCATAGCAACACGTGCTGCCATCAGTTCGTTTTTCTCACTGATGTCCGGCATAAAGGTGCGCTTCAGCAGGTCGTGGGAAATCGCAGTTGAGATCGCCAGCAACAGGCCTGCAGCGGTAGACAGTGCAGCAGCCAGACCACCGGCAGCAACGAGGGCAATCACCCAGTTTGGCAGTTTGGCAATTTCAGGGTTCGCCAGAACCATGATGTCGCGGTCGACTTTCACCATTTCATTGCCTTTCCAGCCATATTCGCTTTCAGCTTTCGCAGCAAACTCAGGGTTCTTGTCGTTGTAGTACTGGATACGACCATCCCCGTTTTTGTCTTCAAACTGCAGCAGGCCAGTGTTTTCCCAGTTTTTGAACCAGTCGGGACGCTCTGCGTACACCAGGTTACCCTCAGGGGAGCCCACTTCGCCGTGCTGAATAGTGTTGGTCAGGTTCAGACGAGCCATAGAACCTACTGCAGGCGCAGTGGTATACAGAATCGCGATGAACAGCAGTGCCCAACCCGCAGACGTACGGGCATCACTTACTTTAGGTACAGTGAAGAAACGGATGATAACGTGCGGCAGACCCGCAGTACCCAGCATCAATGACAGGGTATACATCATCATATTAAAAGTGCCGCCTTTCTGCGCTGTGTACTCGGCAAAACCAAGATCGACCAGGGTCTGATCCAGTTTCAGCAGCAGGGGAGTGCCGTCTGCGGTATCACTCAGAAGACCCAGCTGCGGCAGCGGATTGCCCGTCAGGTTCAGTGAAATAAATACGGCAGGCACTGTGTAGGCGAAAATCAGTACGCAGTATTGCGCAATCTGAGTGTAGGTAACGCCTTTCATACCACCCAGTACGGCGTAGAAGAATACGATTGCCATGCCTGCGTACAGGCCGGTTGCGTATTCAACGTCAAGAAAGCGGGAGAAAGCGACCCCGATCCCCTTCATCTGGCCGATTACGTAGGTCAGAGAGGCAACAATCAGACAGATCACGGCCACGATACGGGCTGTGCTCGAATAGAAACGGTCGCCGATAAAATCTGGCACGGTAAATTTACCGAACTTGCGCAGATACGGCGCAAGGCAGAGTGCCAGCAATACATAACCACCAGTCCAGCCCATCAGGAAGATGGATGCATCGTATCCCTGGAAGGCAATCAGGCCAGCCATTGAGATAAATGATGCAGCGGACATCCAGTCAGCAGCGGTGGCCATACCGTTCGCGACAGGGTGAACCCCGCGTCCGGCAGCGTAGTATTCACCGGTTGTGCCTGCACGGGCCCAGATGGCGATACCGATGTAGAGGCTGAAAGTCAGGCCGACTACGATATAGGTTAATGTCTGCAGATCCATAATGCGCTCCTCTCTTATTCGTCGTCGTCAACGCCGAACTCACGGTCGAGTTCACGCATTTTTTTTGCGTAGACAAACACAATGATCAGGAACGCATAGATGGATCCCTGTTGTGCAAACCAGAAGCCCAGGCCAACGCCACCCACCGGAATTGCATCCAGTACGGGACGTAACAGAATCCCGAATCCGTATGAAACGACTGCCCAGATCACAAGCAGTACAAACATCAGGTTCAGGTTTTTGCGCCAGTAGGCTTTTTTATCTTCATCAGACCGGAAAGCCATAGTCCTCTCCTCATTTTTTATAAGTACCATTCCAAACTAGCAGTACTGAAGCTGCTGATAACAGCTAGACCTTGGTATTACCGACGGTGCAGTACGGGCTGGGACGCAGTCGTGGAGATGACCGGCTTTGGGTGTTAGGCTTCGTCAGAATCGTAATTTCTGAAGGAGTGAAAAATGGGTGAAATCGCAGCAGTGACGCTGGCTACGCTCTTTGCGACGGTCAGTCCGATCGATATCTCTGCGATCTTTGCGGCGCTCACGAATGGCATGTCGGCAAAGGAAAGAAAGCGGACAGCCGTACGTGCAGTCGTGATTGCGACCATAGTCTTACTCCTGTTCGCATTTCTGGGAGAAGCCCTCCTTAACACGCTGGGAATTTCTCTGGCATCACTGCGCACCGCAGGGGGGATTATTCTTCTCCTGATTGGTATTGAGATGGTATTTGCCCGTTCTTCCGGAGCCAGCAGCACCACAGAGCAGGAAGATGAAGAAGCGCTGGAGCGCCATGACGTGTCTGTTTTTCCCATGGCGCTGCCTTTGATTGCCGGACCGGGGAGCATGGGGGCGGTGATGCTGATGATGGCCCATGCGTCAGGCCTTGGAGGTCAGCTGACCGTTGTGGCGTGCGTGTTGCTGATTATGCTGCTCACGCTCGTCTGCCTGTTGGCGGCAACCCCGATCACCCGCCTGCTCGGTGTTACCGGCATGCAGGTGATTATGCGGGTGATGGGTGTATTACTCTGTGCGCTGGCGGTTCAGTTTATCTTCGACGGTATCGGTGACAGCGGTCTGCTCAGTGGACAAGTTGCGGCGGTCAGTCAGCATCAGTAGCGGCGGAAGCAGCAGGAAGTCGATCACCAGAGCCACGGCAATCGTCAGTGCCAGCAGCAGTCCCATCGCGCGACTCGGGTTGAAATGCGAGAATTCCATCACGGTGAAACCTCCGACCAGAATGGCGGAGGTAATCATCAGGGCCACGCCCACAGTGTGAAATGCGTAACGGATGGCATCTTCGACAGATTTCCGCAGAGTCAGGCGGGCATAGTTGTATTTGCTGAGAAAGTGCACGGTATCGTCTACCACAATTCCCAGAGACAGGCAGGCGACCACCGACGTTGCGGTATCAATATGCCCGTACAGGACGCCCCAGAGTCCGTAGGCCATCAGTGCCGGAAGAACGTTGGGGACCATACTGATCAGGCCCATCCGCCAGGAGCGCAGCGCGGCGATCATCAGCAGAGAGATAATAATCAGTGCCGTCCCTGTGCCTTCCATCATTGCGACGACGTTTCTGTGCGTCAGGTTCGCAAACACCACATCAAGGCCTGTCGTCTCGTTAATCATCAGCAGCGGTGCATGGGTGGCTGCCCAGTCGGTCGCCTTGCGTTCGAGTGCCAGAATTGTGGCTGAATCCGTACGATGCAGGCTGGCCGACAGACGCGTGGCACTGCGGTCGCTGGTCATGGTGGTGTCCAGCCCCAGGCCGAGTGGCAGAGACAGTTCGTACAGGAGCAGGTACTGGGCGGCGGCATCTGCGGTGGCAGGAATGCGGTACCACTGAGGGTCATCGCCATGCAGATCCTGATTGAGACGTTTCAGCGTGTCGGACAGGGCACTCACATGAACGACTTCGGGCTGACTCCGCAGCCATTCAGCGAAATCGTCCAGCTGCTGCAGATACGCGGGCTCGTTAATGCCATCTGCTTTGCCACTGTCCGCGACAAAGTAGAGTACGTGCAGACCCTGGAGGGATTCTTCAATGTGATCAACGGTGCGGCGAACTTCGAAACTCTCATCAAAAAATTCGTGCCAGCTTTCGGTAATGTCATTACGGGGAGCGAGGGAAGCGCAGCCGGCTACGACCAGCAGCATGGCAATGAACATTGGCTTGTGGTGACGGATGACGGTATCTGCAAGCCGGTCAGGCCAGCGGTGTGTGCCTTTATCCCGATGTTGAGCCGGGGCGGGCAGTAACTGCAGAATCGCTGGCAGAAAGGTGATTGTCAGTGCCCACGCCACCATCACCCCCAGGGCGATCATGTTGCCCATATCGCGGTACGGTGGTGAGTCACTGGTGTTGAGCGCCAGAACACCGACCATAGTGGTAATGCTGGTGATAAAAACCGGCGAAAAATTGAGCTTCATGCTCGCGCGCAATGATGCTTCCCGCGAATCGCCCTGACGCAGGTGAAAGTAATAGGTGACCAGGATATGAATCGTATCGGCGACGGCGATGGTCATAATGGCCGTTGGCACAAACCCGGTCGGTGGCGTCAGGGTGTACCCCGCCCAGCCGAATATCCCCATTGTGATCAGCACTGACATGCCGATCAGCGCACTGATCAGAACGACCCCGGAAATTGTCCGCAACAACACCAGCATAATGATCAGCATCACCAGGTAGGAGAGCATCAGCAGAGACTCGATGTCCTGCTGGATGGCTTCACCCATGGTGACATTGGAGGTGGCTGATCCACCCAGTTCGATCAGGTAGTCGGGGTAATCCGGCCTGATACGGTCGAGCAGGGCACGGGCCGCCGCCACGGCCTCTTTGGAGGCTTCTGAGCTGTTTTCGCCGGGCAGGTTCAGCATCAGGTTTATGCCCGTGACCCGGGCATCGGGTGACAAGAGTTTCAGCAGGATATCGGCGTCTGCAAGCGCCGTGTTCTGTAATTCTGAGAGATCGTCGGGTAACTCCCCGCTACGGAAAAAATCATCGATCAGCAGTTCATCACCGTCGACCTGGGTGTACTGATAATTCTGCAGCGAATCAACCCGCTGCACATAAGGAAGCGTCCATCCTTCCTGTGTCAGCCGTTCGGTCAGCGTCAGGCCAACCGGAGTAAACAGACTGTCTTCGGGAGCAGTGACCAGAAAATACAGATTATCCTGGCGGGAAAAACGGGTTTCCATCGCCTCAAAGGCATTCAGTTGAGGATTCTGATCACTGAAGTATTTACGGAAGTCACTGGTAAATGTCAGGTTCAGGGTGCCTGCGGCACTGGTGAACAGAGCCACCGCCGTCAGGACCAGAATCAGGATTGGATGGCGTTGAATAAAACTGAGATATCGTTCCAGCATTAAGAAAAACCTCGTAAGACTGCGTAAATCCTAATTCAGACTTATCCGAGTGCAAGGTCCGGCCGGGACAGTCGAGCGTCAGCAGACTATAATGCCCGGCATATTTTCAGAGAGACACAACAGGGGCGTAATGATGTCGCAGAGGATGCAGTGGGAACGTCTTTTCTCTCCGGTGAGGTTTGGGGAACTGCAGGGAAATCTGGCGCTGGAAAGTGGCCGGACTCCCTTTCACAAAGATTACGACCGGATCATATTTTCCTCGGCATTCCGTCGTCTCGACCGGAAAACGCAGGTTCATCCGCTGTCAGAAAATGATCATGTGCACACCCGCCTGACCCACAGTCTTGAGGTAGGGTGCGTCGGACGCTCGTTAGGTATCCGGGTGGGCGAAATGCTGGGACGCAGTCTGCCGGCCCATGTTGACCCCAGCGACATCGGAGCGATGGTGCAGGCAGCCTGCCTGGCACACGACATCGGCAATCCTCCTTACGGTCATACTGGTGAAGATGCAATCCGCCATTTCTTTGTCTCTGCAGAGAACGCGCACTTCCTGGAAGGGCTGACCGCCGCAGAACGACACGACCTCCAGACATTCGAGGGGAATGCGCAGGGCTTCCGGATCGTGACTCAGGTGGAGTATCACAGGTTTGAAGGCGGGATGAGGCTGACGTACGGCACACTGGGCGCATTTCTTAAGTACCCCTGGACGGTGGACTATGTCACCCGTGGCGAACAGAAAAAATTCGGCTGTTTCGCCACCGAACTGCCAATCCTTGAAGAGGTCGCCGAAACTCTGGGCCTGCTGCGCACCGGACCCAACAGCTGGTGCCGTCATCCACTCGTGTATCTGCTCGAAGCGGCAGATGACATCTGTTACGGCCTGATTGATCTTGAGGATGGCATCGAGCTTGGGTTGCTGCGTTACACCGAGGTAGAAGATCTGCTGGAGCCTCTGCTTGAAGAGCGCTGGGAACAGATCAGTGAAGACCTGGATAAGGCCGACAACGACCGCCGCCGGTTACAGATCCTGCGAGGGCAGGCGATGGAAGCGATGGTCAGTGCCGTCGCAAAAGCGTTTATCCGGGAACAGGATGCGCTGCTTGAAGGACGCCTGCAGGGCAGCATCATAGATCATTGCCCGGCCACCGTCCGTGAGTTAGTGGCCGGCGCAAAACGCATGGCCAGAGAACGTATTTTTAACGACAGTCGGAAGCTTGCGATTGAGGTGGGCTCCTATGGCACTCTCAGTGTTCTGCTGGACAACTTTCTCAGCGCTGTGCACGAATGCGTCACAGACGGACAGGCCACCTTCCGCAACCGCCGTATCCTTGATCTTATGGGACGTTCGGCCCCTCAGCCGCACTGGTCACTGTATGAGGCCTACATGCGCGCACTCGATTTTATTTCAGGTATGACAGATAACTTTGCCGCAGATATGGCGCGGCAGTTCAGTGGTTATCAGCCTGATTAAGCCAGTCGAGCGAGGATGCATGATCGTTAGCGGCGCTGCGATCATCCTCAGGCAGGCGACGCAGCGATTTCCGCAATTGTCTGGCCTGCCACTTTTTCTCTGATTTCTTCAGGTGTCTGACCATCAGCCGGGTCAGTCGGGGCACCAGAGCCTCGGGAAAATCGTGGCCCATCCCAAAGATAATTTTAAGCTTTGAGCGTCGTATCAGTGCGGCAGTTTCAATGCCCATGGTGACCGGTACCAGAGGGTCATCTGCGCCGTGAATAACCAGAGTACGCGCTTTGATTTTCTGCAGCAGTCGCCGTCGGTCCCCGGCGTGGGTGATGGCCGCGAGCTGACGCTTAAAGCCGAGAGGACTGGCGGTACGTTCCCAGGAGGTTTCTGCCAGGCGCTGCAGTTCGTCGTCTTTCATCGGATAGCCCGGACTGCCGATCATACGGTTCATCCGGGTAATGTACTCAATATGAGCGTCGCGATTACGTGAGCCGGGACGACGGGCGAGATGCAGCAGCATCTGCAACTGACTGACGGGCAGTCTCGGGGCGGTGGCGGATGACATGATCGAAGTCAGACTGCGGATGCGGCGCCTGTGCTTCGCCGCCAGAATCTGAGCAATCATGCCGCCCATTGAGGCGCCGGCAACATGCGCGCTGTCCAGCTCCAGAGTGTCCATCAGGGCAATCACATCGCGTGCCATATCTTTGAGTGTGTAGGGTACGGCGGGTTTCTTTTTCGCCAGTCGGGTACCCAGCCAGACACGGATAATACTGGGATTTCCGTGTTCTTCGAGGGCGGTGGATTCGCCTGAGTCGCGATTGTCAAAGCGGATCACACGAAACCCTTTAGCGGCGATGTTACGGCACAGGGAATCGGGCCAGACATGCATCTGTGCACCCAGTCCCATAATCAGAATCAGCGGCGGGTCCTGAGGATTTCCGATCGATTCGTACGCCAGCTCTATTCCGTCCCGGGTCCGGACTCTTGTCATCATTTTGCTCCGCATGGCCGGTGCTGGTGGCTATCACCCCCGGCGCCAGTTAGAATGCCTGACACTCAAGCGTGCAGCAGGAATGTGACAGTTTTATGGAACTAGATTTACCCCTGATTCTGATGTGGGCGACTGCGGTCACCGGCATTATCTCCCTCGCGGACTTTGTGTTCTTCCGCAAGAAGCGCCAGGCAGCCGCCGAGGCTCTGATCAGCGCCGGTGCTGATGATGAGGCTCTGAAAGACGCCGAGCGCGAGCCGTATATCATAGAAACCTCCAAATCTTTCTTCCCTGTACTGGCACTGGTATTTGTTCTGCGTTCATTTCTGGCAGAACCTTTTCAGATCCCTTCCGGGTCTATGGAACCCGGCCTGATAACGGGCGATTTTATTCTTGTCAGCAAGTTCTCCTACGGGCTGAGAATGCCAGGCAGTGGGGCCACTCTGGTGCCTCTGGGCGAGCCGGAGCGGGGTGACGTGATGGTGTTCTTCCCACCGGGGGATAACCGCTACTTTATCAAGCGGGTGATTGGCCTGCCGGGGGATCACGTGGAGTACCGTAACCTCAGACTTACCGTCAATGGCGAAGAAATCCCGGTTGAGGCCTTAGGTGGCGTACCTTCTTATAATCCGACGTATTTTGAAGGCCGCGAGACACACGACAACGCGGAACCGGTTGTGAAGTGGTTGGTTGCACGCGGTGGCGCCCCGGGTGAGGCGCGTCTGTTCGGTGGTCCTGAAGGTGAATGGGACGTCCCCGAAGGCAGTTACTTTATGATGGGTGATAACCGGGGCAACAGCGGAGACAGCCGTATGTGGGGCTTTGTGCCGGAAGAGAACATCGTCGGGAAAGCCGTAGCGGTCTGGATGCATTGGGAAAGCTGGACCAGCCTGCCTTCCTTCTCCCGTAACAAGGTGATCGACTGATGGTTGCAAAGAAGCGCAATGGAAAAGATTGCCGCTTCTGCCAGCGCAGCCGCTGGCTGATGGTTGTGACTATGCTGGTTGTCATGATTGGCATAGTCATAATTAATCAGCCCGGCTGAGCTGGTGAATTAAATTTCAGAAAAATCCTCTCCCGAGGGCTGGATATTTATACCCGGGAGAATACAATGCGCGCTTTCCCAGCCAATGAAGTCGATGTGATGAGCCTGACGAGACATCTGAAAGGTAAAACACTCAGTTTTGTTGACCGCATCATGCCGGTTAAACCACTGGAAAGAACACCCGAAGAGCAGCTCCTGCTCGACCGCGAATCCCGCAGAATGCACCTCTATTTCTGTCCGGAATGCCCATCTTCAATCTCGATTAAACGTTACTGCGAACGCTTTGGGCTGCATGTTGTGCAGAAAGACGTTCAACGGGTGAACGCATACCGCAATGAGCTGGTGAACGGTGGTGGCGAGAGCCGTGTTCCCTGCCTTCGCGTGGACGGCAGTGAAGGAGAGTCCTGGGTTTACAGCCCAGATGAGATCCTCGAGTTCATCAATAATCGTTTTTCCGTTCTGGAAGCGCCTGCAGAGCGTACCATGCTCTGATCTGTAGCCGATTGTGGCTGATTTGTAGGAAGTTGTTACAGTAAACCGTAACCCGGGCGGGTCTGGTCTAGAGTGAAGAAAATGCTCTTACCAGCACGGGCCCATGCTGCGACTATTCTTCTTACTGTTACTGAGCGTACCCGCTCTGGCAATGACACCCCCGGCGATCGAATACGCCAATCTGCAGCTGAATGATGGCTCGGTTCATCGCGTGCACCTGCTGGGCTCACGTTCGCACCCTTATCTTGCGCTTGAAGACGGCCGACTGCTGATCGAAGAAGGGCGCACCTACTATATCGCCGAAAGTGATGACGGCGGGCTGCCGCAACGTACTGACGAAGTCTTTGGCCAGGCCCGTGGCACTGAGCCGCCTGATGATGAAATTGTGGTGGTCCCGGTAGGGGATGATTACGCTTCTGCAACGACACAGTCTGTTGCTCCGCTGCGGGTTCCGTATCGCTACGGGGGCGGAAGCTATGACCAGCCTATCCTGATCGTACGTGTGGCCTTTGCTGATCAGGAGTTTGAGTACTCTGACGCCGAAATCGCGTCGAGGATATTTACCGGTTCAGACAGCGTCTCGGCGTTCTTTCGCGAAAACTCGTATGGACAGTTCAGAATATCCGCGGCAGCCGAAACCTCAGGTACGCGCAATGATGGAATCGTATCGATAACACTCAGCTCCAACCATCCGGACTTCGGCAGTAGCTATGGCAGTGCCAGCATGCAGCTGGTGAAAAACGCGATTGCCCCCCTGGCTGATTACGTGAATCTCAGCGCCTATGACCGCAACGGCGATCTCTGGCTCGACCCATCCGAGCTGGGCATTGTTGTGCTGGTGGCCGGTTTCGAACAGGCCTACGCCAGCTCCGCCAGTACACACCCCCGTATCTGGGCGCACAAGTCTGCGGTGACAGCGACTCAGGTGGGCGGCATGTGGCTCAGTGAGTACGCGATGTTTGGTGAACAGCACGAACAGCATCTGGCGACCACGGGGATTATTGCTCATGAATTCGGTCATCTGTTACTAGACCTGCCGGACCTGTACGACAGCATAGGTATCGGCAGTGGCATCGGACGTTGGGGCCTGATGAGCTATGGAACCTGGAATTCCGCTGGCGGCCATGCTGGTGATAAACCAGCGCACCTGGTTGCCTGGGCGAAAGAATTTATCGGCTTCTCTCACGCCTACGATGAGACCAGCGGGGCATTCAGTCTCTCTGCAGCGTCTGAGTCTGATGGCTTTATCCGTCTGGATATTGATGCTTATCGTCACGGAAAGCGTGTACTGATAGAAAACCGGCAGCAGACGGGGTTCGATAAAGGCATTCCGTCCAGCGGCGTATTTATCACCGAAGTCGATGACTGGTTTGGTTTTGGCCCACTGGCGTCCCTGAGCAGTAAGCATTCAGACCTTCTGATCGGTCTGGCCAGTACCTCTGATGGCAGTGGGGTTAACGTCTCAGGTGGCACCCTGGTTACCTCTGCTCAGAGCATCCGCCTCGCGTCCGGACAGATTGTACTCAGTAACGTGCAGGGGAATGGGCAGGCGAGTCTCAGCATCGCTAACTCAGTGACGCTGAAAGGTCGGGCTGTGGGTTACGACGATGTTCCGCCAAACGGTACGTGGGGGAACTACGGAGACACCGGCCAGGTCGTTGTCGATCTCGATGTCAGCCCTTATCTCAAAAGCATTGATGGCGTTGATTTCTTCGCCCACGGTAGCGGCACCCTCGAACTGGCGTTCTATGAGGGCTTCAGCCGCTACTCCGGAGAAAAGCGTCTGGCGAGTCAGACGTTCAGCGTTACACCCGGCTGGAACCGACTGCTGTTGTCTTCGCCTGCAGAAATCGGGGTCGACCGTGTCTATATGCAGATGATCAGCACACCATCGGGCAGTCATGCACCATTCGTGGTGGATGTACAAGGCACTGCCAGTGGCCGCACTCAGGCCCGGTTGAGCAGCGAAGCCCCCTTCAGTGATGTGGATTTTGACGTGTCTGCCCGCATGTTGATTGCGACCAGTGAAGTTGCCGTTGAGCGGGCTCCGGCGACTACATCGTCGAAAAAAACCTCCGGAGGCGGCGCGTTTGTCTGGGGTTTACTGCTCGTATTCCTGCTACGTAAACGCCTATACTGACGCTTTCAGCCCGGAGGCGAAGGCGTGCGTCAATATACTGCCTGGATAGCAGTTACTCTTCTTGTGTTACTCAGTTTTCTGGTCAGTCAGTTCTGTCCTGATCTGCTGCGTTATGATCGTGAGGCTCTGCTTTCTGGTGAGGTCTGGCGACTGCTCACAGCCCACTTCAGCCATCTTTCCTTGGCCCATATGGGACTCAATCTCGCGGCACTGGCGCTGACAGCATATGTTGCGCGCCCGGGAAGAAGTGCGGGCTATCACTTTTGTCTCTGGTTGTGGTTATGTCTGTTCACTGGTGCAGGTTTACTGGCTGGCGCCCCTGATCTCTATTTTTATGTCGGTCTGTCCGGAGCCCTGCACGGAGCACTGGTTATTTATATCGCCGACTCACCTTTCTACAGTCGTCTGGTGCGTCGTCTCGTGGTTGTTATTGTGATAGGTAAGATTTTCTGGGAGCAGTCTCCCTGGTTTGACGATATGTCGAATGCAGGTTTTATCGGTGGGCGAACAGAAACCCGCTCGCATTTACTGGGTGTCGTCGCTGGTTTGATCTGGGTGGGTGTGGAATATATCAGGAGTATTTATGAGCGAGAAAAAAGGTCCCTGGACCGTTAATCAGAAAACGCTGGTGTATGAAAACCCCTGGATAGCGGTGACTCATCACGATGTGACCAACCCTGCAGGTAAGCCCGGATTATACGGCACAGTGAGCTTTCATAATCGTGCTGTTGCCGTTGTTCCCCTGGCTGACAACAAAGATATCTGGTTGGTGGGGCAGCATCGTTTTCCATTAGATGAATACCACTGGGAAGTGCCGATGGGAGGCGCACCCAAACATGAAAGTGCTGAAGCCTGTGCGTTACGGGAACTGAAAGAGGAAACCGGTCTGACTGCGCAACGTCTTACACGGCTCGGACATAAGCTTCACCTCAGCAACTGCATCAGTGATGAAGAGGGGTTTATTTTTGTCGCTGAAGGTTTAACGGAAGGTGAAACGGAGATGGAAGATACCGAGCAGCTGACAATACGTCGCCTGCCATTTGAGGAGGCCTATCAGATGGTAGAGCAGGGGCAGATTACCGATGCGCTTTCGGTTCTGGCGATTCTGAAAATGAGATTGCAGGGGCTCGCCTGAGCCCCGTTATTTCTCAGAAGGCTACAGCCGCCTGGTGGCGGAACTTCTGACGATACTGAGCCGGAGACAGGTTCACTTCTTTAATAAAGATGCGGTCCAGAGTCCGGCGGCCAGACAGCCCTATGTTCAGTGCAATCTGCTCAATCGGATCGTCTGAGTCTGTCAGCATACGCTTCGCCATTTCCAGGCGCACCTGCGTCACTATCTGTTTCAGTGACGTATCTTCCCGGTGCAGATGGCGGTTCAGCGTACGGGCGCTGATGTGGAAATAGCTGGCAACTTCCTGCTGGTTTGCATTCAGGCGGACTTTTTCCTGCAGCAGTGCTTTGCGGATGCGATCAGCAAGTGATCCGGAGCGGGCCAGTTTGCGATACTGTTCTTCAACATCCCGCTTGATCATATTGAGGATATGAGGATTGGTGTTGTGGACACCTTCATCCAGGGCGCTTGGCGCCAGCAGTATTGCGCATTCGCCGCTGTTATACGTTGTCGGCGTATTCCAGATAGCGCCCTGCTGATCCTGATATTGGGTCGCGGGGTAGGGAAGGTTAATTCCCTGAACAATCTGGCGCGTGCCGCAGAGTTGTCTGATCCAGGTCAGGATGGTGCTGATGATCAGCTCCGTGCGGTGACGCTGACTCGCCATAAAGGCGTTTTCAAAGACCGGCAGCTTCACCTTGATGGTCCCTTCCCGCGTCCGGGTGACATTCACTTCGAGCATGTCACTCAACAGGGGTGAAAACTTCTCCATATAGTAGAGCGCTTCACGCAGGGTATTACTGCAGAGGAACAGGTGGTTCAGCTGGCAGCTGCCCTGAGTGTTGAATTTCGAAGGGGGATGCACGCACAGGGCTTCGTTCCCTGTTTCTCTGATCAGCAGGCTGATCAGATCATCTGCATCTTCGACGGGGACTCGACCATCCAGATCCTTCAGCAACTTCGTTACTCTCTGGACGAGTTCATTTGTTTCTGAAAGCTCTTCGAACGTCCTGTTGCCTGCATTCTCGATAACGGGCCTGATCAGGGCGCTTGAGACGTAACCTTTTTCCATGTTCATACGCTGGTGTCTGATTTTCGGGATTATTGTTATTACAGCAGTGTTTCCGAGGTGCTCCGCTCCTCTTCCTCAACTGCCTGACCAAGATACTATACCGGGTGACAAAATTTGTCACCTGTTACCAAAGGTAGCAAAACGGTATTGGATCGCCCAATACGACAATAGCCACTAACCCTTAGTTCCCTCAGGGTTAATGGCTATTTAGGTTAAAATGCGCCAATTATTCACGTCAATCAGAATTCATACTGAATTCCGAGCGCGTAAAGCATGAATTCGCTCGGTTCAACATAAAAACTGTCAAGTGACGTAGATTCGATTTCAGCACGTACATTCAGCCCGCCGATGGGCTGCCACATCACCCCGATGCCTGTGATCAGTTCAACACCGGAGGTTTCGTTGCTGCCAGCGCCAGAGCGTGTGAATGTCTGTGTACCGTTATCGGCGTAAATACGGACCTTTTCGACCTGTGCCATCCAGGCGTTTGCACCACCTTTAACAAACAGGTCCAGGCTATCGCTCAGCGCGTAGTTGTATCTGAGGTTAAGAAGAATGCTCTGAGCTTTGAAGCTTTCAGTACCTACATAGGTAGCGTTGCCTCCAGAGGTCTCAGTGCCGCTGAAGCTTTCTATGCTGCCATTTTCGGCGTTACTGAATACAGGGGCATTATCTTCGTTGTCGGTAAAAGACAGCTCCGGGTCGTCGAAGCTCATTTCGCCAAAATCCATCACTCCGAATTCCAGTGCCAGATTTTCGGTGATGTTCGGTCCGAAAACGAGTTTGAAGGCACTGTTATAGCCATCGACATCATCGGTAGTGACCAGTGCACCAGTGACACCAATGAAACCGCCGTGAGAAGGGGCTTCGGCAGCAAAGGCAGTCTGAGCGATCAGCAGTGAGGTAATAGCGGAGATTGAAGCGGTAAGTCGCATTGCTGTCTTCCATTCTTGTTATTGTTGGCCCGACTGTCTGCAGACAGGACGTGCCAACATAATACCAGCGTCCCCGGGAAGATACAGTAGTGGAGAGCAATTACCGGACGAATAGCGTAATAGGAATTAATTAGTCGAAAGAGTTCCTTTTAGTACCTTTTTCCGATAGCTTTACCAAAGTTTGTTTTTATAACTGAAGGCAATATGTCAATTCGGGACACTGAACTCGGGGATAAACCGGATACCTGGCTGGGCGATGATGGCATTGTTTATCACGACCTGAGCGGGATCAGTCACCTCAGTGCGACGTTAATGAAGTTTCTGCTTAATCAGCGCATTGCAATAACCGGGCGTAAGTCCATGCCTGTTATTATGCTTGCGGAAAATGTCCTGACCGTTGATTTTGAAGTGCAGATTCTTGCCTCGAATCCTCAGGTGCTGAACGTTACCCGCGCCATCGGGATCGTGGGAAATTCTTTTATGCTGCGCCATCTGACGTCGATGTTTCTTTCATATCACGCACCTGTGTATCCGGTGGCGAGATTCGACACAAGGGAAGAAGCGAAAGACTGGCTGCTGGATTATTGCCAGCAGGCGGCAGAATAAAAAAAGCCCCGCAATTGCGGGGCTTTTTCATTATCAGGCTCAGATCGCTTTGATATAGCCTTTAAGGTGTACTTTCTCACCCTTATTGTCGCGCACTTCAAAGAACAGGTTGTTATCGCTGTCTTTAGCGGCGGAGTGAATGCCGATTTTCGCCGGCAGATAGATCGGCTGCTTAAATTCGACATAAATTTCAGCAGCGTCACTGTCGAGCTTTTTGTGGAGGGCAGCGGCTGAGCGCGCTTTAGTCCACATGCCGTGAGCGATATGACGTTTGAAACCAAAGGCTTTTGCCGCCACAACACCCCAGTGGATCGGGTTTGGATCGCCTGCTGTACGACCGTATTTCAGGCCCAGGTTTGAAGGCAGAGTCCAGATTTCAGTGTCTGCAACGTCAATGGCATCCGGCAGAATCTTTTCTGGTTCTACTTTCTCGATGCCTTTGCTTGGCAGAAGTGCCAGGTAGGTGCTCAGACCTTCCCAGACCAGTTCCCAGCCGATACGGATTTCTGTCCGCAGGCTGACTTCCAGGCCTTTATGGGTACGCTTGGCGCCGGCAAAAAAAGCGCGGACATCAATGGCTTCACCGATCCGGATTGCGCGGTGCTGGGTGATTTTGTTGGTGACATGCACCATCCCCATGATGCCGAGCGGGAAGGTCCGGTGCAGCATCAGCTCCATGTGCAGCTTAAAGGCCGGTACATGAGGGTAAGTCAGAGGCAGGACCTCTGATTTGCTGTCAAAACCGCAGACAGCAGCGTAAGCTTTCACGTTAGCCTTATCGGGCACGTGGTTGTAGATCACCGCATCCATGTTCGGCAGTTGCGGATCACGGGTGTTGGTGTTGCGTGAAAATGCTGAACGCACCGTGTGATTGGCTACGCTCGGGAGTTTCTTAAGTTCTATACGGGTCGCGTGGTACATACTAAACGTCCTGAAGATATCACGTTTATTACACATATCAGGCCAATGCTACCTGAGCTTCAAACCTCAACCCATTGGCGGCGAATGACCTTACCAGCGTCAGATCGGTCAATAACTGCTTGCAGACGGCCGTGTATCTGGCAAAATTCCACACCTCACTCGCGAGGAATATCAAACACTTATGTCTGGCGGAATGGCGGAACTGCGCGATTCAGGAATCATGATTCAGCTGGCTCATCAGGCAATGCTGACCATGGGACTGAACGCTGAGGAAGTCTGGAAACGGCTTGGCATCACGCCAGAGCTGCTGCAGGACCGGAATATCCGGACGCCTCATGATGCCCAGGTTATTTTCTGGAGCGTGATGGAGGAGGTCTCCGGTGATGCTGATATTGGTATTCACCTTGGCGAACACATGCCTGTCTATAAGGGACAGGTACTGCAATATCTCTTCCTCTCCAGCCCGACGTTTGGCGACGGCCTGAAGCGCGCCCTGAATTATCAGCGCCTGCTCAGCGATGCGTCCCAGGCAAGTGTTGAAGTGGAAGATGGTCAGGCCTGGGTGCTGGTGGAGTCTGCCAGTGAAAAAGTTGTCGGCCTCAGGCACCTCAATGAATGTATGGTGCTGGGTCTGGTGCGTTTCTTTCAGTACGTGACCGACGATGCTTTCCGTCCCAGTGCCATCGATTTTTCTCACGAGGCTCCAGGGTCGACCGCTGAGCACAGCCGGGTATTTGGTTGTGATGTGCGTTTTGGTCAGGGTGAAAACCGTATTCACTTTGATATCAGCCTGCTCGACCTTCCCTCGCTGCATGCCGAACCTGAACTCCTGCAGTTGCACGAAAAACTGGCGAGCGAGCACGTGGCCAAGCTGGAACGCCAGGATGTGGTAAGCCGCGTGTACAAAGTATTCGGGGAAGTGCTCGAAACCGGGCAGGTGAATCTGGATGACGTTGCCGGACGCCTGGATATGAAACCAAGAACCCTGCGCACCCGCCTCACGGAAGCTGGTACCAATTTCAATCAGCTGCTCGCAGACTATCGCTGCAATCTTGCTAAGCGGTTGCTGTCCGGAACCGATGAAAGCATTGATGAAATCGTGTACCTGACGGGGTTCTCTGAGCCAAGCACCTTCTACCGTGCCTTTAAGCGCTGGACGAACCAGACGCCCGTTGAGTATCGGAACAGCCGCCGCTCGTGAGGATTATGTCCTGAACGGAATGGCTGTTTTCTCTATTTGACGGTGGAACCAGATCGCCATTGGGGTCATCGTAGTTATCTCTGACGATAACAACAGGAGATGACCATGCAACTCAACAGCACACTGATTTCCTTTCTCACTGATCACGACCTTAAACAGGATGATGCGGTGGCGTGGCGTAACCGCCTGGTCTCCCACGGCATTTTTCCATTGGATGAGGCCGCAGATCTGACCGATGAGGCCGTCATGGCAGCCGCCAGAACGTATCTCACACTCATGTTCCGTCAGCATAGCGAATCAGACCTGATGAGCGAGCTGCGTGCCCGTGGTATCACCTGGTCCATTGATATTCCTGCCGATTATCAACAGGGTGCCATCTGCTACTGATTGATCTGATAAAGCGTTAATTCCCGGTAAAGAAGTCCAGGCACCCGCCGATAACCTGTGAAACTTCTCCAGACAGGAGGCTGGCCATGGGCTTCAATATTCAGTCGGGTTATCCGCAGGCGGCGCACGGTCGTCATCATCACCGGGCGGAGCGTCAGCAGGCCGGGACGCCGGCTCCGGCGACAGCCGAGGCAACCGCGCCATCGGCATCGAACGGTGTGACGCTGGGTACGCCCCAATCGGCAGAAGCGACAGCGACCAATATTCTCAAGCACGTGTATCAGAACGTCGAAAGCATGCGTGCTAACGGCGCCTCACAGGAGCAGATTGACTCGCGTCTGGCGGCTGCCCGGGAAGGGATTGCGGCCGGGTATGCGGACGCCCGCGAGACACTCGAAGGGATGGGGCTTCTGAACGATGAGCTGGGCGCAGAAATAGATCGCGGAGAAAGTCTGGTTAACGAAGGGCTGGATCAGATTGCTGCAGGTGCTATCCCCGATATTCTTGTGGCCCCAGAAGCCCCTGAAGAGGAAGAGACAGCTGACGTTCCTCAGCCGGTCTTCAGTGCCTCTGCTCAACGTACAAAGAATCGTATGTCGCTGGAAGTGATGACACAGGACGGCGATCGCATCAAAGTGGATTTCTCTCAGCGTCAGGGCAGCCTGCAGTTCAGTTCCGGCGGCTTCAGTGTCAACGCATCCTCTTTTTCTGAAAAGTGGGATATGTCAGTCGACGGTCACCTGGATGATGGTGAAATGGCAGCACTGACCCAACTGTTTGATGATGTGCAGAGCCTGAGTGAAAAGTTTTTTGCTGGTGATCTGGGGGCCGCGCTTGAAGAAGCTATGAACCTCGGCTTTGATGGCAATGAGCTGGCCTCCATGAGCCTGGATCTGCGTCAGCGTAGCTTCAGCTCAGTCAGCCGCGCATACGGAGCCGCTCAGCCTGAATTGCCGACACCAGCGCTGTCTGAAAAGAAAAGCTATCTGGCTGACTACGCCGACTCTTATATCAAGGCTCTGGATAAAGCTAATCCACTTGCGGAGCCCCGTCAGACACTGAAAGACATGCTGGCGCAGCTTGATCCCGACAAATCTCCTGTATCGGTACTTAAACAGTTCACAGATGGTCTGAACCGTCTGCTCTGATCCGTCTTGTTTGACCGATAGTCGCCCACGGCTCATAACGCTATACTCTGGATATTTGGGGAGCGCGTTATGAGCTTTGTTCTTCTTGGCACTGAGGGCTGTCACCTGTGTGATCTGGCCGCAGCTGTGACTGTCGCTGGGGCGGAAGGCCTGAACATCGACATCTACCAGGAAGATATTGCAGACAGCGCCGACGGTGTTGAGGTTTATGGCACCCGGATTCCCGTACTAAGAAATGAACGTAGTGGTGCCGAGCTGGACTGGCCTTTTGATCAGGAAGCCGCGCATCAGTTTCTCCGCGAAAGTACAGAAGGAATGTCTGTTTAATGAAAAAGTTGTTTCTTTCTCTGGCTGCCGCTCTGGTGATGACCGGATGTGCTCAGTCCCAGCTGTCACCGGAAGGTGATGCCATTTTTTATGCATTGCAGGCAGACACCATGATGAATATGTGGCGTCGTGAATGTGGCGAAGTCAGTGGCCGGGCAAATTATGTCGCTGAAAGTGCCCGTGCAGACTGGTGGCGCCGTAATGGTGAGTTTGTAAAAGGGGCAGATTTTGGTCTGGCGTACAATATGGTGACGGTCACGGACGAGCGTGTTGAGACCGGTGCACGTATGGCCATGGCGATGACCTGGGAAGTGCAGAAACGCGCCGAAAATACCGTGGTTAAGCGTCTGGATGGTGCCTCTGATAAAGAAAAGCTCTGCCTGAAGGTTCTGGGCGAATACAGCAAAGGTAAATGGGATATTGAAGGGTCGGAAGAGATGCAGTCGACTCTGCTTGATCTGAAATCAATGTCGGTTGAGCGCAAGGATGATTTTGATCTGCGTCGTGGCATGATTGAAACCAGCACTGGAAAACGTTACGGCCGTTCACTGTATGTCGTGGAAAAACTGGCAGAAAAAATGAACTGTGACAAAGCGGGCGTGAAGCTGATTAAAGGCGCCTGGCCCTATGAAGTGTACAACGTCGACTGTGCTGACAAGCCGTTACTGTTGATGCGCTGTGAATGGGGAAACTGCGCTGCGATCGAATAAGAAGACGCATTTAAGAAGAGCCGGGCATTGCCCGGCTTTTTTTATTCCAGCACCAGAACAGGGCGGTTGGATTCGAGAATCGATTCGCCGATGCCTTTCACATCCTTCAGCTCTTCAATGCTGGTGAATTTACCGTGTTCTTTCCGGTGGGCAACGATCGCGTTAGCTTTCGAGGTGCCAACACCTTTCAGCTGGCTCAGCTCTTCAGCGGTGGCACGGTTGAGATCAATTTTCTCAGCAGGCTCTGTGGCCATTGCCTGACCACTGGCAAGAGCGAAGCAGATTGAAGCGGTTGCAAGGAACTGACGAAATCCTTTTTTCATAGTTACTCTCCTGTAGGTGTTTTCCTGATGGAAGAAAACAGGCTAGCAACATCTTCTGGCTGCCACTATCGGTGACAGGCATGAAAAAAGCGCCGTGGAGTGCGGCGCTTTTTTATCAGACATCAGGGGCAGTCATCAGCTCTTTTTCTTAGCCGCTGTTTTACTTTTGGCTTTGCTCGCTGTCGCTTTCTTCTCAGTCACATTCCACTTTTTACCGTCGAATGTCGCAGACCAGCCAGTTGCCTTGCCGTCTTTTTCAGTCATCACGTACTGCTCTTTCGATTTGCGGCTATAACGCACAATCGTAGGGTTTCCGTCACTGTCTTTCTCCGGAGCACTCATCAGGAAGTGATACTTCGGATCGATTTCATCCTTGTGAGGAATCAGTTCAGAAATCAGCGGAGCACGGGTTTCACGTTTCTTCGGAAACTGACTGGCGGCAAGGAAGAGGCCGGTGGCGCCGTCACGCAGAACGTAGGTGTCTTCGACTTTCTGACACTTCAGTTCAGGCATTGGAACCGGGTCCATTTTCGGTGGCGCAGCTTCGCCGTTTTTCAGAAGTTTCCGGGTGTTTTTACATTCATCGTTGGTACAACCGAAGTATTTTCCGAAACGACCAGACTTCAGCTGCATTTCAGAACCACATTTGTCGCACTCAAGAACGGGACCGTCGTAGCCCTTAATTTTGAACTGTCCCTGCTCAACCTCAAAACCTGCGCAGTCGGGGTTGTTACCGCAGATATGGACTTTGCGCTGCTCATCAAGCAGGTAGCTCTCCATGGCAGAGTCGCAGATGCCGCAGCGGCGTTTATCCATCAGACGACGGCTTTCTGCCTCGTCATCTTCATCGGCGGTGATCGCCTCGTCTCCGGGAATCAGGTTGAGTGTCTGGGTGCAGCGTTCTTTGGGGGGCAGGCTGTAGCCTGAGCACCCAAGGAATACACCGGTCGAACCATTACGGATCTGCATATGGCGGCCACAGGTCGGACAGGCAACGTCAGTGTCGACCGGATTGTTCGGTCGCATGCCTTCCTCACTGGAGGCCTGATCCAGCTGCTCGCTGAAGCTGCTGTAGAATTCATCCAGAACCTTGGTCCAGTTCACATCACCGTCGGCGATATCATCCAGTTTCTCCTCCATGGTGGCGGTGAAGCTGTAATTCATCAGATCAGCAAAGTTTTCTGTCAGGCGACTGGTGACAATATCGCCCATTTTTTCTGCATAGAAGCGACGGCCTTTCAGGCTCACATAGCCGCGTTCCTGAATGGTCGAAATAATAGAAGCGTAGGTGGATGGACGGCCGATACCACGCTTCTCGAGTTCTTTTACCAGGGCTGCTTCCGAGAAGCGTGGCGCTGGCTTAGTAAAGTGCTGGCGCGGATCGAGCTGTTCAAGATTAAGAACATCCCCCTCGTTCACGTCAGGGAGCAGAACATCTTCATCGCCTTTGCCGCCGCTGGCAGGCAATACCTTCAGGTGACCATCAAAGCGGATCACGCGCCCTTTGGTGCGCAGCTCGAAGTCACCGGAACGGATACTGATGGTGGTGCTGGTAAATTTTGCATCGTTCACCTGACACGCGACAAAACGTCGCCAGATCAGATCGTAAAGACGTTGGGCATCCGGCTCCATGGACGACAGGTCAGCAGCGCGCATCTTCACATCTGAAGGTCGGATCGCTTCGTGAGCTTCCTGGGCGCCTTCTTTGCTGCTGTACTGGCGCGGGTCGTCAGGCAGGTATTCAGCACCCATCTTGTCGTTGATGTACTGGCGTACGCTCTCTACGGCATCCTGACTCAGGTTGGTCGAGTCGGTACGCATGTAGGTGATGTAACCTGCTTCGTACAGACGCTGGGCCAGTGTCATGGTTTTCTTCACACTGAAGCCAAGGCGGGTACTGGCGGCCTGCTGCAGGGTTGAGGTAATAAATGGTGCGGCAGGGCGGGAGCTGGTCGGCTTGTCTTCGCGTCGGGCAACAACGAAAGGCCCTTTACCGACGGCATCCATCGCAGCCATTGTCGTGGCTTCATCGGATGGACGGAATTCTTTGTCGTTCTGTTTAACAATCTGAGCGCGCAGTTTGTCTCCGGCAGGGATGGTCAGGTCAGCGAATGCTTCCCAGTACTCCTCCGGTACGAATGCGCGGATTTCGCGCTCGCGCTCAACAATCAGACGAACGGCGACTGACTGTACCCGGCCTGCAGATAGACCGCGGGCAATTTTGCTCCACAGCAGCGGTGACACCATAAAGCCCACTACGCGGTCCAGGAACCGGCGGGCCTGCTGTGCATTCACGCGGTTCATGTTCAGCTCTGACGGCTGTTCAAAAGCCGCCTTGATCGCTTTCTTGGTAATTTCGTTAAATACGACCCGGCGGTAAGGCTTGGAATCTGCACCGATCACTTCCCGCAGGTGCCAGGCAATGGCTTCCCCTTCGCGGTCCAAATCCGTTGCGAGATAGATCTGATCGGCATCTTTGGCTAAGCGACGCAGTTCATCAACGACTTTTTCTTTGCCGGGAAGCACTTCGTAACTGGCTGACCAGCCATGCTCGGGATCAATCCCCATGCGGGCAATCAGCTGATCATGAGCCTTCTGTTTTTTGTAGACGGCTTTCTCTTCCGGTGACATTTTCCGGGTCAGAGCGGCCTGACGTGCACGCTCTTTCGGATCACTTTTTGAACTGGAACCTGAGGTTGGCAGGTCACGGATATGACCGATACTGGATTTGACCACATAGTCGTTGCCCAGATATTTATTGATGGTTTTGGCCTTGGCAGGCGACTCCACGATCACCAGTGATTTGCCCATAATCCTTTCGATAACCCTTTTGTAATGTTTACTGCCGGCGGGAATAAAGCCGACACTTTAAAGGCACACCCGGGGGGCAGGTCAAGCCTGATGCCTATTATTGTCTGTGTTCACGGACCAGCATACACCGCAAAAGTTGCTAGACTTGTTGTCAATAGTTGCCGCTTCTCTACAGGAATGCGGCCGCGGATGCCTTATTTCAGGAATAGCACATATCTCACGGAGTCTGAACAAATATGTCCGCAATAGGATTGGTTTTAGTGATTGCGATACCTCTCAGCCTGCTGATGCTGGGCGCTGTACTGTATTCCCGCAAGGTACAGAAACAGCAGCTCAGTGCGTTGCAGGCCCGGACGGTCAGGCAGAAGGCTGACGAATATCTGGAGGCGCTTGAATACCTGATTCTGGTGGATGACCACAAAGACATTCAGCGGCTGGTGCTTGACCGGATTGCCGAGCTACAGGCGAAAGCCGATAGCATGATCTCCGGCGCTGCCAGAAAGAACCTGGAACCTTTCGATGCTCAGCCCTATAACCAGCGCATTGATGCTGCCGGGGCGCCACGCAAGGTACTCAAGAGTGACCGCGAGCTGAGGTATGGTCGTCGTCAGTTCTCTATGATCCTGCGGATGCTGCCCACACTGGTAAAGAAGAAAGTTATTTCAGAATCGGCCATGGTTGAGTACCGGCGTTATCTTAAAATGACCCTGCTGGAGCGAGAGGTAGATACCTACACTGCACAGGGCGATGTTGCGGCCAAACGGGGTGATGTCGTGACCGCAGCCAACTACTACAAGGCCGCACGCAAGCTTCTGATTGAGTTCGATATGCAGTTTCCTGAGAAGAATGAACGTGTCCGGCGTATCGCAGAGAAAACAGCGGCTCTGTATCGCGGTGAAGGTGGTGAGGAAGAAGAATCCAACGATGCACTTTCTAAAGCGCTGTCGAAGGAAGAAGCCGCCAACACAAATGAATTTGGCATGTCATCCGATCCATCGGCGCAGAAAAAACGTTTCTGACTGCGCTATGATCTGCGCTTATGGAACCCCTGCTGGCGCATAAGCGCATCTCTTCGCTGATTACTCCCCTGGTCTCCGGGCCGGAGAACACCCATGTCCTCCGCCTTGATCAGCTCGACCCGGTACTTTCAGGTAACAAAGTTTTCAAACTGCTCGGCCACCTCGATGCCTGGAGGGCCAGCGGCAGGCGCGGCCTGCTGAGTTTTGGTGGTGCCTGGTCAAATCATCTGCATGCATTGGCGGCGTTGGCGAGCGATCGCAATATCCCCGTCACTGGTTTCGTCCGTGCGTACGCACATCAACCCCTCACTGTAACTCTTGAAGACTGCCAGCAGTGGGGCATGAACCTCAGGTTCTGTGACAGGGTGACCTATGCACAACGGTACGATTCTGGCTGGCATCAGGCGCTCGCCGAAGAATATAACGCCTGGGTGATTCCCGAAGGGGGAGAGGGGCCAGAAGGAGAACAGGGTTGGTCATGTCTGCAACCCATACTGGCGGCATACCGCGAGGTCTGGCTTGCTGCCGGTACCGGGACAACGGCCCGCGGCATTGCAGCGATGATGCCTGCAGACAGTCAGTTGGTTGTGGTGAACTGCGTGGCTGATCGGGGGGCGCTGGCAAGGCGCTGGAGCGCGAATCCACTACCGGTACGAGTCACTTTGCTGGATACCTATCACGGTGGAGGTTTTGCCCGCGCTGACACCGGGCTGATGGATCTTATCCGACGCTATGATCAACTGGGCCTGCCTCTTGATCCTGTGTATACCGCAAAATTGATGGCGGCGTTCGAGGGGGAATCCCCCGATTCCACTGTGCCGCGCCTGTTGATCCACACGGGAGGACTGCAGGGACGTCGCGGCTACGGTCTGGAAATCCGCTAATCCAGCCAGTGATCTGACACTATCATCCAGCGCTGATGCTCCGCCCAGCCATATGGGCCTTCCATGACCAGAGCAATCGAGATGGGCGTACTGAGGTGGCGGAAGTATGAGGCCAGATACTGCAGCAGATCTGTACGGGAAACAGAGAACTTAGCCAGCACCGGGCTCAGCCAGTCGGGTTTGCTGAGCACATACCAGCGACCTTCCGGCAGACAGCTGCCGGCATCTCCTACCGGGCACCAGTAACCGCGCCAGTGATGCGGGGATACTTCCGCGGGAAGAGGCGCCGGAGTGAGTCCGTGAGCGGGGTGAAACAGACAGCCACGCATCAGCGCGGCAGAGTCACAGCGATGAATCCCTTTGGCCTCGAGCACGGCTCGCGCTGCCGGCGCAGAGGCCAGAGGAAGCTGATGATCAAAGGTATGGCGTATCTTACGGCTCAGCAGGTCACGCAGATTCGGGCCGACCCAGTCGGAGCCGATACCCAGATAAAACTTAAGCGCCAGTTCGATATGTTGCGCCGGGTCGCTCTGCTGCAGTATCAGGTCAAGTTCCCCCAGGGTCCGGCCGTTCTGCTGTATCTGCAGATTACTCAGGTGAGGGAGGCCGAAAGTGGTCAGAGCGTCCTGCCAGAGCGTTTCAAACATAAAGCCCAGACGGGGGCTCGTGAAGTCAGGTGCCGGAGACTGGCATGACGCCAGTTGCCGGAAGGCATCGTCAGGTAGCCATTGGGCAGGGTTGCAGCTGGCAGAGTTACGCAACAGGGGTGGACCAAGCACGCTCCATATCTGATCGCGCCGGTATTTCTCCGCAATGGCGAAAAACGGGTGGTCCGGGGCTGGGCAGGCACTGAACAAGCCTTTTAAACTCCTGTGTGGTATAAGTGCCGCAACAATAAGGCGCAGGCCATACCGTGCATCGACTGTGAGGTTACCAGTTTTCTGATGGAAGAGTTCCGCAATATCGGCATCATCGGCCGACTTAACAGTAATAAAGTCATTGAAACTATTCGTCGTCTGTCCCGCTATCTGATTGACGAGGGTTATCACACGATTCTTGATGATCGCATCGCGGAAGTCATGCCCGGTCACGGCATGCAGATCTGTAACGTCAATATGCTTGGTGAGATCTGCGACCTGGTGATTGTCGTCGGTGGTGATGGCAGTCTGCTCGGCGCTGCCCGGGCGCTGGCGAAATACAATACGCCGGTTCTCGGGATTAACCGCGGACGTCTCGGGTTCCTGACCGATATCAGCCCTGATGAAGAAATGTGTGAAGCCGTGCAGGCGGTACTCGACGGCGAGTACGTTGAAGAGCGTCGCTTCCTGCTGGATGCTGAAATCAAGCGTGACGGTAACCCGATCGGCTCAGCCACCGGCCTGAACGACGTCGTTCTTCATCCCGGCAAATCAGCCCGTATGATTGCCTTTGATCTGTATATTGAAGGTCAGTTTGTCTACAGCCTGCGCTCTGATGGCTTAATTGTTTCAACCCCAACGGGTTCTACCGCCTATGCTTTATCAGGGGGAGGCCCGATCATGCACCCGCGTCTTGATGCGCTGGTGCTGGTGCCTATGTTCCCGCACACACTTTCCAGTCGTCCGATTGTGGTCGACGGTAAGAGCGAAGTGAAAATTGTGGTGGATGCCAGTCAGGGACTCTATCCAACGATCAGCTGCGATGGTCAGACGCACATACCCTGTGCGCCGGGCGACAGCATTACGATCCGGAAGAAGTCTCATAAGCTGAAGCTGATCCACCCGAAAGGCCACAACTTCTACGAAATCTGCCGTACTAAACTCGGCTGGAGCAGTAACCTCGGGGACTAAGTATGCATCAGGGTTATGATCTGATTGGTGATATCCACGGGTGTGGACTGACACTGATCGACCTGCTGGAGCAGATGGGGTACACGAAACAGAATGGCGTGTATCAGCACCCCAAGCGCAAAGTCGTGTTTCTTGGCGACATTGTCGACCGTGGTCCGAATATCCGGCTGGCGTGTCACATTGTCAGAGACATGGTCGAAGCGGGTCACGCAGACATCGTGATGGGTAACCACGAATACAATGTAGTGACCTATCTGTCTGAGGCTCCGGCGGGGATGCGTCAGCCTTATCTGCGCCCTCATACTCCGCGCAATAATTTTATTGTTGAACAGACCCTGGAGCAGTTTGCGAACTACCCTCAGGAGTTCAATGACATGCTCGACTGGTTTGTGACCCTGCCACTGTTTCTGGATTACGAGCACTTCCGTGTCGTCCACGCCTGTTGGGATAAAGCCATGATCGACGAGTATCAGCGTCGCTACGGCACCAACACACTGAACCGCAGTCTGCTGCCTGAATCTGTTCAGACCGATTCATTCCTGTATCAGTTTCTCGACCGTATTCTCCGGGGGACGTCTCTGAAGCTGCCCGGTGGGCGTTCGATGACGGCGAAAGACGGCATGGTCCGCCAGTTCTTCCGGACAAAATTCTGGGAGGGTGAACCTGAGCGCTACAACGATGTGATATTCCAGCCCGATCCTCTACCTGAAGATCTGCAGCACGCCTTGCTCAGCCCGGAAGAAAAAGATCAGCTGCTGTTCTACGGACCGGACGAAAAGCCTCTGTTTATCGGGCACTACTGGATGCAGGGCCTGCCTGAACCCATTGTGCCTAATATCGCCTGTCTTGATTACAGTGCGGTTAAATATGGTCGTCTTGCGGCTTATCGTATGGACACCGAAACAAAACTTCAGAAAGGTAAATTCACCTGGGTCCGGGTGGAGAAAAAAGAACGCTGATGCAAGGCCTTGCTGTACTGGCTGCCCCACTGGAGACCGATCTGTCGCCACTGACAGAGCACCTTTGGGCGCAGCGTATCGTTCATCATGTTGTTGAAGACAATCAACAGCAGATTCTGATTCTGGCGGACCCCGCTGACATTCCCCGGGTAGAAAATCTGCTGCAGCGCTGGCAGGCCGGAGAACTGACGCCCGCCGCCACGTCCAGCCGCTTTTCACCAGGCCGGCTTATGCAGCGGATATGGCAGACGCCAGTCGCAGCCAGCCTGGTTCTGATTCTGGTCTGCGTTTTTGCCTGGCAGCATATCAGCCCCGACTGGATCAGCTGGCTGAGGGAAAGCGAGGGCCTCTGGCCTGAGGCCCGCAACCGTCTGAGTACCTACACGGATCTCGGTTTCTGGGCACTCTGGCGGCCGACGATTCTGCATTTCAGCGTTCTTCATATTCTGTTTAATGCCCTCTGGGTCTGGATCTTTGTTGGCGCCATTGAAAAACAGGGCGAACGCGGAGCGATTCTGGCGCTGGTGATCTTCTGTGGCCTTGGCGGTAATCTCCTGCAGTGGTGGGTCGCAGGACCTGCATTCGGGGGCGCATCCGGGGTCGTTTATGGTCTGTGCGCCTATACGGGTCTCAGGCAGACCCGCTTCCGTATTCCGTATGGCATCCCTAAGGGGGTGCTGATCTTAATGGTAGTGATGATGTTATTTACTATTACCGGCGATACTCTGATTCCGGGCCTGTCCGGGATTGCAAATGGGGGCCACCTGGGTGGTCTGCTGGTAGGTTTTTTATTGGCCGTCGTCTGGCCAGTTACTAAACGGGGACAAGATGAATCTCGATGATCTGATCCGTTCACTGACACCTGAAGTGTATGTGAATCTGAAAAATGCGGTGGCGACTGGTCGCTGGCCCAATGGCCGTAAGCTGGAAGATGGCCAGCGTGAACTCTGCATGGAAGCCATTATCTGGTATGAGAATACGCACGACGTGCCGGAGCAGGAGCGGGTGGGTTATATCGATCTGGGTAAAAAAGCGAAAAAGCAGGGCGGGGACGACGATGTCCAGCCACTGACGATTAAATGAGGTCGTATGACTGAGTGGAGCGGGCATCTCGACAAGATGCGTATCCGGCCGGGCAATCCGGTTGAATATTATATGGTTCTGGATGATCAGGAAGTGGCTCTGAATCCACTTCTTGGCAGTGACATTACTCTGACATGGGCCGGAGAAATTCACTGTACTCATTGTGGTCGTCCGTCGAATAAAAGTTTTAATCAAGGGTATTGTTACCCGTGCTTTACCCGTCTGGCGGAATGCGATGCCTGTATTCTCAGTCCGGAAAAGTGCCATTTTCATCTGGGCACCTGCCGCGATAACCGCTTTGCCGAAAAAGTCTGCTTTAATGATCACATCGTTTATCTGGCGAATTCATCCGGGTTAAAAGTCGGTATCACGCGAATGAAAAATATGCCTTCGCGCTGGCTCGACCAGGGGGCAGGGCAGGCATTGCCAGTGGCTCGCGTAGCCAGCCGGCGCATGGCGGGGCTGGTTGAAGATATTATCCGGCGCGACATCTCCGACAAAACTAACTGGCGTGCCATGCTGAAAGACGATGCGGTAGAGCTCGACCTGGTCTCAGAACGGGATCGCCTCGCGGCGCTGTTCTCTGACGAGCTGCAGGCACTGGAGACAGAACAGGGGCCTGGCAGTCTGACCTGGCTTATGAATGAATCTGTCCGCACTTTCCGCTACCCAGTGATTGAGTATCCGGTTAAAGTCGTCAGTCACAATTTTGATAAAACCGCCGACGTGGCAGGCCGGTTAATGGGAATAAAAGGGCAGTACCTGATACTGGACACAGGAGTCATCAACCTGCGTAAGTTCACTTCCTATCAGGTTACCCTCACAGCATAAGGGGCATACACATGCGCGACGCTCAGCCAACTGCGATTCAGTTAACGGACTACAAAGAACCGGCGTATGAGGTCGTGGAGACACACCTCCGCTTTGAACTTGAAGAAGAATTCACCCTCGTTACATCGACCCTGAAAATCCGTCAGCTCGGAGAAAGTAACGAGCTTTTTCTTAACGGTCAGGAACTCGGTTTAGAGAGCATCAGCATCGACGGCCGGGTGCTGGGCGAAGGCGAATATACCCTCGGTGATGAGTCACTGATGCTGACCGGACTGTCTGCAGAACACACGCTGCAGGTTGTGACCCGGATTTATCCTGCAAAAAATACCGCCCTTGAAGGTCTGTACCGCTCTGGCGGTATGTACTGCACGCAGTGTGAGGCGGAAGGCTTCCGTCGTATTACCTATTACCCTGACCGCCCGGATGTCATGTCAGTGTTCACGACAGAAATTATTGCCGATGCCGGGCAGTACCCGGTACTGCTGTCGAACGGTAATCCGGTCTCAGAAGAGGTGATTGGCGGCAAGCGCCATGTGGTGTGGCACGACCCTCATAAAAAGCCGGCGTATCTGTTTGCGCTGGTGGCCGGTGATCTTCTGGTGACAGAAGACAGTTTCACGACCTGCGGTGGTCGTGAGGTTGCGCTGAAAATATTTGTAGAACCACGCAATATCGACAAGACCGCCTATGCCATGGACGCCCTCAAGCGCTCAATGCGTTGGGATGAAGACGTGTATGGTCGCGAATACGATCTCGATATTTTTATGATCGTGGCGGTGGATGACTTCAATATGGGCGCCATGGAAAACAAAGGGCTGAATATTTTCAATTCATCCTGTGTTCTGGCCAATCCTGCGACAGCCACCGATGCTGCGTATCAGCGTATTGAGGCGATTGTTGCGCACGAGTATTTCCATAACTGGTCGGGCAACCGGGTGACCTGTCGTGACTGGTTCCAGCTCAGTCTGAAAGAAGGCTTTACGGTCTTCCGTGATGCCTGTTTCTCTGCAGATATGAACTCTGCGACAGTGAAGCGCGTTGAAGACGCCGGAATTCTCCGTACGGTTCAGTTTGCAGAAGATGCCGGGCCAATGGCGCATCCGGTACAGCCCGACTCTTACATCGAAATTTCTAATTTTTATACCGTCACCATTTATGAAAAAGGTGCAGAAGTCGTCGGCATGTACCACAAAATTCTGGGTGCTGAAGGATTCCGTAAAGGGACCGACCTGTACTTTGACCGCCACGATGGTCAGGCCGTCACGATCAATGAATTTGTTCAGGCGATGGAAGACGCCAACGGCGTCGATTTCACTCAGTTCCGGCGTTGGTATAAGCAGGCAGGCACGCCTGTGGTTGATGTCCTGACCAGCTATGATTCGGGTGCCGGGCGTCTGACTCTGACGTTACGTCAGCACACACCGGACACCCCGGGGCAGACCGACAAACAGCCACTATGGATTCCTGTTCAGCTGGGGCTGATCGGTAAAGATGGCAGCCCGTTAACCGTGACGCCGGATCAGGAAGAATTCTGGACGGAATCAAGTCAGGTGCTGCACTTCCGCGAGGCAGAGCAGACGTTTACCTTCAGTGGTCTGGAGCAGGAGCCTGCCGTCTCGCTGTTCCGTGATTTCTCTGCACCGGTCCGGGTGAATTATCAGCAGTCGCGGGAAACACTGCGCTTCCTACTGCGCCACGACAGTGATGGTTTTAATCGTTGGGATGCAGGTCAGCGCCTGATGCTTACCTGGATTGACGACGCACGGGAAGGGCGCTTCGAACTGAGTGACGACGATATCAATGTATATCGTGAGCTGCTGAACGATACCGACCTGGATCCGGCAATGGTCGCTTATCTGCTGGCACTGCCATCCGAGTCTTACATTGCGGAATTTTCGGGTGAGATAGATCCGCTGGCGATCCACTCCGCGCGTGAAGAAGTCAGCGGTGCGCTGGCGTCTGCGCTGCGTGACGATATCGTTGCCTGTTATCAGCGTCTGAACATTGCCCGTGAATACGAGCCAGATCCGGCTCATATGGCGCAGCGTTCTCTGAAAAACCTGGCACTGAGTTACTGGTCCAGAACCGGTGACGATGGCCTGGCGGCAGCGCAGCAACAGTACCAGAAGGCCGACAACATGACCGATCAGATGGCGGCGCTCCGCGCGCTGGTCAACAGTGGTGATCGTATGCGCGCTCAGAGTGCTCTGGATGACTTCTATGAGCGTTGGCAGAGTGACCCTCTGGTGGTTAATCAGTGGTTGTCAGTGCAGGCAGGCTCGGCCGAAATGGCGACTATTGAACACATTAACGACCTGCTGGCGCACCCGGCGTTCGACTGGCGTAACCCGAATAAAGTACGTTCTGTTATCGGTGCGTTCGCGAACCAGGCCCTGAGCCGTTTCCATTCCGCGGATGGTGAGGGCTATCGTCTGTTGGCCGATGCCGTTATCCGTCTCAACGAAAGTAACCCGCAGATTGCGTCGCGGTTGCTTGCGCCATTGACCCGATGGAAACGATTGGTGCCAAGTCAGTCACAGTTGATGAAAGCAGAGTTGCAACGCATTATGCAGCAGGGCAATCTTTCAAAAGACGTATTTGAAGTGGTCAGCAAGAGTCTTGCGTAAGGAATTCAGAGACGTAAGCCTTTCTGCATGTCTGAGGTCAGGAATGAAGTATAAGAAGTGGATTTTATCGGGTGCCGCCGCTGTTCTCTGTATGGGGGCCGCCACCGGTCACGCTGCTGTCAGTGTTCAGGACGCCGAGCAGTTGAAAACCAGTCTGACACCGATGGGTGCGACAAAAGAAGGTAACGGAAGAGACATACCGCCGTGGCGTGGTGGTCTTACTCTGCCACCGCCTTCGTACACCCATGCAGGTCAGCATCACCCGGACCCTTATCCGGAAGATAAGCCACTTTTTGTGATCACTGCGCAGAATATGATGCAGTATGATCAATATCTGACCGAAGGGCAGAAAGCCCTGTTCCGTACCTATCCCGATTCTTTCCGTATGCCGGTCTATAAAACCCGGCGTACGGCAGCCGCGCCGGAGTGGGTATATGAAAATACCTACAAAAATGCAATCCGCGCTGAATTACAGAACAACGGCAACTCGCTGATGTACGCTTATGGCGGCATCCCTTTCCCGGTGCTTTCCGACGACCCGGCGCAGGCAGGTATCCAGGCTGTCTGGAACCACATTACCCGCTGGCGTGGCGTCTTCCTGCAGATTCAGGCATCCGAAGTGGCCGTACAGAAAGACGGAAACTTCTCGCCGACGACCGTAGAGCAGCAGGTTGAATTTAACTACTACCGTCCGGATAAAACGATTGAAGAGCTTGATAATCTTCTCTTCTACTATCTGTCTGTGACCAAGGCACCAGCGCGCCTTGCTGGTGGCGCTGTACTGGTCCGGGAAACCCTTAACCAGGCCGACGAACCTCGTCAGGCGTGGGGCTACAACGCCGGACAGCGTCGTGTCCGCCGTGCGCCTAACCTGGCATACGATACACCGATCGCTGCGGCCGATGGCCTGCGCTATGCCGACGATACCGATATGTACAACGGCTCACCGGATCGTTACGACTGGAAGCTGATCGGTAAAAAAGAGGTGTATATTCCCTACAACAACTACCGGCTGACGTCTAATACTCTGAGTTACAACGATGTCCTTCGTCCGGGGCACGTCAATTCTGAATATACCCGCTACGAAAAGCATCGTGTCTGGGTCGTGGAAGGAACTCTCAAGAATAACCAGCGTCATGTGTATGGACGCAGGGTGTTCTACATTGATGAGGATACCTGGGGAATTTCGGTTGCCGACCAGTACGACATTAATGGCGAGTTATGGCGCGTCAGCATGTCGTATATGAAAACGTATTATGAGTTGCCTGTTACCTGGTCAGGAATGGATGTTTTCCACGACCTTCGGGCACGTCGCTATCATGTTCAGGGAATGATCAATGAAGAGCCGGAAGCGATTGATTACAGCAATCCGCCACCGGGTGACCGCTATTTCACGCCAGCAGAACTGAGACGTCGCGGTCGACGTTAATTGTTCAATATCTGATCGGGATTCGGAGCGCCAGCGGAACGCTCCGTTCCCGCTTTTCCCTGATTGCGTCTACTCTTAAGGAAGATGGCCTGCGGCTTACATACTGTTACAAGCGCAGGTTAGTCACTTTTGCGCCTGTCGGATAGACTAGCGCGAAAAAACGACAAAGCAATAAAAACGGGGTCTTTTATGTTGTTTAATTTGGTCAGGCCGACCGCTTGTGCAGGTGGGGACGCACAAGTCAGGCAGGGCAGACGCTGGCTCATGGTGGGAGCTATGGCGTTGTCCTCAGTGGTGAATGCCGGTTGGCAGGACCCGCTGGAGACTCCGGCAATGGAGACGCTGCGCGCTCATGAAGAGTTGCTGCTCGATGTTACCAACGCCGGAGATCGTCTTGTGAGCGCAGGGGCTCACGGACACATCGTATTTTCAGATGACGGTGGACTTAGCTGGCGCCAGGGGGAGGTGCCGGTCAGTGTCACACTGACATCTGTCGATTTCTATGGTGAGCGTAACGGCTGGGCCGTGGGTCACGATGGCGTCATTCTTGGCAGTGAAGATGGCGGTAAAACCTGGACTAAGCAGTTTGATGGTTATCAGGCGAACAAAGCCATTCTGGAGGCTGCGCGTAGCAATCTTGCTGTGATGGAAGAGCGTGCTGAACTTGCTGCTGAGGGTTCAGACGAAGAAGCCGACGAAGCAATGATGGCGCTCGAAACTGCGCAGTTTACCCTTCAGGATGCCGAATACGACTTCGAGACTGGCTCAACCAAGCCTTTCCTTGATGTGGAATTCTGGAGCGAAAAAGAAGGTATCGCGATCGGTGCCTACGGTATGGCCTTTACTACCGAAGACGGCGGCAAAAGCTGGCAGGACATGGCGTCCCGTCTGCCGAACCCGGATCGCCTGCACCTGAATTCCATTACCCGCACCGGCGAACAGACCATGGTCATTACCGGCGAAATGGGTCTGCTGCTGCGCTCTGAAGACGCCGGGCAGAGCTGGACGCCGCAACCGAGCCCATACGACGGTTCGCTGTTTGGTCTGGTTGATAAAGACAAACTGCAGCTGTTATTCGCACTGCGTGGACATGTGTATCAGTCCTGGGACGAAGGGATTACCTGGGAAGAGCTGAATACCGGCGTTGAGCAGACGCTGCTTGGCGGTTTCGAAACAGAGAAGGGTGCTGTACTGGTCGGTAATGGCGGTGCAGTGATTCTGCTCGACCGCAATTTCCGTAACCCGCGCTCGGTCATTCTTGAAGGGCGCAAGGCTTCGGCTGCCGTCACCCGTGCCACGCAAGGGCATTTTGTTATCGTCGGAGAAGCCGGAGTGAAGTTGCTTGATCCGCAGGGCCACCTGATGCAGGCCGAGATTTCCATGGCACAAGGGGACCTGTGAAATGAGTGATAAGAAATTTTCCAGTGTTCCTGAACACTACATTCTGTCGCCGGAAAGCGAACCATTTCTTGAGCGTCTGATCTTCAACAACCGCGGTATCGTCATTGCGGTTCTGATGATGCTTACCGCGCTGTTCGGTTTTGGACTGACGAAGGTAACGCTCGACGCCAGTATTGAAAAATACATTCCGCTTAACCATGAGTACATCCGTAATTATCTGGTTCACAAGGACGAGATGAAGAGCGGTGTCGCCAACGTGAAGATCGCGGTCGAGACGACCTCGGGCGATATTTTCACCAAAGACTACATGGATACGCTGAGCAAAATCAGCGACGAGATCTTCTTTATTAAGGGCGTCGACCGCTCAGGAATGCAGTCGCTCTGGACGCCGAATGTGCGCTGGACCGAAGTCACAGAAGAAGGTTTTCAGGGCGGCCCGGTTATTCCGAGTACTTACGATGGTTCGCGCGATAGCCTCGAACAGGTCCGTCAGAATGTGCTGAAGTCAGGACAGGTCGGGCGTCTGGTTGCGAACAACTTCGAGTCGGCCATTATTGACGTACCCCTGGTCGAGAATGACCCTGAAACGGGTGAAAAACTGAGCTACGCGGCGTTCAGTAAAGAGCTGGAAGAAAAGGTACGTTCTCAGTTCCAGAACGACCAGTACCGGATCTATATCACTGGCACGCCGAAGAAGTTAGGTGACCTGCTGGAAGGTGCCAAATCTATTGGCCTCTTCTTCCTGGCGGCAATGGTGATGACGGCCATTCTGCTGTTCCTGTATTCACGCTGCCCTCGTGGCACTATCGTGCCTATTGTCGCGTCTCTGATTGCCGTTGTCTGGCAGCTTGGCTCACTGGCGCTGATGGGCTTCACGGTGGATCTGTATTCGGTACTGGTGCCTTTCCTGGTGTTTGCGATTGGCATCAGTCATGGCGTACAGATCATTAACGGGATTGCGATTGAGGCAGGCAAAGGGGCAAATCCTCTGCAGGCCGCCCGTCATGCTTTCCGTGGTCTGTATGTACCGGGCATGCTGGCGCTGTTGTCGGATGCAATTGGCTTCCTGACCCTGCTGTTTATTGATATTGGGGTGATTCAGGAGCTGGCGATTGCGGCGAGTGTGGGCGTGGCCATGATTATTGTGACCAACCTTGTTCTGCTGCCAATCATTATGTCGTACATCGGCATCAGCCAGTCGGGTGTTAATCACGCCCGTAAAGCTGAAGAAAATGCCTCTGGTATCTGGCGTGCACTGTCTTCTTTCGCTAACCGTAAAGTCGCCCCTGTACCTATCGTTCTGGCGATTGTTATGGCGGTCTTCGGTTATTTCTACAGCCAGGGGCTGAAAATTGGCGACCTTGATAAAGGTGCGCCAGAACTTCGCGCTGACAGCCGCTATAACCTGGATAACGCTTACATGGTCGGAAATTACTCGACCAGCTCCGACGTTATGGTGGTTATGGTAGAGACGCCACCTGAGCAGTGTAATGCTTATAAGGTGATGGACGCGATGGACCGCTTTATGTGGTACATGGAGAACGTTCCGGGCGTGCAGTCGACCACGTCTCTGGTGACCGTATCCAAGCTGGTTACCAAATCAATGAACGAAGGTAATCTGAACTGGTCTGCGCTGTCACGTAACCAGACCATTCTTAATACCTCGATTCAGCGCGCGCCAGATGCACTGCTTAATTCAGACTGCTCTATGGCTCCGGTGATTATTTATCTGAATGATCACAAGGCTGAGACACTCGAAACTGTGGTCGCTGCCGTTGAGAAATTCAAAGAGACCTACGACGACCACGTTGACCAGAAGTTCTACACCTACCGTTTTGCAGAAATCGAAGAAGCCATCAGCAGTGGCGAGCTTGAGTCTGTGCCGGTGCGCTTCCAGTTAGCTTCGGGTAATGCGGGTATTGAAGCGGCGACTAACCAGGTTATCGCGGATGCTCAGGGTACTATGCTGATCTTCGTTTACGTTGTGGTATTTGTACTCTGTTTTATTACTTTCCGCAGTCTGACCGCGGTGGCCTGTATTCTGATCCCTCTGGCGCTGACTTCTATTCTGAGTCAGGCGCTGATGACGTATCTGGATATCGGCGTGAAAGTAGCAACATTGCCTGTGATTGCCCTCGGGGTGGGGATTGGTGTCGACTACGGCATCTATATCTATAATCGCCTGGAAGTCATGATCGTTGCCGGGAAGTCGATGCAGGAAGCGTTCTTCGAAACGCTGCGTTCAACAGGTAAGGCGGTGAGCTTTACCGGTGTGACCCTGGCCATCGGTGTTGCGACCTGGATTATCTCGCCAATCAAATTCCAGGCAGACATGGGTATTCTGCTGACCTTTATGTTCCTCTGGAATATGTTAGGTGCGCTGATTCTCCTGCCAGCCCTGGCGAGCTTCCTGCTGCGTCCTGAACGCATGATCGAGCGCCATAAGCGTCGTCACGGTGATGTACCACCGGCGGGTTGATTAAAAACAGGGTAAGATAATGCCCCGGCAGAGCAACCTGCCGGGGCATTTTTATGTGAGGAGTATTTATGAAGAGTCCATTAGGGCTGGAAGCCAGGCTGCCAGTATTTGATCTGTTCAAAGATTCGTTATTTCTTCTTTGGACTAAGCGTACCCGACTGATCAGCATGTTCCTGCCTCTGATTCTGATCCTTGTTGTACTGGATCACTTCAGTACACAGCTACAGGCTGAAATGTTCGCGGCCTTTGAACAGGCGACAGACACCAATCCCGCTGTATTTGAAAAGTATGGGCGTATGATCTTTTTCGGGCTGACGTCTATGCTGCTGAGTGTGTTGCTGGCAACCACAGTGCATCGCTTCAGCCTGCAGGACCCGTCGCAATGGCCTCTGAATGCACTCCGCGTCCCTACGCGTTATGACCTGAAATATCTCCTGCGTTCAATCGTTGTCGTTCTTGCGTCAGCGTTTGTGGGCGGGATCGCCGTTATGATGGCCTCAGTGGTGCTTGCCAGCGTTATGGGGCCAGAAGAGGCGCAGAAATTATCTGTTGTCGTGGCCGTACCCTGCCTGATGCTGATGATCTACGTGATGGCGCGCCTGTCGGTGACCTTGCCAGAAATTGCGATTGGTACTGAGGGCTCTGATCTTGGACGGGCCTGGCGCATGAGTCAGGGGAATGGCAGCCGCCTGGTGATTGTTGTGCTGGCATTACCGCTTCTGGTCAGCTCACCATTTATTCTTCTGGCCAATGTTGGCAACACAGTGACCGATATTATTGCCGCATTCGGTGTTTACTTTATGACTCTGATTTCAATTACGGTCCTGTCACTCAGTTATCAGTTTCTCGTCGAGTTTTATGAGCCGCAGGAAGATGAGCAGGTTGTGGCAGAAGACAATAAAGACGACAGCGGTATGGACGCCTGACATCCGATGAAACTCGGTGACCTGAGTATCACCTACGTTGAGCTGCTGGCGCGGGCCATGGACAGTCTGGGGACGCCTCCGGCGCCCTTGCTGGAGCAGTTCCGCATCGAAGCATCGACATTGTCGTCGCCCGATACCCGCATCAGTATTCCGCGCTTTATGCGTCTCGGACACACTGCGATACAGCAGACCGGTGCGCCCTGGCTTGGGTTGCAGATGGGGCGGATTTCACAGCCCTCCCACCTCGGTGTGGCGGGCTTGCTGGCCATGACCGCACCGACACTGCGTGAGGCGCTTCAGGCCGTCGCTGATTATGAATTGCTGTCCAGCTATAACTCTCGTGGTGCTTCGGCCTTCTCCGTAAATCAGGGGCAGGGCAGGCTGACGTTTTACTCCATCAGCCCCTATAACGAGTACAACCTCTTCGTGGTGGATTCTGTGCTCGGCGGCTGGTTCCGCCTCCCGGAAGCCCTGACGGGTAAGCAGGGGCTGGTGCAGTCGGTTCAGATTGAATTTGACGAGCCTTCGTATGCTGCCCGTTATCAGGAGCATTTCCGTTGTCCGGTGCATTTTGGCGCAGAGAGCAACAGCATCATTCTCAGCCGCGAGGCACTCGATCTGCCGGTGCTGCAGCGCTGCGCTTCCGTTTATGAAGGCCTGAAACGTCAGGCAGACCGTGAGCTTGAACGAGTGCGTCTTGGTCTGAGTGTGCGTGAAAGTGTGGCCCGTTCAATCGGTCCGCTGCTGAATGGTCAGACGCCGGAACTGGAAGTCGTTGCCCGACGCCTTAATATGGCCCCGTGGACACTCAGACGACGTTTACAGGCAGAGGGGGTGACGTTTCAACAGGTATTAAATGAAACCCGTCAGGCGTTAGCAGAGAGCTATGTGCGGGATACTGCGTTGACCTTAGGGGAAATTGCGTATGTGTTGGGGTTTGGATCAGCTGCGGCCTTCCAGCGCGCTTTCAAGCGCTGGACCGGCGAAGCGCCAGGCCGCTACAGAGAGTTGAGACGGTAATTTACATCTCAACCGCATCATCACAATCGTCATCGAAATCATCGAATCCGACTTCTAACAGATCATCAATGTAATCAGACATATTGATCTCCTTTTTTCTTTTTAAATATTCCAATATTTCCAGTGTGCACTTTTTACTCAGCATAACCTGTGCCACCTTCAGGATTAAATGTAGTCGCTGCCAGAGAATTGACAAGGCATCCTTACCTTTGTTCCCCGGTCTTCCCTGTGACTACGGGGTCAGAATAGGCGCGGAATATGACTAGGATATGACAATGCTTCAATAAGTTGGTTAAAAATCGGTCAGGGAGTGTATAGACAAAAGCAACAGAGCTGCGCCAAATTGGTGCGCAAAGGTAAATCGTGGGGCAGGGGATCTTAAAAAAGATGGCGGACGGCCGGGCTTGCGCTCAAGCGGGGCTCGAACCAGGCGTATATTTAAAAAGGGGATCTTAAGAAAGATGGCGGACTGGACGGGACTCGAACCCGCGACCCCCGGCGTGACAGGCCGGTATTCTAACCAACTGAACTACCAGTCCGCATTGTGATCACTTTTTTGCAAAGTGATGGTGGGTGATGACGGGATCGAACCGCCGACCCTCTGCTTGTAAGGCAGATGCTCTCCCAGCTGAGCTAATCACCCA
>NZ_CATMFB010000001.1 GCF_950066645.1 uncultured Thalassolituus sp. | reverse complement strand
GGGGGCTGGATTCGAACCAGCGAAGCTTTCGCGTCAGATTTACAGTCTGATCCCTTTGGCCGCTCGGGAACCCCACCGAAGTGGCGCGTATTATCAGGACAACCCCGATACCTGTCAACAACTTTTTGCTTATTTATTATCGACTTAGCGATTTCCCTGGTGTTTACAGCCAATCATCTGCCAATCGACACCCTGATCGGTCGCTTTTACCCGTTGACGGGTCTTGTCATCCAGGCGGGTGATCTCCCGGATTTCCAGCCAGTACTCTGTTCGTGACTTGCCAATTTCCCGGATAGCCACGTTAAAGTTCAGCTTGCCGACTTTTGATGCCAGGCGCGCCGCCGACTCTTCTTTGTGAAACAACCCGAGAGAAATGCCCTCTGCCAGATCCCCCTGAGTGATGATGTAGCTGTCGACATTCTGTTTCTGCAGAGCCCTCAATGTATCCATCGCTTCAGAACGACTTTCAAGGGGTGGAATGTGCACCCAGTACTCAGCCTCACGGTCGAGTGGTACTTCGACAGGATTCACAATACCGGTAAGTGACAGTTCTTTTGCGCGCGCCTGCGCGATACGGATGCTCAGGTCGTCCTCATACGGTCCAAGGGCATAACAGAGCTTAGTGCCGGGCTTTACTGCAGGACGCGCAGGCGCGTCCTGCTCTTCCCGCAACAGCGTCAGCTGCGGAGCAGCCTCTGCAGCTACCCGGGGAGATACAGAAACCGTAGCCACCGGACGGAAATAGAGAAAATACGCTGCGAGCGTCAGGTTTATTAAAATCAGGCTGTAAACAATCCAGCGCATAAGGAGTCCATGCCATCAAAAATCAGATCCGGATAATACCGGGCGTTGAGGTTGTCGGCGATGAGTTCACCATCACCACCGGTAATAAATATGTGATGGTCAGGGTACTCGTCCACTACGTGCTGCACCAGCGCCAGTTGCTGACGAAGTGTTCCGGCAGCCACGCAGTTCACAGTATTTGTCCCCGGCGTCAGGGTCGCGGCGTCCTGCTCATCACCAAACTGGCGGACTTTGTCTGTCCCACCAAACAGCGCCTGACGTGCCATCTGCAATCCCGGCACTATGTACCCGCCCTGATGCTGATTTTCAGCAGAGAATATATCCAGTGTGAGTGCGGTACCGGCATCGACCACCAACAAATCGCCATCACTGTGCTGACGAGCCCCTATCATCGCCAACCAGCGATCCACACCGAGTCGGGCCGGATCACGATAACAGTGACGGAAAAGCTGGTAGTCATACACCGGGGTTCCAAGCCAACGCAGACGCTCACCAAACAGCCCCTCAAAGAGCTCATGAAGCTCGCGATTGTCCTGAACGCTCGACACCACAATCCGCTCCGGTGACTGCGGCCAGTTAAACCGCGCAGCATTGGCCTTGTCGGTTACGCCGGTTGCCGTCGTTTCACCACGATCTCTCAGGACCCATTTGATCCGGGTATTACCTATATCAACCAGCAGCGCGGACACTGAGCTCTCCTGCACTGATCACTTCCATGCCACGACTCGTCTGCAACAGTAGCTCCCCCTTGCGGTTTACGCCTTTGACGACGCCACCGATTTCATAAGAAGGCGATGTAATCGTGACTTCTTTCTGGTGGTATATATCCCGATCACTCCAGTATCCCTGCAGCGGAGCAAATCCTTCGCGTTGAAATTCGTCTACCACGGCCAGTACTTCGTTCAGAAGCATGCCCGCGACCTGATTTCGCGACAGATCAGACTTCAGGCTCCGCAGATCTACCCACGGCTGATCAATCGCAGTGGCCTCCTCATCACTCATGGAGAGGTTAAGGCCAATCCCCATCACGACCTGACAATGACTGTTATATTCGCCGGTCACCTCAAGAAGAATACCTGCAAGCTTGCGTCCATCAGCGTAAATATCGTTCGGCCACTTCAGTCCTACCCCCTCGATCCCTAATCGGGTCAAGGCACGCTCGACCGCGACCGCGACCGCAAGGCTCAACCCCTCCAGCGCAGACATCCCACCGGAGAAAGACACCAGCACCGACAGGTAAATATTCTTTCCGAACGGGCTTACCCAACGACGACCACGACGCCCCCGACCATGGCTCTGTTTTTCAGCGAGAACCGCGTAGCGCTTACCCATATGATCGGACGCCCGACTGAAGAGATAACTGTTAGTCGAATCAACATCAAGAAGAACATCGAGGAGATCCAGGCGCTGGGTGATCTGATCACGGATTTTCTGCGTATCCAGCAGCTCGATGGCATCATGCAGGCGGTAGCCCTTTCCCTTTACTGATGAGTATGGGATATCCAGATCGTCGAGCTTCTTTAACTGCTTCCACACCGCCGCGCGACTCACACCCAGAGCCTCGCCAAGCTCTTCACCCGAGTGAAAGCGACCGTCGGCCAGCAGTCCAAGTAATTTATTCAGCATCAAACGCTTCTCCTTTCCTACTGCGACTATATCAGACATCGGTGACGGACATACCTCACAGAAATTACGTCGCACAGGCCAAATCCGCGACACCAGCGTCAGAACATATTATGCTGGCAGAAAACTCATGGATGCTTATATGAACCGGCTGCAGGGTGTCCTTGTTGCCAGCCTTCTTCTGTTGACTCAGTGCATTGCTGCAGACGAACGCAGGGAACTCAAAATTCAGCACTCCCGCACAGATCTGGACGCCTCGCACTCCTACTATACGGATCTTCTCGACGAGCTGCTCAGCGCTGAATATCGCCTGTCTGCGATTGATCAGACCATCACGCAGAACCGGGCGTTCCGGTTTCTGGATGATCACTCGATTGACATCCACTGGGCGGGCACAGACCTCCAGCGGGAAGCCGCTTACCGTGCTATCCGTATCCCTCTCTTCGGTGGGTTACTGGGTAAAAGGATTCCCGTCATCCGCATCGCCGATAAAGCACGGTTTGATGCGATCACAGACCCGGATCAACTGAAGTCACTCGTGGCCTGTCAGGGTAATCAATGGCCAGACTCAGACATACTCGAAGAAAATGGGTATCGCGTCGATCGCATCGCACGCTTTGAAGTGATGTACCGGATGATTGAAGCGGGCCGCTGTGACTACTTTCCGCGATCGGTCATTGAGATCTATGCCGAACTGGAGCAGTTCGGTCAGGGCGTGCTGATGGCATACGATGATCTGGTATTGTCGTACCCCTTCCCAATGTACTTCTTCGTCAATAATGACGATGCTTCTCTGGCTGACGACCTGGAAGGTGCTCTGACGACAATGGTGCAGTCGGGGCGTTTACACGAATTTATGCAACAACACCCTGTCACCCGCTCTGCGTTTCCTCTCTCGCGATTCAAGCATGCCCGCATATTCAATCTGCGCAACGCTCGCCTGCCACCCTCGACGCCCGTAACTGACAAGGTATTGTGGCTGGACTTTCCCGGGTCAGAAACACCCGTTGAGGAAGGCGCCACCTACTGACGGAACTCCTTCAGGTGTTTATTAAAGTGGACTTCAATCGCACTGTGCAGTTCTTTTGCAGTAGGGGTGTGTTCGGTATGCACCAGGACTAACAGGGACTGCGCATGCACGTGGTGATCACCGTCCGGGTGCGTGACAACATCACCACTTTTCGTCACATAGGCCAGCGGCGTACCGATATTTGCCTGAACAACGGCATTAACCACATCCGCCCAGCGCTCTCCTTCCAGCCACACCGGATAGCGGACCGTGTGGTCGTTAGCGTGGGTAAACATATCCTCGATAATGACTTCCGATCCCGGCGCGACCATCGCGCGCACTACGAGCTCCGGGTAAGAGCGGATCGGGCGGATCACTGAGCGGATATCCAGATCCAGAATGCGTGGACGGTTGAAGTCGTCGACACACTCAACAATCGTCCGGGGACCGAGGTGTAATTCCCACAGACGATGAGCCACATCAAAGGTGTAGCTATCGCTGTCTGATGAGTACTCATCGCGGGAAAGAACAACAATATGACGCGCGCGCTCGGCACCTGCACGTTTCAGGTCATCAGGACGACTGGCAAGCCCCGTAACATGCACGACGCCAAGCGACCTCAATGAGTCGGGCAAACCATCACTGAAATCTTCGTTAAGTAACATAATCGGCGTTTCATTGAAGTCACCACACTCGCGCATCTGCATAATCATACGAACGAAATACGCTTCGCGGTTATATTTCGGAGAATTAATAATGAGGATGTGATCAGCCATGTTCCAGTCCCAGTGTCCACTGCGGATACGCTCCCGACGAGCAATGCGGAAATCCACATAATCGCTGATCAGTAGCGTCATTAAAGTGATGCCGATGCCGTACATAAGAACGACGGTTGAAAGGCGGCCCATGGTTGTCTGCGCAGAGAAGTCACCATACCCGACCGTCGTGAGCGTGGTAAGCGTCAACCACAGGGCATCCTGAGCCTGCATATTTTCAAACGCGAGCATCGCCACGACATGCAGAGCCACAAAGCCTGTCAGAATCGCCAGGGTTTTGCGGACACTGCGCATAATAGCGCTGTCCGTCATGTAGACAGCATGACGGACGCGCTTACGATGACGCACAAAGCGGGTGAGTTTATTCATAGCTGCATCATAACCCTTCCCTTCAGCCGGACAAGATCGCAGGCATAAAAAAAGGGGCCGCTGAGCGGCCCCTTTCTCTGTGACATCAGATCTTAGAGATCTTTCAGTGCACCGATCATTTCCTGCAGAACTTTCTTCGCGTCACCAGGCACCATCAGGCTGTTGTCGCGGATAAAGAGTTCATTCGGGATACCTGCAAAGCCAGGAGACAGACCACGCTTAACAACAACAACGGTCTTAGCGTTGTGTACGTCAAGGATAGGCATACCGAAGATAGGCGATGCCGGATCTTTCGCGGCCGCTGGGTTAACAACGTCGTTTGCACCCAGAACAATCGCTACGTCAGTCTGAGAGAACTCAGGGTTGATCGTGTCCATCTCAACCAGCTGATCGTATGGAACTTCTGCTTCAGCGAGAAGAACGTTCATGTGACCAGGCATACGACCCGCCACCGGGTGAATCGCGTACTTAACGTCGCAGCCACGCGCTTCCAGCATAGAAGCCAGCTCACGGGTTGCATGCTGCGCCTGAGCCACGGCCAGACCGTAACCAGGGACGAAAACCACTTTCTGTGCGCCGTCGAGCAGCATAGCGACTTCGTCAGAGCTGGAGTACTTCACTTTACCTTCGTAGAAGGCATCGTTCTCAGACTTAGAAACGCCCGCCGATGCCGCCATAGAACCACCGAACAGTACGTTGGTCAGTGAGCGGTTCATCGCTTTACACATGATGCTGGTCAGAATGATACCCGAAGCACCCACCAGAGAACCGGTGATGATCAGGCCATTGTTACCCAGTACGAAACCAGCCGCAGCGCCTGCCAGACCGGAGTACGAGTTCAGCAGCGATACCACAACCGGCATGTCCGCGCCGCCGATTGGCATCACCAGACAGATACCCAGTACCAGACACAGCGCAACCATACCCAGAACCAGGTAGTCCTGTTCGAGCGGGTTGTTCATCGCGAAGTAAACCGTACCGGCGATCAGAGTCAGCAGAACAATCTTAACGATCGTCTTGAACAACATGACCTTGTTCGAATCGCCAATCTTGCCCTTCAGCTTACCAACTGCAATGAAAGAGCCGGTCAGAGTTACCGCACCGATAAGAATCGACAGAATGACCGCGATAGACCAGTCGTACGTCGGTACAAATTTGCCCATTTCAGCCAGCTTCTGGCTTTCCAGGTAGTTTGCAGATGCCACCAGCAGAGAAGCACCACCACCGATGCCGTTCAGTGCGGCAACCATTTCTGGCATATCGGTCATCGGGACTTTCTTCGCCATGATCGCACCAATGGTGCCACCAATGAGAACGCCCACGATGATCCAGGTGAAGTCAACCACGTTGTAATCCAGCAGCGCGGCGACAATAGCCACCAGCATACCGATCGCAGACATCTGGTTACCGCGTACAGCGGTTTTCGGAGTGGTCATGCCCTTGATGCCGAAGATAAAGAGAACGGCGGCAATCAGGTAACCAAAGTTAATCAAAGTTTCCATGTCAGCTCGCTACCTTACTTCTTCTTGAACATGTTCAGCATGCGGTCGGTTACCATAAAACCGGCCACGATGTTGATGGTTGCCAGCGCAATGGCCGCAACGCCCAGGATGGTCGAGAACAGTGTGGTGTGGTCACTGCCACCAGAGCTCAGGATCGCACCGACAACAACAATACCGGAGATAGCGTTAGTACCGCTCATCAGAGGTGTGTGCAGTGTTGGAGGTACTTTGTTGATCACTTCCACACCTACGAAAATCGCCAGTACGAAAATGGTCAGACTCATGATAAACATTTCCATCAGTCTTACTCCTGTTCGATCAGGGCTTTCAGCCCTTCATGTTTGATTTCACCGTTTTCAGTCACCAGAGTGGCGGCAACGATGTCGTCTTCCATATCTACGTTCAGCTCACCTTCTTTGGTCATATTGAGCAGGAAGGTAGTGATGTTTTTAGTCAGCAGCTGAGACGCGTGCACAGGTACGCGACCCGGGTGATCGATATAACCGATCAGAGTGACACCATCGAGGTACACTTTTTCGTTCGCGACAGTGCCTTCGACGTTACCGCCACGCTCTGCTGCCAGATCGACAACGACAGAGCCTTTTTTCATGCAGTGCAGCATTTCTTTGGTAATCAGACGTGGAGACGCCTTACCAGGAATTGCAGCCGTGGTGATCACCAGATCTGCCTGAGAGACTTTGGCGGTCATCTGTTCGCGCTGAGCTTTATAGAACTCTTCGGATTTCTGAGTCGCATAACCGCCGGAAGAAGTACCCTCTTCCTGTGGCAGATCGAACTCAACGAATTTAGCACCCAGAGACTCTACCTGTTCACGCACTTCAACACGGGTATCGTAAGCTTCAACAACGGCACCCAGACGACGGGCGGTAGAAATCGCCATCAGACCAGCAACACCCGCACCGATCACAAAGACACGCGCAGGGTGAATCGTACCTGCTGCAGTCATCAGCATAGGGAAATACTGTGGCAACGCCATGGCGCCTGCCAGAACTGCACGATAGCCACTGATCGCACCCATTGAGCTGAGTACGTCCATGCTCTGCGCACGGGTAGTACGTGGAATGAATTCCAGAGCAAAGGTGCGGACTTTGTTTTCTGCCAGCTGCTTAACCAGGTCTTTGTTGAACCAGGCATCCAGCATACAGATAACGGTTGTGCCCTCTTTCAGCAGCGGAACTTCTTCATCCAGCGGCTGACGGACTTTAAGGATAATATCGGCCTGACCGTACAGGGACGCAGCATCAGGAGCAATGCTCGCGCCACAACCACGGTACTCTTCATCGCTGATATGTGCGTTATCGCCTGCACCTGCCTGTACAACGACTTCATAGCCGGCGTTGAGCAGCGTCTGGATTCCCGCAGGAATCTGAGCGACACGGTTTTCCCCAGGAAAAATTTCCTTAGGTATACCAATCAACATAGTGACAACTCCAGTAAGGGTTTAAAGATTAAAAGTTAAGATTTTGCTAGGTTCAGGGTGTCCAGCACCTGTGGGCGAATCCGCTCCAGCAGTGCAGCATCCTCAACCAGGGATTCTCCATAAGAAGGCACCAGTGCCTTCAGGCGGTCCTGCCAGCCCTCAGGCAGGCGCTCCGCGAAACAGCGTTCAATCACTTCAATCATGGCCTGAGCAGCAACCGATGCACCCGGGGACGCCCCCAACAGTGCCGCCATGCTGCCATCTTTCGATGACACCAGCTCAGTACCAAACTCAAGCTTGCCGCGACCTTTGCCGTCTTTCTTAATAATCTGTACACGCTGACCCGCCTGGGCGAGAGTCCACTTGCCAGCTTCTGCGCCCGGGAAGTAATCACGCAGAGAAGTCACACGGTCTTCGTGCGACTGCATTACTTCGCCGATGAGATACTTGGTCAGATCCATATTGTTCACACCAACATCCATCATCTGCATGAGGTTGTTAGGACGCACGGATTTGATCAGATCCATTTTCGAACCGGCTTTCAGGAACTTGGTCGTGAAACCAGCGTAAGGTCCGAACAGCAGCGCCGGCTTGCCGTTAATAATGCGGGTATCCAGGTGCGGAACCGACATCGGTGGCGCACCAATCGCGGCTTTTCCATAGACCTTGGCAAAGTGGCGCTTAACGATCTCATCGTCCTGACATACCAGCCACTGGCCCGATACCGGGAAGCCACCATAGCCTTTGCTTTCCGGGATACCGGACTTCTGCAGCAGCGGCAATGCACCACCCCCCGCACCGAGAAATACCACACCAGCAATCACGACCAGTTTTTTTCCGGTCTCGCGATTCTTCAGCGTGACTTTCCAACCCGTTTCGCGGGCCGGTTCAATATCAAGAACTTCGTGTGACAGCTTCAGCTCAAACTGGTCATGTTTTTCCAGTGAGCTGACCAGGTTGCGGGTCAATGATCCGAAGTCGACATCGGTACCGTAAGGAACACGGGTGCCGGCGACTTTCTCATCGTCACCACGACCTTCCATCACCAGCGGCATCCACTGACGCAGAACCTCATGGTCTTCGCTGTACTCCATATCTTTAAAGAGATGATGTGCAGACAGTTTTTCATAACGCTGACGCAGGAACGCCACGTTCTCTTCGCCCCAGACAAAGCTGATATGCGGGGTAGTATTAATAAACTGCGACGGCGCAGGCAGTTCACCCGTATTAATCAGCGAGCTCCAGAGCTGCAGTGAGATTTCAAAATTCGCATTGATTGCGAGCGCGCGGTTAATCTCAACCTCTCCCGCCGCATTCTGCGGGGTGTAGTTAAGTTCGCAATAACCCGCATGTCCGGTACCGGCATTATTCCAGCCATCGGTACTCTCGTGGGCAACGTGGTCAAGGCGTTCCACCATAACCAGTCGTTTAGAAGGGTCCAGCTTACTCAGCAGCGTGCCCAGAGTTGCACTCATGACACCGCCGCCTACCAGCAATACATCGGCCTTAATCGTAGACATGTGATTTTTTCCTGTAGGTAAAAATCTGTAGTTCATTGGCGCTGGTCGGCGCCCGCCGGAGGTCGCTTTTGGCTATTCCACCCACCGGCTACAAACAAAGGGCCGACGTTATACACAGTTTGAGCCGCTTTCTCAATGTCGGCGGTGACAATGACAGGCGACTTTCCGGTACACTGACGCCAAACAGATGGGATGGAACAACTGATGAGTTACCACATTTACGGGATCGGCAACGCACTGGTCGATAAAGAATTTGAAGTGGACGACGCCTTCTTTGCAGATGCAGGGATTGAAAAAGGCATGATGACCCTGATCGAACAGGATCAGCTCGCGTCTATGCTGGACATACTGCAGAACCGCTACGGTCTGAAAAAACGTGCCTGCGGTGGCAGTGCCGCCAACACCATTATTGGCGCCAGCTATTTCGGTGCCCGTACGTTTTATACATGCAACGTAGCCAACGATGAAGCGGGTGACTTTTATATCTCCGACATGAAGGCCGCCGGTGTAGACACCAATATGGGCGACAACCGCGACGAAGGCGTGACCGGTAAGTGCGTCGTGATGGTGACTCCAGACGCGGAGCGCACCATGAATACCTACCTGGGCATTACCAGCGAATTACATCAGAAGCACATTCACGAGGACGCACTGGCGCAATCTGAATACGTCTACATCGAAGGCTACCTGGTCACCTCAGATACCAGTCGGGCGGCAGCCATCCAGGTGCGCGAACTGGCGCGCAAACATGGGGTGAAAGTCGCCATGACCTTTTCAGATCCCGCCATGGTGCAGTTCTTTAAAGACGGTGTGAGCGAAATGATTGGCGATGGCGTTGACCTGCTTTTCTGTAACGAGCAGGAAGCCATGTTGTACACCGGAGCTGACAGCCTGCCAACCGCCATCGACGGGCTCAAAGCGGTCGCTCAGACATTCGCAGTTACCCTTGGCAGCAAGGGCGCTGTCGCCTGGGATGGCAGTCAGCTACATCACATTGCCCCTAACAACGTCAAAGCGGTCGACAGCAATGGCGCGGGCGACATGTTCGCCGGCGCCTTCCTTTATGCCATCACTCATGGACATGACTTTGCAGCCGCAGGCCGCCTCGCCAGCCTGGCCTCAGCCACAGTCGTCAGCCAGTTCGGCCCCCGTCTTGACGCCGAACAGCATGCCCCTCTGAAAGACGTTCTCTGACAGCGCTTATGGTGTGGCAATTTGCGCCACACCATTCTGCGTTTCCCCTCACATCTGACTCTCTCGCCCCACCCGAATAACTGTCAAATCGGGCCATTTTTGTTTTCCTTAAGTGACATATTGGTGACATTCTTTTGTCGCATGTTTACTAATGTAATCGCATTATGTAGTGTCGCATTCTGACAAAACCCTCCAGATAAGTGAGGGATTTCCCAATATTCAGGAGCAATAGAATGTACCAGTCACTTCCTTACCGTAGCAGTGCCCTTGCACTGGCTGTGGCCCTGACAGCAGGCTGCAGCGACAATGGCTCTTCAAGCAACAATATCGTTGCTGACAACCTGCCTGTCATTGAACAGGCCCCTGTACCGACCTACCGCATCAGCGCAAACGGCGGTAACGGTTCTATCGGCGGCGGTGGCGGCTATATTTCTATCGCCAAAGCAAACAGTAGCGCGGCAATCCGCGTGGTAAATACCGACACTGTTGTACTTGACCCACAGCTTCCGGCAATCAGTGCAGACCTCGGCACCAACCCTGCCGTCATTTCCACAGATACACTTCTGTCTGACATCGAAGTGAGTGGCGACACTCTCGCGACAGGTGAACTGTACCTCTATCGTGGTGGTATGTACCGTTACGACGGCGCCACTGCAGAGGTAGATGGTGATGTTGAGCCGGTATACGGCAGCGAAGGCTCAGAAGTCACTGGTCTGGAGGTAGGAGCGGGCGCAACACTCACTCTCCAGGCAGGTGAAGGTTATGCCTCCTTCGAGAACGATGTTGTTGTTAAAGGAACGTTAACAAGCGGTGGTGAAGGTTCGCTTTCCCTGGAAGCGTATGCGGTTGTTAATGAAGGCTCCATTAAAAACCCAGGCAATTCTCTCAATATTAATGCGGCGCTTATCTCTAACTCAGGCGACATTGACACCAGCGCTGAAGCCGGATCTGGTCAGCGTGGTGGCTATATCTCACTGTACGCCCTGGCCATCGACAATTCCGGTGCACTCCTCTCGGAAGGCGCAAGCCTCTCAGAAGAAAACGCCGAAGAAGGTACGTTCTCTGGCTCAGGGGGCTACATCAGCCTGGCCGGCGGTGTGGGTGTTCTGAACAGCGGCAGCATCGATACATCTGCAGCGCCAAATACACACTCATCCAATAGCTACAGTAGTGGCAGCGTCTCAATTTATGGTGGCCTCGTGATTGCGAACACTGGCTCAATTGATACCAGTGGCGAAGCAACTACAGCAGACAGTTATGGCACCCCCGCAGGATCTGTACAGATTCAACTGGCGGGTGGCCTGACATTGATCGAAGAAGAGTTCGATAGCGAAGACATTCCAGCCGGCATTGATCTGAGCGCCATTACTCCAATGCTGGTGAACACCGGTGACATCACTGCTAATGGTGGTGCAACGACGAGCGATCGCCGCAGAGGAGGCAACGGTGGTTACATCTACCTGACGGCGATTGAAACAGGCAGCGAATACAACAGCGAAACAGAAACAAACGAGACCGTAAACTATTACGATACGGACGTTCAGGTCGCTATTTCCGGTAACTTCTCTTCCAATGGTGGCGACAACACCGCGGAAATGAACATAGATACCTACACCGGCGCTTCCGGTGGTTACGGTGGTGGCCTTGGTATCATGCACTACTCCTCAGAGGCGTCTACCACAGAAACCCAGCTGCTTGGCTATGAGTCCATCAGTGCTCAGGGGGGTGACGCACCATACCGCGCTGGTTCAGGCGGAGCGGTGTTGATCGACGGAACTGGTGGTGGTTACGGTGGTATCCGCATCGCAGTCGAAGAAGAGGCAGAGGAGAGCGTAATCGCTGCCCCAGTCAACCTGATCTCAGACATTACTGTGAGCTCTGGCACTCTGATCGATGGTAACGTCGAAGACTACGCCTATGCAGCGTCTGGTGGCTATATCCAGATTGGTCACTACTACAGTGAAGACGCTGAGCCAGCTGCAGTATCAATTGAAGCAAATCTGACTGCTGACTCTACTTCTGTTTCCTCAGATACACAGGTGATCTATGGCTCTGGTGGCGAAGGCGGCGAGATCCTGATGTTTGCTTCAGGCGACCTTACGTTCACAGGTGCAATCTCCGCTCTTGGCGCAGATGCAACCTTCACTGGCACAGAGTCAGATGCGGAATATGTTGCCGGTGGCGAAGGTGGCGATGTTGCTGCCTACAGCTCTGCAGGCAACGTTTCTCTGAGCTCAACAGTTAACCTCGCTGGCGGCTCTGGTCTTGACCGGGCAGGTGATGCTGGTGAAATGTACGTAGGCAGCGAAAGCGGTTCAGTCACTATCGCGGGTTCTCTGACGCTGGATGGTGGCGATGCCGACGCGACACGGGAATCATCGTTCGGCGGTAACGGCGGTGAGCTTTACATGTACAGTGAAACCGACGCTTACAACCTGTCCGCCAGCTACACTATTACTGGCGGTAGTGGTGTCAGTGGTGGGCTTCTGGGTTCCATCTTCGAAGATGAAACCTGTATTGCTGGCCAGTGCCTGCTATCAGTCGACGACTGATCAGCCACCTGGTTGTCTGAACCGGGAGTGCTCCCGGTTTACCCCAAAAAGGGAGGCACGCCTCCCTTTTCTGTATCTGGAGAAAAGTCATGTTCCATAGATTCCTGCTTGTCGCGAGTATGCTGATATGCGGCCATACCAGTGCAGAAGAGAATCTGCTCAATCGTCTTGCACAACTCAGTGACACCGGCGTCACTGTTCGCTACTCAAAAGAGGCCATTGCCAACTCAGTGAGTTATAGCAGCGACCTGAGTGACCCCGCATTACTGCGTTGGCTGGAACAGGAATTCAGCACAATTTCTTCCTATCGGGGGGGGAAACTGACGGGCATTGATATTCTCCCCAAAGGAAGGACGTCTGTTACTGATCTGATTCTGATCCGCCGCTCAGAGGTAAACCCCTCGAACACAACGACAGGTTCAACCACAAAAAAAGCAGGCGAATATTCCGCCGAAGAGTGGGCTGCCCTTCCACAACAGGACAAACAAGTCGTCATACAACGTTACCATCAGGAGCGCCAGCAAATGACGGAGCGCACGTTCTCAGAACAGAAGCGTGAACAGATGGAACGCCAGAAAACTCGTCTGATGGCAATCAGAGAGTCAGACCCTGAGCGCTATAAGAAAATTCGCGTGCGCTATCCACCAGAGCTGATTCGCGAAATTGAGAAAGGAAAGTAAGCGACTCAAGGATCAGCGAGGGGAAGATCAGAAGGTACCCGTACAGATCGCGTGCTCAATACCAGCTTCGCGATTCAGCAGTCGCTCTTTGCGGGTGACGCCCCATCGATAGCCGCCAAGCCCACCATCTGAACGCACCACACGGTGACAAGGGATAACTACCGCCAGCTTATTCGCGCCACACGCATTCGCTACGGCCCGGGTCGCGTCAGGATGCCCCGTCGCACGGGCCAGCTCAGCGTATGTCCGCACCTCGCCTGGAGGGATTTCCTGCAGCGCACGCCAGACATCACACTGAAAACTGGTGCCCAGAATATGAAGTGGCAACTCCGCTCTGGATTCATCTGGATTTTCTATACAACGAACCACTCTGGCGATCAGCCCTGACAGCTGGGGCGACCCCGCCCGGTTGACCGGCACGTTCGGAAAGCTCTTATGCAATTCATTGAGCATCGCCAGGCGATCATCCCCAAGAGAAACAGCACAGATCTCGCCGGCACACTCTGCCACCAGCACGAGTCCTAATGAGGACACGCCGAAACCGGTGTTTAACGAAACCAATGATTTTCCGGGCATGATGCCACCTGCGCCATTCAGAGTGGCCTTATTCTGAACCAAATGTCTCTCCCTTGCGCGATCAATTGTCATAATTGTGGGCCAGAGCACCTTTCTGACACCAATAAATGATGTGACTCAATGCCTTAAAAATACTGGTAATTATGATATCAGTTAACCGCTGAAGTCATACTGAGACCGGATACGCCAACAAACTGACCCGACAAATCCTTTTACCTGATACTCGATTGACGGTATGGTTGCGGGTCAGCTGATCAGGCTTATCTCAAAAAATGCCTCAGCCCGGATTACTACATAAATGACGAAGGAACTCGATCATGAGCTACGCTCTTCCGTTTAAAGTTGCGGCCCTCGCAACTGCAATCACACTGACCGCCTGTGGCGGCGATTCTTCCAGTTCAAAAGCCGATGGCCTGCGCAACAACAGCGAAGGTACTTCCGTCATCTCTGCCAAAGGTGGTGATGGCATGTACCGTGGTAATTATGGCGGTAGTGTTTCTCTGGAGAAATCCTCCAGCTACGGCCAGGTAACCCTGAGTAACCGCGGTACCCCGGATGCTGACTACGATCTTCCTGATTACGAAGTAAACCTGGGCAGCAACCCTCTGACCGTGTCTTCTAGCGTCACTATCAAGACTTACTCCAGCGAAGATACTCTGGAAAGCGGCGACGTTTACTATTACGGCAGCAGCCTGTATCGCTATGACGGCGATACCGAAGAAGATTCTCCTGTTCTCGGCAAGCTGGCCACTCTGATTACTGGCATTGAAATCGCAGAAGGCGCAACCCTGACGCTGGCCACAGATAGCAGCACTGCGTATCTGTATCTGCCAAATGACATCGTGAACAATGGCGCGATCACTACCGCCAATGCACTGGAAGGCGACGAAGTAGATTCAGATCTGCGCCCTCACCTGAACCTGAACCCGTTTGTATACTCCGGTACCGGTTCTATTGAACTGAACGGCCAGAGCGCTGAATACCCGGATGCACGCGATCTCAACATTAATGCTATGTACATCTTTAATGCTGGTGCGATTAACGCATCCGGCGCTGATGTGACCGAAGCAGATGCTGTCGGTGGTGAAGGCGGTTCTATCAACCTTAATGGTGAGTATGCTGTTGAGAACACTGGCGCGATCACGGCCAATGCAGGCGACAGCGCGGAAGGTTCAGTCAACGAAGGTGGTGACGTTTACATTAGTTCAGAAGTTATGATTGCCAACACCGGCGCTATATCTCTGAATGGCGGTACCGGTGACAACCTGTACAGCTCAAACGAAGCCCAGGTCTACTTCTACAGCCCAATGGTTCTGATCAACACTGGCGATATCAGTGCGCTGGGCGCCAACGCAGTCAACACCGAAGATGGCAGCAGCGGCGGTGAAGGCGGCTACGTGACCTTTGAAATCGAGCCTTACTACAATGAGATAGTAAATCGTGAAGATGCTCGTCTGATTAACACTGGTAGTATCAATGTATCTGGCGGTTCCGCGGCTGGCGATTACACTGGTGGCGATGGCGGATATATTTCCTTTAACTCATACGAAGCAGACAATGGCTTTGGTGGCGAAGGTGCTGCAGGTATGTTCGCTGTAACTGGCAACCTGATTGCCGACGGTTATAGCGACGCTGCAGGATACCGCGGAGGAAACGGTGGTTATATTTCGTTCAACCATGACGCTACTTCCTTGTCCGAATACGAAACCCTGGTTGTAGGCTACCAGTCTATCGATGTATCTGGCGGTAATGGCGCAACAGGTTACCCAGCAGGTAGCGTAAACATTTACGCCGAGAGCAATGAAATGGATAACTCCTATGCATACGCTCCTACCGCACCTGTTGCAGTATCAACCAGTATCATCGCTGAAGGCGGTGACGCTGTTTACAACACTGAATACGGTGCTGAAGGCGGCTCAGCCGGTGCCGGCGGTAGCGTAAGTATCTCCTCATACACTGAGAGCTACTTTATGCAGGCCGAGGTGGGAGAAACTCCTGTGACGTTCGAGGGTGACCTGTCACTGTCAGGTGGTAACGCAACCGGCTTCACAGCCGAAGACGTAGATGGCGCCTCTGGTGCATCCGGCGGTAGCTTCTACCTGTCGGGCCTCGATGATGTCGAAGCGACTGGTACTCTGAACTCTGATGGTGGGTCTGCGGAAGGTACAGCCACGACAGACACTTACTACAGCGGTAATGAAGCTGGTGACCTGTACGCCTGGTCTTTCTATGGCAATGCCAACATTAATATGGATATCTCCATGAATGGCGGTAATGGTGGCAACAACGGCGGCTGGGCAGGTTTCATCTTCATGAATGCTGCAGAGCGTGTTTCCCTGCGCGGCGATCTCAGCCTCGCCGGTGGTAATGCTGATGCTTCCATTGAAGACACCGAAGGTGGCTTTGCTGGTCAGGCGTACCTCTACAGTGGCGCCGATCGTTACTCTTCCGTTAACGATGACGCTGTCCTGACTGCAGGTACGGGTGAAACAGCTGGTCTGGCCGGTGGTATCACGACGGGTGCTCAGTGTGCACTGGGTAACTGTGTACAGTACAACTGGCTCGACTGATTGCGAATTAACCTGAGTTAATTCCGTTTACAGAGGGGCGCAAGCCCCTCTGTAGTTTCTACCGGATAACCCTCCCATGAAATACCACAGACTATTTATCCCTCTGCTCCTGTTATTTCCTTTGTTCGCGAACGCTGAGTTACTGATCAGGAATACAGACGGAACATTTCTACCTCAGCAAGAGAAAGCCGATGTTGTTCTGTTCCTTTCTGAACTGAACGATAAAGCGGGTATCAGTATTCGTTGTGACGATACGATGAACGCCATTATTGAGTTACCCCGTATTGAACTGGGACTCAGTCAACTGATTCGCGTCGTCGAAGGACAATTCAGTACGATTCAGGGGTTTGATGACAAAGGGCAACTTACTTCTATTGATGTACTTCCCCTTGGTGAGTACGGCGGAAAGAGGAACCTGGTTCCCGTCGCTCAACTCGCAGAGGCAAAAGTGGCTCAGAACCCGGCAACGGCGGCACAGGGCAGATCAAACAGCATCCCTGCTCACATCGATATTTCCAACGTTACGGAAGCCGACTGGAAAACACTGACTAAAGAAGAGGCTCAGGCGGTTCGGCGCGAAATAAACAGAAAGCGCAAGGAAGAAAGCCGAAAATACTCGCAGGAGCAGCGTCTTCAGCGCGACAGAGAGTTTGCAGACTCGATTGAGCAGCTGAAAACCGAAAACCCAGATTTACACGCCATTATGGTTGAGCGGTACGCAAAGCGCCTGGAGCGGGCCAACCCCACAGAAAAATCCGATGATTGATATACCTACCGGAAATACTGCCAGCGCGCTGGCAATACAGTTCCGTCTGCAGCAGACGCAGACTCTGCCGCTGAAAGAGCAGTCGCGCCTCGTCGATCAGCGCCTTACTCAGCTGCTGCAACACGCCCTTCAGACGGTACCTTATTACCGGAATCATCCGGAAATTATCCGGATGCAGGGTAAGATTGACTGGCAACGGTTTCCGATTCTGACCCGCGCGAACTTACAGAAAGCCGGCACTACCCTGCAAAGCGAATCGCCACCGGAGAACCACGGTAAAGCGTATGAGTTCCGGAGTTCTGGCTCGACCGGTCGTCCGGTTGTCAGTTACTCCTCTGATTACGCTCAGATGTTCTGGCGTGCACAGACCGTGCGGGATCACCTGTGGGCTGGGCGTGACCTCAGTGGTCACATGGCAGCTATAAAATATCAGGCGCCCGAGAAGGCGCGGTATCCGGGTGTCAGCCAGGGCCACTGGGGGCCTGCGAGCGCGACCCTTGGATATTCCGGTAAAATGTCGACGCTGAACAGTATCGAACCTCTGGAACTTCAGTATCGCTGGCTCACAGAAATCCAGCCCGATTATCTCCTGACGTATCCCAGCAACCTGCTGGAGCTGGCCAAAATACATCGCCGTATGGGCGCACAGCTGTCTCTGAAGGGGATTTCCACCTTAGGCGAAACACTGACACCAGAAATGCGTCAGTACTGCCGTACGGCCTTCTCATGTCGTGTCGCTGACATGTACAGCTCTCAGGAGATGGGCTACATGGCACTGCAGTGCCCCCGACACGATCACTATCATATTCAGCTGGAAAACTGCATTGTCGAAATTCTTGATGACAACAATGCCCCTTGCAGACCTGGCCAGACTGGGCGGGTAGTCGTTACATCGCTGCAGAATTACATCATGCCGCTGCTCCGATATGAAATCGGTGACTACGCTATTGCAGGTGCAGGCTGCGACTGCGGCATTACCCTCCCGGTGATTAAACGGGTGATCGGCAGAACAAGAAATCTGGTGAAATATCCCGATGGCCGCAAAAGCTGGCCGTCTTATAACCCAATGGCCCTGATGGATCTCGTACCTGACGCGCAGTTTCAGCTCGAACAGGTCTCCGCCACCGGCATTGTTGTCCACCTTGTCTCCGATAACCCACCGGACAAGGCTCGTGAAAAAAAGATGATGGGTATTATTCAGGAAGCAATGGGATATCCCTTTAACATTGAAATACGGATAACCAATGAGATTCCACGCGCAGCTTCCGGAAAATTTGAAGAATTTGTCTGCAGGATCTGAAGATGTTTGAAACTGATACCCCCTTAAGAAGTTACAAAGACATCTTCAACAAGCGCGCAGACGCCTACCACCAGGCCATGCTCAACTGGCCTGAGGCGCGCACTGAAGAATTCTTAGCGGCCCTGAAAGGTCTGAAGATGACACCCGGAATGCAGGTTGTCGATATTCCTTCCGGGGGTGGCTACCTGGCGCACTATCTTCCGGATGATGTGCAGTTAACGCACCTGGAAACCAGTGAGTTATTCAGAGAACTGGGATACTCGGGCAGCCGCTTCCCTCTGCATCTGTGCAGCATAGACGCCCTCCCGCTTGAAAACGCCAGTACGGATATCGCGATCAGTCTTGCCGGACTGCATCATACCGAAGATAAGAAACCTCTCTTTTCCGAACTGTTCCGGATTCTGCGCAAGGGCGGTACCTGTATGCTCGCAGATGCCGGAGAAGACTCCCCAACAGCGCAGTTTCTCGACGGCTGGTTAAGCGATCACAACAGCATGGGCCACGAGGGCTGGTACTTTAATCGCGCGACAGAACAGAGTCTCAGAGACGCTGGCTTTGTTGATGTACGCAGAGAGACCCGCCGCTATCACTGGATATACAGTGACGAAGCGGAAGCCGGAAAATACTGCAAACTCATGTTCGGGGTTGATCTCGCAACCGCACAAGAAGTGAGCCAGGCATTGAAATCACACCTGGGCTTCGAAACACTCAGTGATGGACAAACAGGGCTCTGCTGGGAGCTGGATTTTATCACTGCCACTAAGCCCTGAATCCAGGGTCGGGCAAAGGCTCAGCCCTGAGTCACATACCGAATGACGTCAATCACCTGTGCTGGCGTCGTTGCCCAGGCCATCGCGGCCCCATCCACCTCTTTCAGAGGATGAACAATATCGTCGCCATGCAACGTGATGTATGGCTTGCCCAGCGCGGCACAGAAACCTGCATCAAACGCAGCATTCCACTGTTTATATTTATCGCCAAAACGAATGACTGCCAGGTCACACTGCTCGATCAGAGTTTTGATGCGAATCGCATTCACCTTGGCTGATTTGTGGTCGCGCCAGAAGCCCTCGCTGTCAGGCCCAAGACAATCTCCTGCTGCATCGCTGGAGTCATGATCGGTATTCGCAGAGGTGAAGCTCACTGGCAGATTAAGTTCTTTGCAGCCTTCGATGATCTGTTCACGCCAGTCAGTGTGAATCTCGCCAGAAAGATAAATATTCCAGTGCATAAGTGCTCCCGATACTCAGATGAAAAACGGTATTATGCCACTTATCCCCCTTACATTGAGGCCGTATTTTGTTACGCACCTTTATCTGTTGCTGGGCCTTATTCATCAGCGCTGCCGCCAGCGCGGAAAGCCTGCATATTGCAGTCGCTTCCAACTTTGCCGACAGCGCCCGTGAAATTGGTGAACGATTCAGGACAACGTCCGGACACGAGATCAATGTCAGCTCCGCCTCCTCCGGGAAACTGTATGCACAGATACGACATGGTGCTCCCTTCGATATTTTTCTGTCTGCCGATGCCGACAAGCCTGAACTGCTGGCGCAGGAATACCCAGAAACACAATTCAGCCTCTATACCTACGCTCTTGGCCGGGTTGTTCTGTGGTGCCCGGAACGCTGCGAGGCACCACTCACCGATCTGCAAAGCGGCAGGCTTAACCCTCTGGCCATCGCCAACCCCAGAGTCGCGCCATACGGTAAAGCGTCGATGGAAGTTCTGAACCAATTGAACGTTACATCGGTGACACAGGTTCAGGGCGAGAATATCAGCCAGACATATCGTTTTATCGCCAGCGGCAGCGCACCGATTGGTTTTATCGCCCGCGCGCAGGTGCGAAAAATGAATAACCAGACGCACTGGCTCGCCCCCAGGGAGTTGCACGCTCCTATACGACAACGGGGTGTTATCACCCCAAAAGGCCTGAAGAACCCGGCAGCCCTCCAGTTTATGAACTTTCTGAAATCAGACGACATCCAAAAATTTATTCACAAACAAGGGTATGATGCTGCGGATGAGTAACACGCTGCTTTCACCACAGGACATAACCGCGCTCTGGCTGACGTTTAAACTCGCCACTGTCGTGACCCTTGCTCTGCTTATACTCTCAACGCCACTGGCCCTCTGGCTGTCGAGGGGCGAAGACCGGCTACGAGCAGTTATTCAGGCCACCGTTGCCCTGCCACTGGTATTGCCGCCAACGGTGCTGGGCTTTTATCTTCTGATTGCCTTCAGCCCTGACAGTGTGGCGGGCCAGACTTTATCCGCTCTGGGAATCCCCTCACTGGCGTTCAGTTTTCCGGGCTTAGTCGTGGCCTCAATGATTTACTCACTGCCCTTTGTAGTTCAGCCCCTGACCAACGCCTTCAGAAATATTGGGCAGCGCCCCGCTGAAGTCGCAGCCACACTGGGCGCGACACCCTGGACGACCTTTCGGCTGATTACACTGCCGCTGGCCAAACCCGGTTACATCACCGCTGCTGTCCTGGGCTTTGCTCATACGGTCGGAGAATTCGGCGTCGTGCTGATGATCGGCGGCAATATTTCCGGTGAAACTCAGGTCGCGTCGGTGCAGATATACGATCACGTAGAAGCGTTGGCTTACCCTCAGGCTCACGCATTGTCATTAATACTGCTGGTCTTCTCGTTTGCCGTGCTCAGCCTGGTGTACGGACGCAGAACCACAGGAGGGCGCCCGTGGCTGAACCAAGGCTGACAGCGCACATCAGACACTCGCTGGGCGACTTTATTCTTGATGCAGAGCTGGACCTTCCCGCGACTGGCATCAGTGTGATTTTCGGCCCTTCAGGGTGCGGAAAAACATCCCTGCTGAGATGCCTCGCAGGATTGGAACAGCCGAAGGGGCAGATTACCTTTGGTGACCATGTCTGGCTAAGTCCCTCGGTGAATCTGCCAGCGCATCAGCGCCCTATTGCCTACGTGTTTCAGGAAGCCAGCCTGTTTCCTCACTTGAACGTCGCCGATAATCTGGCGTTCGCAGAGCGCCACGCACTGAAACGCAGCGCCTCCTCCGAAAAAGACGCACTGCTCGATCTGTTTGATATAGGGCACACCCTGAAGCGGACACCTGAATCGCTATCAGGTGGCGAGCGTCAGCGTGTTGCTATCGTCCGCGCCCTCATGCGTCAACCAGCGTTGCTGTTAATGGACGAACCACTTGCGTCACTCGATGAGGGCCGCAAGCAGGATATCCTCCCCTACATAGAACGACTCCGGGACGAACTGAACACACCCGTCATATACGTAACCCACTCACTTGCCGAGACTGCACGGCTCGCCGACTACCTGGTCGCTCTGGAACAGGGCTGCACCACCATCAGCGGCCCATTGCACGAGATACTGACTGACCAGGCATTTCCGGCAGATATAGGCAGTGAAGCAGGCAGTATCATCGAGGGGGGCATCAGCAGCATCGACAGCCACTGGCAACTTGCCCACGTGCATATCGACACCGGAGTCTCTCTGCGATTACCCGCACAGGGGCTGCGTCCGGGACAAGCAGTCAAACTATGGATACAGGCCCGGGATATCAGCCTCAGCCATCAGCCGGAAAGCCACAGCAGCATACTCAACACCCTGCCCTGTACCATCACCGACATACGACAGGACGCCAACCCTGCCATGTGCATCGTCTACCTCCGGTGTGGCAAACACACACTGCTGACCAGAATCACACGCGCCTCAGGCAACCACCTGCAACTTCGCCCCGGCCTCTCACTCTATGCACAGATCAAAGCCGCTGCCCTGATCTGAATTCGGAATCAATCAAGGTGAAACCCCAGTAGAACCACCCCAAAAAACCATATACAATGCGGGCACTTACGACATCAGTTTAACGCTGAACCGTAAACCGCCCGTAGCTCAGCTGGATAGAGCGTTGCCCTCCGGAGGCAAAGGTCAGAGGTTCGAATCCTCTCGGGCGGGCCATTAAATAAAAAGGGCTGTCAGATATGCTTGCGTAGCATTCATATCTGACAGCCCTTTTTATTTAACCGCAAGTCTGAGAAGGACGAGAACCTCTGACAGGTTCGACTCGGAAGTTATCCAAGAATTCGCATGAATCAAGCGGCCACCAAACAAAATAACTAGACCTTTAAAGCCCATCCTTCAATCGTGACATGGCCATCAAAGCCAGTGTAACGCAGCAAGTCTCACATCCATTTCAACTACAACAATTCTATAGACCACACATTGAATCACCATTATGTTCCGGCTATCGCTTATCTACATGGATATTAGTAATGAAAAAATTAGCGTTAACCTCCCTTGCTATCCTCTTTTCCGGCTGTGGTGCTGACACACTTTTCAATGAACCGACTACAGATATGCAATCGTGTGTTGTTGGTAACTGGAGTAATGAAGGAAAACTACCAGAAGACACGTATGAAGAGAACTATACGTTTTTCGCAGACGGTACCATGCAACATGAGAAACGATATGAAATTCCGTACTTATTGGGTTACGTCATGAAGGGGGCTCAGGAGCTGGATTACATACCGCGCTATAATATCGTTCGTGAGACCGGCGCCTGGGAATATCGTGAAGGTCTTTTCTATATTGCAACTCAATACGAGAAAAACGCTATCGGACGCACGGAAGCGGACGCTCTCGCCTCTGTTTCCGCTGTGACTCCTGTCGGAGTACCGCTTGCCAGTTCTCCAGCTGGAACTGAGATCAAGGGGAGTTATACACATTGTGATGAGGAGTTCTTCAAAACTGGAGTCATGAAGAAAATCCAAGAAAATCCGCTTACTTATAGATACTACTCAGAGCGTGTAAGTCGGAGTTTCGCGCTATACGATTCAGGCTTTGATAATCTAACACTCCTACCGGATGGGACTGGTACATATGCAAGCGCGCACATCCCGGCAACAGGTGAGACTTCCTCATGGGAATACCCGATTGAGTATTCATATCAAGGATATACGATCAACACTATTTATACTCCATGTGTAGATTGCGAGCCTGTAGAAGATCAGTTTATCGATCACGGATATGTATTAACCGTGCCAGGTACATCTTATTTCGTTAGAAAAAACTGATCTGAAAGATTAAAGAAACCGGCATTAGCCGGTTTTTTTAACATATCTGGAAGCTACTCACCCCGCCATCTTCTCCGCATGACTCTTCAGCATCCCTTCACGGGTGATAAAGCTGATGATGTCGTTCAGGCCTTCAATATCGGTACGCAGGTTTGAGAACACGTAAGGCTTCTCACCGCGCATACGCTTGGTATCAGAATCCATAATGCTCAGGTTCGCACCTACCAGATCGGCCAGGTCGATTTTGTTAATCACCAGCAGATCAGACTTGGTAATACCCGGGCCGCCTTTACGCGGGATCTTTTCACCGGATGCAACGTCGATCACGTAGATAGTCAGATCAGCCAGCTCCGGGCTGAAGGTCGCAGACAGGTTGTCACCGCCGCTTTCTACGAACACCACATCCAGATTACCGAACTTCTTCGCCAACGCTTCAACCGCCGCCAGATTCATTGAGGCATCTTCACGGATAGCAGTGTGTGGGCAACCACCGGTTTCGACACCGACGATACGCTCAGGCTCAAGCGCTTCGGCCTGAGTCAGAATGCGCTGGTCTTCTTTGGTGTAAATATCGTTGGTGACTACGGCGATATGGTAATCGTCGCGCATGGCTTTACAGAGCTGTTCTAAAAGCGCGGTTTTACCTGAGCCTACCGGGCCGCCGATACCAACACGCAGTGGGGATTTGTAATCAGCCATTTTTAATTCCTGTAATTTCTCTTTTTAAACTCATTAAGTTTAAGTTTTTAATTCAGGTTTAAACCGCAGCCATTTATGAGCGGAATAAACGACAATACTGTGTTTCGTGCAGACTGCTGGCGATGGCCTGTGCCGGTGATGATGCACCTATGTCATCGTCTTCTATCGCAAAGGCTTGCTCACAGGCCTGACCGAGTTTTTCGGTAAAGCGGAACAACACCCGTTGCCCATCGCTCTGCCCGAGAGGGATCAGTTTTACGGCACCAATCACCATGTTCTCGAGCCAGCTCCATAAATAACCACGCAGCATATCTTCGCGGTTGATCTGCCACTTATGGCAAGCCAGCGCAAAGCCTGCAAGCTGGCTCATCTCAAGCGAAGCTCGCCATTCTGGGTTATTCAGCTCTGGCCATTCAGCAGATTCAGGCAGTTTATCCAGCAGTGCGGTAAACGCCTGGCCACGCTGGTGTTCTTCAGCGCGCAGCTCACTGGTTTCACGGCATGACAATAAAAACGCCGCATGCTGCAGACAGGCGTCTGCATCGCCAGCTTCAATCGCATCAGCAAAGCGCAGCAGCATAGGTAACTCCATCGTCACCATAGTGCCGCTGAGCAGTGAATCGAGCCAGTCGTACAGGCTGTCTGCTTTTTTGATCCAGCCGCTTTCGACCGCCCACTCCATACCTTGCGAATAGGTAAAAGCACCTATCGGCAGAGACGGGCTGATCAGTTGCTGAAGACGAAAATACGCAGCCGACATAATTTAGCGCTTATCTGCCTTCTCAGAGTTTGAATTCTGCTTCTGGCTGCGCACAAACATGGCAACACCACTACCGATTACCAGCGCCGCACCCACCAGCATCAACAGGTGGTCGGCATCGAACAGTGAGTGATGCACCAGGCCACCGAGGGATTCACCCGCGTGATCGCCTTCGTGTGCGATAGCAGTAGTTGAGAAAGCGATTGAGAAAGCGGTTGCGACTGCTGCAGTAATAATTTTTTTCATGGTAGTTCTCCGTAAAATCTTCTCGTTCATTCGCTCTGGCTCTTAATGAGAGTGCCCGTGCGAATGCTCGTGTGTATGTTCGTGATCATGTGAATGATGGTGATGACCACCACCCTGCTGATACGCACCAGACTCAGGCTCAAATGGTGCCTGCTCACAAATCACTTCGGCGGCTTCTGCCGCACCTGGTAACTGGCGCACCATATCTTCAAGTACGTGATCATGCTGAAAACGCAGCCAGCCCGATTCAATCTGCAGCGGCACATGGCGGTTACCCAGGTGATATGCAATCTTCGCCAGTAACAGCGGATCAGCACAGCGTACGGTCGATACCGTTTCATCCGCCGCCTTAATAACCACCAGCGTACCCTGACCATCGGTAATCACATCACCGCCGCGCAGTAGCGTACCGCGCTCTAAAAAAAGACCGGCTTCAGTGCCGTCGTTAAGAGTCGCTCGCTGTCGGCTTTTGATGCGTGCTTCAATCGGCAGGCTCAGTGTTTTCGCTGCAGATAAATCTGCGTGCGACACGTCGTGAGCGGTTAATTTTTTAATCAGTTCAATCATGTTTTTCTTCAATTTAGAGAATCGGCTGAGCCTTTAATTAGAATAAAAAGTAACGTTGTGCCATCGGCAATACTTCCGCCGGCTCACAGGTCAGCAACTCACCATTCGCACGTACTTCGTATGTCTGTGGATCAACCAAAATATCCGGCTGCCAGTCATTTAATATCATGTCGGCTTTAGTCGCCGTGCGGCAGCCTTTCACCACACCGATCAGGTTTTTAAGGCCGAGTTTTTCTGGCACGCCGGCATCCAGTGCCGCCTGCGAAATAAAGGTCATGCTGGTTGCATTACGGGTTTTACCGTAAGAACCAAACATCGGACGATAATGCACAGGCTGAGGCGTCGGGATAGACGCATTCGGGTCACCCATTTTCGCCATGGCAATAAATCCGCCTTTTAAAATCAGGTCGGGTTTTACCCCAAAGAATGCCGGGCTCCAGACCACCAGATCTGCAAGTTTACCGACTTCCACCGAACCGATTTCATGCGACATGCCATGCGCAATCGCCGGGTTAATGGTGTATTTCGCAACGTAGCGTTTTACCCGGAAGTTATCGTGAGTTTCCGGATCTTCCGGCAGGTTGCCACGCTGCACTTTCATCTTGTGCGCGGTCTGCCAGGTACGCGTCACCACTTCGCCCACACGCCCCATCGCCTGTGAATCTGATGAGATCATCGAGAAGGCACCAAGATCATGGAGAATATCTTCCGCAGCGATGGTCTCGCGACGGATACGCGACTCAGCAAAAGCCACGTCTTCCGGAATGCTCGGATCAAGGTGGTGACACACCATCAGCATATCGAGGTGTTCGTCAGCCGTATTGACTGTGTAAGGGCGCGTCGGGTTGGTCGACGACGGCAACACATTCGGCAGACCCGCCGCTTTAATAATATCTGGCGCATGACCACCGCCCGCACCTTCGGTGTGGTAAGTGTGAATCGTGCGGCCCTTAAATGCGGCAATAGTGTCTTCAACAAAACCGGATTCGTTCAGGGTGTCGGTATGAATCGCCACCTGTGTATCGGTTTCTTCCGCGACGGTTAAGGCGCAATCAATCGTGGCTGGCGTTGTTCCCCAGTCTTCATGAAGCTTGAGGCCAATCGCACCTGCGGCGATTTGTTCACGCAGACCTTCTGGCAGGCTGGCGTTGCCCTTACCCAGAAAACCCAGATTCATCGGGAATTCATCTGCGGCTTCCAGCATACGCGCCATATTCCACGGGCCCGGCGTCACGGTCGTGGCGTTGGTGCCTGTGGTTGGGCCAGTACCACCACCGAGCATGGTGGTAATACCCGAGGCCAGCGCCTCTTCAATCTGCTGTGGGCAGATAAAATGAATATGCGAGTCGATACCACCGGCGGTAATGATTTTGCCTTCACCGGCGATCACGTCAGTACCCGGGCCGACTTCCATGGTCACGCCATCCTGAACGTCCGGGTTGCCCGCTTTACCAATGGCAGCGATGCGCCCTTCTTTAATACCGATGTCGGCTTTAATAATGCCGGTGTGATCAATAATTGTGGCGTTTGTAATTACGCAGTCCATGACCTTGGCAGACACGCTCTGCGACTGGCCCATGCCATCACGGATGACTTTACCGCCGCCGAATTTCACTTCATCGCCATAGAGCGTGTAGTCTTTTTCGATTTCGATCCAGAGTTCGGTATCCGCCAGACGCATACGGTCGCCCACGGTCGGGCCAAACATATCGGCATAGGCACGACGGCTGATTGTTTTTTTACTCTCACTCATCAGAGATCACCCATTACTTTATTCTGGAATCCATACACTTTACGGGCACCGGCGTACTCAACCAGTTCCACCGTGCGCGTCTGCCCCGGCTCAATACGCACCGCCGTGCCTGCCGGAATATTCAGGCGAAAGCCGCGGGTTTTTTCGCGGTCAAACGTCAGCGCATTATTGGTCTCGTAAAAATGATAATGAGAGCCCACCTGAATCGGGCGGTCGCCGGTGTTCGCGACTTCAATCTCGATGGTGGTACGCCCTTCGTTCAGGGTGATGTCACCGTCTGCGGTAATAATTTCGCCGGGTATCATAGTCAGCTCCTGATCAGATCACTGGGGTGTGTACGGTGACAAGCTTGGTGCCGTCCGGGAACGTCGCTTCAACCTGCACTTCGTGAATCATATCGGCCACGCCATCCATCACATCATCACGGGTCAGCAAGGTACGGCCATAACCCATCAGGTCAGAGACAGTACGACCATCACGCGCACCTTCCATAATGGCGGCAGTAATAAAGGCCACAGCTTCCGGATAGTTCAGTTTTAAACCGCGTTCTTTACGGCGCTCGGCCAGCAATGCAGCGGTAAAAATCAGCAGCTTGTCTTTCTCTCTTGGTGTGAGTTCCATAACTTATTCCGTCAGGTGTTCCAGATACGGGGAATGACCGCATCTTTATTCAGAATTTCCCGGCGCAGCATCTGCCACACAGGAATCATGAGTGATTGTATTTTTTCAGTAGAATGCCCGAGAACACGCAGCACCAACAGGTCATCCAGTAAGGTGATGCCCGCCGGTATTTTCTCAGGCAATTTATTCATCGCCTGCTCAAGAATTTCGCGGCTCTGTTCTAACAGGTGTTCGCTAGCACCAGTGGCAATAAACAGCCCCTGCATGGGGTAATCGCGCATACCGGCGGCGGCACTCAAATGGCTGGCATCGTGCACACGCAGAAAATCCGTCAGCAACGGTACACCATTGCGACGCACCGCAAACTTCGCGTCGACCCGGCCACGCAGAAAGCGCTCATTATTCACGGGGCGACCAAAGCAGCTGATCTCCCAGCCCATAAAGATGGCATCGTCATCGAGATCAACCAGGGTGTCCATACGAACCTTAGAACCCGTGAAGAAGATATTCTCCTGCGGGAACCATTCCAGTGCAGAGCTCGCACCAATATGAAGCACTTGATTCACTTCAGCGGTTGACCCTGCACTCAAATAGAACTTAGTTGCACCAGGAGTGGTAATCAGGCCGTGGCCCTGTTGACGGCTTTCGACATTCAGGTGAATGCCATCACCACCCACCACGCCGCCAGGCGGATGCAGAAGATAGATATGACAGGTATCGCCCTCAGGGTAGAAGGGGCGTTGAACACGCAGAGGGCCGCTGTGCGTAAGGTCGGCCAGAACCGTCCGTTCGCCACGCTTCTCGAGCCCGATGTTCATATTTGCCTGCCACCCGGTTCGGGTAAGTGGCACCGCTTCCAGCGCGTTCAAACCGTTTGCTCCACATAGGTTTACTGGCTGTGAACCAGCAAAATACAAGCCAAAGATTGTCATCTACGTCGAACGACGTAGGTGACACCCGGCCAATAAAAAACGCGCCCTCAGGCGCGTTTCTCAGATCAAAATTCAGGAATTAACGTAATTCCAATTGATCCCGGTACTGTTCCGGCAGAATGATGTTAGCACCGTCTTTGACACCAACACCTGAGTCAATCAGGGCCTGTATCTGTGCGGCCTTTTCTTCATCAACCGTGGTAATGACCTTAATGACTGTACCATCGGCAATTGCCGAAGGATTGTCAATTGCTGGATTCTGCTCCAACAGTTTGTTCCAGGCAAAGCCTGTTCCAAGGAAGCGCTGAGCCAGACTCCAGAGAGAATCACCATTACGGAAACGATAGTTGCGTACCAGACCAACTACCTCATTATCAGGGGAAAGCGAGACTGAAATATCCCCCTGTCCGTCATCAACGAACTCCTGCTCCGCTTTCTCTTCTTCGCCTTCTTCCTCAGAAGTACCATCCACTGAATAATCTTCAGCCGCTCCTGCTGCTGTTGGCTCGTAGGCTGCCAACAGAACTGCTAACTGTTCAGTATCCAGTGTCGATGGCACATCGGTACCGGTATGACTGCTGCTGCCACTGACGGCGTTAGCATCCGCAATAAAAGGTGAGAGGGCTTCGAAGACGGCTGGATTCAGCTGAGTTACATCACTGATCCCGCCAATAATAATCACTGCAGAATTCTGTGAGCTGATCAATGAGTCAGTCTCGTTACCTTCTTTGTTTACCGTCACCGGCGATATTGTCGGGAAGAAAGGCGTTACGAATGAGATCGCCGTCAGATCCAGCTGAATCTGAACCTCGAACGTCAGCTGCTCACCATCAGAACCGATGCTGGCCCACTGACCGGCACCCGACACGCCGGATTTACCCGAACCGATATGGGCAGACAAAGCAGAAACGTCAACGGTGTTAACGGTTTCTGCAGTGATTGTCCCCGTCCCTGAGACCAGGCTGTCGAGTATCAGTACGCCGTTTTCAATGCTGATTTCCCGGATAACCAGATCACCGTCCTGAACGATGCTTGCATTAATTGACTGACCATCAACAGAGGTGACAGACAACAGATTTACGTTGGTCATCAACTCGATATCACCAAAGGACAGAATAACCAGCTCATCAGCCGTCACACTGCCTCGAATAGCGGCACTGGTGTTATCGCCAAACGCCTGCGCCTGAGCCCCCGATCCGAAGGTTGAGAAGACACTGACATCATTGTCGCCATTGAAGCCCAGCGTCATTGCGCCGCCACCAAAAGACGCAGATTCACCGCTGAATATCAGTTGCAACGAAGTCGCCAGATCCAGGTCACCGACGGCATTCACCAGAGACTCAAACTGACTGAATACGAAGTCACCAACTTTATTCAGGCTATCGCCGACACCGTTGATAACCCAACGAGCGGTATCTATTTCGCTGGTCAAGGTATCTGCCCCCGAACCACCTTTAAGATTCAACGGCCCATCAAAGGTAATGCCGTTAACCGCCACAGTATTATCTGACTTAACAACGAAGCTATCCTGCCCGGTACTTCCGCTGATGGTGTCAGAGGAGTCCGCGTTAACCGTTGCGACATTATTCACTGTCAGTCCGTTAACTGTCAGGCTGTTGGCTGAGGTACTCAGCGCAAACTCTTCGTTGTTCGCTGCCGCACCTGTCAGAACGCCACCGGCCAGATTAAGCGTTTCAACCGATGAGAAGTTAATAAGTGACGCCGTAAAGCCAGAGCCGCTGGACCCCAAAGTTGCGCTACCCGCGGAGCTCATGGCGACAGAGTCCGCACCACCGGCACCATTAACAGAAGAAACACCGGTAAACAGGATTGATCCTGAAGTCACCTGGTTCACTGCCGAAGACAGAGAGAAAGTATCAGCGTCTCCGGTCCCCACAAGAGAGCCACTGGAAAGTGATACTGTTTCAATATCGTCAAACTTCACACCCGAGATAAGCACCCCTGAACCATCAAGCGTCGCCGTGGTGGATGACGGCGTCGTAATGATGTCGCTGCCTGCTCCGCCATCGACTGAGTCAGCGTTGGTAAAGGTCATGGAGTTCACTGCAAACGACTGAGACACGCCATTAATGGCATAACTTTCAGCCGCATCAGAGCCCTGCAGATTGCCGGCATTAAGATTCACATTTTCAATGCCGTCAAAGCGCATATCATTTGCCGCGAGAGCATTGGATATAGCGACCCCGCTATCGGAGATCAGCGCGGCACCATCACTCGTTGTCACGACCTGGTCGTTACCACTGCCACCAACAATGTTAGCAACGCCCGTAATCGTCATTCCGGAGGCACTGATCGCGTTATCACCCGTGATGGTAAACACATCTGCTGCGGTACTGCCGTTCAGGGTTCCGCCAGAGAGCGCTGCGCTTTCAATCTCAGTGAAATTAAAACTGCTGGTATTGATACCCTCTGATACACCTGCGAGCGTCACTGTGCTGTCGGACGTGACCAGGGTGTCTGCACCATTACCCGCATTAATGTCTGCAGCAACATCAGTGAACGCCATACCGTTCGCTGTCAGGCTGGTGCCTGTTGCTTCAAAGCTGTCTGCCGCATCACTGCCAGTCAACGTAGCACCACCTAGGTCAACTTCTTCGATGTCCCGGAAAATAATGCCCAGGGCAATGAGGGCATTTTCTACGGCGGTTCCCACATCAGAGAGCAGACTGGCGTTATTACCGTCGGTATCTAACTGGTCATTTCCGCCGCCAGCGTTCACTTCAGTAACACCAGTGAAGGCAATACCGTTCATATCCAGGCTTGACTCACCTTTGATCACAAAACTATCGCTGGCATCTGAACCATTAAGAACACTACCGGTAAGATCCGATGATTCGACACTGGTAAACTGGAATTGAGCAGTACTCATCGAACCGTCAGTGCCGTCCAGTGATATCTCTTCACCGGTTGCACTTACAGAGTCATTGCCCAAACCGGCATCAATCTGGGTGTTCACATCAGCGATGTTTACTTTATTTGCGATTAATTCAAAGCCATTGACTTCAAAGGCGTCGTCTCCAGCACTACCTGATAGTGTCGCGCCCTCCAGCTCAGCACTCTCAACTTCTGTAAAAAGGATGCCCCCGGTAGATATCGCAAAATCAGTGTCAGCGACCAGGCTGGTATCAAATTCGGTACTTACGTAATCTCCGTCAGTTTCGGAACCTGTGCCGCCAACAACCTGGTTGACACCGGTGAACTCCATTCGGGCTACGGTCATGTAATTTGTACCCAACACTTCAAAATTATCATCTGAAGCATTACCAACAACGGTACCAGCCGTTAGCTCGATTGTTTCAAGATCTGCAAATGTATAAGAGCCTGCGACTAACTCTTCATCGTTCCCCGTCAGGCTGACCTGAGTTTCATTGGTGCTCAGTGTGTCACGACCATCCCCGGCATTAATGGTTGTCGCCGCATTTGCAATCGCAATATCGTTTGCCGTCAGCGCACTGCCATTCAGAGTAAATGCGTCGATTCCAGCACTGCCATTGAGCGAGTTGCCATTCAGGTCAGCATTTTCTACGTCAGTGAAACTGATTCCAAACGTTGTCAGAGCGTTTGCCACAGAATCGACCAGTGAAACATCGCCTGAGGTATCGACGGTATCTCCGTCCGTTTCACTGCCTGCGCCCACAGAGGTAACCCCGGTAAAGTCAATTCCGGCGGTAGTCAGAGCGTTCGCTGCCGTCACAGTAAAGATATCGTCCCCTGCATTAGCACTGATCGCACCCGAGCTGAGGGCGACTTCTTCGATGTCATTGAAGGTATAAATTCCAGCAGTGACTGACTCGTCTGTACCAGTGAGGCTGACATTTGCTACATCGCTGGAAAGCGAATCATCGCCACCGCTTGCGTTAATGCCCGAAGCCGCATCAGATATCGCAATCTGGTTTGCTGTCAGCGCAGATCCATTCAGAGTAAATACATCCACCCCGGCACTGCCACTGAGCGAGCTGCCATTCAGGTCTGCATTCTCAATTCCGGTAAAGCTGATGCCGAATGTGGCCAGTGCATTCATCACAGAATCCACCAACGACACATCAGAAGAGGTAACGACTGTATCGCCACTGATCTCACCGCCAGAACCCGCGTCTACAGAGGCAACTCCTGTGAAGTCGATTCCCGACGCCGTCATGGTATTTGTGCCTGTCACGGTAAAGGTATCGTCCGCAGCACTGCCATTGACTGCTGCAGAACTCAGTCCGGCAGACTCAATATCAGCGAAGGTATAAGTGCCCGCAGCAAGCTCCCCATCCGTGCCTGTAAGAGAGACGCTGCTGCTGTCGGTCGTCAGGATGTCCTGGCCTCCGCTGGCGTCGATAGTCAGCGCTGCATCGCTGATCGAAATACCATTGGCAGACAATGCAGCACCGGTCAGAGTGAAACTGTCTGCGCCCGTACTACCAGAAAGCGCATTGCCATTCAGGTCTGCATTTTCGATTCCGCTGAAAGTGATCCCGAAGGTCGACAGCGCATTCGCCAGAGAGTCAATCAATGAGACACCGTCAGTCGTCTCGACGGTATCTCCATTAACTTCGCTGCCTGAGCCTGCTGCAACCGTTGCAACACCACTGAAATTCATTCCTGCTGTAGACAGACTATTGGCACCAGTAACGTCGAAGGTATCGTCAGAATCATTAGCAGTGATGTTGGCTGAGGCCAGTTCAGCAGCCTCAATCGATTCAAAGATATAACCGCCTGCTGACAGCTCCTTGTCTGCCCCGGTGAGGTCGACATTTGCTACATCCGTCGTGAGCGTATCCTGACCATCGCCCATGTCGATAGAAGAATCCGCACCAGAGATCTCAATATCATTCGCGGTCAGGGTTGTACCTGTAAGGTCGAAATTATCTGCAGCGCTGCTACCGGAGAGGATATTGCTGTTCAGACTCGCAGAAGCAACAGAGCCAAATGTTTTACCGCCCGCAATAATCTGCTGTGACGTGCCCGTCAGAGTTGCATTTCCGCCATCAACCGACAGCGTATCGTCGCCACCTGCGCCATCGATAACAGACGTGCTCGATGACGTCACCTGAATCTGGTTCGCAGTCAGAGTGGTTCCGTTGACAACAAAAGCATCGGCTTCAGAGCTACCAGAAAGCGTTCCGCTTCCCAGATTGGCAGTGTCAATACCGGAGAACGTAATGCCACGTGACAGCAGGGAATTATCTGTCGCTGTTCCTCCGCTTGCCACAAGCGAGGCATCACCATTGTTGGTCGTTACCTGGTCATTGGTTCCCTCGCCTGCATCGACACCGGCAACACCACTGAAGCTGATGCCATTACTGGTAAGAAGACCATTACTGTTACCTAAGGTGAACTCATCATCACCCGCTGTCCCTACCAACTCGTTACTGTTCAGGTTGGCACTGTCCAGATCCTGGAATGTGTAACCTCCAGCGTTAAGCTCTTTGAGCCCGGAGCTCAGAGTTACCTGAGTTTCGTCGCTGCTTAAACTGTCTGAGCCCGACCCCATATCAATGGTACTGGCGGCGTTGCTGAAAGTTATTCCATTCGCACTGAGCTCTCCGCTCTCAAGAGCAAAAGTGTCGGCCTGATCGCTACCGGATAATACCCCACCCTGTAAATCAGCCACCTCGATACCTGTGACCGAAATACCCTGTGTACTCAGAGCATTGGCTTTACCAGTGCCGCTGCTACCATCGCCAACCAGAGCAGCATTCTGTGTGGTCACACTGTCCTGATCTCCTGCACCGCCGCTGATTGAAATAACGCCGGTAAAACCGATGTTGGTTGCGGTTACTGCGTTATCGCCCGTCAAATTAAATTCGTCATTGCCTGACGTCCCCGTCAGGGATCCATCGGTCATGGCAACAGTTTCAACGGCGCTGAACGTATAGGCTGAAGTGCCAAACTGCCCGTCGGTTCCTGTGAGTGTCGCCACGGAATCTGACAGGTCAACGGCGTCATTACCACCTCCGGCATCAATCTGATTGCCAGCGCCAGTAACAGAAACACCATTTGCAGTGAGTGTCGCGCCATTTACCGCAAAGGTATCAGCGCCTGCGCTGCCAGATAGTTCTCCACCACCGAGATTCACAACTTCCAGTTGCAGGAACGAAATTCCAAGAGCTTCAATTGCATTCAGAATCCCAATGCCCGCACTCTCAAGAAGAGTAGCGGCCACACCGTGTGTATTCAGCGTGTCATCACCATCCAAAGCGTCGATTTCAGATACACCGGTAAATACAGTGCTACTGCCATCGAGAGTTACCTCGCCATCCTGAATATTAAAGATGTCGTTCCCATCGGTACCAGTTAATGTCAGATTCGAACCATCAAAAGCTTCGATATCCGAAAACTCATAATTTGCTGTAGTGATTTTGCCACTTTGCCCTGAGACCTTAACTGAGCTTTCCTGGGATGAAACTGTGTCGCTACCTGTGCCAGAAGAGCCAGCATCGATTGCAGATGCTGCACCATTGATAACAACCCCATTTGCAGTAAGGTTCAGGCCATTAACAATAAAACTATCAGCGTTATCACTGCCCGACAGAACAGCTCCATTGACGTCAGCGGACTCAATATCCGACATGGTATAAGCGCCAACAATCAGCTCTCCATCTCCACCGGTTAAAGCGACTGCAGACAAATCTGTGCTGATAGAGTCACTACCACCACCAGCATCGATTGCCGAGGCCGCGTTGGTGACAGCGATACTATTCGCTGTTAACGCGCTACCATTCAAAGTGAAAGTATCTACACCAGCGCTACCCTCCAGTGACTGACCGTTTAAATCTGCATTTTCAACACCGGTGAAATTAATTCCGAATGTTGTTAAGGCATTCATCACAGAATCAACCAGTGACACTGCATCAGTGGTATCAACAGTATCACCGCTAGTTTCACTGCCACTGCCTGCTGCGACTGAGGCGACACCGGTAAAATCAATGCCTGCGGTCCTCAGGGCATTATTGGCTGTAACCGTAAAAGTATCATCGCCAGCGTTGGCATTAATCGCACCTGAGCTGAGCGAGACCTCTTCGATATCACTGAAGGTATATGCGCCAGCCGTCACAGATTCGTTTTCGCCCGTCAGGCTGACACTCGCTGCGTCTGTGGCGAGAGTATCGTTCTCACCACCAGCATTAATTGCCGAGGCCGCGCTAGTGATAGCGATATTGTTCGCTGTTAACGCGCTACCATTCAAAGTGAAATTATCGACACCAGTGCTACCCGCCAGCGACTGACCGTTTAAATCTGCATTTTCAACACCGGTGAAATTAATTCCGAATGTTATTAAGGCATTCATCACAGAATCAACCAGCGACACTGTATCAGTGGTATCAACAGTATCACCGTTAGTTTCACTGCCACTGCCTGCTGCGACTGAGGCAACACCGGTAAAATCAATGCCTGCGGTCCTCAGGGCATTATTGGCTGTGACGGTAAAAGTATCATCGCTAGCGTTGGCATTAATCGCACCTGAACTGAGGGCAACGTCTTCGATATCACTGAAGGTATATGCGCCAGCCGTTACAGATTCGTTTTCGCCCGTCAGGCTGACACTCGCTGCGTCAGTGGTAAGCGTATCGCTCTCACCACCAGCATTAATTGCCGAGGCCGCGTTAGTGATAGCGATATTGTTCGCTGTTAACGCGCTACCATTCAAAGTGAAATTATCGACACCAGCGCTACCCGCCAGTGACTGGCCAGAGAGATCTGCGTTCGTGACTTCCGTAAAGGTAAATTCAGACGCGTTGGTACCCTTGAGTTCACCATTAGTACCGGTCAGCTCCCAGGCACCTGTGGCGCCTGCAAAGACATCGTTACCGCCATTGGTATCAACGGATGCAGCAGAGTCAGTAATTACAATACTGTTAGCAGTCAGACCGGCATTCGTCAGCGTGAAAGTATCAGTACCTGTGCTACCCGCCAGTGACTGGCCGGAGAGATTCGCACCCGCGACATCAGTGAAGGTAAATTCAGATGCGTTAGTGCCTTTAAGTTCACCATTAGCACCGGTCAGTTCCCAGGCGCCAGTGGCGCCTGCAAACACATCGTTACCGCCATTGGTATCAACGGATGCAGCAGAGTCAGTAATTACAATACTGTTCGCAGTCAGACCGGCATTCGTCAGCGTAAAGGTATCGGTGCCGCTACTACCTGCCAGTGACTGGCCAGAGAGATCTGCGTTCGTGACTTCCGTAAAGGTAAATTCAGACGCGTTGGTACCCTTGAGTTCACCATTAGTACCGGTCAGCTCCCAGGCACCTGTGGCGCCTGCAAAGACATCGTTACCGCCATTGGTATCAACGGATGCAGCAGAGTCAGTAATTACAATACTGTTAGCAGTCAGACCGGCATTCGTCAGCGTGAAAGTATCAGTACCTGTGCTACCCGCCAGTGACTGGCCGGAGAGATTCGCACCCGCGACATCAGTGAAGGTAAATTCAGATGCGTTAGTGCCTTTAAGTTCACCATTAGCACCGGTCAGTTCCCAGGCGCCAGTGGCGCCTGCAAACACATCGTTACCGCCATTGGTATCCACCGATGCAGCAGAGTCAGTAATAACAATATTATTCGCTGTCAGGCCGGCATTCGTCAGAGTAAAGGTATCGGTACCTGTGCTGCCTGCCAGTGACTGACCGTTTAAATCTGCGTTTTCAATACCAGTAAAGTTGATTCCGAAAGTACTTAAAGCATTCATCTGCGAACTAACCAGAGAGGTAGTACCTGTTGTAAATACACTATCTCCGTACTTTGACGCCCCTCCATCAACAGACGAAACACCAGTAAAGGCCATTCCATCCACGGTCACCGCATTACTTCCCGTCACTGTAAAAATGTCGTCTGTCACTGAGCCGTTAATCGCCCCGGAGCTGAGCGCGACATCTTCTATATCGCTGAAGGTATATGCGCCGACAGTAACGGATTCGTTTGAACCTGTCAGGCTGACACTCGCTGCGTCTGTGGTGAGCGTATCATTCTCACCACTAGCATTAATTGCCGAGGCCGCGTTCGTGATAGCGATATTGTTCGCTGTTAACGCACCACCATTTAGGTTGAAATTATCGATACCAGAGCTACCTGCCAGTGATTGGCTCGACAGATCAGCCGAAGCAACACCAGTAAAATTTATTGCGTTAGTGCTGATTTCGTTATTGCTACCACCGACCAGTGTGGCATTCGCATTGGTCGTTAAAGCAGCGGATGATGCGCTGACAGAAGAGAGCCCACCCACTGTTAATCCACCAGCAGTGACAGCACCAGTACTGGTAGTATCTAACTGGTTAAATGTGCTTGAGGCAGCACTGACATCCAACGCTTCTGCGGTTACCGAATGATTGGCTGCAGTAATACTTGTAGATGCACCAGAAATGGTCAGGCTTTCTTCTGCGCTGATTTCCAGATTCTGACTCACGGACGCTGTTGCAGCATCCTCAACTGACGCAACGCTACCGCCAAGGAGAATACGATCGCCCGAAATACTGATGTTTTCGGCGGTAATCGTATCCGTAATATTGATTGAGTTATTGACTGCAGCGGCTGCTTGCTGAGTTGTAAGAATAACGCGCCCCGCATTCACAGCTCCATTAATTGCAACCTGTGCATCACTTGAGAGCACCGAGGTGAGGTCACTATTTAACGAGAAGCCAACAAGGCCGTCGTCATCGAAAGTGACTACCGCCGAGCCCGCAGCCCCTGCTCCGAACAATCCACTTCCAACATCTATGTCAGAATCTACCGTAACCTGCTTACCAAGAAGAATCAGATTACCAGCCGTAAGACTAACTCCGTCCTGAACCGTGACTAGTCCTCCACTGGCCTCATCAAATGAGAAATCGAAAGGGCCAGTAGCATCAGAGTTGATTGCACCCGGCTCTAAAGCCGTTTCATCAAGTGTCATACCTGACACAATAAGGCTGCCTACATTGACAATAGCCCCATTATAAATAGCAACACCTGCGGGATTAATGAGCATAATGTTGGCATCGGCATTCAAAGTGCCAAAGATTTCTGAAAGCGAACCACCATTGACCTGGTTGATAGCCAACTGATTGAGGTCTTGAATAAATGAGACAGACTCACCTGCAGCGATGTTAAATGAATCCCAGTTCAACAGTATTCTGGAATTATCCTGAGCGATGATCATGTCGTTCCCACTGATCTCAATCTCAGACACTGGGGCATTACCTGCCTCATATCCTGACTGATCAGGCAAAGCCCACACCACAGGAGCAACCACCTGACCGGCGATCAGGGTGACATACAAGCCACCTTTCAGGCCGTCGCGTACACCTGCCATTACGGCATTCATCGTCTGAACTGCCTGAGTTAACAAATTTACTCCGTTTGCGTTCTTTTGAGTACCACGAGTGGTATGGCTGAGCTTGGTCATTGTCACTACTCTCATTACGCTGCAGGTATTACCTGCCGTTATCCTTGTGCCTGCCGGTATGTATCACCCGGTTATCCCGCACACTGAATGTCAGAAATAAAAATTAATGTCGGCGAATATCTCAATCGCATCGGCATTATTCTGAATGGGTTTCACGCTGTCATTTTCATCATCCGGATCAAGGCTGGATACGCCATCAATCGGTGTGGCAACCGACACTTTGCCCGCAAAGGTTTTACCCCAGTTCGTCTTAAATACCAGACCCGCCGCACTCAGGCGGGCCCATTCACTGTCAGCAACCGAACCACTGTCATTAATAAAGCCTCCATTCTGGATGCCATATCCGAAGTCAAAAAGAAGGCCCATCTGAAACACGTCATTGATGGTGCGACCTGATCCGATAGACCAGTTCGGTAAGTTGAAATACCACTCGTTATTGATATACAGAGCTTTGTCTGCAGAGAAGTCTCCGACAAGAAAACTGCGCACGCCATTAGCACCACCAAGACTGAACTGCTCGAATGACGGAAGAATCTGCTCGGAATACTGAAGACGGACACTGGTCAGCAACCGGCTGAAGTTGTCTGTGAAAGGAAGTGGCACAAAGAAGAGAGAATTTGTCTGCAGCACACCTTTGTAAAAGGTCTCATCGGCGCCAGCCACAACATCCGTTAAAAACTCACCATATTGAACGGCCAGGCTTGCGGTATTCAACATTCTGATACCCGACTGAGTCAGGCCATCAATATAGAAGTTCAGCTCACTTCCCCGAACGCGATCTTCTGTCGAGAGAAAATCAATAAAGCTGTCGACCCGGGACGTTTTATCCGTCAGCGCCAGGCCAGCCGCCATATTAAAGTCCCGGGTGCGGGTGATCGTGTGATCAAAGGTCAGAGCATAGGTCGTGTTCACACCACTGATTTCAAGCGCGTTTACGATACTGCCCTTTTCGTCGACCAGATCGAAACTATTGCGGTCCGCTGCAATTCCGATCCGGTTACGCAGCCCAAACACCGGGAAGGTGTATCTGAACTGGCCCAGGTTACTGTGGGCATCACGCGAGCCAACGGTGTCCTCCATGCCTTTGTCCGAGTTATTTTCACCCAGATCCTCAGAACGCAGCAGCCCCAGGCTCAGGCTGTCACCAAAACCAATAGGATTGAACATCTGCATGTTGACGAACAGGCGGGCCTTACCCGTGAAATCCGCACCGTGGTTGTCCATACGCACCAGGAAGGCCATGTTATCTTCCTCGCGGACAACCAGCTTCAGGCGGGTTTCCCCTGGATTATCACCCGCAGAGAACGCACCACTGAGGGTCATACCCGGCAGGTCATTCAGAATATAGAGCGCCTCTTCAATTTCCCTGCTAGTGACGATATCGCCCATTACAGATTTGAGAGGCGACTTCAGAGTCGAGTCCTTGTACCACTTGTTGTTCAGTGGCTCGACCTGGCCAAGGCGTCCTTCCATGACCGTGAAGGTAACAACCCCATCGGTCACCTCCTGGGCAGGCAGAAGAACCCGCGCAAGGAACAGCCCCCTCTGGCGATAGTACTGAGTAAGTACGTTGGCGACTTCCTCGAGGTCGGCAAAGCTCAGTCCACGATTACGGTTCTGTTCGCGCACCAGCTCAATCAGTGCCTGCATGTCTTCATGAGTCAGATCATCAACTGCCGACTGGCTACCGATATCTTTGAGGTAAGACGTGATTTCATTGACCTCTTCCGGCGTGTATCCATCCTCCCGGCGACGGTCTTCTTTCATGTAAATCACACGCAGGCGCTCGGCTTCTGCTTCCACGCCCTCGCGCGTGATACCGAACTTCGGAAACTCTTCGAGCCGCTCAAACGTAAACTTGTTCACAATGATCCGAGGGCCGCTATCCCGCTCGTTAACTTCAGGTATCTCTCCATCAGGGCGCGGCATCACATCCGGAGCTTCGGTACGCCGGCGCAGTCTGTCGGAGGCATCCCCCTGGGCATCAGGGGCATCAATCCCGAACACGTCCCGCAGGGTCATCAGATCCTGATCGGGCACATTAATGTTTTCAGCGGCCTGAAGCGGCGCGCTGGTCAGCGCAATCAATGCGCCAACAATAAAGGATCGGTGAAGCCCTTTTACCTTCAGCATCTTGTTCCTTGTCCCTTATCAACCACGACACAAATCAGACGCGCAGCAATAAGCGGCGCCGGGCCATACAGGCCGTCGCGGTGTGAAAAATACTCTGGAGTGATTTCGGAAGACATCCTTGCCCTTTTGAGATAAACAATCCATTCATTACAAGTGCAAGTAAGCACTCACCCCCGCTGTCGCGCCAACACTCGCACGCATGGCCTGGCAGGACCATAAACAGGGCGGCGGCATTATAACAACATGACCTCACAATGAATACCGGCCTGACAACACAAGGAACATCTGCTACGGGCTGACACTCATTCAATGAACAGGAGTTTACTAAATTATTGAGGAAGCACTCAATGTGTCAGAAGACAGGTAAGTCACTCAGTGACAGCTAAGGCACCTGCAATGCCCTGAGGGATCAGGTGCGCCCTGGCTGATTACGCCGGACCGTAGTGTCTTCGCCGGTACCAGCAGGTACGGACAGAGGAGTTTCATATGAAGGACGCGCCGTAAAGCTGACCTCCATAATGCCAACACTGATATTGTCGCGTCCGCCTTTGTGATTAGCCTCATCAATGAAGCGATAGCAGCATTCAAGTGCCGGGCGATGCGTTGCAAGTACATGCTGGATATCCGGATTATCGAAATACTCAGTAAGCCCATCGCTGCAAAGCATGAGCAGCGCGCTCTCGGCAATCCGGTAGGTCATCAGCTCAGGTTCTACATCATCATGAACCCCAAGCGCCCGGGTAATATGATTCCGGACATTACTCGTGCGGGCTTCCTCTTCGCTCATGGCCCCCGAATCAATCATCTCCTGAACCACGCTATGATCGCGGGTGAGCTGAACAAGACCGCGGAGACTCCACAAATAAGCGCGGGAATCGCCAACATGTGCGACCGTGAGCTGATCCCCCCATTGCACTACCAGAACCACTGTGGTGCCCATGTGAGCAAAGTTAGGGTTCTCAGCTTTGGCTTCAATTATGGAGTGGTTGGCCTTATGAATGCCGTTACGGACGGCAGCCTGAATCATCAGCTTCTGCTGATCAGGCGAGCAGGCCAGAAAGGTTGGCGTCAACAACTGGCTGAACTGGAGGCTGAGAGTCTGTACTGCAATCCTGCTGGCAAGCGCTCCACCACTATAACCACCCATGCCATCAGCGACGACGACATAAGCAAATGGATGTTCCGGGTGGTTATACCAGGTAATAGAATCTTCATTCTCTTCCCTGACCTGACCGATGTCCGTACGGCCATTCACCGCTAGAGTGACACTTCTGCTCATTCCATATTCCATAAATCAGATTTTCAGAGCACTCTCCCTCCGGGCGGACTGCGGATAACAGCGGCTCTGCTTGGATTGCCGCCCGATTAAAACAAATAAAACCGGACAGGGACAGATATTTTGCCGGGATGAGCGCGGTTGATTTTGGCACATGCCTTCATCATAATTGGCCTCTCAGGCGTGGCAGCGCTTCTGGGCGTAGTGAATCAGAACAGGGAAGGAATCAGAAACGTCATGGCACGACTGCCGCGAATAAACATCGCCAACATCCCACAGCATATCATTCAGGTTGGTCACAATAATCTGAACTGCTTCTTTGACGATGAAGATTACGACTTCTACCTATCCTGCCTGAAGAAAGCCGCCGAGCAGTACGACGTAAACATTCATGCCTATGTCCTCATGCCGAATGCGGTACAGATGGTCGCCACCCCGAATATCCCCAATGGCATCTCATCAATGATGCAGTCGCTCGGCCGACGCTACGTGCAGTATGTTAATCACCGCTATCAACGCTCCGGCACCCTCTGGGCTGGCCGCTACAAATCCAGCGTGATTGATTCTGAAGCCTACCTGCTGACCTGTTATCGCTACGTTGAGCTGAAACCTATGCACGAAGGACTCGTGGAAAGCCCAGAGCTCTATAAATGGTCAAGCTTCAACTATCACACCGGGCGACGGAAGAGCGACCTCATTGCTGATCATCGACTGTATCTGGCGCTGGGCGACACCCGTGAAGACAGAGCAAATGAATACAGCACCCTGTTCCGGTATGAATTTGATCGCGGCCTGCTGAGCTACATTGCTGAGACCATCAAACTGGGGCAGGTACTCGGTGGGGACCAGTTCACAGAAAAGATCGAAAAGATCGCCAACCACAGAGTCCGCCCACTTAAGCGCGGACGCCCTAAGAAGAAAAAGTCAAAAGCATCAGCCTGAGGAGTGGCGTGCCTGCTGACCTGGCGCGTTATTACCTAACGATTCCCGCAGCCCCATTTCTTTACAAAATTTCTTTCATTAAATCGTGTCAGAGTGAAAATCTTCACTGCGGTGGCAGGGGTTCGCTCCCCGGGAACAGCTATAGCGGGCGCTGAGCAAATATCATGCTGTGACTCCCATTCACCCTCCCCAGATGGAATCAATTAAATTCGTGCCAGAGTCGAATTAAACTTTGAAATTCAGGGTTTTACGGCCCGAAGAATTCTGTTTTACTTCATCGCACCTGCCATATGGCCGTGGTTATTACGCCACAGGAACGGCGTGCACAGCCATGGCTACAGGGAAAATCATCGATAACATAGAGGAATTGTTAAATGGCTATTTACATGAATTTCAACAGCAACAACCCACAAGGTAACGTGACTGCTGCTGGTTATGAAAACTGGATCGAAGTAGACAGCATGAGCTTCGGCGTAGGTCGTTCTATCACCATGCAGGCTGGTGCAATGGCTAACCGTGAAGCATCTCGTCCAAGCATCAGCGAAGTCACTGTGACTAAGCCTCTGGATGCTGCTTCTGGTGGTCTGTTCAAGTCCTCCGTTACTGGCGACGCGGGTGTTAAAGTTGAAATCCACGTTGTACAGACTGGCGCAGAAAAAGTTGAGAAATACGCTGTTTACACTCTGGAAGAAGTAATCATCTCTTCTTACAGCATCAGCGCAAGCGCTGGCGGTGCACCTGCTGAGTCTATCTCTCTGAGCTTCGCTAAAATCGAAGCAGATCTGACTCACGCAGACAAGACCAACAAGAACACCAAGAACATGAAAGTGGGTTACGACCTGACCACTGCAAAACCGCTGTAATAAGGGCCATAATCCCTTATACTCGCGAAGGGTGGTCAGCAATTGACCACCCTTTTTATCAAGGAATTTCTAACGCAAGCGGAAGCGTAGCCCCCATCATTACGCTACCCATCACAAGCGCGGTGGTGATATAGCATGACGGTACTCAGCCAGAACAAACGTCTTATTCAGATCGAAACCCCCATTGGCAAAGACGCCATGATCGTCAGTGAACTCACTGGTGAAGAGAGGGTATCGGATCTATTCAGGTATACCCTGGATCTTCTCTCGGATAACCATGACATCAGCCAGAAAGATCTCCTTGCGAAAGACGTCACTATCAGCATTCTGTCTGACAAAAATCCGAATAAACGATTTATCCATGGCTACATCAATCATCTGGCCATGCTGGATATCAATGACGAAGGCCTGCGCCGCTATCGTATCGAAGTTGTACCTGGGCTCTGGTTCACGACTCTGGGTGCGAAAAACCGGATCTTCGAAAATCAAACCTCAAAAGATATCATCAACAATGTCCTCGCTGACTATGGCGCTGCGATCAAAAGCGACTTTAAAGCATCAGGCCCCTTCGTAAAGCGCGAATACTGCGTTCAGTATGAAGAGACTGACTTCGAGTTCATTTCCCGCCTACTTGCTGAAGAGGGTGTCGCTTATTATTTCACCCACAAAGACGGAGAGCATAAACTCGTCTTTGCTGGCGATGCGCAGGACTTCTTTGACGCCGAAAGCACGAAAATTGAATACGACGGAGGTGGCGTTCAGCCTGCCGAGAACTCGATTCACAGCTGGCAGCGCACATACAACTACCATACAGGCTCGGTCGACTTCCGAGATTACTCCGAATTTACGACCACCAAAGACAACAAGCAGGTTGTTAAAACAAAATCAGAGCTCAATAAAATCTCTGGAACTGTGCTGGAAGCCTTTGGTCGGTACCACATGGAGGACGATGGCAATAAACAGCATCGGCTAAGTGATCAGTACAACAAAGCGATTGCAAGCCGGGCCATGGAGTCCATTGAGGGCGGTCACGACGTTGCACAGGGCACCAGCAATGTCATCACTCTGACCGCAGGCGGACGATTCGAGACGGATCATCCAATAAAAAGCGAGTGTGGAAAGCACATCGTGACCCAGCTCAGCATCGTTGCGCGCGATGGTAACGGTGAAGATACACACTTCTCCAACCGTTTTTCTGCAGTACCTTCAGAAACTATGGTACGGCCGTCGTTCCAAGGCGAGCGCCGGATGATCACGACCCCTCAGTTGGCAACTGTTGCCGAAGTAAAAGCCACTGGCAGCGACAGTTCAGACGACAAACTGACCCAGGTAAAAGTTACCTTTCCCTGGAACACCGAACAGAATTCCTGCTGGATCCGCGTAGTACAACAATTCGCTGGAAAAGGCTGGGGGGCCAATTTTGTCCCAAGAGTATTTCAGGAAGTCGTGGTTAGCTACATAAACGGCGACCCTGATCGTCCGATTGTTACCGGAGCTCTCTATAACGGAACAAATGAAGGTCCGAATTACACCGCAACTCAGAGCGGCTGGAAAACCATGATCAAAGGCGGCAATTTCAATGAACTCCGCTTCGATGACAAGGGTGGCAGCGAAGAAATATATATGGAAGCCGGAAAAGACCACAACTGGCTCGTTCACAACGACCAGACCGGCACCGTAGAAAATGACCAGACCCTGACGGTAGAACAGAACAGGACAGCGACCATCAGTAAGGGTAACGACACCCTGACCGTCGCCAAGGGTAATCAGGCAACCAAAATCAATAGTGGCAACCACAGCCTGAAGATCAGTAAAGGTACATCAACCATCGATGCTATGGGCGCGATTAAGATTACCTCTAAGAATTCAATCGAACTCAAGGTCGGTGCAAACAGCATTAAAATTGACCAGAGCGGAATTCAGATCAAAGGCACTATGGTGAAAGCCAAGGCAAGTGCAATGGGCGAAGTATCCGCCGGCGGGATTCTCACCGTGAAAGGCGCACTGACTAAGATCAACTGACTGGTAGCAGTAACATGAGCCAACTGATCAAAATAGAAGCACTGACAGCCGCCGAATTACTGAAAGAATTTGAGCTGACAGAACCTGAAGCTGAAGACGTGGTGATTCCGGACACGGCACCTCAGATCAGCATTGAAAAACTGATGGCCGCAGGATATTACCAAGATGCCATCAAGTTACTCGCCCACGGCCTGCCCAAACGCGAAGCCGTCTGGTGGGCTTGCCTTGCAGCTCGTAAAGCACAGAAGCCAGACGCTGATGAAAACAACATCAATGCCTTACTGGCCACTGAAACCTGGGCCAGAAAGCCAACAGAAGATCACCGCATGCGCTGCAAAGAACTGGGCGAAAAAACTCAGTACAAAACAGCCGCGAGCTGGGCAGCAACGGCTGCCAGCTGGTGCACTGGCAGCATGACTCCAGCCGGTGAGCCAGAAGTGCCACCACCACCGTATCTCTATGCTCACGCAGTTGCTGGCAGCATCGCTCTTGCCGCTGCCAGTATTGACCCAGAAAATCTCGAAGATTGCTACGAACTCTTTCTCGCACAAGGGCTCGACCTCGCCCGCGGCGGAAACGGTATGGTAGAAGGAGCCTGATCATGGGTAAACCCGCTTCACGCATTACTGATATGCACGTCTGTCCGATGTCCTCCGGCCCGGTACCCCACGTTGGTGGCCCGATAGTATCTCCCGGCGCACCGACCGTATTAATTGGCAACTTACCAGCGGCAACCGCAGGAAGTATGTGTGTTTGTGTCGGCCCACCTGATTCGGTAGCAATGGGTAGCACGACCGTTTTACTGAGTAATAAGCCAGCGGCCCGCATGGGGGACTCCACAGCGCACGGAGGAAAGATCGTGCTTGGTTGCCCGACAGTGTTGGTGGGCGGGTGAATGGTCGATTAAGAATATGATCAGACACCTCTCCGCCACCCTATTAATTTCACTCCTTATAACGCCAACGGGACACGCTATGTCTTTATTTGATGCAGGAAAAATATGCACATTTTCACCGGTAAAGGCGAAAGTCACCTTAAACGGGAGTCCGGCGATCGGAGCAACTGTTACACGAACTACCAAGTGGAAAGACCCAATCACTGAATCGACGAATACAGACGGTAACGGTGAATTCACTTTCCCTGCAAACTACGAAAAATCAGTAAAAAAATTTCTGCCCGTCGAGATCGTAATATCCCAACAGATCATTGTTGAATACCAGGGTGAATCCTATGAGATCTGGGCGAATGGGAAAATGAATGCTGAAGAAAATTCCGAACTGGATGGTCGTCCACTGAACCTCAACTGTGAGCTTAGTGACGAACTGCGTACACACAGGACCGCCAGCTCGTTGATTTTGACCAACTGCACCTGGGAAGAAAAATAATTAGAGGAACCGAGTATGAGTACTGGAACTCTGGATGCACGATTCGCCGCCACACTCGCTCAGGACGCTTACCGTCTGAAAGACGATATCACACGTAAAATTGTGTTGTTCGAGCATAAAGACAGGTTTGAAGTTGAAGAGGAGCTCAAAGGAAAAACCGGAGCCTTCATCGTTCTCAAATCCAGTCACATCATGGGTGCATGTGCTTTCGGGATCAAACAGTACGAAAATCAGGCATTCGTTATACTGAAAGGCACGGCTAGTGGCTTCGATGCGTTAACCGATCTTAATGCCGGGATAACACGCTCAAACTCTGGCGGTCAGGTCCATCAGGGGTTCCAGTACACATTTGAGTCTTTTCTGCCGCAGCTGAAGGCGTTTCAGACAGAATTGGCTAAGCGCAACAAAATTCAGGTCGTCCATTGCATAGGACACAGCCTCGGGGGCGCGCTCGCAACCCTTGCTGCCGATTGGCTGAATAGCAATACCTCAGTACCAGTCAAACTGTACACCTTTGGCTCACCGCGTGTAGGCTTTCCATACTTCGCTAGCGATCTGACGAATCGGGTAACCGCGGACAACGTATATCGCGTATACCATAAGACAGATCCAGTCCCTATGGTGCCAACCTGGCCCTTCACCCATGTCCCAGACACGGGAACAGATTACCTTCTCAACTCCGGATTAGCGCTACTGCCCTGGGAATATCACAAGATGGAGAACTATATTAGTTCCGTTTCTGGTGGTAGTACCGCAAGCCTGGAGTGGCCAACCCTGAAAGCCTTGCGTCCGCCAGAGCTGCTGGAAAAGTCAGTTGAGAACTGGCTGAAATCCGATGGTCCGGTATCACTCTGCCTTAACACTGCACGCGTACTGGACGCGGCCTTAATGTGGGTTGTGAAGAAAATCATACATGCGGGAGTCGCAGTACTGGTAGGAGTAGGCACGACAACCTTCACTATTCTCGACCGGCTGGCCTACCTGATGCACAAAGCGTACGACTTCACCAAGGATCTCGGGTATTGGGTGATGCGCCTGATTATCCGTATGGCGCGGGCATTAGGCATAGTCGTGTCAGAAACCGCGACCCTGAGTGTGTCGTTCATTAGGATGATCTTCACCCGACTGCATCACAATGTGTCTGAGCTGGTCAGGAAAGCAGCTCAGGTTGTGAGCTGATAACCAGATAAACATGTAATTTTATTCTCAAGGAACGATATGAATAGCGCGACACTTAACAATGCAGCAAAAAATGCCGGCTTCAGCAAAGGAATACAAAAAGCGGGTAACCAATATGTTTTACTGGATAAGGATACCGATGGCCGCGTGGGGCGTGCCATTTTCATAAAATCTGATCTTATCCGTAAATTCTCCGGATTTGATAGCCAGGCAGATCTTGACGAGGCATTCTCACGAATCAAACAACTTCGTGCTACAGCCGGTGGTATAGATTCCTTTACCAACGTTGCTAATCCAAAAGAACATATGGGCATCATCGGAAGAGCAAAGATAAAGTATAAGATCTTTCAGTATGCAAGCGATGAAGCAAAGGCTCCCGGTGTCTACATCACAGATGTTGATCTTGCTGATTTTTCGAGAGATTCCAAACCTGGGGTTTATGATATTGAGCGGAACGCAGATGGATCGTGGCGATCAGGAACGACCTGCAATCTTGAAGTAAAGAGAAGCTATGCAGCCGTTAATGGACTATGTGAAAATTTAAAACAAGCTTCCGAAAATATCATCCCTCCTATGCTCGTAAATGCTTATTCCAATAAAGATGCGCGCGAAAAAATAAATAACTACTCAATGTTCTATAATCCTCCCTACCTTCAGAAGGGTGCAACAAGGTGGAAAACACCTGCTCAGAAAACGACCACTCTGGAGATTGCATCAGCAAGACTGCAACACGTATTAAAGAAAGCAGCAAAAGAGGAAAAGGAAGTTTCGTGGGTTATCCACGGATCAGGTATCGACGTATTTCATAAAGCGATTTCTGGTATAAAGCAGACGAATTTAAGCAATCATACGGTTATATTCATGGCCCCTACTTCGCCAGTAGCTGATGTTCTACCTGCAATAAGGTCAACAAATATTCAGTTGCATAGCAATGTTATGAAAATTCACCCTCATGACCAGAAGAGCCGTGAAACTCAACTTATGTCTGGCGACAGCCTGAAACAGCAACTAGAGGCTATGGGTCATAGAGACGAGGGTATACTGCTTCACAGAGAAAGACGCCAGGACTTAGTGAACATGGCATCGAGTGTATCCGGTGTAGCAACAATGGGAATTGGCGGAGTCGCGTTAACTTTACCCGCCACAGGTTTTGGGATCGCAGCATTGGCTATTGGCGGCATACTATCAATGCATAAAGGGATCCAGACTGCTCATATGGCACGTAACATCAGTGCTAACGGGCTCACGAACGAGGCTTTCAACCCTCATCTCAATCCCCACATGACAGTAGCAGAGCTCAACCTGACCGCCGAGAAAGCCTCAGGTAGCCTCGCCAAGACCTTTTACGATGTCATAAAGATGAAGCTGAAGAGTTAATAATGAATATCCTGAAAAGCCTCTTTGGCTCGGACTCAGACCTTTCCCGCCCGGACATTAAACGATTCAGGGATGTTGTGGTCGACCTGTCTTCGAACATTCTGGCAATGCCTGACGTAAAACATACTGCGATGTATCCGATATCAGCATTCCCTGAAGATTCTGATATTTACAATTTAAGAAATTTCTATGAATCAGAAGGAAACGTGTATGCATTGCGCATATACGAACGAGGGTGGTCTCATAAGGGATACAGAGCAAGTTCTATTGGCAGTACTGTACTAACAATCACATTAATGCACTTCCCTGAGCAATTTCATCCCGAACTGAATTTTTTCGATCAGTCCGATCTTGAGATTTCAATACTTAAGCTTTGCAATGAGTTCTGGGCTTGCAACAATACGGGAGCCAAGCTAGGTAGTCTGGGATCTGCGGATCACGTATATCCGGTCAAAAGTGAAGATTTTCAATATAAAGAATTCAACTCTACGCGTTGGTTGGTGGCAAAATCTGAGTACCATCATGAAGAGCCTGAATACCTCTTTGTCGCGCCCGTCAGTAAAAATCACTACTTACTTGTCGACTTCAGCTTGCAGCGCCACTCTGGCTATAAGTACTACAGCCCCGAGCATAATCTTGAAGAAGTTACCCACCAGACCATGAATGACTTTATGGATCGTTGTGTACTCCGCCTCTCACAGAAGTCGCTACGAGATAAGGCAGAAGCAGAGGTATAACGAGTGACAGGGAATCTGGGCCTCTATACAAGAAGCTTATTCAAAGTAAGTGAACGAGACAAAGAACTCTTCGAAATCTACTTGTTAAAAACAAAACTGAGTTTCTATTGCCCCAAAGGCAATGCCCCCTTAAAGGCTGATCTACACGGATACACTCATATAGATGAGCGACCGTATATTAATCCTTTAAGCGCTATTGACTATAGCCCCGATCCTGAAGATGGAGATCCTCTTTATTTCAGTCAGACCTTTTTAAGGCGTGCTTGTTACCTTCTTCCTGAAGGTTGGTTACGGAAACCCGCAGCGGAACTGGTTTTCAGTGCATCAGCGTTGACCAGAAACCTCAGGGACTGTCCCCCTCAACACTTGATGGTGCCCGAGAATACAAAGGCTTGGGTAATCAACCAATGTCGAGAGTCAACGTCTACTTTAGCAAAAGTTGCAATTACTGAAATCGATGGCATGTACCGGATAGATTTCGAAGATACAGACGATGAAGTCACTCCGGTCATCGATCCACACGTACATGTTATCGATGTTGGCGGCCGACCTATATATGCACACAATCCGTCACCCGATCGCTTGCTCTTCTACATTGCCGCATCAGAAGATACGATGATCTCGTTTAACTTTCTTATCAAACTTGTAAGGCAGGCCTCCGAGGCTAAGAAAGAAGATATTATCCGATCTGCATCTATGGAAGCGAATGCGATTATCAATTCAATCAGGCTCGATATTAACCATCGTAGTCCAATGGGCATATCCACTTAGAACTATTGACATGTAGCAGTAAAATTTTCAGCGATGTTGTGAGTAGTATGGTTGATACCATCGTAGGTTTTATCTGGGTATGCGTTACCCCTCCAATTGGCGCAGCCGTCGTCACAAATGGTATTTCAGGCGGTTTAGCTGTAACTTTACTTTCTGCGGCTGCAATAGCAACCAAAGCTCCCAATATTGCTATAAACTCGGTACCTTCATTAAATGAGGGCTTCCATACAAAAGACCAGCCATACATAGAAGCTGGCAAGAAGATTCATAAGCTTATATCGTGAACAAGATGACCATGAAATCATTACGAGGTCCCAAGTGGAAAGATCTAAATAATTTCACAAAGTACTTTGAACTCGGAAACATATCGTTTCAGGCTCCGAAGTCGAATCCGCCCTTTCCTGATAGAGGTTGGGAAATGGAGCCAGATACTATTCCCCATAATTTTGATTTAGTTTATAGCCAAGATATACAGCAACGCGGCGATGTTTCTGCACTGATCATCCACTCAAGTTCATGGAAGTACACGACTACTGGTTTACTTAGATCTTATCAAGGCCACGTAAATATGTTTGTGGAACTCGTTAAGTGTAATGATCTTCCAGTGAATGAGAGCATCTATACCAAGGATGTTTTTGAAAGAGTAATTAATAGCGAAATATGCAACTCATTTCTCGGAAATAAGCACCCAAAGCCCAACGTCGATTCATTTCAGATAAATTCTGACGAATGGCCGAGTTATCTATGTCCACTGAATTGTAAAACAATAAGAGTCAATAGCCGAAACTGGCTATACTATGATTCTCAGCCTCTGGTTGACGGTCCTACAAATGTAATAATTAGCACCCCAATAGGTCACGACACTTACATTGAGGTTTCATTCACTATCGTAAGGTCGACACCAAAGTCTTCAAACGCATACACAACCGAATCCATAGTCGATATCTCAGAGTTTTCGAAGTTGGTTAAAAATATAATCAAATCGATAAAAGTTAGCGTAAATAACGATCATAAATACGATCTGCCAACACTAAGTCCAAAACCAGAAGATCTGAAATTGGCACCTGAGGTTTTAATGGCCTGGAGTGGCAGAGGCGTTAGCAACAAAAGAGATGACCTTAAAAACTCGAACATTGAAATTTATGAAAATTTCGTTGGCAAGCGCGCATCGACTCCAGTCATATGACACCATAAGTTTCAAAAAAGTGCAGATTCGCACTTGAACTTAGCAGGAAGATTTCCAAGGTACTATCATGATTTTTGGAAGTGAAAAAAATCCAAAGGGGCCTGACTGGTCAAAGGCACAAATCGTCGTCAAAGATCTGTCAATAGCGACTCTAAAATTTAAAGTACCACCATCCTCCCCACCATTTCCAGACCGGAATTGGGCTTGCGAAGATGATCACTTTCCGCTGCCAGATTTCAACCTGATTGCTCAGAAATATCTTGAGGAATACGAAAATAGACATAGCACAATAATCTATTCAAATTCCTGGAAATATCGAGGGCTTCCTGTTCTACAGGGATATTGTGGGGGTATTCGGTTTTTCATAACAGCCAGCCGATTGATAAATCCAGCCATTAACTGCACCCTATACTCGCCAGAAGAGATGGCCAATGCCATCATAAAAGAGCATGATTCTTCATTTATTTCAAAACACCATAAGGCCCGATTCGACGACCCGTATGACCTGACTGACATAAAATGGCCTAATTATCTCGCCCCAATAAATAGCCAATGGGTGGATAAGGGTAATACCCGATGGTTATATTGTGAAGCTCAGCCATTAGTAAATGGCAAAACTATTATCACATTCTATACACCTCTTTCTCATGATGTGTACATATCATTTCAATTTCTGATCTCTCGTTCCGCAATAAATGCCGGAAATCCCTATCGGATCGAGGATAGAGTGCCTCTTACTAACTTCACCTCCCTGATCGATAAAATTATGGACTCCGTAGAATTAGATCTTCCTCCAGAAGCTAGTGAGTTAAAGACCTGGAACAGCAAAGATTCCTCAGACATGCCCGTTATTGAAGCCTCTCCAGACTACATCGAGCTGGCAAAGCACGTCCTTTATATGTGGAGTGCTCGAGAATATACCGACACAAAAAGCCCTATAAAGTCAGATCATAGAGCCGATAAGGGTGACGTTTCGAGTTTCATTGAATCGAAGATAAATCCTCGCCCGCTACCTGGAAGCATACCAAGAGGAAATATAATCTACCGTTACTTCGACGCAAATCAGAGCGGTGAAAAAGATACGAATTCGACAAGCCCTCTACTACCGGTTGAATAGTTCATAGAATATATTCCGCTATAAACAGCAGTCATAATCCGAAATCAATCATCCTCATAAAGTTAATCTCAAGATATACATTGACCAATACAAAAAAAACGGGGCTTTTGCCCCGTTTCAATTCCTACCAGATAATCAACTCACCTGGTAAGTGAAGTCACCGTCTTCGGTGGCTCCGATGTGCACTTTCGTGACTTCTTCACCTTCAGCCATCTTAGCCAGACACTCAGATGCCAGTGCTGGCAACACAGTACGGTTAAGAATGGTTTCGATGTTACGTGCTCCGGTATCTGATTCCTGACAACGAGCCACGATGTTGATAAGCACGTCTTCGTCGTAGCTGAACTCTGCTCCGTATTTCTCGGTCAGGCGCTTTTCAATACGACGCATGTTGATCGCTGCGATCTTCATCAGGTTCTCATCATCCAGCGGATAGTAGGCGATGGTGTTCGCACGGCCCATGAATGCTGGTTTGAAGTGTTGGAGCAGATACGGACGGATATTGTCGAGCAGTACTTCAGGCTCTGGTTTCTCTTCCACCTGGTTGAAGATGGCGCGGATGGCGTCTTCACCGGCGTTCGAGGTCATGATGATGATGGTGTTTTTGAAGTCGATATCGCGACCTTCACCATCTTTGATCGTGCCTTTATCGAACAGGTTGTAGAAGATGTCCTGCACCCCTGGGTGTGCTTTCTCCATCTCGTCCAGCAGGATCACGGAATAAGGTTTACGACGAGCAGCTTCAGTCAGTACGCCACCTTCACCGTAGCCGACATAGCCCGGAGGCGAGCCGAGCAGCATGGAGACTTTGTGCTCTTCCTTAAACTCAGACATGTTGATGGTTGTGATGTTCTGCTCACCACCAAATAACTCATCAGCCACCGCCAGTGCAGTTTCGGTTTTACCCACGCCCGAGGTACCACAGAACAGGAAGACACCCATCGGCTTGCGTGGATCCGTCAGGCCTGCACGGGAAGTACGGATGACCTGTGCCACGGCTTCAAGCGCATGTGGCTGCCCGATCACGCGTTGACCCAGACGATCGGCCAGTGTCTGCACGGCACTGATCTGATCACTCATCATTTTGCCTACCGGAATACCCGTCCAGTTTGCGATGACTTCCGCAATGGCCTGCTCATCAACGTTAGCCTGCATCAGTGGGCTTTCCCCCTGAATGCCAGCCAGTTCAGCAGTCAGAGCCTTCAGGTTAGCTTTCAGTGCATCACTGTCTGCTTCAGACAATTTGTCGCCCTCTGCGGCCAGGAAGTTCTGATCAATCTTATCGCGGCATTCGCGAATCTGGCTGATCAGTGCACTCTCTTTTTCGTACTGTTCTTTCAGCGTGGTAAGCAGTGTTTCTGCTTCCTGTTTCTCAGCGTACAGTGCCTCCAGACGCTCGGTATGCTCGCCGGTAGCGGCAGCCTCCCGCTCAAGCTTTCCAATAGTGGTGTCAGCACGTTGAATACGACGTTGAGCGTCTTCGATGGCACCCGGTGTGGATGACTGACTCAATGCCACACGAGCACAGGCAGTATCAAGCAGGCTGACAGATTTATCTGGCAACTGACGGCCTGGAATATATCGGTGAGACAGTTTTACAGAGGCAACGATAGCTTCATCAAGAATGCGTACTTTGTGGTGTTTCTGCAGCGATTCTGCAATACCACGCATCATGTCGATGGCTTTGTCTTCCGAAGGCTCTTCCACCTTCACCACCTGGAAACGACGGGTCAGAGCAGGGTCACGTTCAAAGTATTTTTTATATTCGGCCCAGGTAGTCGCTGCAATAGTACGTAGCTCGCCGCGGGCCAGAGCAGGCTTCAGGAGATTGGCGGCATCGCCCTGACCTTCTTTACCACCGGCACCGATCATAGTGTGCGCTTCGTCGATAAACAGGATGATTGGCGTTACAGAGGCACGTACCTCTTCAATGACCGACTTAAGACGATTTTCGAATTCGCCTTTGACGCTCGCACCAGCCTGAAGAAGACCAAGGTCGAGAGTACGAACCGCGACGCCTTTCAGAGGGTCAGGTACATCGCCCTGAGCGATACGCAGAGCAAAGCCTTCAACGACTGCGGTTTTACCCACGCCGGCTTCACCGGTCATGATCGGGTTATTCTGACGGCGGCGGGTAAGAATATCGATACACTGACGGATCTCTTCGTCACGCCCCAGTACCGGGTCAATCTGCCCATTCTGAGCACGCTCAGTGAGGTTGACGGTGTACTTATCCAGTGCTGGTGTTTTCGAGGCTGTTACCGGGCCATTGCCTGCAACCTCGGCACCTGACTCATCCCCACGGATCAGAGAGTCGGTTTCGCCTGTGGTGCCGAAAATAGCACGTGCCGTTTCACGGATAGACTCCGGCGCGATGCTCTTTAATTCCGGGCAGCTTTCAAGTAACTGACGGCGGGTGCTGTCTTCCAGCAACAGAGCCGCAAGCAAGTGTCCGGAGCTGACCACTGGCTGGCCGTAATCGACAGAAGCAAGCATCCAGGCATTCTTAGCCGCTTCTACAATGGTTGGCGCCAGTGCCGCTGGACGGCTGCTGCCAGAACGGAAACGGGCAATAGTATTCGCCAGTTGCTTGGCAACATTGCCCGGGTTCACATCATGCTTTTCTAACAGAGTGACAAAGTCGGTATCAGAGATATCCAGCAGCTTGAGCAGCCAGTGTTCCAGTTCGACATTGTACTGGCTGTGAGCAAGACAAAGCCCGGCTGCACCTTCCAGCGAATCACGCATGTAGGGCGACATTTTGTCGACCAGTGATTTCAGATTGATGTTAATCATTGGGAAGTTTCCTTTTCAATCGCTGATACTTTTCAGTCCGGCGTACCGGAATTTAATGTGCTAACGGCAATGCATCGTCAGGCACAGGAACATGTTGCGAAAGTCGTACTGACAGTTCATCACCGTCAATCAACTCCGGATTCATATAGGTATTCCAACCGAGCAACGGCTCTGATTTCGTCGGATCAAAAATATTGTCCATCGAAAAATACTTATCACAAAGACGGATTTCCAGATCGAAATCCTGCTCTGCTCCCGCACTCATGCGGATAAATGCCTTCAGTTCTTCCAGCATTTTCGATCCGGGTGCCAGGGCCCGGAATTCTTCCTCAGAATGAGGAATAGCAATCACGGTAAATTTGCTCTGCGCCTGATAACAGCGAGAACCCATTACCGTGTTAACACCCAGGCAGTTATTCACGCCGTGAGGATGATCTTCATCTGGCATCCGGCAACGTGCATCTTCAGGCAGGTCATACCAGGAGCCATTAAACTGTTCTATTTCGATCTCAAGGCCGAACATACCCGCAATACTGCTGCGCAGTGATTCTGCAGAACAGATGGTGCGGCCGAAATGGCCTGCAAACTGCGCAACCGGTTCATCCGGCATATTGCTGCGATAACGTAACTCAGGAAAACCCAATCCAGATAACGAAAGCAACGCATCGGTAAATAAATCTTTCTTTTCGCTGTCAGCCCGCTGGGCCCGCTCATACTCGGGCGCCATCTGATACTTGTGCCATGCTTCATAAAACATGGAAATTGTGCGGTGATTAAACAGATCCAGATAGTCTTTCAACGCCCGGTTTTTCTGACGTAACTCGGCGATAACGACTTCGCTGAGATAGAAAGGCATTACCCCCTGACTACCTGACAGTCCCATCATGGCGACTTCCATCTGCCATTGCAGCGCCGGATTTTCTTCCGAGTCGTGACTGTGAATACGCTTCTGAGACACCTTAGTCACGTCTGAGCCGTTAAAGGCCAGACTGGTACGCGCAGTGAAGTGCACCGACTCCTGATCGGGGCGCGCCAGACCTGCGAGACGACCATCTGCGACCACCTCATCACTGTCCGGATACAGGGTCGCAGCCGTTTCTAACAACCTGACCGCCTGAAAGAAATCGAAACGTTGCGGCTCAGACTGTAACTGATCGATCAGATTAAGGCTTTTTCGCCGGCGCGCGGTGGCCATCGCTTAAACTCCCCATCTTTTCCGCTCAGGCGGACAATCAGTTTGGTAAATGAATTTATCGACCCGTACAGACCGAAAAAACGTTCCATGACGCTGGCAAATATCAGAGGGCTGGTGCCCGCCAACATCACCGGATCCAGCACCAGTTCAATCTGTGTACCACGACACAGCGATACCATCCCATCCACAGAAATAGGCGCCGTCACCGGCTTGGTATGAATTTCCATCACCGCATCAATCATATTGCGAGTGCTGGCCGAATCGCGAAAATCGTAAAGACGCAGAATTTCTTTCAGAGCCTCAACAGAGCCACCGCCCTGACTGAGCGACAGATGGTTAAGGTTAAGATGCGATATCAGGCGCCAGTAACCCCGCTCCCGCAGAGGTGGGCGTATGGTTGCCGTAGGGACCACCGCACAGGAAATACGTTCTGTCGGATATTCATCATCCACGACCTGAAAATACGGCCGCCCCTGCCCGGTTGGAAGTTTTCTGGGTAAATTCCGGTTCGTACACAGCAGGTCCATTTCCAGAGTCTGATTACTGATCTGATACGGGCTGAATGACATATCCACCAGGCTCACATCAACTTCTGATGCCAGCTCGTTTCTGTGATCACCTTCCATGACTTCGCGACGGTGTGTGAGCCAGAACGCCGGACGCTTCTCGCTATTCCGGCTGTGATTCATGCCATAGAAAGGTCGGTAGGTTGTGTACTTACCATCGTTGTCGGTAGCACCTACCTGGGTGATGCTGTAGACCTCAAGGCCTTCACGTCGCCGTGAATCCGGAACCACTGGATATCGGGACTCTGTATGGGTCAGCGCCACCGGGTCTGCTGTTGTCTCAAAAATATTCACCGCCGGCGTACAACCGAGCGCAAACATTCCGGCGTTCACCTGATGCTCAAGTTCGGCATCGCTTTCACGCAGGTACAGGTACACATTAACTGTGTTCGAATAGGAGTCATTCAGCGCGACATCCAGTTGAGTCAGATCGATAAACTGGAATTTTTCCTGGAACGCGAAGAACTCTGTCAGCAGGCGATAGCCCATAAATGCCGTCGGCGGGTATGGCAGAATACCTTCATCAATGCCAAAACCAACCTGCTCAAGACAATCTGAGTTCAGGAATACCGGGCTGACGTCACTCTCACCGTTTGCCACCACGACTTTAAAGCACTTGGTCAGTATCAGATCATAGAGCGGATGAACGTGCTGAGCCTGCCCTTTCAGGAACAAACGTATTTTAGAGAGATCCATCTCACTGGCGTTCAGATCGTCACTCAGGGTGCGGAATGAAATTTTAAGCACCGCTGCAGCGCCCTGGATATCAAAGCTGCCTGGCGCGACAAACGGGCGGGGCATCAACTGCGCACTGTCGACTCTGAGCGGTAACAGCTCAACCGGATACGACGTAGTAAACCGGCATTCCTGATCACCCGCATCGGTATCAATCTGAATACCCGAAGGAATGTCCACCGGCCCGTCGAGATCGTCAAGCGGAGAAAACTGAACCACAGACATGGAAGGAATCGGACGCAGATAATGTGGATACAAGGTCTCCAGCATGGCATCCGTCAGTTCCGGAAAATCATCGCTCAGTTTCTGCTGAATGCGCGCATTCAGAAAGGCAAAACCCGAGAGCAGACGAGCAACCAACGGATCATCAACAGAATCACTACCCAGCTTCAGGCTTTCAGCAACTGAGGGGTGCTGACGGGCAAAATCGCTGGCGGACTGTTTGATAAACGCCAGTTCTTTTTCGTAATGATAAAGAAGCCTGTCACTCATAATCAGAAAATCTCCGAAACATTGACCGTCTGATTTACGGGATTCAATGCAGATTCAAAAATAATTAATTCCTGTAGTGGGTTCACATTCAGTGAAGCCTCAACCCGGAACCGGATTGTTGGATCTTCGTTATCCAGCTTGGTATCCGTTTTCACCTTTACCGAACGGATACGAGGTTCAAATCTAAGCACCGCCTTTTCAATACGGCGACAGAAATCATTACGACTGTCGAAGGAGGTCATATTGATTGTCGACAGATCCGGCAGGCCATAATTGAGAACCGAGTCGTCCAGGTGCTCGTAAGCTTCCGGCGGTGAAATACAGCAATAACGTGTATTAAACAAATGCTCCAGATCGCGGCGGATACTCTCTCGTAAACAGCGCACAATATGATGACTCTGGCGAAAATCGGTCGACTTATTCTGATCCAGAAAACGATCAAGCAAGGGAGGAATAAGCGGCTTTTCTTTACGCTCTGGCATCTTACACCTTCCCTATATCTATCTGGCTGAGCGACGTTGTCAGCTTGAGTTCGGAGACCAGGTGGTCGACCGAATAATGAGTCTTAAGATGTACCAGACTTGAATAATACCCAGGCTTCCCTGGCTCTTCGTCTACCACGACACGCGCTTCACGCAGCGGGTACCGTGCCATCATTTCCCAGGACAGATCATCACGCCCGGTAGTGTACTGATCCAACCAGTTCTGCAGGTAGCGCTCGCAGGATTCGGCGGTGGTATACGACCCGATTTTGTCCCGCACAATCACTTTGATGTACTGAGCAACGCGGGAGCCGCAGAGAATCTGCTGCAACATCGAGCTGATACGGGCATTAGCAGTCGCAGACTTGCTGCTGTAAACCTTGGGTATCTGCACAGACGGGCAGTTATTAAAGACCGCATAGGGTGTCTGAAAACAGTGACACAAAGCCATCAGCCCGTAATCACTCAGCTCTCGTTCAAGTTGATCGGTAATCGTGACTGAGGTCGACATTTTCACCATCGCCCGCGAAGAATCGGTGCGGTACGCCGGTGTCGGAAACTGTGTCACTAAACCGCCACCGTAGTGATCACGGGGCACACCGCGAATATGACTGAACCAGCCCACTTCTGAAAACTCTCGGATAAGCACGGTGCCAAGGGCGAAACAGGCGTTGCCCCATAGATAACGACTGTTATCACGGCCACCAACCTGCTCTATAAAGCGTAAGCCTGAACGAGACCGGCGGTTTTCTTTATAAGGCTCGCGCATCAGAACCTGCGGCATAGTCAACGCAAGAAAACGACTGTCATCGTGTTCACGCATCGAGCGCCAGCGCACATATTCCGACGACCTGAACACTTCATCAATATTGATGTGCAAACCAAGTGTATCGAAATTATCGAGTCCAAAAAGCTGCGGAGCTGCACTGCAGACAAAGGGGCAGAAAGCCGCAGCGGCCGCCCTGCTGATTCCTTGCAGAGTGAAAACATCGTCGAAGCGATGACCATCGTATGGCTTGTGAGCGACATAATAATCGCCAAGCAAAATACTGAATGGTTCACCACCCGGGGTGCCGAATTCTTCGTTGTAGATCAGGTGAAACAAACCGCTCTGATCAAAATCCGGCGCACGTTCCATATCCCGGGACAGGTCTTTCCAACTCACGTCCAGTAAACGGATGTGCGTGTTTTCATTGTTAACGACTGCATCAACGAGAAACCAGACTCCGCGCCAGGAACTTTCCAGCGCCTGAAAACGACTGTCGTGCAGTACTTCGTTAATCTGTTCGTTAATCAATTCGTCAATGGCAGCGATCTGCTGATCAAGCCAACGACGTACCGTCAGGTGTTCATAATTTCGGGAAGGTGCCAGGTGATCGGCCCAGATTCGGAATGCCTGTACGTCATCCTCCTCACGTAAAAACGAGGCGACGCCAGTAAGCGGCAGTTGATCAGACCGGGAATCCGGTATTTGATTCTCTGGTACTGCCTTCATGCCTGCTGAAGTGTTCAGCACGACTGATCCCTTGAGAGCAAAGAAGAAGCCGGGGGCGATAACGCCCCCGGAGCCTGTTACTTAGGCTGAGGAATATTTGCAACCATGCGCAGGGAAGTTGTCAGCTCTTCCATCTGCAGCCACGGCTTCAGGTAAGCAACCGCGCTGTATGCGCCAGGCTGACCTGGGATTTCCTTCACCTCAACACGGGCTTCAGCCAGTGGGTATTTTGCTTTCATTTCAGCAGAGGCATCAGGGTTGCCGTTGGTGTACTGAGCAATCCACTGGTTCAGCCAACGCTCGCAGTTTTCTGCCTGCATAAATGAGCCCACTTTATCGCGCGCCATCACTTTCAGGTAATGGGCAATACGCGAAGTCGCCATCAGGTATGGCAGACGTGCAGAGATAGAGGCGTTAGCTGTCGCATCCGGGTCGTCAAACATCTTCTGCTTCTGAGTAGACTGCGCACCGAAGAACACAGAGTAATCAGTATTCTTATAGTGGCACAGTGGCAGGAAGCCCTGATTCGAGAGTTCAGCTTCACGACGGTCAGTAATACCCACTTCGGTCGGGCACTTCTGGTCAGTGTCGCCATCGTCGCTCTTGAAGATGTGAGTCGGCAGGTTGTCTACGCGACCACCTTCCGCACCACGGATTGCAGTACACCACGAGTTTTCAGCGAACGCACGGGTAAGAGTCGTACCCATCACGTAAGACGCGTTCATCCAGCAGTAATCATCGTGTTCTGCGGCTTTAGACATGCCAGACTCATCCTGATCGAACTCTTCAAAATTGAAGCTTTCAACCGGCTTAGACGCTGCACCGTAAGGAGTACGTGCCAGTACGCGCGGCATAACCAGAGTGACGAAACGAGAATCTTCGCTGTCACGGAAGCTGCGCCATTTGATGTATTCCTGAGACTCAAAAATACTGCCCAGATCACGTGGCTTAGAAAGCTCGGTAAAGTCATCGAAGCCGAACATTTCAGAACCTGCTGCAGAGATGAACGGACAGAAGCCCGCGGCAGCAACGTTAGACATTTTGCTCAGCAGCTCAATATCTTCCGGATGGTTCGTGAATTCAAAGTCACCAATCATGCAGCCATAAGGCTCACCACCTGCGGTACCGAACTCTTCTTCATAAATTTTCTTGAAGGTCTGGCTCTGGTCGAATTCTACCGCCTTATCCAGGTCACGGAAGAGTTCACGCTTGCTCAGGTTGAGCATACGGATTTTCAGAGTAGAACCAGTTTCGCTGTTCATTACCAGATGGTTCAGACCGCGCCAGGAGCCTTCCAGCTTCTGGAATTTTTCTTCATGCAGAATCGCTGTCAGCTGCTTTGACATTGCTTCGTCAATCGCGCTGATCGCCTGCTTGATGGTGTTGGTCAGGTTACGGTCCCAGGTCACAGTCCCTTTAAGAACCTGTTCAGTCAGGTTAGCGAGCAGATCTTCTGTTTCGCTACGCTCTGTCTGCTTGGTGTAAGTGATCGCCTGCTCAAGCAGACTGACCGATTGTTCTTCCGCTTCTGCGCTTACTGAATTCTCTAATTCGGTGCTCATTATTCAGCTCCTTCTTTGCTTTCGCCCAGACCAAGCTGCTGAGAGATTTCAGTAACGTTGTCGGTATTTTTCAGAATTTCTTCGAGAACATTTTCCAGTTCTTCAGAGCGGTCTGCCTTGCTCAGCAGATCGCGCAGTTTGTTACGCGCATCCAGCAGTTTTTTCAGTGGATCAACCTGATCAACGATCGCTTCTGGCGAGAAGTCATCCATCTTACGGAAGTCGAGATCCACTGCCATTTTACTGCCGTCGCCTGCCAGCGTGTTTTCTACCTGCAGGTTCAGCTTAGGATTAACCTTGCCCATCACTTCGTTGAAGTTATCGCGATCAATCTGTACGAACTTACGCTCTTTAAGCGCTTTACGGTTCTCAGCATTGTCACCAGAGTAGTCGCCCATTACACCAGTTACGAAAGGCAGTTCTTTCTTAACTTCAGCGCCATTGGTTTCTACATCATAAGTGATGTGTACGCGAGGCTTACGGACCCGCTTCAGTTTATTGTGGATACTATCGGACATAAGTAACTCCTTTTCTTTTAGTAACGGGCTTTTATACCGTAATTCTGTTTAATTCTTTTTTACCAGCTCATTCCAGAGCGGTTAGTTTCTGGTTCAGGTGCTGCCGCTGGCGCCTCAGCAGGTGCAGCTGCGCTTTCTGTCTGAGCCGCAGGTTGAGGCGCCGCCGTCGCTACAGGAGGCGCAACGTACGTATGCTCGTCACTGCCGTCCATTTTCACACCCGTGTACTGGGAGAACAGACTGCGGGCATTACCATCCGGAATCAGCTCCATCATCAGCTCGGCCACTGTCATCCGCCCCCAGGAAATCAGACGTTCGAGGCCGGGAGCAATCGGAGTATGAGGCTCATACTGACGGAAATATTTTGCTACTTCTTCAAGACGTTTCAGTGCTTCTTCACGATTTGTGATCGGCCCCTGAGTTCCACTGACGAGATGTACCACCCGTGCCCCCTGTGCTGTCTCTGTAACACCCTCAACCGCTTCGGCTTCGACTTCAGCAACGGCCTCTGCCTCTGCTGCGGCAGCCTCTGCGGCATCCAGACGTTCTTTATATGCGAAACGCGTAGTGCGCAGAATTTCATCCAGAAGTTCTGAAATTTTGGTCGAGGGAGGAGCTTCACCGCCGCACTTAGTGCGCAGTTCAGAACTGATGTTCTTGTACGACGCCACACACTCTTCAAGTGTGCTCACGAAGTTCTGACATGCCGTCAGATCCGTGTCGTTAATAGTGTCTTTGAAGTCTTCAAGGCTGTAGCCAAGGGTGGCCAACCGCTCAGCTTTCTTATCGTCATCATCAATACGATCCGCATCACGCGCCTGAAGATACTGCCAGTAACTGAACGCACCTTTGTCACCATAATTGGTAATTTCGAGGTTGCGCAGCGGGGCCAGAAGAGTGCCTTCACCGCCATCACCGTTGAGACCGGTTAATGGCGCGACCCGGGTCTCGATGCCGTCTTCATCCGGCAGCGGGTATAGCCCATCCCAGAAATCTGTCACCAGGCGCTCGATAATCACCAGACCATCGCGCAGCCCGGAAAGCCCTTTAAGCCGGATAAGGCTTTCGAGGTACCAGGCGGCCACTTCAAGATCTTTGGATGTCGAAGACAGAACGCGTTCGGCAACACTGGCTACCGTCTCCCAGGGGCCGATCGTATCGACACTGTCGTCATCACCGAATACCGCAGAACGTTCGGCTGCACGGGCAGCATTACGGGCGTCTTTGATGGTGTAAAAATCAGAGGTGGGTGAGCGGTCTTCGCGGATATCACTGCCCTGAGGCAGGTCCTCACTGATCGGGGCGACCAAAGTTTCAATATCAACTACATGACCAAATGACATTGGAGAGAATCCTTTCAATAAATATGCGAACCAACTCAGCGAAGCCCAATACTACACCCCTGAACCCGAATTGAACACCCAGTGAAAATGGCAGTCAGGCCAGAATCTTCATCACCAGACTGTCGTCTCCTGCCAGTCACCTGAGATCATCGAACTGTATTCATCCGGAGTCGGCAGGCCTGTCGAAACGACAGACATAGCTGGCGCATTCTCATTTTCCATCGAAGCCCAGAGACTGTAAGGAGAACGTTCCTGCAGAACCAGCGGTAAGGCACCGGAAAACAGGGAGTTGCGGTTACCACTGAGCACCACAGTCCCCCGCCCCGAGACTTTCGATGTCGTTTTCTGAGGGGCAAGCTGACACTGCTCAAGCTGCTCCAGAACTTCATCGGCAGTCAGACCCTGCTGCAACGATGCCAGCGCAACCGCTTCAATGGCGGCAAACCAGTCAGTGTCCTCAGCCAGAAAGGTAAAAAGATCTCTCTGACCCGGCAACTGCTCCGCCAGCGTCAAAGGAAAATAACGGCCCACGCTGTCTACACTCGGTACCAGAACCCCAGCCCAGGCACTCTCATCGACGACTCCAGGGCGCAGAGCAAATCGCCAGACCGGACTGGTCAGGTAGTAATCGAGCCACGAATCACCGAGCTGGTTGCGGGATCCGGCAACAACACACTGCAGCCATTCATCCCACACCTGAATAAAACCCTGCGGCAACTGACGACTGATAAAATCACCGTGCGCAGGAAGCTTACCGAACAGTCCAGCCATCAGCCCCTCCTGTTACAGCGATTGCGGGCAACTGAAATTGCGCAGCAATCCAAGATCAAAAGGATTCGTGTTTGTAAGCGCAGTCAAACGGTACCGGACGTCGTAACCCTCGACCATGAGGGTCATCATTTTCTCGGCAGGATTAACTGCTGAGCGCAGGCTCGCTCCGTCGAGCAGATGAATCAAAGACCAGTCACCGTCGTACTGCTGACTGCTGACACGCTCACCCAGGTCTTCGAAGATTAAGCGTGAACGTCCGCTTTCACCTGCCGTCCAACTGACTGGCTTTTCAATTCTTGGGCCGTGAGAATAGCTGATGCGCTGCTCACCAATCTCCAGCGTGAAAAGACGTACGTTGGAATTCAGTTTGTCTGGTATGAGGCGGAAATCGACACCTGCGGTTTCACCCTTGGAGAACCAGGCGCGACGGATATTATCTGCGCGTCGGAACTGCGCAAGCGTGTCTGAACGCAGTCCGATTGAGACACCACCATAGCTCTTCAGCTTCCAGCGATAGGTATCCACAAACGGCGCGACATATTCATCAACAAACGCCTGCTGAATGCCGCCCGGCTTAAAGAAGTCGTTAAACGCCACAACAGACGCCTCGGTCTGACGACCCGCCGACATCGGGAAGCGGTCGTTAAGGGTGTTGCGATAGGTTTCGTATACCTGATAACGCCACACAGTATCCAGATGCACCTTGGCCTTCGCCATCACAATCTGCCAGGAGCCATCAGCAAGATCGTTCAGCCATTCTGCGGGCTGCTCGGGGGCTGTCGCCGCCAGGTTTTTAAGCTGCTGAATGGCGTCTGCACCGCCACCGGTAAAACGTTTTTTCGCCGCTTCAAACGCTGCCGCATTGGAATCCGGCGCGCCATCAATCTGACCTAAGTACTGAGCCAGACCACTGATGGCATCAAGATAACCCTGAAATTTGGATGGTGTGCCTTTCTCGGCATCGAGCATGCGCTGAATATCGCGGAAGCGCAGATCAACCAGTGTTGGGTCGTAGGTCATATCCGCGAGCTTACCGGCCAGCTTGCCGGCGTTGGTGGCTCCGGCGGCGGTTGGCAATTCGATTTCTTTCGTCAGACGGGTATTTTTAGCCACCAGTTCCGACACCTGCAGGAGCGGCGATGATAGCTGATCGGCAAACTGCAGCAGCGTTGTCACAGACTGACTACCGCCAGGCAGAGGTTGCAGAGAGAAGCGGGCATAAAAGGCCTGCCAGCGACGTGCGTATTCCGTCAGGTAGAGCTTTTCAACCTCATCGGAAAGCTTCTGCAGATCTGCCTTGGTGTAATCATCGCTGGCGCCATCGCCTCCGTAGATCCAGCGATCAGCAGCGATCTGCTTCATCATTTCGGAATCCGGACCGTAATCGGCATTGTCGTAACCGGCTTTGGTAAAGAGATACGGCATACTGAATACGGCATCGTTCTCACTCAGACCAAACGTCTGCTGCGGGTTTCCACCGATCTCGCGATACAGATCAACCATGGCGCCGTTGTTGCCTACTTTCTGCAGCTGGGCGAACAGACGTTGAGCCACCGGAATCCGGCGCAGATAGTCCCGTGAGCGCTGTACGACATACTTATCGGCGTCGTACTGCTCACTTAAGCCCTGCGCGATCAGGTTATCAAGATGCGTCATCAGCTGTGACTGCTTGCCAGCCTCTCCCGGAAGCAGGTCTTCCCAGCGGGTCTGTGCATAGGCGCGAATTTCGTCAGTGTTTCTGTGCTCCTGATCGAACAGCATCAGATATACACGGAATACCGGCAACAAGGCGGTGTCATCCGCACCGAGGGATCCCAGATGACGCTCCATCATATTCGCCAGCGCAGGTTGAAACAGCTCTGCAAGCTCCTGCTGATAAACACGATCGACCGCGTCATCAACACGCCCATCATAGAGCCCAAGCGAAGATATAAAGGGATGGGCTTCCTGATCGTACACCAGCGTTGCCTTATACAGTGGCGCCAACACCTCAAGTGCTTCGCGGGTGTCCGCCTGTTCTGGGCGAAGGTTCTTACGCAACTGACGATACTCGTCGTAAAGCGCATCCACGTCGGCCATATAGGCTTTGTTCTGCGTCAGTCCACCGGTCCACAACGCAACGCTGCCGGCAAACACCAACAGCAGTGACGCGAAAGCGCCCCTGCGCATCCAGCGCAGCAGGTTTTCAATTTTCTTATTAACCCCCACCAGCTCAGATTCAGGGAAAATAACGTCATCAAACAACCGGGTAATAAAGAAGCTTTTGCCGCTGTTGTGCTGCTGCTTACCCATATTGCGCTCAAGACCAAAGTTAGCACTCACTTGCGCCATCATGCGGTCAATCGGGCTACCTTCCTGGGTTGCACTGGTAAAGTAGACGCCACGCAACATGGGCACAGAGCCGTAATTATGAGGCGCGAACGTCTGTTGCAGAAATTCTTCCAGAATGGCTCCGAGGCTTTCCATATGCGCAGGGAAGCTCTGGATCGAAACCCGCTTATCAATATTGCGTTCGTTCTGCACACGCCAGAGCAGGCGCTCATTGAGGCGACGAAGTAACTGTGCGAACTCACCCCGGAACAGGCTGAGATCAGCACCGGCGTCAGCGCTCTGCTCTTCAGGGAAACTGACGCCCCACACCTGTTCACGTTCAGCCTGCGACAGATTACCGAAATACTCAGCGAAGCCAGCCACCAGGTCACACTTAGTGAACGTAAGATACACAGGAAAACGGATGCCTAATTCGTCCTGAAGCTCACTGATACGGGTGCGGATTGTTTTCGCCTGCAGTTCACGCTGTTCGCGGGTCTGAACCATCAGATCCTGCAGAGAAATGGCGACCAGTGCACCATTAATCGGCCGGCGGCGGCGATATTTTTTCAGCAGTGTCAGAAATGCGCGCCACGCATTATTGTCGACCACACGGTGACTGTCCTGCGTGGTGTAGCGCCCCGCAGTATCAATTAACACAGCGTCGTTGGTAAACCACCAATCACAGTTGCGGGTACCACCTACCCCACCCAAGGCCTGTTTGCCATGGGACTCTGCCAGAGGGAATTCTAATCCGGAATTAACCAGTGCGGTGGTCTTACCCGACCCCGGTGGACCAATAATGATGTACCAGGGCAGTTGATAGAGGCTGCGCTTGCCACGACGGGAACGGAAGCGGGCATTTTTCAGCGTCATCAGGGCATCGCGGAAACGCTGCGCCATGGCGGCCAGTTCTTCCTGGCTACGCTCTTCATCGGGGTTGGCTGCGGGTTCCTGCGACGCTTCAATTTCGCCGAGCAACTCACGGTTCTGGCGGCGCTCAAGCAACCACTGACTCAGGTTCCAGGTCAGCCAGAGCGCCCAGAAAATACCGATAATAATAAAACGGGTTGTCGTGCTGAGGGTGACATTGTCTGCACCGAATTTAATAAACTCAGCACCGAACCAGATCAGCAACGACAGTGCTGTCAGTCCGATGATCCCCATGACCCATTTATTCTGCAGAAAAGCCACCAGCTTTTTCATGTGTTCTCCGTGTACACGTCAGGTGGCAGACCGGCCTCCCTGTCGGTATCTTTTTTTATTCAGCGTAATTCAATAGAAGCGTTTGCCCGGCGGCGCAATCGTCGGAACGTCCGGCGCTCCGGTCTCCGGAGTCCCGGCCACATCACTGAGAATATGTTCGGCCACGGGAGCCGTTTCCTGATACAGCCAATAGCGGAATCCGGAGTAAGTCAGCACCAGCACGGCGAGCACAACGCTGGCAAAGACCCAGAGTGGAATATAATTTTTCAGGTATTCCTGCGGTTTTACCGTGCCTTCCCAATGCGGAGACAACTCGCGCTCCCAGCCCGGGCGATGGCTTTCGATGGTGCTGTAGAGATTTTCGCGGATCTGCTCCAGCTGCTCTGCCCCACGCGGCATCACCCGGTATTTGCCCTGAAAACCGAGACTGAGGCAAAGATAATACAACTCCAGCAGATCCAGATGCGTGCCCGGTGTTTCGAGAAGGCGCTGCAGAATCAGAAACGATTTTTCCCCGCCCGACGTTTCCTGGTGAAAGAGGCTCAGCAGTGTGCGCTGACTCCAGCCACTCCCAGCCCCCCAGGGCGTGTTAAGTACCACTTCATCCATTACTGAACAGAGCAGATAGCGCGCGGCGAGCACGCTGTCACCGCTTAAGCCGGCGTTACGGGTTACGCGCTCGAACGTTTTAATTTCTTCTGTCAGTCGCTTGTGCAGATCAGGCACGTTACCGTGCTGTGCCGTCATACGCAGTTTACTCACCAGAGCAAGCAGGGTGGCAGCAGAGCTGACGAGCGGATTAAGCCCTTCACGCACCTGGATTCTTTCGCCACTGACCGCGGCAGGTCCGGGGGACGGCGCCGCACCGGCAGGAGTTGCCTGCGGTGCTGCTCCTGGGGTTGCGCCCCGCGCTGCACCGGGAGTTGGAATCATGACAGTGCGATCGCTCGCTCCCGGCATAGGTCGGTCATTTCCGCTCATGATCTCAGCTCCTGATTGCCCAGAGTTCCATCGTCAGGCCCGGATATTCCGCCCCAAGATGTACAGCAAAACCACCTGACTGCTGCATCGAATTCCACAGCTCGCCGGTGTTCTCAATTTCAAAATAGGTAAACCCGGCATGATACGGAATCTGACGCGGCGCAACCGGCAATGGGCGCGTGCGCAGACCCGGCAATTGCGTGGTGATCAGTTCACGGATGGTTTCTACCGGTGCAATTTTCGCCTGCGCCGGGAATCGTGTGCGCAGCATCTCGGTCGGCATATCCGCCTTAACTGCAATCACGAAGGACGCACTGCGCGTCAGTGACGGATCGGTGATCGGCGCCACGTGAATACCGTACTTACGTTCGACAAGGTCCATCGCGACAGCAGAGGACTCAAGTACCATGCTCAGCGACTGGCGCAACACCGCAAACACCCCAGCAAATGTCTGCTGCAGATTCTCGTGATTGTACGGAGGCATCTCAGGCGGGCGCTTATCATTTGCCGTGAAGGTCGCAAGTTCACCCGCAAGCTGCAGTAACTCGGTATACAGCGTCAGCGGATGCAGGCTGCTGAGCCGCGACAGATGACGGATCATAGGCTCGTTACGGTTAATGACCTGTAGCAGCAGATAATCGGCAATTTCTGCCGAGCCTGCGCGACCGGAGTCACTGAGGCGATGACTCAGCGCTTCGCCACGCTGTTTCAGCAGGCCGGTCACTTCTTCGATGTAGGCTTTGATTTCGCCACTGACCGAACAATCCAGTACAGGGGGAATAAAAGTACGATCCAGTTTGACCGGATTCCCCGGGAGGCGCTCAACAATACGCGCGACACCGATGGCAGCGTATCCACCGAGGTCTTCTGACCCCAGCTTGAAGCAAGTCGCAAGTTTGCCTATCTGAATGCGTGCTGATTGCCCCGACGCAGATGAGCTGTCGCGGGCATCAAAATTAAAGGTGTGATATCGCGCCTGCGGAAACTCCTCAGCGTCCCGGACCGACTCCTGCGCACCCGGTCGTCTCATCGGTACACAGAGATATACAATCTCATCGCGGGTATTTTCCGGAACCTCAATAATGTCGGGAAGCTCTTCCGCCTCCGGCGCCAGAATCGGTGTACCGTCGGGAAAAACACCGCGCACGGACGACAGAGAAACTTTGCCAAGCCCCAGGGCTTCGACATCGATCGTCAGCTCCTGAATACCCCAGAAGTAACTGCCAATGGCGCCTGTACGAACATCAACAAGGCGTTCAATGAAGCGATCCTGCTGCTGAAAGTGCTGCGGACGAAGGAACATCCCTTCCGACCAGATTACCTTGTTCTTCGAAGACATCTGTCATCCCTTGCATAGGCCACACTGACGCATGGCTGAGTAAACCGTCTCTTATTGGGAAGAGCGGTCATTACGTAATTGTTTGTGTGGTGTGGCGCCGCTATCGTCTCTGGTTTCTTCAACAATCGCAATGCGGTTGTCATCAAGGCTGACACTGACCACGGTCTGGTTATGCTCCAGCACAGGGACCACAAGCAGTGCCTCCGCATCGCGATACTGAATAAATTCTGCCATCAGACCGATATATTTCACCTCAGGTGTCAGAGGCAGCGTTTCACTACGGGTCTCCCCGGGAGTCACTTCTTTCAGGGCGACAGAATCAATCAGATCCTTACCCAGACGCGCCGCGGCCCCTTCATAAAGACTGAGAAAGTCTTCCCGGCTGAACTGACGATCATCCGCCAACTGAAAAACATGCAATACCACAGGCGACGGCCGGCCATCAGAGTCCGGGTTTACCGCATCGGTTGCCGTCAGGCGCACCACCACGGAAGTATCCATATTCAGTGCTTTACGCGCAGACTGGCACCCGGACACAGACACCAGAGCCAACGTGAGCAGGACACACCCTGCAATTTTTCTGTACAACATCACATATCCTTATCTGAAAACAGGTTACTGCCGGTTCAGCGCCCGGGCATTTTTAAGTTCCGCCAGCTGCTTTTCATAAGCACGGGCAAATTCTTCACCAAACAGCTGATTGTACGTCGTCTCGTAATCACCCTTCAGCGACTTGTAATACTGCTCAAAGCCCACCCACTGCTTTGCGTCCTTGTTACCGAGCAGTGAATCCCGGGCATTGATATAGCGCTTAAGATTTTCAGGGTCAAAATGCCTGAGCATACTTTCATAAGCCGCGTGCATGCCTTTCAGAACGGCCACCTGATGATCAGAAAGGTCATCGAAGCTGTCCCGGATGGCTTCCTGTGGCTTCATAAACGCAGAAGCATCATTAGCAAACATCATCTTCAGTGCGTCTGCGGCATTTGCTGAGAACTTCAGCGGATTATTATCCACCGTCTGGATCATGGTGTGCTGCACACGAAGTTCGTTTTTGATGGCGGTACGGGCACGCAGCAGATCAATCAGCCGGGTCACCGCTTCATTCACAATCCCGGACACTTCGGGCAACAGAGCCGTCAACTGGTCATCGCTAAGATTCGGCACACCAAGCTGCGACGCCAGAGTTTTAAGGTCAGTCACACTGGCTGACGACGCGACCGGAGCAGCAGGCGCAGGCACAACTGGCGGTGGAGGAATCTGCGGCTCAGGCACAGGAGGCGTGTACGGGTCCGGTGCTGGCGCAGGTGCCACATCACCAGCAGGCACACCGAACAGACTGTCAATGCTTTCACCTTCGACACTGGCTACAGAAGCCGCGAATGGATCAGCAGCCGGGGCAATCGGTGGCACAGGCGGCGCGACAGGTGCCGGCTCTGGCACCGCCCCCTGAGGGGTTGGCACCCGGAACTGATGCTGATCGGCAGGAGCGTGATCCGACTGACTGCCCGACTTCCACCAGTCGTCATTGTCATCCCAGTCCGAAAGCCCGGGCGATGCCGGGGACTGTTTTGGCTGACTCAGAGCCGCCAATGGGTCGGAACTGTCCTGAACATCAGCGAAGGGAGAAGGAGAAGAATCCGCACTGCTTCCCCACGGATCAGATGCAGGCGCATTGTCCGCCGACCGGGAGACAACCGCTCCCCAGTCCTGCCCCTCTTTTGCGGGCGCAGACGCTGAAGGCTCCAACCAGGAATCCAGATCTTTAGCACTGCTGGCGGCCTGCTGTTTCGCGGCCGTAGCGTGGTTGAAGGTAGTGCGGTCACTGCTGTCGAGAAAATCGACCGCGCCCAGCCCCGCCGGGATTGCAGCTTCCTGAGGCGGTGCTTTCAGAGTCGCTTTAAGTTGATACTCACCACAGATAAAGACATCTCCGGCCTTGATCGGGTGCACATTACCCGCTCCCAAAGGTGCCTGACTATCGTTCACAAAAGTACCGTTGGTACTGTGATCCAGCAGAGTAAACTGACCGTTATCAAAGACGACTTCCAGGTGTCGGGACGAGAGAATACGCTCAGTGTCTGGCAGCACCCAGTCATTCGAATCTGCACGACCGATTACGCCGCCCGCACTGCGGAAAACTTTCGTGTGGTTCAGCATATTAGCGTGGGGTGGACATTCGACCACAGTCAGAATCAAATCCATTTATTCACCATCAGGTTCCTGGAAGTCAGCAGTGTGGGAGACTACCGCAAATGGACGGAATCGGGTACCCGTCGGAGACGCTGCCATACTGCATACAGACTGGAGAAGACAGAGTTCTGCCTTGAGCCGTGAGAGCAGATCCTATAATATCGGCGCCACTTTCCGAGTTCAAGCTGACGGAAAAGCGGGCCGTAAGGAGACGAAGGCTCGCAGCAGACTTAATACGTCACCGCGACAGATTTAACAGGCGCACTATGACTGATAACAGGGACGACAAAACCCGCCTCGTCACCACCGGGCAGGGAACCAACAAAAGCAAAGCCAACGAGAAGCCGGATCACGACGCCAAAGACGACGCCACTGTCTTTGCTGGCTCTGGTGCTGTTCCACCACGTCCCGCCGACGCCACACTGATTACCTCCCGCACACCACTGAGCAGCCCTGTCAGCCAGCGAAACGGCGATGACCAAGGTGCGACGCCGACCGTCTCGGCGGTTAATAACAAGGTAATCAAAGGTCGCTTCGAGCTTGTCAGCATGTTGGGTGCCGGTGGCATGGGAGCCGTATACAAAGCACTCGACCGCCGTAAAGTTGAGGCCAGCGACTCCGACCCTTACGTTGCCGTCAAGCTGTTGAATGACGATTTCCGCCAGCACCCGGATGCCTTTATTTCGCTGCAGCGTGAATCACGTAAATCCCAGACACTTGCACACCCGAACATCGTAACGGTGTACGACTTTGACCGGGACCGCGACACGGTATTTATGACCATGGAGTTCCTGGAGGGGTCGCCTCTTGATGAACTTCTGCGCGAATTCCCCCAGGGCCTTCCACAGGATCAGGCCAACAGCATTCTGCGCGATATATCCAACGCGCTGATTTATGCACACTCGCACAACATTGTTCACTCGGACTTTAAGCCGGGCAACATTTACGTCACTAAATCCAAAGGCTCGAAGGTATTTGACTTTGGTATCGCGCGCGCCGTGTCAGAAGGCAGCAGCGCCGCTCATGGTGCCGGCGAGAAAACCATTTTCGATGCGGGGACACTCGGCGCACTGACTCCGGCCTACGCCAGCTACGAAATGCTGAAAGGTGGCGAACCGGCTCAGTCCGACGATCTCTATGCGCTTGGCTGCGTTGCGTACGAACTTTTTTCAGGCAAACACCCATACGGCAAAGTGCCGGCCGACCAGGCATTTGAGAAAAAGCTCAAGCCCAAGCGCCTGAAAGGTCTGAGCCGTCGCCAGTGGAATGCACTCTCCGGCGCTCTGGAACTGAAGCGCGAGAAACGTACCGAAACCGTCGATGAATTTTATCGGGCCTTCTTTGGTCGTGCCCGCCTGCTCGGCTGGGCTCTGGCCGCGTCTCTGGTTGCATTTGCCATCGGTGGCGGTGTGTATTACCAGCAGTATCAGGAGCAGCTGGTTCAGCAGGAACAACTGAAAGCTCAGATGGCAGAAGAGCTGGCCGAGAAACTTGAGCTGACAGAGCGGAACAACCAGATTCAGAAAATTGAGCAGCTGGTTCAGATCTCGGCACTCACGCCCAAGTGGGATATGGAGCTGCGCCGCGAACTGCTCAGCTACCGTAATATGGTCGACGACCCGACTGAACTCAATGAGAGCGTCCGTGTACGTGTGGTTGATGCCTATATCGCTGAATCCAAACGCCGGATCGCCGAAAACTCCCTCGGTGATGTGCTGACACTGCTTCAGTATGCTGCGCGCTGGGATGCTCCGGCGGATGATATTTCACTGCTGACGAACCAGGTCATTACCCAGCAGGAAGCCGACCGCCTGCGTGAAGAAAATGCCCGCCTGGCTGAAGCTCAGAAAGAAGCCGAACTGCTGCGTCTGGAGCAGGAAAAACGCGAAAAAGAACTCGAAGAAGCACGCCAGATTCAGATCCGTCAGGAGGTCACTGCTCTCGAAAAATCTCTGCGCTGTCCTAACCAGATTGATGTCGCCGGCGATGTCGCAGACCACCTGCGAATTCTCGAAAACCTTGATCCAAAACGTTCAGAGCAGCTGCGTCGCGTCGTCGCTGACTCGCTGGTGAGCTGTTTTAACCGACTGTCGAAAGTCAGTCCGTTTGCCGCCGATATCATGCTGTCGGATGCCCGGGCACTCTTGCCCGCGCAGGGCGTGCTGAACCCACTGAAAGTCGACTACTGCTCGCATCTGGATGCTGGTACGGGCTCAAAAGGTCGTCGCTATACCTGCGCTGATCCGCTGCCGCGTGATGCTAAAGGCCCGCAGATGGTCGTCGTGCCTGCGCCTGAAGAAGGCAAAGCTATTGCCATCAGCCAGTACGAAATCACTTACGACGATGTCGCCGACTACTGCACTGTGACTCAGCTGTGTGATGCCGAAACGTACGCTAATAACTTCCTGCCGATTCACAATATTGATATCGAATTTGCAGAAAACTTCGCCGGCTGGCTGAGTGCAGTGACGGGGCACTATTACCGCCTGCCGTCTCACGAAGAGTGGCAGCTGGCGGCCACAGCTGACGGTACACCGGAATCACCGGACCGCAACTGCTTCCTGAAGTATGGGGCTATCGAAAAAGGCCTGGAGCTGCAGAAAACGACGAACGGCAAGCCAAACTCTTTCGGCCTGGCGTCCCACGTAGGTAATGTTCAGGAATGGGCTTATGAGGGCAACCAACTTGTCGCAGTAGGCGGCTCCCGCCAGACGCCGCTGAATGAGTGTCGCTTTACCACCAGCGTGGCCCACGATGGTACGGCCGACGAATTTACCGGCTTCCGCCTGGTCCGCGAATTACTGCGCTAAGCATCAGCGCTTATACTGGGTCGGGCAGTACGCCCGGCTCACTTCAGGGCTGCGCAGAGCAATGTGCTTGGTCGCCCTGCCACTCACCCGCCGCCGCCACATCCGGAACGAAGAAGCTTTCATCTCGCGGCGCATCAGTGCAATAACCGCCGTTTCATTCAGTCCATACAAAGCTTCAATCGCCTCAAAGGGCGTGCGGTCTTCCCACGCCATTTCAATGATTCGCGACAGATCAGCATCTGTAAATTTCTGCATTACCTTCACTCCTCTCAGCACCCGCTGACGTAGCAATTGCTGTTGCCCTGAACCTTAACGATGCGCGCATCCCGTTGACGCTCCGCCTCGTCTGGAGGGTCCATCCGGTGCCAGGCGCTGAACAGCTGCTCCTGCTGCCGACTGATGCGCAGGCCGTACGTGTCACGCATGTAGAAATAGATCCGCGCAACATCGCCACGGCGGTGCTCCGGAGGCTCAGCACGACGCAGCTTGAAATCGACCTCGAAATCACACCGACCATAATGGCGCACTTCACCCTCGAGCATACCAAAGCGATAGTTAGAGCGATCCCCGTTCAGCTCGCCCACAGCAGGTACGAGATTGTGCAGATCCGACGTCATGGTGACAAAGACCGGGTCCGTCCGGTTGCAGTTCTTGCGCCCACCCTTCTGCCAGCACTGGCGCTGATGCCCCAGCTCCCATGCAGGCACGACGTGCTCCCATTCGACGCGTGCTCCACGCTTTGGTTGTTTACGGGGTTGGTAGCCACAGGCGGTTGGATCAACAGTCTTTGCCTCAAAGCGGCAGTCGCAATAGAAAGTGACTGCCCGATCCTGATAGATACCGGCAGCAAGACGTTTAGCCTGTGAAAAAGAGGATGGAGGCCCCGCCACAACAGAACTGCTGACAACAAGCGCCAGCAGACAAAAAAACCACTTCATGAACAACAATCCGACTACTTAACTGTTCATTCCGTTGAATTTTTTTAAGCGGGCTCCTTTACCCGCAGGCTGGCGTACTGCACCAGCGGCTTGTCCTTCAGTATAGCCCAGAGAGGTGCCTGCTTCAGGCGCCCGGTAACTGAATCACCGACAGATAATGGTTAATCAGTTTAATGACTTCCGCAAAGTTATCGCCCATCTCCTGCTTTACCATATAGCCGGCCGCATTCAGGTCATAAGCCCGGCGGATGTCGTCCGGGTCTGAGGAGGTCGACAGTACCCATACCGGCAGAAAGCACAGCCGCTCGTCCTGACGCAGGGCCGACAGAAATTCGAAACCGCTCATTCCCGGCATGTTCAGATCAAGAACGATCACATCCGGAATAGGTACGTTGCCGGTCTGTAGCCCGGAAAGCGCCTCATGACCATTAGTGAGCGACACCAGACGGTGCCCCAAGCCTGCGCGCGAAAGGCCACGCTCAAAGCTCCGTATGTCGATCACATCATCATCAATCAGCAGTATCTGGCCGCCGGCGTTCATACAAATCCATCCATGAAGAAATACACAACCACAGGAAAACCCTGCTGGTAAAAAACGTTCAGTCACTTTAACCTGAAGTCAGCAGTGGTGACCAGCAGGCTTTACAGGGACGACGTATGACCAGCGACAACAAGCACTACCTTTACACCGAGCTGTACGAACGCCTGCAGAGCGATGAAAGCCTGTTCGCCTGGTTCGAAGAAGGCGCCACGGATGGCATGTGGTACTGGGATCTGACTAATCCGGAACACGAGTGGCTGAGCCCCCGCTTTAAAGCAATCTTCGGCTATCGTGAAGATGAAATTCCTCACACCTCAGCCTGGTGGCAGGAGCATATATTCCCCGAAGACCTTCCCGGCGTTCTTGATAACTTCGAAAAACACAAAGCCGACCCATCACACCCATACGATCAGATCGTGCGTTATCGGCACAAAGATGGGAAAACGATATGGGTACGTTGTCGTGGGCTGATTATCCGAGACGAACATGGAGAGCCCAGCCGGATGCTTGGCGCTCATACCGACCTGACCTCACTGATGGAAAGCCGGCAACAGCAGGAGCGTACTTCACGTCAGCTCGAACGCACCACCGAAGAGCTGAGCGAAATCAACCGACTGGCGCTGTCCACCTCTCAGATTGGGTTATGGCGGTGGGATCTGAATGACGATGCTCTGGTCTGGGATCAGGCGCTCTACGATATGTACCAGATAGAACCATCAGACGATGGGCTGAATATTAATGACTGGTGGAGTCGTATCCACCCGGAAGATGCCGACAGCCTGAAAGCGAAACTGGAAGCAGCAATACATAAGGGTGCACCTTATCGCACGACCTTCCGCGCACTTCTGCCAGATGGCTCACTGCGTTTTATCAAAGCCGCCGCCGACGTGTACTACGACGATGCCGGCAAGCCGGTCCGTATGCGCGGTGCCAACTGGGACATCACCGAAGAAAAACTGCGCGAAGCAGAGTTGGAGCGCTCAAACCGCGATCTGTCGACCTTCGCCTACGTTGCCTCACATGACCTGAAAGCGCCCCTGCGTGGCATACGTCAGCTCGCCAGCTGGATCAGGGAGGACCTTCCGGACCCACCTGCAGAGGTAAATGAGCACATCGAACTGATGCAGGGCAGGATTGAGCGCCTGGAATCTTTGCTAGACGACCTTCTGGCGTACTCCCGTGCCAGCCAGGCGGGCGACCGATATCAGAAGGAGGTGGTGTCACCTGAGGTTATTCTCCGGGATGTCTTTGAGATTCTGACCCCACCCGACGAAGTGACACTGACGATTCAGGGTTCATTCGAAGCCATTACGGTAGAAAAACCGCTGTTTGAACAAGTTCTGATCAATTTACTGGGCAACGCCATTAAACACAGAACGGAAGCCGGTGGTCAGATAAGAGTCTGGGCCGAAGATAATCCAACACACTATGAATTTCATGTCGCAGATACCAACACCCCGATTGCAGAAGAATATCATCTGAAAATCTTTGAAATGTTTCAGACGCTACGACCAAGAGACGAAGTAGAAGGCAGCGGTATGGGACTCGCGATCACCCGCCGCATTCTGCACGAACGTGGCGGGAAAATACGGGTAATCACTCATACCGACGAAACTGACGATGTTCCGACAGGCAATGAATTTATTTTTACCTGGCCCAGGGCGTAATCAGTCTCCAGTTCCGGATGATTCGGTCTGTTTTTCATCCTCTGCCTGACGCGCCTTTTTCTCCATAACATAATCAAGACTACGCACAAGCAGTTGCGTGGTCAGTTCATCTTTATTGAGAAAGTCGAAGATATCGGCATCGAGAAAACGACTATCCAGCGCCGCTTCATCATAGCCTGACATCAGAATAATCGGCGTGCTGATATTCTTCTCACGAATAGCATCGGAGAAGTTCTGTGCCGTGCCTTCGGCCAGTTGAAAATCCACGAGAAGCACATCGAACTCTTCCGAGGAAGCCGCACCAATCGCTTCATCGATCCGGGAGAAATCCGACACTCTGTATTGCCGGTCCGGAATCATCCGAAGCATGCGCACTACCCGTCGACGGTCAACGTCATCGTCTTCGAGGACCAACACGCGAACAGGAGCTTCCGGAAGGGTAGCAGGCTCGCTCTCATCATCCAGCAAACTACTTCTGAGACTTTCCTGAGCGCGTTCCAGCGCCCCTTCAACAAAACGTTGTCGTGATATATTTGTGAGCGTCAGAACAACGCCAGACTGGGCTCCCGATCCGCTATAACGGTAAGGTAGAATACGGATCAGGAGAGCATGATCAGCATTGCTGGATATCGACTTCTCTATCGTCACACCTTCTTTACTGACATGTGCAATATCAGTCATGATGTCAGGGTACTTCAGCTCGTGAGAGATGTGATGAAATGGACGCCCGACGTCATTGTCGCGAAGATGAATATAGTTAGTTGATACCGGAGTGAACTTCCGGATCGACAGCGTCCGGTCGAGAAAAACAATCCCGATATTGGTCGCGTTGATCACGCTGTCCAGATCATCATTTGCCTCAGTCAGCTCAGCTATTTTTTCCTGATACTCACTGTTTACCGTGTACAGTTCTTCGTTAACAGACTGAAGTTCTTCATTCGTACTCTGCAGCTCTTCGTTGGCAGACATCAGCTCTTCGTTAGCAGACTGCAGCTCTTCATTAGTTGTTTCCAGTTCTTCAATGGTTACCTGCAGGTGCTCCTGCTTTTTCACCAGTTCAAGTTCCAGGTCACGGATCCGCTGACGGGAGTGTTCACTGGCATTAAAGGATATTTTCTCTTTTTCCTTTTTTGTCAGCTCCTGATTTTTATTCAGGAACTGAACGGCATAAAACACAGGTGAGCCAACAATATCTTTATCATTCACATACAGGACTGACAGATCGATCAGATAGTCCTTTCCATCGCGAGCACTGACAGATACATCTTCGTAAAAAACGTCCTCAGAGTTCTTCTCGCAACGATAAAGTGCTGTCGATACGGCAACCGCCAGATCATCCACAACAATGTCTTTAATGTTGTTTGTTACTTTTCCGGGTCTGAAGGGCTTAACGTAATCACCCACATCTCCGTAGACGTGTACTGCGTCAAACTGTGCGTTAAGGATAATACTGTCAGGTGCATATTCTTCGATAATACGCTCGGTTACGGTATCCATTCCCGGTACACCGTTAGTCTTTGCCGGTCGGCTTGTACTGCTCATAACAGGCATCACCTGATTCACTGGAAAGCGTCCATTCGCAGACAGGCCCGGTGGGGTAGCTCCGATAGGAACCCGCTGGTTACTGACTTTACGGAAGATCTTACGACGCTCATCAACGACCTCGAAGTGCGTCTGCAGATCTCCCAGCGATTCAGAGGGCCCAAGCCAGAGTACGCCATGTTGGCGCAACGCAAAAAACAAAGACGCCAGCACTTTCTTCTGAGCAATATGTTGGAAATAGATCAATACATTACGACAACTGACCAGATCAATATGAGAGAATGGCGGGTCCTCAAGCATATTATGCGTGGCAAATATCACCATCTCCCGCAGTCTGGGAGATACCACATATGCGCCTTCTTTTCTGACAAAATACTTTCTCAGCCTGTCTTCGTTCATGTCATGTTCTATATCCAGGGGGTACCGCCCTGAACTCGCTTCAGCAATCGCTTCTGCATCGACATCTGTGGCAAATATATGTACCCGACAAACTAATTTATTCTCAGCGATGTAATCGTTAAACATCATCGCCAGAGAGTAGGCCTCCTCCCCGGTAGAGCAACCGGCAACCCAGATTCTGACAGGCTCGTTCTTTTTAATTGCCCGACTGACAATCGTTGGAACCACTTCTTTTTCAATGCGATCGCATATTTTTTCGTCACGGAAAAAACGGGTGACACCGATCAGCAACTCTTTACCCAGTGTCTGCAACTCTCGTGGAGAATCGACAAGTAATCGATGATATGCATTAAGCGTTGCTAGCTGATTAATACCCAATCGACGTTCAATCCGGCGGGCGACGGTAGAGGCCTTATAATGAGAGAAGTTGATTGCTGATTGATTACGGAGTAATTGAAAAATATTCTCAAGCGTACTGGTTTCTTCATCAGACGTATTATCCATCAGCGGCTTTTTGCCTGAAATAAACGGGTGACGGAAATAACTGACCAGGCTGTCTCCCATTTCATCAGGGGGAAGTAATAAATCTGCAAGGCCTGTGCTATACGCACTCATTGGCATGCCGTCGAATTTAGCCGACGCGGGCTCCTGTATCATTACAAGACCGCCAGCTTCCTTCATGGCTTTAATTCCACGCGTTCCATCGCTGCCGGTCCCCGAGAGAACGACACCAACGGCTTTATGCTGGTAATTTTCAGCGAGGGAGCGAAGAAAGAAATCAATCGGCATCTGCGGCTGGGTATCAGGCACCTGGTCCGACAACAGCAACCGCCCTTCACCGAGCATCATGTTTTTTCGTGGAGGCATCAGGTAAACATGATTTGCGAGAAGCTCTACACCATCCGACGCCTGAGCAATCGGCATTTTCGTATACCTGCTAAGCAGTTCTGGCATCATGCTTTTATAATCAGGTGACAGGTGCTGAGCCACAATAAAAACGGCTCCGGTATCTGACGGAATATGCCCAAAGAACTCCTGTAAGGCCTCCAGGCCACCTGCAGAGGCTCCAATCCCAACATAGTGACTGGGAACCTCTGTCATTTCCTCGTGATTATCTGTCATAAGATTCTGATACCGGATTCCTGCCGGCACATCCCCTGAATTAGCGTAGTGAATTAATTTTTCTGCAGCAGACTCGTGATATCTGGCACTTCCAGTGGGCGATGGTAATAATACCCCTGATGAAGATTGCATCCGTGAGCCTGCAGCCAGGACCTGACCTCTTCTGTCTCCACACCTTCCGCGACCACTTTCAGATCAAGTGCTTCAGCCAGCGACAATATTCCCGAAACGATTTTGGCATCTTCATCATCAACAATCACGTCCTTGGTAAAAGAACGATCTATTTTTACGCTATCGAGCGGCATCTGACGCAGATAAAGCAATGACGAATACCCAGTACCAAAGTCATCAAGCGAAATACTGAACCCCAGATTGTGAAGACGGGACAGGGTTTCTGTCGCCAGGTCGGTATCCTGAATTAACGCCGTTTCTGTCACTTCAAGCACAATATGACGTGGGTTAACATCATAGTCAGTACATAACTTACCGACAGAATACACCAGGTCAATACCCCGGAACTGCTTGGCCGACAGATTGATCGACACCTGCATCCCGTTCTGAAGATACTGTCGCCATTCTGATGCCTGACGGAAGGCCTCGGCAAATAGCCAGACTGAGAACTCTCCCATCAGGCCGGATTGTTCAATCAGTTTGATAAAGATATCTGGGCCGACCACGCCGGCCTCAGGATGGGTCCACCGGGCGAGGGCCTCAACACCAACGATCCTGCCGGACTCTGCATCAATCTGTGGCTGGTAGACCAGTCTGAAATCTTCGGTAATACGCTCTTTGATGCTTTCCCGGAGACTGACCAGCAAGCCAGCATCTTTATTCAGCTCTGAAGTGAAAAATCTGAACTGGTTGCGACCGCTGTCTTTGGCTTTATAGAGCGCGATGTCAGCTTGTTTCAGTAACTTTTCTTTGTTCATGTCCTGGCTATAAACAGAGATACCAATACTGCAGGTGACATAAACCGTCCGGCCGTTCAGAGAAAAGGGTTCCCCCAAGGCTTTTACTAATTTTTCAGCCACCATTTTAACGGCGCCGGCGTTGCTTAAATGAGTAATAATGACGGTAAATTCATCACCACCAATACGCGAAATCGTATCAACTTTTCGCAGACACTCCCTCAATCGCTCTGCCACCTGAGCAAGCAAGCTATCCCCGGCATCATGACCAAAGGTGTCGTTAATATGCTTAAAGTTATCCAGATCGATAAACATAAGCGCCACCAGACCATAGCGTTCTGCACTCTCAAGTGCGGCATCCAGCCTACCATTAAAATAACTACGGTTCGTCAGACCCGTGAGCTGGTCTACTTCAGCCGCCTCACGAAGCTTCTGTTCTGTTCTGAGATGGTCGGTAATATCATTCAGAGTCACAATCAGGCCATCTAGATCACCAGACTCATTGTAGAGTGCACAGGCATTGACCTTGGCCCAGGAGGTCTGACCCAAAGGACTCTGGAAGCGTAACTCACCTGCGTATTGGCCTGTCCCCTGCGTTTCGCGACGCATATCATCAAGAAATGAATCCACATCCGCGTGGTGAATACTGTTCAGCCAGCCCACGCCTGTAATCTCATCTGGGGAAAGTTTGACGTAGTCACACCATGTGTCATTCACATAGTGGCACTCCCAGTTTCGGTTCAGCTGCAGCATGCCAACCGGCGCCAGTGCTGTCAGTGCGTGAAACCGTTGTATTGCGTTCTGGTAGGCCGCGGCTGATTTCATACGTTCGGAAATATCTTCCATCACCAGACCACTCCGGGTCTTACCTGCCAGGGTCAGCTTAACGGAGGTAATATCCACAAGACGCTTACTTCCGTCTGCCGCCCGGACAGGTACCCCTCGCCACACGGATGACTTGCTTTCTCCATCCATCTCAGCTGACAGATAACGATTTTCTGAACCTTTTCTCAGAAACCTTGATAAATTCTCTCCAACCAGATCGCGCCGGGACAACCCAAACAGTGCTGCTGCGGCTTTGTTGCACAAAACAATTCTGTCGAACTCGTCCAGCAGGACAACGCCGTTAAACATTGCATCGAGAATACTTAACAGGTCCATCGACATCTCGCTGACGCGATCCTGCTCCGCCTTCTTTTTCTCGTTCGACCCGAGCCGGAGAAGGCAACAGATCGCAGCTACCAGGGGTCGCAGACGCTCAGGCAAATCAGCACTGAAGCCCGCCTGAGAATTACACAGGTATAGTACCGCGTAGAGTCGATTTGCATCCCGCAGGGGAATGCAGAGGTAATTGTCGATATCAGGATGCCCGGCCGGCAGAGGGTGTGGCCCCGGGGGTGCCCCCTCACCCAACATGCAACGTCCGCTTCTCAACCCTGGTCGCAGCTCGGTGGGTATTTTGCTGCTGGTTGACATCCCAGACACGGTGTTGGGCTCTTCTTTGCCAGAGTAACAGGCATGCAGATGCCAGAACTCCTCGCCATACCCAGGTACACTGAATACATAGCCGTACCCTGCACCAAGCAGGCCCATCAGCTCTTCTAAGGATCGGGTAAGGACCAGTTCATAGGGGGCCGGTGCCAGCATCAGCGCTTCAATATTAGAAATCGTCTGGCGCAATGCATGGTCAGATCGTCTGTTCATTCCTTGTCTACCCTGTTGAAATTAGGGGCAGGCCTGTATATTCCTGGCCTGAAGATGATTTTCCCATGAGGCCAGTATAGTTGAATATCCAGTGGCTATAGTCATGAAGTTGACCGATTGATACAAAAGTCGGAACCTCCCGACCAATGAACCAGTACATCCCATTTATATGACCATGTTCCGTAATGGCCCTGTCCATCGTTCCGCTGATGAATACATTTCTTTCAGAGAGGTACGGGACAGGTTCGATTTTTACACAATTAAGATTGGCCGCTGGGTCTCGGATTCAGAACAGGAAGCCGCGGCAGTCCAGTTTTACGATGCGTTGTGTGATCTCATGGAGATACTCCGGGTACCTGAGACAGTCATTTCGCTGCGCGGCACTCTGGGTCTGCACTATGGCACCGGCGGTCGCCCCGGAGTGGACGCACATTACTCGCCCTCTGAGCATATTTTTGCGCTGGCCAAGAATGCCGGACCCGGAAGTATCGCCCATGAATGGTTTCACGCCTTTGATCACTACATTGCCAGCCGGGCGTTCAGTGATCAGCCCTCCTCTGCCTTCGCCTCACCCGCCTGGCTGAGTGAAGCAACACCCGTCCCGCACCCACTCAATGACCTGCTTTTTAATTGCTTTCGCGCAGTACTGCTTGCGCCAGACGGTGAAAGCCCGAGTGACATGTTTCTGGCCTCAGCGGCTCAGGACAAACGGCTCGGAACTCTGTATTACTCGCGCCCGGAAGAGATGTGCGCCCGCGCCTTCGAAGCCTGGGTCCAGGATGCTGCCATCACCAATCACTACCTGGTCAAAGGCACCCGGCAGAGTCCTGAAGCTAAGCTGGGGCTATATCCGCAGGGAGACGACCGTAAACGCTGCGCAACGGCCTTTGAGGCCTATTTCAGGCGTCTGGGGGCCAGTCTGACACGCACCCGCTGACAGTCTGCAATTGCCGCCAGAGGTCAGTCCGCATACACTAGTGGTTTAACGTACGCCGAAGCCCGGCCCCCTAAGTCAGCGAAGATTGCCTGATACGGAGGCCGGGCCGCGACCAGCCCCAGGCTGATGCATCGCCGGGTTCTGCAGGAAACTGCCGGGCCTCCCGCGCTTGGAAAGGTGTAACCATGACATTGCAGGACAATTTTGGCCGGCGCTTCAGCTACCTGCGCCTGTCGGTCACTGACGTCTGTAACTTCCGCTGTAATTACTGTCTGCCCGATGGCTATCAGTGCAGTGAGAAGGAGCAGCCACTGACCCTTGAAGAAATTCATCAGATAGCCACGCTGTTCGCTCGCAACGGCACCCGAAAAATCCGGATCACTGGCGGAGAACCTTCTGTGCGCCGTGATTTGCCGGACATCATCCGCACCGTTGCAAACATCCCGGGAATCGAAGAGGTTGCACTGACCACCAACGGCTGGAAGCTTCCGCAGTTCCTGCCTGAGTGGATTGATGCCGGCCTCACACAGCTTAACGTCAGCATTGATAGCCTGGATCCCAGACAATTCGCCGCGATCACAGGGCATGACCGTCTGCAGGATCTTCTGCAGGGACTGGCGCTGGCGCAGTCACTCAGCTTCGACCGGATCAAGGTCAATGCAGTACTGATGAAAGAACACAACGGTGATCAGCTGCCACGGTTCCTGGAATGGTTACGTACCACCCCGGTCACATTACGATTTATCGAGTTAATGCAGACGGGCGACAACGGCGGTTTTTTTGATCGAAACCATATTTCCGGAGAATCAATACGGACAGACCTTCTGAGTGACGGTTGGGAGCCAGTATTGCGAAAGGCTCATGATGGTCCGGCTCAGGAATTCTGGCACCCGGATTACGCCGGACGTATCGGCCTCATAATGCCGTACAGCAAAGACTTCTGCAGCAGCTGCAACCGACTCAGAATATCGTCACTCGGTAAGCTGCATCTGTGTTTATTTGGAGAGCAGGGCTACGACCTGCGCCCGTACTTACAGGCAGGATCTCTGACGCAGGCAGAAAACTTTCTGATTGAGTGTCTGACGGATAAAAAAGCAACGCATTTTCTGCACGAAGGTAAAAGTGGCGCAACGGCTCACTTTGCCCAGATAGGAGGCTGAGATGCGGACTCTCGTACTCATACTTGCCGGTGGCGAATCGAGCCGGATGGGGCAGGACAAAGCGGCGCTGCTGCGTCCGGATGGTCGTACACAGCTACAACACACGGTCGACCTGGCCAGCATGACAGCCCCCGACCTCGTACTCGTCAGTACCAACATTCCGCGAAACATCAAAGGTACTCATGAACTGCCGGACCGGCATAAAGACTGCGGACCACTGGCCGGGATCGAAAGCGCCCTGTCATTGGCGATAAACGGCGACTGCCTGCTGGTGCTGCCCTGTGATATGCCTCTGCTGACCGGAGACCTGCTGGAGCCTCTTCTGAATCACTGCCCGGCGGTCTATGAAGACCACTGGCTACCCTGCAGCCTGACTGTGACCGAGGATCTTCGCAATTATGTTCTCAACGCATTGACGGGCAGCGGTAATCAGCGCTCTGTTAAAGCGTTGCTGAACAGCGTCCGGGCCCACCGGATTACAACCCGCGATGAACTGCAGCTACAGAGCGCCAACAATCCAGAGCAATGGCAACAACTGACAAAAATTCTGCCGCAGTAAACGCTATAGAAATGACAGGACCCAGACATGGCAAAATTATTTAATGACGATTTTTTACCGCTTAATATCGCCGTTCTGACGGTGTCAGATTCGCGAACCGAAGAGACAGATACCAGCGGTCAGTTATTAGTGACGGAACTCACCGACAGCGGCCATAAAAATACAGAAAAACGTATTGTGATCGACGACATTTATAAAATTCGTGAAATTACATCGCGTTGGATAGCAGACGAAATAACGCAGGTCATTATTATTACCGGAGGAACCGGGTTTACCGAACGGGATTCCACGCCTGAAGCTATGATCCCTCTCTTTGATACCACCATCGACGGGTTCGGAGAGCTCTTCCGCCAGGTGTCTTTCGCCACCATTGGCACCTCAACCATACAGAGCCGTGCCGTCGCCGGCCTCGCGAATGACACGCTGATTTTCTGTATTCCCGGCTCCACCAATGCCTGTCGACAGGCCTGGAATGAAATCATTCAGTCACAACTCGACAGCCGCCATCGTCCCTGTAACTTCGCTGCCCGACTTAAAAAAGTGAGCTCGCAGAATGGCTGAATTTTCGCATGTAAATGAACGCGGCGAAGCGTCCATGGTCGATGTTTCGAGCAAAGACGCGACAGTACGGGAAGCCAGAGCAGAAGGCTATGTGCGGATGGAGCCCGACACGTTGCAGGCGATCATCGATGGCAATCATCACAAAGGGGATGTGTTCGGTGTTGCTCGCATTGCAGGAATTCAGGCAGCGAAACAGACCAGCCTTCTGATTCCGCTTTGCCATCCCCTGATGCTGAGTAAAGTCGCTGTGGATTTCGATATTGATCAGGCCGGATCACGGATCCGGGTACACGCATTATGCAAGCTTACCGGTCAGACCGGTGTAGAAATGGAGGCACTTACCGCGGTCTCTGTCGCCACCCTGACGCTCTTTGATATGTGCAAAGCAGTTGATCCGGGTATGGTCATCGAAGGCATCCGTGTGCTTGAGAAAAAAGGTGGCAAAACCGGTCACTGGGAGGCCTGATATGCAGATACTCCTGTTTGCCCGATTAAGAGATGTCTGCAACTGCGCCACAGTCACATTAGACATCAACAATCCTTCTCCCGTAGCAGCCATCCGCACTGCCATGCAGGGTCGCTTTCCGGAGCACGCTGACTTATTTTCTGACAGTTATGCACTGGTTGCCGTCAATCAGGAGATGATCACTGACGACAACACCCTGGTGAACGCGACTGATGAAATCGCTTTCTTCCCACCAGTCACCGGAGGCTGAATGACTGACCGAGTTGTCGTACAGACCCAGGACTTCGACGTTCATGACGAATATGAAGCGCTGCGCCGGCACAACCCAGCCACTGGGGCCGTGGTGTGTTTCAGTGGGCTGGTCCGTGAATTCAGTGAGCAGAGCGGTGTTACCGGCATGATCCTGGAGCATTACCCCGGGATGACTGAAAAGGCATTGAAAAAAATCATCGCTGAAGCACGTCAGCGCTGGCCATTGCAACGCGTCACTCTGATCCACCGCACCGGCATTTTAAAAACAGAAGAGCAGATCGTTTTTGCCGGTGTCAGCAGTGCACACAGAGACGCCGCGTTTGACGCCTGTCGGTTTCTGATGGACTACCTGAAAACAGAAGCCCCCTTCTGGAAAAAAGAACTGACGGAGACGGGAGAAGTCTGGGTAGAAGCCCGCCAGAAAGACCAGGATGCCCGACAAAAGTGGACTCCTGAGAACAGGAATCCGGAGATAAAAAGCAGCGATAGCGAGAGTTAATCCTGCAGGCGGAGGTTGCGCGTTGCACCTTCCAGCATATCTGCGTTGGTTTCGTTACCCAGTTTGATCATCAGACGCAGATCATTCGGAGAGTCGGCATGCGCAATCGCATCTTCGTAGGTAATCTCACTCTGATCGTAGAGCGCATAAAGCGCCTGATCGAACGTTTGCATGCCCAGCTCAGTAGAACGGGCCATCAGGCCTTTCAGCTCATGAATCTCACCTTTACGGATCAGGTCAGACACCAGCGGTGTATTAAGCAGAACTTCGACGACCGCGCGGCGGCCGCGACCGTCCGGTGTTGGAATTAACTGTTGAGCAACGATGGCTTTCAGGTTCAGGGATAAGTCCATCCAGATCTGCGAATGCCGTTCCGGCGGGAAGAAATGAATGATGCGGTCCAGCGCCTGGTTCGCATTATTACCGTGCAGTGTCGCCAGACAAAGGTGACCCGTTTCGGAGAAGGTAATGGCGTGCTCCATAGTGTCGGCAGAGCGCACCTCACCGATCATAATGACATCCGGCGCCTGACGCAGACAGTTCTTCAGCGCCACCTCATAGGTCTCAGTATCCAGCCCCACTTCCCGCTGCGTAATAATGCAGCTTTCATGCTGGTGAATAAATTCAATCGGATCTTCAATGCTGAGAATATGCCCTTTGCTGTTGCGGTTCCGGTGACCAATCATCGCTGCCAGCGAAGTCGATTTACCCGCCCCCGTTGCACCGACAAACAACACCAGACCGCGCTTTGCCATCGACAGGTCTTTAATAATTTCTGGCAGGCCCAGCTGATCGACGCCGGGGATGCGGGTCTCAATCCGGCGCAGTACCATGCCGGCAACGTTACGCTGATAAAAAGCACTGGCACGGAAACGACCGATACCCGACGCATTGATCGCAAAGTTGAGCTCTTTTTTCTCTTCAAACTCGCGCTGCTGGCGGTCATTCATCAGACCGTACACAATGTCTTTGGCCTGCTCCGCACTGAGTACAGTTTTATTCAGCGGAACCAGTTTTCCATGAACCTTCATTGACGGTGGCACGCCGGCAGTAATAAAAAGGTCCGATGCGGTTTTCTCAACCATCAACCGCAGAAATTTATCCATCGACACTGTCAGTTTCCTCAGAAATTCTCAGGCATTTTCGCTTTTTCGCGTGCCACTTCACGGGTAATTAACCCCTTACTGACCAGATTTTGCAAGCACTGATCCATCGTCTGCATACCATGCGATGCGCCAGTCTGTATCGACGAGTACATCTGTGCCACTTTGTCTTCGCGGATCAGGTTACGGATCGCGGGGGTACCGATCATAATTTCGTGCGCAGCAATCCTGCCACCGCCGTTCTTTTTCAGCAGAGACTGAGAAATAACGCCCTGCAGTGACTCCGACAGCATTGAGCGCACCATCGACTTTTCTTCCGCAGGAAATACATCAACAATACGGTCAATGGTCTTCGCGGCCGAACTGGTGTGCAGAGTACCAAACACCACGTGACCGGTTTCTGCGGCCGTCAGCGCCAGACGGATGGTCTCCAGATCCCGCATCTCACCCACCAGAATCACATCCGGGTCTTCACGCAAGGCAGAACGGAGCGCTTCGTTAAAACCTAAGGTGTCTCGATGCACTTCACGCTGGTTAACCAGGGATTTTTTCGATTCGTGAACAAATTCAATCGGGTCTTCCACAGTCAGAATGTGGTCGTAGCGTGATTCATTAATATGGTCAATCATGGCTGCCAGCGTCGTGGATTTACCCGACCCGGTCGGCCCCGTCACCAGAACAATCCCTCGTGAAATTGCCGCCAGATCCTTGAACACCTGCCCCATGCCCAGCTGATCCATCGTCAGCACTTTTGAGGGAATGGTCCGGAATACCGCACCCGCACCGCGGTTATGGTTAAAGGCGTTAACACGGAAGCGAGCCACACCCGGCACTTCAAATGAGAAGTCAGTTTCAAGAAACTCTTCGAAGTCCTTACGCTGCTTGTCATTCATGATGTCATACACAAGCGCATGCACTTCTTTGTGACTCAGGGATGGCAGATTAATACGACGTACGTCGCCATCAACACGGATCATTGGTGGCATATCAGCAGAGAGGTGCAGATCTGATGCGCCCTGTTTGGCACTGAATGCGAGTAATTCGGTAATGTCCATTGCGTTTCCTAGTTGGTCGGTATGCGCCAGAGTAAAGAACAGGCCGGGATGTTCATCGGTCACAGAGGCATCTGCGCCGCGGAGATATGGTGTATCATGCTCTGGCGAACGATTCGTTGAACCGTGTCACTGATTTCCACATCCTAAACAAACAGCCAACAATGTCTATAGTCGCAAGCAACTACTCTCAGGTCTGTGATCGCCTGCGCCGGGCCTGTGAAAGCAGCGGCCGGGAAGCCGGCAGTGTGAGCCTGCTGGCCGTCAGTAAAACCAAGCCTGCTGAAATGGTAGAAGAGTGTTATCACCTCGGCCAGCGGGCCTTCGGTGAAAATTACCTGCAGGACGCATCTGACAAGATCTCTGCGTTGTCGCACCTCCGCGGACTCGAATGGCACTTTATCGGCCCGCTGCAGTCGAACAAGACCCGACAGGTTGCAGAGCACTTCGATTGGCTGGAGACCCTGGACCGCGAAAAGATTGCCCGGCGCCTGAGTGAACAACGCCCCCAGTCTCTGCCCGACCTCTGTGTTCTGATCCAGATAAACATCAGTCGCGAACCGCAGAAAAGCGGCATTCTGCCGGAAGCACTGACGGAGTTTGCGCAGACTGTAGCATCCTTGCCTAGACTGAAGGTGCGTGGTCTTATGTGCATCCCCGAAGACACCGACGACGAAGCGCGCCTGCGCGCTCAGTTTAACGAGATGCACGCCCTGTGGACGAGTCTCCGCGGCATTCATCCGGACGCAGATACGCTCTCGATGGGAATGTCAGGAGACCTGGAACTGGCCATTGAATGCGGCGCCACTCAGGTACGGATCGGAACAGATATTTTTGGCGCCCGTGGCTAAACCGAATACTAAGGAAACGAAATGACCCAGATTGCTTTCATCGGTGGTGGCAACATGGCCACCAGCATCATCGGCGGACTGGTCCGCGAGGGTGGCATCAGCGCGGACCTGATTCACGTCAGCGACCCGGGTACAGAACAACGCGAACGTCTGCAGCAGCAGTTTTCAGTGCAGACTCACGAGGATAATCTCGACGCGATCAACGGTGCGTCAGTGGTTATTCTGGCCGTGAAGCCTCAGGTCATGCGTGATGTTCTGCAACCACTCAAAGAAACGCTGAGCACCCGCCAGCCACTCATCATCTCTATTGCTGCGGGCATCAGCCTGCCGACACTCGAATCCTGGACCGGTTGTAAAGCCGTTGTCCGCGCTATGCCTAATACGCCGTCATTGCATGGTTTCGGTGCGACAGGTCTGTACGCCAGTGAAGGGGTCTCGCTTGATCAGCAGAATATTACCGACCGTCTGCTCGCCGGTACCGGGATCACCGTCTGGGTGAAATCTGACGCAGAGATAGACGCCGTTACTGCTCTGTCTGGCAGCGGCCCGGCTTACTACTTCCTGCTGATGGAAGCCATGCTCGCGGCAGGCCAGTCGCTGGGCCTGAGTGAAGACACTGCGCGCCGCCTGACGCTGCAGACTGCGCTGGGGGCCGGACATATGGCCAGCCACTCAGACGTGGGCCCGGATGAGCTACGTCGCCGCGTGACCTCACCCGGAGGCACAACAGAAAAAGCCATTGCAACATTTGAGGGCGCTCACCTGCGCGACATCGTTAAGGCCGCTATGGATGCTGCTGCGAAACGCGCTGGCGAACTCAGCGACATGCTGGGAAAAGACTGAGCGTAAAAAATGCCGGGGCAGCAGGGGTGAAACATCCTGGTTCTGCCCCCATAGACTGAATTATCGTTCGACTACTTCAACGGAGATACCATGTCCCCACTGAGCCAGGCCGGCCTGCTACTGATCAACTCCATCGGCAGCCTGATCCTGCTGATCATCGTACTGCGCTTTCTGCTGCAGCTGGTACGCGCAGACTTTTACAACCCGCTGTCGCAGATGATTGTGAAATTCACCAACCCTATGCTGATTCCGTTACGCAGGATCATTCCGGGCTTTGGCGGTCTGGATATCGCATCTCTGGTGCTGGCCTTCATTGCTCAGTATCTGCTGATCACTCTGATAGCCATGGTTGCCTACGGCACCGCGGCTCTGCCATGGGTGGCCATGCTCGGCTGGGCGCTGCTGGGCCTGGTCAAACTCATCTTTAATATCTACTTCTGGGGCATGATCATTATGGTGATCGCCTCATGGGTTGCGCCGAACTCCTATAACCCGGCACTGATTCTGATCAATCAGCTGCTTGATCCACTGATGAGACCCATCCGCAACGTGATGCCGGATATGGGCGGACTGGACCTGTCACCCTTAGTGCTGATCCTTGGTCTGCAGGTACTGGAAGTTCTGCTGATCAACCCAATGGCGGTTGCACTGAGCGTGCCTGGCGGCCTGATCCTCGGCCTCTGATTCCTCCATTGCGCACTCCGCCGGGCCGCTGTTGTCAGCCCGCCCGGCCTGTTACACTGCGCGCAATTTCATTTGTTATGGATACCCACCCCTGATGCCGGAAGTTATTCCTGTCGATTCAGTCGGTCTGGTGACCCCGAAAACCCAACACTTCAGCGAGCCTCTGACCCTGCGTAGCGGGCGGGTGCTTAACGAATACGATCTGGTGTACGAAACCTACGGTAAACTGAACGAGTCTCGTTCAAACGCCATTCTGATCTGTCACGCACTGAGTGGCGATCATCATGCCGCTGGCTATCACAGCATGGACGACAAAAAGCCCGGATGGTGGGACACCTGCATTGGCCCCGGCAAAGCCATCGACACCAATCGTTTTTTTGTCGTTTCGCTGAACAACCTCGGCGGCTGCTCCGGTTCCACTGGCCCGACCAGCATTAACCCGGAAACAGGCAAAGTATATGGCCCGGACTTTCCGATTGTTGCTGTGCGTGACTGGGTACAGAGTCAGGCCCGCCTGGCCGACGTACTGGGTATTGAGTGCTGGGCAGCGGTTGTTGGCGGATCACTGGGGGGCATGCAGGTACTGCGCTGGTCAATCCAGTACCCCGAGCGACTTAAACACGCAGTCGTGATTGCTTCGGCGCCTAAACTCTCGGCACAGAACATCGCGTTTAACGAAGTTGCCCGCCAGGCCATCGCCAAAGACCCCGATTTCCATGATGGCTGGTATACCGAAAAAGAGACGATTCCTAAGGCTGGGCTGATGCAGGCCCGTATGCTTGGGCATCTGACCTACCTGTCCGATGATGCAATGCGTCAGAAGTTCGGTCGTGAACTGCGCGAAGGGAAACTGAACTATAGCTTCGCACCTGAGTTTCAGGTCGAAAGCTACCTGCATTATCAGGGTGAAAAATTCAGCACCCGCTTTGACGCCAACACCTATATGCTGATGACCAAAGCGCTGGATTATTTCGACCCCGCAGCGGATTACAATAATGACCTGCAGGCGTGTCTGAGTCAGGCGCAATGTCGTTTTCTGGTGGTGTCCTTCACTACCGACTGGCGCTTCGCGCCTGCCCGCTCGGAAGAGATCGTTAATGCACTGGTACACGCCAAAAAAGATGTCGCCTACGCCTGCATTGAATCAGAAAGCGGGCACGACGCGTTCCTGATGCCGATTCCCCGTTATCTGGATATTTTCAGCGCTTACATGGACGGTGTTGCCACCCGCTGTCAGGTCAAGGGAGAGCGCTCATGAATCACGTTCTGCGCGATGATCTGCGCATTATTCAGCAGTGGGTTAAACCCTCCAGCCAGGTGCTCGACCTCGGTTGTGGTGAAGGCCAGCTGCTCAGCTATCTTCAGGCCAACAAACAGGTGAACGGCTACGGTCTGGAAATTAACCCGGATAAAATCACCGCCTGTATCCGTAATGGTGTGAACGTACTGGAACAGAATCTGGACGATGGCCTGAGTAACTTTGCCGATGACAGCATGGATACCGTCATCATGACGCAGGCGCTGCAGGTGGTCCGTCGCCCGGATGAACTCCTCGAAGAAATGCTGCGCATCGGTAAAGAAGCCATTGTGACCTTCCCGAACTTCGGTTTCTGGAAAACGCGCTTCTATCTGCTGTTAAAAGGGCGCATGCCGATGTCGGAAACTCTGCCATACAACTGGTACGACACACCCAACATTCATATGTGTACCTTCCGTGACTTTGAAATACTGTGTCATGAGAAAAACATCCGGATTCTGAATAAGACCGTAATGGATGATAATCACCAGGAACACTGGAGTATCCGCCTCTGGCCTGCCATGCTGGGGGAAATTGCCGTTTATCACGTAACGAGGAAATAAGTATGCGCTCACTTTTCCGCTCTGCGATTGCTTCTGTCATTCTGCTCGCCACCGCGTTCGGTGCTCAGAACGCCCTGGCAAACGACCGTGGTGAAAAGAAACAGGTATTCGGCAACTATGAAGTCCATTACATCGGGCTGAATTCCAGCTTTATTCCGGAGCAGGCCGCAGAGGCGTACGACATTCCCCGCTCGCGCTCACTGGCCTATCTGAGCATCTCAGTCCTGAAAACGGACGAAGGTGACCTCCCTCTGCCTGTCACGGCTACGCTGACCGGCACGGTTAAAAATCTGATTGGCCAGAGCCGCACCATCGAATTCCGCGAAATCAAAGAAACCAATGCGGTGTACTACGTATCGACGTTCCCCTTCGATAAAAACGACGTGTACCGCATCAGCCTGGATGTCACACCCAGCGGACAGACGCGAACGTTCGACGTGAATTTCAGCCAGCAGTTTTATCAGGAATAAACATGACCCGGATCGTTTTAGCCAGTGGCAACCAGGGTAAACTGCGCGAGTTTTCCGCCATGTTCCGCGAGCATTTTGCCGATTCGGGCGTGACCCTGATTCCGCAGACCGAACTGGGCGTCAGCGACGCCGATGAAACCGGCCTGAGCTTTGTCGAAAACGCTATTTTAAAAGCCCGTCATGCCTGCGAAGTCACTGGCCTGCCTGCCCTCGCCGATGACTCAGGTATTGAAGTCGACGCCCTTGATGGTGCTCCGGGAATCTACAGTGCCCGTTATTCCGGCGCCGGTGATCAGAGCAACAACGACAAGCTGTTGCGCGAACTGGCGGACGTACCGGAAGAAAAACGTACGGCGCGATTCCAGTGTGTGCTGGTGTATATGCGCCATGCCAAAGATCCCACGCCTCAGGTATTTCAGGGCGCATGGGAAGGCCGCATTCTGACCTCTCCCGCTGGTGATGGCGGCTTTGGGTACGACCCACTCTTTTATGTGCCAGCAGAGGGCGTCAGCGCCGCTGAACTGAGCAAAGAACGTAAAAACCTTATCTCCCATCGCGGACAGGCCATTCAGCAACTGCTGAAGCGCTGGCATCCGTAAAACACCCGCAGGAACTCCTTTGGACATTCTCGAACAACTTGAACATAAAGTTCTGGGCACCGTCAGTGCCCTGGAAGACGCACGTCAGCAACGCCGCACTCTGGAAGACCAGATAGAAGCACTGAAGCAGCAGCTCGCCACCACAGAAGAGCGTCTGCAGCACCGTGACACTGCCATTACTGCACTGCAGCAACAGTACGAAGCGGCAAAGAAAGAAAATACCCGACTCGCGCAGGAAAAAAGCGAATGGGAAGTCAAAGTCTCGGCTCTGATGGAACTCATTGAGCAGTGCGAGCCGGCCTGAAAGTCCCATGATGCTGCCGCCACTGAGCCTGTACATCCACGTTCCCTGGTGTATACGCAAATGTCCTTACTGTGATTTCAATTCACATCAGGCCGCAGCAGATCTGCCCGAAGACGCCTACATTGATGCCCTGCTGGAAGACCTGAAACAGGATCTCCACTGGGTTCAGGGGCGTCCGGTCAGTACCATTTTCTTCGGAGGCGGCACACCCAGTCTGCTCTCCGCAGATGCCTACTCACGTCTTTTTTCAGGCCTGCGTCAGCACCTGACCTTTATCCCCGACATCGAAATTACTCTGGAAGCGAACCCCGGAACCTTCGAAGCAGAAAAATTTGCTGATTACAGACGCCTGGGAATCAATCGCCTGTCGATGGGTATTCAGAGCTTTCAGCCGCAGCACCTGAGTGCACTGGGCCGCGTCCATGACCGCGACCAGGCTCTCACTGCGATTGCGCAGGCGCGTGATGCAGGCTTCGATAACTTTAACCTCGACCTGATGCACGGTTTACCGGGGCAGACCCTTGAGCAGGCGCTGGATGACCTTAACACGGCTCTCAGCTTTGCGCCGCCGCATCTGTCCTGGTATCAGTTGACCATTGAACCCAATACCGAATTTTATAAGTATCCTCCGCGCCTGCCCGAAGATGACACGCTCTGGGATATTCAGGAAGCCGGCTTCGCATTACTGGCAGGGAAAGGATATGAGCACTACGAAATTTCGGCCTTCTCGCAACCCGGTCGGGCAGCGCGCCATAATCTGAATTACTGGACCTTCGGTGATTATCTGGGCATCGGTGCCGGAGCCCACGGAAAAATTACCGTGCCAACCCCCGGAAATAATTCACTGCAGATTCTGCGTAGCTGGAAAACCCGGTTGCCGAAAGATTATCTTAACCCTGAAAAAACGTTTCTCGCGGGGACAGAGAAAATCCCTGAGACCGACACGGGCCTGGAGTGCCTGATGAATGCGCTGCGCCTGAGAGAGGGTATCCGCCGCGACGATTTTATTGCGCGCACTGGCCTGCAACCCGCTCAGATCGCACCGACGATTGATAAGGCTTGTCAGGCGGGGCTGATGGAAGCCGGTGAATGGTTCCGCGCAACAGATAAAGGCCAGCAGTACCTTAATGAACTGCTCGCCCTGTTTCTTCCCGAGGAGTAATCAGGCAACACGCGCAACCGGCGCGTGAAGCTGCAGATAGCGCTCACCTTCGGTCACTCCCATCCGATAGCCATCAGCAAGTCGCTGTTGATTCATCGTCAGCCGCGACACAGCAAACTCCGGTGGTGGCGCAATGACATGCACGCGACAGTCAGGCGGTGGATTCGCAATAAACTCCAGACTTGCGTTGTAGTCATCCGAGCGGAACAGCATGGCATTCAGCAGCTGCGCATGAGATCCGAACGCCTTTTCCAACAACCATGACTGGTTGACCGGCTTCTTGCGATACCCGAGTGGCCGCGACAACACGACGGTTATATCTCTCGCGCCCATCTCGTACGCCCGACGGACAGGAATAGAGTCAGCGACTCCGCCGTCGACGTAATACTCGCCATTAATCAGTGGCTGATCACGATAGAGATACGGGATAGCACAGGTCGCCACCATCAGATCATGCACATTCAGGTCCGAGACCCGCATGTAATGGGCCGCACCGGTTTCTACGTGAGTGAGGGTTGCATAAAAAGCCATCGGGCCGTCCAGCGTTTCCAGTGGCAGACGTTTCTGAGCGTAGTGCCAGAGCCAGCTGACGTCCGTCATATGTCCGCCCCGGAAAAAGCGCACCGGACTGAAGAAATCTTTCTGGACCGCATATTCCATGATCGCCTGCCGACTTCGTCCCGGTTGCCTCGCCGCATAGCCGGTCAGATTCGTTGCCCCTGCAGATACGCCAATCGCAAGATCAAAAGGACTGTAACCCGATGCCATAAAGGTATCGAGTACACCACTGGCAAAGATGCCGCGCATGGCACCACCTTCGACGATCAACGCTTTACTGGAATCAGCCATCAAGCTTCCCCCTCTGAATTCAACAATACGACGCAGACAGATCTGCAGCGTCTTATGTGTGAAGCGTATGAGAGTCCGGGGTTCCGGAGTATTTGTTTGTTTTAATCGGCTTGATAGAAAAAATCACGAGTGGCGGCCTGTCTACGCAGGACAAAGCCGCCAAAAATGCGCATTAACTGCGGCGGAGGAGTTGAATGAAGTCGTCATTGGAACGGAGTTTCTCAAAACTCTGATCCAGTTCAGCCTGCTCGCGAAGTGCTTCAGACTTTTCAATGGCATCTGCGAGATCCCTGAGGGCCTCCTCATGGTATCCACTCTCGGCATGAGCACAGGCACGCTGATACAGCGCATGGCTGTTGTCAGGATCAATGGTAAGCGCTCGATTGGCGAGGCTGTTCGCCCACTGTGTCTGCCCCATCAGAAGCGCAGCATCTGCTTTATAAGTCAGCGCTTCAACATCGTCCGGTCGCAGCGCCAGAATCTGATCGTAAATCGCGATTTTATTCTGAGGCACAGACTCCTGAGAGGCCTTCAGCCAGAGCGAGTGAACTTCGTTGGTCAGCTCAATCTCTTCCTGAGTCCGGGCAATATGACGCGATTTATGGTGCAGCTCGCGCTCCAGTGTTTCCAGTCTGTTCTCATAAGACGCAGTAATACGCTTAATTTCTTCGTTAGCCAGTGCACTCGCGCGGTCTTTAATTTCGCGCAGTGAATTCCAGCCAACCAGTACCAGTAAAGTGGAAGCACCGGCAATCAGATAGAAAAAATAAGTGACGGTATCCGTCGCATAAGTGAGAGCCTTGTCGGCCACACTCAGCTCACGGTCGGTGAGTTTTTCGGTAAATTCGACCCGGGTGTCTGCCAGCATCTGACGAAGATTTTTCACCTCATCCAACAGATAGCGTTCGGTAAATGCAGAATAAAGAGGCGCGTTCAGCGCCTCAATTGTCTGTTCCGCTTTTTCATCAGCGGATGCTTCATCTGCATGTACTCGGTCGGGCAATACCATGAGCGCCGACACAAATAACAGCATCGACAGAAAAACATGCATCATGGTTCGTATCATGCAGTATGGGCCTGTTTCCAGACGTCGCTTTTCTCAATCAGACTGGTGTGCAAGGCTTTTACAGCCGGGGCGTAATCCTGATCGGCAACGATAAACATCATATCGACCTGACGCATCGCCTGGTGAACGGACAACACGTTAACACCCGCATCTGACAACGCGCCTGCGGCAGACGTCAGCAGACCCGGGACCTTCATGTCGCTACCGATAGCACTGACCATCGCCAGTTTTTCAACACGGACGTCAGCGGTGGTGTAGGTCGCCTGCAGGCGATCCATCAACCAGTTGATCCGACGCTTATTGCCCTTCAGATAAAAAGTCACTGTGTTCGCATTAAAGTCTTTGGTCAGGACTCTCACACCCGACTCGAACACCAGATCATTCATTTTCTGACCGTAGGTCGCATCGCCAACCATATCCTGATCGAACATTTCCAGTGCCCAGACATTCCGGGTTCCGGCAATGATTTCTACCTTAGGCGTATCGCTGCTGTAGTCAGCACGGATTTCTGTGCCCTGATGCTCAGGCTCGAACGTATTTTTTACACGCAACACAATATTACGCTTACGCAGACCTGCAGCAGCCCGTGGGTGAATCGCTTCCATCCCCAGGTTCGCCAGCTGATCAGCGACATCGTAATTTGTCAGCCCGATCGGGTGAACATTTTCAGCACCGACCATCATAGGATCAGCGGTACTCAGGTGATATTCCTTATGAATAATCGCTTCGGCAGCACCCGTCACAGTAGCAACCCGCGAGAAGGTCATCTCGCTGTAACCACGATCATACGTTTTCATCAGGCCTTCGCGGCACTGGGTATAACCCGTCACAATCGGCATTTCTTTCGCCAGATCGATACCGTCGAATGCACGTTGAATGTGATCGTCCAGGCTATGCTGCTGATCAGAACGCCAGTTGGTCAGATCAACAAAGCGCGCATTAATATCATGCAGCTGCAGCAGCTGGACTGAGTTGTAGGCACTGTGCGCTTCACCCAGGGCACTGAGCATTTCGCGAACACGGTGCAGGTGATCATCCAGCTGGAAGTGTCCGAAATTACAGACGTTCTCAAGGTGCTCAAGACATTGCAGAACGTCATCAATGCGACCGCTGATAAACTGGTCCGCACGCTTGCGGACAATGTCCTGCCCTTCAAACATCTCGGCATTCATTGCCAGCATGGCCGCCTGCACTTCGTACAGTTTCTGCTGCCACGGGCGCTTATCATCCATCTCAGCAAATAACGCATATACACCGGACTCACCGGTCTTTTTATGCTCCAACAAACCGTTGGTCATACCCGCATAAGCAGAAACAACAAATACACGCTGGTAAATGGTTTCCTGTTCACCACCGTTCGGCAACTGAGGGCGCTTCCAGATATTATTCAGAACTTCATCGTAGCGACTCATTGAAGTGCCGCCAATTTTCTCTACGCTGTGACTGACCGTCATACTTTCCTCTCTTATTTGTTTTAGTTTTCGACTTTCAGAGAGATGACTCAGTCAGTAATTGCGTCAGCTTCCAGTGCATAGACGCCATTTTCATCATGCACTTCTTTACCATTCAGCGGCGGATTAAATACACACGCCATATGCATATCTTCTGTTGCCCGCAGCAGGTGTTTATCGTGCTTGTCCAGAATATAAAGCGTTCCCGGACGAATCTGATATACCTTACCGTCATCACAGGTTTCAATCTCGCCTGAGCCTGACATGCAATACACAGACTCCAGATGATTCTGATAGTGAATCGGAGTTTCAGTACCTGCAAAAATTGTGGTGATGTGGAAAGAGAAGCCCATATTGTCGTCTTTCAACAACATACGAACGCTTTCCCAGTTACCACCATTTACGGCACGTTCGCTGTTCTTACATTCTTCCAGTGTTCTTACAATCATTCTGTTTTTTCCTGAATTCGTTAATGTCGGTCTGTGGCGTCCGGATTCAGGACGCCTTTGATACCTGCTCTGCCATTACTTCACCGATCACCTTCTCAAGAATATCGAGACCGGCGTTCAGGGTGCTTTCTTCAATGGTCAGAGGCGCGAGAATCTTCACAACCTGGCCGTCAGAACCACTGGTTTCAATCACCAGACCTTTATCGAAAGCCCGCTCAGTAATCGCACCGGCAATCTCACCGTTAGCGAATTCAAGGCCTTGCATAATGCCACGACCTTTGTGTTTCATCTGGCCGCCATTCTCGGCCTGAATTTCTTTCAGACGACGACGGATAACACTGGCTTTGTGCTGAACTTCTTCAGCAAAACGATAATCTGACCAGTAAGTTTCAAGGGCTTTTCGCGACGTCACGAACGCGTGGTTGTTACCACGGAATGTCCCGTTGTGTTCGCCTGGCTGCCAGATATCCAGTTCTTCTTTCAGCAGCACGATGGCCATCGGCAGACCGTAACCACTCAGCGATTTTGACAGCGTAATAACATCTGGCTCGATACCAAATTCTTCAAAGCTGAAGAAAGTACCTGAACGACCACAACCTGCCTGAATATCGTCGACAATCAGCAGCATGTCGTAGCGTTTGCACAGTTCCTGAAGGCCCTGCATCCATTCTTTTGAAGCGACATTCAGACCGCCCTCGCCCTGGATACACTCAACAATCACCGCCGCTGGATGACCCAGACCAGATGACTTGTCCTTCAGCGCTTTTTCGAAATACGTCAGGGTATTAAAGTCACCCAGGTAACCATCGAATGGCATAAAGTGCACACCCGTCGTTGGCAGGCCACTCGCCTTCTTGTAATACCCGTTGGCAGTAACAGCTGCAGAGCCCTGTGTTACACCGTGGAACCCGTTGGTGAAAGACACAATGGTCTGACGACCGGTATTTTTACGGGCGATTTTCAGTGCTGCTTCAACCGCGTTAGTCCCAGTCGGGCCTGTGAACTGAACCTTATAGTCCATGTTACGCGGCGCCAGAATCAGATCGCGGAAGGTCTCAAGGAATGCCGCCTTAGCTTCCGTGTGCATGTCCAGGCCGTGCGTCATGCCGTCTGACTGAATGTAATCGATCAGCGCGTCTTTGAAAGCCGGGTTGTTGTGACCGTAGTTCAGTGTGCCAGCACCACCCAGAAAATCGATGTACTGATTGCCTTCGCTGTCGGTCAGGGTTGCATTCTGTGCTTTGGTAAAAGTTACCGGAAATGAACGACAGTAACCTCGTACGTTAGATTCAAGGTCTTTAAAAATGCCCATGTTAATGTTCCTCGGTTGTCGTTTTTAAATATGTGTGTGTGTTTGCCGGGTGCTGTGGCAGAAATCAGAAAGGACCGATGTGAACCAGCATTTCTGTGTCGTGCTGGCTATCGAAGTGTTGTTCTTTATCGAACATAACCCTTTCATTCAGAGGGGCCTCCAGGTCACGGGCCAGTCGGCGGAACGTGTTCCACGACGCCTCATTGCCTGGAGTGATACTGGTGTGCAGGTGTCTGACACCTGGAGCAAGACGTTGAACCAGTTCTTTCAGCATGCGACTGGCCAGTCCAAGTCCGCGAGCCTCTTCACTCACCGCCACTTGCCAGACGAATAAAGTATCTGGCTGCTCAGGGAGCAGGTATCCAGAAATAAACCCAACCAGATTGCCCTTCTCTTCCGCCAGAACAGACGTGTTGCGGAAGTGCGAGCACTGCAGCAGGTTGCAGTACATTGAGTTGGTATCGAGAGGCTTACAACGCTCAATCAGAGCGTGAACACCCGCACCGTCTTCCGGATTGGGCTTGCGAAGAGTAAGGATGCGTTGTGACTGGTCAGTATCATTGGGCGCTGCCTGCGCCAGAATCTGATTCATTTCTCCGTCAGAGTACGCGTACCGACAAAACGATTGCCATTACGTCTCTGTAGTCAATTAGTTTGAACTCTAAATATTATAGTTCGAAGCAATTTATTTACAACCCTAAATAATTCACTGCTACCAAAGTCTAACAATCCGCTGGGTTATGAGCATCAATCGAACAATTTGTTTACATATTGTCCAGAATGTGTGTGAAATATATATAGAGATCTAAATGATAATCCGCACAACAACCTTGGGGGCAGCCCCAGAATGAGGCCCGATGAATATTTCGTACTCTAAATATCAGGAAAGAGGTAAAATAACGGAGTTACCCAAAAAGACTGACAGCAGACAGAGAATGAGTATTAATCGCTATGAAGAAGTGCTGATTGCCCTGCGCCGGATTATCCGTGCAACAGATCTGCACTCCCGCCAGTTAAGCAAGACCGCCGGGCTGACGTCTCCGCAACTTCTGGTATTGCAGACACTGCAACGCCATGAAGAACTCACGGTTGGTGAGATCGCGACAAAAGTGAGCCTTTCCCAGGCAACGGTGACCACCATCATCGACAGACTGGAGAAACGTAACTTTGTTAAGCGCGAACGTGGCAGCACAGACAAACGCAAGGTATACGTATACCTGACCGACGACGCGCATCAGGCCCTGCTTGATGCTCCGAAGCCACTTCAGGACAGCTTCGTACAGCAGTTTCAGGACCTCCGTGACTGGGAACAGAGTATGATTCTCGCATCCCTGGAGCGGGTGGCCTATATGATGGATGCTCAGCATATTGATGCATCACCTGTTCTTGATCTTGGCCAGCTTGACCGTCACGCACCTGATGCGTGAGGGCAGCTGCCGGTCAATCTGAACGTCATAACCTGAAAAGACTGGAGACCTCCATGACTGACGTCGTTATTGTTGCTGCGACCCGGACTGCCATCGGCAGCTTCGGGGGTTCACTTGCCCCGCTTTCTGCTGTCGAGCTGGGCTCTGTTGTTATCAATTCTCTGCTGAAAAAAACCGGCATAGACCCCGCATTGGTCGGTGAAGTGTTGATGGGGCAGGTACTTACGGCCGCGAGCGGGCAGAACCCGGCGCGTCAGGCGGCCATCAAAGCAGGGCTGCCAGCGAGTGTTCCTGCGATGACCATTAACAAAGTATGTGGCTCCGGCCTGAAAGCCGTTCACCTCGCAGCTCAGGCAATTGCCTGTGGCGACGCGGATGTCGTTATCGCAGGCGGTCAGGAATCAATGTCGAATGCACCGCACGCGATGCCGGGTTCCCGTAACGGGCAGCGCATGGGACCGATCACTATGGTCGACACAATGATCGTCGACGGTCTCTGGGATGCCTTCAATGATTACCACATGGGCATCACTGCCGAAAATATCGCCTGCGATTACGACATCAGCCGCGAAGCTCAGGATGCATTTGCCGCCGCTTCACAGAGCAAAGCCATCAGTGCCATTGAAAGTGGGCGCTTCACAGATGAAATCACCCCCGTGGAAATCCCGCAGCGCAAAGGCGATCCACTGATCTTTGTCACCGATGAAAATCCCCGCGCAGGCACCACCGCTGAGAAGCTCGCCGGTATGCGCCCGGCGTTCAAGAAAGACGGCAGCGTCACCGCCGGCAATGCGTCATCTCTGAATGACGGCGCGGCGGCTGTGATGCTGATGAGCAAAACCAAAGCGGATGAGCTTGGCCTGCCGGTCATGGCTACCATCCGGGGCTATGCAAACGCAGGGGTCGAGCCACGGATAATGGGCACAGGCCCAATTCCGGCAACGAAGAAATGTCTGGCCAAAGCAGGCTGGTCGGTCGCCGATCTGGATCTGATAGAAGCAAACGAAGCCTTTGCCGTTCAGGCCCTGTCGGTCAACAAAGGGCTCGAATGGGACGCCGACAGAATCAACGTCAACGGTGGAGCCATCGCGCTCGGTCACCCGATTGGCGCGTCTGGCTGCCGTATTCTGGTCACACTCCTGCACGAAATGGCAAAACGGGATGTCTCGAAGGGACTGGCCACACTCTGTATCGGTGGTGGCATGGGCGTCGCGCTCGCAGTCGAGCGCTGATGGCGTCAGAGCCCGGAGAATCCCGGGCTCTGCTCTTCAATAATGACGACATACGGCACAAAGAGACCGTTAAATTCACTCGCTGGCACTCTCACCTTTCCGGCAAACGGGTCCCGCAGCCAGACATAACCGTCCTCTTCACCGTCGTACAGCATAAACCGGTCAGCTCCGTCGGTACGGTCCTGCAATAACAGGTACGGACCATCATTCTGAACACGGGTACGCTCGGCCAGATCCAGCAGCAAATCATCAGAACGGTAAGCACGTGCTTCAACCCCCACGGCCTTCGCCGCCAGGCGGATATCCATCAGGCTGAAGCCATTACTTTCAGCAATTTTCTGCACGTCACCGTTTAACAGTAACAGCCAGAACGCATCCGCCTCGGTCAGCGCCTGACCGGCCCGCTCGTTCAGCAGAGTCGCCAACATATGCGCACACCCCGAGGACTCCAGCTCAGCATTATCAGCAGAAGCGGTCATCACGGTCATGCTGACCACCAGCAGTAAGGAGTAAATCCATTTCATCGGAACATCTGGCCTGTTGTCTGTTAAGGCCGGAATAATAACTGTACACCTGTCTGATAACAGGTGATTCCGCGTCACTATTCTGTCCTGAAGTGTCCTATTGGTGGCCGGATCTATGCAATCACGACAAAGGACTGACACCGATGAGGGCGGAATGAAGCCAGAACAACACCAGAAGATAGGCTGCCAATGCGCCTGCCAACGCAAGCAGAGTGCGCGAAAGAGTCGCTGACGCTGGCTCGTGTGGCCGGCTGAGCACGTGGCGCTGCAGCAGCAGTGCCCAGACAAAGAACGTCCCGAACAGCAACATGTCCGCAGTTGTGGGATTACTCAGCAGATGAGCCGTACTCCAGAGAATCACCCCGAAGGTAACCGGCGCGCGGACAAAACGCCGTATATGAGAGCCTGGCACCAGCCCTCCGACTAAATAGACAAATGAAACAAGCATCAGCAGAAGCGTGACGTGATTCAGCCACAGCGGTGGAAACCATATCCACAACGGAGACTGGCGGCTTTCCCCGTAACCTGCAGCAATTAACCAGAGACTGACCAGTGACAATACACCGTGAATACTGAACCAGAGCGGTTTGCCAAGCCCTGCGATCAGCCGGTCGCGAAATGAGGGTACAACGATCCGAAGAGAGTGAAGCACAACGAACAGAAGCAGACCTGAAATCAGGTAATTCATGCAGGGGTCCCGGTAATTCAATCTGACGATTCTCTGTACGGTCAACCAGCGCCATTCAGATCATCCTGAGAAGAGTGAACCTTAGCCGTACGCCTGAGGAAATACCAGTCTGATGAAATTGCCTAACAAACTGCACGTTTGCAGTGGCGGACTGTCAAAACTGCTCTTAATCTGAACCGACCACTTTGTGAAGGATGACGGCCATGACGACCAGCGTGATGAACGGACAGATGATGACGCAGCCTCTGCTGATCAGTGACCTGCTTGAGTACGCGGCCGCCCACCACGGCAATGCAGAAATAATCAGCCGCCGGCTGGAAGGCGATATTCACAGATACACCTACCGCGAAGCTCTGCGCCGCAGCAAGCAACTGGCTCACTGTCTGATCTCTCTGGGTGTCCAGCCGGGCGACCGGGTCGCGACTCTGGCCTGGAACGGCTATCGCCATTTTGAGTGTTATTACGGGATTTCAGGGATCGGCGCCATCTGCCACACGGTGAACCCCCGCCTCTATGCCGAACAGGTGGAATACATCATCAACCATGCGGAAGACTGCTACGTGTTCGTCGACGCGTGTTTTGTTCCGCTGCTTGAACCGGTAGCCGACAGGCTGACCTCGGTAAAAGGCTTTATCGTGATGATCGCCCCGGAGCAGATGCCCGACACCAGTCTGCCCAACGTCCACAATTACGAAACGCTGCTGGCAGCACAGCCAGATATCTTCGACTGGCCTGAGTTTCCGGCTGATACAGCTGCCTGCCTGTGTTACACCTCGGGAACCACAGGAAATCCGAAAGGCGTACTCTACTCTCATGCGTCGACTGTGCTGCACGCCTACGCCAGCCGCAATCCGGATGCGCTCAGTGTCGGACAGGACAGCGTCGTGATGCCCGTTGTGCCCATGTATCACGTCTGTGCCTGGGGGATGCCGTACATCGCCCCGATGTCGGGGGCCAGTCTGGTTCTGCCTGGCGATGGGATGGATGGCCCGGATCTGTACGAACTGATTGACCTCGCACAGGTGGATCTTATGTTGGGAGTTCCTACGGTGTGGTTGCGCCTCGTGGATTATCTGAAGGCCAATGACCTGAGAATTCCTTCCGTAAAAACCGTCGGCGTCGGCGGTTCTGCGTCGCCCCGCTCACTGGTCGAGACCCTCGACAAGGATTTCGGTATTTACCTGCTACCCATCTGGGGGATGACCGAAACGTCACCACTTGCCACGCTCGGCGCTCCCACCAAAGCGATGAGCGGTATGAGTGACGAAGAACGCTATCGCATACAGACCACCGCCGGAAAGCCCATGTTCGGCATCGAGCTGGAAATTTTTGACGACGACGGCAAGGCATTACCACACGATGGCACCAGCCGGGGCTATCTCAGAGTCCGCGGGCCCTGGGTACTGAGCGGTTACTACAAAACCGATAAGCCCGATGCCTTTTTCACCGACTCAGAGGGGCGTCAGTGGTTTGATACCGGCGATATTGCCGTGATCGATCCCGGCAGTTACCTGCAGATTGTCGACCGGGCAAAAGACGTGGTGAAGTCCGGCGGTGAATGGATTTCGTCCATTGACCTCGAAAATGCCGCCGTAGGTCACCCTGACCTGGCGGAAGCCTGTGTGATTGGGGTGAAGCATCCGAAATGGGACGAGCGCCCGCTGCTGTTCGTCGTTCCGGTGGCGGGTAAGGAAGTCTCCAAAGAGAGTGTTTACGGTTACCTGGAGGGCAAGATCGCTAAGTGGTGGATGCCCGACGACATTCTTATCGTTGATGATCTCCCCCACACAGCAACCGGCAAACTTCAGAAACGCACCCTGCGCGATGAATACATCAACTACCTGATCAAAGACTGAATCAGTCCTGCTCGACCTCTGGCAGGCGGCTCGCCATCAGGCTGCCTGCCAGGCCCATCAGGGACAACACCAGAATCACACCGCTGATACCGATCCAGGGCTCCAGCGCACTGATAAAGCCCATCAGCAGAAGAATCACACCAATCAGAGTATTGCCCACCGAGACGTAATCGGTACGGCGATTGCCCTCGGCCATATTGACGACGTAAGTTTTACGCCCGAGACGCACCCCCTGATGCGCAATACTGAGCAGAAAATACAGTACAGGTAATACCCAGATCACGGACAGCCAGTCACGGGCAAACCAGGTAATCAGACAGACGAGAAGGCCGGTCCCTGCGGTCATCAGGCCTGACGACACCATCACCCGGCGACTGGAGGTATCTGCAAAGCGTCCCCAGAAGCGCCCCGAAACGAGACTGGCCAGACCACTGGCCGCCATAAACAGGGCCAGAAGACTGAGAGCTGCCTCCATTTCCTGTTGTGCCAGTACCACCATAAACGGAGCCGCCAGCGCAGAGCACAGCATAAGCGCGCGGGTCAGCAGAAAGTGGCGGAACGCCGCATCCGTTCTGAGTAAGCCCACACGCCCCAATGCCTCCTTCAGGCCATTGCGCCCTCCGTCGGTTTCACCCGGAAACTCCTTAATACCTGAGAAAATTCCCCCCGCCAGTAACCAGCAAAGGGCGGCCAGACCAAAGCCCGCGGCGTAGAGATCGCGACTGCCTTCGGTACTCAATCCTGACATCAACAATGCGGCCACCACCAGAGTGATCAAGCCAGCGCCACTCTCCGCCCAGCCATTCAGTGACCCACGCCGTTGTTTCGGGATGGTTTTACCCAGCACATCCTTAGATGAGACAGAGCTGAGCCCCCGGGCAAGGCTGAAGACAACCAGCAGCCCAAGAATTGCCCACCCAGCACTGCTCCCGTCAAGGGTATAGGCCACCACAGCAATGAAAGCGATCGCAACAGCCTGCAGGACACTGCCCAGCACCCAGACCCATTTACGGATGGCCAGCCGCCGCACTGCACTGGCAATCGCCAGCTGCGGCAACATAGAGCCCGACTCACGGATGGGCACTAACCAGCCAAGCATCCATAATGGCGCCCCCAGCGATTGCATGAGCCAGGGCAAAGTGATTTTAGGGTTAACCAGCGCATCTCCCAGCTTCGACAGAAACGAGCTGATCAGGGTACGCAGAAAATTCCCGGGAACTTCGCGACAGGCCTCTTCCGGAATCGCCTTACAGGCGCGCGCATCCTCGGTGTTGACCAGTTTTTCGTAGATGTCTTCGGTAAGAGTTTGCTTCGACATAAAAAGGCAGGATCAGAGATATCGGAGCGATGGTAGCAGGGAAGGCTGCAGTGCGCAGCCTTCCTGCGGGGTCAGGACATTTTCTTCATAAAGTCTTTGATCTGGGGCGCAATACTCTCGCGGAATTTACGTCCATTAAAGATGCCGTAATGCCCGACTTCCGGTTCTTCCAGATGCTGCTTGCGACTCTTCGGAATACCACTGCAGAGATCCAGTGCACAGGACGTCTGCCCACGACCGGTAATATCATCCAGCTCACCTTCAATCGTCATCAGCGCCATGCTTTCAATGGCTTTCAGATCAACCTTCTCACCCCGATATTTCATTTCGCCGCGAGGCAGCTGATATTCAAGGAATACCCGACGGATAGTATCGAGATAATAGCGCGCCGGCATATCCATAACCGCTAGGTATTCGTTATAAAACTCACGGTGTGCCTCAGCACTGTCACCATCCCCCCTGATCAGATCAGCAAAGAATTTGAAGTGCTTGTTCACATGGGTGTCCATGTTCATCGACATAAAGCCAGACAACTGGATGAAGCCCGGATAGACCAACTGGCCGCGACCGGGAAAACCATCCGGCACGTGACAGATCACGTTGTCCTGGAACCATTCGAGATCTTTGCCCGTAGCATAATCATTCACCTCGGTCGGGCTGATACGCACATCAATCGGCCCGCCCATCAGGGTCATGCTTCTGGGCATAAAGTCGAGTTTATTCTGAGCGATATAAGACGCTGCGACCAGCGCCGGAACACAGGGCTGACACACCGCCATTACATGCGTATCCGGGCCGAGAAATTCCATAAATTCAAGCAGGTAGTCGACGTAATTATTAAAGCTGAACTCTCCCTTCGACATAGGCACATCGCGGGCATTCAGCCAATCGGTAATGTACACCTCATGGTCCGGCAGAAACTCCCGCACAGTCCCCCGCAGCAGAGTTGAAAAGTGCCCCGACAAGGGCGCAACAATCAACACCTTAGGCTGCTCCAGTCCACGCTTGCGGCGCCGGAAATGAACAAGGTTGCAATAAGGCTTTTCGATCACATCGACGTATTCGATTCCCACCTGCCGGCCATCTATTTCTGTGGTGTCGAGCATCCACTCCGGCTTTTCGTAAAAATCGGTGAGGCGTTCCATCAACTCCAGCGAGGCGCGGGCTGTCCGCATGGACCAGCTGTAGTTGGCGGGGTGCCAGGGCAGGTACAGCATCTGCCTGGAGAATCGCGCGGCCACGTGGACCGGGCGCATGGCATTCATAATCTGGGCATTGATCGCGTATAACATGTTGCTCTACCTTCTCGTCTGCACCGGTGGGATGTGTAGACAACCAGCTTAGCTCAGCGTTCCGGCCTTGCCTGCTGATTCCGATGAGCAGAATCAAACGAAAGCGACGATCAGGACGATTGTTTTCCTTCAGGGCCACAGGGCGTATAATGGCCCAAAAAGTCAGATCTACGGCCGCAAAGAGCATAAATGGCGCTTCCGGTCCTGCTCTGACAGTGGGGCATGGGAAGCATTTGAATTACACTGAGTGACTGAGTCTATTAAGTCACCCGCTAGGGAGCGATGGACCGCCGATAACAATCATAATGAGAGGTGGACAATGGCCGCAGGCAAGCAATCGTTAAAGACAGAGGGATTCAGCAGCTTTTCTGAATTCTACCCTTACTACCTTTCAGAACACCGCAACTCCACCTGCCGCTACCTGCATTATGTCGGCTCTGCGATGGCGCTGGGTATTCTGCTGTACGCACTGACCAGCGGTAACTACACCGTCATCCCTGCTGCGTTCGTCAGTGGTTATGCCTTCGCATGGGTCGGTCACTTCTTTTATGAGCACAACAAACCCGCCACCTTCCGCTATCCTTTATGGAGCTTTCTGGCTGACTGGGTGATGCTCAAAGATTTCCTGCTTGGCCGGATCAATGACAAGATGCCGCGCTGACAGGACGACCTGTTCCCGGGGTTGAACCCGTGGCCGGATAAGTTAACCTGACGCCTCTCTGAAAAAATGCAGGACCTGATGGATGTTGTTCAGACTCTCGTACCTTAAACAGATGCTTGCAGCACTTGTGCTGGCATCTGGCCTCTGTGCACCGGCACAGGCAGAACATATCCGCCTTGGTGCCGACGTCTGGTATCCATTCAATGGCGAACCAGACAGTCCTCGACCGGGTTATATGATTGAGCTGGCCAGTGCGGTCTGGAAGCAGGCCGGGCACACCGTCGACTATCAGGTATTGCCGTGGGAGCGTGCGATCGATGAAGCCCGGGCGGGTTCTCTCGACTGCATTGTCGGGACTACCCTGGACGAAGCTCCGGATTTTCTCTTTCCCGATCAGCCCCTTGGCATGGACGAAAGCTATATCTTTGTCCTCAAAGATAACGACTGGCAATACACGGGCATTGGCTCTCTGTCGGAAATCCGGATTGGCGTTGTCGGCGGGTATTCCTACGATGATGGAGAATTCGACGAATACGTTGCTTCACAGACCGGTGCCCCTACAGTTCAGGTAATGAAGGGCAACAACGCATTGGATCAGAACCTGCAGAAACTGCTGTCACGACGCATCGATGCTCTGGTGGAATCACCGATGGTGATGCATGCCCGCCTGCAACAACTCAGCCCCCGGCCAGAAGTTCGTGTTGCGGGTCGCATTGGCTCCGTTACCCCTCTTTATATCGCCTGCAGCCCATCTAACCCGATGGCAGCAACCTACGTTCGTCAGCTGAACGACGGGATTGTACGGATGCGCATGAGCGGTGAACTGGCCAACCTGCTTGATCTCTATAACCTCAGAGACTGGCAGATGAGCCAACCGCTGTTCAGCGAATAAAGAACTTCTTACTGTAACCGTTATCATAGTACCCTCTGTCAGCGTTCCGTCAGCGTTGGCTGGCAACCATTAATAAGGACTGAGAGGACACTATGCTGAAACGCACTTCCCTGCTTACTGCCCTGATTCTTACTCCGGTCAGCGCTCTTGCTGCCGAAGATAACCCAGCCTGGACTGGCTCCGCTGAACTGGGATCCATCGTGACGTCAGGTAATACTGATACCCAGAGCCTGAACGGCAGTTTTTCTGCGAATCATAAAGGTGGTGACTGGGAGCAGACCATCCGTCTGGACGCTCTGACCAGTAAAGAAGACGACGTCACGTCCAAAGAGAAATACAGCATTCTCGGACAGCTGGACCGTAACTTCACCGAACACTCATACGCAGCCATCGTTGCTCAGCAGGAGCGTGCGCGCTTCAGCGGCTATGTCTATCAGAGCACTGTGTCAGTCAACTACGGTTATCGCGCCATCAATCAGGACGACATGAAGCTCGATCTTGAGGTGGGTCCAGGTTATCGTCGTGACAAACTGAAAGAAAGCGATGAGATTCAGGAAGAGGCCATCGGCCGTCTGGCTCTGGATTACAGCTGGACCATCAGCGAAGGCACTAAGTTCATCGAACTGATGACCGCTGAAATTGGTAGCGACAACTCTGTCTACAAATCTGAAACCGGCCTGCAGAGCCAGCTTCAGGGCAATCTCGCGACTAAAATCACGTACAAAATCAAGTACGTCGAAGAAGTGCCTGAAGAAACTGAAAACACCGATCGCGAATTCGGTGTCACACTGGTGTACAGCTTCTGATTGGCAGCAAGGTGACCTTACTGGTCACCTTCTTCCTCATCATCTTTGTCTTTCCTGCGGCGCTCGGACTTCTCATCCCGGTCACCACGGCCTTCTTCGTAGCGCTCTTCTTTGTGGTTACGCCACTTATCGCGATTTTTCTTGCGCAGCTTATTCCACTTGGCCTGCTGTTCTTCCGTCAGGACATCTGAGATGCATTCATCAAAATATTCGCGGTCTGCGTCCCGCTGCTCTTTATCCACAGGCCAGTCGGACGGCTCATGTTTGGATAGCCGCGTCGCGATCGTCGCTTTCTGTTCATCGGTCAGCTTCAGAGCCTTGGCCAGACGGTGCAACTCACGCTCGTGTCGGTCTTTCTTACGCTCGCTGATCTGCTCTTCCGCAAGCGCCTGCTGCTCTTCGGTCAGAACGTTACGCATCTCTTCGCGCATCTGCAGATAAAGCGCCTGGCGCTCGTCGACATCACCACGGGACTCTTTTTCACTGGCGCGCAGTTCACGGAAACTTTTGCGATAACGGTCTTCGATATCGTCAATCTGCTTTTCCTGTTCTTCTGTCAGATTCAGCGAACCTTCCCAGTCCATCCGCCCCTGGCGATCATCAAAACCCCAGGCCTGAGCGGTAGTCATCAACACGCCGCAGGCAACCGCGCCCAGAACATGACTGAAGCGGGAGAGTGAAGCCGGTAATTTCATCTTTACATCCTCTGGCGACGCCAGTTATATGGTTCAGAGGTTATACTAGCCGGATGGCGTGAAATTTGTGTCCGGCATTGCAAAGATTTGTCACACCTGCCGGGCCACTGACAGGCACAGAATATGAGCGATGAAGATGACCTGTTCCTGCAGGAAATGCAGGGCGTTAAACGACTGAAAACTCCGGAGAAGGTTACTCTCCGCAAAGACACACCTCAGGGCAACGTCGCCGTCCGCCGCAACAACGCGGTCGTTGAGCAGGCAAACACAGACCCGAACCATTTACGGGCCAGCGAAGTTCCTCGTGTTGGCCCCCATGATGTTCTGGGTTTTAAGCGTCCCGGAATTCAGGATGGCGTCTACCGCAAACTGCGGCTCGGCAAATATGAAACAGAAGCCCGGCTGGATCTGCACCGGCGTACTATTGAGGAAGCCCGTCGCGAAGTGTACCGCTTTGTCCGCGACTGCATGGAAGCCGACCTGCGCAGTGTGCTGATTATGCCAGGCAAAGGCGACCGCAATATTAAAGATCCGGGCGTCCTGAAAAGCTATCTCGTGTTCTGGCTCGAAGAACTGGAACAGGTCCAGGCCTTTCACACCGCTCAGCCACACCACGGCGGCACGGGGGCATTTTACGTTCTGTTGCGTAAAAGCGAGCGTAAAAAGCAGCAGGCACGCGAACAGTTCAGCAAAGGACGTATCTAGGCGCGGGCATCTAACCGCGCTATATGCTCTGCCATCTGCTCCTGCACCTGAGCGGCCAGTGCTTTAGCATCCGCTCTGGTCAGCCCCTCTGTGGAGACCGGGGGCAGAAATTCACCAATACACTCACCGGCCTTCCAGCGCCGCAGATCGACGTTTTTATGAGTACTGCTGAAGCACAAAGGCACGATCGGCAGACCCGCTTCGATCGCCAGAGTAAAGGCACCGTGCTTAAACGGCAGCAGACCTCGTCCACGACTGCGGGTGCCCTCCGGAAAAATAAACACTGCACACTTTTTCCTGTGTACGGCCTGAGCGGCTTCGGCCATGGCATCGCGGGCTTTGCTTTTATCACTGCGGTTAATAAAAATATTGCCAGCCAACCAGAACAGCACCCCAAACAGCGGGATATACATCAGGCTGTGTTTTCCGAGTAATGCGAGGTTATACGGAAGCATCGGAGGGTACAGAAACATGTCGAGCGAATCCTGATGGTTACAGACATAGATCGCCTGCCCCCGTCCGGTCGGACATTCATTTTTCGCAATAAAGCGAACCCCAAGGACGAACCTCGCCCAGCCAAACACCCGAGCGCAGTAATGGCTGTTGTCTTTGTGGAAAGGACGCACGAGACAGATCATCAGGCCGAGAAGACAGCCCACGATAAAATGGAAAATCAGATAAACAGAGCGCAGAACTAACAACATAATAAATACCTCAACGGGGCCGCTATTTTTATGATCCGACCCCGTTCAGGCAAGGTGCACAACGGTCAGCGTGCAGGTATATCAGCGCAGAAATAACTGGTAAGCCGGATTCTCGGTCTCATCCCAGTAACGATAGCCTAATTCCTCAAGATAACCGTGCAGCTGCTCACGCTTATCATCATCAATCTGCAGCCCCACCAGTACACGTCCATAAGCCGCACCATGGTTGCGGTAATGGAATAACGAAATGTTAAAACGTTTACCCAGCTTCTTCAGGAAGTTAAGCAGAGCGCCCGGACGCTCAGGAAATTCAAAACGGTAAACACGCTCATCACTGACGTGCGCCGGCGCATGCCCGCCTACCATATGGCGGATATGATACTTGGCGATTTCGTCATCAGAAATATCGAGCACCGGATACCCGTCTTCACGCAACTCATCGACCAGCGCAGCGCGACTTCCGGGTTCCGCATCTACCTTAACCCCGACGTAGATCTGCGCCTCGTTATCATCGCCGTAGCGATAATTAAACTCGGTGATCGGACGTCGCCCCAGCAGACTGCAGAAGCGCTGAAAACTGCCCGGCTGCTCAGGAATCGTCACAGCAAGAATGACTTCACGCCCCTCACCGATTTCAGCGACCTCAGAGATGTAACGCAGGCGATCAAAATTCACGTTGGCACCGCTGAGGATAGCCACCAGATTCTGGTCGCTGCACTGTTCCCGCTCGACGTATTTCTTTAAGCCAGCGACAGACAGCGCACCCGCCGGCTCCAGTACCGCCCGGGTATCGTCAAACGTATCTTTGATTGCTGCGCAAATTTCATCAGGCGTACAGGTGATCACTTCGTCGATGTAGTCTTTGCAGATTTCCCAGGTGTTTTCGCCGATCTGTGCCACTGCCACGCCGTCAGCAAAAATGCCCACCTCAGGCAGAATCACCCGGCTGCCCGCTTCTTTTGCTGCGGCAAGACAGGCAGATTCGGTACTTTCGACGGCAATCACTTTAACCTCAGGCGCCAGCGCTTTAACGTACGCAGCCACACCCGCCGCCAGACCACCGCCGCCGACAGGAACGAAAATCGCGTCGGGACTGTGTTTCAGCTGACGGAGAATTTCCATACCAATCGTCCCCTGACCCGCAATCGTGTCCGGATCATCATAAGGGTGAACGTAGGTGTAGCCTTTGTCTTCGACCAGCTTCTGCGAATGCTTAAAAGCTTCGTCAAACGAATCGCCATGCAATACAACACGAGCACCGCGCGCGCGTACTGACATCACTTTAATTTCAGGAGTCGTGCGGGGCATCACAATCACCGCGCGGATGCCCAGCTCTTTCGCTGCCAGCGCCAGCCCCTGGGCGTGGTTACCGGCCGATGCAGCAATCACCCCTTTTGCTTTCTCTTCTTCAGAAAGCTGGACCACTTTGTTGTAGGCGCCGCGGATTTTGAACGAATACACCGGCTGCTTGTCTTCACGCTTGAACCAGATCTGGTTGCCCAGACGCTCACTCAGAAAAGTGGCCGTGTGCAGCGGAGATTCAATCGCCACGTCATAAACGCGGGCGGCAAGAATCTTCTTCAGATATTCGTTCAGCATAGCGGTGTTCCAAAGCGGTGAATCACGGTGCCCGGTCAATGAAAAAATCCCGGGCGGACGCGCATTGTAGCGCATGAACGCATATAATTCCCCGAAAGCTTCTACCGGACAACTGATTCCATGAACCAGGATGAACTGAAACGAGCCGTTGGCCAGGCCGCGGTTGATTACATCAAGCCTCACCTCGATGACGACAGCATTATCGGGGTAGGGACAGGCTCAACAGCGAACTGTTTTATCGATGCTCTGGCGGGGATAAAACACCTGTTCGACGGTGCCGTCGCCAGCTCTGAAGCCTCGGCCGAACGTCTGCGCGGGCACGGCATTCCGGTATACGACCTGAATGGCGTCGATGGCATCGAGTTTTATATTGATGGCGCAGATGAAATTAACGATCAGCTGGATATGATCAAAGGCGGTGGTGCTGCCCTCACCCGTGAGAAAATCGTTGCGGCGGTGGCGCGCAAATTCATCTGTGTTGCGGACGAAAGCAAAGTCGTTCCCATGCTGGGCAACTTCCCGCTGCCGGTTGAAGTGATCCCGATGGCCCGTTCTCACGTAGCACGTGAACTGGTTAAACTCGGTGGAGATCCGGTCTGGCGCGAGGGCGTAATCACCGACAATGGTGGTCAGATCCTCGACGTTCACAATATGAAAATCCAGTCGCCAATGGCTCTGGAAAGTGAAATCAACCAGATCACCGGCGTCATTACCAACGGCCTGTTCGCTCTGCGCGGCGCCGATGTTCTGTTGCTGGGCACGCAGGACGGGGTCAAAACCCAGACCCGCTGACGATGACCAGGCCGGAGGATTCACCAGCAGCAAAGCAGGGATGGCTGCGCCGGGGCTGGGTGCAGGGCATTCTGATTGCCCTGACAATCCTGCTGGCCACCCTGGCCATACTTTTCTGGTCGGTTGTTCCGTTGCTCAACCGCTGGCTGCCACCGGTACTCGATTACTTCGTCGCCCCCGGCAGTCATCTGCGGATATCCCATCTCACACGCGACTACCTGGAAGTTGAATCCCTCGATCTCACGCCGGCGCCCGGCATCAACATTCAGATACGCAATGCCCGCCTGGACTATCAGATAGCAGGGATTCTGCAGGGCGAAGCTGAGCGACTGAGTGCCGCCTCGGTCACTGTAGTGATCAGCGCAGATGACGCTGCTGACTCCTCGACGGTATCGCCTGGCTCTCCAGCCACCACAGAGACGGAAGTATCACTGCCTCAGATCGCGCAACTGATGTCCCTGCCCGTGAATAACATCAACGTAGACAGCTTCAGTCTGCATACGCCCGACCTCAGCCTGAACATTCATGCTGAACTCACGCCACAGTTATGGTGGCTGCGCGGAGATGCGCACCTTCCGCACATTCCAGAACCTGTACAACTCGAAGCGCAGCTGCAGCGTGGAGACGACCGGGCAGACCTGCTGATTATGCTCTCAGACCGACAGACGCTGCTGGCTCAGCTCTGGAGTGGTCTCCAGCAGAAAGATGGCGAAACGCAGGCAGACCTGCGCCTGAACAGCGACCTGGCCCGCCTGCGCCAGTCGCTACCTGTGTTGAATGACCAGCCAGTGCAGATACAGTCGCTGACTCTGAGTGGCCGCCTGAGCAGCCCGGATGACGCGCTCTGGCCTCAGGATCTCAGCGGGCAGGTGACTGCAGAGTTAACCAGCGCCACCTCCACTCTTGCCGACGGGATGACCTTATCGCCGCTCTCGCTCAGTCTGTCGGCACAACACAGCGACAAGCAATCTGGCTGGAAGACAACCCTGACCACCGGGGCAGCTACATTGGACATGCTGCTGGAAGATACCCGCTGGGTGGCCGAACTGCCTTCGCAGCAGCTCACCTCCGACTGCAATGCCCGGATAACAGAATGTACCGCCAGTGGACAGATCAGTACTCAGCTGCGGGGGCCAACCACGTCATCAGTGAAGATCACCCCTTCGCTAAGCTGGCTGTCAGACGGACAGAGTCGTATCGAACTGCCTGTAGAAATGACCTACCAGCAACCCGCGACTGCCGATTTACCGGGCTGGACAGCCTCTTCTCAGGGGACATTAACCGGCACCCTGTCTCAGGACGGCCTGTGGCAACTGACCAGTACCGGCCTGGAAACGACAGCCACCTTCCTGCCCTGGCAGGGATGGAGCATTGACCGGTTACAGGGCACTCTGCTCGCTGGCCTTAACATTCAGGGGGATATCGGTGATGACCGCAGTGTCACGGCCGCGCCTCTGGTCATTAATCTCGCCCCCTTTAATGTCATGGCAAAAGACATCAATCTCGGTTTTGCCCGCAGTAAAGCGGAATGTGACCCGGGTACGATCAGCCTGGCGAGTCCAACTGACACCCTGCTCGGCAACTGCAGTCTTGAACTCGCTTTACGGGATTCACAATGGGGGTTATGGCCCGTCCCTGATGTGCAGCTCTCGGGGCCTCTGGCAATTACTTATGATGACCTGCGCCAGCGCATCAGCGCCTCACTTGGCCTGACGGCTGCCAATCAGGAAATCCGCCTGCGTACCCGCTTCGAACACGACCTGCAGACCAGCAAAGGCAGCCTGCAATGGCACCTGACGGATGCCCGCCTCGACTGGCAGGCACTTGGGCTGCTCCGAATGGCCTCGCTGACCAGCGTCCAGCTGCTCAGTGGTCATCTGTCCGGACAGGGATGGATTGACTGGTATGCTGAAGGTGAGGAATGGACACTGACGCCAGACCTGATGCTACGGGCGGACGGAGTCAGCGCAATTTACGACAACACCATTACGCTGGAAGACTGGAATGCCATGATCGCTCTGCGCCGCCCTGCACAGGGCGATTATCTGCTTGATGCGCAGGTGTCTGGCAGTAAGCTCGACAGCGGTATTCCGCTCACCAATATTCTGGCCCGCAGCCAGACACGGATACCTGCAGATTTCAGTTATTTTGATCTGTCAGTCCACGAAATGCACACCGACCTGCTCGGCGGCCGGGTGTATACCCCGCTTATCCGCTATGACAGCCGCAAAGAGGTAAACGCCTTTGGCGTCCGCCTCGACCATCTTCAACTGAGTCAGATAGCCGCCATTGAAGAAAGCGCCGGGGTCAAAGCCACTGGCCTGCTCGACGGAATGTTGCCTGTGGTTCTGACCAAAGAGGGGCCTATGGTGCCCGGCGGGAATCTGTTTGCGCGCGACCCCGGAGGCGTTATCCGCTACCAGGGCGACAGTGCCGATGCACTCGCGCAGAGCGACCAGAGCGTCGGCATGGCGATGAAACTGCTGCAGAATTTTGAGTACGACCAGCTCCAGTCTGGCGTGCAGTATCAGCCCGACGGGCAGCTTAATCTGTCGTTGCAGTTTCAGGGAAAAAACCCCGATTTCTTCGGCGGTCAGGCAACCCACCTGAATGTGAATCTTGATTACAACCTTCTCGATCTGCTGGAAAGCCTGCGCATCAGCAACGAAGTAATAGAAACCATCGAGCAGAAATATCAGTAACACAGCCCGGGCAAGCAGCAGAAACAAAAACGCCCGGCAGTGCCGGGCGTTTCTGTGTGTGCGTCGGTAAGCTTACTTACCGCCGCGCATCGAGTCGAAGAACTCATCATTGGTCTTGGTCTGGCGCAGCTTATCCAGCAGGAATTCGATGCCAGGAACATCTTCCATCTCAGCCAGCAGGCGACGCAGAATCCACAGACGCTGAAGATCTGCTTCATTGAACAGCATATCTTCACGACGGGTACCTGAACGACGGATATTGATCGCCGGGTAAATGCGCTTCTCTGCAATTTTGCGGTCGAGGTGCAGTTCCTGGTTACCCGTACCTTTAAATTCTTCGTAGATTACTTCGTCCATTTTCGAACCAGTATCTACCAGCGCAGTCGCGATAATGGTCAGTGAGCCACCTTCTTCTACATTACGCGCAGCACCAAAGAAACGCTTTGGTTTTTCCAGTGCGTTAGCATCAACACCACCGGTCAGTACTTTACCGGAGGAAGGAATAACGGTGTTGTATGCCCGCGCCAGACGGGTAATCGAGTCCAGCAGAATCACTACGTCACGCTTGTGCTCAACCAGACGCTTCGCTTTTTCGATCACCATTTCAGCAACCTGAACGTGACGCGCTGGCGGCTCGTCAAAGGTCGACGCAACCACTTCACCACGCACAGAGCGCTTCATTTCGGTCACTTCTTCCGGACGTTCGTCAATCAGCAGAACGATGACTTCACACTCAGGGTTGTTGCGGGTAATGGCCTGAGCAGTCGTCTGCAGCAGCATGGTCTTACCGGCCTTCGGCGGTGCAACGATCAGACCACGCTGACCTTTACCAATTGGCGCAACCAGATCAAGTACACGGGAAGAGAGGTCTTCGGTTGAGCCGTTACCCACTTCAAGTACCAGACGCTCGGTCGGAAAGAGAGGGGTCAGGTTCTCGAACAGAACCTTGTTTTTAGCGTTCTCAGGCTTGTCGTCGTTAATTTCGTTTACTTTCAGCAGCGCGAAGTAACGTTCGTTGTCCTTTGGCGGGCGGATCTTACCGGAGATCTTGTCACCCTTACGCAGGTTAAAACGACGGATCTGGCTGGGTGATACGTAAATATCATCAGGGCCTGCCAGGTAGGAGCTGTTCGCACTACGGAGAAAGCCGAAGCCGTCCTGCAGAATCTCCAGTACACCATCACCGTAAATGTCTTCACCACTCTTCGCGTGATGTTTCAGAATTGCGAAGATGATGTCCTGTTTACGGGTACGGCTGACGTTCTCAAGGTTCATTTCGCTGGCGACAGCCAGAAGCTCGGGAACAGATTTAAGTTTCAGGTCTGAAAGATTCATATGTGCAGGTCGGTTATGTTATTTGAATTTGGTTCAGGATGTGAGACAACACAGAAACCGTGGCAGATAAGCCAGGCGGGGCATCATTGAAGGATTAACTCAGGGCAAAGCCTGCAAATCAGCGGTGCGGATTTAAATATAGACAGATCGTGGGGGTATGTCCAGCGCTGCAAGGGACATTTCGTCCCATTTGCAGCGATTTTCCCGGATACCGGGTAATCAGAGTGCCTGTTCGATGAAAGCAGACAGCTCAGATTTGCTCATTGCACCGATCTTGGTGGCTTCAGCATTGCCGTTCTTGAACAGAATCAGCGTTGGAATGCTGCGGATACCGAACTTAGGCGCAGTAGCTTCGTTCTGGTCGATGTTCAGCTTGGCGATCTTCAGCTTGCCAGCGTAGTCGTCAGCGATCTCTTCCAGAACCGGAGCGATCATTTTGCATGGGCCACACCACTCTGCCCAGAAATCCACCAGCACTGGCACGTCAGAGCCAAGTACGTCGGTGTCAAAAGAATCGTCAGTTACGGTCAGAATGTTGTCGCTCATGTGTTTCCCCTGTAGGACGGATATCGTAGAAAGCCGGGTTATTGTACGCCGCCGCGCCCGGGAATCAATTGGATTATCCGCTGGACACATACCTAACCGGCATTGCATATTTCTACTATATCGGGCTAAAAGGTTTGGATTTCAAGGACATGAGCAATACTCCGGGAATTTCCGCTGAAACACAGCGTCTCGCAGCAGTCGATCTGGGATCAAACAGCTTCCATATGATGGTGGCAGAAGAGTTTCAGGGAGAATTACGGACCCTGGAACGCCGCGGACAGAAAGTTCAGCTGGCCGCTGGACTGGACAAAAATGGCAATCTTTCCGAAGAAGCGATCCAGCGCGGCATCTCCTGCCTGAGCGAATTCGGACAAAGACTACAGAATATGGACCCATCGCGGGTCGTCGTATTCGCAACCAATGCTCTGCGAGCCGCCCGTAACCGGCGCGAATTTATTGACCGGGCAGAAGAGGTTCTGGGGTATCCGGTAGAGGTAATCTCCGGCCGGGAAGAAGCCCGTTTGATTTATCTTGGGGTAGCCCACACCCAGGCCGATGACGGTGGCCGCCGTCTGGTGGTCGATATCGGCGGGGGCAGCACCGAATTTATCATTGGCGAACGTTTCGAAACCCGGGCTCTGGAAAGCCTGCACATGGGCTGTGTTTCGTTTACCCGCCGCTTTTTTCCGGATGGCGAAATCAACCGTAAGCATTTCAAAGACGCGGTTGCCGCCGCCGAACAGGAATTGCTGAATATCCGTGCGCAGTACCGCAGCATCGGCTGGGAAAGCGAAATTGGTTCTTCAGGCACTATCCGGGCCGTTGAGCAGGCCATCATTGCCAATCAATGGGGCGACGAAGGGATCACCGAAGACGGCCTCGCTAAGGTAATTGATCACTGCCTGAGTTTTAATAAAACCACTGAACTGACCATCTCGGGCGTCAAACCCGACCGCCGTCAGGTATTTATCGGTGGCCTGGCGATTCTCGCGGCGGTGTTCCGCACCTTTAAACTCTCTCACATGCGCTATTCCGACGGTGCGCTGCGTGAAGGGGCACTGTGGGATCTGGTTGGCCGTTCCGATCACGAAGATGTCCGGGGGCGTACCATTCAGTCGATGAAAGAGCGCTTTTATGTGGATGCCCAACAGGCTGAACGGGTAGAACTGACGGCACAGGAACTGTTGCGCCAGATCCGTAAGGATATTTCACTGCCGAAAGACGCTCAGGCCTGGCTCGGCTGGGCCGCCGGCGTCCACGAAATCGGCTTAAGCATCGCGCACAGTGGCTTTCACAAACACGGCGCGTATCTGCTACAGCACTCAGACATGCTCGGTTTTACCCGACAGGGGCAATTGCTGCTGGCCATTCTTGTGCGCAATCACAGACGTAAAATTCACCCTGAAGAATTACAGATGTTGCCTAAACGCCAACAGACTCAGGCCCTCTGGTTAATCAGGATTCTGCGGTTAGCCGTTGTCCTCAATCACAGTCGCGAAGCGTATGACGTGCCGGTCCCCTCTCTGTCTGTGGAGGGAGATAACCTGTCGATCCGGATGCCAGAAGGTTGGCTGGATAATCACTCGCTGACCGCACGAGATCTGGAAGAAGAAATAGCCCTGCAGAAACAGGCAGGGCTGGAAGTTGCGCTCAGCTGATCAACTGGCAGGCGGCGCTGTGGCAGCGCCGCTGCTGGCGGCAAGCCGGTCCAGAAGCCAGTTCTGAGCAGACAGCGGTTCTTCACCTTCGGCCGGCTGCTGACGGACATAGCTGCCATCTGACTGAAGAATCCAGGCCTGGGTGTTGTCCTTCATGCAGATTTCCAGCTCTTCTTTCATCCGCTCTTTGAGTTTATTACTCTCAATCGGAAACGCTGTCTCGACGCGACGCAGCAGATTCCGCTCCATCAGATCGGCGCTGGCCGCGTAGATCTCGTCTTTGCCGTCGTTCAGGAAATAGAACACCCGCGTGTGCTCAAGAAAGCGCCCGATAATAGAACGGACCTCAATATTCTCAGACACACCCGCAATGCCCGGACGCAGGCTACACATGCCACGAATGATTAATTCGATTTTAACGCCCGCCTGCGATGCGCGATAAAGTGCGCGGATCACCTTGGGCTCTGTGAGACCATTGGCTTTCATCCGGATCAGTGCCGGGCGCCCCGCCTCTGCAACCTCGCGTTCCCGATCTATCATCTGAATGAGTCGCTTATGCAGGGTAAAAGGTGCATGAAACAGCTTCTTCACCCGCATGACTTCACCCATACCCGTCAACTGCTGAAATACCTTATGAACGTCTTCACAGATGGAGTCGTCACAGGTCATAAAGCTGTAATCGGTATAAGCGCGCGCATTCCCCGCATGGTAGTTGCCGGTGCCAAGGTGCACATAGCGACGATAAATCGCGCCTTCTTTGCGTACGATCAGCATCATTTTTGCGTGCGTTTTGTAACCCACCACGCCGTAAACAACCACCGCTCCGGCTTCCTGAAGGCGGTTTGCGAGATAGAGGTTTTCTTCTTCATCGAAGCGGGCACGCAGCTCGATGACAACCGTCACTTCTTTACCGTTGCGGGCCGCATCCACCAGTGCATTAACGATTTCTGACTTAGCACCGGTGCGGTAAAGCGTCTGCTTAATCGCGCGGACACCCGGATCTTTTGCCGCTTCCCGCAGTAAATCGACCACCGGGGTAAAAGACTCATAAGGGTGTAACAACAGAGTGTCTTTCGACCGGATACTTTCAAAAATGCTCTTCTTAAAGTTCACATTTTTGGGCAGCCCCGGAGTAAATGGCGCGTAGCGGAGGTCCGGGCGGTTAATCTGATCAATGACTTCAATCAGTCGTCCAAGGTTAACCGGTCCATTTACTTTATACAGATCGGTTTCTTCCAGATTAAACTGACGCAGCAGAAATGCGATCAGCTCGTCCGGGCAATTATCTGCGACTTCCAGACGCATCTCTTCACCGAAGTTACGCGAGTGCAGTTCATCTTCGAGTGCAGAAGCCAGATCAGACGTTTCTTCATGATCGATATCCAGGTCAGCGTTTCGGGTCACCCGGAACTGATAGCAACCTTTCACCGACATCCCAGGGAAAAGCTCATCGGCATATTCGTGAATAATCGACGACAGGAAGACAAAGTGATCCCCTCCTTCGGTCAATTCGTCGGGCAGGCGAACGGTCCGGGGCAGAGAACGCGGAGCAGGAATAATCGCGAGGCCGGTTTCACGGCCAAAGGCGTCTTTTCCTTCCAGAGCGACGATAAAGTTCAGGCTCTTATTTACCAGACGCGGGAACGGGTGTGAGGGGTCCAGTCCGATCGGACTGACCAGCGGCTGAACATTTTCGTCGAAGTACTCACGTATCCACTGACGCTGATCTTCGGTCCATTCGGCACGGCGCAGAAAATGGATATTTTCCTGCTTCAGTGCAGGCAGCAGAGTGTCGTTAAGAATCTCGTACTGACGGGCAACGTTAATACTGCACAGGGCATAGATTTCGTTAAGTACCTGAGCTGGGTGCAGGCCATCGATACCAGCCTGCTCCCGGGCGAATGTCAGCTGGTGAGCTAAATCCGCCACCCGGACTTCATAGAATTCGTCGAGATTCTTACTGAAAATGCAGAGGAAAAACAGGCGATCCAGCAATGGATGAGTTTCATCCAATGCCTGAGCAAGCACGCGGATATTAAACTGCAGATGACTCAGTTCACGGTTGATATACAACTCGCTGCTGGTCAGATCTGGTGCAGTGTCGGACGTCGCCATACCCGGCTCCTGAATCGGTACTATTTCCCCTGGACTCATTAATTATCGTTTAACTCAGCAAATTGTTTTGCGTAGTACGTCAGAATTCCATCCGCGCCTGCGCGTTTAATGCACATCAGCGACTCAAGCATGACGGCATTGTCATCCAACCAGCCATTGGCAGCCGCCGCTTTGTGCATCGCGTATTCGCCACTGACCTGATAAACAAAGGTCGGGGCTTTAAATTCTTCTTTCACCCTGCGCACGATATCCAGATACGGCATACCTGGCTTAACCATCACCATATCTGCGCCCTCAGACAGATCCAGTGCCACTTCGTGCAGGGCTTCGTCGGTATTCGCCGGGTCCATCTGATAAGTCTTTTTATCCGCCTTGCCCAGATTCGCCGCTGAGCCCACCGCGTCACGGAAAGGACCGTAGTAAGCCGATGCATACTTGGCGGAGTACGCCATGATGCGGGTATTCACGAACCCGTCTTCTTCCAGTGCCGCACGGACTTCACCGATACGGCCATCCATCATGTCAGACGGAGCCACGATATCGGCCCCAGCTTCAGCATGAGACAACGCCTGCTGCACCAGCGTATCGACGGTGCGGTCATTGAGAACGTAACCGTTTTTATCAATGATGCCGTCCTGACCGTGTGTCGTGAACGGATCCAGCGCCACATCAGTGATCACGCCCATATCAGGCACCGCATCCTTAATCGCCCGGACCGCGCGCTGCGCCAGACCATTCGGATTAAATGCTTCTTCCGCCAGTTCGGATTTAGCATCCGCAGGCGTGACCGGAAACAGCGCCATCGCTGGTACACCCAGCTTATAAAGGTGCTTGGCTTCTGCTACCAGCAGATCCACCGACAGACGCTCGATGCCAGGCATTGACGCAATGGCTTCGCGCTCCTGATGGCCTTCAAGCACAAATACCGGGTAAATCAGGCTGTCGACGGTCAACTGAGTCTCGCGCATCAGACGACGTGAAAAATCATCGCGACGCATGCGGCGCAGGCGGGTTTCCGGAAAGAAACGTTGAGCATCATTAAAAGCCATGACGGTATTCTCCTGAGGTGGCGGGTAATTCGGACAGGCGTGATTGTAGCCTGAATACCGCGCCGGCTCTGCATGGATTTGTCCGTGCGGCGCAGTATGTGACCTTAATGTGAAAATTTTATGACAGACATCATGCCCGCCCACCTGATCGTGTGACAGACACAAAAAAGCCGCTCGTCGGAGCGGCTTTCGAATCGGTCGTCAGACCACCATAAGCTCGGTGCCTATGGCCTCTTTGAGTTTCTTCATCGCGTTCTTTTCAAGCTGGCGGATACGCTCAGCGGAAACGTTATAGACCGCGGCCAACTCGTGCAGAGTGGCTTTCTCTTCCGTCAGCCAACGCTGCTGAAGAATGGTGCGGCTACGCTCATCAAGATCACTCAATGCCTGATGCAGACGATCATTTGAGTCCTGCTCGAAGTTGTCGCGTTCAACGACGCGGGCAGGGTCATAGCTATGGTCTTCGAGATAATGGGCAGGTGCCTGCCACGCGGTATCATCATCTTCATCCGCACCCGCATCAAACGCGGCATCATGCGCATTGAGACGACCTTCCATCTCGAACACAGTTTTGGTTTCTACGCCCAGATCTTCAGCGATTGACTCGGCTTCGGCCTGAGTCAGCCAACCCAGTTTTTTCTTCTGGCTACGCAGATTAAAGAACAGCTTACGTTGTGCTTTCGTGGTAGCCACTTTCACAATGCGCCAGTTCTTCAGGATAAATTCGTGGATCTCAGCTTTGATCCAGTGCACCGCGAAGGACACCAGACGAACGCCAACCTGAGGATCAAAGCGCTTAACGGCTTTCATCAGGCCTACGTTGCCTTCCTGAATCAGGTCGCCCTGGTTGAGTCCGTAACCGGAATAACTGCGGGCAATATGTACGACAAAGCGCATGTGGGACAGAACCAGCTGACGGGCTGCTTCCAGGTCCTCATGGTAATGAAAGCGCTCGGCCAGCTCTTTCTCTTCGTCTGGCGAGAGCATAGGAATCGCATTAACCGTAGTAATGTAGGCGTCCAGGTTGGCACCTGGCGACATGGCATAAACGGCTTGCAAACCAGTGTTCATCTCACACTCCTGTTGGATATGCCCGTATACGGGCGTTTTGTGCGCGAATCAGTGTAGCACCGACTCAATGAGACCGCCAATGACCGCATTTGTTCCGGCCGGGCGTACCTCTCAATCTCAGAATATCAGTATCCATGGGCCCCGAGTGTATAAAAACGTCGGGATTCACTGATCCACGTCAGGGCTCAATCTGGTGCAGATGACGGAACACAGACCACCAGGCACCCACCCAGCCAAGCAACATGGCGCCACCTAACAAGACCAGCGCCGCGCCCGCTGACAGTGGCTGAAGTTCGTATTCTGAACCATACAACTGGGCCAGCTGCTCCACCGGTCCGCTGACCAGCAACCAGCCAATCACCAGCAGTATCCAGGACATCAGCCCACCGACCATACCGAACCAGAGTCCCATATAAAGGAAAGGACGACGCACCCAGGCGTTGGTGCCGCCCACCAGCTTAGTCACCCGGATCTCATCAACCCTGTTAGCGATCGACAGGCGGATGGTGTTACCCACCACCAGCACAATGGCGAGAGCGAGCAGACTGCCCAACACCCAGATAATGCGTTCACTGAGCGCCAGCAGCGCATGCAGGCGATCCAGCCAGGCGGTGTCCAGATCGACCAGATCAACCAGTGATTCTTTTTCGAGGCGGGTTCCCAGTGCCAGAACATCGTCCCGGCCCGCCGTCAGAGACGGCTCAACCACGATGACGCCCGGCAGCGGATTCTCAGGCAGCAGATCGAGTGCGTCACCCAGCCCACTGCCTGCACGGAATTCTTTCAGTGCCTGATCAGCACTGATATAGATAACGCCTGCAACATGATCAAACCCTTTAATGCGCTCTGATAACGCCTGACCGGCACGATCCGCTGTAGCGGGCTTGAGATAGACACTGATACTGCCTGACGCCTGGAACCGGCTGCTCAGCTGCGCGAGGTTATCCAGCGTCATCCACATCGCCCCCGGAAGAGTGAGTGCGATAGCGATCACCAGCCAGGTCATGATGCTGCCAAACGGACGCGACAGAAGGCGCATCAGGGTTTCAACCGCCACCAGCTGGTGCTGCTGTCCCCATGCACGAAGGCGGTCCTGAATACCGATGGTGCGGGCGGATGCGCCCGGAGATCCCTTAGAGGCCATATTCCACCCGCTCATAGAGTGAACCGTGATCGAGAATCAGGCGGCGATGCCCCATGCGTTCAATCAGGGAAATATCGTGCGTCGCAATCAGTACGGTGACTCCTACCTGCTGAAAACGCAGAAAGAGATTCATGATTTCTTCGGAGAGTTCGGGGTCCAGGTTACCGGTCGGTTCATCGGCCAGTAGCAGCTTAGGTTTGTTGACCACCGCACGGGCAATACCGACCCGCTGCTGCTCCCCACCGGACAACTCGATCGGATTTCGACCTTCATAGCCAAGCAACCCTACCGAATCGAGTGCAGCGCGCACCCGGCGTGCGGTTTCCGCGGGCTGAAATCCCGAAACCAGAAGCGGCAAGGCCACGTTATCAAACACAGTACGGTCGAAAAGCAGCTGGTGATTCTGAAATACGGTACCAATGCGGCGGCGCAGATACGGCACCTGCGACGAACGCATACGGCCAAGATCCTGACCATCGACGTAGACCGTGCCACGGCTGGGACGCTCCATCAGAGTCATCAGTTTCAGCAGGGTACTTTTACCTGCACCACTGTGCCCTGTCAGAAAGGCAAACTCACCTTTCGCCAGTTCAAAGCTGATATTACTCAGCGCGTCTTTACCACCGGCGTAGCGTTTACCAACACCCTCGAAGCGCACCATGCTCATGAGAGACTCCGTCAGCTGTCCTTCTCGTCGTGGCGGAACAGGGCACGGGTGAAATCATCCGCGTTGAATGGACGCAGATCATCAATCCCTTCCCCGACACCGATGTAGCGTACTGGCAGCCCAAACTGCTTCGCCAGTGCGAAAATAATACCGCCCTTCGCAGTACCGTCGAGCTTAGTCAGGGTCAGACCCGTAACGCCCACCGACTGCAGGAACTGCTTGGTCTGGTTAACGGCATTCTGGCCGGTGCCCGCATCGAGAACCAGCATGACTTCATGCGGCGCTGTGTCATCAATTTTTTTCATGACCCGGACAACCTTTTCCAGTTCCTGCATCAGGTTGTCTTTGGTATGCAGACGCCCGGCGGTATCTGCAATCAGAATATCGGTTTTGCGCGACGTCGCCGCCTGGACAGCATCAAACAGAACCGACGCCGAGTCGGCCCCGGTATGCTGCGCAACGACCGGCACATTATTCCGCTCGCCCCAGACCTGAAGCTGCTCCACCGCAGCGGCACGGAAGGTATCCCCCGCCGCCAGCATGACGCTCTTTCCGCGGTTCTGAAACTGCTTGGCCAGCTTACCAATGGTGGTGGTTTTACCAACGCCATTGATACCAACCATCAGAATCACATAAGGCTTTTTGGTGCTGTCGATCACCAGAGGTTTCTGCGAAACGGCCAGCATGTCCTGAAGCTCTTCAATCAGGGCCTCGTAAAGCGCTTCTGAATCTTTCAGCTCTTTGCGCGATACCCGTTTGGTCAGACGGCCAATGATTTCTGTGGTCGCCTCGACGCCCACATCTGCCATGATCAGCTGGGTTTCCAGCTCTTCCATCAGGTCGTCATCGATCTCTTTTTTGCCCAGCAACAGACTGGAGAGACCATCGGTAAAGTTGGAGCGGGTTTTACTTAAACCAGCGCGCATACGACCGAAGAAACCTTTCTTCTCTTCGACCGGGCGCTGCGCAACCGGAACCATCACATCATTGGCTGACGCGGTGTCCTCTGCTGCAGGCTCTTCAACCTCAGGCTCTTCTGCGGCAGCGGCATCAACAACGGCTTCTTCCGCAGACTCCTCAATCTGTGCTGCAGCCTGCTGCAGTACAGCTTCGGTTTCAGACACCACCTCATCGGCCACCGTGTCAGTCACCAATGCACTGACCGGCTCGACCGGCCCGGGAGTGGCAACCGGCGCTTCAGCGGTTTCGGGAAGGGGTTCGGCAGCAACACCGGTGTCGGTCTGTTGCTCTTCAGCGACCTCAGATACAGCGTCGGGTGCTGGGCTTTCAGGCTTGTTTTTCTTACGCTTAAAGAAATCAAACATGGGGATTCTCAGTGTCCATCACGGTCAGGATAGGCAGGAGCAAGCCTGCCAGTCTAAACTTGGGCGGGTATCGTATCATTAAATCCCCCACAGGTTCTGTATTTCACAGGGAGTAAAACGCCAATGCTCAATGGCCTCAGTCGCCGTTCTCTGAATGTCATCATCATTGGCTCGATGCTGCTGATTGTCTGGATCAACCTGCGCAATAGCGGTGAAGACGCCACCCTCGAACCCCTGACACTGGCGCCGTTACCGGCGCAGCAATGGCAACTCTGGGACAGCTCAGAGGGTGTTCCTCTGCGCTGGCAGACCCTGCGCAGCGACACCCTCACCATCGCGATCAGCGGCGCCGAAGGCTATCGCTTACATCTGAGCATTCCGGCAGAAAACTGGGCCTCTGCACTAAAAGACGCCGCACCGTCCCTGCCCGCCGCCCGCGCAGCGGGTATCGCATTGCAGGGGCCACTCAGCGACGAAGATATGCGCAGCTCTGCTGCCTGGCTGATCCATCACCTGCAACTGAAAGCGCCACTCAGCCGGGCCGGACAACAATGTCAGCTCAGTTATCCGGCGGGGGCTTACTGGTTCAACGATCAGACAAATGCCAGCTGGGGCACTCCGGCGCCGGTGAACGGCGCCGCGCTGCCTGATAACGCACAGTGGGCAGGCTTCCGCGAAGCGGCGACGCGCTCGCTGCGCAAAGACTGGCTGTCACCGACGCGCAGCATCGACATTCAGAGTGAACTTGCCTACCATCGCTGGCCCGAAAATTACCTCCAGGCCCTGTATCAGGATCTTGGCTCGGCTCAGCCTGACTCTGCTGCACTCTACGCAGCCTGCATTCATTCAGTTACCGGACGGATAGCACATTGAGCAAACAGTCACATCACCAGCTGCGCATTATCGGTGGCGAGTGGCGCTCCCGGCGCCTGCGTTTTCCTGCCATTGATGGCCTGCGCCCGACGCTCGACCGCGTCAGGGAGACTCTCTTCAACTGGCTGCAGCACGATATTGAAGGTGCCCGCGTGCTCGACGCTTTTGCTGGAAGCGGCGCCCTCGGGTTCGAGGCACTGTCACGCGGTGCCAGAGAAGTTATTTTTCTGGAGAAGAATCCCAAGGCGGCCATACAGTTAAAAGAAAATCTGCAGACGCTTGGGGCAGGCAATGCGCAGGTCTGGGCAGGCGATGCTCTGGTCTGGTTAGATCAGAACCCGGAGCCTTACGATCTGGTATTTCTTGATCCGCCCTTTGGCAAAGAGCTTCTGCAACCGGCTCTCGACCGGCTGACGCTGTTACCCGGCGCACTGGTGTACGTGGAACACGAAAGCAATCTGACCCCAGTATTTCCTGCCCACTGGGATGAATATCGCTGCAAAAGCACAAAAGAGTTCTGCTTCCGCCTGTTTACGGTGGGTGAAGCCGCTACGGAAGCGTCAGAGTAACGCAGGCTCCGCCTTCCGGGCGGTTGCTGAGTTCCATCGATGCTGCCCGGCCAGGGCGAGAATGGTGCTTAATAATCAGCTTATTGAAGTACAGCCCCATTCCCGAGCGGCTGTCATCTGAGAATTCGCCGCTGAGCTGTGCTTCGCTGAAGCCCGGCCCGTTGTCTTCCACCCGGATAATCAGATCCGCTCCCGACTCTTCAGCACTCAGATAGATTTCACTGGCGCCCGCCTGAGCACTGTTATTGATCAGGTTCGTCAGAGCCATCTGCAACAGGAAGTCGTTATAAAACCCCTGACAGTCGGCATCTATGTTGTTCATGATACGAACGTCCGGATAGTGCACGGCGACGCACTCAGACGCATGGTTGGCGGTATCCGCTGGCCAGGCATCATCCGACGAAAAATTGCCCCGCTGCGTCAGGCGGTAAAGTGTCACCAGCTGCATCGCATCCTGATGGACCCGGCGCGTTCGGCTCAGGAATGGCCGTATCTGATCGTGATATTCCGCAGGCACGGCATCCAGCATCCGCTCCCCTTCTCCGACGACCGACTGCAGCTGGTTTTTCAGGTCATGAATAATGGCTCCGGCCAACGCTTCAAAGTTCATCTGATCTCCTGGCTGCCTGTTAAAGTCCGGCACTGCGACGCAAACGTTCGCAGGTGGTTTTCAATCGGTCATAACGGTCGTAACGCTCATCCAGACGTCCGATACTGCCGATCCGGCGCAGCAGCCGGTAGCAGTCTTTCAGCTGTGGAACGTCCAGCTCGTTACGTTCGATGTAACTGACCTTCGCCTGAATAGAATTCAGCAGGACACTGATGCCCGCCTCGTCATAGCGCGTTGCCTGATCAAAGGCTGCAATCGCCTCCTCCAGCCGCCCGGCTTCGTAGTGCTTAACACCCTCAGCGTTCAGCTCGGCAGAGCGTTCGCGCATGTTCATATCGTTCATCTGGTCATCAAGGGCATCCAGACGTGCCAGCAGATCCCCCGCAAGGCCGGTGGTTCTGAGCACGTCGATCATGTCACGGGCTTTTTCATGCTGGCCGGTATCCACGTAGGTCTCGGTCATAATCACCCGCTGCTCGCCGGTGGGTTCCTTGATGCGCGCCAGGGTGCTTTCAGCCTTGTCGGCCGACGTGCGTGCCTTAGAATCGTCTTTTACCAGCTTGTGCGTGTGGCTCTCAGCAATGTTGGCCTGGAAAATAACCGACAGCTGACCCACGTACTCCTGACGCATTTCATCAATAGCGCGCAGGGCTTTCGAGCAGAGCAAGCGGTTTTCTTTGGAGTTTTCACCATCTAACGAAGACTGCGCGACCTGAACAAATTTCAGATAGGTGTCAGAGGATTTATAGCAGGAGTAACGTCCCAGACGAACCGCCTGCTCAAACGCGATTCGCGCAGTGTCGATATCGTCGTTTTCGAGTGCAAGCCTGCCCAGTTCCATCTGTCTGAGTACAGCTCTGGGAGAAATTTTAACGGCAGACTGCAAGTGCTGTTGTGCCTCTTCTGGCTGACCTTTGTCCATCATGATGCGCGCCAGCCAGTCGTAACACTGCACATACATGGGATGATCCCGTAACGTGGCTTCGATCAGCTCTTTCGCTCGGTCAGGCTCACCCTTGTGATACAGACATACCGCCTGCCCCAGTCTGGCCCATGACGCCGGACGACTCTCCAGAACGCGCTCATAGGCAGCCAGCGCATCGTCAAAACGCTCCTGACGCAGACACAGTTTGCCAATCAGTCGGGAAATAGGCAGAAGCAGCCTTGGCTGGTTAGCAAGCACTTGCTGCGACAACTCAATCGCCCAGTCTGTTTCACCAAGATCGATGGCCTGATTCACAGGATGCAGAATGTCTTTGATCTGCCAGAGGCGGCCCAGACGCTCGCGCAGAATGCTGAGCGTAAACGGCTTAGTGATATAAGCATCCGGATCGTATTCCAGCGCCCCCATCACCCGGTCGACGGCATTCTCGCCCGTGACCATCACAAAAGACGACGCTGCCTTCAGGCGGTTGGTGTAGCGGGCTTCTTCGAGAATCTGTTGCCCGTCTTTGCCTTTTCCGAGGTTATAGTCGGAAAAGATCACGTCATAGTCGTGTTCCATAATGAAGCCCATGGCTTCACGTCCGTCGGTCGCACTGTCCACCTGATCGGCACCCAGCATGGTTAACATGCTTTTCAGTGCACTTCTGGCCTCCACCAGATCGTCGACAATCAGTATCCGTTTTCCCTGGAGGTGTGATTCGCTGTTCATACCGGGCCCCATGCCAAAGGTCTTTTGAGTGTAGCAGAGGTTCTGACAAGCTCCCGGACTGGCGCATCTTGCGTCGCTGAGTTCTTCACGTACACTTCGGTCTTCGCTTTATGGGGTGACTGCGTGAAAAATCTGGTTGGCTATCTGATGATCGGTCTGATTAAGACCCTTGGGTACATTTCTCTCGCTGACGCACAGCGCCTTGGTCGCATCGTAGGCCGGCTGATGTGGATGCGCAGAACCCGCTCCCGCGAGGTCGCACGGGTAAATCTCGATCTCTGTTATCCACAACTGAGCGATGCCGAGCGCACTCAGCTTCTGCGCGACACCCTCTTTCAGAACGGAATGACCGGCGCCGAGATGGGGCCGATGTGGGGATACGAACCGGACAAAATTTCCGGCATGATCCGCCAGGTTCACAACGAAGCTCTGTTCGACCGCCTGCTGGCAGAAGACAAAGGCCTGCTGCTGATGGTGCCCCATCTCGGTAACTGGGAGATCATCAGCACCTATGCCGCCCGCAAATGCAGCATTACCGCCATGTACCGCCCGGCCAAAATCCGCAGCTTCAGCGACTGGATGGTCCGCCGCCGGGAAGCCGTCGGGGCGAAGATGGTACCGACGACAGGTGGTGGGGTGAAACGCCTGTTTACCGGCCTGATGGATAAAGAAGTGATCGGTTTTCTGCCTGATCAGGAGCCCAGAAAAAAGAACGGGATTTTTGCCCCGTTTATGGGTATTCCGACCCTGACTCCCGTGCTGCCACACCAGATGATTCAGAAGACAGGTTGCAACGTGATTTTCGCGTTCAGCGAGCGTCTTCCCGATGCAGAGGGATTCGATATTCACTTCGTGGCCGCCGAAGAGGGTCAGTACAGCACCGACCCACTGGAAGCCGCAACGGCCATGAACCGCGCCATCGAAACCTGCGTCAGCCAGTGTCCGGCGCAGTATCAATGGACCTATAAGCGCTTCAAACGACGCCCGGATGGCGCCCGCAATCCTTATCGTGCTGCCGGGGTGCCATAACGACGCCGGATAACGTCATCGACGCTGGTAAAGCGGCCGCCGCCGGTAAATATCAGCGACAGCAGCATGATCGCGTAGGTGGCAGCGAACTCGATGCCATTGTTGAGGATGACGACAGACCCTCGTCCGGTCAGCCACTCGTAATGACCATGCTCCTGCAGAATGGCGCGTACCCGCTCCAGCCTCTCTGAGGCCTCCATCACCCGCTCGTTAGCCAACCAGCTACTGCTGTCGGCGATCGCCAGCCAGCCGTTTTCCCAGTGAACCGTCAACATAGCGACCAGCATGGTAAACAGCAGTGGAATACTGAGCCAGCGCACGGCAATGCCCGGAATCAGCAGCAGGCCGCCGATCAGTTCGGTCCCTGCGGCGAGCGTGACCATCAGCTCAGGGAAAGGTAATCCAAGACCCCACTCGGCATTTCCGAACCAGGCCACCGTGCTGTCGAATGACTGAAACTTGGTCCATCCTGCCTGCATCATAATGGGGGCGAGATACAGACGGATCAGCAGGGGCGCCAGCCCATCGGCAAGTTGCAGACGCTCCGTCGTGCTGGTCATCAGTTGGCTGAGTCTGGAGATCATGTGGGCTTCCTTATGTCAGAGTGTGCAGATAAGTCGCGCCAGAACGCGGGTTCTTACAACCTGACACCGCATTCTGTGAATTACTTACCCTGAGTGTCGTCGTGATCTTCAGAGCGACGGATAAGATCGCGCAGTGAGCTGACCTGGCGTCCGAACTCACGACAGCCCTGGCACATCGCCAGATGCATTGTCAGCCCAGCCCGCTCCGTGAGCTTCAACGGACGTTCCTGTGCCTCAGAAAGAAGCTTGCTCGCCTGTTCACAACTCAACATCATTGCGCCTCCGCGTTAAACCAGGATGAACTCAGACAGGCCCGCAGGCGCAGACGCGCACGGTGCAGCAACACATGCAGGTTCGCCGGTTTAATTTCCAGCGCATCGCAGATTTCGTGCGTATCCAGCTCGACAAACTCACGCATCATAAATACCCGCGCCTGCTCGCCCGGCAAGACCTCCAGACAGGCATCGAACACCCGCCAGAAATGCTCGTCAGTGACCAGCTGATCGGTATTGCCCCACGCTCTGGGCGCGCTGCCCGTCTGCCAGTGTCCGGCACTGTCAAAATATGAGTCGTCATCGGTGCTGCAATCCTTACACTCCTGCTGAACCGGCTCGCGGTAGCGGCCACGCAGTACATCCGCGATTTTGTAACGCAGAATAGAGAACACCCAGGTTTTCAGCGTCGCTTTACGCGAGAAAGACGAAGAGTTTTTCAGCGCCCCCGCCAGCGCTTCCTGAACGGCATCTTCTGCCAGGTGGGCATCGTTGAGTTGCAGACGGGCAAACGCCAGCATTTCCTGACGAAGTTTTTCGATATCAGTATCGGCGAGAGGATTAACAGGTTCAGCAGACATGTCCGTAGTCCGGAAAACGATATTTCCGGACTATAACAGACACACAGAGGCTTAACGCAACAGCAGGAGGGGAATCGGAGTGTGGGCCACCATGTCACGGGTGTGAGAACCCAGGAAGAAACTGCGCATACGCGAGTGACCGTAGGCCCCCATCACAATCAGATCAATCTTATGCTGGGCCTGATAACGCATCAGCGTTGTACGGACATCTGTCCCCTCCAGATGCTCCTCATGCACACGGAAGCCAGCCTCACGCAGACGGTCACCGGCGCTGTGCAGCTTCACGCGCTGAGGACTGTCAGCGTTCACCATAATCAGATGACACTGCAGGCCCTTCAGTAACGGGCTTTTCGGATACACATCCATAATCCGCTCAGCCGCTTCACTGCCGTCGTAAGCGATCATAAAGCTCTTTGGTTCAGGGAAGGTGCCCGGCGTCACCAGTACAGGGCAGGAAACAGAACGGAGTACGGTCTCGAAGTTAGTGCCGACACTCGCAACCTCAGGGTCGTTGTGGTCTTCACCCTGGCGGCCCATGACCAGCACACTGGTGGCTTCCTGTACTTCAAGAACCGCATCTGGCAGACGACCATGACGCTGAACCGTCGATACGTCGACCGCTCCGCGACCTTCAACCAGCTCTTTCGCGGCTTCGAGCATCAGGCTGCCATGCTGCAGAGCCAGTTTACTGCGCTGTTCGTCCAGCTCGGTCAGCTGCTGCAACAGGTGCTCGCGGCTCCCCAACCCGATACTGCCTGACATATTGGTATCCGGAGATTCCGGTTTTTCCAGCACGTGCATCAACGCCAGAGGCATCTGTAACCGCGCGCTGAGCCAGGCGGAAGCATGGCAAACGGCTTCCGCGCCGTGAGATCCGTCAATACAGGCAGTAATCTGTTTCATAGGGTTCCTTATTATCAGTGTCCGGAGAGCAGCTTCTCGACTTCCTCCGGCTTATCGTGGACGCCAAACCGGTCAACGATGGTTGAGGTCGCGTCGTTCATACCAATCAGTTCCACTTCCGCACCTTCGCGACGGAAGCGGATCACCACTTTATCGAGCGCCGATACAGAAGTGATATCCCAGAAGTGCGCCTGAGTCAGATCGATCGTCACTTTCGACACTGCCTCACGGAAATCAAACGATTTCCCGAACGCATCCGAGGATGCAAAAAATACCTGACCTACCACGCGATAGACGCGCTCGCCTTTGTTCGGCGAATCGGTCTTAACCACCATGAAGCGGCCGATTTTGTTCGCAAAAAAGAGCGCTGCCAGCAGCACACCCACCAATACCCCAAGGGCTAAGTTATGGGTAGCAACAACCACAGAAACCGTGGCGAGCATCACAATATTGGTCGACAGTGGATGCTTCTTCAGGTTCACCACAGATTCCCATGAGAAGGTACCAATCGACACCATAATCATCACAGCGACCAGCGCAGCCATCGGGATCTGCCCGATCCAGTCATCGAGGAACACCACCATGATGAGCAGAAAGAAGCCCGCGATAAAGGTCGATAACCGGCCACGGCCACCCGACTTCACGTTAATGATCGACTGACCGATCATGGCACAGCCTGCCATACCGCCCAGCAGAGAGGAACCGATATTGGCAATGCCCTGGCCCTTACACTCGCGGTTTTTATCACTTTCCGTGTCCGTCAGTTCATCGACGATGGTCGACGTCATCATGGATTCCAGCAGACCCACGGCCGCCAGTGCTACCGAATAGGGCAGAATAATCCACAGTGTTTCCAGCGTCAGCGGAACGTCCGGCCAGAGGAACACAGGCAGCGTATCCGGCAGTTCACCCATGTCAGCCACCGTACGCACGTCAATGCCCCAGATCATAGCCACCGCCGTGATCGTCAGAATGCACACCAGCGGTGACGGCAGCCAGCTACCCACCTTAGGCACATACGGGAACAGATAGATAATCCCCAGGCCCGCCGCGGTCATGGCATACACATGCCAGGTCACATTCGTCAGCTCTGGCAGCTGCGCCATAAAAATCAGAATCGCCAGCGCATTCACGAAGCCGGTCACCACCGACCTCGAAACAAACCGCATCAGGTCTCCGAGTTTAAGATAACCAGCCACAATCTGAATGACACCGGTCAACAAAGACGCCGCCAGCAGATATTCCAGGCCATGCTCTTTGACCAGCGTCACCATAAGGAGAGACATCGCCCCGGTCGCCGCCGAGATCATGCCCGGACGACCGCCCACGAAGGCAATAATGACGGCAATACAGAAGGAGGCGTACAGGCCGACCTTAGGGTCGACACCGGCAATAATAGAAAAGGCGATTGCTTCCGGAATCAGCGCCAGCGCCACGACGGTACCAGCCAGCAGATCTCCACGGATATTGGAGAACCACTCCCGTTGAATTTTCTTCAGCATACAGAACTCACTTGAGAGACATCATCACCCGGAATGTCCGGACGGAAAGAGCGGCATTGTACAGGGGTGACAAGAGGGGGCAACCGCAGCACCCGGCTGCGGCCCTGAAGGTCAGGTTTGGAACATCGGCCAGCGCGCCGGTCAGTGACCGTAGATACGCATGCTGTGGTTGGTCAGATTCATATTGTCGATTTTGACAGAACCAATAGACTGGCCGCCAATATCGATGCCGCCCACCGTGATATCCGCATCCATATTCACGATATCGAGTGCCAGCGCACCTCCGCCATCACGACGCGTACCGTTGTAGATGTTCGCTTCAATTTCCGCGTTCGCAGACAGCAGGTTCGGGTTAGTATCGTAATCCGGGCCAGTCATGCGCAGATCGCGGATACCGATCCCGAAGGCCGGCATCTCGAAATCAAGATCATCAATACCGATACGCAACTCCAGATTCAGGCGATCCTGCCCCAGCTCATCGTCATAGCCGACTTTGGCCCAGAGCTGAGTGAAAATCCCCTCGAGAGAGAAGTTATCGACCAGGGTGAACTGACGCTCGCCCTCAGCGTTCAGGATATCCCAGGCACCTGTGGTTACGCTGAAATCGACAGGGGCGGCATAATTCAACGGATAAAAGCGTATCGACATCTCGCCGTCAGCGGCGACATCAATATCGATCTTAAGATCATCAATCTTGTCGGAGATGTTCTGAATAAAGGGGTTGCCGCCATTGGCTGCCATATAGCCCTCGACGAACAGATCATCGCGACCTGCACCGCCCAGCTTAAACTCATTCACCGACAGCGAACCTTCATCGGTGTAGGTGATATTGCCAATATCAAGCTGCCCTTCAAACTCGACGGTGATGCCCGCCTGACCTGACACAGAACTGAGGGTAGATTCATCAAGAGAGCGCAACTCAGCCAGAGTGGCTGCTGGCAGACACAGTGCCAGAACTGCGACGGAAGGTCTTATTATCATTATTGCCATCCCTGCGGTAATCGACTGAAGCGGCCAGTACTGCATCCTGCTGGCGTGTATAACTACTCCACCAAGCTAGCCAGCAAGATCAGGGATTTCCAGCAAAGAGGACAATATGGCCCAATAAGATAATCAGGAGTTTCAGAATGGCCTGCGGAGTTCAAAAAACAAGCGAGATACCAGACTCGTGTCTGGCGAATACATTCGCTCAGACCGGATACCGTTCAAGTAGCACCGTGGTAGTTCGAGTTTGCTATTTGCTGAGCGCTCGCCGGCTCTCGTTTATGGCCGGCGGTTGGGCTCTCTTAATAGCTCTTTAACCATGCCGTTAAACTGATAACTACCAACACTGCCCTCTACGAAGTGTTCTGCTGCCTCGACCAGCATACGCAAGTTAATGATGCCACCAACACGCCGCTCCAGATCAGCTCTTAGCCGCTGATCATGACCAGGAAGAAAATCGCCACCCGCGGTAGTTCCACCACAGTTACATGCACATTCCATAGATAATTCCTCTTTTTTTTACTGACCCTCAGGGCCCCGCTTTTCTTGTGGCCACAACGAATTCAGCGGATTGTTATGAGTTCTTGATCCCATAGCATTTCTCAACTTCTTCATTCGTTAGCACCATCGGATATGCCCCGTTCGGATCTTCCCAGTATGCACGGCACTTATTGCATTGATAGAGGCTCGCCTGCCTTTCACTATTGCGGTCTACTAATAGCTTCAGTATTTTCTCTCGATTTTCCAAGAACGGATGGGTCCAATACTTTCGGCAAAAATCGCAACCAGTTTCAGAAAACATTATCTGCATGCCCAAAACTCATAACGCCCACGTTCAGGTGCGTTTGAGGCGATGGCCGCTTTTGCGACAGAATAAATGGGCAGCGGGTCAAACGTCGCCTGCAACGTGTTGTTAGGTGCGCCTGCGACTAAGCCCGCCTTCAAGTTCGGGATAACCACAGAGACGAATTTGTGCCGGAGTGACACCACACTGGAGCAATGCTTGAGCATGATTAACTCCTTCCTCAGACTTGAAAGAACAAACAGTCCAGCTCGCCGTTGGCGCCTTCTCGGCGACTTGTTTGAAGTATGGCAGGTCAACTTTATTGAGGGAATGACCAACCACAATGATCTTATCCACGTGCTCTAAAGCATCGAAAAAAGCCTTATGATTTTTCAGAATTGCTTCAACAGGCTTTTGCAAAGCATAGAAGGGATACCTAGCTGCTCCCTCGGCATCCGAAAATGGCGTGCGCGTGCTCTCACCGTACTCGTCAAATTCAGGTTCTTCTTCGATTGTCTCGGCGTGGCCAAAGATCAGCTCTTCATACGTGTCGGCCTTCCCGTGGATATGCAAAACCTGTCCATCTGGAACGGCGTATACGATTTCGAGGGTGGAGGTGTAGTTGAAAGTAAGGAATTTAGCGTTCTCGGCAAACACCAACTTCCTTTCAGCTAGTGAGACGTCAATCTCCGACACCCACTCTTGAAAGCATTCCCTAATCCTTTCGACATGTTGGTTGGTTTGTTCGGCCAAGTCGTCTTCTAAGCAGTAAATGAAGCTAGGCCTGAAACTCCCTGAAGACACATCGATGTGGTTGTGATCATCATAAAAAGCTTTCCAATCAAACTTACCAAGCGTGTTCTCGAAATCACACCAGGGGCCTTGAACAGAAAAATCGGATGAGTAGTAACTCTCGAATTCACTCAACGCTTCTTCTGCAAACGCATTGAACTCGCCATAGCTAGTGGGCAACCCGTGCCATAGATCGAACCCGTTGCCTACTATGTATAACGTTGTCATCCGACCACCGTGATCTGCTACCACTTTCGTGGACACTTCAGGCACACGCCCTTGAATAATTTTCAGGGCTTTCACACCCGATTCCAGATTGAAGTCTCTCACGGTTATAATACTCGATAAACTCCACCACTCTTGCACCAGCTTCTATATCACTTTCAAACTTCTGCTGATGAACCAGCTCAGTTTTGGGAGTATGAAAGAAGGATTCAACGATTGCATTATCCAATGGCGTCGCCTTCCGGCTCATACTTCGTCGCATATTCGCAGACTCAACTAAATCACGATATTCATGAGCTGCATATTCAATTCCTGGTCCGAATGAAAGATACATCCAACAGATGGTCTTTCACGTGATAGGGCCATTCTCAAAGCGCTTTTCGTAAGCTCACTGTTCCGCTTACGACTGAATGACCAGCCTACCACTCGCCGACTAAAGAGATCGACAACGATAGCGTGATTGAGCCATCCTGAGCCTATACGTATATAGGTGAAGTCCCCGGCCCATTGTTGCCCCTCAGACGTTGCGCGATCATCCTCTGCCAGTAGGTTACCAGTTGAGCTATAGAACTCATGCCGTCCCGGATTCCAAGTATAAAGCCCTTTACTGGAGGCCTCTACACCCACTTCTTTCATTAGTCGTGTCACTCTACGGACACTACAATCAAAGCCATTACGACGTAATTGCTGGTGTATCCGACGGGCTCCGTAAGCTCTTCTGAAGCCTTGATGCAGCTCTACAATGGCTTCTTTCAGCTCACCATCGTATCGCTGCCGTTCGCTATCACCTCGGGAACACCAGGCGTAGAATCCGCTTCTCGAAACGCCAAGCAGCTTACACAACTGCCGTACGTCACGTCCCTTACGGTTCTTCTCAAAAAGCTCGTATAAATCTATTTTTTTCGCTGGAAGAACCGTTCGGCCTTTTTTAGAAGTTCGATCTCGTCATTACGATTCTCGAGTTCGCGTTCGAGCTTCTTGATGCGCCTTTCCGCCGCAGCCAACTTCTCCTCTGCCTCTTTGACAGGATCAGTACGATCAGGGCGATCGTTTAGGCGATGGAACTTCTTTTTTTATATGCTTATTTTCTTTGAATTCACCGCGCCGATGTTCCATTTTCCAACGGTATAGCATCACTGGATGTATGCCTAAAGACTCAGCGACATCCTTCGACCTAACTTCAGGGTGATTCGCTAACTTAACGGCTTGAAGTTTAAAAGCTAACGTATAGCTATCATAGTTTCTCTTTTTTGTTTGTCCCACACTGAACCTTTTTAATGAACAGAAAAAACTGTCCATAAAAGTGGTTACAGATCAGCTGGTTTGGAGCGCAGCGGAAAACCAGTCCGACAACATGCGTTTGTTATGCAACTTGACTATCTTCACGTAGAGCATCTGATTTTGATTCAAGCCATTCACTCAAGTCATTTGTATAGCCAGGCCACTCATCTGTCGAAGCAACTAAATCAATTATTTTTGAAAGACCAGTTGCTCGCTCCCAGCCCAACCTATGTATTAGGTCATTTATATATTTATGATCTTCATCAACAACAACTATTTCCTTAGCAGCTTCAATGATCTCGTTTTTTTCTTCATCTTCTGTCTCATCAATAGCAATAATTAGAGAGTGAAGATATTTCTCAGGCTTGGTATCTACAGGCAGGGAAAATTGTTTAATTGCCGACAGTGCAGTTGCTCGTGCGGCAATAACATTATCATCGTGCCCAGTCAGGACTCTATTAATTGATGTTCTTTTTTCATCGTCAGATCGATACACATCACCATCTAACATGAAGAGAGAGTTTTCACACGGCTCACCACCCAGCAATAGCCCGCTAACAGCTGTGAAACAATTTATAGCGGCCCCATACCTGCTTGTAGTGACATATTTAGCAAGCCTAAGCCGAGAAGCAACTTTTTTTACTATAGTTGAAGCCAAGTCGTCTTCGACAAAGACCTCTATAGGACGAGGCTGGACGCCTGTTAATCTATTTATAGCGTCGGGTTTCGTTTCATTGAAACATAGGGTTTTCCCAGGCCGACAAACTATATGTCTAATGTTGATTTTATCTTCTAGCTCTAAAACACTTTCTCTGTGTGTTGTAAATATCACTTGTAAATTTTTATCCGCAGCTCTTTCAAGAGCAACCTCGATCAGTTTCTTCATTGCTTGGTCATGGAGAAGTAGATCAAGCTCATCAATGAGAATCAGTGAGTACTTTTTTGCTCTAAAGACTTTTTCGAGTATATAGAACACTTTTTGTTCGCCCGCACTCATACTCAATGCAGAGTAACGAAGCCCATCCACCTCAACACCGATAAACTTCTTGCCGGAAGCTTCATGAACATGATATTTGGCATATCTTCTATTCAGGACGATTGATGCTTTTTCTAGAATAGTATTTATAATTTCTTCATTTACAACTTGAGTAGAGTAGTTGATCTTTGCCTGCTTTTTCTCTGCCTCAATCATTGGTACACACTTGTCAATTCCAATATAGAATACATCTCTAAGAGGCCTGTTCGCGTATCTAGGTGTCCACCGAACCTCAGTCTTTTTATATTCTCTTGTGACGTTCGTATGTTCGTTTTGACCATCCCTATAACTGTGTACGATACTCAGCTCACTGCCATTCCATAGCGCATCTGTGTTTGGCAAAAAGAACGAACTAAACTTATAGTTCTCACCTTCTTGACTGGGTGAAAACGCGCATGCTAAAGCATGTAATATCGTGGATTTTCCATTTCCATTTGGCCCAAGAATCGCAGTTATTGGTGAAGAATCAAAAGAAATTTCTAGATCGATAAGATTCTTTAAATTTTGAACTTTCATCGAATGTATTACTTGCTGTGAGACTGCCATATCAAATCTTCTTATTTATCCTATACGACCTGTATTACTGCCACTTGCATAACGTCAAGGTCACTCGCTTTTAACGCGCCAGCGTTTAAAAATCGAGTGGATCTTCTTGTTGTACGTTCTTCGTAGTTTCTGACGTTATACTTCTAATAATAAAAGTACCACTATCAATGGCATGTCTAATCAACTCTGGAGGACATTCAGCGACACCATGTACATCACTCGCATTTCTTCGAAACGATCCCATAACGTAAGCAGCTTGATTAATAGAACCTCGATAGTTTTGCCATAGCTTATTAACTTCAGCGCTATCATCCGTCACCTGGCTGAATCTCTGGCGATATACATCCTCTAATACCGAGAAAGAACGAGATACCCTTTGCTGATATGAGTCATCATGAGGATTTCCAAGATTGTGAACTGCATAGAGGTGGTTTGTTACAGTATCAAGTGCACTGCATATGGCCGTCATTGCTCCTGAATAGTCACCTTCGCCAAACCTCCGATATGCATTCTTCAGCAGAACCTTCACCTCTTCAGAAAAATCGTGGACAGCGCCCTCCACTTGAAAGTCCAAAGGTCGAAGCTGTCCATCAACTACTTTCCATCCAAACCTTTCTGCACAATCAGATATACGGGATTCAAGATGGCTTTTCTGCTCAAGCATTGCGGCTATAAGGCTCTGTATTGCCTTCCCTGAATCAGGTTCTCTAGCAATTAATCCATCAAGTGCATCAAGGAGTTCTCCCTTTGAGGCTCCTTTTGCGGGCAACGATTTCTGCTGTAGATGCGCTAACTCTTCCACTGGCAATGCAGCCGCCGCTATTACATCCTTTGTTTCATTGAAGGTAAAACCATCTTTGACCGTTGGCCTCAATGCCCGCCACACTTTTTTGATATCTGTTTCCATACCTTGCCTTTACGTATACCTACTAAACGGATACTAAACGGACACCCACTCTAGCGGATACTAAACGGACACCCACTCTAGGGAAAACATTAGTAGCAGTTCCAAAACGATATAACTTCAATTCCAACGCCATAAATTCTACGAACTGAATAGTTCGTCATTGAGAATCAGCGGAATTGATGAAGGTTCGGGTACGGAGAAAGCCAGCATCCGCTGGCCTGGTCACAAGTAACAATTGTGTGAAGAGTTATCCAAGCAGTTTACGGCAGTCACCTAACCCTGAAGCTCTTTGGTGTACTACATGGACACCCACCCTAGCTACTAGCACTCTAGCTAATATCTCAGTAGCAGTTCCAAAACATACTAAACGGACACCCACTCTAGGGAAAACATCAGTAGCAGTTCCAAAACGATATAACTTCAATTCCAACGTCATAAATTCTACGAACTGAATAGTTCGTTATTGAGAATCAGCGAGGTTAATGATCTTCAGGGCACGAAGAAAGCCAGCATTCGCTGGTCTGGTCACAAATGAAAATTATGTGAAGAGTTATCCAAGCAGCCTACGGCAGTCACCTAACCCTGAAGCTCTTTGGTAGTTCATCGCATCACAGGCACTGCGGAGTCGTTGTTCATTTCCTGCGAACGTCTTAAAGCACTGTTCAAACTCAGATGCCATTGTCAGCCACTGCGAATCATCCACTCCAAGCCTCGTGAGAATATCCTCAGCGTTCTGTGAAATCGCTCCACGCTTATCGTCTCTGAGAACCCGCCCGGTCCAGTCAACCAATTCCAGATAATCCGTCAGACGCATCTGAATCCCCTTCGGCAAATTCTGGCGAGGATTTCCTACAAAAGGATGCAGCTCTTTCACCTGTTGGTTTGGATGATTTGCCTGCGTCGCTCTCTTAGCCTTTTCTGCCCGTTTCTTTATGGACGTATGATCCGACTGCTCAGGCGTGTCTGCCATTTGAGCGCGCACTGGATTCAGATCAACATAGGCCATGCAAGCCGCCAGAGCGGCATCATCCAACAAAGCTTGAGACTTAAAACGACCTTCCCAGAATCGGCCTGAACACTGGTCTTCCTGATTCGCTTCACGGGCAATCGCTTCGTTCAGAATCCGCATAAACCAGCTGATATCGCATAAGCGTGAGCGCCACTCTTCTATGATCATCTGCAAACGAGCCCGCTGCGCCGAATCGAGAGTATCGCCTCTGAGAAATTTCTGAGAAAAGAGATTACCCTTGAACAGAGAATGCCAACGCTCAACCACCTCGATATCCGTCCATTCAGCAGCCTGCTTTTTGTCGATATACAGAACGACATGGTAGTGGTTACTCATAATCGCATAGGCTGCGATATTGATAGCAAACGTCTGTGGAAGAGCCAGTAACTTTTCTTCGAGCCAGCCACGACGGTGTTCGTAGCTCTGCCCTGTCGTTGTATCTGTACCGCACAGGAAGGCCCGCCGGACACAACGGGAAATACAATGATAGTAAGGGGTGGCGTCCAGGGAGATCTGTTGATTTCGAGGCTTAGGCATGGCGTTGATCCTTCAACGAATGAACCGCCAGCCTAGCATAGGTCAATTATCGAACAATCAGGCGAAGGTACTAAGGTGGGTGTCCTATTAGGTAATCATCCTATTAGGTAGGTGTCCTATTAAGTACCCCCATTTTCAACAAGCCCTTTATTTTTCAGTAATGGCGCCATTCGGAATGGACTCTAATTTGGCATCCATATCTGGAATAGCTTCGACCCGTATCCCCGCGGCGGTGGGGGGGAGAGTCTCGATAGCTTCAGCTTGAGTCACTGTATCAATACGCTCAACGCTTGAGACAACAGAGCCCACCAGACTTGGTATAAACGCTCCAAATACTGTAAAACCTAAGCTGTAAGCCCAAAAACCTGCACGTCCCCGAAACAAACCTTCACTTTTAGACCTTTGCAATTCGGTCTCTAAGGTCGCTAAGTGTCTTTCTTTAACTTTTAAGTACCCTTCACACTCATACATCCGCATCACCGCTTCTGCATAAGCTGCTATACCTGGACACCTATCTTGCAGCGAATACTCTTCAAAGCTGCCACTAGCCTTAGACTCCGAGTCCATCAACTTTGCATCATGGTATTGTAATTGCGCACGATCTCGAAGCTTCTTAGATTTGGTACGAAACTCACCAGATTCTAAAGTGTTAATCGCCGTAGCAGAATAGCCTTTGAAAAACTCGCTACAACTGTCGGACATTGAAGTGAAGAGCAGTTTAAGAACATCTAATGCTGCTCGCTGCAGGTGCGCATCCATTCTCCTGAGCTGAGCCTCGTTTTCGGCTGCTTCAGAAGTTAAAGACCTCATAAAGTGATCCATAGCCATGCGATATTCATTCCAGACTTGAATAGGCACTTCAGGCGCCTCTCGAGACTCGAACCAACTCATAAAATATCTGGCTATGTAGTAAACCTCTACGATTTGCTTATAGGGGTCTTGTGCTTGAAGAGCAACCAACCTAGCTTTTTCTAGCAATTGATCTACTGAAATATCACCGTAACTCAGCGTGTCAGTATTAGAGGCATCCTTTACCACAAACTTTCCTTGGAGTTAGAACTGTAGACTCGACGCGTACGTATCTCTATGCGTCGAACTCTAGAGCCTCAGGCTTTCTTCCTGAAGCGAGCACTTAAAGTCTTAAGACCGGCTTTATATAAAAGCTTGCTCATAATGGTAGGTTCGAGAGTGGCTTTATACTTCGCACTTTCAAGGTTTATGTGTCCCTGTGCTGGAACACGAGCGTCCGTACGACCTCTAACCAGCTTTATATCACCAGCACTGTAATCTTTAAGGTCTGTATTCCAGAACACATCTGTAGTTAAGTTATCCATACTTTCGGCCTCTATTGCCGTTATTAAGTTTGATAGCAATCAATCTTATGCCCTAAACAGGGCGGCGAATTATAAAGGAAGATTAGACTACTTTAAACACTTTATTGTTATACACATCCTGTTGGTGTCCAACTGTCACCATTTAGTTCAAATATGTCAAGTAATGTATCTATCAGAGTTGCCACAAATCACATTTAGGGTAGAAGCGCACTCAGCTACGCCAGAAGCTCGGGCTGATAAGCACCAGCAGAGTGAAGATCTCAAGGCGTCCCAGCAGCATAGTGAGCGCCAGTATCCACTTGGCGGTGTCAGAGATATTCCCGTAATGTGCCGCGACTTCCCCCAGGCCCGGGCCCAGGTTATTGAGACAGGACCCAACGGCAGAGAACGCGGTGACCTGATCAAGACCTGTCGCCATCAGGGCCAGCATCATCACCATAAAGGTCACCACATAGAGGGCGAAGAAGCCCCATACCGATTCAAGAATCCGGTCAGAAACCGGCTGCTTGCCGAGCTTCACCGGAATAATCGCGTTCGGGTGAATCAGACGATGGATTTCGCGGATACCCTGTTTGAATACCAGCAGAATACGGATCACTTTCATGCCACCGCCAGTCGACCCGGAGCAACCACCAATAAAGGCCATCATAAACAGCAGTACCGGCAGGAAGACGGGCCACACCGAGAAATCTGCGGTGCCAAACCCGGCGGTTGTCGCAACAGAAACTAACTCAAACAGGCCGTGGCGGACTGAGCCGCCAAAGTCGTAGGTGTCCGTCAGCCAGAGCGCTGCGATGGTAAGAATTGCGCCCCCTGCCAGTATGAACAGAAAAAATTTCACCTCAGAATCGAGAAAGTAATGCCGCAACGATTTATGCCGCCAGGCATAGAAGTGAAGAGAGAAGTTAAGCGCAGCGACAAGCATAAATACGATGGCGATGGCTTCGATGAGAGCGCTGTCGAAGTACCCCATGGAAGCGTCATAGGTAGAGAAGCCACCAATGCCTACCGTCGAAAAGCTGTGCGCAATGGCATCGAAGGTCGACATGCCGGCCAGCCAGTAGGCCAGGGCACAGGTGACGGTCAGAAACAGATAGATGTACCAGAGCGCTTTTGCGGTTTCTGTGATTCGCGGTGTCAGTTTCGAGTCTTTCAGGGGGCCAGGCATTTCAGCCCGGAACAGCTGCATGCCCCCAATGCCGAGCATCGGCAGAATCGCGACGGCCAGTACGATAATCCCCATACCACCAAGCCACTGCAGCTGCTGTCGATACCAGAGAATGGATTTCGGCAGGTATTCCAGACCTGTCATCACCGTCGCCCCGGTGGTGGTCCAGCCTGAGAGCGATTCGAAAAAGGCGTCAGCAAAGCTCAGCCCGGGGTTGTCGGCGAGCATAAACGGCAGAGTGCCGGCCAGACCGAGGGTAAACCAGAACAGGGCAGCTACGATAAATCCGTCCCGTGTTTTCAGGTCCTGACGAACATCACGCACTGGCAACCAGGAAATAAACCCTATGCCGAAAATCAGCGACATCGCGATACTGAAGGCTTCGGTCGCACCGTCGTTGTACCACATAGACACCAGTATCGGTGGCAACATGGTCAGACTGAACAGCATTAGAAAGATGCCCAGTACCCGGGCAATCACAGTTAAGTGCATATCAGAAGAAGCCTAATCCTACCTGGAAGAGTCGTTCCACATCGGCAATGTGGCGCTTGTTCATCACGAACAGGATAACGTGGTCATTAGATTCAACGACGACGTCTGAGCGGGCCATAATCACTTCGTCGCCGCGCACGATCGCACCAATATTGGTGCCCGGTGGCAGGCGGATCTCACTGACTTCCCGCCCGACAACTTTTGACGAGTTACGATCGCCGTGGGCAATCGCTTCAATCGCTTCAGCGGCACCACGACGCAGGCTGTGAACATTCACAACGTCACCACGGCGAACGTGTGTGAGCAAGCTGCCGATGGTGGCCTGTTGAGGCGAGATCGCGACGTCGATCATGCCGCCCTGAACCAGATCGGCGTACGCCGCCTTGTTGATCAGCGTCATACATTTACGCGCCCCGTGACGCTTAGCGAGCAGCGACGACATGATATTGACCTCATCGTCGTTGGTCAGCGCACAGAACACGTCGGTGTTTTCAATATTCTCTTCTTCGAGCAGGGTTTTATCCGTTGCACTGCCATGCAGTACTACGGTTTTATTGAGGTTTTCGCTCAGGTAGCGGGCACGCTCTTCACCGTGCTCGATCAGTTTGATGCGATAGTCTTTTTCAAGCGCCCGCGCCAGCCGGTAACCAATGTTACCGCCCCCGGCGATGATGATGCGCTTGTACGAATCTTCGGCCCGGCGCAGTTCGCTCATGACCTTGGGAATATGCTCGGTCGCGGCGACAAAGAAGACCTCATCGTCGGCTTCAATCACGGTATCACCCGTCGGCTCAATCGCTTTGTTCCGTCGGAAGATCGCCGCTACGCGGGTATCAATGTCTGGCAGATGATCTTTCAGGGCCGAAATCGCATGACCTACAAGCAGGCCACCGTAGTAGGCTTTGACGGCGACCAGCTGCACTTTACCGTCCGCGAAATCGAGCACCTGCAGTGCCCCCGGATGTTCCAGCAGGCGACGGATATAGTTGGTCACCACTTGCTCTGGTGAAATAAGAACATCAATCGGAAAGGCATCCGCCTTAAAGAGTTCGGTCTGCTTCAGATAGGCACTGGAGCGGATACGGCTGATTTTGGTGGGCGTACGGAACAGTGTATAGGCCACCTGACAGGCCACCATGTTGGTCTCGTCCGAGTTGGTCACTGCCACCAGCATATCGGCGTCATCAGCACCGGCATCACGCAGCACGTGCGGGAAGGAGCCATGACCATAGACCGTCTTACAATCGATACGGTCAGCCAGCTCACGCAGACGCACAGTGTCGGTATCAATGATGGTGATGTCGTTCTTCTCGCTGGAGAGGTTTTCAGCCAGGGTGCCCCCGACCTGCCCTGCACCCAGGATAATGATCTTCATAGCAATTCAGACTCCGTTTGCCCTGCAGGCGCGGTTAAACCGCCGCCTTCTGCAACAGGGCATAATAAAAACCGTCATGGCTGTTGTTCTGAGGATACAGCTGACGACCGGCATTACAGGCCACTCCCCACTCAGTGTCCAGAGAAACCTCACTGGCTTCGGGATGCATATCAACAAAACGTTCAATCTGAAGGGTATTTTCCTGCGGCAATACCGAACAGGTCGCGTACAGCAGACGCCCGCCAGGCTTGAGCATGCTCCAGGCCTGTTCAAGAATCTGTTGCTGCACTGCGGCCAGAGCGTCGATGTCTTCGCGACGCCGCAGCATACGGATATCAGGATGACGACGGATCACGCCCGTGGCCGAACAGGGCACGTCGAGCAGGATGGCATCGAATTTTTCTTCGCCCCACCAGTCGCCCGCCACACTGACATCAGCACAGACAACATCGGCAACTAACCCCAGCCGTTGCAGGTTTTCATTAACGCGCTGCAGGCGGTTATCGTCGGCATCGGCAGCCAGCAGGCGGATGTCTGCGCACTCCAGCAGGTGGCAGGTCTTACCACCGGGCGCAGCACAGGCGTCGAGCACCCGCTCGTTGTCCTGCGGATTAAGTATCTGAGCGGCCAGCTGTGCCGCTTCATCCTGAACACTGAAGTACCCGTCAGCAAAGCCAGGCAGGCTGGTAACGTCGCAGCTCTCCTCAAGGTAGACAGCATCGGCGCTATAACGACCCGCGTGGGCGTCGATTCCGGCTTCAGCCAGCAGCACCAGGTAATCTTCACGCGACAGTTGCCGGCGATTGATGCGCAGACAGAGAGGTGCACGCTCGTTGTTTGCGTTGAGTATGCTCTGCCATTGTTCAGGCCATGCCTTACTGAGCATTTTCACAAGCCATTTCGGGTGGCTCGTCGCGGTCACCGGATTTTCATCCAGTGGCGGCAGAAGGGCTTCATACTCGCGGCCGTAGCGGCGCAGGCAGGCATTAATGACGGCTTTTGCGTAGCCTTTGCCCATTTCATCACACACATCGACGGTGGCGTGCACCGCTGCGTGGGGTGCTTTGCCCTGAATCAGCAACTGGTAGAGACCAATAATCAGCAGCGCGTGCAGGTCCTGGTCTTCTTCCTGAAACGGATTTTTGAGCAGCATTTTGGCGATGGCGTTCAGGCGGTAATACCAGCGGCAGGAACCAAGCGCCATATCCCGGAAAAAGGACCTGTCGTCCGGATCAACCCGTGACTCCAGCGCGGGAATCACCTGGTTTAACGATTGCCCTGCGGTGACTGAATACAGGGCAATTGCCGCGGCATGACGTGGACTAAGTTCAGTCGTCTGCGCGCGGCCATAAGGTGATTCCATGATCAGATCTCAGTTGCTAGCACGTAAAAAGGCTGGAACAGCTTAGGTTGCCCGTTAATGATATCGGCGACGGCCATCGGCTTTTTACCGGCAAGCTGAATGCGCGTCAGGCGCAGCACACCTTCGCCACAGGCGACCTCTATGCCGTCAGTGTCGACGTGCGCGATCGTGCCCGGTGCCAGCTGTGTCGCCTTTACCACAGGCTCGGCCAGATGAACTCGGATGCGCTCGTCACCAAGGAGAGTGTAGGCCATAGGAAACGGATTAAATGCCCGGATACGTCGCGCCAGCACATCAGCGTCTTGCGTCCAGTCGATCAGTGCTTCTTCTTTCGTCAGTTTGTGCGCGTAGCAGGCTGCGGCATCGTTCTGAGCCTCAGGCGTCAGACTTCCACTTTCGACGTCAGCCAAAGTGCTCAGCAGTGCGGCAGGCCCCATAGAGGCCAGACGGTCATGCAGTGATCCACCAGTATCATCCAGTGAAATGCCGGTAGTGACTTTGCTGAGCATATCGCCGGTGTCCAGACCGATATCCATCTGCATGATGGTAATGCCGGTGACCATATCGCCCGCTTCAATGCAGCGCTGAATCGGCGCGGCGCCGCGCCAGCGTGGCAGCAGCGACGCATGAACGTTCAGGCAACCGTGTTTTGGTGCTTCGAGCACGCTGCTGGGCAGAATCAGACCGTACGCCACCACGACCATCACATCGGCGTTCAGAGCGCGCAGCTGTTCAACATCCGCAGGGTCTTTGAAGTTCAGTGGCTGATAGACAGGAATATCGTGATCCAGTGCGACCTGTTTTACCGGGCTGGGCTGCAGCTTTTTGCCACGCCCGGCCGGACGGTCTGGCTGACTGTACACAGCAACGATCTCATGATCACTGTCGACCAGCGCCTGCAGATGCACCGCAGCAAAGTCCGGCGTACCGGCAAAAATAATTCGCAGAGACATAGATCAGCGCTTCCCCTGACGGGCTTCGAGCTTATGTTTCTTATCCAGTTTCTCTTTGATGCGCTTACGCTTCAGCGGCGAAATGTAATCAACCATCAGTTTGCCATCGAGATGATCCACTTCGTGTTGGATGCAGACAGCAAGCAGGCCACGACATTCGAGTTCAAACGCCTCGCCGTTGCGGTCGGTCGCTTTCACCAGGCAGTGTTCAATGCGGGTCACGTCTTCATAAAAACCCGGCACAGAGAGACAACCTTCCTGCATGGTCTCCATTTCACCGTCAAGAACGGTGATTTCCGGATTGATGAACACCAGTGGCTCGCTTTTGTCTTCCGAGACATCGATGGTAATGATACGTTCATGAATGTCGACCTGAGTCGCCGCCAGACCAATGCCGGGGGCGTCGTACATGGTTTCAAACATGTCATCGATCATTGTGCGGACGCGGTCATCAACCGTCTTCACAGGTTGTGCTACGGTTCTCAGACGTGGGTCGGGAAATTCCAGAATATCTAGTATGGCCATGTTAAGTGCTGTGCTTATAGAACTTTGTGGCGGTGACTTGCTAAGATGGCTGCGTGGCAGCGAATATCAACGTCACCCTAATATGCCAATAATAAAGGGAATAAAGGATGAGCAAAACCATCAAACGTCTTATTGTCACGGGTTTGATGTGCCTGTCAGCCGGTGCAACCGCACTGGAGCTGAAAGCTGACGCCCCTGAGCGTTATCTGGTTAAGAAGGGTGACACCCTTTGGGAGATCGCTGAACGATTCACAGGCAACGCCTGGGAATGGCCGGAAATCTGGTACCAGAACGACCAGATCCGCAACCCACACCTTATTTTTCCTGGTGATGAAATCGGCCTGATTATGGTCGACGGCGAGAAGAAGCTGACGGTCATGAACCGTGGCGACGCCAGCCGCACCGTTAAACTGCGCCCGGGCGATGTCAAAATGGCACCCACCGCCCGCGTAGAGCCGATTGAAGCAGCGATTGCTGCCATTCCAATGGATGCTATTCAGGGCTTCCTGCGCAACCACCGTATCGTCACCGGCGATGAACTTGAGAAAGCTCCATACGTTATCAGCGGCTATGACAGCCGTGTTCTCATGGGTGCCGGCACCAAAGTTTACGCGCGTGGTGATCTTGATCAGGACGTCGCGGCCGCATACGGCATCTTCCGCAAGGGCCAGATTTACAAAGACCCGCAGAGCGGTGAAATTCTTGGTCTCGAAGCGACCGATATCGGTGTTGCTAAAGTCGTCGCTACTGAAAACGACGTAATGACCCTGATGCTGGAGAAGACGAACCAGCAGGTGTCTATCGGTGACCGTCTGCTCGAAACCGAAGACCGCAGCCTGATGTCCCGCTTTATTCCGAAGGCACCTGGACAGAAGATTGCTGGACAGATTCTGGCCGTTACCAATGGCGTGTCTCATGTTGGCCAATTCGATGTGGTCGCACTGAACCGCGGTACCCGTGACGGTATGGAGCCAGGTCATGTGATGCTGATTAAGAAAGCGGGCGCTGTTGTGTACGACCGCGTAGAGAAAGAAAAAGTACGTCTGCCGTCTGAAGAGGCAGGCAGCATGATGGTATTCCGCGTATTCGACAAAATGTCGTACGCCCTGATCATGCGGGCAAAACGTCCGCTGAAAGTGGGCGACTACTTCGAATCGCCGGAGATCTGATACAACCGGGGACATTATGCTCAAGGATGAGCTGTTACTTGCCTGGTGGCGATTGCGCCGCCTGCGCGGCATCGGCACCGTTGCCGCCAATGAGATCCGCAGCCAGCTGCTGAATCCGGAAGATCTCATTCATTCCACCACCGATGACCTCATCCGCCTGGGCTGCAGCGAATCGCAGGCTCAGCAGTTTACGACCGATTCTTCGTTGTCTCAGGGGTTTGAGCAACTGCAGGCATGGCAGTCGGAAGCCGACCAGGGCGTTCTGCTTGCTGGCTGTTATCCCTACCCTGAATCACTCGCAAGTCTGCGCGACGCTCCGACGTTTCTCTGGTACCGGGGAGACATCGCCGCCCTGAATCACCCCATGGTCGCTATCGTTGGCAGCCGGGGGGCCAGTCGCGAAGCCCTGCAGTGGACACATGAGTGTGCATCGACACTGGCGGCAGCAGGCATCACGGTTGTGAGCGGTCTGGCGTTAGGCATTGATGCCGCCGCGCACGAAGGCGCGCTCGGATCTGGCCGGACGATCGCGGTGATGGGTACAGGACCAGACATCACCTACCCTGCGCGCCATCGTCGTCTTGCCGATGACATACGCAGGCAGGGCCTGCTACTGACGGAATTCGAACCCGGCACCGCACCTCAGTCACGACATTTTCCGTCTCGCAACCGCATCATCAGCGGGCTTTGTCAGGCGACCATTGTGGCTGAGGCGGGTCTGCGCAGTGGCAGCATGATTACCGCCCGCGCGGCAGCAGAACAGGGCCGGGATGTGTTCGCCGTTCCCGGCAGTCTGGCAAATCCACTGAGTCATGGACCGCACCAGCTGATCCGTGAAGGCGCCTTACTGATCCGGGATGGAAACGACGTACTCGACGAGCTGAATCATTTCCGCCTGACAGCACCCATCGCTGCAGCAGTGCCCACGCCATCAGAGACTACGGCTCCGGCACTGCTCGGTATGATCGACTTCGCCCCGACACCGGTTGATGTGATCGCCATACGTTCGGCACGGCAGATTCATGAGCTGTTGCCGGAGCTGCTCCAGCTCGAGCTTGAGGGCTGGCTCACTCAGTCACCCGGAGGCTATTGCCGCCAGCGCTGAGACTGGCCGTCTGCAGCGGCTGAACTACACTCTCCATCAGTTATGGAGGTTTTGTATGTCTGACGCCGCTGCTATTTCCACCCGCCCTGTCGCCGGAAGCTATCTGACATTTCATCTGACACACGCAAAGTATGCTCTGCCCGTTGCAGGCATCCAGTACATCACGACGCTCGACTCGATAGAGCCTCATGAAGTACCGAAGGGCGATACCACGCAGGTACGGGTATTTACGTTTCAGGGCAACCAGATTTCGCTCTACAACTTCAGTCGCCTGATAGGTTCTGCATCACAGCGCGAAGAATGCGAAAAACTCATTGGCCTGCTGAAGCAACGTCGCCAGGACCACATCGACTGGATGGAAGCCCTGGAACACAGCCTTCGTACCGGCGACGAATTTTCTAAAGCCACTGACCCACACCGTTGTGCTTTTGGTCAGTGGTACGACGCCTACCGGGCGACGGATGAAGAGTTGCGCAAAATCATGACGCAGTTTGATGCCCCCCATAAACGCATTCACGCCCTCGCCGAGACACTTCTCACTCAGGCGGCTGATCAAGCGACCCGTGAGCTTGCGCTGAAGCGCCTGGAAGAAGAGCGCCATTCAACCCTGAAGCATCTGCTGAACCTGTTTGCACTCGCGACGTCACGACTTGAAGACCTGTTGCGTCCGGTGGTGGTGATTCTGCGCTCCGACCAGCACACCTATGCGATTGAACTCGACAGCATTGATCAGATCATGGAGTTTACGGACAAGCACTGGTTGCCCGGCCGCGAGAGGGATCTGCAGCATCCAAGCTACGACGGTTTTCTGCAGAAAAGCGAAGGCGAGCTGTTTATCCGTCTTGATCCGACAAGCCTGGTGAAGCAGAAGCGTCGGGCAGCCAGATACTGAACCTCGCTCCCTGGTCGTTTCTGACCTTCACCCAACCCTTGTGGCGACTCATGATGGTGTGGACAGTCGACAGGCCCAGGCCCGTTCCTTTACCAACGGGCTTGGTCGTAAAGAAGGGATCAAAAATCCGGGACAGTATATCTTCTGGTACCCCTGGCCCAGAGTCATGGATGACCAGCTCCCAACCGCCATTCAGCGCCTGTAGTTTTATTCTGAGCTGACCCCGACTCTCCATCGCATGCAATGCGTTCTGCACCAGATTAATGATCACCTGCCCGATCATACCGGCGTTTCCGTGCACCATTGCCGGACATTGAAGTTCTTCACACAGCTCAATCTCGTTGCCGAGCTGGTGCCGGAGGATACCCAGGCTGTCACGGAAGCACTCCGCCAGATCAAACGCGTTGTCTTCCATGGCGTCTTTATGGGCGAAGTTTTTGAGGTTTTTAACGATATCACAGACCCGCAAGAGCCCCTTGCGGGAGTCCGATACCAGCGCGAACACATCCTCCATCATAAATTCGAGATCAATGGCTTCACTGCGTACCCGGATGCTGTTCTGCAACTGCTGACGGAATGCCTCATCACCAAGATCGAGTGTTCTGGCAAATTCATCGTGCATACGGATAAGCTCGGTCATGCCCGAAATATACTCGTCCAGTGGTTCAAAATTACTGAGCACATACGAAACAGGGTTGTTGATTTCGTGCGCGATGCCCGCCGCCAGTTGCCCCAAAGAAGATAGTTTTTCAGCGTGAAACAGTTGCTCCTGAGTTGAGTAAAGCTGCTCCAGTGTCTGCTGCAGACGTTCATACTGAGATTTTAAGCTGGCTTCACTTTGCTGACGCTCTGCATGCGCGCGCAGCTGATCAGCTGTTTTTTCCAGCAGGTTGACCGTTGCAACATCCAGGGCGGCAAGCTCATCCGGCGTCAGCAGCATCAACAGGTATCCCCGGATATCCTGATAGCAGCGAAACGGCAGAAGAACGCTGCCGGTGACAGAGATACGGAGAAGATCAGATGCCTGTCTGTGCATCGGTGCATCAGGGTCCAGCTGGACCCTGACCGGCTGCTCCGCCAGATCGAGAGTCTCAAACTGTGACTCCAGAACGTGGGTCCATGCCACGTTCTGCAAGTCGGCCGGATAAACTTCAGCCAGTGTCTTACCAGCGCTGATAAACAGTCCACGAGCCCCAACCAGTTCGCAGAGAAGACCGGAAATTTCCCGAAGGTGGCGGGTTTCAAGGACCGCTTCACGCCCACTGCGCGCCAGCCAGGTCAGCAACGCCATCTCCGACTCACGACGTCTGAGCCGTGCCTTCACTCTGGCAAATTCATGTCCCTCAGCCTCAAGGAGTTCACGCAGAAATGAATCTGACCAATCAGCCAATGATTGCAGCCGGTGAATCGACAAGGTATTCAGCTGAGCCGCTATCTCACTTTTGACCTCGTCGCTGGCAAATATGATCAGGCGCATCTGCTGATTCTGCAGCCGCTGACGCAGGAACCGGATCGTGTCCAATGCCGCGCTGTAATTCTCTGAATTGATGACTGCAACCAGTAACGGATGATCTGGATTCCGCTTCAGCCATTTCTGCCCTGCTTTGTCTGGCGATATGGATACTGGTGGAACCGGCACAAAACCGAGCTGAGACGATGGCATATCACCCAAAATCCCCCATTCAGCGCTGGCCATGTTAATCCGTGACATAAACTCCCCTGACAAAAAAACTGACTACACTCAGAGTAGACAATATGTCCCGAAGGGAATAACCAAAGATCACAAAAGACAGTGAACCACAGTCGGAGGAACAACCATGCTGGTAAGACTCACCTACATGAGCCGGGCGACCCGCGATATGAGCCTGCAGGATATCCAGGACATTCTGCAGGTCGCACGGGAGAATAATCAGGGCATCAACATCTGCGGCATGCTGTGCTACGACCAACGTTACTTCCTGCAGACTCTCGAAGGCGAGCGGGATCAGGTAAATGAGCTGTTTCTGGAGATTGCTGAAGATCCCCGACACGACGATGTGGTCATCGTCGGTTATGAGTACATCCCTGCAACAACCTTCGGCTCCTGGGACATGGGGTTCGCACCCGCCTCTGACCAGTTTTACCAACTGCTGAATAAACTGGGTCAGAATACCTTTAATCCTGCAGACATGACGCCTGAGCAGGCAGTGTCATTTCTCACTGGATTGGCAGCCTTATAAATCTCCGCCATGGCGCACCAGTCCGATCAGGGACCGCGCCATAGCAAACCCGATACGCAGGGGCATAAACAGGATATCTTCACACCATTGCAGCCATTCAGGCAGTTCGGCGTCTCGTGGCCAGACCCACCATGCGCCTGAGGCACACACAATGATCAACACAATGACCTCTGCCCTTAAGCCAGTCAGCACCAGATCGTAAATGCCGTAACCCACACCACCCACCAGCGTGAGCGAGAGCGCGACACGCAGCCAGATCCAGACCTCATCCTTCATGTCATATCTCCATAGTGGCCTGTCAGAACCCGGGACCATCTTGCCGCCATCAGCCCCTTGAGGTAGGGTTCCGGCTTTATTTTTTCAGGCACCAGGGGAACCAGCTGTGAACCAGTGGCATCTCAGTCAGGCAGTACGCACTGTACGCGACGGAGGCGTGCTCGCCTACCCGACAGAAGCAGTATGGGGATTGGGTTGTGATCCGGCAAACCGGGACGCAGTACACCGGATACTGGATATCAAACAGCGCCCGGAACACAAAGGTATGATACTGATCGGCGCCTCGCTGGCGCAGTTTGAAGGCTGGATCATGCCTCTCTCTGATAAGGATCTTGAGCAGGTGCAGGCGACGTGGCCGGGTCCGGTGACCTGGGTGCTGCCTTGCTATCCGCACGTTCCGGTCTGGCTTCGTGGCCAGCACGAGAGCATCGCTGTGCGCATCACCGATCACCCTCTGGTGCGCGCGCTCTGCGAACTCACCGGCCCTCTGGTATCGACCTCCGCCAACCCTGCCGGGAAAGAGCCTGCCCGCTCTGTCCTGCGGGTACGCCAGTATTTCCCGCACGGGGTCGATCATATACTGCCCGGCACGCTGGGTGGCCGCAGCCAGCCATCCACCATAAGAACACTGACCGGCCAGCAACTGCGCTGACCAACGAACGGAGCCCCAGATGTCCTCTGCTATTAATATTGAGGCAGTAAAAGCCTATCTGCTCGACCTTCAGGATCGCATCTGCCATGCCCTGGAGCAGGCGGATGGAAAAGCCACCTTTGTTGAAGATGCCTGGGAACGTGGCGAAGACAATAACCCTCTGGCTCTGACCGGGGGTGGCCGTACCCGCGTAATCACCGGCGGTACCATTGAAAAGGGCGGCGTGAATTTCTCTCACGTGCGTGGCGCTGCTTTGCCAGCCTCTGCCACGGCCAACCGCCCGGAACTGGCTGGTCGCAGCTTTCAGGCTATGGGCGTTTCTCTGGTGATTCATCCTGAGAATCCATACATCCCCACCTCTCATGCCAACGTCCGCTTTTTTGTCGCGGAGAAAGAAGGCGAAGCGCCAGTCTGGTGGTTTGGTGGTGGCTTCGACCTGACGCCTTTCTATCCGTTTGAAGAAGACGTCGTGCACTGGCATCAGGTATCTAAAGATCTGTGCGCGCCTTTTGGTGACGAGGTGTACCCGAAGTACAAGAAATGGTGCGATGAGTACTTTTTCCTGAAGCACCGTAACGAAACCCGTGGGGTCGGAGGTCTGTTCTTTGACGATCTGAATACATGGGACGGAGAACTGAACTTCGAACGCAGCTTCGCATTTATGCAGGCCGTAGGTAATGGCTACATTGACGCCGTCGTTCCTGTCATCGAGCGTCGTAAGTCTACCCCCTGGGGCGAACGTGAGCGTAAATTTCAGTGTTACCGCCGAGGCCGTTACGTTGAATTCAATCTGGTCTTCGACCGGGGCACTATCTTCGGACTGCAGACCGGCGGACGTACTGAATCCATTCTGATGTCGATGCCACCGGTAGCGCACTGGGACTACGACTGGAACCCGGAGCCCGGTAGCCCGGAAGCGCTGCTGTATACCGATTTTCTGCCCCATCGTGACTGGGTGTAAGGAGATTTTATGACCGACCTTTACGCAGTAGTCGGAAATCCGATCGGACACAGCAAATCGCCTGTGATCCATAACAGCTTCGCCGAACAGACCGGTGAAGACCTGTTTTACAAAGCCATTCTGGCGCCGCTTGATGGTTTTGATACAGAAGTGAAACGCTTTATGGCGCACGGAGGGCAAGGGCTCAACGTCACTGTTCCTTTCAAAGAAAACGCCTACCGGCTTGCAGATGAACTGACGCCGCGCGCACGCCGGGCACGTGCTGTAAACACGCTGAAGCGTCTGGAGAACGGTCGCCTGCTCGCCGACAACACCGATGGCGCCGGTCTGGTACGCGACCTGACCGTCAACAACGGCGTCGCGATCAAAGGTAAGCGCGTGCTCTTACTGGGAGCTGGCGGCGCAGTGCGTGGCGTTCTTCAGCCTCTGCTTGAGCAACAGCCAGCGGAAATCGTGATCGCCAACCGGACCATCAGCAAAGCCCAAGACCTTGCCAGCGACTTCAGTGATCTGGGCCAGCTTTCTGGTCAGGGTTTCGCAGACCTCGAAGGCGTCTTCGACATCATCATCAACGGTACCTCCGCCAGCCTCGCCGGCGAGCTGCCTCCCCTGCCGGAAGGACTGCTGAACGCTAAGACGGTCTGTTACGACATGATGTACAGCACTCAGACGACGGTGTTTAACGCCTGGGCGACCCGTCAGGGTGCGCTGAAAACCATTGATGGGCTGGGTATGCTGGTAGAACAGGCCGCTGAAGCTTTTACGCTGTGGCGTGGCGTCCGGCCGGATACCACGCGGGTGATGCTGGAACTGCGCGGGGAGCGTCGTCGCTGAGCCCTGCCATCAGAGCCAGTCGATCAGTTCGGTTTCGGCTGGCACGCCCTGAATCGCAGCCCCCTGCTTCAGGCCCTGCTGATCGAAGCGTTGCAGGGCCGGCGGGCCAAACACCTGCCAGTCGGCCAGCACCGACGTCTGATCGTCACTGCCTTCGGTAATATCAAAACGGATAACATCGTAGCCCGAGAGCGCAGTCACCACTGCAGGCTGCGCCAACAGGCGATCCACATCCCGGCAACTGGTGCACCAGTCGGCATACACATCGACCAAGACTTTACGCCCTTGCGCCGCAGACGCGGCAATGGCTTTTTCAAGGGTGGCGCGACTGTCGACAACGACATGATCTGCGCCCGCATGGGCGCTCACCACCGCTGGGCCGGCACTTATCGCCAGCGGACGCAGCAGGCTGTCATTCCCCATGCCTGCGCCGAGCCACCAGCCCGCACCGGTTAAGAGCGACAGTATTCCAATAATTCTCGCCAGCCGGGCCTTGTTGTCCGCACTACTTTCCAGGGCTCCCAGATACACACCACAGCCAATCGCCAGCGCACCGCTGAGCAGGAGAATGATCTGTCCCGGCAGAATACGATCAAGCAGACTGATCGCAACGGCCAGCAGGCCCACACCAAACGCGCCCTTAATCAGTAACATCCAGGTGCCCGCTTTGGGCAGCAGTTTGCCACCACTGAGTCCGATCAACAGCAGCGGACCACCCATACCAAGCCCCATCGCAAAGAGTGCTGATCCGCCGGTCAGTACATCTCCGGTACTGGACAGATAGACCAGGGCTCCCGCCAGCGGCGCACTGACACACGGAGAGACCACCAGCGCTGCGAAAAAGCCCATGACGAATGTGCTGAGCAGTGCACCACCCTTCTGGCGGGACTGCATGTCATTGAGACGATTGCGGATAGCGGCCGGTAATTGCAGCTCGAACAGTCCGAACATCGGCAACGACAGAAAAATAAACAACAGCGTAGCACCAATGATGACGGCTGGCGTCTGCGTTAATGCGCCAATGTTGAGTTGCGCACCAAAGGCCGCGACGAGAATCCCGATCATGGCGTAGGACGAGGCCATACCCACCACATACGAGAGTGCGAGCGTAAAACCACGCCGCGCAGAGATAGCACCCGACTGCCCCACGATAATAGAGGAAAGAATCGGAATCATAGGGAACACACAAGGCGTCAGAGACAGGCCAATCCCTAACCCAAGAAAACTCAGAACTACCCAGAACAGGCTCTCACCGCCCAGTTCACTTTCAGCTGCAGGTGCTGAAGCAGAAGCCGGTGCTGCTTCGGTGACAGCGAGAGCCGCACTCAGCGTCAGTTTCTGCGGCGGATAGCAGAGCCCCGCTTCCGCACACCCCTGGTAGCTCAGCACCCGGTCGCCTTCAGCGGTCACAGTGACATCGACATCCACGACATTATGGTAAATCAGAACTTCACCGAAATTCGGGTCATTCTTCAGTTCGGCGGTCTGACGGAAGCTGACCTGATCTCCTTCGAGTGGCTTCTTCAGCTTTATCCGTGACTGATACAGATAGTAGTGATCGGCGATATCAAAACGCACGTGCCAGCCACTGCCAGTGCGTTCTACCACGGGCTGGAATGCCTCTTCGGCGCGCAGGAATTCTTCCTCCTCACCCGATGCTGCAAACACTCCCGGAGACCAGAGTCCGGACAACAGCAGAAGCGAGACAAACAAACTTCGGATCAATGTCATGACAATAACACCATTGGATAATTGGTAGGCAGAGACTAGCAGCCTTTACTTAAGTGAGCCTTAAGACTCCGTTAAGACTGACGGGTTACTTTATTGAGTGTGACGCTGTCCCCACTAATAGAGGTTTGTTCATGCGCCAACTGCTGATTCTTATGGCCGGATTTGTCCTATCCGGTTTTACTCATGCCGAGCTCAACCTTGAACCGCTGAAAGGCAAGGTCGTCTATCTCGACTTCTGGGCCTCCTGGTGTGGCCCCTGTCGCTCATCGTTTCCCTGGATGAACAGCATGCAGAACAAATACGAAAAAGACGGCCTGGTAGTCGTCGCCGTGAATCTCGATCAGGAACCTGAGCTTGCCGAAGAATTTATCGCAGAAATGGGGCCGGAATTCCGCATCGAATATGACTCCGAAGGCGAGCTGGCCGGTAAATTCGGCGTATCCGCCATGCCCACCAGCTACCTGATCGGACGGGATGGCGAAATACGCGTCAGGCACCTCGGCTTCCACGATAAAAAACGCGCTGCTTATGAGCAGGAAATTCAGACACTTCTGGGAGAGGAATGATGAAAACTCTGATTCCACTGATGGTCGCTGCCCTGCTATTCAGCGGCTGCGCCAACGTCAAACCCTGGCAGAGAGACCTGCTGGCGAAAGAACACATGGCACTCGACAGTGATCCCCTGCGTAGTGCCTTTAATGACCATATTTATTTCAGTAAAGAAGCCTCCAGCGGTGGTCGGGGCTTTGGCGGAGGTGGCTGCGGATGCAATTAAATAAGAGAAAGCCGGTGGCCGTCAGTCTGGCACTGGCCACCTCAGCCCTGCTGAACCAGACTGCTGCGGCCGCAGAAGACTGGCAGGTCGATACCGGGCTGTTAATCTACAGCGAATCAGACAGCCGCGTATCAGCGACTGAGCCTGTCATTAGCGTCACCCGCAATTTCGCCGATGAAAGCAGCGTCAGTGCGCGCCTCACGCTCGATAGTCTGTCGGGTGCTTCTCCAAACGGTGCGGCGGTCGCGGCGATTCCGCAGACATTTACCTCAGCCTCTGGTATCGCTCGCTTACAGAAGGCCGAAGATGATGATGACGATGATGAAATCGAAGAATATGGAGACCGTGCCTATTACGTGACCCAGGCTGGTGACACACCGTACGACGAGAACTTCGAGGACAACCGCACGACCTTGTCTCTCTCCTGGCTGCGCCCACTGGACAACGGTTTTAAACTGAACCTCGGTGGCGCTTATTCGACCGAAGGCGACTTTACTTCATACAGCATTAATACTGCGTTATCTAAAGACCTGGCGCAGAACAATACAACGCTCTCCCTTGGGGTCAATCTGGAGTTTGATGAAGTGGCACCGGATTCCGGCATCCCACAGCCTCTGACCTCCATTATCGCTGCCGACACGGCCAGCAACACCGATACCAAACAGGTCACCGACCTTGTGTTTGGGATCACACAGGTCATGACCAGGCGCTGGGTCACGCAACTCAATCTGTCTCTCAGCCAGTCGTCGGGCCACCATGATGACCCCTATAAGTTCCTCACGGTTGCTGATCAGGGCAACCTGATTGAAGACCCGAACGACAATGGCCTGGATGGCGTCACGACTTACCTCTATCTGTACGAGCATCGCCCGGAAGACCGACAGAAGATCAGTCTGTACCTTCAGAACAAGGTTGCGGTATTCAGTAATGACGCTGTTGATATCAGTTACCGTTACATGACGGATGACTGGGGGATTGATTCCAATACATTCGATCTGACTTATCATCTTGATGTCGCTGGGCAGTTCTATCTTGAACCGCACTTCCGTTACTACGAACAGACGGCTGCCGACTTCTACACCCCCTTTCTGGAACTCGGCACTGATGTCAGCATGTCGGGTACAGAGATCAATGCTCTGGTGGATTACGCATCGGCAGATCCTCGCCTGGGGGCCTTCTCAGCAACAACGTACGGTATGAAAGTGGGCGTCCCTTTGTTCCGTAGCCATGAACTGAGCCTGAGTTACGAAGCCTACCAACAGCAGGATAAAAACAGCTACCGGGAAACCGCCGCAGGAAGCGATCTTGATGGCCAGGATCAGTTTGCGGAACTGTCAGCAAACTGGATTCAGGTCGGGTATTCTTTCCGTTGGTAACCTGAGTCCGGATAAGTCTATGCCTCCGCAGTTTCAATTAACGCTTCAGCACGACCATTGCCGGGTAACTTTCCCGGCAATGGCGAGTACCTGTGAAGTGTTACTTGATACCACCGATCTTTCTCTTGCCCTGACGCTCGGACAGGCCGCCCGTGCAGAGGCTCTGAGAATCGAACACAAGTACAGCCGCTACCGCGAAGGTAACCCAGTCTGGGAAATCAATCAGAGCAACGGGCAGACCGTTTCTCTGGACGAAGAAACCGCTGCACTGATCGATTTTTCGCATTCGCTCTGGCAGATGTCAGAAGGACGTTTTGATATTACTTCCGGCGTCTTACGCAAAGTGTGGACCTTTGATGGCTCCGACAAGATTCCGGCTCAGGCCGACGTTGCGTCTGTGCTGCCGCACATCGGCTGGCACAAGGTATCCTGGCAAAAGCCAGCTCTGACTCTACCGGCTGGCATGCAGATTGATCTGGGAGGCGTTGGTAAGGAATATGCGGTTGATAAGGTTTTTGCCATCATCCAGAGCCGCTGGCACGGTGCCTGTCTGGTCAATTTTGGTGGTGATCTGCGCGCCCAGGGCCCACGAACAGATGGGCGTAGCTGGCAGATTGGTATCGAGAAGGCTTCCGGTGCAGCTTCCGACCAGGTCGTCAGCCTGACCCAGGGCGCGCTGGCCACCAGTGGAGATGCCCGCCGCTTCCTGCTCAAAGATGGCATCCGTTATAGCCACATACTCGATCCACGCAGTGGCTGGCCGGTCAAAAATGCTCCGCGGTCCGTTTCAGTAATGGCCCCCACGTGCCTGCAAGCGGGTATGCTCAGCTCGCTCGCCATGCTGATGGGAGCAGAGGCCGAAACCTTCCTTGATCAACAGAAAGTCCGCTACTGGAGCGAGCGCTAATGCGTCTGTTACTGGCCGAGGATGATCTGATGCTGGGGGAATCGCTACGCGATGCTCTGCGCGCAGCGGGTTACGTGACCGACTGGGTAAAGGATGGCGAGCACGCGCTGGCCGCCCTGAAAGACGAGCCGTTTGATCTTGCAATCATCGACGTCGGTCTGCCGCGGTTGAACGGCATTCAGGTCATCGAACAGAGTCGCCGGGCCGGTATCAGTATTCCACTGCTGATTCTGACCGCCCGAAGTGCGTCAGAGGATAAAGTTTGCGGGCTGGATGCCGGTGCCGACGATTATCTGCTCAAACCCTTCGACCTTCATGAACTCCTGGCTCGCCTGCGGGCATTACTGCGACGCCAACAGCGCGCACCAGCATTAAAAACCCTTACTTATGCCGGCATTACGCTGGAACCGGACAGTCATCAGGCCTGGTTTCACGGACAGGCAGTCCCGCTTGCCCGGCGTGAATTTGCGCTGCTCGAAACTATGCTGGCGCGCCCGGGCCAGGTGTTTACCCGGCAACAACTGGAGCAGGCAGTTTACGGCTGGGATGACGACGTTGGCAGTAATGCTCTCGAAGTCCACATTCATCACCTGCGCAAAAAGTTCAGTAATCAGCTTATCCGTACCGTGCGGGGAATCGGTTATCTTCTGAGCGCAGAGGAAGAGTTGTGATCTCCATCCGACGTCGCCTGTTATGGAGTCTGCTGTTGACGCTACTGGCGGCCCTGAGTTTCAACAGCCTGTTGGCTCATTTCGTCGCCCGCCACGAAGTTGATGAGGTTTTCGATGCCGAACTGCTGTCGACGGCCCGAATCATTAAGGGTCTTCTCAATCAGAAAAGTCTGGTCGAAGACGCCGGGCGCATTGGCCAGGCATTGGAAGAAACGCTTCGCGACAACGAAGAAATGCCTTCTGAACTACAGACTTACGAAAAGAAAATTCTTCTCCAGGTGTGGGACCATCATGGTGACGATATGCTTTTCCGCTCGTCCCAGGCACCCGATTTCGCCCTGGCTCCGCTACGTCAGGGCTTTTATTACCACGAGCAGGCCGGTAGTGAGTGGATTGTCTATGTCACCGCCCTGCATGAAGCTGATGCCTGGCTGTTGGTTGGCGAAATTCCCACTGCACGCGATGAGTTAAGCCAATCACTGGTTGCCGTATTTATTGCCTCAGGTGCACTGGCACTGATTATTGCTTCAATTCTTGCGATTTCATCGATCAATTTCGGGCTGGCACCTCTGGCCAGGCTTCGTCAGCTACTGAAACATCGAGATGCCAACAATCTTGCGCCACTGGAGCTACCCGGCCAGACCCGTGAGCTGGCTGCCGTCGTTAACAGTATCAATCTGTTATTTATTAAGATTGAAGATGGTCTGGCACGGGAAAAACGCTTCGTTGCTGACGCAGCACACGAGCTGCGCACACCACTGGCGGTGATGAAGCTGCGCACGCAAACCTTGCTTGATCAGCCTCACGACGATAACACCCGACAAGAGCTGAAAGCGCTGGAGGCCAGTGTGTCACGCAGTCACCGGGTTGTTGAACAATTACTGATGCTGGCGTCGCTGGATCAGAATCAGCGACCAACTGAAGAGCTTGAGCCACAGGACATCTGCGAACAGATCCGTCTGACACTGGCGGAAGTCTGGCCCGAAGCAGCCCGTAAGCATATTGAGCTGGTTGTTTGTGGTACTGAGCAGGTAACGGAGTGGGTGTTTCATCCTGTCCTGCTTGATGTTGCCCTGCGGAATCTGGTGGAAAACGCGATTCGATACAGTCCCGCACACAGCGAAATAACGGTGACGCTGATCAGCGACGACCACACGATACGGATCACTGTAGAAGATCAGGGGCCGGGCGTCCGCGCCGACGCGCTGTCACAGTTGCATGAGCGCTTTTTCCGTCTCGCCGGACAGGAAGTACCCGGTTCCGGTCTGGGGCTGTCGATTGTCCAGCGCGTCTGTGCTCACATGGGAGCAGAACTCCTGCTGGAAAACCGGGAGGAAGGTGGCTTCCGTGCAACGCTGGTATTCCGCCAGCCATAAAAAAGCCCGGCCAAAGCCGGGCTGCACAACACACGAATAACCCCGGGGGAGATTATTCGAAGTTGATGCGATAAACCGTAGTCGTACCACTGACTTCATTGCCCACGGCGATAAAGTGCGCGCCTTCGCGGGTGAAGTAATCGATGGATTCTGGCCCCAGGTCTCCCGCAGCCGTGTTGTAGGTATCGTCATCACATTCGGTACCATCCACTGTCTCGCACACACCGGCAGCGAAATCGCGGTTATTCAGGTAGCTCTGATAGACAGGCGCAGCCGGGTCAGTGATATCGAACACCATCACACCACCCTGGCGCTCCAGACCGACGAAAGCGAAGTAACGGTCGCCGATCTGAGCAACCTCGATGGCTTCGGGCTCAGTACCTTTATCATCAGAGCGGTCATCCGCCGAACCGTTTTCGTCGTTGGTGGAGTTAAAGTTATCGGCGTCGGCCTCGTACACTTTCTCAGCGATCGTATCGCCACTGTCTGACACCAGCTGGCCCTGAGCATTCCAGACAGAGAACGAACGGGCACCGTAACTGATTACAGGTGCATCCGCGGCGTAACTGTCGAAGTCATTGATGACTTTGAGGCGTTTCAGCTGGCCGTCATCATCCAAAGCGTCTTTCAATGGGTGAGCAGCATCCACCAGGTCGTAAATTTTGCCGCCGCGAGTTTCGTCAGTAAACGAGATGCAGTCATCTTCTTCATTAGCGTAAGCGTCTGCGTCTTCGTCGTCCCCGCCCGGTGCGAAGTCGTCGCCATCCCAGGTGTGGCCTGCGTTATCACAAGCCTGTTGAGTGGTTTCGTAGATATATTCGCGGCCATCGCCCTCGTTTGCAGAGAGGATGTAGGTCTCACCATCGATCTCGATGCTGGCGATCGTGTCTGGCATGTAGAGTCCGACCAGCTGGCTGTAGCTGGCGAAGTTACCCGCGAGGTCATCTTTGTTAGAAGCATCCAGCTCTGCTTCTGCCCATGATTTAGTCCCCAGGGCAACAAAGGAAGTTACCTGCGCGTTTTTCACATCAATAATCGCGAAGGCGTTGTTCTCCTGCAGCGCGACCCAGGCAGTGTCCGCATCCTTATCGAGCGTCAGATATTCTGGCTCAAGGTCCTGTGCGACTGTGGTGCCTTCAGGGCCTGCCAGGCGGACACCGGCGGGCATCTCTGCCGCACGGCTGCCATCGGTATTGAAATCAGTGAAGGTGACCTGTGAGACCACGGCGTCATCTGCGCCAAAGCCTTTTTTCAGGTCAACGATAGTGACCGAGCCTTCCGGGTCGCGGCTGTAATCGCCGTTTGGTTCGCCTTCGTTCGCGCTGAGGATATAACGGGCATCATCAGAGAGGGCCACCATGTCTGGCAGAGCACCGGCAGTGTAAGTGCCCAAGAGTTCAAGAGTGTCTGAGCGATAGAGAGCAATGAGACCCGCGTCCTGTTTCGTAGCCGCTTCAATCGCGACGGCCACCAGGCCCTGTCGTGCTGACACACTGTTAGCAGCGCCAATCTCAATGCCCGCCGCCGAGGCGGCAGCGGCGAGGTCGATGGTGCTTTCTTTCGTAGGCGCACTGGTCGTCGTAGCCAGCGCAAGTACATCTACGGTCTGATCTTCGGCGTTTACCACATACAGACGATCGGAACAGGCGTCGTACGATACGATTTCTGCCGAAGCCGTGTCGAAATCATTCCCTGAAACGTAGGTATCTACCACAGACAGCGTCAGAGCCCCTGTGTAATTCTCGTCTTCAGCACGAGTGACAGCAACGCACGCCAGATCGAGATCCCGCAGTGCTTTGTATGGACGGTCTTTATTGTCGTCACCACCGCAGCCCACCAGAGTCGCGGCGGAGATGGCAGAAACCAGCAGAGTCTTTTTCATTGTGATCACCAGTTGTTAGATTCTGGTGGCGCAGACTGACTGATAATTATTTCAGAAGCGTGACAACGCGACTGATGGCATGAGATGGCAAATAAAAACGGGAGCCGAAGCTCCCGTTATCGTCACCACAGACTGCGCATCTTATTCGAATACGCCGTTGTGGTAGATTTCCTGCACGTCGTCGAGGTCATTCATCAACGCAGCGAAGCGTTCGAACTGCTCGGCATCATCACCAGACAGCGGGTGCTCCATGGTTGGCAGGTAGGTGATTTCTTCCACTTCAAAATCGATCTCAGGGTTCATTTCCTGCAGTGCGGTTTTGGTTTTGAAGAATTCTGTTGGCGGTACGAGTACGGTGATCATGCCGTCTTCGCATTCGATGTCAGACACATCAACGTCCGCCATCATCAGTGCTTCCAGCGCCTGTTCTTCGTCGTCACCGGCAAATACGAACATAGCGCGGTGGTCGAACATGTGCGACACAGAACCCTGTGAGCCCAGTTTCGCTTTGCACTTAGAGAACACACCACGGATTTCGCCGAAGGTACGGTTACTGTTATCGGTCAGAGCGCTGATCAGCACCATCGCACCGCCAGGGCCAATACCTTCATACAGGGCCGGTACGAAGTCTTCACCAGCACCACCAGCAGCCTTATCAATGGCTTTCTCGATCACGTGAGAAGGCACCTGATCCTTCTTTGCACGGTCGATCAGCGAGCGCAGAGCCAGGTTACCGGCCGGATCGGTACCACCGGCCTTGGCACTTACATAGATCTCACGGCCATACTTGGAGTAGACCTTGGTTTTTGCAGCGGCCGTTTTGGCCATGGATTCTTTACGGTTCTGATACGCGCGGCCCATAGGAATTGCTTCTTGTGGCTGGTTGAAAAAAAGCGATTGTACCCGCAGGCGCGGCGCTTGTCAGTCTTCGCCCTGCGCGCTGTCTGTCTGCGGATAGTGTCTGGCTTTTCCGGCAAGATACCGCTCGCGGAAAAGCGCAAACCACGCGTCCAGAGCCCCAGCCATTTCCGGCTGACCAAGCCGCTGCAAAAGAGGTACAGCCACTTCGGCCGTGCCGAGCTGATGATCGTGCGCGGCCTCGCGGAGCTGATACTGCGACGCCTGCTGAGGCTCTACGGCAATGACCGGAATATCGGCCAGCCAGTGACTGCGGAACATTTTCCGGGCTTCGCGCCAGGTACCATCGAGAAAAATCAGCAGAGGCGTTCGGCCACCAAGGTATGCATTCAGCACATCGTCACTGCGCATATGCCGGGTGTGCTCGGCGTATTCGTACGGGAACACCAGTAACGGAGCGTATCCGGGATCGCGGATCAGCGTCAGCATGGCGGCGTCCGGCTGAGTGCGGTTCCAGAGAAAAGCGTGTGTATTCTCCACCACATCAGCCATCAGGCGCCCGGTATTGCTGGGCTTGTACACTTCACCTTTGTAATACAGCAGGCACACTCCGAGCCCCTGACGGGCCTGAGGACGTTCGGAACAGATACACTGAGGTTGGGCGAGCAGACAATCCTCGCAGCGACTGACACGACACCCCCGGGCAAGAAACTCGCGACGTGACTGTGCCAGCTCCTGCAGGCGCAGCGCTTTGACAGCATGGATCGGGGCGGGTCGGGACACAGTGGCTCCGGGCAGAATACACAGGCGCGTATTCTGCCTCAGAGCAAGATGATCAGGAAGATCAGTTCAGTTCGAGCGCCGCGAAGAGTTTTTCGTTTGCAGCTTCGATGGCCATCTCAGCGCCCGCTTTGTAATGGTCGGGGTTCGCATTAATGGTGAATTCGGTCACCTTGCTCGATTTACCGCTGAACATACCAAGAAAAGAACTCAACGCATTCGCCGCTTTGCGGCCACCGGAGGTGGTGTCTTCGTTCGTACCGTATGTGCCGGCCACCACGACAGGATCGCGCAGTTTGATCGAGCCATTATCACTGAAAGAACCCGCCGCATCGAGGGAGTATGAAATCCCCGAATATGGCGCGACTGAAATCCCCTGCCCCATTTCAACGCTGGCAGTCAGTGTCTGAGTCGGACGCCCTGACAGGGTCGGCGTCATGTAATCGACCGTACGATCGGCCTCGCTGCCGAAGTAAGCGAAATGAATGGTGTATTCAGCGGTGATCACCGGGACTTCCAGATCGTCCGCAATATTGTTCAGATGCCAGAGTTTGGTCTGACCACCCGCAAACAGCTGCATGCCCGTCGGCGCAAACATCAGGCTGCTGCTGTCTTCGTTACGCAGAAAACTGCCGATACCTGATGGGCGATAAGGCGACTCAACGGCACCGTCATCCCACTTATTGTGCCGGGTCAGATCACTGTAATTCAGCACATTAAAACCGCGGGCTTGCAGCTGCGCGACCAGTTGCGCGCGGGCATTGTCGGCGATTTCCTGCATGGTGGACTCGGGCACGCCATTCAGTTTCGCGACCACAGTCATATTGGCGTAGTCGCCACGGTTATGGCGGCTGAACATAGGGCTCTCAGCCTTGGCTGACCCTTTGTCTTCGGTCTGAAAGACCACGGCCACGTGTCCGACATAGACATCTTTTTTACCGGCGAGTGAATCTTCGTTTTTAGTCCACAGGCGGACTTCTTTTTCACCACCTCCCATCAGCGAGGCGCACCCTGTCAGGGCACCCGCACCGGCAATCAGAAAGACGGCAGTACACACAGAGGCAAGAGTTTTCTTCATGATCAGCTCCTTAATAAATCAGGAGCACAGTCTCTGGCGGAAATGGTCTGACGGATACCCCGCAAACAGGGGGTCAGAGCGTATCGGCGGGATTAATAAGACCAAGATTGACGGCCTTCAGCGCGGCCTCTGCCCGATTTGTCACCTGAAGTTTCTGGTACAGGTTTTTCAGATACCCGGAAGCCGTATGCACGGAAATCCCGAGTGACTCTGCGGCATTTTTCACACTGTAGCCATTGGCAACCAGCACCAGCATGTCTTCTTCCCGACTGGTGAGGGTGATTTCCTGTTGCGCCATCTGCTGTGCGGTCTGCTGAAAATGCCGGAGCATCATGTTGGCGATGGAGGGTGACAAGGGAGGCCGGCCATCCACGATTCCGGACAGTGCCGCGGTGAACTCCTGCTCGTCATCGTCTTTCAGCAGGTAGCCGTCTGCACCCGCCCGCAGTGCCGGGAACAGGTGCCCGGCATCATCAAAAATGGTGGTCACCACACAACAGGTCTGAGGGTGATCGCGTTTCAGTGTTCGCAGCACACTCAGCCCGTCGCCGTCGGGCAAGCCAAGATCAATCAGCGCCAGGTCGGGAGACAGATACGAGAGACGGGCACAGGCTTCAGCAACAGAGGCCGCCCGATGCTGGACAGCTTGAGGGAACACCCGGCCCGACTGCTGCTGAAGCCAGTCTCCGACTTCCGGAATATCCTCAATGATCAGCATGGTTTTCATGATGTCGTCCCGTTTCGCCCTATTGCCAGCCGTTAATTCCAATCCCACAATGCCACAGAGCCCCAGACAGATTAACCCCCACGAAATGGGGGTCTGGCTGCCATAAGCGTCAGGTAAGGAGACCAATGAACTCAGTCAGGTCACGTATTTTTATTGGTATTGCCGTACCGGTATTGATGACCCTGTTAATTTTCGGCATTGCTCTGTCGCTTCCGACCACGGATGCGCGCTTTATCCACACTCCCGAGTCTCTGCTGGTCGAACCTGACAATAATGGACCAGCCGTTGAGGTCGTCGCGTTTCACTGGCCGCTCGGCTATCTGAAAGCTTATCCCGAGCTTGCCATCGACGAGCCGGATGTCATCGAAACTTACCCCGAGCTGAACCGGCTGTTCGCTGATATCCAGCTACTGACTCAGGCGCTGACGGCTGATGTCCTGGTGGTTGAAACCACGACAGAAACTACGGCAGAAACTACGACAGCAAGTTATCGCCTGACGGCCAGAAGCAGGACGCTGAGTGATCTGCCGACCGACTTCTGGATTCAGGTCAGTGCGGCCTTTGTCGGTCTGTTGTTGTGCACACTGGTCTGGCTGCCCGGCCAGGTCACCCTTGCGAAAGCAGGCTTTATCCTGACCGGCGTCGGGTATTTCCTGCTGGCCACCAGCGCGGGTATTTACAGTTCCCGCAATCTGTTTATTGCCAGCGACCTGTTTCAGCCCCTGTCTCTGGTCAATCTGCTCGGAACCAATCTGTTTATGGGCGGACTGAGCGTGCTCTTGTGGAATTATCCCAAAGCGCTGGTGTCGGTCCGCACCAGTTATCTGCTGTTAGTCCTGCCACTGCTGACGAGTCAGCTCGCTGTCTTCCAGGTGTTTGACGAGCTGGCACTGAGTGTTTATCTGCCCTTCACCTGCATTCTTGCCATCGCTGTTTTCGGCATGGTGCAGCAATTCAGAAACAACGCCGACAACCCGAAGAACCGGGCGGCGCTGCGCTGGATTCTGCTGTTTATGACCGCCACAACCATCCCTGCGGTGTTAAAGCTCTACACGGACGTGCCGCAAAGCGTCATGATCGCCAGTTTTGTGTTTGTTTACGCCGGCATGATGATCGCCGTCACCCGTCATCAGATGTTCGACATCGAGCGCTGGTCTTACAAACTCTGGGGTTGGTTTCTGGGCGGCATGGCCGTCCTGCTGGCGGACGTTGCGATAGCCTCGGCGATCGGCCTGTCGCAGACAACAACACTGGCCGTTTCACTTGCCGTCATCGGCTGGTTGTATTTCCCGGTCAGGCAGATGCTCTGGCGGCGCTTTTTTATGCGTCGTGATGATCAGCTGCAGGACTGGCTGACCCGCTCGCTACCTGAGCTGCTGCGTGCGCACCAGTCTGCGGATGGCGTGACCAGAAGCACGAGCGTGATCAACGCCCTGAAAGCTGTCTTTTCTCCACTTTCGGTCGAGCTTCAGGCTCACGATTCCGACCTCCACACTCTGGAGGCAGGCAATAACACCCTGCGCCTCGCGAATGGCAAAGGTCAGGCCTTTGTTCTCAGCCACCCGGCTGAGGGGCGGCGCACCTTCCGCGAATCCGACCTGCGTATCGGGGAACTGGTGCTGGCTCTGAACGAGCTGGTGCAGCGAAGTCTCGCCGCCCGGGCCGAAGGCGCGCAGGAAGAGCGGGCCCGCATCCGACAGGACCTGCACGATGATCTGGGCGCCAAATTACTGCGTCTTCTGCACCGTGCCCAACCCGATGACCGACCGCTGGTCAAAGAAGCAATTCAGGACCTGCGCACTTTGCTTCAGAACAATGCGACTTCCGGTAGCCCGGTGTCCCGTGTTCTGCATCAGTGGCAGGCTGAAGCGGACCTGCGCTGCCAGGACCATAACATCCCGCTGACCTGGCACTCTGCCGCCAGTGACGGTGAGCTGAGCGCGGTCGCCGTATCGCAGGTCAGTATGGCCCTGAGGGAGGCCCTCAGTAACGCCATCCGGTATCGCAGTGGTGGCCCTGTGTCTGTCACAGTGAAAGAGGAAGGCGACCAGCTGCAGCTCAGGATCACCAACCTGTGCGAAGAAGGTGCCCTTGAGCGCTCTGCCGGACAAGGCATGGGGTTGCGTAACCTGCAGGAGAGGATGCAACGCACGGGCGGCACTGCTGACGTATCCTGTGACAAAACAAGCCAGGGTTACGAATGGTCGGTCATTCTGACCACTCCACTGGCGGTAACCCCTTAAATACGGGGTACTCGCGCAAGCACCGACTCTCTATCGTGCCCGGGACAATCACTAAACTCCCGGGGCGCAATATGGATACTCACTTCAGGCATCGCCTGCTGCTCGGCACGCTGTTCGGAACCTTCCTGCTGGCAGGCTGCAGCGGTTCTTCTGGTTCAGGCTCGGATGAGCCCACACCGGTCACACCCACACCTCAGGCACCTGCCACGACCGAGTCACTCTCGGGTACCGCGGCGATCGGCGCTGCCATTACCGATGGCACTGTCACGGCAATATGTTCTGATGGAACGGGCTTCACGGAAGCGGTCACCACGGATGCCAACGGTAACTGGTCGGGCGAAGTCACAAACGGGGCGATGCCCTGTGCGTTACAGGTGACTGGCGGCAATCCTCCCGTGACGCTGCACAGTTACGCCACCACCGCAGGGACGGTGAATATCACTCCGCTCACCGATATGATTATGGCGTCGGCAACGGGGCAGACACCGGCGGACTGGTTCGCGAATTTTGATGGCACGCCCGTGGACACCAGCACAGCTTCAACCAGTCTGTTGAATTCGTTCGCCGCCAAAGGCTTCGATATTCCGGCAGCCGGCAATCCTATGACCACACCGTTCGTTGCCGATGGTACCGGCTGGGACGGGCTACTCGACGACATCGGTGACGCCATTGACAATGATCCGGCCATCGACGGTTACGACGCTCTGGTCACTCTGATCAGAGACGGCAATCTGGCGAATCTGCCCGCACCGCCACCGGCTGAAATGTTCAGTATTTCAGGGACGATTTCAGGGGCGACCGGCACTGTGATCTGGGAAACCCGCGTTGCCGGCAGCATCGTCCGCGATGGTGGTGACAGCAACGGCACCGTCGTCTTTTCGCCCGCTGCTGGCATCGGGGAAGGCAGCAACTGGAGCGTCGTCATCAACACCGCGCCCGCGGGTCAGACCTGCCTGGTTACGGACGGCAATGGCACACTGTCGGCTGATGTCGATAACGTGGCTATTACCTGTGCAGATATTGTCGTCGGCCCCACCAATTACAGCATCAGTGGGACAGTGGCAGGGGCATCAGGCCCGGTGACCTGGGAGCTACGCAAAGACGGCGCCTTCCATAACGACGGTAGCGCAACCAATGGAGCGGTGACCTTTACCGGCGCGATGGTCAGTGGCAGTACCTGGGCTGTCAGCATCAACTCATCACCAACGGTCCAGACCTGCAGCGTGAGCAACGGCAGCGGCACGCTCAACGCGGACGTCAGCAACGTATCTATCACCTGTGAGGACGAGGTGGTCACACCACCACCGGCACCGGGTGAAGCGCTTTACGACTTCTCAACGCTGAATCTGGACCCTGAGTTGCCCGCTGGCTTTACCCCTATCGCCCCGGACGTTTCTCCTCTTGATCCATCCAGCAATATCGCCAGCCTGTACGCTCAGCTGGCGGCACAACAACAGGACGCGATATTTGCACCTGTGCCTGCCGGGCTCACCAGCACGGTGACCAGTATTTCTACTGGCACCAGCTATGACATCACGGAAGCAACCCCGACGCATGACTGGGTAAGAATCACCCAAGTGAGCATGGGAATCGACGGCGTCGCTGACACTCACGATGACTACATCATCAGCTACAGCATTTCGCCATTCGGCTACCTGGGCGTCTCGTACGGCTTTGATCACCCCGGCGCGGATGGTCAGTGGTACACCGAGGACGACGTTGCCGCAGGCAATGGCGGTGCCGTGATGATTCCGCAAAACGCGTTACTGGAATTTGAAGGGGCCAGCGAAGGCGCTGTTCTGGTGTTGCCGTGTCTGAACCCTGGTGACGACGGCATCGCCTTTACCGCAGACGACTACCCGGGCTGTCGCATGGGTTATCAGGTCATGGTGATCGATGGCGAGGGGAACCGGGGGCAGGTCGTTACCTACGACAGTAGTGGCCCGGATAACCTCTGGTTTACCAGCGACGATGCCGTTGACAACTACACCCTGATCTCCACCGATGTGAGTATTCCTCAGACGGTCACGGCGGTCTTTAATGGCGAAGGCGCGGACGGCGAATGGTTTACCGCTGACGACCGGGTACAGACCCACGTACAGCAACGCCTGGGAGACAACTATCAGCCGCTGTACTCAGCGACATATAACCTGGCCGGCAGCGACAGCGTGTGGTTTACCAGCGACGACAACGTCAGTGGCTATGGCTACTACGGTTATAACGACGACGGCGACCTGCTGATCATCGCCAACCATACCGGCATCGGCCTGGATGGCGAGTGGTTCACCGCTGACGATTTCGCCAGCGGCACCCTGTCATTCACCTCAGACACCGATGCCGGCATCGTCAGCATCAGCGCACGGGTGAACGGCATGGGGCCGGATGGTAAATGGCTGAGCGGCGACGACAATATCTATGGTTACAGCTACCGGATGTATGACGACGCCAACAACGAGCTTGAGCGTGCGGATTTCAGCAGCAAAGGAACGGACGGCCTGTGGTTTACGTCGGACGATCTGCCGACGGCCTCCTACAACTACTGGAAGTACGAGCGCGATGCCGAAGGGCGGGTTCTCAAGCAGTTTTACTATGACCCCGCGCGAGCTCCTAACGATCCTGCATTCAGTGACAGCCAGATCTATCGCTATACCGTGTACTCGGCAGACTTCTCAAACAGCCTGGGACTGTATGCCGCTGACTTTGGCACTGACGGCGTACCTCTGACCGCAGATGACACTCTGCCATGGCCATATTCGACAGCCACAGACACAGGCTATAACCAGTACAACCAGCCGGGGCCGGATGCCGAATGGTTTACGGATGACGATGTGCTCAGTGGTTACATCGTTGAGACCTTCAGCGGCAGCCGCCTCACCGTATATGAGCGTTACGACACCAGCGATACCCTGCTGTTTTACACCCAATACAGTGAGCTCTCGCCAACATCGTACCGTCTGGAAGACTTCCAGCGGAATGACGCAGGCACCTTCGACCTGACGGGCTATCGTGAGATAGAAGAAGACGCTTACGGCAACCCGCTGTTTACCACCGGGTTCGATGCTGCGGGAGAGATCACCAATGTCGCCTACACAGAGCGGAATTCTGACGGCCTGATTGTGCGCGAAAGCAGCGCCTACAGCCCCGGCGCAGACGGTATCTGGAAAACGGACGATGATTTCAGTTATTACTCGCTCAGTGAGTACAACGCGGCCGGCGAGCTGGTGATGTCCGCCAGTGAATACTGGGGCAGTGATGGCATCTGGAATACGACAGACGACCGCTACATCGTCAGTGCAATCTATCTTCTCGATTATGGCACTGAGCTGCTGGCATCAAACGCAGGCTTTATCCCGGCCACATGTGCGGATGTCGTTGCTGGTAGCGGAGATATCTCTGTGATGGTGCGCGACGCCAATGGCGCAGCAATCGCAGGGGCTATCGTAATGCTGAACGACAATGACGCCACGCTCACAACGGATGCGTCTGGCATGGCTTCATTCACGGGGCTGTCGGGCACTCAGAATGTGCACGTATTCAATGACGGCTACGGTTACGAGAGCTTCTACTGCGTTGCTCCGGGGCAGGATGTCACACTGTACTCTGAGCTTGACCAGCTTGGCGTAGCAGCGGATCGCTCTTACGTACCTTTCTATAACGATACCGGCGAAAGCTATGTACTGGCGCTGCTCGACGATAACCATCGGCCTGTGCACGAGGTTGATCGCTTCTTCCTGACCTCCTACGAAGCCAACTATTACTACGAAGATCTCTACTTCGATGTTCCGGTTGGCACGGAAGTCACTGGAAATCTGTGGGCTTTCAAAGTCGAGAGCGGCGTGGTGACCAGCGCAGAAGATCTGGGTAGCCAGACCTTCACCACCATTCCTTCAGGCGAAAATCCGATCGTCGCTGATCGCGAACAGCTGTCCATCAGCTTCACCGCGACCGATCTGGTGACGGTCGCAGTATCCGGCAATGGGCTGGTCAACCTGGGTGGTTTCCTGACACTGGGCTCGCCTGTGCAACTGCCCGGTGCAGACATAGACCTGCCAGAAACCCGACTGGCAAGCGTGGCATATACCGAAACCTGGGAGTACTGGCAGCCCGGTGATGTGCTTGACCGCAGCGGTGACATTGCTGAATTTTCCGTGGCGAGCGGCATTGCCTATCGTCCAATCATGGAAAGCCAGAACGACAGCAGTGACAACCCGACAATCAGCTGGACGCCGGTGCGTGACCGTATTAATGGCTACAGCGACCTGACGACACTGCGATTGAAAACCTCTCAGGCAAGTGCCGGCTACCAGACGGCCTGGGCGATCCACCTGCCTGCAGGCGAAACTTCAGTGACTCTGCCCTCACTGCCTGCCGGCATCACCGATGCGGTGCTACCAGACAGTCAGTACTCACTTATGCTGGAGACGACGGCATTCATCGACATGGATTACGACGAAGTGATGGGAGTCGTCGATCTTCATGATATCGACGACAGCATCGCCACCGAGCTGATGCGAACCAGCACGCTGGAGGCGCTCGCACCTGAGCTGATGCGTTAAGTACTGTTCGCCGAATTGAAAACACAGCAACAAAAAACGGGGCCAGTGGCCCCGTTTTCTTACTTCACGTTCAAAATCTGTCGCGGATTATTTCCACCACTTTTTCTCGAACGTTGATGGGTCTTTCAGTGGCGAGCTCGGTCCACGGACCGGTGCCGTACCATCAATCAGAGACTGCATGTAGTTGTAGGCCATGTCACCGAAGACACCACAGTAGGCCAGAGACTCATCAACCGCCGCCTGGAAGTGTACGCCCGCCCATACACGGCTCTGACCACAATCCTGCTCGAAGTCACTCCAGGTATCGAACACGATCGTTGTGTCTGCTGCCGGTGTCAGGCCAGACTCGATGCGTGACGAACCTGCTGGATACTCAACCGGGAAGCCCAGCTGATCATCACCCAGGAATACCCGCGCAGACTGAGAGTGCGCCGCACAGAAACAGGAAGACGCTGATGGATACTCTGGGTGATCCGCCTCTTCCATGTATGCACGCCATTGGTTGGCAGGCATCGTCACTGTGCCAGCACCCGGGCCGCCCCAACCTTCAACTGGCTGGTCGCCATAGATATGCCGAATTGCAGAGAAGGGACGAACGGCATCGTATTCGATTTTTTCCTGCCATACGAAGATACCGGCATCAAACGCCGCCATATTGGTCAGGAAGTCGAGCTGGATGAATTCCATCAGTGACAGACCACGGGACTGTGCCGCAAATACTGCAGAGAAGCCCAGCGACAGAATCTTGTTGTCGAACAGCTCTGCTTTCAGTTTCTGATCTTCAGTCAGGTTGGCAGAAGCTGCCAGTACTTCATCGGCCTGCTGCTTATACAGGTGCTTGAAGGGTGCAAAGCTGTTTGCCGGCCATGGCACGCTGAACTGCTGTGGATCGTCGTAGGCATAAGGTTCAACGTTGGAGTATTGCGGAGTCACAAACTGCTGAACTTTGTACAGACCAACACCCTTACGCTGAACATCTGGCTGCCACTTGGAAGGACGCTTCAGCTCATAGGCGGTATTCTTTGGCTCGTAACCGGTGTAATCAGCGTACGGCTGCGGATGCACATCCTGGTTCACCCAACCGGCCTGGTTCATACCATCGTTAAGACGACCTTCAACCACGGCCGCACCGGCAACGTTACCGATACCGACTGGCGTCGTCAGGTCAGTGCTGTTGTCGTCTGGATCGAGGCCAGCATCGATGAGAATCTGACGCCACTCGTTCAGGCGGTGTGGCAGCAGAGTTTTCAGAACCTGGTAAGAAGCGTAGACAGTCGCGATGTTGATGTTTTCGTTATCAACGCTCTCTGACGCAGGGCGGTTAGGGATACGCGAATACACACCAACAGCCGTTGGATGATACGGCGCTGCAGCATCAAACCAGGCATTCGTGATCTGCGCAGTAATACGCAGAACCAGCGTCGCATCACCACCTGAAGTAGAAACATCCTGGAAGATCGCCGGAGCAACATTAGAGATCACCAGTTCCACCGGAGCATTGCCGTTCTGGAAGTCATAAGCAGACGCCTGAGAAGCTGCAACCGTCAGCAGAGCAGATGTCGCCAGAGCCAGAGGGCGGCCCTTGAGGAGAGGGAGTTTCATAAGATTTTCCTTATCTGATTGATTAGAGTTTTGCACCCAAAACCGCTGAAGACATAACTAGCGGCAGATAAGAATATGCGCCTTTTTCCTTACTGAATCATTGCATTTGTCGTAATTTGACATAACAAATAGTCAGGTTGATGAACAAGCACGCCTTATTGATAATTTTGTCGTTAACAGTGCACTTAACTACGATTTTTTCACTCGACCAATAACACCACAAGCGCCAGATCATCAATTTGTGTCCGGAATTGACACATAAGTAGCGGTTTTTATGGCCGTTAAGCAAAAAAAGCTCACTGACCAGGGAACCCAGTTTCAACCCGTTCAGTGCGGCAAAAGTTCACTATACTGTGAAAGACCTTATAACGGACAGGGATATGACTTCGCTGCAGGCCTTCTTTAACTCACCCGGATTCAGCAAGCCGTTTGAATTCATTATCGCTCTGGCAATTATTACTTCTGTGATCGCTTTCGCGGTCGGCACACTGCCGTCTCCAGACGAGACGACGCTGTGGATACTGAACCTGTCAGAGCACGTATTTGTCTCCGTATTTACCCTTGAGTACCTTATCCGGTTGATCCGGGCAGAAAAGAAAACACAATATATATTCAGCTTCTACGGTGTTATCGACCTGCTCGCCATCCTGCCTTATTACCTGGTCATGCTCTTTGGCCTGCAACCTCTGAGGCTTCTGTCACTGTTCCGCCTCGTGCGCATTCTTAAACTCACCCGCTACCTGACGGCCATGAGGCGCTTTTATCTGGCGCTGGCTGACGCCTGGGAAGAACTGACGCTCTTTTTTGCTGCCAGTATGGTGATGATTTTCCTCGCGGCGGTGGGAATTTATCATTTTGAACACGAAGCTCAGCCTGAGGTCTACAGGTCATTGTTCGATGCCCTCTGGTGGGCCATCGTGACGCTGACCACAGTTGGCTACGGCGATATGGTTCCGATAACGCACGCAGGGCGCCTGTTTACGTTTGGTGTGTTACTCACCGGGTTAGGTTTAATTGCCGTCCCAACGGCTATTATTGCGGCATCACTGCATACCGTCAGAGAGCGCCTCGCCGAAGAAACAAAAAACGACGATTACAACGTCTGATCCCAGTCCGCAGCCCCGCCCGGGGCTGATAACGCCACGTATTGGCAGCGATTGTTCAGATTCGTCAGCAAGGCTTTGAATTGGTCAACCCTCACTATCGGAGCTGCACGCACCCTATATACTGCAGCTCTCAGATAACCCCATGTAAAAAGGATCTAACCAATGAAAACCTTCGTAAAAACAGGATGTGTTGCTCTCGCACTGGCCGCAACAGTGGCGCTCCCGGCTCAGGCATCAGACGATCATAAAGACAGAAAATCGTCTGCGTTCGAAAAATTCGATCTGAACGGTGATGGCGGCATCACCGAAATTGAATTGAACGAAGTGATGGCTGCACGTGCAGAAAAGCAGAACGACGACGATAAGAAAAAGCGCGGCATGCGCGGCCTGGGTTCTTTCGCCGAGATGGACACCAACTCAGATGGCGTAATTTCTGAAGAAGAATTCTCCAGTAAGAAATTCAGTCACCGCGGCAAAGACAAGAATAAAAAAAAGGACGCTGAATAAATAAAACATTATTTAGCATCATAACCTTCGGCAATGTGCTTATCTTTTAAACGCACATAGTTGCCGGCTCCGTACGTAAAAAAGCTGCGCTCTTTATCGGTAACAGGGCGCACTTTTTTTGCAGGCGTTCCCATATATACAAAACCACTTTCAAGTACTTTGCCTGGAGAAACTGTCGCACCCGCCGCGACAATAACTTCGTCTTCTACCACGGCACCGTCCATAATCATCGACTTCATACCGATCAGTACGCGACTTCCTATGGTGCAGCCATGCAGCATCGCCTGATGGCCGATGGTCACATCGTCTCCTATGATCAGCGGATAACCGCCGGGGTTGTAGTCGGAGGCATGAGTGATATGCAATACGGCCCCGTCCTGAACCGAAGTGCGCGCACCGATACGTATATGGTGCATATCGCCACGGATGACTGCTAAGGGCCAGACCGAACAGTCTTCTCCCAGATGAACATCACCGATGACAACCGCGGTGCGATCTACAAATACCCGTTCGCCCAATGTCGGAGTGATGCCCTGATAGGTACGAATATCCTGGTGATTACTGGTCATTGGAAAGGTCTCTCATAAATAGTATTTAAAGTTGCTCTGTCGTCTGCCGTCCGATAACGCGCACAACCACAACCTCGTCAGGCCCGCTGCGGAAACAGATGACATGCTTCTGCACGACGGCTTTGCGGTAATCTGATTCAATGCCCTTAAATACAGGAAGCAGCTCTGGAAGCTCCGTCATCTGCGCGAACTTGTCGCCCAACATCTGCATGTATGATTCAGCAGCGCGAACGCCGAATTGCCTTACTCCATACTCATAGATGTCAGTAAGATCACTCTCTGCCTGATTGGTAAACCGCAGCGTTCTCATGAATGGCAACCTTATCCCTGGCAGCGTTTAAAATGTCGTCAAAGCTCTTTTCCGAGAGCCCCGAGCGTTCACCTTCAGCCAATGCCCTGCGCACACGCTCGACTTCATCCAGTCTCTCCTGATCACGGCGGATCAGATCACGGATGTACTCACTGTCATTCGTAAAATCACCGCTGGCGATGCGGGACTTAATCCACTCACTCTGCGGCGCGGTGACGGTAATGGTTTTACGGATCGTCGACATACCAGCTCCGATGCTTCGCACCAATAATCATACTATTGATGCATCATAGTGCATTGTAGAAAGAAATAACAACAGACAACCCATACGGTCGCGCTTGAAATCCCCCCCCAAACCCCAATACTTACAGCATCGTTAACGAAATTCCCCCGCTCACGGAGCCGCTGTTTATGTCCAACCCGCTTCTGCAGAAACACGCCCTACCTCCTTTTTCTGACATTAACGCCGAGCACGTACTGCCGGCGGTGGAAGAGCACCTGAACACCAACCGCACCCGCATCAGCGAGCTGTTGGGTAAGTTCGCCAGTGGTGAAGCGACACCAACATGGGAGTCGTTAATCGAGCCCATGGACGAATGGCACGATGAGCTGAGCAAAGCCTGGTCGCCAGTCGGCCACCTCAATGGCGTGCTTAACAGTGATGAGCTGCGTGAAGCCTACAACGCCTGTCTGCCGTTGCTGAGCCAGTACTGGACGGAGTTCGGCCAGAACGAAGACCTGTTCAAAGCCTACGACGCGCTGAAGAACAGTCCGGAATTCGACAATCTGAGCGTGCCTCAGAAGACGGCGATCAATAATGCGCTGCGTGACTTCCGTTTATCCGGCATTGATCTGCCCGCCGATAAAAAAGCGCGTTACGCCGAAATCCAGCAGAAGCTGTCAGCCCTGACCAGTAAGTTCAGTGAGAACGTTCTGGATGCTACCGCCGCATGGACCAAGCACATCACCGACGTTTCAGAACTCGACGGCGTACCGGAGTCGGGCTTAGGTCTGCTTGCGCAACAAGCCAAACAACGCGAACTCGAAGGCTACGTGATCACCCTCGACTTCCCGTCGTACATGCCGATCATGAGCTACTGCACCAACCGCGAATTGCGCGAAGAACTGTACACCGCCTTCGTCACCCGCGCCTCAGACACCGGCCCGAACGCCGGCGAATTCGATAACAGCCAGAACATGAAAGACATTCTGGCGCTTCGCTATGAACTCGCCACTCTGCTGGGCTTCGACAACTACGCAGAATACTCAGTGGCGACCAAGATGGCGGAATCTGGCCAGGAGGTCATCGACTTCCTCAATGATCTGGCGGCCAAAGCCAAACCACAGGCTGAGCGTGAATTTGGCGAGCTGAAAGCCTACGCTGCCGACGAACTGGGCATGACCGACCTGAAACCCTGGGACGTGACCTTCGCCGCAGAAAAACTGCGTCAGGCACGCTACAGCATTTCTCAGGAAGACATCCGCCCGTATCTGCCGGTTGATACCGTCATCAAAGGCATGTTCGAAGTGGTCTCTCGCCTGTACGGCGTTGAATTTGAAGAGCAGAACGAGTTCGATACTTACCACCCGGATGCACGCTTCTTCCACGTCACCAAAGACGGCAAACAAATCGCGGCCTTCTATCTCGATTTATACGCCCGCTCGAAAAAACGTGGCGGCGCCTGGATGGACGACTGCCGCGTGCGTCGCTCCACCAAAGACGGCGTGCAGCTACCGGTTGCCTATCTGGTCTGTAACTTCAGCCCGGCGGTGGAAGATACGCCTGCCCTGCTGACCCACGACGAAATGACCACCCTGTTCCACGAGTTTGGTCACGGCCTGCACCATATGATGACCGAGATCGACGTCAGCGCCGTCAGCGGTATTAACGGTGTAGCCTGGGATGCGGTCGAGCTGCCAAGTCAGTTTATGGAAAACTGGTGCTACGAGCCGGAAGCGCTGGCCTTCCTGTCGGGACACTATGAAACCGGCGAACCACTGCCACAGGAGCTGCTGGATAAGCTGCTCGCGGCGAAAAACTTCCAGAGCGCCATGATGACCATGCGCCAACTCGAATTCGCCCTGTTCGACTTCCGCCTACACCGCGAATACAGCGACAGCAACCCAGTTACAGCCGCCCAGATCCTGAGCGAAGTGCGCGAAAAAGTGACCGTGGTACCAACCGTGGATTTCAACCGCTTCCAGCATGGCTTTACCCACATCTTCGCGGGTGGATATGCGGCCGGTTACTACAGCTATAAATGGGCCGAGGTACTGAGCGCCGATGCGTATTCACGCTTTGAAGAAGAAGGCATCTTCAACAAAACCACCGGCGAAAGCTTCCTGAAAGAAATCCTCTCTCAGGGCGGTTCCCGTGAAGCTGCTGAACTGTTTGAAGCCTTCCGTGGCCGCAAGCCATCGGTAGAACCGCTGCTGCGTCATTCCGGCATTGAAATCCCGGAGGTCGCATGAGTGACACCCCAGCATCCCCAAAACGCCCGCGCCGCTTTATTGCCGGCGCGGTCTGCCCTAAGTGCTCAGAAATGGACCGCACAGTGATGTACTCCAACGACGACGGCGACGAAGTCCGCGAATGCATAAGCTGTGGTTACAGCCAGACGAGCACAGAGCAGGCAGCGGAAGTTGCCCAGGCTGACGGCCTGGCGACTGAACTGACCACCCGCGTGACACCAGTGAATGGCAAAGCGTTGTTAGATGAAGATGTAAAACCGCTGAAGATTCTGGGACTGGACGATCCTAAGAGTTAAAACTTCCCTGCAGGTTAATGCTCAGCCTGGCTCTTGAGAGCACTGATGTTACCGGAGGGAATCTGATACCCTTCCGGTAACTCAGACTCAAGACATGGACGCCTGTGAAGTTATCTAAGCCCTGTTCTGCAAGACGTATCTATAAATCACATATCTCGGCATTGCGCTGCATCGTGTCCGCCACGCTGGTCAGTCTTACCTCTATTGCGTACAACGCAGCTATCGCTGACCCCATCTACTCCGAAGACTTTGATGCCGCACTGCCTCCCGTGCCGGAAGGTATTGAGACCCACCGCCACACCGGCGTATGGCTACTCAGTTTCAAAGACGATGCTTTCTATGAATCCGTAGATTACGACGGCCATACCACCAAAACCACCGTCAGTACTGTTGGCCGGATCTATTCAGTTATAGAGCCATCAAGCGAGTATAACTCCGAAACGGACACCACAACCTACGACCATTCCCGACCAATACCTCTGGACCTGAGCTGCCTCCCGTTTGATAGAGAGGATGGCATACCAACGGCTCCGGACGACTGGTCGGAGAGTTACGAAAGAATTAATTACTACTACAACCCCATCACTGATACTGAGACCGAAACCGGCAAACTCACAGTCGATATTAACGGTGCAGAACTGTCCGGGCACGGAGCATTTCTTCAACATCCTGCAGGCTTCAAAGGGCGCTTCAATGCCGACAATCTGATCGCGCATTCGCTACGTTTTCAAGGCATAAAAATCAGTAATACCGCGTCCATTTCGGACAACGACGACCTGGATACAGAAATCAGCGTCTCATGCTTCGGAGCGTTTAAACAAACAACAACCAAAAACAACGACAACACGGTAACAACCAGAATATTGCCCGACGACTGGGCAGGCCCGAATGAAGAGATAGTCAATCCGCCCTACTTCGATATTTACGACTTTTACGCCGAAATATCCTCAGTAGAACAGGAAAGAACAGAAATTTATCAACTGATCCTGAAGTAAGGTCTGCACTATGACTAAATTATCACTGGCACTGGCTTTTACTGCGGTAGCGTCTTCTGCCTGCCTGTCTGGTTGTGACCACCCGAATTCGACAACCCCAACGAACCCGGACTTCAACAGTAAAAGCGTTTTTACCGACTACGGCACCTACGGACGTACCATACATTTCTATGATGTCGAAGGAAACGAGTGGTGCTACTACGATCTACTGACGATGGAGAGCTCCGAAGAAATCACTTTAACGATATCTGCCCCGGTTCAGGAAAAGTGCAATATAAATACAGAATTGCCGCTCGTCAGTTACAGCGCAAAAATAACCGGAGAGAACTTAAAGGAAGACACTATATCTTTAAGCACAGTGATGACTGACAGTTCACGTACAAACGGTGTTTATTCAACGGACTATAAGTACAGAGAGGACACATCTGACAGTGAGCCTCTATCCCCTTTTGTTATCTTTTTCAGGGCCGATGAGAGAATCATGGTGAACGTGGAAATTGAGACTACAGAATCAGGACTGATAGCCAATATTCCATTTATTACCGATTACATCATGGCACCAGCTGGAGAGTCAGTTGCTCATTCGACGCCATTCCCCAATCTGTTTACCGGAAACTCGCCTGAAGTTTATGAAGAGCTTTTTAATGCCTATGGTTTCCTTGATCACCTAAGGACGGGCGACCTACCATACCCAGAAACAGAATATTATTTATTCACTCTTTCAGTAGAGAATCGCTACAACCTTTATCGAGATCACCCCTATCAGAAACTGTCTCCTTCCGAGAATGACCCTTATCCCTTGAGTCAGATCAGGATCCAGTGATAGTACCTGGTTACAAGGCCAGCACTAAATAATCATGAACTTCTGAGGGTACTGTTGTCTTAGCTACAGTACCCGCAGCACCCGCACTAAGCGGGCGGTAGTGACAGGACGCCACTATGCCCGCTACTACACCCGCCACCATGCCAGCCTCTGTTTCAGATCTCAGAGCCCACGATCATCAACCCAACGGTCAAACTCTGGCATCACCCGAGGCAGGCCCGTGCCAGTGACCAGCATATGATCCATATTGTACAGCTCGACAAACTTACCCTGAGCATACCGGTCGGCAGTGGCACGGCCTATCGGTGTACGGACAATGCGGTCCTGGGTACCTGAGACCACAAGAACAGGGGATTTGATCCGCTCTGGATACACTTTGCTGGCCCGTTTTTTATCAAGAAACCAGAGCGCCATTTCAAAGTAGGCTTTGCCAGACTCGGCCTTCAGCTGCACGAAAGCGTCACGCATTTTCTCTTCATCCTGCAACTGGCAGGTACTCCAGCGGAATGTTTCCCACTCGGGCATAAGCGGCTTGCGCCAGAATCCCCAACGGGCAAAGTGGTGCTGAAAGGTCGCTAACATCGTCGGATACATGGCAAACATGCCTGCTGCCGGTGCAGGAGAGAGCAGCATCAGGCCCGCATGCTCCACTTCCTGAGCAATCAGCTGGGCAATCAGGCCGCCCATCGACCAACCAACAATGATAGGCGGCTGCTCCAGAGTCCGGATCAGTTCAATGAAATCATCGCGGTAGTCCAGCAGGCTGGTGTCTTTCATGGCCAATGCCCCCTCGAGAAGCGGGAGGTCATGGTGACGCAGCGGTGGCGCATACACCGTATGCCCCCGGGCTTCGAACTCGGCTTTCATATCGTCCCAGACTTCGGGGTAGCAGTAAGTTCCGGCAACCAGAACGATGGGGGCTTTTTGTCCAGACATGCGTCGCGTCCTCTGAAAGTGAGTGGCTACGTTAACAAATACAGGATAAACAGGTCACGTTTTACGAAAAATCGTCTTGTTATATCGCGACACTGTACCTAGACTGCAGAAAACAGCGATCAACACAGCACCTGACGTCGGCGGACAGGTCTGGCAGGAAGCCAGCCTGTCCGTTTGTTTATCTGAATCTTCCAGCTCAGCAATGGCAGCGCCCCTAATCTGGGTTACACTCCGGGTATGTCACGGAGACCTGTTTTGAAGCCACGCATACTGACATTCTTTCTGCTGATGACCGGGCTACTGCAGCTGAGTGGTTGTGCCACTTATGGCAGTGGTATCGAACAGGCGCTGACCAGCGTGGAGCAGGGAAACTACCCGGAGGCCGCACGCAGAATTGAAGCAAGCCTGACTCCGGAAGGCAGCGACCGCCTCCTGTATCACCTCGAACTCGGCGTTATCCGCCACCTCGAAGGCGATTACGCCACAAGTAATACGCTACTTGAGCGCGCATCCCGTATCGTTGAAAGTCTGCAGACCACCAGCATCAGTGACTCGCTGGTGTCTCTGATGAGCAACCCCCGCAATGCCGCTTACGCCGGCAACGAGCACGAGCGGGTACTTATCTACTACTACAAAGCTCTGAATTACCTCGCAATCGCCGGAAACCTTCCTGCCGGCAATGCCCGTCAGGACGCCATCGAGGGCGCCCGTATTGAATCCCGTCGCCTGCTGTTGCGCCTCCAGGCTCTGAAGAATAATGAGGGATCTTACGACAATGCGCAGGACGATAAGGAACGCACCTTCAGTAAGGTGATGAATGTGTTCTCAGCGCTGATGGGGAATCTTGTCGATGCGGATGCGCTCACCTACCGCGACGATGCACTGGCGCACTATCTGACGGGCATCAGCTTCGAAATGAACGGCGAGTACGACAATGCCCGGATCAGCTATCAGAAAGCGGCCGAAAGTTACGGCAAGGGTTACGCCGAGCAGTTCCGCCTGGGCGAAGGAATGGAAGAACAGGCCTGGTTCGACACCGTACGGATGATGCAGCTGAGTGGATTCAGCAGTGGCGAGTGGCAGATCTTCGCAGACAGGCATCTGTCGCAGGCACGCCAGCAGGAGTTGCAGCAGGTCCGGGGCAAAGCTCAGGTGCTGGTGATGGAGCATAAGGGCCGGGTCCCTCCCAAGAAAGAGCTCAACCTGTCACTGGCCATCAACCCCAACCTTCGGGCCTTGCAGTTGCAGCCTTACTTTTTTGAGTACAGCCAGGAACAGATGAACTGGTTTTACCTGCTTTACGCCGACAAAATGGTGTTTGGGCTGGTCGCCGACTATCTCAATGCGACCCGTAACTTCCGTATCGATTTCTTCAGTAAAACCCTGTTTCTCGGTCCGCTTTACGATGAGGCAGAACGCATCGGCCTCACCAGTGCCATAGGGAACTCTCTGCGCGTCACTGTGCCTTATTATGGTAAGCCGGTGGCGTATGGCGCCAGCCGTGTGACGGCGAACGGCGTCACCCTGCCCCTCTCTGTCGCGGCGAGCCCACAACAGATGGCGATTCAGGAGCAGATGAAACAGGCGGGTCCGGAAATACGTGCCGCCCTGGCAAGGTCGGCCGTAAAAGCGATGACAGCTATGGCGATTGGCCAGGGGGACAGCTCAGGTTTTCTGGCGTTTGCAGGAAAACTGGCGGCGCAACTGACAGATGCAGCCGACACCCGAAGCTGGCTTCTGCTGCCTGCAGAAGTCCACATCAGGCGCTTGTTTCTTGATCCGGGAGACTACACACTGGCACTGGACTCGACGCTGGAGGCCGGGCAGCGCACCCGCCGTACGACAGAGTTATCGCTGCAGACCGGTGATATCAGACTCTGGCAGGTACGAACTCTTGCCGCCAACCAGACTGCTGCACCTGACGAAATTTCCGCGCCTGCGCCCGGACACGACGAGAATGCAGGCCGTACCGAAGATGAATCGACAAAACCGACCCGACGACTGCCAACCAAGGACTGAACCATGCTCACTACTATGACCAGACTGGCCACCCTGACCATGATCGGCGCTGCTCTGATTACCACAGGCTGCACCACAAAAGTGGCCCGCGTTGATACCAGCGAAGAGATCGCGCTGTCAGATCAGTGGAATGCTAAAGACTCGGAGCTTGTTGCCAACGAAATGATCACTGACATGGTGTCGTTCCCGTGGGCAAGTGAATTTGAACTGCAGAACAACCGTCGTCCGACCGTTATCATTCAGCGCATCAGTAACAAGTCCCACGAGCATATTGCCGTAGATACCTTCGTTAACGACATTAAGCGCGCCATCATCCGTTCAGGCAAAGCCAGCTTTGTTGCCGGTGGTGAAGAACGCGACTCTCTCCGGGAAGAACGTCGTGATCAGGAGCTGAACGCGAAAGACGCGAAGCAGATGGGCCAGGAAAAGGCCGCTGATTTTGCACTCTCTGGTTCCATTAACAGCATCGTCGATGAAGAAGGCAAAAAGCGGGTGACCTTCTATCAGGTGGACATGAAGCTGATCGACATGGAATCGAACATCGAAGTATGGAATGGCCAGAAGAAAATTCAGAAGTATCAGAAGCGCGATTCGTTCGGTTTCTGAGACCCGGGCCACACTTCCGGGCTGAATTCTTCAGGCTACGGATTGTCACATTATTAACCTGATACCCGGGTTGTAATGCATGTACACTAGGCCGCCTCTGATTAACACGGGGTGGCTGTTTTCGCCACTGCAAAGGACGATTCAGACCGGAAGGCACCGATGATCCGACATTTCCGCTGTAACTTTTTAATTGCTTCCTGCTCTGCCGTATTACTGGCAGGCTGTTCTGGCCTCGCCACCACGCCCTCTGATGATTCTGAGATTATTCCGGACGACCGTATTCAGGCATCCGCACTACCCGGCTGGGTCACGGACACACCGGATGATAAGAAAATGGCCTACGGCGTAGGCTCAATGGAAATTTATGGTAATCCCGATCAGGCGCTGAAGCGGGCTTCCGATTTCGCCCGGGCCGATCTTGTCAGCCGCCTTAAGGTCACGGTTTCTGCAGAAACCAGCAGTACCACCAGCGAGTACAGCCTGAACGGCGAAACCAGCCTGCAGAAAAGCGTATCGCAGGCCGTCAGCAGCCGTATTCCCACCGTTACCCTCGACGAGGTGGAAATCCGCGATACATACGTCGATAACCGTTATGCCTATGCGCTGGCATCCCTGGATCGTGTCGCTGCCACCTCGCGACTGCAGACACAGATGCAGGACATCGAAAGCCAGCTGCAGACGATGTCTCAGCAACCCGTCAGCGGCACAGGCAAGCTGGAGCGACTGCAACAGCAACTGCCGGCACTGACGCTGTTTGCACGCCACGACAAGCTGGCCCAACAGTACGCTCTGATCGCCATCAGCCGACGTACCCCTCAGGTCAGCACAGAGATGCAGGATTTTCGTCGCAGTATTCTGGCAGCGGTCAAAGATCTGAACGTCCGTCTCGTATTGATGGATGACGGTGCCAAAATCATGCGGGGTGGTTTAACAGAAACCCTGACAGCGCAGGGCCTGCGCCTCAGTACCGTTGGCGTCCCGGACCTGACCTTTGAAGTCAGCGCGGTTCTGGATAGCCGTCAGCAGGAAGGTAACTATTACGTGTTCGCGAATGCCCGGGTTAATCTGAGAGACCCGCAGGGGCGGGTTCTGAGCTCCTTCTCTGACACATCGCGTGGCATATCAGGCATGCAGCAGACCGCGTTGCATAAGGCGTCAGAAGCACTGGCGCAGAAGCTCTCCGGGACATTGGCTGAGACTCTGACGGAACGACTCCAGTAACTCAGGCGTCAGTATCCAGACGCACAATCCCGGATTTACCCTCGAAATCTCCCAGTATCCAGATCTGCTCGAACGGATGATGGCGCGGCACACAGATGTGCCGCCGCAGGTGCCTGATGGCGTGTGCATTCCACTGTGGATGGGCATTGCGGATCAACAGCCAGACACGCTGACTTTTATACGATTTGGTCGCCTTCTGAGCCAGAATGCGATTCAGTGCAGACAGCAACCGGTGGTTGGTGTTCTGCTCGCGGGATTGTTCTTCGAGGGCGGCTCTCGTCTCCTCACTGAGTGGGCGCCGGAGAATATTCATCGCCTCTTCTTCACTGCCATAGAGGTGTGCGACTTCGATATCCAGCTTGCTCCCTTCGAGCATGCAGGAGACATCCGGGCGGACCGGCTGGTTGTGCCAGAGGTGACGGATTTCACGTCCTGTTTCACGCTCATACGCACGCATAAACAACTTGGCAGCCTGATGCTCTAACTGGATTTTCTCCATGTCACTGGAAGAAAGATCAGCCACTACTCACCTCTACTGACGCACACGACAGACCGATATCAGAACCTCCAGCAGCCGCTGCGGATCAACAGGCTTGGCCACGTGTGCATTCATACCTGCGGCAAGGCACTGCTCGATGTCCGAATCCATCGCATTCGCGGTCATACCGATGACGGGTAACGACGTACTGATATCGTCCCGTATTCTTCTTGTGGCCTGATATCCATCCATCACTGGCATCTGAATGTCCATCAGCACGGCATCGTATTCCATCCCATCGCGCAGCTGATGCAATGCTTCCAGGCCATTTTCAGCGATATCGGAAGCAGCACCAAAGCCCGCCAGCAGTTCTCTGGTGATGATCTGATTCATGGCTACGTCTTCGACCACCAGAATACGACACCCGGTGAGCGGAAGGTCTTCTTCTTCCAGCCCGATGCTTTCTATCGGACGACGCACCGGTAGCGGCTGGCTGATTTCCTTGAGCGAGAGATTGGCACAGAACTCACTGCCCATACCTTCTGTGCTGCGGACAAGAATGTCACCGTCCATCAGAGAGGCGATTCGCTTACAGATGCTCAGCCCCAGCCCTGTACCACCGTATTCGCGACTGGTGGTGACGTCTACCTGCCCGAACGCGGTAAAAATATGATCCAGCTTTTCTTTCGGAATCCCGATACCGGTATCACGCACCCGGATCTGCAGGGTGTGAGTTGCCGCCATATAAGCAAAACTGAGACTGACACTACCGACAGAAGTAAAGCGGAAGGCATTGCTGAGCAGATTGAGTACGATCTGCTCCGTACGCAGATAGTCGCCCTCCAGCTGCTCAGGAACGGACTCCTGTATATCAATACTGAAATCAAGTCGCTTATCCTGAGCGACCTGTCCGAACAGTGCCTGCATTTTCTCAGCAATCAGACGGATATCCACGACCGACACTTCGAGCTCCATTTTCCCGGCCTCGATCTTGGCATAGTCCAGCGTCTGATTAATCAGTGCCAGCAAGGTATCCGACGCCAGCTGAGCATTTTTCAGATACCGCTTCTGTTCCGGGGTCAGGGGGGTTCTCAGCACCAGATGCAGGAAGCCGATGATGGCGTTCATGGGTGTTCTGAGTTCATGACTGATGTTGGCAAGAAACGAAGATTTCGCCAGGCTGGCGGCGTTGGCCTGCTGGGCGGCAATTTCAAGCTCGCTCGTCTTCTCGCGTACCTTCAGACTGATGGACTCAATGGTGCCCGCTGTCGTCATAGTAAAAGCCAGGAACAACGCCGCGATGATAAAGCCCCCGGTGAGAATGACGTAACTCGACCAGTCGTCAGCCTCGTAGGTGTAATCTGCCGAAGGAAAAATCTCGATCTCGTAATTGCGGGTACCAAAGTCGCGGTAGTAAACAAAATCAACCAGGTGATTCTGATTGCGACTCTCGGCCTCATACAGACGCTTACCGCCATCGGTAATATCAGTCAGGTTGAAGCTTAAGTTCGCCTGACGGGCCCGTTCAAAACTGTCCCCAAGAATGCCTTCAAGACGCATCACCCCACTGGCATAGCCCACGAGGGATTTATCTACCGGATTGAACACGGGTTTGTAGACGATGATGGCCTTCTGCTGCTGCGTTTCCTGAGCCAGTACAATCGGCGCTGTTGCAACGGGCTTGCCCAGTTTTGCGGCATTCACCAGAGCAGTCCTGCGTGCTTCATTGGCAGCCAGGTTCAGACCGAACGCCCGCTTATTTAACTCAAAGGGGTAGATATAAAGCACAGGGTAATAGAGGTCCCGCTCAGCAGCGGGCTGCAATGAACCGTCCTCAGCGAACTCAGTGAAAACATAGTCAGGGAAACCATGGGTACGGAAATACTCTTCCCACTTAAGACGGCCTGCGTGGTCTACCGCCTCAGTCCAGCCGATGCCATGAAATACGCTGTCTTCTTTCATGATCAGATCGGAAAAATGATTAAATTCTTCCCGTGACACATAATCACTGGCAACAAACAGGGCCGCGTACGCCGACAGCTTATTTTCGGATATCTCAAGACGCGTTTGGATCGTATTGGCGAGGTGATCTGCTTCCGCCTGCAGCGTCTGGTAGCGTTTTTCTTCAGCATCCCCCAGTGACTTGAGGAACAACAGATACACCATGGCCAGAATTGCGGCAAAGGGGATCAGAGAGCGGATCTTCTGGCGTCGTTTAAAGTCGGGGTTGCTGAAGACAACATTCGCTACGGGGGCCACCAGCAGCACCCCCACTGCATCACCAATCAACCAGGTCACCCAGGTGAAGGCCACATAGGTATCCGTCACCACGCCTGCACTGTAAAGGGTGATCACCCCGACCGTTGCAGCCACTGTGCTGCAGGCAATGGCAATCATCAGTGTAAAGCGCACCAGCACACCGGGATCGCCCCAACGACTGTCTTCACCGATGAAACGGCGGTACACCATTCCCTGAATCACCGCCTGAACGGTAGAGCCAAGACTGATAAATAGTCCGGGAGCAAGAGCGTCGAAGGAAGGGAAGGCTTCATAAGCCAGATTGATCGAATTCGCTGCCACCGCACCGAGAAAAATGCCTATCACTGGCAGTATTCCCGGAATCAGCATAATCGCTGCCAGAGCGAATCCTGCCGCGGGCCACACAGGTGCGGCAAAATTCGGCGGTATCGCCAGCAGATGACCCAACATTGCCCCCACGAAGTACAGTAGAGCAACGCCGGGGACTATTAAGATCCTGTGCAATGACATATCCAGTTAATTACAACCCAGTCACAGTATAGACGCCCGACGGAAAGCTGAGTCACTACGGGCCGTTATCACTTTGCCTGCAGCAGTGCGATAAATCAAAGGATGCCAGCACCTGGTCAGGCTGTTACCATATACAACTATTTTCGTAGTCGGTCGCCATACCGCTACTGCTTCGCATAACGATAATGATTAACAGGAGCACCCAATGGCAGAGAAAGATTACATTGCCATGTGGTTCAATGTCCGTAAGCCTTACGGCATCAGTGATACCGTTTATTGGGGTTGGTATGACCCCGCCACCAAAGACATCGACTGGAAGACATGGCAACACGCCGATGCGGACGGCATGATTGGATTCACCAACATTCTTCGTCCGATGGGCTACCCCTGCTATCCACTTCCCGTCTGTAACGAGACATCCGTCCCAAGCTGGCGCGAAATACGCAAAGCTCAGAAAGAGTTCGGCCAGCCACCAGCCGCGAATCAGGTAAAGTGGAAACAGACCTACCCCTGCGTCTACTCCCCCAACGACACTTTTATGCCCGAAGTTCGCAGCTTCTCTGAAGAAGATACCCAGAAGCTCAAAGCCTGGTGCAAAGAGAACAAGGTCAGCTTCGGAAATCTGGTGTACGCCACCATGAGTAAAGTGGTCTCAGCCCGTATGATCGAAGGCGGTGAGCCCTTCAGCTGGTTCTTTCCGGTCAATGTGCGTGGCGCCACGGGTATTAAAACGGAGTCTTTTAATCAGGCCTCCGGTATCTACATCGAAGTGAATAAGAATTCCGAACCTCAGGACTGGCAGGCACAGATGCGCCTGCGCCTGAAATCGAAGGAGCAATGGAAAAACTGGAAGCTCGCAAATATCGGTAAGTACGTCGGTGAGCGGGGTGTCGCGCTGATCTATAAACTGACCAGCGGCAAACAGTTCTACGCCGGCAACTGCTCTAATCTCGGTGAATGGCCACTTCCCGGCCAAGACAATCCGCCCCGCCCTGATCACAGGGTTCTGGCGGCAGTAGCTCCCGGCACGGCCAACTACCCAATTTCAGGCACAACCCTGGAATGGTATGGGCAGTTAACTCTGACCTTCAAAATGCACCCCTACGTTTGTGATAGCCAGGAGCTGATCGCAGAGCTTGCAGACGCCTGGTACGAAGCATTAATGGGTTATATCCGCTGATCCTCCTGTCTGATTGGTCTGAGCGTTCAACTCGGGCCAATCAGCCTCCGCACTTTCACGCCTTTAGTGACTTTTTCCTGCACCGCTCTGCGGGCTGCTCCTACGCTTAACACATTACTTCCCTCTTTCTGGAGCACCCCGGTGGCTGAAAAAGATTACATTGCCATGTGGTTCAATGCGCGCCGTCGTTACGGTATCAGCGATACCATTTACTGGGGTTGGTATTACCCTGAAACCCGCACCATCGACTGGAAGTCCTGGCGTCATGCAGATGCCGACGGCCTCGCGGGGCTGGCCATAGAAATGCGTAAGCTTGGCTACCCATCGACGCCTCTCCCCGTCTGCAATGAAACAGAAGTACCCGATTGGAAGAGCATCCGGGCAGCAAAGGCGGAGTATCCGACGGAAGAATCCGAAAAAATCGTCCACTGGCGCCATAAGTACACCCACCCAGACGGCACGCTGTTCAGGCCTGAGGTTACTACCCTGTCAAAAGACGAATCTGATCAGGTAAAAGCACACTGCAAAGAGATCCGCGTCAGCTATGGCAATCTGATTTTTGCTGCACTCAGCCGTGTGGTTGCGCGGGAGCTGGTCAGTGGCGATCAACCTTTCTACTGGTTCTTCCCCGTGAATGTCCGCGGCGCCACCGGTATTCAGACTGAAAGCTTCAATCAGGTATCCGGTGTCAATATCCGCGTAACACCCGCCACAACCGCGAACGAGTGGCAGGATCAGATGCGTCAGCGAATGAAGGCCAGGGAACACTGGGCCATGTGGAAGCAGGCCTGCCTGTCGAGATATCTCGGAGAAACCGGTACCGCACTCGTGTATCGAATGACCAGCGGTAAACATTTCTACGCTGGAAACTGCAGCAACCTCGGAAGCTGGCCGCTGCCTCACGAGAACAACCCACCCAATCCGGACGATGGCCGCTATCTTGTCGGCGCTGCCCCGGGGACGGCGAATTATCCTGTGTCGAGCAGTATGATCGAGTGGTACGGCGCGATCGCCCTGACACTGAAACTGCACCCAACCATCTGCCGCGATCAGGCGATGGTGCAGTCACTGGCCGACGCCTGGAAAAACGAAGTGCTGCGGGAGACCGGCCAACTGACCAGCGCCGGAGCCACCCGGGCTAAGGCATAAAAAAAGCCCGCGGATGCGGGCTCTTTTTTCTTACTTGCCGTAGCGCTCCTGCAGCGCACGGATCCGGTCATCCAGCGGAGGGTGAGTGGCAAACAAGGCCGAAAACTTACCTTCACCGCGGATACCAAAGGCGACTAACTCACCCTGCAGCTCGCTTGGCTGCTCGTAGGTTTCTTTCAGACGCATCAGGGCAGACGCCATCGCCGCCGGACTGACCAGTTCGGCACCGGCCTGATCGGCGCGATACTCACGACGACGGCTGAACCAGGCGACAATGGTCGATGCCAGAATACCCAGAATAATCTCCGACACTATGGTCGCCACAAAGAAGCCAATCCCCGGGCCGTTTTCGTTCTTAAGAATCGCCTTATCCACGAAGTTACCGATGATACGGGCAAAGAACATAACAAACGCGTTCACAACCCCCTGAATGAGAGCCAGCGTCACCATGTCACCATTGGCCACGTGGCCTATCTCGTGACCGAGTACCGCTTTCACTTCTTCTTTGCTCATACGCTGCAGCAGTCCCGTAGACACAGCCACCAGCGCATCATTCTTATTCCAGCCAGTCGCAAACGCGTTCGGCGCGTCAGACTGGAAGATACCAACCTCAGGCATACCTATGCCCGCTTTATCGGCCAGTTCTTTTACTGTGCTGACCAACCACTGCTCGCCGGAGTTATGCGGCTGATCAATGATCTGGACGCGCATACCTTTCTTCGCCATCCACTTAGAAATGAACAACGACACCAGAGAGCCGGCCATGCCGAACACCAGACAGAAAATCATCAGCGATTTCAGGTCGAGACCCGAACCGTTCTGTTGAAAATAGCTATCCACACCCAGAAGGCTCAGCGTTATGCTGGCGACTGCGATCACAGCTAAGTTGGTTGCCAAAAACAAAAATATGCGAAGCATCTCTGTGCTCTCCGTTATTAAACTCTGTTACCTATGATGCCTGAAGTGGGGGTTTTTCTCCCTGAATTCAATTGCCGGTCAGTGTAAAAAAACGTGATGACACCCTCAGACATGGGTATCATGCCCCTACCCAGGGGGAGGTTGCCGCCGAGCAGCCTGAGATTAGCCTCAGAGCTTAAACCCCGGAACCTGATCCGGTTAGTACCGGCGTAGGAATGGGATAGCAGGGGCCTGTGACCTCTGCATGACAATTCGGATGTAGTGCTCAGCACACCTACGCATACGCCGGGTCTTTGTTAACCACCAGTTTTAAGGTTTACAGGAAGACCCATGACATCAAGACTGCTCCGCTCGCCGCTCGCGCTGGCTGTTTTCGCTGCCAGCACCCTCAGCCATGCTGATGAGGTGGCACTGACTCCCGTGACGGTAGAGGCCGATTTCCGCCAGACTGACGTACAGCAGATCCCCGAGGCCGTCACCGTTGTCGGCAGCGATGACATCAGCGCCCGCAGCGCCGAACACCTCGAACAGGTACTGAGCTTCGCGCCGAATGTGAATTACTCATCGGGTGCCTCACGCGGTCGTTTTTATCAGATTCGCGGCATTGGTGAGCGCAGTCAGTTTATCGATCCGGTCAACCCTTCCGTCGGTCTCGTTATTGATGGCATCGATATGACGGGTCTGGGCGGCGCTGCCACACTCTTCGACATCAAACAGGTGGAAGTTCTCCGTGGCCCGCAAGGGACACGTTTCGGTGCCAATGCACTGGCCGGTATGATCAATATCCGTTCGAATAATCCAACCAAAGAAACCGAAGGCTATCTGTCAGCGCGCGCCGGTAACTATGACAGCTACGGCCTGGGTGGGGCAGTGTCAGGTAGCCTCAGCGATACAGCACAAGGCCGGATTGCCGTTCACGGATATCAGTCAGACGGTTATATCGATAACACCTTCCTGGACCGCGATGACACCAACAACATCGACGAAATCGTCGCCCGCGGTAAGCTGGCGTTTCAGGTCAGTGACGACACAGACATCGGCCTGACTTACCTCTACGCCGATATCGACAACGGCTACGATGCGTTCAGTCTGGATAACACGCGGGAGACGCTGTCTGACGATCCGGGTACTGACGCTCAGGAAACCCATGCGCTTGCTCTGTCTCTGGATACTCAGCTCAACAGCGCAGCGGTACTGCAGAGCGAGATCACCAGCAGTCGCTCAGACATTGAATACAGCTACGATGAAGACTGGTCTTACGTTGGAATAGCACCGGGTTGGGAGTACAGCGTTTTCGACCAGTACCTGCGTGAATACGAGCGTAACACCGCAGACATCCGCCTGCTGTCAGGCACCGACGGTCGATTGTTCGGCAACAGCACTGACTGGGTCGTTGGCCTGTACGCCATGCAGCGTAGTGAAGATCTGACACGTAACAAAACGGGCAAAGCACAATACCAAAGCGAACTTGATGCTGCGTCATTTGCAGCGTACGGCGAATTATCTCTGAACCTTGGCGAGATGCTCCGGTTTATCGCCGGGACCCGCGTTGAGAACTGGACCAATGAGTTCAGCGATAGTAACGGTCTGGATGATAAGACAGACGAAACCTTGGTGGCTGCCAAGCTTACTGCTGAAGCACTGATCACCTACGACCACCTGGCCTACCTGTCTCTCGCCCGTGGCTATAAAGCCGGGGGAGTAAACAGTGAGCCTGCACTGGACTCTGCTTTGCGCACTTTTGATGCAGAAATCAATCACAGCATCGAAGTGGGCCTCAAATCATCCATGCTGGAAAACTCGCTGAAAACCCGTATCGCCGCCTTCTATATTGACCGGAAAGACCAGCAGATCAAGAACTCGTTTACCTATATGGAAGATGGGGCGCCTCAGTTTAAGGACTACATCGGCAACACCAAAAACGGTAAAAACTACGGTTTCGAGCTGGAATCAGACTGGGACATCACAGAGCGCCTGAACTGGGCACTGAGCTACGGCTATCTGATCACTGAAATTGGCGAATACACCTATGAGTCTGAATACTACGGTGTCTTCGTTCAGGATGGTCGCCAGCAGGCTCACGCTCCTCAGTACAGTGCAGCAACCGCACTGACCTATGGCCTGACGGATGCACTGTCTGTTCGCCTGGAAACGGAAGCGAAAGACGAGTACTACTTTTCAGACAGTCACGACCTTAAATCGGAAGCCTACGTTCTCTGGCACGCCCGTGTTGCTTATGCTCAGCCGGCGTACGAAGTCGCCCTGTATGGTCGCAACCTGACCGATCGTGACTACGAGGTTCGTGGTTTCGGTTTTGGTAACGACCCTCGCGATGGTTACTCGTCGTATGGTCACTACCAGTACGGTGAGCCTCTGACGTACGGTGTGGAAGGTAAATTCTACTTCTGACACTGACAAAGCGGTGGGCAATGCCCACCCTACCAGCATTAAAGGTGCGCACCGCGCACCTGTAACGACGTCTACCTTTCATCCGGAGAACTTCATGGAAATCTCGGTAGAAATCAGCAAATACCCGCTTGCCGATGACTATATCCCGGCGATCAAAAGCTTTATCGACCGCCTTAACACCATCGACGGACTGACCGTCGTCACCAACACGATGAGTACTCAGGTATTCGGTGATCACGATCTGGTGATGAACACTCTGCGTGACGAAATGAAGCTGAGTTGGGAAACATACGGCAAAGCGATTTTTGCCTGTAAGTTTATCGGCGTGAATCTTGATCCGGCGCTGAAACCGCACGGTTAATCTGGCGGGCGATGCCCGTCCTACCGGCATGTAGGGTGCGCACTGCGCACTATTTACTGAGATCAATTACGAACACCGGGAGCCACCATGCTCGACACCATTATTTCAGGCGCCATCGAATACGCGCAGACTATGAGCCACTGGGAAACCACCGCTGTCATTCTCGGCGTGGCTTATCTGGTGCTGGCGATGCGCCAGAGCCAATGGTGTTGGTACGCCGCGTTTGGCAGCACGGCTATTTTCAGCTGGCTGTTCTTCGATGTGTCCCTGGTGATGGAGTCGGCCCTTAACGTCTATTATCTGGCAATGGCGGTGTACGGATGGCTTGCCTGGCGGAATGGCGCGGGTGATCAACCCGATCTGCCGGTACAGCGCTGGAATCTGAGCCAACACGGCATCGCCATCGGGAGTGTGATCCTGATCAGCCTGCTCAGTGGCTGGCTGCTGACCAATAACACCTCAGCGGCTCTGCCTTACCTCGATTCATTCACCACCTGGGGGGCGATTCTGACCACCTGGATGGTCACCCGCAAAGTGCTGGAAAACTGGCTCTACTGGGTCGTCATCGATGCCGTTGCCATTTATCTGTATATCGACCGGGGGCTGTATCTCACAGCAGTCCTGATGGCACTGTATGTGGTTCTGGCCGTTGCGGGCTACTTCATGTGGCTGAACGCAATGCGAACCCAGCAGCAAGACGCTGAAGCCATGGCATGAAAGATCTTGCGCGGGCACTGCAGGACCCTCTGATCAAAGAGGTTGTGGGTGATCAGGCCCAGCCTCCTGAGCGCCTCTGTGGGGGCCTGACAAACCGCAACTACCTGCTGAGGGGAAGCCTGGGCACCTTCGTGCTGCGGTTGAATCACCAGCAACCGGAAGCGCTTGATGTTCACCGGGACTACGAACGAGCTATTCATCAGGCCGCTGCCGACGCGGGCATCAGCCCGCGCGTACGGGTCATCTCTGCAGATGGGCACTACTGGCTACGCGATTACATTCCGGGAGAAAGTCTGGACATCAGCGCTCTGGATGCCGACGACCTGAGCATGATGGCCGACACCCTGAAAACCTGTCATCAACTGATTATTGCTGGCGTTCCGCCCATGAATGTCGCAGCAAAAGCTCAGCATTACCTGAAACACTGCCCGGAAGCAGAACAGGCCGCTCTTACGCAGCAGATCAACGAAGTCACGGGAGTCACTCTAAGCGCTCCGACGTTATGTCACATGGACCCCCTGCCCGCGAACTGGATCAGGGACACCGCAGGGAAGCTCTGGCTGATCGATTGGGAGTACGCAGCCTCAGGTCACCCCCTGCTCGACTACGCGGCGGTGGCACTGCATATCCCTCACCATCTGACCGCGCACTGGCGACGCTGTCTGCCCCCTCATTCAGAAACCGACTGGCAAGCCGCTCTACAGCAGCTGCAGTTACTGGAAACCCTCTGGTACAAAGCGGGATTTGCTCAGCCCGAACGCTGACCACCAGTCCCAGCGGGCCATTCTGCCCTGTTTATTTTGTGTTCATCACGGATAGCGTTACTATCTGTCTGTCCGAACCATAAAAAGAACACTCAGGATAATCCGATATGCGCAGATTCAGTATGGCGCTGGCACTCAGCACGCTGAGCTTATTCGCCCTCGCCGACGCCCCGAAAACCACAATGGATGTGATCGCCGCTGCTCAGAGAGACACCACGCGCCCTCTGATAGATTACTGCGCCCTGCATCAACCTGAGCTTAAAGACGCCCTCGAAGCATCGTTCGAACGATATGGCGCCAAAGTAGACGAGGCCCTGGCTCCTCTGATTGAAGAAGTACGCAAAGACACCAGCGCACACAGACCAGAAGCCGAGCTGACAGCGCTGCGCAGCTCACTGATGGCCCAGGCACAACAGAAGATTAATCGCCTTAAGGTATCGGATGCCGGCCATTACTGCCGCTGGATGATCACCCAGCTCGACAGTGTGACGGTGGCAGATTTCCGCAAGAAGATGTCCGACGGGTACGAGCTGTTCAGTAAAATGGCCGCGGCAGACTGATCTGTTCAGCCTGCTCTGTGACTGAGCAGCCGGTTCCTGTATTCAACCGGTTGCTTATGTGCAGGAAGCTCTTCACAGCGACTTCTGGCGAGACGCGCGGCCAATAACCGGCTCAGCCAGAAACGTAACGCCGCACCACGCAGCACCACCGTCCACATACCCCACTCTTCCGCATCAATATTCCGCACCGCGCGATACGCCGATGTCAGGGCACTGACCCTGGCATCATCCAGAGTCACGCCATCTGTGGCGACGCACCAATCGTTCGCAACAATCGCCAGGTCATATAACCAGGCGCCTTCACAGGCATTGTAGAGATCAAGAATCGCGGTCAGGTCGGTTCCATCAAACAGTGCATTATCATGAAACAGATCCGCATGAATCCAGCCATGAGGCAGCGCCAGCCAACGCTGGCGCTGGTGTCGCTGAAACAACAGTTCATCGTTCAGCAGTTGCTGGTCGTCGGGGCTGAGGTCCGCAGACAGATCAGGCGCAACCGACTGCCACCAATCGTAACCCCGCTCATCCTGTCGTGGATCCGTCAGATCAGCCGAGGCCAGATGAAACTCAGCGAGTTCACGCCCGATCGCAGCGCAATGCTGCTCAGTGACCATCTCAGGATGGCGTCCGGGAAAGCGCTGACAAAGAATGGCCGGTTTGTGTTTGAGTGTATGCAGCCAACAGCCTGCCTGATCTTCAATCGGGCTGGGAACACGGAGATTTCTGGTCCCCAGGTGACGGCCGAGGCGCACGAAGCTTCGCACTTCGTCCGGGGCATGATGCTCAAATATTGTCAAAACAAACTCGCCATCATCCGTTGTAATGGCGTAGTTTGAATTTTCGATCCCCGCACTGATGGCCGAGAAGGCCTGCAGCCCACCTACATCATACAGAGCCAGAAGCTCAGCGATATCGTCCCTGGAAAGTAGCGTATAAACAGCCATGTCTCTATCTACGTATTACCAGCGGAAAAGCACCCACTTAGGGACGCGCATGTTCGGAGCATCGGTACGCTCAAACTCCTGATCTTCCGTCTGTGTCGGGGTCAGGTAATAAGCAGGGCCAACCTTGGGCTGAACTTTAATCTCCACGATTTCGCCATTCACACGGAATTCGTAGTAGGTATTGTCGCCATCATTGCGGATGGTCACCGTTTCACCGGCAGGATCATCTGCCATCACGCTGGCGCTGAATACAACAGAGAGCAGGCCTGCGGCCAGAGTTTTAGCCATCTTCATGGTAGACTTCCCGTCCAGTTTTACGTCGTTATGGCCAGTGTACCTGAGGGGCACTGCGAACGTCAGTATTCCGTTAATAAGTGTTCCTTTGACTTCAGGGCCAAACAAGATGTCTGAGACAACAAAACCTGTGATTCTCGTTGACGGGTCATCGTACCTGTTCCGTGCGTTTCATGCGATTCCGATGCTGACTAACTCCAAAGGTCTGCACACCAACGCTATCAAGGGCGTGATCAGCATGGTGAAACGTCTGGGCAAAGATTACCCAGAATCTCAGGTCATCGTGATTTTCGATGCCAAAGGCAAAACCTTCCGCAACGACATCTACCCGGAATACAAAGCGCACCGCCCACCGATGCCCGACGAGCTGCGCGAACAGATCGAACCGATTCATAACATCATCCGCGCCATGGGCCTGCCGCTGTTAATTATCGACGGCGTTGAAGCCGACGACGTGATCGGCACCCTCGCCGCACAGGCGTTAGAGCACAAACAGGATGTAATCGTATCCACCGGCGATAAAGACATGGCCCAGCTGGTGAACGAACACGTATCGCTGATTAACACCATGAACGACGTGTTTATGGATGTAGAGGGCGTAAAAGAAAAATTCGGCGTACCGCCGGAGCACATCATCGACTACCTCGCACTGATGGGCGACAAAGTCGATAACATTCCGGGTGTACCTAAAGTCGGTGAAAAAACCGCCGTTGGCCTGGTTGCCGGTTTAGGCTCCCTCGAAGATATCTACGCCAACCTGGATAAGGTCAAAGAGCTGAGCTTCCGTGGCGCAAAGACCCTCGCGCCAAAACTCGAAGAACACAAAGATCAGGCTTTCCTGTCGAAAGAACTCGCGACCATTAAATGCGATGTTGAACTTGAGCAAGGCCTGACCGAAATCAAAAGCACCGAGCCGGATCAGGAAACTCTGCTCACCCTTTTCCGCGATATGGAATTTAAAGCCTGGATTGCAGAGCTGTCAGATGAAGTGGGTGACGACGTCGCCGCTAAAGTTGCAGCCAACGCGTCAAGCTCTTCTTCTAATGCTTCGATGGCAACAGCGTCTGAAAATGGCGACGAAGAAAATATTCCAACGCCAGAAGTATTCACCGGCAAAGGTGAATACGAAATTATTTTTGAACAAGCCGAGCTTGATCGCTGGATCGAACAATTAAAAGCCAGTGAATTATTCGCCTTCGATACCGAGACTACATCGCTGAATTATAAAGACGCCGAAATCGTCGGCGTGTCTTTTTGTACTGAAGCCGGCAAAGCCGCCTACGTACCATTAGCGCATGACTATGCTGGCGCACCTGAACAGCTCGACCGCGACGCCGTGCTCCAGCGATTAAAGCCACTTTTAGAAGACAAAGATCTGAAAAAAGTCGGCCAGCATATGAAATACGATGCGCACGTTCTGGCGAATTACGGTATTCAATTAAAAGGCGTGGAATTCGATACTATGCTCGAATCCTACGTACTTGATTCCGTCGCGACCAAGCACGACATGGACAGCCTGTCGCTCAAATACCTCGGCCATAAAACCATTGGGTTTGAAGACATCGCTGGCAAAGGCGCAAAGCAGCTGACCTTTAATCAGATCGGCATTGACGAAGCAGGCCCATACGCCGCTGAAGACGCAGACATCACCCTGCGTCTGCACCAGATGCTGTGGCCGCAACTTGAAGCACGCAAAGCACAGGCGAAAGTCTTTAAAGACATCGAAATGCCCGTCATGCCCGTGCTGTTTGAAATGGAAGAAAACGGTGCCTTGATCGACGCCGATATGCTGCACGAGCAAAGCGCACAGATTGAACAACGCCTGCAGGAGCTGGAGCGAGCTGCCCACGACAGCGCCGGTCAGGTATTCAACCTCGGTTCGCCAAAACAACTGGCTGAAATCCTGTTTGAAAAGCAGGGTTTACCTGTCATCAAAAAGACGCCGAAAGGCGCACCATCAACGGCAGAAGAAGTGCTTCAGGAACTGGCCGAAGAATATGAACTGCCGCGCCTGATTTTGGAAAACCGTGGTCTGGCGAAATTAAAAAGCACCTACACCGATAAGCTGCCATTAATGGTGAACGGTAAAACCGGTCGCGTGCATACGTCTTACCATCAGGCCGTTGCAGCTACTGGTCGTTTATCGTCGACTGACCCGAATTTGCAGAATATTCCGATCCGCTCGGAAGAAGGCCGTAAGATCCGTCAGGCGTTTATTGCGCCGGCAGGCTACAAACTGGTCGCGGCCGACTACAGCCAGATTGAACTGCGTATCATGGCGCACCTGTCGGGCGACCAAGGCCTGGTCAGCGCCTTCTCGGAAGACCGCGACGTACACCGTGCGACTGCCGCCGAGGTTTTTGGTGAAACCGAAGCCGACGTCACCGACAACCAGCGCCGCAGCGCCAAAGCCATTAACTTCGGTCTGATTTACGGCATGTCAGCCTTTGGTCTTGCGAAGCAGCTCGGCATTGCCCGTGGCGAAGCCCAGGACTACGTGAATAAATACTTCGAGCGCTATCCGGGCGTGCGTGAATACATGGACAACACCCGCGAACAGGCAAAAGAACAAGGCTACGTTGAAACCCTCTACGGCCGCCGCCTGTACCTGCCGGATATCCGTTCATCCAACGGCCAGCGCCGCCAGCATGCCGAACGCACCGCGATCAACGCCCCTATGCAAGGCACCGCCGCCGACATCATTAAACGGGCCATGATTCGTGTGCATGAATGGCTGCCAGCGTCAGGCTACGACGCCAAACTGCTGATGCAGGTACACGATGAACTGATACTTGAAGTACGCGAAGACCAAGCCGAAACCTTTGCGGTAGAACTGAAAACCCAGATGCAATGCGCGGCCGCGTTGGACGTGCCGTTAATCGTGGATGTGGGTATTGGGGATAACTGGGAACAGGCGCATTAAGCGCCTGTTTTTCTATTTATTGAATTATTCGCCGGTAAATTTCCGGGAAACTAATAGTTCATAAGGAAGTGAAATGTTCGAATATGAAAAGATCGAGCCGGTATTTCCGGGAAATCATGTCAAAGACTGGCAGAAAATCCGGAAGAAACAGTGGAAGTTTATTAAAAATATCATCGAGGAGTGCCGCTCGTCCGCTTTAAAGTTATCAATTCCGCAGATTAAGAAAGAATACTTTCTTCTGGAGTCTCCCAATTTCGACGCTGAGTATTCTAAATGGGCGTATTCAGAAATATCGGCTGAGTACCACCCCCATCAGTGGGATGGGGGACTATGGCTGACATTGCTCTTGTGCTCAGATCAGAGCGAAGCGGCCTGGGCTAACATCTGGGAACGTTGCGTTAAATACGGTTGTAACTACAATTTTAGCCGCGACATGTTTATCAAATACAACACCTACATCGGTCAGTCTGAGGAATCATTGGCTTTTGGCATTTTTGGTGGCCTGGAGCAGCGTATGCTGCCCTATTTTGTACAGAGCGATGTCTATACCGATGACATGATCACACTAGGCCGGGACGAATACCGCAAAATCCCCTGGAAAAGCCCGCAAGAGACCTTTCTCCAGATATTTTTTTATATGTCGAAACTAACGCCCAATAAATCGAACCCCTGCGGGTTTGTTCCATACCAATGGCTGCATGGCCTGCTGGTATCGACTTTTTCGTATGATTTGTTATCGGATAAGGACAGTGAATCAGACGCTGTTTATAACTGTTGTGATATCAAAAACGGCCTTCGGGATGATGCTGAAGAGCTATATCACCCGAATAACATCAAGGCGAATCGTTTGATGATAGAAATCCTCGAAGACGAAGGCACGCCCCAGTGGCTGCGTAAAATCTGGGCCGATGTACGTGACGGCAAGGTCTCTGTCTGAAGATGTCAGTCATCGACTACCGCCTGGTGCTATTTCAGGCCGAGTTTAACAGCCCCGCCGAGCGTGACCGCGCTGCTCACTATCTGGCCGAAGACACCCGGCCAGAATGGGGTGATGATTGCCTTGATGACTGTTCCGCAGACGAGGAAGCCATCTTCGAAGCCGTCGATGACTGCGTATTTCCTCTAACCATAAAAACCATCGGCAGCACCGGCCTGCGCTGGGTATGCGATGGCGGAGAATATGACGCCGACATTCCCAACGACTGGCCAGAACGCCTGAAGGCTGTGACAGGCACCACGGTGATCTGCATCAACGCAGGAGGCGAGATTAACTGGCAGGTGATGCAGTTTGATCGTACAGCGCCTGAGGCCACCACTAAAACCGTCTACGTTACCCGCTTCTACGACGACCACGAACGCGACCAGCCCATCGAAGACTTCGAACGTCAGTTCACCACACCCGAGTGGGAAACCGCTATGTTTGCGGGCGATGAAGAGCATCTCTTAAAAAAGGCCGACGAACAGATAGAGCGTTGGTTGGCGGTGAGCGAAACGGATGAAATATTATCCTAACTGTATGACAGCCCACGTCGTCAACCAGACAAGGCGATTTGTATCATCAACGCCCTTGGGTAGACTTCCTCTCACTGTACTGCGCAATCGAACGACCTAAGTGCGCGGAGTTTTTTGATGAACGCAGCAGATGTACTGTTTCCATCAGACTGCTGTAATCATGGAGAGACATCATCACCACGTCGCCTTCCCTAGAGCGATTGATGACGATGGGCTCCGCGTCGTTAACAACCTGATCCAGTACTTTATTAAGATTATCCCGCGCTTCGGTAAAAGAGATTGTTTTCATAGGCCCTCCGCTGATCGGTTAATCATTTGCGCTACTCTTTTAGTGCTCTGTCGGTATCTCACTCGTCGTGTTCTGCCTACCCAGCACTCGTATAATCTCAACGTGGTCGACATGAATACGGTAGTAGATCGAATGTACTCCGCAAACACTACGTCGGTACCCTTGACGAATATCATCAACCGCGGGATACATCAGCGATGCTTCCGTTAATTCTAGGAAGCGCTGTTTCAGTTTGTCGCGATACTGCTCTGACTGTTCAATGCCAAACTGCTCCATGCCGTAAAGCGCGATATTGGTCAGGTCTTGCTCGGCTGCCGGTGCGAGCCTTAACTCAGCCTTTACTGGGCTTGGCGTTTCGCTTGGCGTTGTATTCTTCTTTGGCGACTTCCCAGATTTCATCCAATGATTTCCCGCTGTATCCCTGCGTTGCTACGCTCTCTTCTCCTTCTATGAGACGCGCCCGAATCCACTCAACTTCCCGTTGGGCTTCCTGTTCCTTGAGCTGACGCTCACGAATCAACTCGCGCAGCACTTCGCTTTCGTTGCCGTAGTGTCCGGCGCTGATCTGGGCTTTAAGCCAGGCGTCCTGCTGATCGGTGACCGTAATGCTCTTTTTGACCATGGCCATGAAAAGGTTACTCCAATGCTCTTTTATACTACTTAGTAGGATAATAGCGGTGACTTGATCAGCAGGTCAATTGGCTGCAAACTAACCAAATCGAACGATTCGCATGGTTTGAACGATATGAACAAGATGACTGCCAATCAGGCAAAAACGCATTTCGGTGAGCTACTGCTGCAGACTCAGCGGGAGCCGGTGCAGATCACCAAGAATGGCAAGCCAGCAGCAGTGGTGCTGTCGGCGGAAGATTACGCCTCGAATGAAGAATTGAAACTGCAGCTACTGCAGTTGAGAGCAGCGCAAGCTGAAAAAGACGAAGCGTCTGGCCTGACGACCGATGGCGATGCCTTTCTGAGTGAGTTAACACAACAGGATTGACCCCTTCTGCAACGCTATGACCCATCACTCGCTTACGCAGGCTGCTCAGGCAGACTTACGCCAACTCAAAGTTTACTCAGATGAGCGCTGGGGAGTGCGTCATACGCGCGAGTATCTAATGGCGTTGCGCACCGGCTTGCAGACGCTCGCAGACAACCCCAACATAGGCAAACACCGCCCGGAGGTTAGCGCTTCAAGCTACAGTTTTCCGTTTCGTAGCCATGTGATTTATTACATGAACGAAGATACTGGGATCACGATATTTGCGGTGTTGCACAAACGGATGGTGCCCGAAAAACATCTGAGGTCTGAAATCTGAGGTCTGCGGAATCTACGAGAGGCGGTGCGAATTGATGCTTCTGAACTGGGCGCCCCTCAAGAGAAGCGCCCAATATTGATCAGCTGATCTGCGGAATAATTTCTTCCATCATGCGCTCTGCGTTGGCAGCAATGGTCAGAGCTGGGTTAGCCGAACCACTGGAGCCAGGAATCGCTGCGCCGTCGACCACGTACAAACCTTCTACGCCGTAAACTTTACCGCTGAGGTCACAGGCACTGCCCATGGCAACACCACCAAGCGGATGCCAGGTGCCGAACCAGCCTGCTTCGTTGATCTTGCCGCCACCGCTCTGCACCATTTTTTCCATGGTGTGTACGAGGGCATTGTGGGAGTTTTCGTTGGCGTCGCGATCCCAGTTGAGTTTGATCTTGTCCGTCCAGCGGTTGTAGGTGACGCGGGAGTTCTGATCCGGTACCACCATGCCCATCTGCAACTGAGTGAACTCTTTTACAACGGATGTCGGCGAGTGCATATAGCCCGTCAGTTTGTACGGGTTTTCTGTATCGAATGCCGCGATCGACGGCGGTCCACCCTGAATCGGCGCAGTCGAAGTATTGATGTCATTACGGCCCATCAATTCGTCACCGTTGGTGCCCCACTCAGCGCCGACCTGATCGTTCAGGCCCGGAATATCGCCACGTTCTTTGGCTCGCAGCAGCAGGCGTGTGGTGTGCAATGAGCCAGCGCCCATAAAGAGATAGTCGCACTCAATCACGTGCTTGCCGGTGATTTTGCCGTCTTCATCCAACATTTCGCAGGTCACTCGGTAACCGCCGCCGCTGTTAGCGTGGATATCAGTAACAAGGTGCTGAGTATTAATAGTGACGTTACCGGTGGCTTCAGCATCGGCCAGATAGTTACGATCGAGGGTGTTTTTCGCACCGCTGTTACAGCCGAAGACGTACTCGCCGACTGAGGCATACTGGGGCTTAGTGCCGTTCAGCTCTTCGCGGATGACGTCCCAGTCGAAGCTCACATGGCTGCGTACAACTTCCAGACCCGCATCTTCAGCACTCTTAATGAATTCACGCTTGGCGGTGTAGTTCGGGTGATTCAGTACGTCGTCCGGAATCGGGCCACCACTGATGCGATCGAGCACACGCGGGTAATAGACCTGATCCATATCGGTGTAGGACAACATGGGCAGCGCATCTTCAAAGGCTTCGCGCTTTGGCTGCAGCAATACACCACCGTATACGACAGAGCCGCCACCTAAGCAGGCACCACAGCCCACGGCGATGGATGAATCGACAAAGTATTCCACCATGCCCATGGAACCCGGTACCAGTGAACTTGGGTTAGTCCAGAGTACGGTGTCATTAATTTTCAGTGTGGAACCGGTTTCGGCCAGCGTTGGATAGCTGCCTTCCCCTTCGTACTTCCAGTGCTTACCACGCTCGAGCAGCATGGTCTGAATGCCCGCTTCGGCCAGACGCAATGTGGCAACTGAGCCACCAAAGCCCGAGCCAATCACCAACGCTTTGGTTTGTGAGCGGGTGGTTTTGCGGAACCAGCCCGCATTAGCGGCTGGTGTTGCAGAGGCTGCAGCAGCGACACTGGCAGCCGCAGAACCCTTAAGGAACTTACGTCTGTTGAGCTTTGCCATTTGTTATTTTTCTCCGGCACTGTTTTTTAGCAATTCATGCTGAAGTCTGATGACGTTTTAATCAATACGAATGTGTCATATCGGCGCAAATTGCTGCAGAGGGGATGAAAAGACAAAAAAAGGCCCGACAGCCATTGGGGGGAAACTGTCGGGCCAACTTCGGATCATTTGGGGGAAGTACCGAAGGAAAAAGAACTACCGTAGGAGTCGTACGACCTCAATTACGTTCAACCCCTTGGGATATTTTCAATATAGACCCTGAATCAGCTTTTGCCTGTGCTGCAGGATTTTTTTTAAACGGATTTGGCATCAAAAGCGCATTCTGACATTCCAAAATCCTATATAGCCCGCTCCAACACTGTCCTTTATGGCCGCCCCGGTCAAATACGGACGAAGATTACTGGAATGCTCAATTTACTCCTGAAGCTGTCCTGTTAAGTCGCAGACAGGCGTGCAATAAAAGTGTGAAACTCGCCGAACACCCCCGAATAAAAATAAATACGGTGCGAAAAAATGAAATCAAATCTCTCTCTGCGCGCAGCACTCGCTGTCGCCGTAGCAGGATTCGCGTCTTCGGCTTATGCCGATGACAACTGTAACCCAACCTCTATAGCTACCTGTGCTCTGCCGTTCCCGTCGACCTACTGGATGCAGGACGATGCTATGAGCCCGACAGGTAAAACCATCCAGGTCTCTAACGCCATGGTGCGCCCTGAGATCATTGCACAGCTTCCTGTTGATGAAGGTTTTTCACCGGAAGGTCTGTTCAATGGCGATAGCGGCTTTTCTGCGGCAAGCGCGGCCGTGTTTGAATTTGGCAGCGCGCCCCTCGCAGACACTCTGCCAGAAAATGGTGGTGACGCTGTTGTAGCAATCGACCTGACAAGCGGTGAGCGAATCTCTGTCCGTGCCCTGATCAGCGACTATGCCCAGTCGGGTAAAGTTAACGGCACAGCCCATGTTGTTGAGGTATATCCTCAGTCACGCTGGGAATACGGCCATGAGATTCTGGTCGCCATCACTACCGATCTGGACCTCGAAGCGCCTGAAGCCGGCCTGATTACTAAAGTACTTTCTGGTTCAGCCAATCAGCGTGCTTACACTCAGGATCTGGTCGCAACGCTGACGGCTAACGGTGTAAACCCGCTGTCAGTCCGCAATGCGACCCGCTTTGTAGTACGTGATCGTGATGAAGTGACGGGCCCTGTCATGGCCGCCATTGATGACGTCCGTAGTCGTGAGCACCCGGTTCGCAACCTGGATGTGAAATACAACTACACCGACCGTGATATCGCTGCCCGGGTAGATGGCGAGGTACTTATCTATAACTACCGTATAAATAACGGCACCAGCAACGTTGATTACAGCGCTGAGCCAATGGAGCAGTGGGTGGAATTTCGCCTGACATTGCCAGCCGCGGCACGCGAGGGCTCAGTGCCGGTGGCTATGTACGCTCACGGGCTGGGCGCCAATAAAGAAACCGATACCATCGTATCTGGCATGAACGCCGAAATCGGTGTCGCCACTTATGCTATTGGCTTCCCTAACCACGGAGACCGTACCGAAGCGGATGGTGGTTACGTTCTTTCTAACGTCAGCACCGATAAACTCGGCGTGCCTGTCGGTATGATCAACCAGAACGCCATCGACTTTGCTTCAGCGCATCGCGCTCTGCAGACGACTCTGGCTGACATCGATGTGGTTGGTCGTAAATCCTGGCGCAGCTGGGCTGGCAACAAGCCAGACGGTGTCAGCGATATCGACGCAACACAGGTCATGATGCAGGGCACATCACTCGGTGGTGTACTTGGTTCAACCTATGGTGCAATCAGCCCGGACATCAAAGGTGGTGTTTATCACGTGACCGGCGTTGGCGTAACCAGCATTCTGGCGAACTCCATCCTGTGGGTACCTATGTTCTCTAACCTGGTACCGTCGGAAGCGAATGGCGCTGAAGCCATCATGCTGCGTGGGGCCATCCAGCAGGCCCTCGATCATGGCGACTCCATCAACTACATCGATATGTTCCGTCACCCGGAGCTGGGCCGCGAAGCGCGTCCTCTGATGCTGACCAATGGTGCTGGCGATACGATCGTTCCAAACGCGAGCAGCGTAGCCGCAGCTAATCTGGCTGATCTGCCGATTGTTGGCGAGCCGCTGTTTGATATGCCGAACGTTCGTGTGCAGGCTGACTTTGATGAAGAAGGCTATGGTATCCGCCACTACAAGCCAGTCGTGGGCACTGTACCACTGATCTGGGACGGCGCTTTTGCCGAAGCTGCATCCGATGCTTCAGCTCACCTGATCTTTATGCGGGCATCTGACCGCGCAGATCAGCAGGACTTCATTCAGCGCTTTATCTTCAAAGACTGATCTGAAATCTAAAACAAGAAAAAAGGAGGCATTCGCCTCCTTTTTTCTTTTCTGATCAGTAATCAGACCTGATCGTCCGGCGCTGGTGTGTCTTCCGCCAGCAGTGGAGCCGTCAACCAACTGTTGAGGCGTTTCTCCAGCTCCCGCAGGCCTTCGCCATTGTGGGACGAGAATGTCTGCACACTGACCAGTCCACCCAGGTCTTTCACCGCCTTCCTTACCTTGAGCAAGGTCGACTGAGCAGGTCCACGCTTGAGTTTATCTGACTTGGTTAACAGCAGATGAATCGGCATGCCAGCTTCCAGAGCCCAGTCGAGCATGGCGTTATCGAACTCTTTCAGCGGATGACGGATATCCATCAACAGCACCAGCCCGCACAGTGCCTGACGGCGGTTAAGGTAGGTCTCAAGCTCTTTCTGCCACTCGTTTTTCAGTTTGACCGGGACCTTTGCAAAGCCATATCCCGGCAGATCGACCAGTGCCAGCTTGGATTCACCCAGGCGGAAAAAGTTGATGAGCTGGGTGCGGCCGGGCGTTTTACTGGTTCTCGCCAGCTTTTTCTGTCCGGTCAGTGTGTTAAGAGCACTCGATTTGCCGGCGTTCGAGCGCCCGGCAAACGCGACCTCACGGATGATATCCGTCGGGCATTGGCTCAGTTTTGCCGCACTCTTATCGAAGACGGCGTTGGTATAGATCAAGGAATCCTGTTCTGACATAGGGTATTGGTAATGACCGTCCGGAAAATAATGGTATATAATGATCGCCCTTGTTAGCGCTGGTCCCATTCTATCATAGTGGGATGAGTCATGAGGGGGCCCTTGTCCGGAACAACAGGCTTAACCATGAGAGAGACTCACACTATGAAAAAACTGGCTGTTCTTGCGGCAGTTGCCGCTGTAATGAGTACTAATGTACAGGCGTTCGACGTAGAGGCTAAATTTAACCAGACCTGTTCAGCATGTCACACGATGGCAGTCGCTGGCGCCCCCAAGGCTTTCGATAAAGCAGCCTGGGAACCTCGTCTGGCCAAAGGCATGGATACACTGGTCACCAGCGTAACCAACGGCCTGAACGCTATGCCTCCGCGCGGTCTTTGCATGGACTGTACGGCCGACCAGTACAAGGCGTTGATTACCTATATGGCAACGCCGAAGTAACCGTGAATTTATAACCGATACTGGATCTGATAATGAAAAACCTGTTGATTAGCCTGATTCTTTCTGCCGGCCTTGTGACCGTTGCTCACGCGGGTGATGCAGAAGCTGGTAAAGCCAAGTCCGCCACCTGTGCAGCATGTCACGGCGCTGACGGCAACAGCATGGCTCCGACCTTCCCGAAAATTGCGGGCCAGGGCGAGCGTTACCTGATCAAGCAGATCAAGGATATCCGCGATGGCAACCGTACTTCTGGTCAGGTCGCCAGCATGATGCCTTTCGTTACTGGTCTGAGCGATGAAGACATCGCTGACCTGGCCGCTTACTTCGCCGCACAGGCTCCGACTGCGGGCGGTGCAAAAGAAGAGCTGGTTGAACTGGGTGAAAGCATCTACCGCGGCGGTATCGCCAGTAAAAACGTGCCAGCATGTCTGGCATGTCACGGTCCATCCGGTGCAGGTGTTGATGCTGCAGGCTTCCCACGCCTTGCTGGCCAGCACGATGCGTACACTGCAGCTCAGCTGAAACACTTCAGCAACGGCGAGCGTACCAACGACGGCGACAGCAAGATGATGCGCGATATTGCGTACCGTCTGCATGAAAAAGAAATCGAAGCGGTGTCTTCGTATATTCAGGGCCTGCGTTAATCGTAACTCTGAAAGAAGGTGGCTACGGCCACCTTTTTTTATGTCCGCAGGCCACAGATTGACAGAGCTTTGCACTGCTGCGGTGGTTCGCTACTCTGATTCTGTGTAAGAATTCCTGCATAGCAATGATAAGAAAGGTAAAACAGATGCTTTCTCAGTTTAAGAAATGGATGGCTGCCGCTGCGTTAATGGCCGCAAGTTCGGTATCAATGGCGGCGGACTATATCGCCGGGACGCACTACAAAGTACTTGAAGAGCCTGTGCCGGTCCTGATGGATGGCAAAGTTCATGTGGAAGAAGCCTTCTGGTACGGCTGTTCTCACTGCTTCCATCTGGAGTCCATCATTGAGCCATGGAAAGATCAGCTGGCGGCTGATGTTGATTTCCAGCGCGTTCCAGCCATGTTCAGCCGTAACTGGATTCTGCACGCACAGTTGTACTACACCATGGATCAGCTGAAGGTTCTTGATCAGCTGCACAGCAAAGTGTTCAACTCCATTCACCTGCAGAAGCAGCGTCTGCTCAGCCCTGAAGACCAGCGTCAGTTTGTTGTCGACAACACCGACGTAACGGCCGAAGAGTTCGACAAGGCGTACAGCTCGTTCGGTGTTAAATCCCGCATGACCCGTGGCGATAAGCGCGTACGTGCGTTCCAGATCACCGGCGTACCGACACTGATCGTGAATGGCAAATATGTGGTCGACGCGACCTCTGCCGGCGGACAGCAGCAGATGCTCGACGTGGCTGACTTCCTGATCAACAAGGAACGCAACGGCCTCTGAGGCTATGACGTCCCTGACTTCTCTGCAGGCGTTCACGGATATCCCCAGGAGTCCTGACCGCCTGCGACTGCTGACCTTCAACATGCAGGTCGGCATCCGCACCGGTGGCTACCACCATTATCTGTTACGCGGCTGGCAACATCTGATGCCGTTCCGCGCCCGTGAAGCCTCTCTTGAAGCCATTGCTGAACTGGTCAGCCCTTTCGATATCGTGGCGCTGCAGGAAGCCGACGGCGGCAGCTGGCGCAGCGGTCATGAAAACCAGGTAGAAACGATCGCCCGTCTGGCGGGTTTTGATCACTGGCACCATCAGGTCAACCGCAACCTCGGAAAGCTGGCAAGACACAGCAATGGCCTCTTGTGTCACACGCGGGCGAGTTCGATCGAAAAACATCCACTACCGGGCCTGCCGGGCCGGGGGATGATGCTTGTCAGATTCGGCACTGGAGATAACCAGCTGGTCATTGTCGCGACTCACCTGGCATTAAGTCGGCGCACACAGTTTGCCCAGCTCGACTATCTTGCCGACTGCCTTGAAAGCACACAGCGAGTGGTGATTATGGGCGACCTGAACCAGGAAGGTGAGTGGTTACTGCAGCAGTCCGGTCTGCGTCGTCTGAATCTCCATCCGATTGCCGATGAATTACCCACCTATCCAAGCTGGCAGCCCAACCGTGGTATCGATCATATTCTGGTCAGCGACAACATAGATCTGCATCGCATTGCCGTGATTGACCACCCCCAATCGGATCATCTCCCGGTTGCGGCAGAAATCGGCCTCTGATCCACAGCAGAATCAGAAATATTTCCTATACTGACAGGATCTTTAATAACACCACGAAATCTGAGGGATTAGTATGGCCGACAAGGCTGCATCCTCTGCTGAAAAGCAGTGGCGCGATAAATATCTCGCCCTGCACGAAGAGCACAAAAGTCTGAAAACAGCACTCGGTGACCGCAATGAGCAGTTACGCCGCGGGCTCGTAATGGTATCGCTACTGGCAGAAGGCCAGGCCGATGACCTCGATGGAGCGCTCAGTGGTATGCGCGACTCCATGAAGGGCACGACACTCTCTTTCAGCAACGCCATCAATCAGCTCGATGCCATGATCCGCAAGTTCGACGGTCATTACGATCAGCAGTCTGGCGAGCTGGTCACCCATCTGGTTGCCATGGCAGAAAAGCTCTGTCAGTGCCCATTACCCAAAGACCTGATCACTCAGATCCGCGAACTACGGAAATCTGCCTCAAAAGACCTCCAGAGCTGGGGCGGTTATGTCACACAACTCAATGGCTGGGCCGGTGTACTGAACAATATCGCCGCCCTTGATGGTGCGGACAGTAAACAAAGCGGTGGCTGGTTGTCGCGCTGGTTCCGTAGTGAGCAGAGCACTGAAACGCTACCCGATGCGCCTGAACTGCCTGAAACCCAGAGTTCAGTTCAGGAGCGCGTTGAGAACCCGTCTCAGGACCCGGTAGAGGCCGGAGACAAAGAAACAGAGCCCGGTTTTTCCCGCATCGCTAAAGAAGTGGCTGACACCATTGGCGCACTGATCTCCCGCCTGGTGATCCCCGAGCGCATGGAATCTACCGCGGAGACTCTGCAGGAGCGTCTCGCAAACGGCGTGCACTGGTACGAATTTGTGGCACTGCTGGAGGATACCTCTCAGTTTCTTCTGGATTGCCTTGGCAGCGGACAGGAAGAATTCGAGCGCTTTCTCAGCAGCCTGGATAAACGCCTTCAGGCGATTCAGGTGCTGGTCGCCGATGCCAATACCGGAGCATCCGATCGCGAACGCGCCCGTGTCGATCTTGAAAATATGGTGCGGGATCAGATTGCCGACATCCGTTCGGTCGTCAATGGGCTGGGCGACTTAGGAGAGCTGGGCTCCAGCATCCGCGACCACCTCGCCCTGATCGTTAAAGCCATGGAGCAGTATCAGAAAGTCGAGAATGAACGCGAGGCGCGCCTCGCTGAACAGCTTCAGGTACTGCAGGCACGACTCAACGAAATGGAAGCCGAGGCGTCACAGGCACGCCAGATCATCGAAGACCAGCGTACCCGCGCCACACAGGACCATCTGACTGGTCTGCCAAACCGGGCTGCGTACGACATTCGCCTGAACGAAGAACTACTCAAGAAAAGCCGCACCGGGGGTTCGCTCTCCGTCATTGTCTGTGACGTCGATCATTTTAAAAAGATCAACGATACCTACGGGCATCTGGCGGGAGACAAAGTGCTGCAACTGCTCGCCTCGACATTGCGAAAACACCTGCGGAACGGCGACTTTATCGCACGTTACGGTGGTGAGGAATTTGTCGCATTGTTGCCCGGCGCTACCGCAGACGACGCGCTGATGGTGGCAGAGAAACTCCGTGAACGGGTTCAGGCTTGTCCATTTAACTTCCGGGGTGAGCGCGTGACCATCACTATGTCATTCGGGATCAGCGAATACCGGACACTTGAAGCCCCTGAAACCGTATTTGAACGGACTGACAAGGCCCTCTACAAAGCGAAAGAATCTGGCCGTAACTGCTGCGTAAAAGCCTGACGCAGCCGGCCCCGGACCACCCCGCCTGCAACTTTGCCAGAGTATCGCGCATCAGATATAGTGCGCGGTCAGAACTCTGGAGGTAGCGTTAGTCATGTGTGGAATCGTTGGTGCAGTAGCGCAGCGTGATATCGTAGAAATTCTGCTGGAAGGTCTGCGTCGTCTTGAATACCGTGGCTACGACTCCGCTGGTGTCGCTGTTATTGCAAACGACGGACAGATGCAGCGCCTGCGCCGTCTGGGGAAAGTAAAGTCATTGGCGGACGCCGTCGCTGACTCTCAGGTACCCGGTGGCACCGGCATTGCGCACACCCGCTGGGCAACGCATGGTGAACCCTCAGAAACAAACGCACATCCTCATGTCTCAGGTGATATCGCCGTGGTTCACAACGGTATTATCGAGAACCACGAAACGCTCCGCGACAGCCTGAAAGCACAGGGCTATGCCTTTACCTCACAGACTGACACCGAAGTCATTGCTCATCTGGTCGAGCGTGAACTGCGCGACCAGGGCAATAATGATCTCCTGAAGGCCGTAATGGCAGCCCGCACGCAGCTCGAAGGCGCCTACGGTATGGTAGTCATCAACCGTAATGATCCCGAACGTATGATCGTCGCGCGCTCAGGCAGCCCGCTGGTGATAGGTTGCGGTATTGGCGAAAACTTTGTGGCCTCTGACGTACTGGCTCTGCTCCCTGTGACACGCAGATTTGCCTACCTTGAGGAAGGCGATGTCGCTGAAATCACGCGCACCAGCATCCGGGTATTTGACGCGGGTAACGAGCCCGCCGAACGTCCGGCGACGGAGACCGACGTCGAGCATGATGCCGGCGACAAAGGCGCCTTCCGTCACTACATGATGAAGGAAATACACGAGCAGCCGCAGGCCATTGCCAACACCCTGGAAGGTCGCCTGATCGGCGGACGCCTCAACCTTGAAGCACTCGGCGACCTGTCCGACATTGATCAGGTACAGATTATTGCTTGTGGCACCTCTTACCATGCAGGTATGACCGCCCGCTACTGGATCGAAGAGCTGGCCGGAGTCGCATGCAACATCGAAATTGCCTCAGAATTCCGCTACCGCAAATCTGTCGTTCGCCCGAATAGTCTGCTGGTTACTATCTCCCAGAGTGGCGAAACCGCCGATACCCTGGCGGCCCTGCGTCTGGCCAAAGAACTCGGTTTTGCCCGCAGCCTGACCATCTGTAATGTCCCCGGCTCATCGCTGGTGCGCGAATCCGACATGGCGCTGCTGACCCGCGCCGGTGCCGAAATTGGTGTGGCTTCGACCAAAGCCTTTACCACTCAACTGGTCGCACTGTTATTGCTGACCGTCGCGCTTGGCCGTGGCCGCGGAATGACAAAGGATACTGAGCAGAAGGTCGCTGATGCCCTGACTCAACTGCCGGGCCTGATCGATAAAGCACTGACCATGAACAGCGCTATCGAATCGTTAGCCGAGCACTTCGCAGAAAAGAATCATGCCCTGTTCCTTGGCCGTGGCGATCAGTACCCGATTGCGATGGAAGGCGCGCTGAAGCTGAAGGAGATCTCCTACATTCACGCCGAAGCATACGCCGCTGGTGAACTGAAACACGGCCCGCTGGCGCTGATTGATTCAGAAATGCCCATTATCGTCGTCGCGCCCAACAACGATCTGGTCGAAAAGCTGAAATCCAACATCGAAGAAGTGCGTGCCCGTGGTGGCGAGCTGTTCGTCTTTGCTGATGAAGCGGCGAAGATCCGCCCGGAAAGCAATATGAAGGTGATGGAAGTCCCGCACTGCGACGGTATCGTGGCGCCGATTCTGTACACACTGCCACTGCAGCTGCTGAGCTACCACGTCGCTCTCATCAAAGGCACCGACGTCGACCAGCCGCGTAACCTTGCGAAGTCAGTAACCGTAGAGTAATAATAACGCGCCGGTACTGTTCTGGTACCGGCCCTTTAACTCTTTCGACTCCAGTCCCAGGCGGGGCAGACTATCTTGAACACAAGCACTCAAAGCACGAGTCCGGACGCATCTGCGCCGGTGCAAACTATCCCCTTTTTTCAGGCGCTGCTGTTCTGGCTGAAACTCGGCTTTATCAGTTTTGGCGGACCCGCCGGCCAGATTGCCATCATGCACCATGAGCTGGTGGAAAAACGACGCTGGATTTCCGAGCGACGCTTTCTCCATGCCCTTAACTACTGCATGGTATTGCCTGGGCCTGAAGCCCAGCAGCTGGCTACCTATATTGGCTGGCTGATGCACCGCACCTGGGGTGGCATTATTGCCGGGGGCCTGTTCGTCCTGCCATCACTGGTGTTACTGATTGTGCTGTCCTGGGTGTACATTGCCTATGGCGATACACCGCTGATCTCGGGCCTGTTTTACGGTATTAAACCTGCCGTTGCGGCGATTGTCGTCCAGGCCTGCCATCGTATTGGTTCGAAAGCACTGAAGAACAACTGGCTGTGGGGCATCGCAGCGGCGTCGTTTGTCGCTATTTTTGCTGCAGGGATTCCGTTCCCGGTGATTGTCATCGCGGCCGCGCTGATTGGTTATATCGGTGGACGCATCCGCCCGGATGCCTTCAGCGTCAAAGCCGCACACAGTTCGGGCTCAACCTCAGCGGGCAGTACCATCATTGACGACCACACACCAACACCTGATCATGCCAGCTTCCGCTGGCCGCGCCTGCTGCTGGTTGTTGTGGTTGGCCTGCTGTTGTGGCTCGTGCCAATGAGTTTTCTGACGCTGACACTGAGTTGGGAGCACACCCTGACGCAGATGGCGTGGTTTTTCACCAAAGCCGCCCTGCTCACTTTTGGTGGTGCGTATGCTGTGCTTCCTTATGTCTATCAGGGTGCCGTTGGTCATTACGCCTGGCTGACACCGACACAGATGATTGATGGCCTGGCTCTGGGTGAAACCACTCCCGGTCCATTGATTATGGTGGTGGCGTTTGTCGGTTTTATCGGGGGCTATGTGCATGCCGTATTTGGCCCTGAACAGCAATTTCTGGCAGGCGCAACCGCTGCGGTGCTAGTTACCTGGTTTACCTTCCTGCCCTCGTTCCTGTTTATTCTGGCAGGCGGCCCATTGGTTGAAAGCACCCACAACGAACTGAAGTTTACCGCCGCTCTGACTGGCATTACTGCAGCAGTGGTTGGAGTGATCCTCAATCTGGCGCTGTTTTTTGGCTACCACGTTGTAATGCCAGAGGGTTGGGGAGGTGCGATTGACTGGTGGTCTGTAGCGATCGCTGCAGCAGCAGGCATTGCCCTGTTCCGCTTTAAACGTGGCGTCATTCAGGTGATTGCCGGTGCGGGCGTCGCTGGGCTACTTATCAAAACATTGCTGTAAGTGACGTAGCGCTCTATAGATAGCTGCCGCCAGAATCAGGCGGCAGCTATATGTAACAGGTCAGAACGGATAATTCTTCGCGGCATCTTCAATAACGCCACTTTCAAGAACTTTCACGTAAACCTTCTCATCACTGGCAGCGTTACCTACTTCAATCACATAAAATCCTGCGCCAGATTCTTTGACTGTTACCTTATCCTGAGAAATGACTTTCCAGCTTTCATCCAGCTGGCCGGCTTTATAGCCGAAGTCCCGTACCGTCATTTTCTGGACCGCTCGCGCTGCAATACTTTTAGCACCACGATCACTTACTGCTCCATGATCACCATGAGCATATGCCTGACCAGAAAAAGCGGCGATCAACAAAGACGCTGTGAGTAACAATGATTTCATACTGAGTTCTCCTGATTTTTAAAGTTATTTACATCATTTTCGGATTTTTATACTGGCCTTCATAAAACAGCTGCACTGTGACTTCAGCGTTACTGTCGTTCCGGAAATACCAACCATGTGTGCCTTCAAAGACGGCGGTGAAACTCCCTTTCATTTCATTTGTGGTGGTCACAGCATAGCTTTTAAAATAGCCGGTCGGATCATCAAATGGTTCGCCATGCATGTCTACATACACGGCTTCGCCGTCAGTGATCCATTCGAAATCGACCCGCTCACCGGCGGTCATTTCCAGTTTAAATTCTTTACCGCTGGCGGCCGGTAAAACCACCGACGCCATGCCGTCCATTGCCGCAGATGATGCTTTTGCAGCATCCGCTTCAGCTTCAGCCAGTTTTTCTGGCGACAATGCGGTTAAACCCAGCGCTGCGCCGACGCCTGTCGGATCAATATTGTACTCGGCTGGCATAATCACCAGTACCAATGTGACTAAACCCGCTACCAGGGCGGCGGCTGTCGCCAGCCATAGTTGTTTAGCGGGCGTCTGGTTTTGAGAGCTTTGACTTGTCATATAGTTGCGTCCTCAGGAAGAAAAATAACCCGTGAGCTGATACCCCGTCAGCATCACCCCGCTGGCCATTAAAAGCGTGTTTGTCAGCACGGCGAATCGGCTGAACGTCGCAGAGTGCCGCCACGCGGATATTAGGATCAGGATCAGCCCCAGTGCCGCAAACTGGCCCAGCTCGACGCCGATATTAAAGGCGATCAGGTTGGTGAGCAGGCCATCTTCCGGAATATGGAATTCCTGCAGCTTCGTCGCCAGACCAAATCCATGAAACAGGCCGAAAATCAGCACCGCCAGACGGGTATCCGGCTGAAAACCCAACAGACGTTTGAAGCCACCCAGGTTATCAAAACCTTTATACAGCACCGACAAGCCGATAATGGCGTCAATCAGATAGGCATTCACCTGAATATTGGCCAACACCCCGGACATCAGCGTAATGCTGTGCCCCAGCGTAAACAGGCTGACGTACAGCAGTACTTCGCGACTACGATAGAGAAAGAAAATTACCCCGACCAGAAACAGCAGGTGATCGTACCCTGTGATCATGTGCTTGGCACCGATGTACAGAAACGGCACGAACTGTACACCGGTATTCTGCTGTAAGAAGGTGCGGGTGTTGTCGTCAACGCCGTGTGCCAGTGCCAGCGTACTGGCGAAAGCAAGAAGCAGCGCGATAGAGCAGCGAGCGATCCGGGTGTTCATTAGCGTGCTCATACGCGTCCTTTGTTGTCGTTACGATGCACCAGGCGGTAAAGCGCCGGAATCACAAACAGCGTCAGCAGGGTCGATGAGATCACCCCGCCAATCACCACTGTTGCCAGTGGCCGTTGCACTTCTGAACCAATGCCGGTGTTGAGCGCCATCGGCACAAAACCAAGGGATGCCACCAGCGCCGTGGTAATGACCGGGCGCAGACGGGTCAGTGCCCCTTCAATGATAGCCTTTTCCAGCCCAGTGCCCGCACGTTGCAGTTCGCGGATAAAGGACACCATCACTAACGCATTAAGAATAGCGATACCCGACAACGCGATAAAGCCAACCGCCGCCGAAATGGAAAACGGAATATCCCGCAGCGTCAGCGCCAGTACGCCCCCCGTCAGTGCCAGCGGCACCCCGGCAAAGATCACCAGCGCATCACGCACTGAGCCCAGTGCCAGAATCAACAAGCCAACGATCATCACCAGCGTCAGCGGCACCACAATCATCAGGCGCTCTGAGGCCGATTGCAGCTTCTGATAGGTACCGCCGTATTCGATCCAGTAGCCAGCAGGTACGTCGAGGTCTTCACCAACGGCGGCGCGCACATCATCAACAAAACTGCCGAGATCTCGCCCCCTGACGTTGGCGGTAACCACTAAACGGCGCTTGCCGTTTTCGCGGTTAACCTGATTCACACCCATGTTTTCGCTCAGGGTGACCAGCTCCTGCAATGGAACGACGCGGCTGTCTTCGTCTCCACCGACCGTTACCGGCAGATGCTTCAGGCCATCAATGTCTGTACGCTCTGACTCCGGCAGACGCACCACGATATCTGCACGACGGTCGCCTTCAAATAGGGTGCCAGCGACCTCACCACCCAACGCTGTAGCCAACTGATCCTGCAGTTGCTGACGGCTGATGCCGTGACGACGCAACGCCGCGTCATCCGGAATAAACTCCAGCAGGGGCAGGCCCGTGACCTGTTCCATCTGGATGTCTACCGCGCCATCGACCCCGGCAACAATGCCTTCAAGCGATTCGCCCAGCGCGGCAAGCGTCTCCAGATCATCGCCGAAGATTTTGATCGCGACTTCAGCACGCACACCCGCTAACAGCTCGTTAAAGCGCATCTGAATGGGTTGCAGAAACTCATAGCGGTTTCCGGGAATGGTCGTCACCAAGGCTTCCAGCTCGGCCACCACCTGTTGCTTGGTTTTGTCCGGATCAGGCCACTGGTCGCGCGGTTTAAGGATAATAAAGTTATCCGCCACACTCGGTGGCACGGCATCGGTAGCAACGTCAGCGGTGCCGATTTTAGCGAACACACGCTCAACTTCAGGCAATTCTTTGATTCGCGCTTCTAGGGTTTCCTGCAGAGCAATCGCCTGACTCAGTGATGTGCCTGGTATGCGCAGGGCGTGCATGGCGATATCACCTTCGTCCAGGTTAGGGGCGAATTCGCTACCCAAGCGGGTTGCCTGCCAGACGCTGAGGGTCACCAGCACGACGGCGATCAGCACCACCCACTGGCGCACTTTCAATACGCCGCGCAGCAGTGGCTGGTAGACCCGGCTCAGCCCGGACACGACAGGGTTATGTTTTTCCTGTACCGGGCCACGGAACAGTAGCGCGACCGCCGCCGGCACAAAGGTCACCGACAGCAGAATGGCACTCAGCAGCGCGATGACCACGGTTATGGCCATCGGGTGGAACATCTTGCCTTCGACCCCTTCGAGGGCAAAAATCGGCGCGTACACGGCGGTGATAATGAACACGCCGAACAGCGCCGGGCGGATGACCTCCCGCGTGGCTTCGAACACCAGATTGAGGCGTTCTTTTAACGGCAGTACGCCAGAATTCTTCTCCGAGTGCTGGCTCAGCCGACGCAGGCAGTTCTCGACAATAATGATGGCACCATCGACCAGCAGGCCGAAATCCAGCGCCCCCAGACTCATCAGGTTGGCACTGACCCGTGTCTGCACCATGCCGGTGAACGTCATCAGCATCGCCAGCGGAATCACCAGCGCCGTCAGAATCGCAGCGCGGATATTGCCCAGCATCAGGAACAGAATCACGATCACCAGCAACGCACCTTCGGTGAGGTTCATGGTGACGGTATCCAGCGTTTTCTCGACCAGTCCGGTGCGGTCGTAGGCGGCGCTGGCGACGATCCCCTCAGGCAAAGAGGCATTGATATCGGCGAGTTTTTCACCGACGGCACTGGCGACGGTGCGGCTGTTTTCGCCGACCAGCATAAACACCGTACTCATCACGACTTCGCGGCCGTTCTGGGTCGCGGCACCCGTGCGCAGCCCGTGACCGATAGTGACATCGGCCACGTCACTGACCAGCACCGTTTTACCGGCGTCGGCAGTGACGACGATATTGGCAATATCCTGTGCCTGTTGCGCCTGCCCCGGAATACGCATCAACCACTGAGCACCGTTGCGCTCAACAAATCCGGCACCGCGGTTATCATTGTTGGCGCGGATGGCGTCGACAATATCGCTGCTGCTGATGCCCATGGCCAGCATGCGTTGCGGTTGCATCTGCACCACGACTTCACGCTCGTAACCACCAATCGGGTTGACCTCGACCACGCCCTTCACCTGCATCAGCTGCGGGCGGATGATCCAGTCGTGCACACTGCGCAGATCCATCGGCGTCACTGCAGTGCCATCGGCATTCAGAGCACCCGGTTCGGCATCGACGGTGAACATAAAGATTTCACCCAGGCCTGTGGCTATCGGGCCAAGCTCCGGTTGCAGACCCGCAGGCAGACGACCAGAGGCGGATGTCATGCGTTCGTTGACCAGTTGGCGGGCAAAATAGACATCGGTGTCGTCGCTGAATATCGCGATCACCTGCGACAGACCATAACGCGACACCGAGCGGGTGTATTCCAGACCCGGCAGGCCCGCCAGCGCGGTTTCCAGCGGATAGGTAATGCGCTGCTCGACTTCGAGCGGGGTAAAGCCGGAAGCCTCGGTATTGATCATCACCTGCACATTGGTGATGTCAGGTACGGCATCAATCGGCAGGCGGTTAAAGTTCCATAACCCCAGCACAGCGACTGCGGCGACAATGGCCATCACCAGTCCGCGACGGGCAATGGCCAGTTTTATCAATGCATCCAACATGGCGGAGTCCCGTCTCAGTGATCGTGTGAAGCGCCGGACTTTTCAATGTCGGCTTTGATAATGAAGCTGTTTTCAGTGACGTATTCGGTGCCTAGAGTCAGACCACCCAGCACTTCAATCCACTCGCCTGCGGCCTGACCCAGTTCCAGCATACGGACTTCGTACTGATCGCCGACTTTGGCGTACACCACGGTAAAGTCACGGAACGCCTGTAGACCCGAACGCTTGACCGCTAACTCAACGTTACGGGTCTCGGTTTCTATATTTGCATTGATGCGCATTCCCGGTGCGAACTGACCGTTGCGATTGTCGACCGTAGCACGCCAAAGGCGCGACTGATCAGCCTGTACTTCTGGGTAGGCGGCAGTCAGAGTGGTGCTTGTTTCAAGATCTGTACCCGGCACATGAATAGACACCGGCGCACCGCGTTTTACTGCGCTCCAGTCTTTTGGATACACCGCCAGCTCAGCCTGAAGCGAACTGTTGTCCTGCAGGGTCAGCAGCGTCCGGCCTGCTGTCTGTTCACCGGCGGCACTGTTCACATGACTGACGGTGCCCGCCGACGGCGCGCGCACGACATACGTTTTCAAGCTTTCGTTGCTTTCGATGGTCAGCAACTCGGTGCCCGCCTGTACGGCCTGCCCTTCACGCACATGCACAGTACGGATTTCACCGTCAAACCGCGCACTGATGTTACGTTCACTGCCCGGAACAGCGGTCAAAGTACCCCATGCCGGAGTCTGAATATGCAGTGTCGCGGGGCCTGCGGTTTCGGTGGCAATGCCCATGGCCTCGGCCACCGGATCAGCGATCTGAGTGCGGCCTTCGAAGTTGTCGTAACTCCAGTGGTACTGTTTACCGGCGTGTTCAGCCTGAATATCCACGACAAAGGAGTGCGGCTCGTAGATTTCCATATCGCCACGCAAATAATCACCTTCAGCGCGGAAGTTAATAGTATCCGTGCCATCGCCGAGGCGGATCAGACGCACCGTCAGTTGCAGGTCCTGCGGAGCAATCGCATTGCCCGCGAGCGTTGTCCAGACGCGGAACTCAGGCGGTACGCCGGTTTCGAAGATAGCCAGCTCTAAAGCGAAATCACCGTCACGCAGCATACGGCCACGATGCGGCCCTTTCTCTGGTTCAGCTTCAGCGGCCTCGGCGGCGGCCTGAGCATGAACAACAGGACTTTGCAGTACAGAACCGGTCATCAGGGCCAGTGCCGCCATCAGGGGCAGGGCCGTCAGCATGGTTAGCCGCGGCAACTTTGCCAGAGCCAGGTCAGGAATCAATGTCAGGGGTTTCATTATCATGTCCTCAGAAATAGGTGGTCTGGCCGGTCAGGCGCTGTAATTCGATCCACTGCAGTTGCAGGGCTTCTGCTTCATCAAGCAGGCGCTCGCGCGCACTCAGCCATTGCTGGCGGGCGTTGTCCCATTGCAGATAGTCCAGCTGGCCACGCTCATAGGCCTGCAGAGCCTGTTCGCGGCCACTGCCCAATGCCGGAAGAATGGTCTGATTCAGGGTCTCGATCACATGCTGGCTGTGCTCCAGCTCCAACAGGAGCGTACGAACCTCGACCTCTAATTGTTTCAGACGCGCCTGTGCAGATACGTCGCTCTGCTGCTCGCGGGCCTGCAGCGAACGATTTAATGCCGCGTTGCGGGCACCACCACCGAGAGGAATGCTCAGTTCGGCAACCAATGCGTAGTCACCACCCACTTCAAAGCGACGCACGCCAGCGGCGACCGCCCAGGGAGTAACGGCCTCTGCACGGGACAAACGCCCTTCGGCCGTGAACAGATCAGCTTCGGCGAGCGTGACGCCAAGCACCGGCGCATCATTCAGTTGCGTAAGAACCGCCTGCTGATCCAGCGTCGGGGCCTGATGGATATTGCCAGAGGCTACCAGCTGATCATTAACCGCCCCCCACTGGGCGGATAACCGTAGCGCGGCAGCCTGCAGGCGATGACTGTACTCTTCCAGCGCCAATTCGCGCTCGGTCAGTCGGGTGCGCGCCAGCACCAAATCGGTGGCGGGGGCGCGTCCGGCGTCAACACGACGCTCAACTATGCGGAGCAGCTCGCGCTCATCTTCAAGAGCCTCACGGGCAAGAGTTAAGCGCTCCTGATCGGCAAGCAGAACAACAAACAGCGTTGCGGTTTCTGCTGTTGTCTCTGCCAGTTGCAGACGCTGGCGCGCAGACAAAACCTGCTTCTGCGCGCTGGCATGATCTGTCCGCGCCTGAACCTGCTTACCTTCGAGCAACCAACGCGCACTGAGGGTCGTCTGCATGGCACCGACCCCTTCGTACTGACCAGTGCCAATCGCATCATCAACACTTAACGACAATTGCGCAGGCTGACGCTGGCTGGCGGCATCGGACAGCGCCTGTATGTCCTGCTGGCGGTATGACCAGAGGGCGAGCTCCGGATGGCTCTCTAACGTGCGCTCGATGGCGTCCTGCATGCGGACGGTTTCCTGCGCACTGGTGTGGCCAGCAACAGTCAGGAGCGATACCAGCGCCGCCGCCGAAAGAAACCGACCGGCAATCGGTTTTTTGCTTGTTAGTTCAGCATGCGTCATCGGCAAGCCCCTCGTAAGAAATAAAAATTAAGAATGAATCAGAAAAATATCGAACAGATGGTGCAGGCCATCGACAGCCATCAGCATGCCTGCCGCTAACGTCAGCAGAACAGACAGCAAAGCCCACTGGCGCAGATAGGCTGGCGTTGACGGAACCAGTAACTCCTGCACACGATCACTGAGCTGATCTGTTGAAATCAAGTGAGCTTGAGCCGACATCGTACGCTGTGTCTGTAACTGTATGCGGGCAATAGCTACAAGCGTATCGGCCACGTCACGCGCATCAGACATAGCTGCTGCGCGTTTATCTGCTATCTGTTCTGTCACCAGAATAAACCGTTGTAATAAAGGCTTGCATACTGTGCTTGGCAATACACAGGTAAGTAGCTCTAGGAGCCATCGAGACAGATTATCTCTGTGCTTCAGGTGAGCATTTTCATGCGCTAGAACAATATCCAACTGGTCTTTTGTTGCCTGTTTCAGCAACCCTTGAGAAAGATAAATTCGAGGGGTTAGATACCCAACTGTCATGGCAATTACATCACGGGTAGGCAGCAAAGAAAATCGCTCAGCCGCATCTGTCTGTTTATCCAGTGAGGCAATGCGTTGGTTACGCTGCCACTGACGTGAAGCGAAGACAGTCAATCGCAGAGCGAACCAAAGAGAAATAGTCAGCAACAGCCAGCTGTGCCAGCCGCCAACCATAAACAGATCTGCATGGTGCCAGTGAATTAACCCCAATGGGCCTGAAAGCGTATCGTGATGGGTAGGTTGCGATGACAGTCCCTGCATAAATGTCATAAACATCAGCGCAAAAGGTAAAGCGGCCCAGCTAAGAATCAGCCATTTCTGCTGTACCGGGGCCAGCCTCTGACACAAGTCCAGAAAGGGTCTTACTGCAACCGCCTGAATAACCAGGGTCACCGCCACCAGCATGGCCGTCATACTGAGTAGGTTCAGCCCGTATGCCCAGTCGCCGTAGATCATGACTGATCGGTATCCTGCTCTTTGCTGCGATGTTCGCGGATCATGGTCTCAAGACGATCCAGTTCACTGTCGCCAAGATCAGCAGACAGAGACACAAACGCCGCCATCAGCGAGTCGCTACAGTTACTGACAAAATCACTGGTGATATCACGGATCAGGCGGGCAATCAGATCTTCACGATCGACCCGCGCCCGGTAAATAAAGGCATGTCCCTGTTTTTCGCGGGAAAGCAGCTGCTTTTTATAGAGGCGGTCGAGCGTACTCTGGATGGTATTCAGTGAGCAGCCGCGCTCATCACCTACAATGGCATGAATCTGCTTGGCATCCGCTTCGCCAACCGACCAGAGCTGGTTCAGTACCTGTTTTTCAAGCTCGCCGAGAATCATAGACTTTCCAATATTGAAACTGAGGAATACACTGCCACAGTAAAAACCGATCATCAATCGGTTTTTCGTCAGTTTGCTGCATCGAGAGGATCCTATGCTGGAAGTATTACACCATCGAGTCTATCGGCATCTGTTCGCTGCTCAGGTAATTTCTCTGCTGGGTACCGGGTTGGCGACCGTCGCCCTGAGTCTGATGGCGTTTGAACTAGCCGGTGACAATGCCGGGGCAGTGCTGGCCACAGCTCTGACGATAAAAATGCTGGCCTATGTGTTCGTTTCACCGGTATTAGCGGCGGCATTTCATGGAGTGGCGCGACGCCCGGTGTTGGTTTCTCTCGATATAATACGTGCGCTGACGGCGTTGTCTTTGCCATTTCTCAGTGAAGTCTGGCACATCTATATTGTCATTTTCATTCTGCAAAGCAGCTCTGCCGGTTTCACTCCACTGTTTCAGGCGACGATTCCTGATGTGCTTACTGATGAGCGCGAATACACCAAGGCTCTGTCGCTGTCCCGTCTCGCTTACGATATGGAAAGTCTGATCAGCCCCATGCTGGCGGCCGCCTTGTTGTTGGTCACATCATGGCACGGGTTGTTTTTCGGCACGGTTCTCGGGTTTATTGCCTCAGGAATTCTGGTGCTGTCCGTCAGTCTACCCGCCCTTAAGCAAACTCAGACCAGCACCTGGACCGAGCGCCTGACACGAGGCACGCGTATCTATTTTGGTACGCCCAGACTGCGAGGGCTACTGGTTCTGAACATTGCCACGGCCTTCGGCGGGGCCATGGTATTTGTGAATACCGTCGTCTTGGTTCAGGGCCAGTTTGGACTCACCGGGCAGGACACTGCCATCGCTCTGGCCGCCTTCGGTTTTGGCTCTATGCTGGTTGCGTTACGTCTGCCTCAAATACTTGAGCACTTCAGTGAGCGCCGGGTCATGCTCAGCGGATTGGTCGTTCTTATCGTGGGGCAAATCACTGGTGCCATGTTTGCCCAAGGCTATTACGCGCTTCTGCTGATATGGCTGGTGATGGGCGCGGGATATTCTCTGGTACAGACCCCAACCAGCAAAATTCTTGTGCGCTCAGCTACCGCGAGTGAACGCCCAGCCTTATTCGCTGCGCACTTTTCGCTGTCTCATGCAGGATGGATGCTGGCCTACCCGGTAGCAGGTTGGTTAATGACGGCGATGGATGCGTACAGTGCGTTTATTGTGCTCGCCGTTGTATCCACAACCGGCGTCATACTCACGTCGATACTCTGGCCAGCCAGTGACGAAGCGCCCAAGTCCCATCGGCATGATGATCTGGCTGATGACCACGAGCACCTGAAACACTATGGTCATGGCGATCAGCACAGTCATCCCCATGTGCTCGATGCGTTGCATTCGAAGTGGCCGAGGTAAGTCAGTAATCCCAACTCAGTCCAATCTCGGCCCGATTCTGCGCATAGTCTGCGACGTCGAGGTTGGATTGATAATGATCATAGCCGATTTCAGCGGCAACGGAGAACCCAGCTCCCAGCGTCCATTCGAGACCGCTACTTATACGCACACGTCTGTCCTGTCGCGGCTCTCCGAGACTACTGCGAATTTCGTCATAGTCCCGCTGCTCGCTCTTCAGCACCAGCGTCCACTGCAGCGACTTCATTTTTTGCCGCCACTTAAGCCCGGCGACCGAACCCCAGTAGCTATAAAGGTCCTGCTCTGCCTCTTCCCGCTTAGCCCCCAGTTGCATACTGAGATAACGACGGGTTTTATCGAACAGCCAGTAGGCGAGAACACGCCCATATACCTGCTGAGCATCGCGCTCGGGGTAGTCCACGAATGTTTTCTGGCTAAGATCAAGCTGCCCACGAAAATACCATGTCGATCCGACCAAGGTACTGAGCGCCGGTGTTATCCGCATCAACTGCATAAAATCGACATTATCGACGCTGACATCTGCCGCCAGTATGGCCAGCTCCGGACTGAATGCAGCATCTCTGCTGACACGCAGATAACCACTCTGCATCAGGCTGTTAAATCCCTCAACATCCTGCCAAACGGACTGGCTGACGTCGTATCGCCCCTGCCATTCGACACGCTGTGGCCAGTGACCCTCTAGTCCGAAATAGGCAGACTGGCGCGCTCCCCAGGCGGCGACAGAATCTGTTTCGGAATCTGGGTCGGGTAAGACATTGCTGTCATACTCCGCCAACAGGGACACCCCCGCCTGAAATTCCGCGGCGGCCGCAGAAGCAGAAAAGGCCGCCGCAAACGCGGCAGCCTTGAGCACTGACAGGGTTCTCTTCAACAGAGTATCTCCCAGTTCTGATCAATCATCTTAGTGTTCATCATCATGATCTTCATACCGATCATCGTCTTCAACCTCGATAGCGGTCACAACACTACCATTGAAGGTTCCTTTGACTTCCAGGTAACCCCCTGTCACTAGTGTAGACAGGTTGATTGATACTATCGCCGACATGTCCACCGTAATACCCAGCATAGTGATGCTGGAAGCGGCGGTATCAACACTGCTGACAGGCGCTGTAATCTTAATACGTGCCTCAGCATCATCGCGTTCAAGACGAAGCGCACGGAAACTGCCGTCAGCCTGTTCCGCCAGGCGCAATTCAACGTAATCACCGGCACTCAGATTCGCCAGACTGAAGTAGTTGATGTCATCGCGCTCATCACGAATCCGGGTACGGGTATCCACCAGCGCGGTCACTCCCATCACGGTCACGCTGTTCTCAGATACGGCGGTCACCGGGCCTTCAAGCTCGACTTTCACCTGCGCTTCAAACTCAATTTCTGTTGCCACCAGTACGCCATCTTCATTAACGGTTGCTTCAACCTTAACGAATGCATTGAGCGTCAGATCGACAGTACCACCGTGCTCAATCTCAGTTGAGGCAGTAATCAGAATTTCGTTCTCACCAATCGTAATCGTGGTATCCGTCACTTCAGTGACATAACCATAGAGTTTTACCAGTCCGTCATGGCTGCTGAAGTCATGGCCGTCTTCCTGCTCAATCTTAGAAGCCACCAGTACGCCGCTATCCATAGCGCCTTCCACTTCCACCAGCAAGCCATTGGTCAGTGCACCATCATCCAGCTCCAGCGTTTCAACCGTGGCATAACTGACCAGTTGCCCACGGATTTCAAACGTCATCGCCCCTTCATCCAATGCCATGATACGACCACGCACTTCTGCTTCGCCGCTATCATCCGCCGCCACATAAGTTGCATGTAGCTGACCGTTACTGTCGACATAGCCGCTGACCTCAATGCCCTGTCCATCCATCATGGTTTCAAGTGTCACACCTTCAAACACCGTCATGGCATCGGTAATTATGGCCTGACCCAAAACCACGAAGGTTCCTGCCGCGACATCTACAGAACTTGCCGGACCTTCCACACCCACATCGTACACAATGCGGGTGGCAGTACCTTCTGCACCATCGTCAGAGCCGGTAATAGTCACTACCTGACCCACACGCAGGTCACTTTCTACGCCCGCGCGATCATCGATATTAAATTCTGCGCCTGAGCTGACGTAATGGACGCCATTAACAATAACACTGCCGAAACCATCCACTGTCCCCTGAACAGTGCGCGCTTCGGCTTCTGACGATGAGGATTCTGATGAATCCGCACTGCATCCTGCCAGCAGGATGGCGGAAGAAAGTGCTGCGAGAGTCGTTCTGATTGTGTTGTGCATAATGATCACCTCGTTCTGACATAGGATCAGGAGCTTCGCGTCCTGTTATCCGGTTAAACGAGGGCCAGCAGATTTTATTCCGCGGGAGATGCCTTTTTTTTGTCAACAGTCAGTAAGCCATAGCCGTAGGTATTGTCCCGACCAGGTTCCCCAAGGTCTTTTGCTTGTTTAGCAAGGCTATCGACAGAGTCTCCCGAGCTGATCGCGATAACGAGAAGAGATGTCGCGAATGCCGCGGCCACTGACGTCCCATCCATCGTCATTTTGCCGTGGTGTGGCCCGGCCACCTGCACTCCGACACCGGGCGCAGCGAATTCAATATGAGGGCCTCGAACAGCTCGGGGATAGACCTGCATGGAGTGATCAACCGCGGTCACGGCAATCACTTCCGGGCTGGCCGCAGGATAGCGGGGGAACGCAGCCGCACCTTCGTTTCCACTGGAAGCAACCAGGAGGATATTGCGTGCAGCCACCTGGCGGACCGCTTGCTCCAGTACCCGGTTGCGAGGGCCAGATAACGAAAGGTTGATCACGCTGGCCTGCTTTTCTACCAGCCAGTTCAAGCCTTCAATCAGCGACTTCGCCGAGGCAACCACCAGTCCTTCCGGTCCGCGCCCGAAGACCGCGGCATTGGCCAGACGAACCTCGGATAACACACCGCAGGCTCCACCAATGACCGACGCGATGGCGGTGCCGTGCTGGGTATCAGGCTGCGCGCCCGCAGGGTAAAACGCCTGTTGCTCAAGTGTCACAGAGCCAAGACAGGGGTGCGTCTCATCAATGGATGAGTCCATCATGCCGATCACGGCTGACGTAGACTCTGGCACGGTTAACCCTGCCATTGAGGCAAGCGCGATAACGCTGTCACCACCGATACTTACGGTTGCGGAATCCAACGTATAAATATGGTTCCGTTCCGTTTGCTCAAGTTCAACCTCATCGGGGAAAGTAACAAGATAGCCACCCAACCCCTCAAGGCGCTCCGTGGTTTTTATTTGAGTTCCTTTAGCCAGTGCGGCTTCCAACTCCTCTTCAGACAACAACGCTATGTATTCGTCAGCCACAGAAAATGCTTCGAGATCTTCTACGCGGGCTTCGATTTCCCACAACTGATGATAACGCTCCGTCTCACGCTCGATGCGCTCGTCACTGATACGCTCCAGGCGTTCCAGATTCTTTTCCAGACGCTCTTCCAACTCATCCTCGAGTTCGTCTTCCAGATCCTCACGTGCTTCGAGCATCTCCTCAATGCGGTCTTCCAGCTCTTCTTCGCGCTCTTCTGCCGCTTCGAGGCGCTCTTCCAGGCGGTCTTCGAGCTCATCTTCGAGCTCATCTTCGATATCGTCTTCGTCACGCTCAGATACTTGAGGCAACTCGAAATCATCGTCGTCATCCGAGCTGGCCTGTACCACCAGCGACGTGGAAAGCGCTCCGCTCAGCAGTAACATCAGAAGAAAACGCGGTGCCATTTAACTTGTACCTTTATAAAGTGCTGTCTTCACTATAACGAAGATTCTGATTTTTTATTTCATCTGAGGGAATAAATCCCACCGCGGATCGTTAAAGGCAATATGAACACTCAGCAACAGGTATTCCGGCAGGCTCTGATCGATATGCTGCCCGCTTTGCGGCGCTATTGCAGAGCACTGACCAATGACAGCCACAACGCCGATGACCTGCTTCAGGCTTCGGTAGAGAAAGCGCTCGCCCGCTGGCAACAGTACCAGCCCGGAACCCATTTCGAACGCTGGATGTACCGCTTGTGCCGCAACCACTGGATCGACACCATCCGGACACAGGCCGATAACGAGGAATTCGAGGAGGAAACGATGAGTCAGATAAACGCTTCCGATACGGAACAGCAGGTGATTTCACAAATGGCTCTGCAACAGGTGCAGGCTAAAATATCCTCTCTCAGTGAAGGTCTGCGTATGGTGTTATATCTGGTGGCGGTTGAGGGATGCAGCTATCAGGAAGCCGCAGATATTCTTGAAATTCCGACGGGCACAGTGATGAGTCGCCTGGCGCGGGCACGCGCCCAACTGATTGCAGCGGATTGAATGAAGGAGATGACGATGAAACCAATCGACGACACTACGCTGTCAGCATACTCCGATGGCGAGCTGCCAACGGATGAGGCGCACGCGGTCGCGGCAGCTCTGGCCACTGATCCGGAACTTCAGCAACGCCTGCAACAACTACAAAGCGTCGACAGTGCTGCCAGAAGCTGGTTTACCCAAGGTGACGATGAGCCACTCCCTGCCGGGCTGGAACAACTCATTCTGGATAAACCGATGGAGCCAGCCAGAGTGGTACCGCTCCCGCGCAGAATTCCTCTGCCAGCATGGGGGCTGGCCGCCAGCGTGGTACTCGGAATTACCCTTTATATGCAGCAGCCTGAACCTGTCTCACCCCAGATTCAGCAGTTTGCCGATACTGCCCGCACCGGTGAAATCCTTGAAGGGGATGGCTGGCGCGCAGAAATTGCCAGCAGCTATGAAAACGCCCAAAGCGAACGTTGTCGTGAAATTATTCAGCACACGCCTGAGGAAAGCATCACCTTACGTGCCTGTGGCAGCCCTGGTGACTGGCACTGGCAGATCAACAACAGTGATAACGCTTACCACACGGCTTCCGGTCCGGAAGAGGCCAATCGCCAGCTTCTGCCAGAGGAGGAACGTCAGTGGCTCAACGGTCACTGAATACCTACTTCATGTAGGAACGCAGCAGCTTAACCACGTCGTCGACCTCTTCGGCCCGGTCTTCCGGGCTGAGGTCATCGGCTCCCAGGTGATCACGGATGTGCCCTTCGAGCACCTCGCCCATCAGTCCGTTCACTGCCCCTCGTAATGCAGCAATCTGCTGCAGTACCTTCATGCAATCGGTATCGCTGTTCAGTAGTTTTTCCAGTCCATCTGCCTGACCACGGATTTTTCTGATCCGCAGCAGGAGTTTGTCCCGTTGATTTGCAACGTGTGCCATTGCCAGCTCCAATCAATAAAGTATACTGGGGTATAGTATATAAACACGCCCCCGGACACTAGCCCATGAGCAGCGCAGACAGAAAGCATTCCCACGTTTTTGATGAAGGTAATCCACTGGCAGAGCGGAACACCCGCTGGGCGGTATTACTGACTGTCGTCATGATGGTCGCAGAAATTGCAGGTGGCCTCATTTACAACTCGATGGCCCTGCTCGCCGATGGCTGGCATATGAGTTCACATGCGCTGGCTCTTGGCCTGGCAGTCGCCGCATATGCCGCGGCGCGACGACTGTCGGATCATCCCCGATTTGCCTTCGGCACCTGGAAGATTGAAGTATTAGGTGGCTACACCAGTGCGATTTTTCTGATCGCTATCGCGGGCCTGATGCTGGTTCAATCGGTGGAGCGCCTGATCTCGCCAGAGGATATACAGTACGACCAGGCAATACTCGTTGCTGTACTGGGGCTGCTCGTTAACCTGGCCTGTGCCTGGTTACTGAAAGACGACCATCATCACCATCACCACGGCCATTCGCATCATCACCACGATCATCATCATGACGACCATGATCACAGTCATGACCATCACGAGCACCACCACGACCTGAACCTGCGCGCAGCGTATCTGCACGTTCTGACCGACGCGATGACGTCACTGTTTGCGATTGTGGCACTGGTCAGCGGCAAAATCTGGGGAGCCGCCTGGCTGGACCCCGTCATGGGAATCGTGGGCTCGGTTGTCGTTGCGGTATGGGCCGTCGGCCTGATCCGTGAAACCAGCAGTGTGCTGCTGGATGCAGAAATGGATACCCCTTTGGTGGATAAAGTGCGCAGCTGCCTGGAATCCCGTTCAGAGATCATCCTGACTGATCTGCACATCTGGCGCGTAGGCAAACAACACTATTCATGTGTCATTGCCGCAGATGCAGGCCCCGGTATTCAGGCAGACGATGTAAAACATTGGCTACATGACTTCCACCAGCTGGTTCACGTGTCGGTGGAATTAAACCCCCAGCCAGTCTGACTCACTTGCTGCGATAAGCCACTGGCGGCAATGCCGCGATACACCAGCCAAGCATTGGAGCCCCACCCAGCCAGATGACAAAGGCAGCGCCCTGACCTGTCATCAGAAGCACTGGCCCGGGAAGCAGGGCCAGCCCCCATGCCAGACCGGCACGACGGGAGCCTGTAAATGCAGGCAATCGCGCCACGCGACGAGTGCGTGGATCAGTAAACTTCAGATAAGAAAAACCGACCAGACTCATCAGGAGTGCTGCGGACGCCAGCCACTCAACCATGTCGGACCTCCTGGCGGATCACTCTCTCTGTGGCCCGGAGGCGGTCGGCACCGCTACGCCGGGCTGCAATCAGTGACAGCAAACCACTGATCAGCAGCGTGAGATCCAGGCCGTGAACTGCAAATGGCCCGGGGCTCATCGCCAGACGTAGCACAGGCAAAGCAATCAGACTCAGGCCCAGCACTCGTTGAAACATCTGCTGCGTGCGCCATCCTGACGGCAGGAGCAGCGCTAAAACCAGACTGACAATCACACCCGATACAAATCCATTGAGCGTCCAGGCGACTACCTTTTCAGGCACCCGGCCATAACTCAGTAAGAATCCGGCCGACGCCACAGTCAGGGCGAAGGCAGTGCCGTATGCTGTCGCATCATTCAGGCGACTCATCAATCGCCAGCCCGTCGATTTTTCCCGACGGATACACCAGAGGTTCAGCCCGCTGTAAGTCAGGTAGCAGGTAGCCAGCCCCAGAGCCAGCCAGATAACTTTGGACATAAAACCAGCAAACAGCCCGAAGTGAAGCACTCCCATCAGGCTGACAAGATCACTGCCCAGTGAGGGCGATTTTCCCAGCGCTGGCTTTTCTCCGCGATAACTTCCGTCAACACCGCTATAGACGTGACTGCCCGTAAATAATGCGCCGTCGGAAGGGTCGTGAAATGTGGTAATCCGGGCATCTGCACGCCCCATATGCTCCACCAGCACAAATACCGGCAGGCTGCCCGCAGCCTCAGATGTCTGTACATGCCGGATAACAGGCTCCAGCCCGATGAACGATGCCGGAGTCGGGTCCTCTTCCTCCGGTACTCCGATCACGACCTCAATCGCTTTCTGCTGATCCCCCTCAAACGCCGTCATTGCAATAACCGGAAGCCCCAGTGTCGTGGCGAAGCTGAAGAAAGCCCCAGTGAACGCGACGATAACGGCAAATAGCAGGCTCCAGGTGCCCGCAAGAGTATGGCGGTCACGAGCCCGAAGTTCCCGTAGCTTCTGACGTGGAGAAAGAAACATGTCCATAATCAGATGGCGGTGCAGAATAAAACCGGAGACCGCAGAAACCAGCAGTATCAGACCCAGCAAGCCCGTCAGATACAGACCTACAGGATCAGGGGTATATAACCGTACGTGAAGATCGACGAGAAAATCATGCAGAAAACTGCTGGAGACATCCGGCAGATCATCGGCAAACCCCTCCTCCCGGCTGACGACCTGCATATTTGCAGGATCAATCACAAACCGCACACCTACGTCTTCAGGCAGACCACCTCCCGCCTGAGCCTCATGGGTATGGAAGAACGCCACCAGGTAGCCTGCGGCATTCTGAGACACCGTCAGCTCCTCATGATATTTCTCCGGAACCTCACGGGTAAGCTCTGAGAGTCGGTGGTCAAGAGGGCCAGCCAGAGCGTCATCAATTCCATGGCCGCCAACCGACCAGGCGCCGATCTCGTGTGAAAATACGGCAAGCGCACCAGTCAGAACCACGACATAGAGCGCGAGCCCGAACAGTACTGCCGTCCAGCCATGGATATCAATCAGGCGCCCGGTCGCAGACTTTGATACCCGAATCATGAGAGGGCTCCCATCACGGAGGCAGCGACCAGTCCACCGTTTAACAGCAATAAGCTCAGCATGACGCACAATGCTCTGATCACATGGGTCTCCAGCACAGCGTAGAAAAAGCACACTGCCCAGATCAGAGGAAAAATAACCAGCGGAATGACCAGATGATTGATGCCTGCGGCACCCGGAGGAAGCCATAACGACATCGATGCCATCAGCGTGACTGAGAGAAGCAGTGTTACGAACGTCGCCAGCCAGAATCTGAGTGAGTACAGGTAACGGAACCGGTTGCCCGTCACTTTTCGGTGGGATACTGCCATAGCCTGATCACTCCTCGGACGACTGGCTGCGGATCTTACACATAAATGCAAATCATTATCAATACAAGAGATTGCAGGTGGTGGGGATTGTGGTTGTTATCCGCCAGTCATCAGGTAACAATGCTCACAAAATAAGGAAATTGTTCATGATCCGATTCCGTCTTTTACCGCTGCTGTTTATTCCCCTGTTCACCGCTTCCGTACACAGTGAAGAGTCCTCAGTCGCTACTGAGCCGACCCTCAGCTTCGATGCGCTGACAGGAAACATAGAACTGCGTAACGGTGAAGCGCCACTCACTCTTCTGGAGCTGAGCGTCAGCAACCCCTCTGAAGCGCTCTATCAGGGGAAGGTCCGCTTTCATGACGGTGATGAACTGGATGTCAGCCTGGCAGGCGGTGAATCGACAACTCTGAGCCTCAGTCCTTCTGTGCGCCATGCTGGCAAAACAGACCTGTTACAGAAAACAGAAATTGATCTGGCCCTTGAGATCGATGGTATGGAGGCGCCCGCCGTCGCCAAAACCGACATCGATATCATTATCCCCGCTGCAGCCTACCCCCTTGTCCGGGCGGAACCTCCGGTGATGGATAACGGACGGGACAATCAGGCGCAGTATGAGTATTACGCACTGGGGCAACAGACCCAGCCGCTGACGCTGACCTACAACCCGGGACCAGTTAATCTGACGGTGCGTAAAACCGTCTATCCGATCCCGGTGGAATCCGGCCCCGTTGAAATCAGCATTGAAGTCACTAATAACGGCAGCGAAACAGCGCAGAACCTGACTTTAAGAGATGCACTGAGCAACTCAGATTTCGGCGGCGAAGGGGAGGCCTTCAGCCGCTTCGCTGCAAGCGAAGACGATATTGAACTGGTATGGCAGGCAAACATCGACGCGCTCGCCCCCGGTGAGAGCCAGCGCTTCAACTATACAGTAACCGCCCGTTATGCCGTAGGCGATAAACAGTTACCAGCCACGACAGTCATCATGAACGATGAGCTGACAGGGCTGAGTAATAAAGTCTGGCTGCCGAAATGGCACTGACGCTTCCCCAACTCAAAATGTAACAATTCAGGCCGCAAAATTGACCTCTGTCAGTGTTCACTGATTTCTACTGACAGAGTGATTGATTGTCCGTTCAGGCGCCCCCTACACTGAGCGCTCAGCTCACCTCCTGACGGACCCGGCCTATGAATCTTTCTGCGCGCACCCTTGCCCTCCCTGTCATTGTCGCCCTGGCAGCTGCTGCGGCGGTTTACCAATGGCACGATGGCCGCGAAGACCCGGCAACGCAGGGGCTGATATCCGGCAACGGACGTATCGAAGCCACGGAAATCGATATTGCGACTAAGCTGGCTGGACGTCTGGATGACGTGCTGGTGAAAGAAGGAGACTTCGTCACCCGTGGCCAGCCACTGGCCAGGATGCAGATATCAACCCTCGAAGCACAGCGTAATGAAGTTCTGGCACAACAGGCGCAGGCGCAGGCCGCGGTTGCCAGTGCAGAAGCCCAGGTCGCCATGCGCAGGAGCGATGTCGCCACGCTGAACGCAGTAAAAGTACAACGTCAGACCGATCTCGACACCGCCCGCAACCGCCTGCGCCGTTCCGAAAAACTCGCCAATGAAGGCTCGCTTTCACACCAACTCCTTGAAGACAGTCAGGCCGCCGTTCGCAGTGCAGAAGCCGCGTTAAAAGCCGCCCTCGCACAGATCCGCGCCGGCGATGCCGCCATCACCGCAGCGCTGGCGCAGGTAAAAGGCGCGGAGGCCGCAGTCTCCGCCCTGTCTGCGACCCTCGATCGTATCGACCACGAAATTGCCGACAGCCAGCTGATCGCGCCGCGTGATGGCCGGGTGCAGTTTATGGTGACGCAACCGGGCGAGGTCCTGGGTGCCGGGGGCAAGGTGCTGAACATGGTCGACCTGACCGACGTGTATATGACCTTCTTTCTGCCTGAAACCGTTGCCGGGCGGATTGCACTCGGCAGCGACGTGCGGCTGGTGCTCGATGCGGCTCCCGGATACGTCATCCCGGCGGAAGTATCCTTTGTCGCCTCTACCGCGCAGTTCACGCCTAAAACAGTGGAAACCGAGAGCGAACGCCAGAAGCTGATGTTCCGCGTTCGTGCACGCATTGCTCCTGAACTACTGAAAGCCCATATCACTCAGGTGAAAACCGGATTGCCCGGCGTCGCCTGGCTGAAAACAGAAGCCGATGCCACCTGGCCTCCGTCGTTGCAGGTAAACGTCCGCGCGGACAACGCCGGTGAGTAATATCGCGGCATCGCTCAAGGGCGTCAGCCTCAGTTACGGCAAGACCGACGCGTTGCGGGATATTTCTCTGGAGATTCCGGCGGGGAAGATGGTCGGACTGATCGGCCCGGACGGTGTCGGCAAAAGCAGCCTGCTATCCCTGCTGTCGGGTGCCCGAGCCCTGCAGACAGGAAAAATAGACGTACTGGGCGGCGATATGGCGAGCCGCAGCCATCGCAACCAGATCTGCCCGGGTATCGCCTATATGCCTCAGGGGCTCGGCCGGAATCTCTACCCGACATTATCCGTCGAGGAAAACCTGCAGTTTTTCGCGCGGCTGTTCGGGCACAACAAAGCCGAACGCCGCCGGCGGATCGATAGCCTTACCCGTCAGACCGGGCTGCACGACTTTCTGCAACGCCCCGCCGGTAAGCTTTCCGGTGGAATGAAGCAGAAGCTCGGGTTATGCTGCGCGCTGATCCATGACCCTGAACTGCTGATTCTCGATGAGCCTACCACCGGGGTTGATCCGCTTGCCCGGGCGCAGTTCTGGCAATTGATCGCCAGCATCCGACAGCAGCGACCAGACATGAGCGTGGTGGTGGCAACGGCGTATATGGATGAAGCCCGGCGCTTTGACGATCTGGTGGTGATGAATGACGGTCAGGTTCTCGCCACCGGAACACCCCAAGAGCTGTTACATCAGACCGGAGCCAGCACACTCGAACAAGCCTTTATCCGCCTGCTCCCTGACGATCAGAAACGGGGCCATCAGACCGTAGAGATACCACCGCTGCAGGTGTCTGACGATGCGGACTACGCGATTGAAGCCGAAGAACTGACCATGCGCTTCGGTGACTTTACTGCGGTCGATAAGGTCAGCCTGCGAATCCGCCGGGGCGAAATCTTCGGTTTTCTCGGCTCCAATGGCTGCGGAAAAACCACGACCATGAAAATGCTCACAGGGCTTCTGCCCGCGACCAGCGGCGAAGCAAAACTGTTCGGGCACAAAGTCGAAGCCCGCGACATCGCCACCCGCCGCCGCGTGGGGTATATGTCGCAATCCTTTTCGCTTTATAGCGAATTAAGCGTCGCGCAGAATCTGGCACTGCATGCCCGGCTGTTCAGTGTACCGGAAACGCAGGTCGAGGCCCGCTGTGAAGAAATGCTGCAACGATTTGGTCTTACCGGGGTGCGCCACAGTCTGCCGGGCAATCTGCCCATGGGTCTGCGTCAGCGCCTGTCGCTGGCGGTGGCGATGGTGCACAAGCCCGAGTTGCTGATCCTCGATGAGCCCACCTCCGGCGTAGACCCGGTGGCCCGAGACCAGTTCTGGCAGCTACTTGGCGAATTATCGCGCCGGGATCGGGTGACTATTTTTATCTCCACGCACTTTATGAACGAAGCCGAGCGCTGTGACCGCATGTCGATGATGCATGCCGGACGGATTCTCGACAGTGACACGCCTCAGGCGCTGACAGAAAAACGTGGCGCACAGACACTCGAAGAGGCTTTTATCCGTTATCTGGTCGAAGCTACAGGGACGGCTCAGTCTGCGCAGCCAGCTGAAACTTCACCCTCCACCGAGCACAGAACGCATGCCCGCCCCGCTGTATTTTCACCGCTGCGCCTCTGGAGCTACCTCTGGCGGGAAAGCCTGGAACTACAACGAGACCCGATCCGTGCCACTCTGGCGCTGGTCGGATCGCTCATCCTGATGCTGGTGATGGGCTATGGCATCAGCCTCGACGTTAACGATCTCAGCTATGCGGTACTTGATTACGACCAGACGTCGGTCAGCGAGAGCTACCAGCTCAGCCTCGAAGGCTCGCCTTACTTTTACGGTGCGGCACCACTGATCAGTGGACGGGATATGGAACAACGTCTGCAATCCGGAGAGCTGACCGCAGCGATAGAAATCCCCCCTGGGTTTGGCCGGGATCTGAAAGCAGGAAATCAGGTTGAAATCGGTGCCTGGGTCAATGGCGCGATGCCGACCCGCGGAGAAATGGTGATGGGATATATGCAAGGCATCCATTATCAATGGCTTGCCGATACCGCCCGTGCCAGCGGCATGGGAGACCTGCTCACTCAGGCCGTTACCGTCGAAACCCGCTATCGCTATAACCCAGAGGTAAAAAGTCTGCCCGCTATCGTGCCGGCCATTATCCCCATTCTGCTGCTGATGATGCCTGCCATGCTGACAGCCTTATCAGTCGTGCGTGAAAAAGAGCTGGGATCGATCGTCAACCTATACGTCACGCCTGTCACCCGTACCGAGTTTCTGGTCGGGAAACAGCTACCTTATGTGGCACTGGCGATGCTGAATTTTCTCTTAATGTGCCTGCTGGCCGTGACCCTGTTTGGAGTGCCTGTAACCGGAGATTTTCTGACCCTGTCACTGGCCTCGCTGATCTACTGTCTGGTCGCAACGGGCATGGGACTGCTGGTCTCCGCCGTCACGAAAAGCCAGATCGCTGCCATATTTTTCGCCATGATCGGCACTCTGATTCCGGCGGTGCAGTATTCCGGGCTGACCAATCCAGTCAGCTCACTGGAAGGGACGGCCCGATATATCGGTGATGTTTACCCGGCCACCCACATGGTCATGATCAGTCGTGGCGTTTTCAACAAAGCACTGACCTTCACAGATCTCCAGGGGTCCTTTATGCCGATGATTATCGCGGCGTTAGTGATCATGCTGGTCGCCGTCCTTCTGTTACGGAAGCAGGAGCGCTGAAACCATGATGAATATCTTCCGACTTGGTATTAAAGAACTCTGGAGTTTATGGCGCGACCCCATGATGCTGGTGCTGATTATTTTCACCTTCAGCGTTGCCATTTACAGCGCCGCCAGCGCCATTCCCGAAGCACTGAACCACGCCGCGATAGCCATCGTCGACGAAGATGATTCACCGCTGTCGTTGCGTATACGCAGTGCTTTCTCCCCCCCGCAGTTTCAGCACCCGGAGCGTATCAGCCTGAGCGACATCGACCCCGGAATGGACACCGGGCGTTATACGTTTGTGGTCAACATTCCCCCCGGCCTGCAAGCCGACCTGTTAGCAGGACGTGAAGCGTCGATCCAACTGAATGTCGATGCAACGCGCATGAGCCAGGCATTTTCCGGCACCGGCTACGTCGAGCAGATCATCCAGTATGAAGTCGCCGAGTTTCTGCGCGGCTATCGTGCTGAAACAACATTACCGGTATCGCTGGTTGTCCGTGCACGCTTTAACCCTGCGCTCGACAAAGGCTGGTTTGGCGCACTGACCGAACTCATCACGCAGATCACTCTGCTGTCGATTATTCTCACCGGGGCAGCACTGATACGAGAGCGCGAACACGGCACTGTCGAACACCTGTTAGTGATGCCGGTGACTCCCGGACAGATTATGGTGGCCAAAATCTGGTCAATGGGCCTGGTGGTACTGGGCGCCGCCTTTCTGTCGATGAAATTTATCGTTCAGGGCGCATTGCAGGTGCCGATTGAAGGCTCACTGACGCTCTTCTTCGCCGGCACCGCCATCCACCTGTTTGCGACCACCTCAATGGGGATTTATCTGGCAACTCTGGCGCGTAGCATGCCTCAGTTCGGACTGCTGATCGTTCTGACCATGCTGCCTCTGCAGATGCTGTCTGGCGGTATGACCCCGCGTGAAAGCATGCCTTCGGCCGTCGCAGACATTATGCTGCTGGCACCAACGACGCACTTTGTTGAACTCGGGCAAGCAATTCTGTTCCGCGGTGCCGGACTCGGGATTGTCTGGCCACAGTTTCTGGCACTGATCATCATCGGTAGTGTTCTTTTTCTGTTATCGCTGCGCAGGTTCCGTCAGGCTATCGTCAACATGGCCTGAGACACAGATCACACTTATCCAGCCACTCTGGCCTGAGTGGAATCAGAGTCACTTCTGTCAGCTCCCTCTGGGCGGAAATACCCGACGACGCTGCTTTACTGATCAGACCTTCCCCGTTATGAGACATGATCCTATGCAACGTCATTACAGCACCAAGACGGCCCTGCTGGCCGCCATTCTCGCAGCCACCGGCTGCTCTTCTAATTCAGACTCACGCGACGACGATTCCGGTTCGTCGACAACCGGGACAGAGTTTTCCGGGAAAGTCGCTGACGGTTATCTTGCCGGCGCCCGTGTGTGTCTGGATCTGAACAGCAACAATGCCTGTGATGACGGCGAACCAAGCACAGTCTCGGCCTCGGGTGGTGCATTTACTCTGGAAGGTGTCACACAGGAGCAACTGGAGTCATCTCCGATTGTGGTGGAAATCATTGTCGGTGAGACCGTCGACGAGGACGAGCCCGGAGTAGCGATCAGCAAAACCTACACTCTGTCAGCTCCGGCCGGATCTGCGTTCGTCAGCCCCCTGACCACCATGGTTCAGAATGAAATCAAAGAAAAAGGCATGTCACCTGACGAAGCGAAAGCCAGTATTAAGGCACGCCTGGGCACAGACGTAGACCCATCGGCAGACTATGTCGCGGGAGCCAGCGACGAAGCAAACGCCGATGAGTATGCGCGCCTCCACAAGGTGGCTCAGGTAACGCGCGCGGTGATGCAGCAGAACCGCGAGCTGGTGAACGAAGTAGTCGGCGAAACAGGTGTCACTGAAGACGACCTGATGGCGTTGATTATTAATCAGGTACTGGACGCGCTGGATGATATCAAAAACGCAGTAGACGGCGCGGGCGATGGGTTTGATGCGGATGATCTGGCAGGCAGCGACGAGCTGGCCGGCACCCGTCTCGATCCGTCCGAAGTAGAGAACGATATTCAGCAACGCCGTGATAATCGCGAAGCCGTTGCAGCCAATCTGGGCGCACTGATCACAGGTGGCGATGGCCTGTACTTCTTTGAAAGCGATGAATACAGCGACGTTGCCGAGTTTTTCTACGGCCACGTATCTGTCGATTCCGAAAGCGGTAATATCGGTGTCGACAATTACATGTGGGAGAACGGTCTTGGCGGCGGCTCATGGGTACTCGACGATTCTGAATCAACAGAGCAGGACTGCTACCTGACCGGAAGCAACTGGGTCTGTGTCAGTGAGGACGCTGAGACAATTACCGTCGATGGAAATCGCATCCGCATTCTGCGCAGTGATCTGGCGGTCACGGAAGAATTTATCTCTGGTGTCGAGGCAAACCTGAACGGCCGCAGCGTATCGGCGTACCTGCGCGATTCTGCGTACCCTCTGGCACTGACCCCCGGCGCCGTGTTCGGTGAAGGTGCCAAAGGCTATAAACTCACATTCACCCGCACGAATGAACAGTATCGCCTGTGGAAAGAGAACGCAGAAACCTATTGCGGCGAATCGGCCTTCAGCACGACTGAACCATGGACCAATACCGACGCCTGGTGTAACAACGTCTTTATGAGCTGGGATCAGGGGTCAGAAAGCCACGGTATGGCCGCGACGTCTCTTGCACAGCTGGTTACGTCATCCGCCGCCAGTGAGCCTGCCAGCGTGAATGACATTATTGGCTTCGATGTCTACGGCCACGATAGCCGCTTCCGCGCTGAACTGGTCAGTGGCGGAATCGTCAGCTACTGGAAAGAAGACTACAACAATGACCTGGGCACAACAGTGGTAGAGCGCGCTTCGGTATCCACCTGGAGCTATCGTGAGATCGGCGGTGTGACCGTAATCCGGGCAGAAATTCCACAGGATCTGCGTGGTCAGGGTGACATCGATCGCGACGATGCGGCTTTCCTGCTTGCGGTCGTTGATGGGTACGTCCGTGGCGGTGAAGTACTGATGGCTGGTGCAGCCAATGATGACCAGTGGGTATTCAACGATGCGGCGGCTACTGCCATTAAAAATGCCTTTGATGAATCACTGCAGTATCCACTGGGCCTGTGTGAAAGTGCTGACAATGAAGAGGCTACGCTGACCGACTTTACTACTGCAATGAGCAACTGCGGCACAGAAGAGACGATGGGCGCACTCGACCTCATTGATAAGAAGCTGAAAATTGAAGACGGTGTCTTCTCCTTCTCTTCGGGTGGTGCAGGTGAATACACAGGACGGGTAAACGACAGCTATGGCACCCTGAGCTTCAGCTGGTCTAACCCTGCAGAAAGCAACGCACTGGTCATTAATGCACAGACCACGGATGACGCCGGCGCAGCGCTTTTCCTGCGACTGACCGTTGGCCTGGTTCAAGGCAATGCAAGGGCGCTCAGCCTGGTCACCTTCTCTCAGGAAGAATCCAGCTCAGCCGCACTTGATGCCGAAGGTGCCTCCGGTGAACTCCGGGCGGAGCACTGGGAATTCCGCTGAGTTAACTCCCCTGCGAAAGGCCCCTTCCGGGGCCTTTTTTTGCAAAACCCGGCTGACTCTTTAATGATAATGTCTCTGTCAGCACCCCCGAGACTGCAATCGGCATCCTGGACAGGGGACAGATATCAAGAAAAGTTATTCTGAAGATCAGTCCCCGCTCAGGCTTACACTGGCTCGGATGAATGTTGCACTTACCCCGGTACTTTACAGACCACCATGTGTCAGCTTCTCGGGATTCAGCAGACGTTCCAGCTCTGCTTTTCCGTGATCTGTCTGTTCATCAGCCACATCAATAATCGGACGTCCTTCCCGGTACGCCTGCTTCGCTATTTCCGCGGCTTTCAGATATCCGATCACAGGGTTCAAGGCAGTAACCAGAACCGGATTGCGCCCCAATGCCTCCTGCAGCTTTTCTTCTTTTACGGTGAATCCCGCAATGGCTTTATCTGCCAGAAGAAGTGAGACATTCGCTAACAGAGAGATACTGTGCAAGAGATTCTGTGCCACCACAGGGAGCATCACGTTCAGCTCGAAATTACCGGACTGACCCGCAACAGCGATACATGCGTCATTTCCCATAACCTGTGCAGCAACCATCGCTGCAGCTTCCGGAATTACTGGGTTCACTTTTCCGGGCATGATCGACGAACCGGGCTGAAGCGCTTCCAACTCGATTTCTCCAAGCCCCGCTAACGGGCCTGAATTCATCCAACGAAGATCGTTGGCAATCTTCATCATCGCAACCGCCTGGGTCTTCAATGTGCCCGAAATAGCCACTGCTGTATCCTGCGCGGCAATACGTGAGAAATAATCATCTGCAGGACGAAAATCAATGCCTTGCTCTTCACTTAATACGCGACAACATAGTGTAGAAAAATCAGGGTGAGCATTAATACCGGTACCCACAGCCGTACCTCCAAGAGCCAGCGCCTGTAATGCCGGAAGCTGCTGTTCCAGCCTCTGAATATTTTCTTCTGTCTGCGTCGCCCAGCTCCCCAGAGACTGACTCATACGCACGGGCATGGCGTCCATCAGATGCGTACGGCCCGTTTTAACGAAACCATCAACCTCTTCTGCTTTTTTACGTATCGTGCCGGCAAGATGCTGCAACGCAGGCAACAGTGAATGACGGATTTCAGCGGCAGCACTGATGTGGATAACCGAAGGAATTACATCGTTACTACTTTGCCCATAATTAATATGATCATTTGGGCTGACACTTACTCCCGCGTAACGACTTGCCAGGGTCGCCAGAACTTCGTTGGCATTCATGTTAGTGCTGGTACCAGAGCCCGTCTGGAAGATATCTACCGGAAAATGCTGCATCAACTCCGGGCTTCCGAGCAGTTCGTCCGCCGCCTGTACGATTGCTGCGCCTGTATCTGCATCGATCTGCTGCAGCTGCTGGTTGGCTACCGCCGCCGCTTTCTTAAGGCTGATCAGAGCACGGATAAATGCTTCTGGCATGGGTTGCCCACTGACCGGAAAATTTTTTATCGCCCGCTGAGTCTGGGCTCCATAAAGTGCATCTTCCGGTACGTTGAGTTCGCCCATGCTGTCTTTTTCAATGCGGGTACGGCTCATGCGGTTTTCTCCTGTTCAGGCTATCTGAGGCCAGCGGTAAAATATTGTCCGCCAACAGACAATTCATAGGTGAGTGCGCGCAAACGGCGCTTCTGAGGTTCGGTTCGTGCCAGACGACTGAGTTCCCTCAATGGCCAGCAGATATTGTCGAGACAAGCGATACGCCACTGACGGGGAAGCAACTCATCGAAGGCGGTCTCCATAAGCAGGCAGAACTGATCTTCGTTAGACTGCCAGGAATCCTGACCGCACAGTAGCAGCCAGTCGTGGATAAGCTGAGGGGTGTCAGGCGCTTCGGCCCAGCGGATCTTTCGCTCAAAAATCCGTCGCTGCTGTTCGCGGGGAGACATACCTGTTCCTTCGTGAATCTCAGAGTGTCCGCGATGACGGGGTGCTCGCCACCGCGGACGCATCTAAGATACGCACATCCGGATTAGATACAAGTGCGAATCATTATTATTTGAAGAAGATCAGAAATCAGCCAACATGTTCTTCAGGCTACTCAGCGTTTCCTGGCCACGCTGTTTGGCTTCTTCAGCAGATACTTCGGTGCGACCCTCCCAGACGATGTCGTCCGGGGGTAATTCATCCAGAAAACGTGAGTGTGTTGTGTCCATGGCTTCACCAAACTGCCGACGCTTGCCTGCGTACGTAAGAGTCAGCGTACGTTTCGCCCGCGTGATCCCCACGTACATCAGTCGCCGCTCTTCTTCGATGGTGTCGGCTTCAATGCTGTTGCGATGCGGCATCAGCTCTTCTTCCATCCCCATGATATACACATGGGGATACTCCAGACCCTTAGAGGCGTGCAAGGTCATCAGCTGAACCTGATCGGCATCATCCTCATCGCCCTGTTGCTCCAGCATATCGCGCAGGATCAGCTTGCCAACTGCGTCTTCAATGGTGCATTCGTCGCCCATCTCATCAGCCTTATCGATCATTTTCTGGATCTGATCGACCAGAAACCAGACGTTTTTCATACGCCGTTCGGCCTGATGAGGTGTCCCTGAGTTCTGAAACAGATAGCCTTCATAATCAATGTCAGCGATCATTTCTTTAATCGCAGCTACAGCGTCGTCGGTATAGGCATTGCGGGTGATGCGCTCGAGCCAGTGTCCGAAACGCCGCAGTCGATCCAGAGCTTTTGGCATCAGGAACTGCTCCAGCCCCATTTCGGTCGTGGCTGCAATCATGCTGGTGTTCCGCATCGCAGCGTATTCACTGAGCTTCTCAATCGTGCTTGGGCCGATCTCACGGCGAGGGGTATTCACGACCCGCAGAAACGCGGCATCGTCGGTCGGGTTAATCAGCAGACGCAGATACGCCATGATGTCTTTGATTTCGTTACGACCGAAGAAAGACTGACCACCGCTGAGCTTGTAAGGCACCTGATACGCCTGCAGCTTCATTTCAATCATACGCGACTGGTGATTGCCCCGGTAAAGCACGGCGAAATCGCGGTAACCACAGCCATAGCGCAGGCGCCGTTCAACAATCTCTGTCGCGATGCGCTCCGCTTCCACCTCATCGTTTTTACATTTAAGAATCTTGATCGGGTCGCCGTACCCCTTATCAGACCAGAGCTTCTTATCGAATTCGTGCGGGTTGTTATCAATCACGACGTTGGCGGCGTTCAGAATCAATCCGGTAGAACGGTAGTTCTGCTCAAGCTTCACCAGTTTCAGCGACGGGAAGTCCTTCTTCAGCAATGCCAGGTTTTCGGGCTTAGCGCCCCGCCAGGCATAGATCGACTGGTCATCATCCCCTACCACAGTCAGACCATTGCGGTGACCCACCAATAGTTTTACCAGCTCGTACTGAGAGGTGTTGGTGTCCTGATACTCATCCACCAGCAGGTAGCGGATTTTCTTCTGCCAGCGCGTCAGTACCTCTGGGTTATCCCGGAAGAGCACCGTGGGCACCATAATCAGATCGTCAAAGTCGACGGCGTTGTACGCCCTGAGCATGCGTTGATAAACGCTGTATGTCTGGGCAATCAGCTGCTCCTGTGGGCTTGCCGCGGTGCGGATTGCGTCTTCGGGAGAGATAAGGTCATTTTTCAGGTTGGAAATGGTGTTCTGAATCATATCGATCATATCGCCATCATCACCGTGTTCACGGTGCATCACATCGCGGATGATGCCCTTGCAGTCATCCTGATCGAGGATAGAGAACCCCTGTTTGTAACCAGCGGCCTGCAACTCGTGACGGACAATATTCAGCCCGAGGTTGTGGAACGTAGAGACCGTCAGCCCGCGCGCACCACCCCGGCCAACCAGTTGCATCACACGCTCTTTCATCTCCCGCGCGGCCTTATTGGTAAAGGTCACGGCTGCGATATGGTGCGGTTTGATGCCGCATGCATCAATCAGGTAGGCGATTTTACGGGTGATCACACTGGTCTTCCCTGAGCCAGCACCAGCCAGTACCAGCAGGGGACCATCAATATACTTGGCAGCTTCACGCTGACGTGGATTGAGCTGACTTAAATCGACCACTTGAACACCTCTGTTTCGAGCGCAGATTCTACCAGCATTGCCCGCATATGAAATCGCCCCCGGTAACTTCTGTCACTGAGATTTCGCTATGAGTCAGGTTGAGCGGTGGGTTGCGCCCGAAGGAGCTATTTACGTCAATTTTTCGCAAATTCTGCAAATGTCGCCTATATGTATCTGGGGCTTCCGACTTTTATGGGGACACACAGGGAATGAACCAACAGACGGCAAATCGTCTACCACCGCTGCTGGTACTGGGCACGGAGAGAGCTCTCCCGGATCTGCTGATTAACTGGCTTGACCGTGAGGCAGAAGAATCAGAAATAACCATGCGCACCGGCATGCTGGATGCATTTCTGCCGGTCCCCAGTGGACATATGGCTATTGTGGTTGCTCCACACCGGGACCCGGGCCTGCGGGACCGCGTACAGGAGCTGAGTCTGCATATTCCCACCCTGATCATCGGTCGCCCGGAAGAACGCGCCTATTACCCCGACGCCTGCACCTGGCTGGATGAGCACCAGATGTCGCCCCAGGCCTTACGCCATGGACTGCACGATCTGTTCGCCTGCGTTCAGGGACAGCTCCGGCCGCTTCTTCCCCGACACACCTGGATTCGCCAGTTCCGTGCCCGCACAGAATGCGAAGACGGCCTTTTTATTCAGCTGGTAAGCTGTCGGTGGCGCCCTGCGGCCGCCGGTGACAGTGCAGAACTTCGCCTTGCTACACAGCAATCGTTTGAACATCAGCTGCGCGCTCAGGCCCCGGACGATGCCCTGCTGGGCAAACTTCTCGATGACCAGTTTGTTGTTATAAGCCGGGATGCTGAAGCCCTGTCCAAGAAGTGGATGAAGTCCTTCGAAGACGACATCAATTACCTTTGGACCGCCTTTCTCAGCGGTCCCGCGCCGATCAGCAACTACGATGATCTGGGCGGTGCCCTGCAGAAGTGTGTCCGTCAGGTCGAGCGCATCCGCATGTTACAGAGCGGCCTCGGATCACGCGCACTCAGCACCACCGAATCGCTGGTCGTTCATGACCTGATCCGCGCGATGCGCAGCAAAGAGTTTTATCTCGAGTTTCAGCCGCAGTTCGATACCCACACTGGGCGCATGACTGGCGCAGAGGCTCTGCTGCGCTGGCTGCACCCGAATCTGGGCGTCGTGCCTCCCACTACTTTTATCCGCGATGCAGAAATGGCCGGACTGATCCGGACACTGGGCACCTGGGCTATGCGCGAGACGCTGCAGGCCTGGCACCGGCTGAGCGAACAGGGCGTGACCCTGCGCATGTCAGTGAACGTATCCTTTCCGGAGGTGGCAGATCCGGACTACGCTGAAAAAGTTCTCAGTCTGCTTGAAGAATATCGTGTCCCGGCCCGCTGCCTGGAACTTGAACTGACAGAAACCGCGATGATGCTGGATGCCAGTGTGTCTCTGTATAACCTTCAGACACTGAAACAGGCAGGCGTTCATATTGTGCTCGACGATTTCGGCACTGGCTTTTCTTCGCTCTCACATCTCAGCGACCTGCCGATCACAGGCATCAAGCTGGACCGCGCGTTTGTTACTCCGCTGTCCGGCAGCGATGAGTCATTACCGCAACTTCATATTGTCTCGGCAATGCTGGATCTCGCGCGGCGTCTGGGACTGGAGACTACCGCCGAAGGGGTGGAAGATCAGCGTTGTCTGGATGTGATCAATTCACTTGGGTGTGATCGGGTGCAGGGGTATTTCTATGCCCAGCCGATGTCTATGGACAAGCTGGTTGAACGCGCCAGTGTGCACGAAGCGGTGCTGTGCGATTACTCAGGTCAGCAAAGCCTGTTCTGACTATTGTCCGAAAAAAACTTCACTGGTGTAAGGGCTGGGCGTCGCCAGGTGGTACCAGGTCAGTCCACCGATAATCAGTCCGATCACCGCCAGAAATACAAAAAGATCTTTGTGCTTCATACGCTACTTCCGCACTTTTGCCTCCGGCCTGCCATCCGGCGACTGCGACTCCTGTTGTTCATCGATATAAGGCGCAAACACCGCCGACTTTTCGAAGGGGCTCACTCTCTTAACGTGATACCAGGTCAGCAGAGCAACAGCGACAGCTATCCACAGCAGAAAAACGATCAGACGACGTTCCACCGTCACTCCTTATGCCCGGCGCTTTTCTTCAGTGTGGCTGATTATCACTGAGTTGCCACTCAGTGACTGCGATAGCGATCCAGTGCGCGGAAGCCAACAGCCTCCATCAGGTGCATCCGGCCGATGTCGTCCTGCGCTGCCAGATCAGCAATCGTACGTGCTACCGTCAGCAATCGATGAAATGAACGTGCCGAAAGGTTCAGCCGCTCAATCATGTCGAGAAACCACACCTGATCTTCGTTACTGAGCCTGCAGACCCGGTCGCGCAGGCTGCCGGCAAGCTCTCCATTAGCGCAGCCCTGCCGTGTCAGCTGCCGCTCCCGCGCAGCCACAACCCGGTTCTGCACCTGTATCGAAGCCTCCGACGGCGGCGCCTGCTGTAATAGCCCCGGTGAGACCGGCGGAACATCAACGTGCAGGTCAATCCGGTCAAGGAGCGGCCCCGATGTCTGCCCCTGATAGCGACGCACCTGATCCGGTGAACACTGACAACGCCCTGAGCTGTCGCCAAAATAACCGCAGGGGCACGGATTCATTGCAGCTATCAGCTGAAAACGACTGGGGTAAGTCACCGAGCGGTTGGCGCGGCTGATGACAATCTCACCACTTTCGAGGGGTTCACGCAGTACATCCAGCACTTTCCGGCTGTACTCCGGTAGTTCATCCAGAAACAGTACACCGCCGTGTGCCAGCGATATCTCCCCGGGCTTAGGGTTTCCTCCCCCGCCAACCAGCGCGACGCCAGACGCCGTGTGATGCGGCGCGCGAAAAGGTCGCTGCCCCCAGCGCTGGCGCCAGTCTCCGGATTGATGGCTGACTGACGACACCGAGGCTGATTCAAGTGCTTCGTCTTCACTCATTGGCGGGAGTATCCCCGGCAGACGGCTGGCCAGCATGGTTTTGCCCGTGCCCGGTGGGCCGATAAACAACAGGTTATGCTTGCCTGCTGCCGCTATTTCCAATGCCCGGCGTGCGCCAGGCTGTCCCTTCACATCGGTCAGGTCGCCCTGCCGGACCTGCTCACGGGCTTGTCCGGCAAAGGGCTCGACCAGCGCCAGAGCATCCTGGCCATGCAGCCAGGCTGTCACTTCACTGAGACTTGATGCTGCCAGGCAGCGGGCATCGCGGCATAACGACGCCTCTTCTGCATTGGCCTGTGGAATCACCAATCCGTGTCCCTGGCGGCTCGCCCGCAGGGTCGTTGGCAGAATCCCGGATACTGGCTGCAACGCACCGCTGAGCGCGAGTTCTCCGACAAACTCAAACTCCTCCAGGCGCTGAGCGGGTATCTGCTCTGACGCCGCCAGAATGCCAAGCGCAATTGCCAGATCATAACGCCCACCCTCTTTCGGCAGGTCGGCCGGGGAAAGATTGATCGTGATACGTTTCGCTGGAAACTCAAAATGGCTGTTGAGAATGGCACTGCGGACCCGATCTTTCGATTCTTTGACCGCAGTTTCTGGCATCCCGACCAGACTGAGCGACGGCAGACCACCGGAAAGATGCACTTCCACCTGTACCAAAGGGGCTTCTATTCCCAGCTGAGCCCGCGTATAAATCCGTGCGAGTGACATATGGCCTCCATGCCTGTCGACTGAATCCGCAGAGTACCTCAGGCATAGGTCTGGGCCTATCAGTCAGAATCATGGGGCGATATGCGAGGAACCCCATTGGCCCTGGCGCGCCGTGCCTGATACTCTGGGCATGATTGACCATTACTTTCAGGGAAGATATGAGAATCCTGTTTCTGCCGGCCATGATCACATCCGTTATGATGATGTCAGGCTGCCTGCTTCAGAGCAGTGGCTCTACATCTGAGATTGAGGAAAACGAGATCCCATCTATGCCGCGTCCTAACCCAGATAACTGCAACAGCACTCAGAGTTATTCAACAGCCAGCCGCCTCGCAAGCACCCTTCTGGCGACATCTGTCATAAGCGCCTGCACCGGAGGTGGTGGAGGCAGTGAACCGACCTATAACGTCAGTGGCCAGCTGTATACCTCGTCTAACCTGGTCATCGACTCAGATCTGAACGATATTAACGCGTCGTTTATCAGCAATAATGATCCTGATAACCCTCAACCCCTTCCCAACATTGTTACCGTTCAGGGCTTTGCCTCGAAAACCGGCACCGGTGCACAGGCCAGTCAGAATGGATCGTTGGAGCGTTTCGCGAGCAACTACGATGAGGACGATTTTTACAGCGTCTCTCTGCAGCGCGGTCAGGTCATCACGCTGAACGTTGTTGATGATGATGGCAATACAACGGAAGGAATATACCAGGGCGACCTTGATCTCTACCTTTATGATCCCGATTCCCTGACGGGCCTGCCGATCAGCACATCTAACGGTACCGAGGCGACAGAAGAAATTACTGTTCCGGCAGATGGTGAGTATCTGCTGCTGGTCAGTGCGTATTCAGGAATTTCAAAATATGTTCTGCAGCTTACCGCTGCCGAAACCAGCATCGTCAGTACTGGTAACACGTCCCCGCTATCTACTGACTTTGTTCCCGGTGAAGCTCTGATCCGCTGGAAAGACAGTGCGAGCTCGATCAAAGCGACAGGCAACAGCGTTATGGCCTATGGGCATCAGGTCACCGCACTGAGCAGCGCCAGTGATTATCCTGTAAGAGCGACTATCAGTGCGCCTCTGACACTCCAGACCCAGCAACAGAAGTCAAAGTTTGCACAGAAAATGCCCGGGGCATTCAATCACCGAGAGACGCTCAACACGATCAAAGCGCTGAATGCACGTGATGATGTTGAATATGCCGAACCTAACTATGTGCGGAAGGCCGTTCTCACACCAAACGATCCGCTGTACCGCTATCAATATCACTACAACGATATCAAACTGCCGCAGGCCTGGGATCTGACCAGTGGTTCATCAGATGTCACCGTCGCAGTTATTGATACCGGGGTATTTCTCAATCATCCGGACCTCTCCGGCAAGCTGGTGAGCGGTTATGACTTTATCTCTAATGCGGCAGTCAGCCGTGATGGCAATGGCATAGACAATAACCCGGACGACCCTGGCGACAGCAATCAGCAGGGGGCCAGCAGTTGGCATGGGACCCACGTCAGTGGCACAGTGGCTGCGATTACTGGCAATAACCGCGGCGGTGCCGGTGTGGGCGGCGATACTAAGGTGATGCCTCTCAGAGCACTTGGCCTGAACGGTGAAGGCACGTCGTACGATATTATTCAGTGCATTCGTTTTGCCGCCCGTCTCAGTAACGACAGCAATACATTGCCTACGAAAAAAGCCGACATTATCAATCTCTCTCTGGGTAGCGAGTTCAGTAGTGACGCCGAACAGGAAGCCATCACCGCGGCCCGGAACCAGGGCGTGATTATTGTCGCCGCGGCGGGTAATGAAGACTCTTCCCAAGCGTTTTACCCTGCGTCTTACGATGGGGTTATTTCAGTCAGTGCCACCGCCCCCAACAACTCCCGCGCCTATTATTCAAACTACGGCAGTAAAATTGATGTCGCAGCACCGGGTGGCGACCTGCGATATGACACCAACGGCGACCTTCAGAGCGATGGTGTCGTCAGTACCTCCGTCGATGACAGCACAGGCACCCGCGCCGAGGACTATAACCTGCAGCAGGGCACATCCATGGCGTCACCTCATGTCGCCGGTGTGATTGCTTTGATGAAGGCGGTGTATCCAGAACTGACGCCACAGAATGTAGATGATCTGCTCGCCAATGGCAGCCTGACCGACGATATCGGCAGCACAGGCCGCGATAACGACTTCGGACACGGACTGATCAATGCTTATAAAGCCGTGAATGCAGCAAATGATCTGGCAGGCGGCGGCGCTATTACGCCGGTTCCAGTCCTGGAAGCGGACCCGGACGCCCTCTCCATGGGCAGCAGCAGCGCTATTTCATTTACGCTGAGCAATATCAACGACAATGCCGACGACCCCGCCGTCACGGCAGAAGTCAGTGAAGACTGGATGTCACTCGATGCCAGCCTCACTACTGACGGACTGGGTGAGTACACTCTGAACATTGACCGCACAGACCTTCTTGATGGTATTTATGAAGGGCTGATTCTGTTCACGCCGGACGATGGCAATCCGCTCGAAGTCCGTGTTTCTATGTTGGTTGGTGAAATCGTTGACCTGGGAGATTCTGCACCGCAGTACGTTCTGGTGATTGACGACATTACGGGCGAAGTCGCGGCAGAAGCGCTGGTAAATGCCGATGGCACCTACACGGTGGAAGGCGTACCGGCAGGCAGCTATCGCGTAACCGGTGGTTCAGATATTGATGTGGATTACTACATCTGCCAGAACGGCGAGACCTGTGGCGGTTACCCTGATTCCATCTCAGAAGAGGTCATTGCAGTCTCAGCGGACGTAACGGGCATCGATTTTATCGTCAGTATCGTTTCTGGCCTGGGCAGCGGTGCCGCTTCCATTCAGGCGCAACGCAGCGTGCCTGTGGTAAAGCAGGAGCCAGAAAGCTCAGACACATCAACCACCCCGGTTAAACGCTCTACCGTCGAATAACGGAGCGATACGGGCACCTGCTGACCACAGGAGCCCGTGTTAGCGATCAGACCAACAGATAACCGCCATCGACATTAATGCAGGTACCTGTGGTGTAGCTGGACGCATCTGACGCTAGGTACAACACGGTACCCGCCATTTCTTCCGGCATCGCCACGCGTTTCATCGGGATATGCATCATCGCCTGCTTCAGGATGGCCTGATTGCTGGTCAGCGCACTGGCGAATTTTGTATCAGTCAGACCCGGCAGGAGCGCATTTACGCGAATACCCATCTGCGCGCACTCTTTGGCAAAGGCCTTGGTCATCGCAATGACCGATGATTTGGTGATGGAATAAATGCCCTGAAAATCACCCGGCACCACACCATTCACCGATGCCACATTGATGATGCTGCCCCCACCATTTTTTTTCATAAGTTTGCCGCCCAGGCTACACATGAAGAAATATCCACGGACATTCACATCAACCGTTTTACTGAAGGCGGCTGGGTCTGTATCCAGAATGTGGCCGAAATAAGGGTTGGTGGCGGCATTATTAACCAGAATATCCAGCTTACCGTGACTGGCTTCGATCTGTGCAAACGTCGCAGAAATCTGCTCCATTTCGCCGATATGACACGCCATCGCTTCGGCACTGCCACCGTCATTGTTAATCGCATCTGCAACCGCCTGACAGCCTTCAATTTTCCGGCTGGAGACAATGACGTGCGCTCCGGCTGACGCCAGCAGCTTTGCAACCGCTTCACCAATACCCCGGCTTGCTCCCGTCACCAGAGCAACACGACCGGACAGATCAAACAGACTGGATGGATTCATTTTTATCTCCTGATTATCTGACGCTCAGCGATACGTCAGAAACTGTTTTCCGGCAGCCGCCAGATGTTGATGTTCATTCACCGCAGCCAGGCTGACTTTGCCGCTGCGGTTATAAAGTAATTGGGTAATTCCACCATTGAATAGCGTCCAGTTAAGCTCAAACGCGTGCGCGTTACTCAGCCCGAGGCACTGACGGGCGATCGCCGTCACCGGCCCACCAGAAGTAAAAATAACGATATCGCCTCCACTACTCTGATGAATAACCTGCGCTAAGGCGGATTCAATACGTGCAGTAAAGGCCGGCCAGGATTCCTGATAATCACCATCATATTCACCAGAAATCCAACGATTCACTGCACCAGAGAATAACGTCTGAAAAGCACGTGCACGGTTATCCTGCGTCATCAGCCAGGCACCCAGTGCCAGTTTATTACTGAACTGCGGATGTGCACGGGCAATCACTTCATCGCTATCGAATTCATTAAAACCCGCCATTTCAGTCACCGGCCCCCAGCTATGCCAGTGCTGCTGTGCGGCCTGCATGGTTTCCCGATGACGGCGCATCGCTCCGCAGACGACCTGACGGGCCTCAGTGCGGCGGGCATGCAGTGCCTGCCCGACCAGTTCGCCCTGTTGTTTTCCCAGATCCGACAGCTGATCGTAGTTGAGTTTCCCGAACCCAGCCTGTCCATGACGGACCAGATAAATGGCGGCCATCAGTGATGTTTCTTCTGCTGACGGATAATCCGCCGGCAACGCAGATTCAGATAATTCACAATAATCCAGAAATTTTTAAATGCTGGATTATCCGTCTGCTTATGGTGGTAACGGTAATAAATCTGTTGCGCAATCACCGCGAGACGGAACAGCCCAAAGACTTCGTAGAACGGCCATTGAGATTTATCAAAGCCCATTTTGTCACAGTAATAACTGACGATCTGTTTGCGTGTCAGCATGCCGGGAAGATGACTTGGCTGGCGCCGCACTGCGCGCATCAGAAAGTCGTCCCGCGCCTCCACCCAGTAAGCGAGAGCACCGCCAAGATCCATCAGCGGATCGCCTAGCGTGCACATTTCCCAATCAAGAACGCCAATAATTTCGCCTGGGTTTTCGGCATTCAGTACGACATTATCGAGACGGAAATCATTATGAATAATGCAGGTAGCAATATCTTCTGGCTGATTTTCTTTCAGCCATTTAATAACTTTTTTAAATTTAGGCACATTCCAGGTATGGGATTTTTCATAGCGGCTGCTCCAGCCTTCGACCTGACGACGGACGTACCCCTGCCCTTTTCCCAGATCGCTTAAGCCGGCGGCCTGATAATCGACCTTATGTAAGTCAATCAGTTTATCAAACGTCGACAGGCACAGATCGCGGGCCTGTGAGCGACTCAACGACATCCCCCGCGGCAGATTACCACGGGGAATAATGCCCGTGAGACGCTCCATAACGTAAAAATCTCCACCAATGACCGCAGCATCATCACAGATCGCAATCATTTCCGGTACGTATGGAAAGACCGGACGCAAAGATTTCATTACATGGTATTCGCGTTTCATATCATGCGCACTGGCCGCTTTATGCCCTGGAGGTGGGCGACGCAGAATATATTCGACCGGCTGACCATCAGCCTGCGCAGGATAGCTGAGCAGATAGGTAAGATTCGATGCCCCGCCCGAGAACTGTTTTACATCAGGCACGCCCTGTAAACCGGGCACGGCCTGTTGTAACCAGGAATTCAGAGAACCAATATCAAAGCTGTCGCTGTCGCGCAGGTCTTTTGCCTGATCGATATATTCTTTGCTCATGCGCGTTTTTTCGCCTCTTCCTCTCGACGACGCAGATCAAACGACGCCTGCTTCACTTTCCAGCGGAACAACCAGCCAAGATATTTCTTAACAAATACGGCCTTACGCCCGATAGGATGAGGGTTACAGATCATCTCGCCTTTCATCAGCGATTTATACGCCGCGTCTGCAACTTCACTGGCATCCAGTTCCGATTTTTCGAATACTTTATCAACGAACTTAAGCATCGATGGATCGGAGGTTTTCATCGTCTTATTCAGGTTGGTGCGGAAGAAGCCCGGACACAGTGCCGTCACTTTAATGTTGTACGCATGCAATTCGTAATACATGGTTTCAGACAGCGCAATTACACCGGCTTTTGTGACGTTATACGACGCCATAGAAGGCAGAATCATCAGACCCGCCAGTGATGCGGTATTCATGATGTAGCCGCTGTTCTGCTTTTTCATCAGCGGCGTAAAAGTACGACAGCCCAGCGCTACGCCTTTCAGGTTGATGTCGATAATCCATTCCCACCAGTCCCACTCACCGGCGTCGACACGGTCACCGGTGGCCACACCGGCGTTGTTTACCAGAACATCCAGCCCCTGCCAGCGCTCTTCAACATCGTTGCGCAACGCTTCCCATTGTTCGGGTACGCGCACATCAAGGTGAGCAATCCAGCCGCTACCGCCGGCCTCACCGATGAGTTTCAGCGTTTCTTCCGACCCTTCGCGATTTATATCTGCGATACAGATGTCTGCACCGTCCTGCGCAAACCGTAACGCCAGTGCACGACCCAGACCGCTGGCTGCGCCGGTGATAAGTACCCGTTTCATACTCTGCCTTTTATTCTTATGACTTCATGAATTTTTTGTATTTCAGGAGCTCGAACTTAGCGATCAGCCCGCGGTGAACTTCATCCGGACCGTCCGCCAGTCGCAATGCCCGTGCAGCAGCATAAATGCCTGTAAGCGGGAAGTCATCGGACAATCCGGCACCACCGTACATCTGCATAGCTGCATCGCAGACCTGCTGTGCAACATTCGGCGCAATGACTTTAATCTGCGAAATTTCACTCATGGCGCCTGCGGCGCCGACTTTATCAATCATCCATGCGGCTTTAAGAACCAACAGCCGTGCCTGCTCAATACTCATACGCGCATTGGCAATGATGTCGCGGTTGCCGCCCAGATTCGCGAGTGGTTTACCGAACGCCTCACGGGTGACCGCTCGATGGCACATTAATTCCAGCGCGCGCTCGGCACTGCCGATCAGTCTCATACAGTGATGAATACGCCCGGGGCCAAGACGCCCCTGAGCGATTTCAAAACCCCGGCCTGGGCCGGCAATGATATTACTCACAGGCACCCGGACATTGTTGAAGCTGACTTCACCATGCCCGTAGGGTTCATCGTAATGACCGAATACCGGCAGCATACGTTCGATCTTTACTCCCGGTGTATCCAGGTCGAACAGGACCATCGAGTGCTGTTGATGACGGTGCGCCTGAGGATCCGTCAGGGCCATAAAAATCCCGACTTTACAGTCAGGGTGCCCAATTCCTGTGCTCCACCATTTACGGCCATTCAGCACGACCTCGTCACCCTCAACAATGGCGGTCGCTTCCATATTGGTTGCGTCGGAGGAGGCCACATCCGGCTCTGTCATACAGAACACAGAACGGATATCCCCTGCCATCAGTGGTTTCAGCCAACGCTCTTTCTGCGCTTCCGTACCGTATTTCTCCAGCACTTCCATGTTGCCGGTATCGGGCGCATTACAGTTGAAAATTTCTGGAGCAATGAATGAGCGCCCCATAATCTCAGCAAGGGGGGCATACTCAACGTTCGACAGACCGACGCCGTGCTCATCATCCGGGAAGAAAAGATTCCACAGCCCAGCGGCCTTCGCTTTAGCCTTCAGCTCGTTGATTACGGGCAGTACGACCCACTTATTATCCAGGCTGTGAAGTTCTCGCAGGTACGCCTCTTCGACAGGCTCAATCTCCTCCCTCATAAAGGCGGTGACTTTGCGGATGTATTCCTGGGCTTTGGCCGAGTGTTGGAAGTCCATAACAGGCTCCGGTTGATCTGAGTTGCTCTCAGTCTAACCGGCACCCTAAGAATCTATAAAATGAATAATAAGAATCCAGAAACATTCACCGAATTAATATTATTATTTATACAACAGCCCTTTCTTCTGTGAGCTGTCGGCAGGAGTTTTAAAACGCTTATGCAGCCAGAGGTACTGGGAAGGATGTTCCCGTAACTGCACTTCGAGGAAATCATTGGCGACCTGGGCGTCCTGAACGTCATCTCCGCTTGGAATCGGCAGCGGATCATGCACTTCAATGACATACCCACTGTTATCGTCTTTGCGGAAATACGTGATGGGTAACACCAGGGCATTCCCGGCTTTGGCGATACGTGATGTGGCCGTGATAGTGGCCGCTGGGTGGCCAAAGAAGTTCACAAAAACACTGTTTTTACGACCGAAATCCTGGTCCTGCGCATACCAGAGCACATTGCCTTTCTTCAGTGTCCGGATAAAGGCACGGATATCTTTACGGGTCAGACATTCGTCATACAGGCGGGCGCGGTTACGCTCCATAATATAATTCATCACAGGATTGTCCTGTGGCCGGTAGCTGACGCTTACCCGTAGCTCATTGGTAATCAGGGCTCCTGCCAGATCCAGCATTGAATAATGCGCTCCCAGCAGCATCACCCCCTGTCCACCAGCCGTCGCCTCGCGGACTTTATCGAAGCCCCGGTATTCAGTGCGGTCCTGTAACCAGGAGGGGTCGCGGAACCAGGCGATAAAGGTTTCGGTCAGCCCGATCCCATTATCTATAAATATCTGGCGGACAAGCGCCGCCTGATCCCGAGCGGACAGCTCCGGATAACAGAGTCTGACGTTGACCTCTGCAATATGGCGGCGGCTACGCGCTACTTTATGCAGAAGCAGCCCCATCGAACGGCCGATAGAAATTTGCCACGAATAAGGCAGCCGGGTCAGACCAATCAACAGCCCCACCCCCAGCCAGGACGGCCAGTATTTCGGGTGAGCCAGTGAGCGGTCAGCCATTCAGCCAGTCCATGTATTCCGTCACACCCTCCTCGACGGTCGCGAAGGCATCAGCATAGCCAGCAGCGCGAAGCGCCGAGATATCAGCTTCAGTGAAGCTCTGATACGCACCTTTCAGATGTTCAGGGAAAGGGATGTATTCTTTTTTACCTTCCGTGCCGCGAGCAGAGTGCCAGGCAATGACGGCATCAGCGACGTCATTAAAGCTCTGACATTGACCGGTACCCAGATTAAAAATTCCGCTTTTATCAGAATGTTTCCAGAACCAGAGATTGACCTTAACAACGTCACCAACGTAGACAAAATCACGACGCTGTTCTCCAGCGGCATACCCCTCGGTTTCACCAAACAGTTTGCACAGTCCCTGATCTTTTATCTGGTTATTAAAATGGAAAGCGACCGACGACATCGAGCCTTTATGCTGCTCACGGGGGCCATACACATTAAAGTAACGGAAGCCCACAACCTGGCTCGGGAAGGTATCATTCGGATAGGTATGCTGCAGCTGGCGAACATACTGATCGAACTGCCACTTTGAATAGCCGTATACATTCAGCGGCTTTTCATGACGACGCTCTTCTTTAAACACGTCACTGCCACCGTATACAGAAGCACTGGATGCGTACAGAAATGGAATGCCTTTTTCGAGGCAGGCATGAAGAATAATTTTCGAATATTCGTAATTATTCTCCATCATAAATTTGCCGTCCCACTCCGTTGTGGATGAGCAGGCGCCTTCATGAAAAATTACTTCAACATCATCCAGCAGACCATCGTCCAACTGTACGCGCTGAATAAAATCATTTTTATCCAGATAGTCAGTGATGTCACAGTCACTGATATTGTAAAACTGACGGCCGTCGGTCAGATCATCGACAACGATAATGTCGGTACGTCCCATGCCATTCAGTGTTTTTACGATATTGCTGCCGATAAAGCCGGCACCACCAGTGACAATAATCATGCTTCAGTCTCCTGAATTCTTTTCACAATTGCAGAGGTAGAGCAGTTGTCCTTAAAGCTCAGGACAATCACTTCACCGCCGTTGTTCTGTACACACTGCCCACCGGCAATATCTTCGACCCGATAATCTCCGCCTTTCACCAGAACGTCTGGTAAAACCCGACAGATTAAACGTTCGGGCGTGTCTTCCTGGAACGGGACGACCCAGTCGACACTCTCAAGGCCGGACAACACTGCCATCCGATGATCCAGTGGGTTCACCGGGCGGGTCGGACCTTTCAGGCGCGAGACTGAATCGTCTGAGTTCACCGCCACCAGCAGACGATCGCCCAATGCTTTCGCTTCTTTCAGATACTGAACGTGGCCGGGATGAATGATGTCGAAACACCCGTTAGTCATCACCAGCGTTTCGCCCCGGCTACGCGCCTCTTCGACCAGCAACATCAGCGATTCTTCGTCGAACAGGCCTGCCCCCTGCTGGCTTTCGAGGCGCAGTTCACGACGCAGCTCCTCTGTTGACGCGGTTGCAGTGCCCAGCTTACCGACAACGATACCTGCAGCAGTGTTAGCCAGAAACGTTGCCTGCTCCATGCTGCAGCCCGCGGCCAGCGATGTGGCCAGCACACTGATCACGGTATCGCCGGCGCCGGTCACGTCATACACTTCCCGGGCCCGGGTCGGCAGATGGAATGGCTCAGCATTCTTCTGCACCAGGGTCATACCTTTTTCACTGCGCGTCACCAGCACCGCATCGAGATCGTAATCCTGAATCAGGGTCCGGGCTTTCGCGACCAGTACCTCATCGGTGTCACTGCGTCCGACCACGGCTTCAAACTCACTCAGATTCGGTGTGATCAGCGTGGCCCCACGGTATTTTTCAAAGTCTGTGCCCTTCGGATCGATCATCACGGGAACGTTCTGACGACGTGCCGCCTGAATCAGATGCTGAGGGTTCGCCAGCGCACCTTTGCCGTAGTCCGACAGAATCACCACACCCGCCTGTGCGACACGCTCTTCGAAGGTCTGATAAAGCGTGGTCAGATCCGTTGCGTCAAACGCTTCTTCGAAATCCAGACGAATCAACTGCTGCTGACGACTGATGATGCGTAATTTAGTGATGGTTGGATTCAGTGGATGTTTCTGGAAGGCACAACCAACGCCCGACTCATCAAGCAGCTGCTCAAGAATCGAGGCATTATCGTCATTACCGGTAATGCCCAGCAGATCCACCTGGCTACCCAGAGTCGCGATATTCAGTGCGACGTTACCCGCGCCGCCAGCACGGTTTTCGGTATCCTGAATTTTCACTACAGGCACCGGTGCTTCGGGTGATATACGGGAGGTCGGACCGCCCCAGTAGCGGTCGAGCATCACATCGCCAAAGACCAGTACACGGGCTTTGTGAAAATCAGGAATGGTAACGTCCATCAGCTTGTTCGCATGCGGTTCAGAAAGCGCGCAGTCTAGCATAATGGCCGCTGCAGTTGTGCTACTATGCGCGACCGTTATGTGACTCAGGTCTGGAACTCTGTGGCCCGCTTTGCTTATACCCTGCTGTACACGCTGCTGATGCCGTTAATCGTCGCCCGCCTGTGGTGGCGCGGACGCGCTAACCCTGCTTACCGGCAGCGCATTGCCGAGCGGTTTGGCTACCTGCCACACCACCCTCGCGCTGGCGGTCTGTGGGTTCATGCTGTGTCTGTCGGGGAGACTCTGGCGGCCGCACCACTGGTAAAGCGTTTCCTTGAGCAGAACCCGGACACGCCACTGATCATCACCACCACCACGCCTACGGGTTCCGAACAGGTAAAGCGCCTCTTTGGCGGCCGGGTATTTCACATGTACCTGCCCTACGACCTGCCGGTTTTTATTCATCGTTTTCTCCGTACCATCCGCCCCGCCGCGCTCGTGGTTATGGAAACCGAACTCTGGCCTAACCTCATGGCCTGCTGCGAACAGCGTCATATCCCGGTAATCCTGGCAAACGCCCGTCTGTCTGAGAAATCCGCGCGCGGCTACGCAAAATTCAGCGCACTGACTCAACCGATGTTGCAGCGCCTGAGCGTGGTCGCCGCTCAGCACCAGAGTGATGCCGACCGCTTTCTGGCACTGGGTCTGCCCCCTGAGCGTCTCGCGGTGACAGGCAGCGTGAAGTTTGATCTGACGGTCGCAGAGGGCCTCAACGATAAAGGTGCAGAACTGCGTCAGCAGTGGGGCCGCGAACGTCCTGTCCTGGCGCTGGCATCAAGTCATCCGGGCGAGGATGAACAGGTTCTCGACCTCTGGCCAGAACTTCACAAAGCAGTACCCGAACTGCTGTTGCTGCTTATCCCTCGCCATCCTGAACGTTTTGAAGCGGTTGGTAACGCCGCTCGCAGTCGTCAGCTGAAGATACAGCGTCGCTCGCAGGGCCAGGCTTCAGAAGCTACTCAGGTCTATGTGGCAGATACCATGGGTGAAATGCTGACGCTTCTCGCTGCAGCCGATGTTGTACTGATGGGTGGCAGCCTGGTCGAACTCGGAGGCCACAATCCGATTGAACCCGCGGCTCTGGGGAAGGCGACGCTGATAGGCCCGAACTACGTGAATTTCGCCGCCATTGTCGATGCGATGGCAGAAGACCACGCGCTTGAGGTCGTCTCTGATCTGAACCAGTTGGCTACCCGTCTGGCGTATTTTCTGAATGATACTGAAGCCCGTCAGCTCATGGGTGAACGGGCACAAGCCACGGTTGATAATAACCGCGGTGCAGTGCAGCGGCTCGTTGATCTGATAGATCCTCTGCTCAAGCACTGAAATATCTGCCAATAAAAAAGGGGCTGTCGGCCCCTTTTTTACTTATTCAAACACTCAGCTTTCCAGCCAACCGTTAAGCATCTCAATGTCCGCTTCATTCAGTGTCCCTGCGTAGAATTTCAGGCTCAGCAGGTTGAGAATGTAGTCATAACGCGCATTGGCATAGTCACGCTCTGCCTGATACACCTTCTTCTGGGCATCCAGTACTTCCACAATGTTTCGGGTACCGACTTTGTAGCCCGTCTGGGTCGCGTCCAGTGCACTGCGCGCAGAGCGAATCGCCTGTGAGCGGGCATTGATATTCAGCACATCGGTACGTACCTGAAGATACAGACTACGGATGTTCTGTTTTACATCGCGACGGGTTTTTTCCAACTGATAATCCGCAGATGCATAGTTCAGCGCGGCCTGCTTACTGGCTGCATACAGAGAACCACCCGCCAGCAGTGGCACAGTCACTTTGACGCCATAACTGGTCGCACTTGCATCCAGCGGGTCTTCAAAGCCATACGCCTGGTCACCGTCGGTATATGAAGCAAACAATTCTACCGTCGGCATGTGCTGTGAGCGGGTAGCGTTGCGTTGCAGACGCGCCGCTTCTACCTGCGACTGAACCATCAGGAGTCCAGGAAATTTCTCCAGACCCGAGGCCACCCACTCTTCGGCGTCCTGAGGCTGCGGGTCACTCATAGCGACCGAAGATTTCAGGGCACTGACTCCGGAAATTTTCTCGCCGGTGAGTTGAGCAAGAATCTCATACTGCACTTCACGGTTAGCTCTCTGGCCCAGCAGACTGGCGTAACTGAGGTCATATGCAGCCTGAGCCTCATGCACCTCTGTGATCGCAATCAGACCCACGTCATAGCGCTGCTTGGTCTGCTCAAGCGCGCGCTGCACGGCTTTAAGCTCGGCATTCGCGGTCGACAGATTATCTTCTGCGCGCAGCGCGTTGAAGTATGCCTCGGCGGTACGCATAAGCAGCTGTTGTTCAGACATCTGCAGTTCGAAGTTACCATTATCATTACCTGAACGCGCCGCTTTGTAGCTGTACCACTTATTCAGATCAAAGATCGACATGCCCGCCGACACTTCGAGTGAGCCCAGATCGTATTCGGGAATGTCCAGAGCCGAGTCTTTGATCTCATACTCGAGATGCGTATGGGTGTAACTGACCTGTGCCTGTGGCAGGAGCGCACCCCGCGCGATCATGACATTGTACGAACTGGCTTCACGTGCCGCCCGCGCCGCTTCAATTTCAGGGTCGCTGGACGCTGCCATGTTGTAAATAGAGCTGAGGTCTGCAGCAAATACAGCGCCCGGAAGCAGCAATGCAGAGGTCAGGGTGAGCAATTTCTTCATAAAGTTGCCTTTCTCAGCAGAAGGGTCAGAATCAGATGTTCCTGAAGTCTATCAGAAAAAATCAGCCTGTCTGGGGCTGAATTGTTGCGGAAACGCGAACACTTCGTGCTGCCCAGATAATCCAAATATTCTCATATAGCAATATAGATAGGTCAAGCATGCCAGGTATTCCAGAGCCTATGTCAAAGGATGATGTGGTCGAAGAGTCCCGCGAAACTGTGTATCAGGGTTTCTTCCGGATGAACAAAGTGACTCTGCGTCACCGCCGTTTTAACGGCGAGTGGATCGGCCCCTTCCACAGGGAGCTGTTTGAACGGGGCGAGGCCGTTTGTGTCCTGCTGGTTGATCCCGTGCGCGAAGCGATTGTGCTTACCGAACAGTTCCGCATCGGTGCCCTTGAAGATGAGCGCTCGCCCTGGCTGCTTGAGCTGGTCGCCGGCATGGTCGAGCCTGGTGAGACCTATGAAGAGGTGGCCGTTCGCGAGTGCCAGGAAGAAGCTGGCTGCACCCCCGCCGCGCTGCGCCATATCACCACATACTGGGTGTCCCCCGGTGGCACTAATGAGCGGGTCGCCATTTACTGCGCCAGCGTCAACAGCGCTGACATGGGCGGGATTCATGGCCTGGAAGAAGAACATGAAGACATCCGCGTCATTACCCTTCCCTTCAGCGATGCTCTGAAAGCACTTGAGTCCGGCGTGATTAACAATGCGGCCACCATCATTGCGCTGCAATGGCTTACAATTCATCAGAAGGAAGTTTTCCAGCGCTGACCCGGCAGGCCTGACAGGCAGATCCCGGCCGGCATCTCTGGGAAAACCCCGGCAACGCCTGCTAAGGTGTTGCGTCTGATTCATCATCACAGGAGAAAAGGTTGCGTCCTAAACGCTATGTACCTGACCTGCAGGAGATGGCATCGCTCGCCGAGTCAAACTACCTGCGCTTTCTGAAGCTGTTGCCCGACGCCAGTGCCGGGACGGAGCGCGTGTTCGCCATCAGCGGCTCACCCGAGCAGAATGCGCGGGTCAGAATGCGGGTTGAAGAAGTTCATCCTTATACCACTATGCTCACCGTAACGCAGGAAGGCCTGTGCCCGGAATGGATTCAGCCGCCCTCGATGCAGGTACGCCTGTATCACGATGCCAGCATGGCTGAAGTACTCAGCTACCAGAACCAGCACAGGTTTGAGGGGCGCTATCAGTATCCGAACCCACAGATGCGTCTGCCCGACGAAAAAGTTCAGCTCAACCGCTTTCTGGCCGACTGGCTTGAACACTGCCTGAAACATGGCCACACAGAAATGCCATTCAGCTTTATCCCGACCTTCTGACATTGCCGCCACACCTGCCCTGACGACCAAACTGTGATGCTATTCCGGTCGGACTTCTGAGGCGCTGCTACTATTGATTAACTTACAGTCAGCGTCGGAGCAGGACGTGTTTCAGTTAACCAGTGCAGACACACTCAGAATCGTTCAGGTGACAGACACTCACCTGTTCGCTGACCCGGGCGGGAAACTGCTCAGGGTGCCTACCTGTGAAAGCATGCAGGCTGTACTGAATCAGTTACATGATTTTAACTTTCCGAGCGATGCGATTCTGGTGACTGGCGACCTGAGTCAGGATGGTTCGGAGCAGTCGTACCGGCTGCTTCACGAGGCTCTGTCCCCCTTTAACCAACCTGTGTTCTGGTTGCCTGGCAATCACGATGAACCGCGGAATCTGGCCCGGGTCGGTCGCGAGTGCGACCACCTCCACAAAGTGATCCGCTCAGAGCACTGGCAGATCATCATGCTCGACTCACAGGTGGAAGGCGCCGTGTTCGGACGGCTCGATGAAGATGAGCTGGCGTTTCTCGATAAAACGCTCGCCGACGCGCCGGACCATCACACACTGATATGCATGCACCATCATCCAATTCCGATGAACAGTGACTGGATGGACAACATCGGCCTGAAAAACCGCCATGAATTTATGCAGATACTGTCCCGCCATGACAATGCGCGGGGTGTCATCTGGGGGCATGTGCACCAGAGCTGCGACGGATTCATAAACGGCATCCGTCTGATGGCAACGCCTTCGACCTGCATTCAGTTTGAACCTCAGACCAGCGATTTCAGTCTGGACACGGCCGCTCCGGGTTTCCGTTGGCTGGAGCTGCACCCTAACGGTCGTATCGACACAGGCATCGAACGCCTGCACCATGTATCCTTTGAGGTTGACCGGACCCAGACAGGATACTGATATGCACATCCCGGCGAGCCTGCGCGACAGCGGCTGCCTTTACCTTCACGGATTTCTCAGCTCTCCCGCGTCGGAGAAAGCACAGCAGGTGATGCAGTTCTTCAGAGACCATCCACAGCTGGGCAGCCTCAGTGCGCCGTTTCTGCATTTTGCTCCCGCTGAGGCCATCGACATTGCCCGCAACGAATTGACCCGGCTGCAGAACAAGCATGAGCATGTCTGGATCATCGGCAGTTCACTGGGTGGATTTTACGCCACCTGGCTGGCAGAGCAGGCTGGCGTTCCCGCCGCACTCATTAACCCTGCCGTCCGACCGGGCGAACTGTTCCGGCATTACCTGGGCGAGCACACGCACTACCATACCGGCGAGACGTTTCTGTTGGAGTCCTGGCACCTGGAGCAACTGACCACACTGACCTGCGACACGATCAAAGCGCCAGAAAAACTGCTGCTGCTCCTGCAGACCGGCGATGAGACCCTCGACTATCGCCATGCAGCGGAGCTGTACCGCCACAGCCCTGGCTGGCTGGAAGGTGGCGGCACCCACAGCTTTGACCATTTTATTGAGCGTATGCCTCAGATACTGGGACACGTCAGTCGCAACCTCTGAGGCCGTTATCATGGCCCCGGAGTGTACTTCACACCGCGCGTGGGTATACTCCGGTTCATTGCCACATCTGCTATGACAGGGGAATGAATGTCTAAGCAATACACCGCCGCCTCCATCGAAGTTCTCAGCGGACTGGACCCGGTACGTAAACGTCCGGGCATGTACACCGACACCACCCGTCCGAACCATCTGGCGCAGGAAGTAATCGATAACTCCGTGGATGAAGCCCTCGCAGGCCACGCCACCACCATTGACGTTACCCTTCACGGGGACGGCTCCATGACCGTGCTCGATGACGGCCGCGGTATGCCGACTGATATTCACCCGGAACACGGTATCTCAGGGGTCGAGCTGATCCTGACGCAGCTTCACGCGGGGGGTAAGTTCTCGAATGACAACTACCAGTTCTCCGGCGGTCTGCACGGTGTTGGCGTCTCGGTCGTTAACGCACTGTCGAAAGTACTGGAAGTGACCATCTGGCGGGGCGGCGAAGTTCAGCGCATCGGCTTTAAGGATGGCTACAAAGCCATCGAACTGCAGGTCGTCGATACCTGTGGAAAAAAGAAAACCGGCACGAGCGTCCGCTTCCTGCCCGACCCACAGTATTTCGACAGCCCGAAATTTTCCGTCGCACGCCTTAAACACCTGCTGCGTGCCAAGGCCGTTCTGTGCCCCGGTCTGCGTATAAAGTTTACCGCCCCGGATGCCGCTGACAGCGCCGAATGGTATTACGAAGATGGCCTCAAAGATTATCTGAAGGTCAGCGCAACAGGCTGGGAGCCGATCCCTGCCGATCCTTTTACGGGCTCGATGACGGGCACAACCGAAGGTGTCGACTGGGCTGTTCACTGGCTCCCTGAAGGTGGCGAGCTGCTGCAGGAAAGCTACGTCAACCTGATTCCGACGGCTCAGGGCGGTACCCATGTAAATGGCTTCCGCTCCGGCCTGCTCGACGCTTTGCGTGAGTTCTGTGAGTTCCGCAACCTGTTGCCTCGTGGCATCAAGCTGACACCGGATGACCTCTGGGAGCGCTGCTCTTACGTCCTCTCTGCCAAGCTCGCCGATCCTCAGTTTGCTGGTCAGACCAAAGAACGCCTCTCCTCACGCGAGGCTTCAGCATTCATTTCCGGCGTGGTGAAAGACGCGTTTGCTCTGTGGCTGAACGAAAACACCGCCGAAGCCGAGCGCCTCGCCGAGATGGCCATTTCGAGTGCCCAGAGCCGTCTGCGCAAAGCCAAAAAAGTCGCCCGAAAAAAAATCACTCAAGGCCCCGCACTCCCGGGCAAGCTGGCCGACTGTACCGGTCAGGACAGCGAACGGACTGAACTCTTTCTGGTAGAAGGTGACTCAGCCGGAGGCTCTGCGAAACAGGCTCGCGACCGGGAGTTTCAGGCGATCATGCCGCTGCGCGGTAAGATTCTGAATACCTGGGAAGTCGAATCCGGCGAGGTTCTGAGTTCCGAAGAAGTCCACAACATTGCCGTTGCTCTGGGGATTGACCCCGGCGTTGATGACCTCAGCGGCCTCCGCTACGGCAAGATCTGCATTCTCGCCGATGCGGACTCCGATGGTCTCCACATTGCGACTCTGCTCTGTGCACTGTTCGTTCGTCACTTCCGTAAGCTGGTCAGTGAGGGGCACGTGTACGTCGCCATGCCACCGCTGTACCGCATCGATATTGGCAAAGACGTGTTTTACGCCCTCGATGAGGCGGAAAAACAGGGGGTGCTTGAACGGATCGAAGCCGAAAAGAAACGCGGCAAAATCAACGTGCAGCGCTTTAAAGGTCTGGGTGAAATGAACCCGATGCAATTGCGTGAAACCACCATGGACCCGAACACCCGCCGACTGGTGCAGCTGACTCTGGAGCCGGGTGACGGCACTAATGAGATGATGGACATGTTGCTGGCGAAGAAACGCGCCAGTGACCGTAAGTCCTGGCTCGAAAACAAAGGTAACGAGGTCGAGATTCTTTGAGATCAGCGGATGCGCTGAGAAAGCGCCTGTGGCGCTTTCTGCAGTCTGGCGCGGCTTTCAGCCTGACAGGTCCGGTTGCCGCAGCCAGTGCCAACGGTAACAACGATGCCTACGGCGAACTGGTTCTGCCGCTCATCCTGCTCGCCCTGCTGTCACTGCTCAGCGTCGCTCTGCTGATACAACAACGAAAACTCCGTCACCTCAGCGACCAGCAGGCGCACGAGAATGCAGACCTGCTCGCCAACGTCGTATCGTCATTGCCCGAGATGGTTTTCTTCAAAGACAGACGCGGTATCTACCGGCTGTGTAATGATCTCGGCAGTCGTTTTCTCGGCCGCGATCTGGAAGATATTCAGGGCCGGACGGACAAAGAAATCTTTGATCACAATACCGCGTCACTGCTGTCTCAACATGACGCCGAGGCGATCCGCCGCGCGACACGGACACAGCATGAAGAGTGGCTGACAGACGCCACCGGCAAAGCCGTGCTGCTGGATACCCGACGCCAGCCAGTATTCAACGAACAGGGCGACTGCAGTGGTGTTCTGATCGTGTGCCGGGACATTACCGAGAGTAAGCAGGCCCAGCAGGACCTCGAATATCTGGCCCGCCACGACACCCTGACAGGGCTGGCCAACCGCTATCTACTGCAGGAGCAGCTGACCTTCGCCCTGCAGATGGCAAAACGCAACGAAGAACCCGTTGCGGTTATTTTTATCGACCTCGACCGCTTTAAAGACATCAACGACACCATCGGCCACAACATCGGCGATCTGCTACTGCGCGATGTTGCCCACCGGTTGCGCTCAAATCTGCGCGACAGCGATATCTGCGCCCGCCTCAGCGGCGATGAGTTTGTCGTGGTGCTGACTCAGACGGATGCTGAACATATTCAGGATAAGTGTGATCAGCTGCTCGCCGAGATCGCCCGGCCTTATCAACTGCAGGGACACCTGCTGACCATTTATGCCAGTGCCGGCATCGCTATTGCGCCAGGGCATGGTGACAATACTGATATTCTTCTGGTGCATGCTGATGCGGCATTGCACCGGGCAAAGGCCCAGGGGCGTAACTGCAGCTGCGTGTATACCCCCGAGCTGACCATCAATCAGCACAACCAGTTATCACTCGAACAGGACCTGCGCAGAGCCCTGGCCGAACAGCAGTTCCAGCTGGTGTATCAGCCGCAGCGTCGCAGCACGGATGGCGCAGTGTTCAGAGCGGAAGCTCTGCTGCGCTGGCCACATGAGTTCCGTGGGCTGGTGTCTCCACATGAATTTATTCCTCTGGCTGAAACCAGCGGTCTGATTATGGAGCTGGGGCTCTGGGTGTTGCGTACCGCCTGTTCTCAGTTGCTCGAATGGCGTGCCGCGGGGCTTCCGATTGAAAAAATTGCCGTCAACGTTTCCGCCATGCAGATCAATGCCCGCTTTGCTGCCACGGTAGCTGACATCCTCGACGAACTCGGATGTGACCCACACTGGCTTGAGCTGGAAGTGACAGAGTCTCTGATGATGTCCGGCATGACAGAGGTGAACCAGCAGATTCACACGCTGCGGGAGATGGGTGTTGAGTTCTCCATTGATGATTTCGGCACGGGCTACTCGTCACTGAGCAAGCTGAAATCTATGCCCGTCAGCGTGCTTAAAATCGACCAGTCTTTCGTGCGTAATATTCACGAACAGGCAAACGACTACGAAATTGCCCGCGCCATTATTATGATGGCGCGAAGCCTTAATCTGGCGGTGGTCGCCGAAGGCGTTGAGAACAAAGAACAGGAACAAACCCTGCAGAACCTTGGCTGCGACTGGTTGCAGGGGTATTTTTACGGCAGCCCGATGAGTGGTGATGACTTCCTCCGTGACTGTGGCGGACGTTCAGCACCGGAATCTTCTCCAGAATGAACCTGAGACTATGACGGATCAGATCAGCTATACCGACGACGGCGTGGAACGCCAGTCACTGAAACAGTACACCGAGAGCGCGTACCTGAATTACTCCATGTACGTCATTCTCGACCGCGCCCTGCCTCACGTGGGTGACGGCCTCAAACCCGTTCAGCGCCGCATTGTTTACGCCATGAGCGAGCTGGGCCTTAAGTCCACCGCTAAGTACAAGAAGTCTGCCCGTACCGTGGGTGACGTACTGGGTAAATACCACCCGCACGGCGACAGCGCCTGTTACGAGGCCATGGTGCTGATGGCTCAGCCCTTCTCCTATCGTTACCCACTGATCGATGGTCAGGGGAACTGGGGGGCACCGGATGACCCGAAGTCTTTCGCCGCTATGCGATACACCGAAGCCAAGCTGTCGCCGTTTGCTGATGTCCTGCTGAGTGAACTCGGTCAGGGCACCGTCGAATGGCAGCCAAACTTCGATGGCACCCTGGACGAGCCGTGCACGCTGCCAGCGCGACTGCCAAACGTACTGCTGAACGGCACCACCGGGATTGCCGTCGGTATGGCGACCGATATTCCACCGCACAACGCCCGCGAAGTGACCAGTGCCTGTATCCGGTTACTCGACGAGCCCGGCGCGGATATCGACGCCCTTTGCGAGCATGTGATCGCCCCGGACTTCCCGACCGATGCCGAAATCATCACCCCCCGTGCCGAACTGCGTAAGATCTATCGTGATGGCCGCGGCTCAGTAAAAATGCGCGCGGTGTATTCGGTGGAAGACAGTGAAATCGTCATCACTGCCCTGCCGCATCAGGTCTCCGGTGCCAAAATTCTTGAACAGATCGCAGCCCAGATGAACGCCAAGAAGCTGCCACTGGTGACCGATCTGCGCGACGAATCAGACCATGAAAACCCGACCCGCCTGGTGATTGTGCCTAAGTCGAACCGGGTCGACACCGAGGCCGTAATGGCTCACCTGTTTGCCACAACAGACCTCGAGAAAAACTACCGCGTGAACATGAACGTGATCGGCCTTGATGGTCGGCCACAGGTCAAAGACCTGAAAACCATGCTCACCGAATGGCTGACCTACCGCACCGAAACCGTCCGTCGTCGCCTGCAGTTCCGTCTCGACAAAGTGCTGGCGCGCCTGCATATCCTCGAAGGCCTGTTGGTTGCTTTCCTCAATATTGATGAAGTCATCGAAATTATCCGGACAGAAGATCAGCCTAAAGAGGTGCTGATGGAACGGTTCGGCATTTCTGACATCCAGGCCGAGGCGATCCTTGAGCTGAAACTCCGCCACCTTGCCAAGCTGGAAGAAATGAAGATCCGTGGCGAGCAGGATGAGCTGGAGAAAGAGCGCGACATGCTGGAGAAGACGCTCGGCTCGGAGCGCCGCATGAAGACCCTGATCAAGAAAGAACTCACTGCCGATGCCGAAAAATACGGTGATGACCGCCGTTCTCCAGTGGTGGTACGTGGCGAGGCGAAAGCATTCAGCGAAACCGAGCTGGTCTCAGCAGAAGCCGTTACGATTGTGCTGTCTGATAAAGGCTGGGTGCGTGCCGCCAAAGGCCACGATGTTGATTGCGAGAACCTGAGCTATAAAGCTGGGGACAAATTCCTGACCTCAGCATTCGGTAAGTCCAATCAGAACGCGATCTTCCTCGATAATACCGGGCGCTCCTACAGTATCGCGGCTCATACCCTGCCATCAGCGCGCGGTCAGGGCGAACCTTTGACCGGTCGCCTCAACCCGCCCGCCGGCGCGTTGTTTATTAAAGCGCTGATGGGTAAAGATGAAGACCAGTATCTGCTCAGTACCGATGCGGGCTACGGCTTTATCGGTACTCTTGGCGATATGCAAAGTAAGAATAAGGCAGGTAAAGCACTGATCAACGTACCAGACAACGCGAAGATTCTGCCGCCGGCGCGTATCGAAGAACCAGAAAAATGCTGGATTGCAGCCATCAGCAACGAAGGCCGGATGCTGGTATTCCCAGCCGCCGATCTGCCTCAGATGGCGCGCGGTAAGGGCAATAAAATGATTGGTATCCCCTCAGACCGGGCCGCGAAGCGCGAAGAACTGATGGTTGCTGCGGTGGCCTTCAGCGAAGCAGACACTCTGCTGGTTCATGCCGGCAAACGTCATCTGAAAATGAAGTTTGCCGATCTTGAGCACTACCAGGGGGAGCGGGGACGTCGCGGTAACAAGCTGCCACGCGGCTTCCAGAACGTCGATGCCATGGAAGTTGTCAGCGCCGGATAAGGCACTGATAACTCAGCGGCCTCCGGCGAGAACCGTCGGAGTGCCGCCTTCCTCAAAGAGTTCAGCCACCAGCTGCGACGCAACATCAGTCTCTGTACTCACAGCCGCACAAGTCTGCCCAAGATGCCCGGTATCCGCGGTCCAGGCAGCCCCCGTTCCCAGCATTGACTGGATTTCCAGTGCCGACAAGGTATCCAGACTCTGCGCCGTACTGATCCGGGTGCCAGTGATGCCCACCACCTGATGGGCCACATACGAACCATCAAGATTACGATCGTACTGATGATATTCACCCGCCAGCGAATGGCCGTCGACGACCAGAGTGATCAGCTCAGACTCACTGTAAGGCTGCACGAAATTTTCATCCGTAATTGCCCAGCCGCTCCGCAGGCGACCACCATGAAAATGAGTCCGGCTCAGTGCCTCGCTGGCATTGGCAGTCAATGCACATTCATGGATGCGGTAGTCACCACTGCCCAGAGCCTCAATCACCATCAGCTGGCGGATCTCTGCCTCCTCGCCCACCTGAGCTTCCGTCAGCCAGATGCCGACCGGAGAGTCAGGAACCGCTGACTGAACGCGCGCTACCTGAACATCATTAGCACAACCCTGTAGTGTCAGAGCCAGAACAGCCGCGCATGCGGGAATTGCAGAGGTCGTCAGTTTCATGTCGTATCCTGTTTGCAGATTTAAATTTAACTGATGTTCAATTTAGCAGGCATTTTCAACTTGCAAACCGACGCCGAACGTCACAACCTCCCTAACGTGTCTCCGGTCACATTCATCTCACTGGATTCCACATTTTCTGACAGGCAGTTCTCAGAATGACAGAAGCACAACATATGTACCTTTTTGTATACGGGAGCCTGCGCCCTGCCTGGCGCCGCACCAGCAGCATAGGGGGTGCTGCAATGGCAAAGCAGGCGCTGCGCCAGAAAGCCAGGCACCTCGGTCAGGCCAGGGTCGGGGGTGAGCTGTTTGACCTTGGACGTTACCCGGGGCTGCTGCTGAACGACTGCCGCTGGGTTACAGGCGATCTGTTTCTGATCCATGACGACAGCCTGTTACGCACTCTGGACCGCTACGAAGGGTGCGATGCAGTATCTCCCCGCCCGCACGAGTATCAACGTGTCGAAACCCAGGTCGAATTTAACGGACAGATGTTCCGCCACCCCGTCTGGGTATACGAAAGCCTGTTCAGGCCGCCCGGAGCGGAGGTTGTTGCGAGCGGAGATTGGCTGAAATTGCAGGTTCAGGAGTGAAGTCCGGCGGTTTTAACCATGGCGAAGTCGCATTTGCGGGGTAAGATAGGCGCGCCTGTTACTTTTAAGGAAGACATAATGAAAATCATCAAAGTTCTCATCGCGGTCGTTGTACTCGCCGTTATCGGTTCTGCAGCCACCGTAATGATTGCGCCCGCCGGCACTGCGGCATTTCTGGTAGATCTTAAGCGCGGCCTGGGCGACCTGGAAAAGAAAGAAATTACCCTCAGCAGTGGCCTGAAGTACGTCTACCTCGAGTCGGATAACAAAGACGCGGACACTCTGGTTCTGCTACACGGATTCGGTGCCGATAAAGACAACTTCACCGAATCTGCTCCCTACCTGAAAGACTTCCACCTGATCGTTCCTGATCACATCGGTTTCGGAGAATCATCTAAGCCGGAAGATGCAGATTATTCCCCTCTGGCACAGGCACGCCGCCTGCACGAGCTGTTCACACTGCTGGACCTTAAACGCCGAATTCATATTGGCGGAAGCTCAATGGGCGGACATATCGCCATGACATACGCATCGATTTATCCGGCTGAAGTGAAAAGCCTGTGGCTGCTTGATCCCGGCGGTGTCTGGTCTGCACCTGAATCTGAAATGGCCCGCATCATCCGCGAGACTGGGGTAAACCCACTGACGGCCAAGACAGAAGAGGAGTTCCGCGATGTATTCGATCTGGTCATGAGCGAACCTCCGTTCGTACCCGGCTTTGTTAAAGACCAGATGGCCAGAAAACGTATCGCAAACTTCGATCTTGAGCAGAAAATCTTTGCCCAGCTGAAAGCAGACAGCGTTGAAGCCCGGGTCACTGGCCTGGCAACGCCGACGTTACTGGTCTGGGGCAAAGAAGACCGCGTACTGCACGTTGGTGCAGTCGACGTTCTGGAAAAACTGATGCCTAACGTAACCACCATCAAGATGGATGGCATTGGTCACCTGCCACAACTGGAAGCGCCCGCAGAAACGGCACAGGACCTGAAAGATTTTATCGCTGGTCTCGAACAGTAATCTGTCGTGCTCTGCTAATAAGAAAGGCCAGCGATTGCTGGCCTTTTTTGTGTCATTCAGGGCTGTCTAAGGAATTGCAATAGAAAAAGAAAATTCTACATCTGGCAAACCGTCATCAAGAGAGGCTGAACCTTCAAAAGAGAAAGCAGCAGCGCTACTCTCTGTAATAGCGACGGAAGCGTCGGTGACAGCGGCGCACGGCTCATCGTAGCAAAGGCTAGCTCTGGCCTCAGAGCCGACTATGTACGCCACTTCACCAGCGTCAAGGTCGTCAACACCCTCAATGCGGTACTCGAGAATATCAATGTACTCATAGAGGCCAAGCACTGCCCCAGCGAATGCAAATGTACCACTGTAGTTTTCACCCGTGGTCGCGGTACCTTTTACCGGTCTTTCCGATGATACAAGGCAGGTCAATTTATCACTCACATCAGAGAAGGCAGTATCATCGCTGCTAGAAGAGTGGTAACTGATGTCCAGAGAACTAGCTGCCTCCGTAAAACTGGTTGCATCACTGATCTTAGTTGCAGCCATCAGGAACGTCTCTGTACGGCTATAGTCTCCATACTCGTCAAAATAATCGCCAGTCATGGTCGCCGACAGGTTCTGCTCCATCGCGAAGTTTATGGTCCAACGCCACACCTCGTCTTCTTCAGGGTAGGATTCATCGATTTCCAGTCCCAGAGAACTACCACTTACAGAGAAAATATCTTTTGTCATCGCCTCTGTGTTGTAGGCGCATAAATTGACCACATACTGGGATGCGTCGTCGGTGGGCTCAATAAGGAATACCATGCGACCGTTATCCACGTGTGAGCCACTGGTCGAATGAAATGTAAATTCAGCGGTATTACTGAAGTCACCAACCCAAATTCCCGCCGGTGTCATAGAATCCAGCGCGATATTCACCTGAGGCTGATTTTTCTGAAGCGTATCTAAAGACAGCTGTTTCTGTGAGGATGATTTATCGCTTCCGCCACAAGCAATGAGCGATCCAGCAACAGAAATCATGAGAACTGAACGGAGATTCATATATTACATTCCCTTGTTCTTGTATTTACTCCCTGCAGCATAACAGACATATCAATAAACAGTAGACTCCTGTGACGACACCTTGAGTCTCATCTAACAGGCGGAAACACCAACTAAAACGGCACAGGACCTGAAAGATTTTATCGCAGGTCTCGAACAGTAATCTGTCGTGCTCTGCTAATAAGAAAGGCCAGCGATTGCTGGCCTTTTTTTGTTTTTCAGTTTTCTTCCAGGTTAAAGCGCCACTCAAATGTGGCGCCATCCGGACGGGATGCCGAGATCTCGGAGTGCAGCTCGAAGCCCTCGCTATCAAACGCACTGATGTTCTCAGAATCGATCGATCCCCGGATAACTTCCTCGCAGTAAAGATCGCACTCACGTATGAAGACCGGCGTTTCAGGGGTTGGAATAAGATCCTGAGAGAGCAGTATCTGATCATCAATGGTCTCTGCTCCTCTCAGCGCACTGTATTTGATGTCCTCAAAATCATTGTCAGTCAGTGCTGCCACATAAGTACTATCGAAGTCGTACTGAATGCCGTCGACCGACCCCCGCACACGTCCCGTTGAACTGCCTGCACAAATAATGTCATTCGCCAGCTCCGCTGTGGTCAGCGCCTGATCATTTACTGACAGATACAGGTCCAGGCTGACTTCACTGGCCAGTTCCGTCAGAGTGAGAGCGTTACTGAGCTTCACAGCAACAATGTTAGTAACATCTTCTGCTTCCGACTCTCGGTCGGAATCGAGATTGCCGACCTTCGCCGTTCCTGTGAAACGATGATTCCCGGTGATCTCCGCAGCGAAGTGTTCGTAATACCAGTCCCCCTCTTCCTCTGAGCCATATTCCACGTCATACGCCAGCTGCTGCCCTTCGCGGATCAGGCTTACTTCGTCAAACTCCATGTAATAATCAGAAGCACAGAGGTGCAGGCGAACTCCGTTTTCATCCTCTGATACAAGCGCCAGCTGACGGCCTTCGTCATACGAGGAAGCGTTTCCATACTCACTGTGACCCTCAGATGTGGTACTGGAAAGCACCAGCCAGAAACCATTCAGCGAATCCGATGCGCCGGACACTGGGGATTGTGGAAGCAACCGCTGCATCGACTCAATACTTTGGGGGCTGACACCTTCACCCCCACCACACGCAGTCAGTAAAGTAAAAGTTATCAGAGGTAGACAGATGAGAGGTTTGTTCATTGAAACTGTTCCTTTGTTTGATTCTCCATGCGCGCACCCTGCACCAGCTTTATGACATTCAGGTGAAATGCCGGCCTCCGTTTCTTTGCCGGCCGTGGCCAGGGAAGATCGTGTGCTGCACGTCGGTGTGGTCGACGTTCTGCAAGTGCCAAAGTAATCTGTCGTGCTCTGCTAAAAAGAAAGGCCAGCGATTGCTGGCCTTTGTGCTCGGTAAAGGAAGGTGTCAGGCTCCGGGCAAACCGATGCGCACATCCCACAGAGCGTTACGATCGGTGTTTTCTGCTGATGTCACAGAGAAACCGGAATCAAGGATGACTTCCTTTTCATCATATTCAAAACTGCTGCTTTCCAGCTCCACGACAAGAGAAGCTGCGTCACACTCAGCAATCGCTGTTTCACTGCTACCATCGATCATATTCTGCGGACAGCTCAATTCACCCAGGGCAAGGCTCACGCCGGATGCACCAGATTCAACCGTCGTAAAACCTACATGGAATGCGTCAGTACGGTACGAATCTGCAGTGTTTTCTGCGCTGCCAGCGCTACTGCCAACACAAGTCACATCGGTACCCAGTTCAGAAAATGCATACTCGACACCGTTTACCGTCAGACTCGCAGTGATATCCATCTCATTGCTGGCCGCTGCGAACGAAGTCGCATCGCTGAGCTTAACTCCCAGAAACTGATAGTCGCCCGTTACTTCATCATCATGAGCAACCGTTAACTCGCCGGTCAGCTCCCGGTTGTCGGTGATATCAAGATTAAAATGCGTCTGATCGTCAACCAGCCCCGCCGAATATGACGTCCCCTCCGCACCATCTGCTGCGGCGAAATCCAGGTCTGTCTGTACGGCATAACTTCCACAAAAACTGGTGTGAAAGCCATCCTCTGTCTCTGTGATCAGAGCCACCTGACGACCGTGCAAGTAATGCAGCTCATCAACACTGTCATCTTCAGAATTAGTATCAACGGACATTTGCGAAGTCAGCTGCATGAGCCACAGCCCCGCAAGACTGCTACTGGTTCCTTGTGCGTCGACAGGCAATGCACTTTCGAGCTCTTCAAGAGTCATCATGCGCTGATCCAGACTGTCACTATCGTCATCTCCGCCACAACCGAACAGAACGGATGACAGAGAGATAAGTGCGAGCATTTTTATTTTCATTTTGCATTCCTCTTGCAAAGTACGCTGTTATTCAGCCAATCGACGTTATCACCGGCCTACAACTGCCAAAAGTAGACAAGTGTAAACTTACGTTTTGCAGACAGAAGAGCTGCTGTCCACAAAATCAATGATCGCTGTAACAACCATTACGCGAAAACCCGGTGCCACCTTGGTCTCAGCTTCCCTGACCGTTATACTCCCGCGCTTTATCTCCTCCACTGTGGAACCCGCCCATGACTGAGAAAACTTTCGTCCGCGAGCGTCTCTACGACGACTACGCCCAGTCCTTCACTGTCAGCGACCTGCTGTTTGAAGTTAAAACCGAGCACCAGCACCTTGAGATCTTCGAAACGCCATTTCTGGGTCGCGTGATGCTGCTGGATGGCGTGGTTCAGACCACAGAGAAAGACGAGTTCATCTATCACGAGATGATGGTTCACGTACCTCTGTTTGCGCATCCGAATCCTGAGCGGGTACTCATTATTGGCGGCGGTGACGGTGGTATCCTGCGTGAAGTGCTGCGTCATAAGAACGTTAAGCATGTCACTCAGGTTGAGATCGACGGCAGCGTGATTGATATGTGTAAGGAATACTTCCCGAAACACTCTGACGGTGCGTACGACAACCCGCGGGCAAATATCGTGATCGCAGACGGTAAAGATTTCGTGGCGAACTGCACCGATAAATTCGATGTCATCATCTCCGACTCCACCGACCCGATCGGCCCGGGTGAAGTGCTGTTCACCTCGGACTTCTACGCCGATGAGAAGAAGTGCCTGAACGAAGGCGGCATCATGGTGGCTCAGAACGGTGTTCCGTTTATGCAGGGTGACGAAGTGACCAACACCTACCAGCGCCTGAGCAAGCTCTACAACGAGGCCAGTTTTTATGTCGCGCCGGTACCAACCTACGCCGGCGGCTTTATGTCACTGGCCTGGGCAACCGATAACGAAGCACTGCGTAAGCAGTCTGTTGCAGACATTCAGGCCCGATACGACGCCGCTGGTTTCGCGACCCGTTACTACAATCCGGAAGTACACGTCGCCAGCTTCGCGCTGCCAAACTACATCCGGGTTCTGATGAAGTAATCCCCTGAAAGGAGGGCCTTCTGTGCCCTCCTCTCTGGCAATCGCTGCCATCCCTTTGCCTCTCTGCTAACTCCCCCTGTTATCCCGCAAAACCACTGTTATAATCCCGGGTCTTTGAATTCGCGCAAACCACAGGAATTATCACCGTGAGTGAGAGCCGCCATAACATCAAAACCTTCCAGGGTCTTATCGCTGCCCTGCAGGAATACTGGTCCGAGCAGGGCTGTGTGATTAACCAACCGCTCGATATGGAAGTCGGTGCCGGTACCTTCCACACCTCTACCTTCCTGCGTGCTATTGGCCCTGAAAACTGGGCATCTGCCTATGTTCAGCCAAGCCGCCGCCCGACCGATGGCCGTTATGGTGAAAACCCGAACCGTCTGCAGCACTACTACCAGTTTCAGGTAGTAATGAAGCCAAACCCAGTAAACATTCAGGAGCTCTACCTTGAGTCTCTGCGTGCCATGGGTATCGACACTCTCGTTCACGACATCCGTTTTGTAGAAGACAACTGGGAATCGCCAACACTGGGCGCCTGGGGTCTGGGCTGGGAAGTCTGGCTGAACGGTATGGAAGTGACTCAGTTCACTTACTTCCAGCAGGTGGGCGGCCTCGAATGCTTCCCGGTGACTGGTGAAATCACCTACGGTCTTGAGCGTATCGCCATGTACCTGCAGGAAGTGGATTCTGTTTACGATCTGGTCTGGACCTACGGCCCGGACGGCAAAGCCGTGACCTATGGCGACGTCTTCCACCAGAACGAAGTGGAACAGTCTGCGTACAACTTTGAACACGCGGACGTGGACTTCCTGTTCACCGCGTTCAACCAGTACGAGAAAGACGCCCTGCGCTTAATCGAAGCGAACCTGCCTCTGCCTGCGTACGAGCAGGTACTGAAAGCGTCTCACACCTTTAACCTGCTGGATGCCCGTGGCGCGATCTCTGTGACCGAGCGTCAGGGTTATATCCTCCGCGTCCGTACCCTGGCTCGTGCAGTAGCTCAGGCGTACTTCGACAGCCGTGCTGAAAAAGGCTTCCCGCTGGCGGAAGAAGCCAACCGTGCCGATGTACTCGCACGTTATGAAGCACAGAAGGCTGAGCGCGAAGCCAAAGAAGCGGCTGCTGAGGAGGAGAAGAAGTAATGTCTACGAAAGATTTTCTGGTCGAACTGGGTACCGAAGAGCTGCCGCCAAAGGCACTGAAAACCCTGTCTGACGCTTTCACCTCGGGTATTACCCAAGGCCTGAAAGACGCCAACCTGAACTTCGGTGAGGTCGTCGCGTTTGCCGCACCACGTCGTCTCGCTGTGCGTATTGCTGGCCTCGAAACCCAGCAGGCCGATCAGGAAGAAACCCTGTACGGCCCGCCCGCCAAGATCGCTTTCGACGCTGATGGTAAGCCAACCAAGGCTGCTGAAGGCTTTGCGTCCCGCGCTGGCGCGAGCGCTGCTGACCTGCAGACCGCACCGGAATCTCACGGCAAAAACGCTGGCAAGCTGATGATTCAGCGTACGATTAAGGGTAAGCAGACGACCGAACTGCTAGGCGATATCGTTCAGACCAGCCTCGACAAGCTGCCAATTCCTAAGCGTATGCGCTGGGGTGCGTCACGCGTTGAATTCGTACGTCCGGTTCAATGGCTGCTGATGCTGCTGGGCGATGACGTTGTAGACGCTGAAGTACTGGGCCTGAAAGCAGGCAACACCACGCGTGGCCACCGCTTCCACTCAACGGGCGAAATCACTATTGCGTCTCCGGGCGAGTACGAAACCAAGCTGCGCGAAGCCTATGTTATGGCTGACTTCGCAGAGCGCTCTGCTCTGATCAAAGAGCAAGTTGCTGCCGAAGGCGTGAAGCTGGGTGGCGAAGCCGTCATCGACGACGACCTGCTCGACGAAGTAACCGCACTGAACGAGTGGCCAGTGGCACTGGCTGGCTCATTCGACGAAGATTTCCTGCGCGTACCGCCAGAAGCACTGGTGTCTTCCATGAAAGAGCACCAGAAATACTTCCACGTGATGAAAGACGGCAAACTGCTGCCGAACTTCATTACCGTATCGAACATCGAATCGAAAGATCCGGCGCAGGTGATATCCGGTAACGAGAAAGTGATCCGCCCGCGTCTGGCAGATGCGGCCTTCTTCTGGGATACCGACCGTAAGCAGAAACTCGAAAGCCGTTTCGCCAAGCTCGAAAACGTCGTCTGGGTGAACAAACTCGGTTCTGTTGCAGATAAAGCCCGCCGTATCGGTGCTCTGGCATCCCGCATTGCTGGCGAAACCGGTGGCGACAAGGCACTGGTAGAGCGCGCAGCGCAGCTGTGTAAGAACGACCTCGTATCTAACATGGTGTTCGAATTCACCGACCTGCAGGGTCTGGCCGGTAAATACTACGCCGAGCACGATGGCGAACACGCTGATGTTGCTGCCGCCATGGTTGAACAGTACATGCCTGCGTTTGCCGGTGATGAACTGCCTGCCACACAAACCGGTACGCTGATTGCACTGGCCGACCGCCTCGACAGCCTTGTGGGTCTGTTTGGTCTTGGTCAGATTCCAACTGGCTCTAAAGACCCGTTCGCCCTGCGTCGTGCGTCTCTGGGTGTGCTGCGCATTCTGGTTGAGAAAGAGATCAACATCGACCTGGCAACGCTCATTGATTACGCGCTGGAAGGTGATTGGAAAACGGCGCCAAAGGCCGACACCAAAGCCACCCTGATCGAATACATGCTGGATCGCTTCAGCGCCTGGTACGCGGATGAAAACATCCCGGCTGGCGTATTCCAGGCCGTACGTGCTCTGGGCGTAACGAATGCACTGGACGTTAACCGTCGTGTGAAAGCCGTATTCGAATTCAGCAAGCTCGATGCGGCCGAATCACTGGCTGCTGCGAACAAGCGTGTATCCAACATCCTCGCTAAGAACGGCGGCGATGCCGTCACTGCAGACGTAAACAACGCTCTGCTGGCACAAGCCGAAGAGACAGCACTGGCAGAACAGGTTGCTGCCAAGCAAGCTGCAGTTGCCCCGCTGATGGCCGCTGGCGACTACAGCGCAGCCCTGACCGAACTGGCCGGCCTGCGTGAATCCGTCGACGCCTTCTTCGACAACGTTATGGTGATGGCCGACGACGAAGCCGTGAAAAACAACCGCCTGGCACTGCTGAAGCAGCTGCAAGGGCTGTTTATCGGTATCGCGGATATTTCGGTGCTGTAATCGGCACCGGTTTCGGTGTGCTAAGACAGGCAGCGACGTAACCATCGAAAGCCCGGTCTGTAGAAATCACAGCCCGGGCTTTTTTATTGAAATCAGGAACCAGCGCACACGCAGATGTTGGCCCGACACAAACAGCGCTGATACACTCGGTCTTATAACGGAACCAATGCAACGGACTATGTTTAAGCGCCTCTTTGCCTCTCGTAAAAACCCTTATGTACCGGGTCTGGATAATCCAGAGCGCGTCTCTGTGTCAATCGCTGGTTGTAAGCTGAATATCACGCTGCCACCGCACTACTCCTCAGCCGGTTTTGACGCTGATGTTGCACCCAAAGATATCCCCAATATCTACGAACGCTCCATCTACGACTACGGCCACGAATACGAGGACAACAAGTTCAGCTACGCCAACTGTATCCGACGCGGGTGGGAATTCTTCGGACCTATCTGGGAGTTCGGCTATATCGGTCGTACCGACTTTCAGGTCACATCTTTAAGGGTCGACTGCCTTCCAGAAGGAATGAGCTGTTTTAATCCAGCCATTCTGGAGCAGGTTGTGATGCGGTACTTGTACGATGGTGGGCCAGCTAGACCTCATCATGGTAAGAAGCTATCACCGGTAAACTGGAGGGTCGAATCTAAGCAAGGTAACCCGTGGATTTTTTGCGAGGAACATAAAGACTTACCAAGCAATAAACCCGAAGAACCCGAAGACGCTAACTTTGAAGCTTATGCCTTTACCGCTCTTGATGATGGATACGTATTATTTTTACGTTTTATAAATTTTGGAGATATTCCTGCTGAGTACTCGATTAATGCTGCTAACCGAGTGCGTGATCGTATCTGTGGAAGTATCCAATGGCACCTCAGTAGCTATGCAGAGCAACGCAAGCAAGAGGCCCTAACTAACATTTCAAACGCCTCGATTACTCCACACCGTGAACCAGAACCGTGGAAATATCCACCTAAATGGCGGGACGGCGACCTAGAAAAAGGTGAGCCAAGAATTGTCGTTATCGAGGCTGGTGATCCAGCACCAGAATTTCATATTTAATCATAACAAGGAGAGAAGTTATGTCAGCCACCAAGGCAGGATACGCTCAGATATTCAGCAGCCGCGAGGCGGGGATAGCGCACAATGTGCATATTCCGGAGAGTCAGAAGGCCTCATGGGAAGAGATAAAAAACTCACATGTGGGCAACTATTACGAGACATCGCTCCTTCGTGCGGTATTACGACTCGCCATAGGAGATAAAACGGTGGCTCCGCAAGCCAACATCGGTGAATTCAATTTTTCCTATACGACAAGCAGCGACCGGAAAGATATATACATCCACCTCATTAGCGCAACTACAACTACGTTGACCAGCAGAACACCCGGTATCTACAAGACTGAGTGGGATCAAGATAAATGGATCATCCCACAAGGCTCTACACCCGTACCTTCAATGAATCTTAGTCACAGCTGGAGCGATAAAGCTCACACGGCTGCAGTTTCCGGTAAATTTAAAAACAAAGAAGATGCCGGCTCAATGATGGGCGTACATATTGAGAAAGCTTACCTGAAGGGTAGCAATGCTCTGACAACAGCCCATCAACGAGGAAATCATTTCTCACTGTTCTGGCTGAACAACGAATTCACCAGTAAGGAACATATTCAAAGCCTTGTCTCAATGATTCAGCAGGCTCAGAAGCAGAGCAAGAGTATGAAGTGGCTGATCCACGGAGAAGGCTGCGGCACCTTCGTTCAGGCACTGCGTTTTATCAAAGCGAACCCGGTTGCCAGCGATATTATTACCGCGCAGAAAGGCATGGCCAACCAGGATGTCTTCTTTTCGAATCCTCGTGGACGTCATACCAGTAAAAAAGATCTGGAAGCCATCTGTAAGTCCGTTGGGATGAGCTTTGTCGATGTAAACCTCAATAAGAACGACGTGCTACATAATCCAGACGCTCGCAATGATGCCCTGAAAGAAATTGGTAAAGCGGCAGGGGCAGTTGCATTCACCGGTGCAGGCGCCCATTTTGCGGGAGAAGCAGGCGTTGAAAGTGTTCAGAAACTCATTGAGCTCGCAGCTTCAAGCCCAGCGGGCTTAGGTTCCGCACTGGCTATTGCCGGTGGCGTTGTGGTTATTGCTGGTAAAGCCGCCAGCCTGTGCGGAATGGCCCGCAACCTGAAAGGCGCGATGTCTTCCACCTTCGGCTCTGGCAACCAGAACTGGGCTGCCTGATAAGCCTCTGAAAAACCCGGCGTCTTGTCAGCAACTGGCAAAGGTGCCGGGTTTTTCCGAATCATTCTTACTTTCCTACCTGCTGTGAGTTAGGCTGACCGCTCAATAATAAAAGGTGATGTACATGCCTCTGCGCGTTTCCCCCCTGTTTCTGCCCGCTTTGCTGCTTTCGCCTCTGACGTTTGCCGTCAGTACTTCGGAATTTCCGGCACAGCCGTCCATTGAATATCCACTCCCCTCTGGCACGGATATATCTACCTCGGCAACATTTGAAGGTTCGGCATTCACTCCTGTGAATGACAGCGGCGACAGTGCTCCGGGCGGCACATTGACACCACTCGGCTCACAATGGCGTTTTTCTGAAGTAGAGAGCCTGACCCGGGAGGGAGGGTTCGCTGCTACGACACCTCTGGCGTTTGATCAGCTGCCTGATGATGTCACGCATGTAAGTATTCCGGCGGAGGCCGGTTTCAGGGTGGAAGGGACCGCAGTCACTTCGATGGAAATACGGGCGAACGGTACTGTCTCACTCCGGGATGAACTGGATACCGAGCTGGCAATCATTAATACCGGCATCAGCACGCCAGATGAGTATGCTCCCGTTGCTACCGAAGCTATCCTGCTCAGCCTGAGCAGTATCAGAATTACGATTCAGTGGTACTTTGATGCTCTTGCCGATGGTGCCGGCGATGTTTATGCGCAGGCGAGTATTTTTCGGGGATTTACCGACGGTAGCACCGAAGAAAACTCCGCGGTGTTTATTGGCTTCGGTGGGGCAGAACTGACCGATCCTGCATTCTCAGACACCACTGGGAGTATTGGCCTCAGTCTCACCTCTGGAAACAGCGACAACCGTTCGCTCGACGCCTGGACCGGCGCTCTGGCACCTGAAACAACATCACTGCTTATTTCATTTGCGCACGATAACGACGGCATCATCACCAGCTCACTGGATGAAGAAAGTAGCATTTTCTTTGCTACCGACGATGAGCAGGTTTTCGCAACATCAGACACCACAGACCTCGCAGCCAGCGATCTTCTGGACCCGGCAACTCAGTACTACGCTCAGGTTCGTTATTCCGCTACCTCAAGTACCGACAGCAGTACACGTTACTCTCCCTGGTCAGAGCCTGTCGCCTTCACGACAGACGTACAGAGCGCGTACAGCTTCGGACCAGAAAATGATGCACCACTGACCGTGTTAGAGAACGATATAACCAATATTAAGTTCCTGCTGAGTAACACCGGCACAGATGCAGGCGAGCCTCAGGTATCTCTCAGGTTCACACTGCCCAATGCGGAGGCGGAGCTGGGCATATTTTCTGCCACACTCTCTGATCAGGCGGGAAGTTGCCTGACAAGCCGCACCTCTAACGAAGCTGATACCGATATCGCGATCACCTGCCGTGTCAGCAAACTCGAGGCCGGCGATAGTATTGAAGCAACCCTCAGGCTTCGCCTGTACAGCGATACTGACTTTGAATACCGGGCTTGCGAAACCTTATTGAACCGTTGCAGCGACGTTGAGTACACCGCCGGGCAGGTAACAGTGACAGCCTCCGGGGATGAGATAGACGACGAAACGGAGAGCGAAAGCAGTGGTGATTCCGGGGGCTCCACCTTCTGGTTAACACTCCTTGCACTGCCGCTGTTGCGGTTACGTCGCAAAGCATAAGCTCTGACTGCTCAACCAAAAAAGCCCGGCTACTGATAAGTAGCCGGGCTTTTTTATTCAAGAACGCTTCAGTTAGCTGGATATCCCCGGCGTATCTCTTTCATGTGAATGCGATCTTCAACATCATCACCTTTGTGCTGCTGCCACTGCATCCATTGCGTTAACGAGATAGATAGCTGCAATGAGTAATCCAGTGAGATCCACGTATCACGACCGCTTTCGTACGTCGGCACGCCGGTCCCCATAACATTGACCGGGCCTGAGCCGGTTTCTACTGTCATATTAAATGGCTCGCCCGCACCAGTATTCGCGAAGTAAATACTATCCATCTCAGCAAAGTTGATACCGTTGTTGACTGTCGCTGCAGCACCACTGCGGTCAAAGCCTTTTGTGGGGTTGGCCGCATCGGGGGTCACGCACTCTTTGGTCATGGCTGAAAACTGAGCCAGCAGCGGTGGTGTAGTCAGAGTTTTATCTGGCACAGAGGCTGTGCCATGACATGACATACAGGAGTTGTTGGCGTTGTCCGCAGGTCCGTTCAGTCGATAGTTACAGCCGAGATGCCCCATGCGCTTCATCACGTCATCGCCGCCATATCTGTTGAGTTCATCAACTGTGTCCCAGAGGATGATTTCTTCTTTAAAGCCCTCCGTTTTCACATTATCCGGAAAGTTGTAAGCCAACTGCCCATCGGGCGGAGTATCGTTACCCCACATGACTCCTAACAGGCTGATACGCTTCCACGGATCTGCTTCGGTTGCTTTACGCTGGCCATCCGCAACGAAGGTACCGAACACCCACTCGGTCCCCTGTGCTCTGCTGTCTTTTACCGCAAAATCAAACTGCAGCAGGGCCACATTGCCGTATTTGCTGGTACTGCGCGGACACTGCTGGCTCTCTTCTATCATGGTGCATTCGTCGCCGTCTGCCGGGGTACAGGAACAGAAGTCCGGAGCAGAGATATTTGCGTTCCAGGACGGCATATTGGCCAGCACCGGTAATTGTTCAGGCCCTGAGGTATTAAATAGCGGCTTACCAACTACGGCACCTTCATCGAAGCTGATATCCGTGGTTGGTACCTTCGCAGTACCATCCTTCTGCCAAACGGTCCCGAGAGTGTAGGCAGCCGTCGCGTTAAAGAAGCCGACAGCCCACATGGTGGTATCTATGTTCCCCTCAGGCGTCGAGAAGGTCACAGGAGCCTCTCGTGTCAGGCCATGGGTAAACTCGCGGCCACTCATCGGATCATACGTCTGGTAAGGAATGTTGTACCAAGGACGGATGTTGTTGTTACAGACATTCCAGTCTTCGATACCGGGACGGTTAACATTCCCGGCCTGAATGTAATCCATCACCAGCCAGGCATACTCTGTCGCTAGTTGTGTTTTCTCAGGCTGCGCGGTTGCCGGATTAAAGAGTGCGTCGAAGCGGCTGTCACGCCACGGCTGATTTGCTTTGTCATCGACAGGAGATCGCGGGTAATCATCCGACAGCTGATACACCGGGCCGGTCCAGCCATTGGTGGGGCGGTTACTGATCAGCTGCCCTTCCGACTGAAGCGCAAATGCAGGATCCTGCCAGTAGCTTGGGTAGGTTCCGGTACAGGTGCCGCTGATGATGTCCGGCACGTCATCGTCATCAGACGAGCAACCCGTCAGCACGGCACCAAGGGTAATAAGGGCGAGAGCAAAGTGCTTCCGGGCGTTCTTTCTTGTTATTTCCATATCCATCGTCCTTTGTGTGATGGGAAGAGTGCCACTGATGCTAGCAGAGGCTTTCACCACTCACAGGGAAGAACTGCCTGTCGGGGATGGCGCCGGAGGACATTATTTTTTGAGCATGGACACCGGGATGCAGTTGGCGTAATCAGACTTTAAGTCTGATGTTCTGACTTCCGTTATACTCGCCGCACTGATTATCCGGAACCGACCCACTATGAAACTCATTATTCTCGACCGCGACGGCGTGTTGAACGAAGACTCAGACGCTTATGTGAAATCTGTGGACGAGTGGATTCCTCTGGCGGGAAGTGCAGAAGCGGTCGGTAAGCTTTGCAGTGCGGGCTATACCGTCGCCGTTGCCACAAACCAGAGCGGTCTGGCACGTGGATATTTTGCTCAGCAGGATCTCGATGCCATGCACGCGAAAATGACGACGCTTGCCGCAGAGCACGGCGGAGTGTTTGCACACATAGCATACTGCCCCCACGGCCCCGACGACCACTGCGATTGCCGCAAGCCATTACCAGGGCTGATTCATCAGATCGAGCGTGCACTGGATGTGTCTGCTGAAGGTGCGTGGATGATCGGAGACTCGATCCGCGACCTGGAGGCCGGCGCCGCAGCGGGCACGCAAGTCGCGCTGGTGCGTACCGGCAAAGGGGAAATAAGTGAGCACAAACTTACTTCTCACGCCACACTATCAGAGGCACCCGTCTTTGACGACCTGAGCGCCTTTGTTGAATGGTTGCTCAGCAGACCTGCCGGTTACTGAGGCTCCCAGGGCAGAACACCCGGTGACGCTTCAATAAAGTTCAGGTACTGCTCCAGATGGTCGAGCATATCGCGGATCACCTCTTCCTTACTGCAGCCGAACAGGTCGTACCCCACCGCGCCATGGCTGAGATAGACATCAGCCCGCCAGAACGAGCTGTCGGTCTCGTAAGCCGGTGCTTCATGTTCTGTCGCCTTAACCTGATAGAAGAAATCAGCGACCCCTTCCCGAGTCAACGTCAGTGTGGCTTCGCCCGTCGCGGTTTCCAGTTGTGCCTGCCAGCCATGCACCGCCAGCTCATCACGAACGTCCTGCATCGCCGGGACTACTACCTGAGCAACAAAATGCTCGATTTTGTTGGCCACAGGAAACTTCATCAGGCCACTCAGGCGTTTGCGCCAGTCGCCCCCGTCGCTGTGCGGCCGCACCGGGTTGATCGCACTGATAGACAGATCACGATGGCCTTCAATTACCAGAGCCCGCCAGAGCCCGGCAACGGCCAGTAGCATGATGATGGCGAAGGGTAAGGCACTGACAATCGTCATTGTCTGCAACGCGCTGAGCCCGCCCGCCAACAGCAGTGTCGCGGCGATACCGCCTTCCAGGAAGGCCCAGAACACCCGCTGCCATACCGGGGTCTCGAGCAAACCACCGCTTGCCAGTGAATCCACCACCATAGATCCGGAGTCAGACGAGGTAACGAAAAAGGTGATGATCAGAAAAACCGTGATCAGAGACAGAAAGAAGGACGCGGGCAAACGGTCGTAAAACTCGAACAGAGCCACAGCATGATTGGCCTGTACCTCACCAATCAGCGCAGTTTTACCCTGCTCCATTATCATGTGCAGCGCCGTATCACCGAAGATGGCGAACCAGAGGAACGTAAACAGGGTCGGAACCGCCAGTACCCCAAATACAAACTGACGAATGGTACGCCCACGGCTGATTTTCGCGATAAACAGCCCGACAAAAGGCGCCCAGGCAATCGTCCACGCAAAGATAAACAGCGTCCAGTTTCCGATCCAGTCACTGTGCGTATACGCCTGCATATTAAACGTGCGCTCAACGATTCCGCCCAGATACGCGCCTGTGTTCTGCAGCATAGTATTCAGAATATGAACGCTGGGACCGACCGCAAAGACCACGGCCATCAGAAAAACCGCCAGAGCCATATTCAGCAGAGAGAGATTTTTGATCCCTTTATCCATGCCTGCAACCACCGATGCCGTCGCTGCCAGAGTGATAATGGCAATCGCAATAACCTGGACACTGGTGCTGATCGGAATCTGAGGCCACAGATAATGGATACCAGCATTGATCTGCGTGACCGACAGGCCCAGTGTGGTCGCCAGGCCAAACATGGTGCCCAGCACAGCAAACACATCAACGAAATGCCCGGCCCAACCATGAATCCGATCGCCAATTAAGGGATACAGGGCGGAACGCACAGACAGCGGCAGACCGTGCCTGTAGGCGAAGTAAGCCAACACTAACCCCATCAGACCGTAGATTCCCCAGATATGCAGCCCCCAGTGAAAATACGCAATCTGCATCGCCTGCTTCGCTGCGGGAATCGTCTCTGCAGCACCCGCGGGCGGCGTGGAATAGTGCAGAACAGGTTCCGCAACCCCGAAGAAGAGGAGCGCAATGCCATAGCCCGCCGAGAACAGCATGGCAAACCAGGCAGGAAAGCTGTACTCGGGTTCAGCATGGTCCGAGCCCAGACGAATATTGCCCCAGCTGCTGAATCCGACCCCAAGAATAAATACCAGGAAAACCGCCACGGCCAGCATGTAGAACCAACCAAAGGTTTCTGTCACCCACCCCAGCATTCCACTGAAGGCGCTGCCTGCCAGCTCTGGGTTGGCCGTCGTGCCAATAATCAGCAACGCAGCAACCACGATGGTTGGCACGGCGACCGGCAACAACAGGGTTGCCTGCAGGCCTTTGTTCAGTGTTTTACTCGGATCTGGCGACATAATTTCTCCAATCTCCTGCCCCGGGTTCTGGGATTTTTATGACGTTAGGTACAAGGCAGGGCCTACTACCCTGACAAAGCCAGCGCAGGATTTCAAATCAGGGCTTTTCACCCGAGCTGAGTCGCCGTACTCTGGAGTGATCCCCCTTACCGGAGTTCTGTGTGATTCAGCGCCCCGTTTCTATGCGGCTTTTTTCTGCCTTCCGCACTGTGGTGTTCATGATCATCATGACGCTGATTACCTGCCTCTGGCTGCCACCTGCCCTGTTGCTGGGCCTGCTCATGCCAGTAAAAGAACGCCATCGCTTCATTGGCCGGCCGTTCTGTCACGTGTTTCTCTGGCTCGCCAGAACCGTGTTAGGCATCCGCTGGGAAATTGTATGGCAGAGTGCTCTGCCCCCGGAGCCATCCGTCATACTCGCTAAACACCAGAGCAGCTGGGAGACCTTCATGCTGCCTGTGCTGCTGCCTCCTCAGGTTCAGGTCATCAAGAAAGAGCTTGTGCAGATTCCACTGTTTGGCTGGACTCTGGCCCTGATGAACCCGATCACCCTGGATCGCAGCCAACGAACCCAGGCCCTTAAACAACTGGTGCGACAGGGAGAAGAGCGCCTCAACGACGGCTTCCACGTACTTATCTTTCCAGAGGGCAGTCGTATTCCTGCGGGCTCGCGTAAGGAATTCAGCAAAGGCGGTGCGATGCTCGCCAGCCGCCTGAAGGTGCCGGTCGTTCCCGTCGCCCACAATGCGGGGGAATGCTGGCCGAATGACAGCTGGATACGCTACCCGGGCACGATACATATCGTCGTAGGCGCACCACTTGATACCAGCGACCTGTCCACTAAAGAAGTTCACAGTCACAGCGAAGACTGGATCAACAACACCACTGACCGCATTTCAGACACCCCGTTCAACGGCAGCGTGGTTACGGAACTCACCAGCGGTAAGCGATTCTGAATGTGTCACAAGGGGCGTGTTATGATCGCCTGAGAATTCTTCGGGGGAAGTAAGAATGACTATAGAAATCGGTGGCCTGTTCGGCATTCTCATCCTGATCGGTGATGTCTACGCCGTGCTTAATGTTGTCCAGTCACACAAGACACTGGCAGTGAAAGCCACCTGGATTGTTGCCATCATACTGCTGCCTGTGGCCGGACTGCTCGCCTGGGCCCTGTTCGGACCCAGAGAGCGTGAGGTCGCCTGAGGCACACGCCCTCAGGACGCCTGTTCGTCCGTCGCCTGTTCACGCATCAGGCGAACATTCGCATTCGGCGCACTGCCCTGTTTGTCTTCGCCGAAGTAGATCGTCTGATGTGGGAATGGAATCTCAATATTTCGCTCATCAAACGCCGCTTTTATACGCCGGTTGAACTCTCGCCCGACGTTCCAGCGCTCATGTGACTGAGTCTTGTAGCGCGCTTTGATCACCACCGCACTGTCGTCAAAGCGATCCAGCCCCAGAACCTCCAGAGGTGCCAGAACCCGGCTGGCGTACGCTTCGTCCTCGCGGAATACTTCATCAAGCTCCTTCAGCACGCTGATCACTTCATCGACGTTTTCGCGGTAAGCGACACCCACCTCAAAAATGTAATAGCTGAACTCTTTGGTCAGGTTCGACACTATGGTGACATCACCAAATGGCACCGTATGAACGGTGCCATCCAGATCACGCAGCTGCACTTTACGCAGAGTAATCTTCTCGACCAGCCCGAACTTATCGCCAATTCTTACGACATCCCCGATCTGCAGCAGGTCTTCAAATACCACCGTCAGCCCGGTCAGAAAATCTTTCACCAACGTCTGCGCGCCAAAACCAATCGCGATACCCAACACCCCGGCACCCGCCAGAAGCGGCATGATATTGATGCCCAGTTCAGACAGAATCACCATCAACGACATAATGGTCAGCGCGATCATCAGAATATTGCGGATGATGGGCGTAATCGTCTGAAATCGAGAGCTGTTAAGGCGCTCGTGTTTTTCGATCATGGATTCCAGTAACGCATTGACGCCTTCCCATATCATCGAAAAGACCATACCAACCAGAGCAATCGTCAACACCGCGCTGAGCAGCGAACCCGGGCCTTCCGACTCTTCTTTGCCCATCGAACTGGCAATCAGATGCCAGCTCGCATACCCAATAAGAATCAGGCTGACTACATAGCCCGCCCAGCGCTGAATACGGAAAATACTGCTGAACCGCTTATCATCCCAACTCAGGCTATGACGGATCAGGTTCAGCCGCCGGTCGAGAAACTTACTCAGCGCCCCATTCAGAAACAGCCCCAGTAACACCAGCAGAACCGTCACAGAAAACGTGATCAGATCACCCATAAAACTCTCAGGCAGGCCATAACTGCGGATAAGATCCATCAACTCCGCCATCAGGCCCGGCGCCTGTGCGTCGATATCAAACAGAGTGGCAATAAAAGGCACCTCGGCCTCGGGCTGAGCATCGATCATGATTTTCAGCTTCTCGACCAGTGCCTGCCGCTCACTTTCGTTTTCGAGTGTCGCGATCAGGTCAGTCACGGTTTCCTTGTTAACCTCCGGCTCTGTCGCCGACCAGCTCAACGTACTCATCGTCAGTGCGAGAAAACAGAAAAACAGACGCATAGGTTCTCCTTAATTGAATACTGACCCGGGTGCCAGAGTGAACAGGCAGGTCAGTCATTGTGCGTTAGGCGTTATATTAGCTATAAAATTATCAAAAAGTATTAAAGGAGACTCACCGTGACAGGCAGCATTCCTCTGAGCACACCAATGATCGAAGTGCGTCGTATGGACTTTGACTTCGGTAAACTCGATCAGCAGGACTGGTACCGGAATAACCCGGTCCTGACCGCGTTTATGTCCGTCCTGTCGGGGACCTTCCCGCCGGGTGAGCAGATGTTTATTGAATCAGTGCGCCACTATAAAGACCGCGTATCTGATCCAGAGTTGCTGGCACACGTCGCCGATTTCACCCGCCAGGAAGCGCATCATACCAATCAGCACAAACTGGCGAACGAGGCGCTGGAATCGCTGGGCTGGAAAGCACAGGAGATTGAACGCAGAGTCGAGAAAGCCATCGGTTTCTTTAACCACAAGCGTACTCCGCGCGAGCGTCTTGCTGCCACCGTCTGCCTCGAACACATCACCGCCATCGTTGCAGAGTATGTACTCACACACCCGCAACAACTTGAGGGAATGCACCCTTCAATCAAGTACATGATGATCTGGCACGCTATTGAAGAGATCGAGCACAAGTCAGTCGCCTTCGATGTGTATATGACAACCGGCGGAAAGCGCTCGACGCTGCGACGGATCATGAAAGCCATTTCTGTGCTGTTTCCTGCGCTCACGGTGGGCCGTACTTTCTATCTGCTGTGGGCGGCACGGCGCATGCCATCCTGGGCACAGACCAAAGAGGCCTGGACCATGCTCTTCGGTAAAGACGGCATGATCACCTGCATCAAAGCGCCCTTCAAAGACTTCTATCGCGACGACTTCCATCCGGAAGATCATGACAACCGCGAACTGATCGAACGCTGGAAAGCCGAAATAGAAGCCTGGAAGGCCAGCTGATCAGGTCAGGAAAAACTTCGCCCGGGCGAGATAGGCTTCACGGTCTGCCAGACCGTTGTAACCGCCATTGATCGCCTTGGTGATGCCTTTCACATCATCCTTGTCCGCTTTATCTGCCAGTCCGCGCTGCTCCCAGAACCAGAGGCTCACCGCCAGCGCATGCTCTGGTGAACATAGCTGCTCCGGCCAGTGCTCATCGGATGTATCCAGATCGGCAAACACGGCATAACGCTCGTAGTTATAGCGCCCGGTCAACTGAATCAGCCCACGCCCCTTAAAGCGCACACCATCACCAGGCTGAGTGTTCCCCAGGTCATCCCTGCCCTCGTAGGCTTCACCCGATGCGAGTTCCTCTGTGAGCTGCAGTGACAGACTCTCGTGACCAATCTGAGCGAGAAAATGAGACAGGCGCAACGGCGAGCTGATCGCGCTGTGGCAATCACATTGATGATTCAGTAATGGAAAATACTTCTCTACGACCCGGGGCGACGCAGACGGCATCACGGCCGCCAGCGCATCCGGCGTCAGCGCCTTAGGGATCAGACTGCGTAATGTCCTCAGCGTGCGTCCACCCGGATCTACCCGACCGTCCGGTCGTCGCAGACCCACCTTGTCATCCTGAAAAGACGTAATCATTCCAATCGTTTTCGGACCAATCAGCCCATCAACTGCCAATGGAATCTCCGGATGCATAACGGCATTCAGAGCCGCTTGTATCACCCGCACATCTGAAGGCGCGTTAACGCCCTCCTGGCCAACGCTGGCTTCTATTGCCATGTCGTGCCCTCCCTGAAGCGTGAAACCTCTCAGCGAAGCGCTGAGGCCGTTTACTGCTGGTTCAGTATCATGGCCTGACGCGATACCAGCTTCAAGTGCGCAAGGTTGCCATATGAGCCAAATGACGACCTTCTGACATCTCGCTTCCCTGTCATAATAAAAAAGCCCCGCCTGACGCAAGTCAGGCAGGGCTTCTGTTTAGCTGGCCAGTGTTCCACGTGAAACACAAGCGTGGATCAGAAATCCAGGTTCGCTACGTTCAGCGCGTTCGCTTCAATGAAGGCACGACGTGGTTCAACATCATCGCCCATGAGGGTGGTGAACATCTTGTCCGCGCCGATCGCGTCTTCAATACTTACCTGAAGCATACGACGGGTTTCCGGATCCATGGTGGTTTCCCACAGCTGCTCAGGATTCATCTCGCCCAGTCCTTTATAGCGCTGGATGTTGAAGCCTTTCTTAGCTTCAGCGAGGAGCCACTGTACGGCATCCCAGAAATCAACGATTGGATGAACACGCTCACCGCGTTGAATGTACGCACCCTCTTCGATCGTCTCGCTCAGCTTCTCGCTCATAGACGCGAGCTTGTTATAGCCATTGCCAGTAAAGAACTCGGTATCGAGGATGTAATCGCGCGCCAGACCATGGGTGATGACTTTTACGTCGACGTTGAAATTGCCACGCTCTACGTCTTTCTCAACGCTGATTTCAAAGTGAGAACCACTGCGACCCGCATCAGGCAGAGATTCACGCAGCTTATCTGCCCACGCAGTCATCGCCGCATGATCATTCATCATGTCCTGTGTTACACGTGGAAGCGTCAGCATAGCGTGCAGAACTTCTTTGCGAACCAGGTTGGCCATACGATCGACGGTTTCCTGCGCTGCGCGATACTGGGTAACGAGGCCAGCAAAGGCCTCATCGGTAATCGCTGGAGCTTCAGGAGAAGGATGCAGAGCAGACTTCTCAAGAGCGATGTGAGTGAGGTAACTCTCCATCGCTTCTTCGTCTTTGATGTACTGTTCCTGCTTGCCACGCTTGATCTTGTAGAGTGGTGGCTGGGCAATATAAACGTGACCACGCTCGATGATTTCTGGCATCTGACGGAAGAAGAAGGTCAACAGCAGCGTGCGGATATGCGCGCCGTCGACGTCGGCATCGGTCATGATGATGATGCGGTGATAACGCAGCTTGTCCGGGTTGAATTCTTCCCGGCCGATACCACAACCCAGTGCGGTAATCAGGGTGCCGACTTCGGCAGAAGACAGCATCTTGTCGAAGCGGGCTTTTTCTACGTTAAGGATCTTACCTTTGAGTGGCAGAATCGCCTGGGTCCGGCGGTCACGGCCCTGCTTCGCAGAACCACCCGCAGAGTCACCCTCCACCAGGTAAACTTCAGAAAGAGCGGGGTCTTTCTCCTGACAGTCAGCCAGCTTACCTGGCAGACCTGCGATATCCAGTGCACCTTTACGGCGGGTCATTTCACGCGCTTTACGGGCGGCTTCACGGGCACGGGCGGCGTCGATCATTTTACCAACGAGGTCTTTCGCCTGTTGTGGGTTTTCCAGCAGAAACTCCTGGAACAGACGCCCCATCTCCTGTTCAACCGCAGGTTTCACTTCACTGGAAACCAGCTTGTCTTTGGTCTGTGAGCTGAATTTAGGATCAGGCACTTTCACCGAGATAATCGCCGTCAGACCTTCACGGGCGTCATCGCCGGTGGTCGATACTTTGGCTTTCTTATCCAGGCCTTCCTGAGTGATGTAACTGTTCAGGGAGCGTGTCAGCGCCGCGCGGAAGCCCGCTAAGTGGGTACCACCGTCGCGCTGGGGAATGTTGTTGGTGTAACAGTGAATGCTTTCCTGGAAGCCGTCGTTCCACTGCATGGCGACTTCTACGCCGATGCCGTCTTCACGCTGATCTACGTTGAAGTGGAACACGTCGCTGACTGTGGTTTTACCTTCATTCAGGAAACCGACAAACGAGCCCAGACCACCTTCAAACTCGAACACATCTTCTTTGTCTGAACGCTCATCCTTCATGTGGATGCGTACGCCAGAGTTCAGGAACGACAGTTCACGCAGGCGCTTGGCCAGGTAGTCGTAACTGAATTCGGTCTTATTGGTAAAGGTCGCCTTAGACGGCAGGAAGGTCACCATAGTACCCGTGGTCTCTGATACGCCGACTTCTTTCAGTGGATAGTCAGGCACACCGTGGGTGTATTCCTGCTCGTAAAGCTTCCCGCCACGACGGATGGTCAGCTTGAGCTTTTCGGACAGTGCGTTCACCACCGAAACACCTACGCCGTGCAGACCGCCAGATACCTTATAGGAATTGTCGTCAAATTTACCGCCCGCATGCAGTACGGTCAGAATAACTTCCGCTGCAGAGACACCTTCTTCCGGGTGCATCTCAGTCGGAATGCCCCGGCCGTTATCGGCAACAGACACTGAATTGTCGGGGTGAATGATCACATCGACCGTATCGCAGTGACCCGCCAGCGCTTCGTCGATGGAGTTATCGACAACTTCGAACACCATGTGGTGCAGGCCTGTACCATCATCGGTATCGCCAATATACATCCCTGGACGTTTCCGCACTGCATCAAGGCCTTTCAAAACCTTAATACTGGACGAATCGTAAGTCTGCTCACTCATTCGGTGTTTCCTCGTTTAGATTGCCATGTTCCACGTGGAACACTTTACTGGCGACGGGCTTCCAGACATCGGTTAGTTTTTCTTTGTCGATGCTGGTTATAAAGACCTGACATTTTAATTCTTCCAGCAGCCGGCATAAAGCGAAACGGTGCTTTTCGTCGAGTTCTGACGCAAGATCATCCACCAGATAGATGGTGCTGCGTTTGCTCTCCTGCTGGAACAGAGCGCCCTGCGCAATCTTCAGCGCAGCGACAACGGTTTTCTGCTGACCGCGGGAGAGAATCTCAGCCGCAGGTTGCTTATCACACTTGATACGTAGTTCTGCCCTGTGCGGGCCAGACTGGGTATACCCCAGAACCATATCACGCTCCTGCTGACGCTGCATGACGTCAGCAAGTTTCGAATCTTTTTCCCAACCGGGATAATAGGCGAGAGAGACGCCGATTTCAGGATCCAACTGGTTCAGTATCCGCTCGAATTCTGGCTTAAAGCGGCTGAGGTAAGCTCGACGTTGAGCATCAATCGCCTCTGCACTTTCAATAAAGCCGTCGTTCCAGACATCCAGCCATTCCGCTTCTTTCTGCTTCAGTACCGCATTGCGCTGCTTCAGATGCTTACGGAAGGTCTTCCACTGATCCATAAAGGTATGTTCCACGTGGAACACGCCCCAGTCGATAAAGGCGCGACGCTCTTCGGGAGAGCCTGACAGAAGCTTAAATGTATTGGGTTCGATAATCTGAACCGGCAACCAATGCGCAGCTTCCGCCTGAGAAGTGAGAACGGAACCATTCAGTTTAAGAAGGTGGTCCCCAGACTTCAGTCTCAGGCTTTCCATATCACACTCTCCGAGATCCGGATCACTCAATCCAACCCGCATTTCCATGCGGTCGTGATCGTGAGAGAGGACGTGCTTAAGCTGAGACGTACGGAATGACTTGCCAGACGCCATCACCGCAATAGCTTCCAGAATGCTGGTTTTCCCGGAGCCATTGTCTCCGTAGATAAAATTCACATGCGGGTGGGGGTCGATGACCAGCGGCTGCAGGTTGCGCACGCCGCTGATTCTGAGATGCCGGACTGGCATAAAGAGAAATCCGAAGGATTTACTAGAGGCGCATTGGCATGACAACGTACATGGCATCGCCGCCTTCCGGCTCTTCAACCAATGCACTGCTGTTAGCATCTGACATAGTGAACTTCACCGTATCAGAATCGATTACACCCAGAACGTCCTGCAGATAAGACACATTGAAGCCCATCTCCAGTGAATCGCCCTGATACTGAACACCAACCGACTCTTCAGCTTCTTCCTGCTCAGGGTTGTTTGCAAACACCTGCAGGTTGTCTGTGCTGAGCACCATGCGCACGCCACGATACTTTTCGTTCGAAAGAATCGCAGTACGGTTAAATACCTGGCGAAGTTCAGTACGATCACCCAGCATCACGTTTGAACCATTCTTCGGAATCACGCGACCATAGTCAGGGAATTTACCGTCGACCAGCTTCGATGTGAAGGTAAAGGCTTCGGTATGAGCACGCAGGTGATTCGCACTCAGTGACAGGCTGACAGACGCTTCAGGGTCAGTCAGCAGCTTAGCCATCTCGAGCACACCTTTACGCGGCAGAATAATCTGTTGCGCTTCTTTAGGACCAGATACAGCCACGTGACAGGTCGCCAGACGGTGGCCGTCAGTCGCTACCGCACGCAGACCTTCCGGGTTTACCTCAATCAGCATGCCGTTGAGGTAGTAGCGGACGTCCTGCTGAGCCATCGCGAAACTGGTGCGATCGATGATCCGGCGAAGATCCTGCTGCGCCAGTGCGAATGTCTGCTCATTGGCAATGGCATCAACATTCGGGAATTCAGTCGCAGGAAGTGTAGAAAGCGTAAAACGCGAACGACCAGAGCGGACGTTTACGCGCGCTTCTTCCTGTTCAATTTCAATCTGTGCACCATCAGGCAGTGAGCGGCAGATATCCATCAGCTTCTTCGCCGGTACTGTAATTGCGCCTTCCTGTCCCACTTCATCAAGTGTGACACGGCCAACCAGTTCGACCTCAAGATCGGTACCCGTTAAAGAAAGTTGCTGACCTTCTGTCTCCAGCAGTACGTTAGACAGCACAGGCAGAGTCTGGCGCTTTTCAACTACACCAGCCACCAGTTGCAGTGGTCGCAGAAGGGCTTCCCTGGATATGACGAATTTCATGGTTCTCCACTCAGTTCCGGTGCCTTTACGGCAGGGCCTTTAGGTTGTCAGTGAGCGCAGCAGGTTCTTATAGTCTTCCCGAACGTCTGCACTGGATTCCTGTAATTCTTTTATCTTACGGCACGCGTGTAATACCGTGGTGTGATCACGACCACCAAAGAGTTCGCCTATTTCAGGCAGACTGTGATTCGTCAGCTCTTTGCTCAATGCCATTGCTACCTGGCGTGGTCGGGCAACTGAACGCGTGCGGCGCTTAGATAATAAATCAGACATCTTGATTTTGTAATACTCAGCGACCGTTCGCTGAATATTTTCGACACTCACCTGCTTATCCTGCAGAGCGAGAAGGTCTTTCAGAGATTCTTTAATAAAAGGCAGGGTTATTTCACTGCCTGTGAACTGGGCGTTAGCCGCGACGCGCTTTAACGCTCCTTCCAGCTCACGCACGTTAGAGCGTATCTTCTGCGCGATGAAAAACGCTGCGTCATCGGGAAGATCCATACCGATCTGTACCGCCTTCTTCATCAGAATAGCAACGCGCGTTTCCAGTTCCGGAGGTTCTACTGCAACCGTTAAACCCCAGCCAAAACGTGACTTAAGGCGCTCTTCCAGACCATTAATTTCTTTCGGGTAACGATCACAGGTCAGAATCATCTGCTGACCACCCTCAAGCAACGCATTAAAAGTGTGGAAGAACTCTTCCTGCGAACGCTCTTTACCCGCAAAAAACTGGATATCGTCGATCAGCAAGGCATCAAGGCTACGGTAAAACCGCTTAAATTCGTTAATAGCACCCAACTGCAGAGCCTTCACCATGTCCTGAACGAAGCGTTCAGAATGAACGTAAAGCACTTTGGCGTTCGGGTTCTTAGACTGCAGAAAGTTGCCGACCGCATGCATAAGGTGGGTCTTACCCAGACCAACACCACCATATATAAACAGTGGGTTGTAAGATCCCCCCGGATTTTCCGAGACCTGCTTAGCAGCAGCATGAGCCAACTGGTTAGACTTACCCTCAACAAAACTGCTGAAAGTAAACGCCTGGTTCAGGAAACTCTGATGTTGCAGCCCCCCTTCTACCTGCACATTACGCTTCGCTTTAGGCGCGGGTGCTGGAGGCGGCGTTTCTTCAACCGGAACCACAGCCAGTTCTTCAGATGAAGGCGGTGGACCTTCAAGCGGGTCTATAAAGGAAGAAGGTGCTGCATATGAAGGCGCGGAAACCGGCGCACTGACCGACTCAACAGGTTCTTCACGCGGAGCAGCAAAATTCATCGTGTTTTCAGCGACTGGCTGACGACGCTCCGGACGCGGAGGAGCCACTGACGCGCTGAACATAGGACGGCTTTCACCGGCAACGACATCCACATGAGTAATGCGTCCGCCATTCAGCTCAGACATGATTTCCTGAATACGCTGCAGATATTTGTCACGCACCCAGTCTTTTACAAACCGGTTTGGCGCACTCAGGACGAGCTGACCATTATCAGTACTGGCAATCAGAGGACGAATCCATGTGTTGTATTGCTGTGCAGGTAACTCATGTTGAAGATACCCCAGGCAGTCATCCCACAAACCTGTCACAAACACCTCTGTACTGGCTGGGTTAATGTCGGAAAGAGCAGGACATTCTATCTGAGTGGCTTCCTGTTATCCACAGAAATCGACAGCCAATCTCATTTTGTCATCACTGCCCATCTGTGGATAACTCACTGAAAACCCTGTAATTTCAAGCATGAACAGAAATGTGAATAACTCGACACCTCTCCTCATCTGTGCATAACCCACCATTTCATGCACTCGTTTTTCCCAGCTCATCCTGAGTAAATCCACGACTTTCCCGACAGGTTATCATTACCGTAACCATATGATTTTTATAATAATTTTATGGTTATCAACAGAAACGGACGCCCTTAATCAAAATAAATACAGATTTCTTCTCTTCTTCACATCACATCATTCATATCAATACAAACATGATGACCGGGTGGATCAGAAAAGTGATTCAGGTGTTCAGTGAGATGAGTCAGAAAGAGAACTTCTGGTGACCGGAAAAGAAATCCGTAACTGGCGTTGCTTTACCTGGGTCTTTTGCATACAATTCACGGCCCTAAATTTTGACCCTTATCACTTAACCGGGTGAAGTGTTATGAAACGTACTTTTCAACCAAGCGTACTGAAGCGTAAGCGTACTCACGGTTTCCGTGCTCGCATGGCTACTAAAAACGGCCGTCAGGTTCTGGCTCGTCGTCGCGCTAAAGGCCGTCACAGCCTGGCCGCTTAATTGCTGTTTTAACCTGCAGGGCAATACTCAATGCCGGATTCGTCGTTCCGTAAAGATTTACGGTTACTGAAAGCGGCAGAGTTTAAACGTGTTTTTGATAACACGGCTCTGCGAGGTAGCACGCCTCACCTGCTGGTGCTGGCAACACCGAATGGGCTTGAACAACCTCGTGTGGGGTTTGTTCTGGCCAGAAAACAGCTGAAGAAAGCAGTAGACCGCAACCGGGTGAAACGCCTGATCCGTGAGTCTTTCCGCCAACATCAGCATGATCTGGAAAAGAATGATTTCGTCATTCTTGCCCGTTCGGGAATTGTTGAACTGGACAATCAGCAGATACGTGCGATGATCGACAGCCTCTGGTTCAGACTGAAGCAACCTCATGGTAAACACCCAGGAAGAGGCCGCAAAAAGCGGCGTTAATCCGGTCGCAAAGATCGCACTCGCCCTGATTGCTGTTTATCGCTATGCGATCAGTCCTCTTTTTCCCAGTCGCTGTCGATACTACCCCACCTGTTCTTCCTATGCTGATGAAGCAATCCGCCGTTTCGGAGTCATCCGTGGTGGTATGCTGGCATTGCGCCGGATAGGCCGTTGTCACCCCTGGGGTGGCCACGGGGTAGATCTTGTCCCGGATCGGGACGTCCACACTCATTCTTCTCATTGCTGCCAACGGAAACCCTGACCATGGATATCCGCCGTTTAATCATATTTGCCGGTCTGGCGATCAGCTCTTACGCTCTGATCATGGCCTGGAATAACGACTACGGTTCGACCGAAGCACCTTCAGCCTCTGTAATTGCTACTCAGACCAGTGACAGCCCATTTGCAGGCGATGCGCCCGCATCTGCCGCAGAATCTGATACTCCTGATGTCAGTGAGCAGCCGTTAGTAACCACTGACTCACCTGAGGTTGCAAAGCCTACCGGTGATCTGATCCGTATTGAAACTGATGTTCTCCAGGTAGTGATCGACCCTCGTGGCGGTCAGGTATCTGAAGTACGTCTGCCTGCATACCCTTACTCAATTGATCAGCAGGACGTTCCTTTCACTCTGCTGGAAAACAGCCAGTTACGTACCTTTGTAGCGCAAAGCGGCCTGCTCGGCCGTGACGGCGTCGACAAAAACGGCGGTGCACTCTACAGTGCCGAAAGCAGCGAATATCGTCTGGAAGACGGTCAGGAAACTCTTCAGGTTGTACTGAAAACAACATCTGACAAAGCGAACATCGAGAAAATTTTCACCTTCACCCGCAGTAACTACCTCATTGATGTGCGTTACCGGGTGCAGAACACCTCGGCAGACGCCTGGCAGGGTGTGTTTTATGCTCAGCTGAAACGTGACGGCACGCCTGATCCTTCGAAATCTAGCTCGATGGGTATGCAGGCATATCTGGGTGCGGCACTGACGACCAGCGAAGAGCGTTATAAGAAAGTTGCTTTTGATGATCTTGAAGATGCGCCGTTCAAAGCTGTTGAACAGGGTGGTTGGGCTGCAGTACTGCAACACTACTTTGTGTCGGCCTGGGTACCAGCGCAGGATCAGCAGCACACCTATAACGGCCGTTTCGTCAAAGGTAACTACGTTTTCGGCTTCTACGACAATGCGGTGTCTGTGGCGCCGGGTGAAACTGCGACCATGGGCGCACAGCTGTACGCTGGCCCTAAAATCCAGGATCGCCTCGAAGAGATCTCACCCAACCTGGAACTGGTTGTCGACTACGGCATCCTCTGGTGGGTGGCTCAGCCGCTGTTCTGGCTGCTCGATTTTATCCACGACTACGTGGGTAACTGGGGTATTGCGATTATCCTGCTGACGGTTCTGATCAAGCTGGCCTTCTTCAAGCTGTCTGCCATGTCTTACCGCTCAATGGCGAATATGCGCAAAGTCGCGCCTAAGATGCAGGAAATCAAAGAACGTTACGGTGATAACCGTGAGAAGCTTGGTCAGGAAATGATGAAGCTCTACAAAGACGAGAAGATCAATCCACTCAGTGGCTGTCTGCCAATCCTGGTTCAGATGCCAGTGTTCATCGCACTCTACTGGGTACTGATGGAATCGGTTGAGCTGCGTCAGGCTCCGTTCTTCCTGTGGATTGAAGACCTCTCGATCAAAGATCCACTGTTTATCCTGCCGTTGCTGATGGGTCTGTCTATGTTTATCCAGATGCGACTCAACCCAACGCCGCCTGACCCAATGCAGGCACGTGTGATGCAGCTGATGCCAGTCATCTTCACTGTGTTCTTCCTGTGGTTCCCAGCCGGTCTGGTACTGTACTGGGTAGTGAACAACGTACTGTCGATTGCACAGCAGTATGTGATCACCAAACAGATCGAAAACAGCTGATGCTGTGATCAATCCAAAAAAGGCGCTGCGGCGCCTTTTTTGTTGCCTTAAAATGGGCTGCAGCCCGAAACCAACAGATACTAATACCACTGGATACATCAGCAGGACGCGGCAAGCACATCCATGTGCGCTCAGTTATGCCATCCGTGGCATAAATGCTTGCTTCATGTATCCAGTGATATTGCTTAACAAAGGCCAGACCATGACCCAGGTACACCAGGACACCATCACAGCCATCGCAACAGCCCCAGGGCGTGGCGGCGTCGGCATTATTCGTGTGTCTGGTACCAAGGCCATAGAGGTTGCACTCAACGTATTGGGGTACGAGCCAAAACCGCGCTATGCGCACTATGGGCCGTTTAAAGCACAGGATGGGACCGTACTCGACGAAGGCATTGCCCTCTTCTTCCCGAATCCAAATTCTTTTACGGGTGAAGACGTGCTCGAACTGCAAGGCCACGGTGGCCCGGTGGTACTCGACCTGCTGCTGAAAGAAGTCGTCGCCGCAGGCTGCCGTATGGCACGGCCGGGTGAATTCTCAGAACGTGCCTTCCTTAACGACAAAATGGACCTGGCCCAGGCCGAAGCCATTGCCGATCTGATCGACTCCGCCTCAGAGCAAGCCGCCCGCTGTGCACTGCGCTCCATGCAGGGCGAATTCTCCAAGCGCGTACACGAACTGCTCGATCAGCTGATTCATTTGCGCATGTACACAGAAGCCGCGATCGACTTCCCGGAAGAAGAAATCGACTTTCTGTCAGATGGTAAAGTTGAAGCCATGCTCACTGACGTCGAACAGGCGTTAGAGTTGGTACTGAAAGAAGCGAATCAGGGCGCGATATTGCGCGAAGGCATGAACGTTGTGATTGCAGGCCGCCCGAACGCCGGTAAATCGTCTCTGCTTAACGCACTGGCTGGTCAGGAACGTGCCATTGTGACCGACATTGCCGGCACTACCCGCGACGTACTGAAAGAACATATCCACATCGACGGTATGCCCCTGCACATCATCGACACCGCGGGCCTACGTGATGCTCCCGACGAAGTCGAACGCATCGGCATTCAGCGCGCCTGGGACGAAATCAGCAAAGCCGACCGCATATTGCTGATGATCGACTCCACGACTAACGAAACTGATCCAGAGAAGCTTTTACACGCGCTTTATGACGAACGCGGCCTCGAACAAGTCACCGACGACCTGCTTGCCAGTGGCCGCGTAACTGTTATCCGCAACAAAGCTGACTTATCCACAGAAACCGTGGGATTAGATACGTCAGGCAGCTACCCAACCATTGCACTCTCTGCGAAACAGAACATCGGTGTCGACACCCTGCGTGAACACCTCAAAGATGTGATGGGCTACAACGCCGCGAGCGAAGGTGGCTTCCTTGCCCGCCGCCGCCATATCGACGCTCTGAACCGCGCCAAAGACGCCCTCGCCTACGGCCGCCAACAGCTCGAAGGCATGGGCGCAGGTGAACTGCTTGCAGAAGATCTGCGAATGGCCCAGAACGCACTCAACGAAATCACCGGGGCTTTTACCGCCGATGATTTGCTGGGCGAGATATTTGGTAGCTTCTGTATTGGGAAGTAGGCAAACTAGCGCTTTCTAAACATGGATATGTTTGATGAAAGTACTCTCTTCTCTATCGATTCTCTTTTCTGCACTCGCTATATCGGCCTGCTCTACCTACCCGATGGGTTTGAGCGAATCTGAATGGAATGCATTGACGCCGGAGCAGCGTCAGCAAGCGGTTCAACAGCAGGCTGAACTGGATGATAAGTACCGCATTGCCCAACAGGAAGCAGAAATACGTGAGCAGGAGGAGCGCGCTCAGCAGAAGGCTGATTCCAACCCGGGTGAATGGCTACAGTGCACGTTGACCGAGAATCGGATTTATCGAGGTTTTGAGTGGAAGCAGGCACAGGACGATGCATTCGAAATCCTGGCTGGTGACAAGCTTCAGCTCAATATAGAAAAAGATGACTTTGTTGATGTGAGTCTGAACGTCACATTTGATGGCCAGATTATCGAGTTATGCCACTTCAATAAGTGCGATCGAGTTACGGGTACGTCAAAGCAGTATCAAGCTGGCATAGATAAACAGATCGTTCTGGAGAAAACCTATCAAGGTGTCCTTCATTGCGATGCGGTCAAGCGCCAGCCGATGGTATACAAAGTACTTTGATAAACAGTTCGGTTGCTATCGCAATATTAGATTCAAGAGACTTCCATATTGCGAAGGTGTTTATAACGTATATAAGAAAAGGGATTATCAGTGTTTGAAAAAGTTAGTGACGTTTTTTCTGCAGTAGCATTTAAGTTCTCGAGTGCAGTAGATGTTGATCCTGAATCATCGAATCAACACGAATTGGGTGGTTTGGTGCAAGCAGGACTAAAGGAAGTTCTGGGTAGTCGGAACGACGGAACTCAATATAAGTATGCCGCTGAAATCGTTCACCTTTCTGACAATGCTGATCCGGTAGTTTCGGAGGAAGAGGTTACCTGGTACGACGTTCGTTTCCAAAATCCAAACAGAGGTCCCGAGTGGCGTTTATATTACCCCTCATGCAGTGCCGTACATTCTGCATCGGAAGGGGATTTCTTACTAGTTGCAGTCACTAAAACAAACCGCTTACTTATAATATTTTGCGATCCTGACAGTTCCTATAAAAATGAACTGGTCAATATTTTTAGCATTGAAGATGCATCTGGTGAAAAATTCCGGAAAATCGATACCTTTAAAAATCAGGTCCAACTCCCATTAAATATCATTTTGTCCAGATATGGTGTGGAACTAGGTAGTTCAGAGAGTTTTGATGTCAAAAAACTGCTTTCTACATTTAAAGGTGTATTTCCAAAGACAAAGGATCTGTCTCAGTATGCCAGGAATAACTCGTCAGTTGTATCCCCTGTGGATGATCCAGACGGAAGTCTGATGCATTGGATGTCGGTCGAGGAATCGATGTTCAGGGCTATCGAAAAAGAGATTGTTGAAAGAAAGTTGAAAGCTGGATTTAACGACAATGTAGATGAATTTATTTCATTTTCACTATCTGTTCAGAATAGAAGAAAGTCGAGAGTTGGTCATGCTTTTGAAAATCATATCGAAGAGATCTTGATGCAGAACGCAGTCCTTTTCTCCAGAGGAAAAAAGACAGAGGGTAACAGAAAACCAGACTTTATTTTCCCAGGAATAACTCAGTATTTAGATGCTAACTACCCTGATAAGAAGCTACATATGCTGGGTGCGAAAACGACCTGTAAGGATCGTTGGCGTCAGATTCTTCCAGAGGCTCGAAGGATTAATACCAAGCACTTAATAACTTTGCAGCCAGCTATTTCCAAGCAGCAAATCGATGAGATGGTGGCCGAAAATGTTCAGCTAGTTGTACCATCTGCACTACATCCAACATACGATAGCTCTTCGACAGTTATATCGTTTAAGGATTTCATTAACGAAGTTAAGTTATAAGATTCTTTTTAATAGCAGTTTGGCTACCGATTGAAATACGGGCACGACTACGGAATTGCCAAACTGCTTGTACGCCTGCGTATCAGACACTGGAATTCTGAAATCATTACCATTGATTGAAGAGAACCCCATTAATTTGGCGCACTCATATGGAGTAAGCCGTCTTGGGCGATTCTCAAGATTCGTATTATCTCCAAATCCTTTACTGAAGTTCCAGCCTCGATCAACGAGTATTTCCGATCCGTCTTTGTAGTATCGTGCAGACAACGTACGTGCGACATCGTTGGGGCCGACCAGACCAAAACCGAAGCCATTTCCCTTTTCCTTATGCTTAATCGCATAGTTATGGAGGTATTCCCAAAGCTTTGGAGTCAGTGTGTATTTGGCGTCGACGTCCTGATCAAAGATGTCACCAAGGGTGATCTTCTTTTTAGGGTAGTACTTGCGAATATCTTTCAGGGTGAAGCCTTCATGGATGTTCAGGTCTTTGCGGAATCCTACAAGAACAATTCGTTCACGGTGCTGAGGAACCCAATTTTTTGCATCAATCACTTTAGGGTCTTTGGGACCTTCGTGATCTGAATCAGCAACCCAGTAGCCAAGCTCATCAAGGGTTTGCATGATGATCTTGAAGGTTTTGCCCTTGTCGTGGCTTTTCAGATTTTTAACATTCTCAAGAACAAATGCTTTTGGTTGCTTGGCTTTGATAATACGTGCGACGTCAAAGAACAGAGTTCCTTGTGTATTGCACTCAAAACCATGAGCACGACCTAAAGAATTTTTCTTTGAAACTCCAGCAATAGAAAAGGGCTGACATGGGAACCCGGCTAACAGAATGTCGTGATCCGGAATCATTCTGTCGATATTCTGATAGGCCTCTTCTTCAGAAACGGTTTCGTCAGATGACAGCGTTACATCCCTGATATCTTCATTGAAGGTGTGGTAATCACCGTGACTGTAGTAATTTGCCTTGTAGGTACGCGCAGCAAACTTGTTCCATTCGCTGGTGAAGACGCAAAGACCGCCCTCGTCTTCAAAGCCTTTACGGATTCCGCCAATACCCGCAAACAAGTCAATAAACTTGAATTTGGCTTTATCTGGATGAACTTTTTCTTTCGGCAGAAGGCCTTTAAGGGCTTTGAATTCTTTTGCACTGAGGCGAGGTTCTGACTTACCTTTGCTCCAGCGATTAATGGTTTCGCGGCACCAGTGTCCGGGAGTCACAGAATTGAGAAAGTCGGCAATAGCCTTCTGATCATAGATCTCAAGCAACTGACTGATAAGCGTGGCGTCTGATACATCGTCATAGCCGTCAGTGATTAGCGCGAGTTGTTCAGTGGCCATTTCTTTCTCCAGGTCAATTGTGTGACATATTATCACTGATTCATTCCATTCGGGAGCAGTATGTCAGATGTCCACTCCCCTGCTACCCGGAGCCGCAATATGTCGGCTATCCGGGGTAAAGACACAAAGCCGGAAATGCTGATCCGGCGTGCCTTGCATGCTCGTGGCTTCCGGTTCCGTCTGCATAACCGTGCGCTGCCAGGCTCGCCAGATCTGGTGCTACCTAAGTACCGCGCTACGATCTTCGTCCACGGTTGCTTCTGGCATCGCCATGCTTGCCCTATGTTTCACTGGCCTTCTTCCCGCGAGGAGTTCTGGCGGGAAAAGCTGAATGCCAATTACGAGCGCGATGAGCGCAATATCAACTTACTTCTGAATGTCGGCTGGCGCGTTGCTGTGGTCTGGGAATGCAGCATCCGTGGCAAGCACAGAAAGGATCTGAGTGCAGTTGTCGACGAGCTTTCTGATTGGCTGGCCTCAGATCAGCACTTTCTCACTGTAGCGGGTGATTCCTGACGTAATCCCGCGTCTCGAGCCAGTCATTGATGATGTCCATCATTCTTGTGAGCTGTATGTTTACACCTTCTACATCCAGTTCTTCCCAATCGTAGAAGTTACCGGCCTTCGGTATCGGGTGGTCTTCATCTAACAGGTACATGCTGGCGTCTACAACGTCGTGCAGTTCAGAGAAGGTCTTTATGTTTTCAGGTTGCACGCCTCTGCGCAGATCTTCTTTGATCCATTCGATAGCAACAGCGGCGCGGTAGCGGATAACAGTCTCCAGTGTGAGTTCGCCTCTGAGGCCGATGCCGTGGTGGTAAGTGCGGGTTTCTTCAAGAACGGAAGTTGCCTGTTTCGTTTCCATGATTCAGCTCTCCTGTACTGGTTGTATAAACAGTATATGCAGGTTTCAGATAAGTAAAGTTTTTACTGTTTATTTATACATGTGACTCATAGTCCGTAGAGTCTCTGGTGTTCAACTGACACACTAAAACTCTTCAACAGGAGGGTTTTGCAATGCGCTATTTCTATTTGGTTGTAGATGGTTTTGGTCCTGTCGCCTGCCATATGGAGGAGGTCGCTAAGGGGCTGCTGTGCGATTACATATCTGCTCGGGGTTATGAGGTGTCCGATTGTTTTGTCGCATTCGAGGAAGGTACAGACGAGGTAGCAGCGAAAATATATCTTGAGGCTTTCCGGCACATGCGAACATGCTTGTACGGTGAGTTTCAGGACAGCGAAGACTTTGAAGTCGGTTTTGTTGATGTAACGGATGAGCTGGATGACTACATGAGTGAATTTCATGAGCTGATCGCTGTTAGTCCTGAAGACGTTTCCAGAATACGTATATTCGAACAGGCATGTCGCTAGCGAGATTGTATCTGTGGTCTGGTGTGTAACTGACCAGACTATTACAGTGCTTGACCTTAAAGTTCCCTTGAAGGTTAAGGTCACCTCATCAACCAAAACTGAGGTGACCAACATGACCCTGTTTACCGAACTCAAGCTACCGAATGGTGGCGTTATTCCTAACCGTATTGCTAAGGCCGCTATGGAAGAGAACATGGCGGGCGATGGCTTTGCGCCTTCTGAAAAGTTACTGAAGTTGTATGAAACCTGGGCCGACGGCGGTGCGGGTCTGTTGATCACTGGTAACGTGATGGTCGACAGCCGTGCGATGACAGGTCCCGGTGGTGTGGTGCTGGAAGACGATAAGCATCTGAAACAGTTTAAGCGCTGGGCGCAGGCAGCGAAGTCTGGCGGTGGTCAGGTGTGGATGCAGATCAATCATCCGGGGCGTCAGATGCCAGCGACGTTGGCTCAGCAGACCTGGGCGCCGTCGGAGGTGTCGGTGGAGCTGGGCAAGCTTTCGAAGTTTTTTAAAGCGCCGAAGGCGATGTCTGAGGGCAAGATCGAAGAGATCATCGCCTGCTTTGTAAATACTGCGGTTCTTGCTGAGCAGGCCGGCTTTGATGGCGTTGAGGTGCATGCAGCGCATGGCTATCTGCTAAGCCAGTTTCTGTCGCCGTTGACTAACAGGCGTTCGGATCAGTGGGGCGGTTCGCTGGAGAATCGTGCACGTATGCTGCTGCGTATCGTTGAGGGCATTCGTGCTCGTGTTGCACCGGAGTTTGCTGTTGCGGTGAAGATTAACTCGGCGGATTTTCAGCGCGGTGGCTTTGATCAGGAAGACGCCCGCCGGGTGATTCGCATGTTGAACGATATGTCGGTCGATCTGGTTGAGCTGTCGGGTGGCAGTTATGAGGCACCGGCGATGCACGGTACTGCGCGTGATGGTCGGACGCTGGCACGCGAGGCGTATTTTCTTGAGTTCGCAAACGATATCCGTGCGGTAGCCAATATGCCGGTGATGGTCACGGGTGGCATTCGTCGTTTGCCTGTGGCTGAGCAGGTGGTCGAGAGTGGGATCGAGATGGTCGGTATTGCGACTGCGCTGGCGATTGATCCGCAGTTGCCGGCGGCCTGGAAGCGTGGCCAGGAACGCACGCCTGAGCTGTCGCCCATCACGTGGAAGAACAAACCGCTGGCCTCCCTCGCCTATATGTCTGTGGTGAAGTATCAGCTGGTAAAGAACGCCCGAAAGCGACCGTCTAACCCTGCTGTCTCGCCATTGTGGGCGCTTATCCTCAATCAGATCGATGATGCCCTACTGTCCCGCCGCTATCGTAAAAAGATGGCCTCCGATGCTTGACCTTAAACTCGGCTTTAACCTTAGAGTGGCTCAGGTGGATAACCACACCACCTACACAGGAGAATAAGAATGAAAGTGATCAAACTTCTGGCGGCTTCTGCGCTGCTGTTCAGTGCGGCCTCTCATCAAGTGATGGCGGCAGATACGGATGATGTTGAACACGTGACGATTGAGCTGGCGGGCCATCAGGTGCCCGTTGTGAAAGACGGCCTGTACGACCGTTTCCGTTCGAATCCGCCTCTGTCGGTGATTGCAGACGAATCACCAGATACAGATCTGAGCTGGTTCAGAACGTTGAAGAAAGAAAAGCTGGATGTTGGATTCGAGACCTACTCGCCGAACTTCTACTACGAGAATACGAAGGTAACGGCGATTTTTACTGCCGACATCGATCGCTTGCGTGAGCTGATGCCAGTTGAGTTGATGGACGATGTGCAGCCGCTGAAGATCTGGCCGGGCCGTGGCCTGGTGGCGCTGACGGCGTATGCTTATCACTACTGCGACAACGACACTTATAACGAAATTTCGCTGGCGATTGTGACCAACAAACCAGGCGGCTCTACCTTTGGGCCTCTGAGTCTGATTGGCCAGGGCAAAGATGCCAGCTTCTGGGGCTACGTGCTGAAGTTGCCGGTCGATACCAAACTTGCGGCGGTGCGCGGCGTAGTTGGTTATAACCTGCCGAAATGGGTGACGGGTATTCATTATCGTGAAGAGGCGTCTTCGCTGGTGTTCGAAGTGATGGACAGCGATACCGGCAAGGTCGATTTCGTGCTCGAAACGGCCAAGCTGAATGATATTTCTGAGCAGCCAACCTTCGTCACCAACAGCTTTACCAATATTGGTCATCAGGGTGAGCGCACCTGGGGTCATGCGGTATCGCGGCATATGAAGCACGGCTCCAGTATGGATGGCGACAAGGTATCGCTGACGCTGGGCTCCGGCAGTTTTTCTGAATACCTGCGTGAACTCGATCTGGGCAAGATGATCCGTTACGACTACGTGCCAGATTTCCAGAGTGCTTTGTATGCGCCGGAATCTCTGGATGAACTGTTGAACGAACAACACTAAGCAGGAGATGACGATGACCCATTCAGCCGCGCGTGTTGCAGACAACAGTCTTCCGGAAATGGCGTATGCCGAATCCATTCTTGAACGTCAGCGCCATGCCTTCCTGCGTGATGGTGCTCCGGATATGCGCCAGCGTAAAAAGTCGCTGGCGACTCTGCGACAGGCCGTTCTGGCATATCGCGGGCGTCTTGAAGAGGCCGTTGATGCCGATTTTGGTCATCGTTCCCGCTACGAAACCGGCCTGCTTGAGCTGACGGTGATTATTCAGTCGATTGATTATCTGGCACGCAACCTGCGCCGGTTTATGAAGCCGGAAAAGCGTCACGTGAGTCTGTTGTTCCGCTCAGCCTCGGCGCATGTCGAGTATCAGCCGAAGGGCGTGATCGGCATTATGGCGCCGTGGAATTATCCGATTTCGCTGACACTGGTGCCGCTCGCTACGGCCCTGGCTGCGGGCAACCGGGCGATGCTAAAGCCGTCGGAACTGACGCCAAAGACGAGCGAGGTGATCAGGAATATGGTTGCTGAGTTCTTCAGTGAAGAAGACGTTGCCGTCGTGCTTGGTGGCCCGGAAGTCGGCGCAGCCTTCAGCGGCCTCCCGTTTGACCATTTGTTTTTTACCGGCAGCACCGAAGTAGGCCGTAAGGTCATGAGCGCGGCCAGTGCTAATCTGGTGCCGGTGACGCTTGAGCTGGGCGGTAAGAGCCCGGTCGTGGTGGGTCGTGGTCAGGTAACTTCCCGTCACATCGATAATATTGTCTACGGTAAGCTTTCTAATGGGGGGCAGACCTGTGTGGCGCCTGACTATGCTCTGGTACACGAAGATGATATCGATGTGTTTGTGTCGGAATACTCGGCATCGGTGAAACGCTCCTACCCGGGTGGTGCGGCCTCTGATGATTACAGCTCTATCGTCAGTGAACGTCATTATCAGCGGCTGAACAATCTGTTGGATGATGCTCGTACCCGGGGTGCCAAAGTACTGGGGATGGGCAATCAACCAGAAGCAGCCCGCTCGCGTACCCGCACGATTGCACCCACGCTGGTACTGAATGCGCCGGACGACAGCGCAGTGATGCAGGAAGAAATCTTCGGGCCGGTATTGCCAGTGCGTACTTACCGCACAATCGATGAAGTGGTCGCGTTTATTAATGCACGCCCCCGCCCGCTGGCGCTGTACTACATGGGTGGCCGGGATCAGGCCTGTCAGCAGCTTCTGCAGCAGACTACCTCGGGGAATGTCGGCATCAACAATACCATCATGCATGTGGCGCAGGATGATCTGCCGTTTGGTGGTGTCGGGGCCAGTGGTATGGGCGCTTACCACGGCATTGAAGGCTTCCGCTCGATGAGTCACGCCAAGGGTGTTTATCATCAGGGGCGCTGGAACATGGCAACGATGGCGCGTGCTCCGTTCGGGCGTCTGGCGGATATGGCATTGGCGACGACGCTTGGCTTGTCGTCACGGATTAAATAAATAGCCGCGTAACAATAAAACCGGGACTCTATCATGTGATTAGAGTCCCGGTTTTTTATTTTCTGCTTTTTATTCAGTGTTGTTTATTCACTGTTTTCTATTTAATGCGTCAATGACCTGTACGGCAACCGCGTGTGCAGAAGATGGGTTTTGACCCGTGACGATACGACCATCCGTGATGGCGTACGAGCGGAATGGAATAAAGGCTTTCTGATAGTCAGCGCCCTGCTTCACCAGTTCGTCTTCAAGAAAAAAGGGCACTTCATTTTTTAAGCCAGAAAGGAATTCTTCGCGATTCGAAAACCCGGTGATTTTCCGGCCTTGGATCAGTGGCTCACCCTGTTCATCCACCGGATCGACCAGGGCAGCAACCCCGTGGCATACGGCCGATACGACACCGCCCTGTTGATAAATTGCGCTGGTCAGTGCGTTGAGTGATTCATCTCCACGGAAATCCCACATAACGCCATGACCTCCGGTGAAATAGATCGCGGCGTAATCTTCAGGATTCACCTCTGCGGCCGCACGGGTGTTGTTAAGTTTCTGGCTAAAGCCGTCATCTTTGAGCAGGGTTTCTGCGCGATCGTCCATGTACATCCAACTGAGGCTGCGCTCATCGAGTGGCACTGAGCCGCCTTTCGGGCTGACGAATTCGGTACGAAAACCCGCCGCTTCAACAGTATCCGTGAAATGGGTCAGCTCGGTCAGCCATAGGCCGGTTGAGTCATCCCGTGTTGGGTACTCTGAGTGGTTGGTCATGACGACGAGAATTGTGCGGTCTTCAGTGTCGGGATGAGTGGCTAGGGGAGTTACGGATGCGCAGGCAGTGATCGTTAGTGTGGCTGCAAGTGCCAGCGATTTGAGCGGGTTATGCATAAGAGCCTCGGTTGTGTCTGAACTGAGGCTCTATGCTCACCTTGAAGTACGGTTGAAGGTCAAGCGTTACAGGGGGGTGTCAGTGTTTCTGCTCTGCCGCGGTGGCTTTCAGCCCTTCACTGAAGGTGGTGACTTTAAAGTCAGGAAAACGTTTCTTAAATTTATCCGATACGAAGATATTGTCTTGTTTATAGCGCGGCAGCAACTCGCTGGCGTCACGCCGCTGAGGATTAAACTTCGCGGCGATCCACAGCAGCCAGGGTTTCAGAACTGTGTATTCGTATGGGCGCCGGTAAGCATCGGCGGCGAGTCTGATGAATTCTTTGTAGGTCGGGCGATTGTCGTCGCATGGCAGGTGCCAGGTCTGGCCATAAGCATCTGGTGTATTGCCGAGCAGTGCCATAGCGCGAGATGCATCCGGCGTATATATCAGAGTGCGCTTAGTATCATCACGAAGGAAGACTTTCGGTTTTTTGCCTGCGACCAATGCATCCAGCACCAGACCATTTATGATGCTCTGGGTCTGGCCCGGGCCGTAAAACTCAGGCGCGCGGCAGATCAAGGCTTCTACACGCCCCGCACTCATCGCCTCTAACAGTTGTCCGGTAATGGCGCCGCGGATGCGGCCTTTGTCGCCATGTGGTTTAAACGGTGTGTCTTCGGTCTGCGGTGTGTCGGTCTGCGGATACATGTAGGTGTTATCGAAGTACACCAGTTTCACCTTATGGAAGGCGCAGGCATCAATCACGTTTTTCATGATCGGTGGCCATTCGCGAATCCAGCGCTCGGTATCCATCGGCAGGCCTGCCGTCAGGTAGACGATGTCAGACCCGGCGACGGCATCCCGCGTCTGATCAGCATCCAGCAGGTTGGCGCTCATCAGAGTGTCGGTGTCGTTAATCTTCTGTGGATTACGGCTGACGAGGCGGATGTCACTGGTGAAGTTCTGCTTCAGCTCGCGGGCGAGTTCGCGTCCTATCTGGCCGTTGGCTCCGAGTATGGTCTGCATGGTCGCTGCCTCTTTTGAATTATTGCTATGGTTATTCCGATGACGGGCACTTTAACGTTGAAGATTACTTTAAGGTCAAGCTTGGCAATCGGGGTTGACCTTAAACCTTACTTCAGACTTACAGTGCCTTGTAATCCACAGACAGAGCCGGAGCCCACACAGGAGAATTATGACAAAGCGCATTCTTCATGTAGTTACTAATGTAGACCGTTATCTGGGTACTGATCATCCGACCGGTCTGTGGTTGTCTGAGTTGACACACGCCTGGGATGTGTTCGAGGCGGCTGGCTATCAGCAGACTCTGGTCAGCCCGGAAGGCGGCAAGGTGCCGCTGGAGCCACGCTCGTTAAAGTGGCCGGCGCTGGATGCGTCTGCTAAGCGTTGGCTGAACGACCCGGCGAAGATGAGCCTGCTGGAGAATACGCCCTGTCCGGAAGATCTGAACGCTGCCGACTTTGATGCGGTGTTCTACACCGGCGGTCATGCGGTGATGTACGATTTCCCTGATCATGTTGGCCTGCAGCAGCTCGCCAGCGGTATCTGGGGTCACGGTGGAGTGGTCTCGTCAGTCTGCCATGGCTACTGTGGCCTGCTGAATATTCCTGATTCTGAAGGGGGGCTTGTCGTAAGCGGGCGCTCACTGACCGGCTTTTCCTGGACCGAAGAAGTGTTAGCCGGCGTCGCAAAGAAAGTGCCGTACAACTGCGAGCAGGAAATGAAAGACCGTGGTGCGGATTACCAGAAAACCTGGCTGCCGTTTGCCTCGAATGTGGTGACGGATGGCCGTCTGGTCACGGGGCAGAATCCGGGGTCTGCGTCGGCCACGGCCAGAGCGGTATTGGCTGTTATTTAACGATCTGAGTATTTGTTGCCTGACTCATATGTTCGTTAATCATACGGCGGGCATTGTCGGTGCAGGTAATGTCATCCGGGCGGGCATTCAGTTGACCTAATACTTTTTTCAGCTCCGCACGACTCACTTCCAGGCTGGCGATCAGGGTTTCAACTTCTTTGAGTTTTGTTTCCAGTGATTCAACCAGCGCATCGTGATCCCAGTGATCAAGATCTGCCGGCATCAGTCCTTTCAATTCATCGAGGCTGAATCCGGCTTTCTGAGCGGTTGTAATCAGGCTGAGTGCAATGGCGGCTTCAGGCGGGTATTCCCGATAGCCATTGGCTTTACGCTTAACCATGCGCAGTAACCCAATGCTTTCATAAAAGCGGATCTTTGAGGCAGCCAGCCCGCTGCGCTTCGACAGTTCCCCGATGCTTAATGTGGCACTCATGTTTTTACTCCTGTTGTATTGGCTAAGGTAGGCCGTTTGGAAACTCAGCACCAGTGCAGGTTCAGCCACACCTGTTTCATTTTGTACGCCTCTCGGGCCTTCTGCGCCAATGCCAGTAAAGTCATTGCAGACCCTTTTGACGAGTCTGCAGGTCGTTTCTAGTCTGAATGTAACTGTGCCCATCTACGCATCAGGCAGAAGCATATGAAACATTGGTTGGTAGCCGTCATTCTGGCGGTGGTTGCGAATATGTCAGCGGCTGGCTCTGACGAGTTAAAAGCCAAGTATAAGCGTCCGGATACGATTCCATTTCCGGCGGATAACCCGTATCAGGCGGAAAAGGCGGCTCTGGGTAAGATGCTGTTTTTCGATCCACGCCTGAGCATTAACCAGAACATCAGTTGCGCGACCTGTCACAACCCGTCGTTTGGCTGGGAGCAGGCGATGCCGCTTGCTGTTGGGGCACTGAATACTCAGTTGGGCCGCCATAACCCAACGGTTCTGAATCTTGCCTGGGGCAACAAGTACTTCTGGGATGGCCGCGCGGCCTCGCTGGAGGAGCAGGCACTGGGGCCGATTCAGGCGGATGTTGAAATGAATATGCCGCTGAATGTGCTGATTGCGCGGGTGAAAGGCATCGCGGGTTATCAGCCGTATTTTGATCAGGTTTTCGGTGGCGAGATTACGCCAGAGAACATTGCCCGGGCGATCGCGACCTTCGAGCGCACGATTGTGTCAGGTCAGGCACCGTTCGATCGCTGGATCGAAGGTGATGAAGAGGCGATTCCGGAGTCTGCCAAACGAGGATTCGAGCTGTTCAACGGTCAGGCGGGCTGCTCTGCGTGTCATACCGGCTGGAATTTCACCGACAACAAGTTCCACGACATTGGCATGCCCACGGAAGATCTGGGGCGTTACGCGTTTGATCCTTCAGACGAGCTTAACCGTCATGCTTTCAAAACCCCGGGGTTGCGCAATATCACGCAGCGTGCCCCTTACATGCACAATGGCTCTCTGCCTAATCTCGATGCAGTGTTGGTGCACTATCTGTCGGGCGGGGTGCCACGCCCTTCGCGCTCTCCCGATATGAAACCCGTGCCGATGACACCGCAGGATATGAAAGACCTGAAGGCATTTCTGGGAACGCTTCAGGGCGAAGATCAGCCAATGTCATTGCCAGCGCTGCCGCTGTAATTCAAGGAGATCAGGATGAATATTATTACGCGCCTGCTGGTCAGTTTTGGTGGACTGATTCTGTTTTATAACCTTGCGTTGTGGGGCTTCTTCTCAGGCTTTACCGAGCGCAGCAGCGAGATGTTGCAGCAAAGTGAACGTACGATTCAGGCGGTAGACCAGAGTCGGGCTGCCTGGGATGCTTTCCGCGATGTGCGGGACTACACCTCGGGTGTGCTGGCGATGATACAACCGCTGAACAGCTCGGAGGTCGATCAGGAGTTCAAGCGCCTCTACCGGACGTTCTCTGAGCGTCTTGCTCTGGTGGAGTCTCTGTCGTCCGGGCAGCCACAACTCGCAGCGACCGCTGCAGAAGCCAGAACGCTGGCAGAGGGCTGGAAACAACAGATGCTGTCTCGCCTCTCAGCCAGTAATTCGACGGCTCTGCCTTCCGCCATCGCCACGGCAGACCGGGGCACTCAGCTCGAAGCTGCGATTAATACTCTGGTGGCCGATACGGTGGCGGGTGCCCGTGTGTTTGCGACCAGTACTCAGCAGGAGATGGATGAGACCGGGCGGAATACCGCCCTTATGGCGATTGCTTTTGCGATTGCGGCGGTGGGCTTTTCTGGCTTTCTTGCCTGGACCATCAGCAAACCGATACGTCGTCTCAGCGCGCGGATGTCGGCTCTGGCCGGCGGTGATAGCGGCACCCGTGTCCCCTATGCCGATAAGAACGATGAAATCGGAGAAATGGCCCGTGCGCTACGCGTCTTCCGCGATGCAGCACAGGCGCGGGATGAACTGGAGCACAGTATTGATGATGCGGTGAAGAGTCTGCGCAGTAATGCTGACAACCTTACCAGTATTGCCGCTCAGACCCGTTCTGGTCTGCAGCAGCAGAAGAAAACAGTCGATGAAGTAAACAACCACATCAGCGAAACCGTTTCTGAACTGAACGCTGTGGGTGAGCAGACCACAGGACTGTTGGAGCAGAGCCGCGATGCCGCAGAGAAAACCACCGGCATCGGAGCCGATGTGAAGGCCTCCAGCACGGCAGTGAATGACTCGGTTCAGCAGATGGAAATGGTGGTTGAGACTATCTCCCGCCTGAAAGATGACAGCGTTAAAGTTGGTGAGGTGCTGCAGGTTATTTCAGGCATTGCTGAGCAGACGAATCTGCTGGCTCTGAACGCAGCGATTGAAGCTGCGCGTGCGGGTGAGCATGGTCGTGGATTCTCGGTGGTGGCGGATGAAGTGCGCAGTCTGGCCAACATGACACAGGAATCAGCGCAGAAAATTCAGGCCATGATTCAGAATATCCAGGGTGGCACTCAGTCGGCGGTGGATGCGATCAGTCGCAGCCAGGAGCTTACGCATCGGAATCAGGAAGCCATGACTAACGTCAGCGCAGCGCTGGGTGAAGTGCACGAAGCTGTGGTGTCGGTGTCGGAAATGAATGAGCGGACGGCGGAAAAAACCCGTCAGCAGCTGGTGCGCATGGATGATGTGTCGCGCAATATCAGTGGCCTGAACGAGGCGAGTCGCGCTGCGTTGCAGGATGCCGACCGTCTGAGCGAAGTGTCAGGCGCGCTCGACAGCCTGAGTCGTCACCTGACTGAGCTAATGGCGCGCCACGGATAACCCACCCCTCTAAGACTGGGTTAAATCTCTTAACCCGGTCTTAACCCCCCCTCCCGTTAATCTGACCTCTGAATGCTTAATCCTGCCCTCAGAGGGACAGACCATGAATCAACAATCTGTATTGTCCGTACTTGTGCTCAGCCTGACGCTGACGGGGTGCGCGACGTTTTCTTCGTCACAGCCGTCCGGTGAATATGCCGGTCGTGTGGATGAGCTGGTTTCCGGTGTGCCGGACTGGGCCAATGTTCAGACGGATTATTCAGAATCACCCGAAACAGCACCCAACCAGTTGTCCGATCTCATTCAGAACGCCGATCTCGATGCGTTGGTGCGGCGCGCGCTGGCGAATAACCCGGGGCTGCAACAGACCTTGCTGGCGCTCGAGCAGACTAACCTTAGCCTGCGTCAGACCCGTGCTGATCGTTACCCAACCGCTGAAGCCGGGCTCAGCGCCAGTAAAAATGCTGGCGAAGATACCCAGTACACAGGTTCGCTGACGCTCAGTTGGCAGCTGGATCTCTGGGCCCAGATCGAAGATGGCATTAACGCCGCCGAGCAGACGCTGTTTCAACAACAGGCCACGTATCAGGCAGCCCGCGATGCGTTGGCGGCCGAGGTGATGAACACCTGGTTGAGTCTGGTGGCTGATCAGCGCGCACTCGAAATTGAGCAGCGTCGCTTGCAAAGCCTCGAAACGGTTGAGCGCCTTATCGTGCAACGTTATCAGCGTGGTTTGAGCGCGCTGGACGATCTCGACAGTGCCCGCAGCTCGACGCTAAGTGCTCGTGCATCCGTACGTGAGCTGCAGCAGTCGGTGCGTCAGTCGGAATTAACGCTGAACACGCTCACGGGCGACACGGCGGATACACACTATCAGGTGCCTGCTGACTACCCGCAGGTGGCATCCGCTCCGATCACACTGCCTGAGCAGACACTGGCCCGCCGCCCGGATCTGCTGGCGGCCTACCACGGCATCGCCGTCGCAGAAAGCAATGCCCGTGTGGCCTACAAAGATCTGCTGCCCCGTATTGATCTTCAGGCGGCCCTGCAGGACGTCGCCGATTCCCCCTCAGCAGCCTTGCTGACGGACCCCGTCTGGTCGGTTCTTGGTCAGCTGACCGCGCCTTTGTTTCAGGGGGGCAAGCTCAGAGCGGCGGCGAAAAGTGCTGAACTTGAAACCGCCATTCAGTACCAGAGCTATCGCGAAACTCTGCTGAACGCGGTGGAAGAAGTGCGCACCGCCCTGGACAACGAACAGGCGTTAGCCGAACGCTCGCAGTATGTGAGTCAGGCGCTGGCGCAGCAGCAACAGGCCCTGAGCCGTTATCAGGAAAAGTACCGTGCCGGTAATGCCACCATCCTTGAGTTGTTGAGCGTACAGCAGGAAACCTACGACCTCGAATCGCAGCTCGACACTCTGATTTTTACCCGCCTCAGCAATCGCATCACCCTGGCCTCTGCGCTGGGTCTTGGAGCATCTTATGAATCGTAAACTCAGCGGCGGTGCCGCGCTCGTTATCGCCGGTGTGTTTGTCGCGGGTGTCTTCGTCTACAACAGTGCGCGCATGTCGTCGTATCAGGCATCCATGCAGCAGCCACCGGCACCTCAGGCGACTAAAACGCCAACCGTGGCGGTCGTGACGGTATCGCCCGCCACCTATCGTGCGGAAGTCACAGGCTCCGGCAGCGTGACTGCCCAGTATGAGCTGACACTCAGCAGCCGCGTCAGCGGACAGGTTCAGTCTGTGGCCGCAGCGTTTGATGCCGGGCAGTGGGTGAAGGCCGGGACAGCCCTCGCTCAGCTGGATGACAGCCAGCTGAAGGCGGACGTCGAATCAGCGCGTAATGCACTGGCGACGACGGAGGTCAGTTATCTCGAAGAGCAGCAGTCTTATGATCAGGCGCGGGAAGAGTGGGCTATTTCTGGCATCAGTAATGACCCCCTGTCACCCCTGGTGCTGCGCGAGCCTCAGTTGAAGGCGGCGCAGGCCGAAGTCGACAGTGCGCGCCTCGCGCTTGAAGCAGCGCAGCGTGACCTCGAAAGCGCCACCATCGTTGCGCCGTTTGATGCTGTTGTTGTCAGTCGCAGCATCGCCCCGGGCAGCTATGTTCAGGCCGGAGGTGAGCTTGGCAGTCTGCTTGGGGCAGAGCGGGTCGATATCTCCGTGCCCTTGTCGGCCAGTCAGTGGGCCGCCTTGCCTGCTGAGGCCGAGCTGCTGGGTGACGACTATCCGGTGAGCCTGATTGCCAGTGATTCTGCTGGCTCTACCGATGGTTTAAAGGATATAGCTCAGTGGACAGGCTATGTCCGCCACACTGGCAAACATCTCGACACCAGCACCCGCCAGCGCTCTCTGATTGTCTCGGTGGATCAGCCACTGACTCAGGCGACGCCGCTGTTTCCGGGGACTTTCGTTAACGTCAGCCTCAAAGGTGCGGAAATGAGCGGCCTCTGGCAGTTGCCAGCCTCGGCGCTGAGCCAGCGCGGCGAAATCTGGACAGTCTCTGACGACAACCTGTTGGCTGCCTGGCCGGCTCAGGTGAAATTTTCAGATAACCAACATATCTACGTCACGCCAGTGGGTGATCAGACTGATGGCGCTCACGTGTTGGTACAGCCACTGAGCAGTTACAGCGCCGGCATGAGCGTGAATCCACAGCAGGAGAATAGCGATGGCGAATGAAGCACAGGCACGCGGAATTATTCCCTGGTTTACCGCTAATCCGGTTGCCGCCAACCTGCTGATGATTATGGTCATTGTCGCTGGCCTGCTCACAGCGGGTCAGTTGCGCAAAGAGGCGTTTCCGGCGTCTGAACCGGACACGATTACGGTCTCGGTGACGTATCTGAGTGGCTCGGCGCAGCAGAGTGAAGAAGGCGTCGCGATCAAAATTGAAGAGGCGCTTGAGGGTGTGACGGGTATAAAGACCATCACCTCGTCGTCGAACAGCAGTGGCGTGACCATTACAGTCGAGCGCCAGTCAGATTACGATCTGGATGCCTTGCTGACGGATGTGAAAAACAAAGTCGACAGCGTTTCTAATTTGCCCTCTACCGCTGAAAAAGCCGTGGTCGAAAAGGGCGAGCGGGAATCCGATGCCATTACGTTGCAGCTTTATGGCAACGCTGACCGCCAGACGCTGCAACAGCTGGGTCGTCAATTGAAGGCGGATCTGCTGGCGGAAAGTGATATCAGTCGTGTCAGTTTTTCGGGTTGGGTCGACCCGGTGATGGCGATTGAGATCAAAGATGCGGCACTGCAGGCCTACGGTTTGTCTCTGACGGACGTTCAGGATGCGATTAACCAGTCATCGTCGACTTCGTCTACCGCCATTCTGCGCCACGAGCGTCTTTACCTGCAGGTGCAGGCGTCGCAACAGGCCTATTACGCCACACAGTTTGCTCAGATTCCGCTGGTCAGTACCAATGGGCAAGGGGTGGTCCGCCTCGGCGATGTGGCGGATATCCGCGATACTTTTGATGACACCACGCCGGTCCTGTCACGTTTTAACGGTGAAAACAGCCTGGCCCTGAAGGTGGTCAGCACGGGCACCGATGACGTTGTGCGTACCGTCACCGCGGTGCATCAAGTGATTGAAGAATGGCAGGCCGATGGCAAGTTGCCCGCCGGCGTGTCACTGACCAGCTGGAGCGACAGCAGCGAAAACATCACCAGCCGGTTAAGCCTGCTGGGCGAAAATGCGGTCATGGGGATTGTGCTGGTGTTTCTGTTGCTGGCGGTGTTCCTGAATCTGAAAGTCGCTTTCTGGGTGGCGATGGGCCTGCCGTTTATTTTCTTCGGGACTCTGTTTTTTATGGGCGATGGTTTTACCGGCCTGTCGCTGAACGAATTTACGACGTTCGGTTTTATCATGGCCCTGGGGATTGTCGTCGATGACGCGGTGGTCGTTGGTGAAAGCGTATACACCACACGGGAGAAGTACGGCGATACCCTGGGCAACACCATTCGCGGCACCATGGCGGTGGCCATTCCGACCTTATTCGGCGTGTTTACTACAGTGGCCGCCTTTGCGGCTTTGTCGCAGACCAGCGGCATGCTGGGTCAGCTGTATGCCCAGTTCGCTGTGGTCGTCACTATCTGTCTGTTGCTCTCGGTGGTCGAGAGCAAGCTGATTCTGCCTGCGCATCTGGCGCACCTGAAAACCCACCGTGACGGAGAAAAGCGCAACCTGCTCAGCCGTAGCTGGCAGTCGCTGCAGAACGGTGCCGACCGCCTGCTCGCCCGCTTTAACGAGAAGGTCTACACGCCAGCCATTGAGCACGCGATTCGTCTTCGTTACGCCGTGCTGCTGATCGGTGTGGGGGTGTTTGCGTTGGTCATTTCAATGCCGTTTAACGGCACGGTGCGCATCAGTTTCTTCCCGGACGTCCCGGCCGAGACCATCACCGCCAGCCTCACTATGCAGCAGGACGTCAGCTACGGGCTGACTCATAAAGGCCTGAGTCAGCTTGAAGAAAATGCGTTTCGTGTGGCGCACGAGCTGGCCGGTAGCGATGGTGTTATCGATGGTGTTAGCGGGGCGAATTCGGGTGACATCGGTATCGCCAATCTGCAGGTGATCTCTGAGGCGGATCAGTCGGGCAGTGTTACGGTAGAGCTGACCGAAGATGCGCCATACACACTGGCGGAGTTTACCCGTCGCTGGCGCGAGAGCACGACCGAACCCGAGGGGACGCGCACCCTGAGTATTCAGAGTCGACGCGGTATGGTCGATGCCTTGCGGATAGAGTTGCGCTCCAGCGATGACGACGTACTCAGTCAGGCTGGCGGTGCGCTGAAAACTCAGCTGCAGGCGATTGCTGCGATCAGCGGTATTGAAGACAACCTGACGCCGACCATGCCGCAGCTGAATCTGGCATTAACCGAGCAGGGCAAAGCGCTGGGCATGACCACGGATGAGCTGGCTTCGCAGGTCTATCAGGCGTTCAGTGGTCAGGTCGCGCAGCGTTATCAGCGTGGCAGCGATGAAGTCGAAGTGAAGGTCCGTTATCCGGAATCCGCACGCGGCAGTATCGCCGACGTACTGAATGCCAACGTGCGTACGCCGAACGGCGACGTTGTACCGGTGTCGTCGGTGGCGACAGCGACGTACGGTTTCGCCCGTGACAGCATCACCCGCATTGATGGCAAGCGCGCGGTCTACATCACCGCTGACGTTGATAAAGACACAACGTCGGTGACGGAACTGGTGGCCCGACTCAAAGCCACCGCCGCCGCGGACCTGGAGGCCCAGTATCCGGGGCTGGATATTCACTTCGCCGGTGAAGCCGAACAGCAACAGGAGACCTCGTCGTCAATGGTGACCATGTTCCTGCTGGCTATGCTGGCGATCTATGCTTTGCTGGCGATTCCGCTGAAGTCATACATTCAGCCTGTCATCATTATGACTGCGATTCCGTTTGGTATTGTGGGGGCTATTCTCGGCCACTGGCTGAATGATCTGTCGCTCAGCATCCTCTCGCTGAACGGGGTGATCGCATTGTCGGGCGTGGTGGTTAATGACAGTCTGCTGCTGGTCAGCCAGTACAATGAAGAAGTGAAAAACACCAAAGATCATCGTCAGGCCATGATCACTGCCTGTACTGGTCGTCTGCGTCCGGTACTGCTGACGTCTGCGACTACCTTTGCGGGTCTGATGCCGCTGCTGGGTGAAACCTCTACTCAGGCACAGTTTCTGATTCCGGCGGCGGTATCGCTGGCCTATGGTATTGTGTTCGCGACCGTGATTACCCTGATTCTGATTCCGGCGCTGGTGAAAATTCAGGAAGACATTGCACGCCTGCTGCAGCGTTGGATCAAAGGGAGTTCTACTATTGAGCATACCGATAATACCGAAGGAGCCGAGGCCTGATGACTGACATTCTGCTGGTCGAAGACGACCGCGATCTGGCCGCTACCGTTGTCGATTATCTGGAACTGATTGGCCTGCGCTGCGATCACGCCGCGAATGGCGCTCAGGGCTTGCAGCTACTGTCTGAAAATCGCTACGACGTACTGCTGCTGGATCTCAACCTGCCGCGCATCGACGGCTTAACGGTGTGCCGCACATTGCGCGAGCAGGGGCAGGATATTCCGGTGCTTATGCTGACGGCGCGGGATCAGTTGCAGGACAAACTGGAGGGCTTTGATTCGGGCACCGATGATTTTCTGGTGAAGCCGTTTGAACTCGCCGAGCTTGAGGTGCGCATTCATGCACTGGCCCGGCGGCGCAGTGGTCAGAGCAAGTTATTGCGTGTTGGCGATCTGAGCATGGACCTGAATCGTCATGAAGTCCGCCGCGCGGGTACCGTATTAAAAATCTCTCCAATTGGATGGCAGCTTCTCGAAGCTCTGATGCGTGCGGCCCCTGCGGCGGTATCCCGTCAGAAGCTTGAGGCGCAGGTCTGGGGGGATGTGCCGCCGGATAGCAATCCACTCAAAGTGCATATGCATCATCTGCGTAAAGTCATCGATGGTGGTGCTGATGCGTCTATGGTTGAGACAGTGACAGGATACGGTTTTGCGCTGGTGAATCCCTCTGACCGCGATGCTGCTGATGCAGGTAATGCGAATACGGGTAAGAGCGAATGAAAGCACCCAATCTGAGTCTGCGTGCCGTGCTTATGCTGACCTTTGCCAGCGTGGCACTGATTCTTGTCGTCGGGTACAGCCTTCTTTCTTCGCGCTACCTTATTGCTGGCATGGACACGTTGATCACCGAAAACCTGGTGCGCGCAGCAGTCGCGGAATCGCGTGGTGAGTTCGTCAGTGGGCACAGTATTTATTCCAGTTTCCGGGTGACACCGACGTGGCAGGGCCAGCCGCAGGATATGACGACACACATTGCTGAGCCTCCGAAGACACTCGATCAACTTCAGCAACTGCGTATCGACGATGACGCTCAGAGCGAAGGTGAGAGCGCGGATGAGAACGATCGAAAGATGTACTTTTACCTGATGACAGAGCAGGCGGGCGAACGCTACTACGTCAGTTATCAGGTGTCGCCGGACAAAGTCTCTCAACTCGTGTTTGAAAACGTCACTGGCTCGCTCAAGGTGCTTGCGGCCATCGGGCTGGGCAGTGTGTTGCTGATTTCACTATTGGTGTGGTGGCTGTGGCGCCGGATGACACAGCCTGTGACCGAGCTGGGTGCCTGGGCGCGGAGTCTGAACGAAACCAGCCTTCAGCAGGAAATTCCTGATTTCCGTTATCGCGACCTGAATGAGTTTGCCGCCATTGTTCGCAACAGCCTCGTCAGTGTTCGTGATGCTCTGGACCGTGAGCAGACATTCCTGCGCCACGCCAGCCACGAGTTACGTACGCCGATCAGCGTTATCCGCAACAACATCCAGCTTATTTCAACTCTGAAACAACGCAGCGCTGAAACAGAAACGAACCCGAAAGAGCTGGCTGCGATTGAGCGTATCGACCGCGCCAGCCTGACCATGAAGCACCTGACAGAAACTCTGTTGTGGCTGGGCCGGGAGGACCACGAAGACCTTCCGCAGACGGATGTGCAACTTGATCAGTTGCTGGAGTCTTTGGCCGAAGAGCTTAAGTATCTGCTGCAGGGGAAAGACGTTGAACTGGAGGTCACTACTGAAGCGCACACCAGCACCTTGCCCGAAGCCGCCGCACGCATTGTGTTTGGTAACCTGATCCGTAACGCCTTTCAGCATACCTGGGCGGGGAAGGTAGAGATCCGGCAGACTGGCGACCTTGTTACCGTGGTGAACACGCTGGAGTCGCCAGATGGCGATGAAAGTGTCGCAGACCTGGGGTTTGGCCTGGGCTTAGCCCTGACGGAAAAACTCTGCGAGCAACTGGGCTGGAAGTTCGATCAGCAACAGACAGCGACGCACTGGTATTCCGAGGTCAGGGTACTGAACGGACGTCCTGCAGTGCCGCGGGGCTGAGGCCAATCGTTGAGATCAGGCTCAGGCTAAACCCGGGGCCTTCGTTGCTCAGCTCTGCTATGGGAAGGTAAAAGCGTTGTGTTTTGTTTGCCGTGTAGAGCGCCGCATCGAGTATCTGCCACTTGTCGTCTGCATATACTTCGGTCCAGGCGTGACCGAAACCAAGCACAAACCGCTGCTCTTCAATCAGCGTGGTACCCACCATCAGGCGAGCAGGAAAGCCCAGAGCACGGGCCAGTGCCGTTGTCAGCACCGCGTATTCGGTACAGTCACCTGCCTTCGAAACGGCAACCTTTGAGGCAATGTTAAAGCCATGGATCAGAGATGGTTTATCGAGAAATACAGAAATAAATTCTGCAATATCCTTGATGCGGAATGGCGCCGCATACTGGCTCTTAAACTGCTCGGTCATACCAACGGCGCTGGGCTCGTCAAAATCGATAACAAAGCTGCTGTGTCGGTGGCGCGGTAAAATGCCGCCGGTGAAAACGTGGTGTTTATCCAGAGTAATATCGAGCTGATTATGCCCTGTTATCTCAGCATTGATGCCCTGGTAGTCAGAGAGATTTTCTGAAATTTTCTGAGCACCCGGGTTTTCAATCCGGAACTGGATGGTGTTGCCCAGCGGCAGGCCCTGCCCCTGAGCAAGTTCAGTTCTGACCTGACTGATCGGTATCAGCCAGTCGGATGCTGATACCGTCATGCTGATTAACAGCGGAAACAGCAGAGCCAGTTTCATGGCAGCTGTGGCTCACCTTTCTGGTAAATTTTCTGATAGCTGAAAACAACCGGGCCCTGAGTGAGTGATCCAGTTTCTGACGTGCCGTCTTCATTGGCGATAAAATTAACCGTCAACGGGCCGGCATACATCACCATATTGTGATCGGCGGCATCTGCCTTCTCCAGGCGGATTTCCATCGCACTGGTCGGGTCGGCTTCGGCTACCCAGCCGTAGACGCTCAGCTCAGGCGCTTCACTGTTCAGCAGGTCGACGTATTTAAGGTAGTGCCCGTAATCAGACACCAGTGGTCCCTGATAATCGAGCGTCGCTGCTATCGGCTTTTTCTGCAGTTCACCTTCGACCTGCCATTGCGCGCCATCGTTCTGAATCAGGTAGCGGGAAGACAGTTCGCCGTTGTCGACCGAGGTATTAAACTGGTTAATTAATGTGCCATCAGTGCGGGCCCAGCTGAGTACTTTTGAATCAGAACTCATCAGGTTGCCCGGATCTACAGGAATCAGCAGAGCGGTGTCTTTCGTGCCCGCGATGTCGCCATCGGCATCCAGAGTGTATTTTTCACGGGCGTAACCAATGGTGCGGTCCGCCAGTGACAGGGTGACGATGTTTTCGAAAAATTCAGGGCTGGTTTCACCGTCGGTAAATGCGCTGACAAAAGATTCAAAGACAGCGTCAAAACTGTCGCGATATCCCACCGAATTATGGAAGCACGCCTGCAGGCTGTCGTTGGTCTGAGCGGCACGGGATTTAACCATGCCCAGAACTCTCTCACCATCAGCCTCAAGAGTCAGCAGAGTGTCCAGAGACAGATAAGGAGTATCCGTGACCATGCCCACATTCAGTGCCCAGGTCAGGCGGTTGACGAGGTCTTTCTGGTTATTTTCGGCAACGGTCGCAATCTGAACATCGGTGAGTTTATTCAGTGTATTTGAGAGGCCGCTGTGTTCATAAATAACGTAGCATTCGGCGGGCGCATCCGCACCGAAGTCGATGGCGTAATTCAGCAGACGCTCGTCTTCATACAGCAGCGTAATTTCGCCCTTCACCGGGGTATTTATATTGTAATAGTGAATATCCAGAACCGAGGTGGTTTCATCGTCTGACTCTCGCTTCATTGCCTGCTGAAACCAATCCGGAAAGGCCGCAACGTCGATAAAGTCATTGCGCTCTTTGCTGGTGTCACTGGTACCTGAAAGTGTGGCGCAGCCGCTCTGCAGAACCACCGCAGCCATGAGAAGGGAAATTTTAGAATTCATGCCTTGAATCTACACAGAAAATTATTCTGTTGATACTAGCTGACGGCAGGGTCTAAAGCGAGACAGTGGCTGTCGGGAAACGTAACGGCGGAGTAAAACTGTTGGGGAATATATTTATCGGGCGACGCACAGAGCGCCGCCCGATAAATGTTTTTTATACGGTTTTGTAATTGTCGTGTTCGGCTATCCAGCCCTCCAGCAGCTCGCGGTTGTCATGCTGCCAGGGGTGAAAATCGCGACGGTAGTAATCCCGGTACTGACGCCAGATGGCCGGAATCAGGGCTGGGGTTTTCCAGTAAAAGCGGAACGCAGATTTCCAGGTAGACCATTTGAACAGTTGTTTGTCGCGCCACAGGAAGCGAGCCTGAACTATGCTCAGCCGGGTAACAAAGGTCATGGTAATGGTCGCCATATGGAAAACCCGGCGGCCGTAACTACCACCGATGGCTTCGTATACATCGAAGCACACACCTTTGTGTTCCGTTTCTTCGATGGCGTGCCACTTCCACATCTCGCGGATGCGCGGATCCATTTCTCCGGTCAGTTCATCGTTGGTCAGCATCTGATGAGCAAGCATGGCGGTGAAGTGTTCAACAGCGCAGGTGATGGCCAGGCGATCTTTGGCGGACACATATTTCTTCAGAAAGAGTCGCACCGCCCGCTCTTCAGCTTCAACTTTGGTGGCCGGGTATCCCAGGGTATCAAGGTATTCGCTCAGGGTGTGGTGCTCGTGGCCATGAATCGCTTCCTGCTTAATGAAGTTTTTCACCTGCTCTTTCAGCCGCTCGTCTTTGATCAGGTGTTCATTGTCACGGACCGCATCAATAAAGAGGCGCTCGCCTTCCAGGAACAGGCATGACAGTCCATTCATCAGTGTGCTTTTGAAGGCATCATCACCAAACCAGTAGCGTGGCAGGTCTTCGAAGCGGAATCCGAAGTCCATTTTGCGTCCCGGAAAGCTGATGCCAGCGCTTATTTCGCGCGCCGCCTGAGGTGTCATGTCGTTCATGGCCTGTCCTGTTATTGTCGTTATACGGTTTTAAAATTGTCGTGCTCTGCCTGCCAGCCCTGCAGCAGCTCACGGTTGTCGTGATCCCACGGGTGAAAATCGCGACGATAATAGTCTTTGTAGTCCTGCCAGATGCTGGGGATCAGACCCGGGCGTTTCCAGAAGAAACGGAAGCCTGATTTCCACGTTGACGGGCTGAACAGCTTGCCGTCTTTCCACAGGAAGATGCTCTGCACTATGGTGGTCCTCAGCAGGAACATCCAGGTGACGTTGAACATGGCAAATACGCGCAGCCAGTAGCCACCGCCAGTCTGTTCGTAAACATCGTAGCAGACACCTTTATGCTCGGTCTCCTCAATCGCGTGCCACTTCCACATTTCGGCAAAGCGCGGGTCCATACCTTCGGTGGCCTCAGGATTGGTCAGTACCTGGTGGGCCAGAATGGCGGTGAAATGCTCGACAGCACAGGTGATCGCAAGGCGACGACGGGCCGGCATGTACTTTTTCATCAGCTGCTTTTCTTTGCGCTCAAAGTTTTCAACTTTGGTCGCCGGGTAGCCGATCGAATCCAGATACTTGCTGAACTGATGGTGTTCGTGGCCGTGAATAGCCTCCTGCTTGATGAAGCTTTTTACCTGCTCCTGCAGGCGCTCATCGTTGACCAGGTGCTGGTGGTCGCGAACGGCATCGATGAACATGCGCTCGCCTTCGAGAAACAGGCACGACAGTGCGTTCATAAAGTGCGTTTTGAACGCGTCGTTGTCGTTCCAGTAGCGCGGGAGATCCTTAAACTCGAAACCAAAATCCATTTTGCGGCCAGGAAACTGAATATCAGCGCTGATTTCACGTGATGACTGAGTCATACCTACCTGCCTTGCAACTGCGGTTGTCGTTAGTGTGTTTCTAAGATAGTTGCTGGATATTGGCTAAGACAGGTGCGAGGCAGACAAGTTCGGTGCTCAAGATGCGGACTGAGACGTACAGAATTGGTCTCAGGCCCCACAGAATGGGGCCTGGTGGTGAATCAGTAGCTGCTCAGGCTGGCAATCCAGCGGCGGGCAGCGTTCAGGTGACGGGGGTCGTCGTGCAGGCGATCAAAGAGCAGCGAACCTTCGAGAGCTGCAACGATGACACACGCGAGCTCATCCCTGGGGACCGGTAGCAGGCTGGCGTTCTGCAGGGTGTCTGTGACCCAGTTTTCCAGATGAAAGATAAACTTATCCACAGCCGCCAGATTGGTGTCGCTTAACTCATGGGGTGAGGCGGCATAAGCGAGACTCATGCACTGGCGTTTTTCGGCATGGCTCTGTTCAAACACGCTCACCAGGGCTTTCAGGCGCTCTTTGGGGCGGTGAATTCCTTCGGTAAGCACATCCAGGTGCTCAAAGAACTCCATGTCGTAATCATGCAGCAGTTCAGTCAGGAGCTTATCGCGACTCTGAAAGTGATAGTGCACTGAGCTGGACTTGATGCCTGCGGCCTTGCCCAGCTCGCGGAAACTGGCGGCCTGCAGGTTGGCCTGGCGGATCTGATCGATGGCCAGTGATTTGAGCTGCGTTCTCGTCTCTGACATGGTTGCCTCCCTACTCTCTATGCATTCCGCGGCTCTGCCAGCGGCAAAATCCCGGTGGTTGACTAATCTTTCAGATCAGTAGTTTCAAATTTCAGGACTGATCATGTTACGCGCCCTCTTTTTCATTGTGCTACCTCTGTGTCTGTCTGCATGCATCGCGAAGGATGATGAGGACGACATTCTTAACGATCAGGGTGAGACAGTGGCGGATCCTACCCTACGACTGAATGGGTTATGGAACGGACAGCTGGATCAGGCTGGCGCCCTGCGCACCCTCATCTATAACGGCAATCTGTTTGCGTTTGATGACACGCTGGCCTACTACGGCACCGTGTCCCTCACCGAAGAAGACGCGGCCATGTCTGCCACTCTCACGGCGTACAGCTATTCCTCCACCGATACCGGCGCGGATCAGCGGGTCGCTGGTGGCACCGGTACTTCGTACGAGTTCTGGGGGTTGTTGTATCCAACCACTGAAGCAGACGACACCCTGGTAGGAGACTACGAGGGCGGAAGCAACGTGGGCAGTTTTCTGCTGGCCGACGATGGAACCTGGACGACCCGGTCGTCGCTGACCAGTATCCGTGGCCAGTGGGGTGCGACCGGATACGACCTTTATCTGACCGAGGTGAATGGCGAGCTCTCTTTCCGTGAGGTCAGCAGTACGGTCGCCGGCTGCACCAGCCGCGGGACGATGGAAGTTGTCGACAGTGCGGTGAATCTGTACCGGGTACAGATGGCCGAGCGTAAAAACTGTAATGGATTCAATGTCACCAACGCCCCTGGCTACGCCACGGTAAACGCCGATGGTGATCTCGAATGGTTTATCCGCCGTGACTCACAGCTGTTTTATGCCCGCTTTAATCCTGCCACCAGTACAGATACGACAGATACCACAGATGAGACGGCGGATGACTCAGAAGAAACCACGGAATAGCTGTGGATAACCCTGTGATAAATGTGCATAAAACTCGTGGGTTAGTTGTACGGACTGGATAATAACTTTTATTATTGACCTGGAACTCAATAATTATCCACATTCATCAACATACTTATACACACCTTCTGATCCACAGTATGTGTGGACTGGGGCTGTTTATACAGGGGTGTGGATAATCTTTTCTCACAGCCGGCGCTCACTGAATATCGCATGTGAATAATCTGTTTGATCAAAAATCAATCAATCGCTATGGCCTTTTCAGCGTCGGTGTTACAATGCGCGCCCTTTTTCACCGGCAGGGCCGGTGTGAACCAGAAGATTGAGGTGTGTTGTGGATTATCCCGTTCGTTATGACGTGATTGTTGTTGGTGGTGGTCATGCAGGTACTGAGGCGGCGCTGGCGTCGGCGCGTACCGGAGCCAGGACTCTGCTGCTTACCCACAACACCGATACCGTGGGCGTGATGTCCTGTAATCCGGCGATTGGCGGAATCGGTAAAAGCCATCTGGTAAAAGAAATTGATGCGCTTGGCGGCGCCATGGCGCGCGCGACCGACAAAGCCGGTATTCAGTGGCGCGTACTGAACAGCCGCAAAGGCCCTGCTGTCCGGGCGACCCGTGCTCAGGCCGACCGGGCACTGTACCGCAGCGCAATCCGCAATATTGTGGAAAACCAGCCGAATCTGGATATTTTCCAGGCGGCCTGTGATGACCTGATCATGCAGGGCGATGGCGTTGGTTCTACCGTGGCTGGTGTTGTGACTAACACCAATATGCGTATTCATGCGACCAGCGTGGTACTGACTGCTGGCACCTTCCTGGGTGGACTTATCCACATTGGTATGGAAAACCACTCCGGTGGCCGCGCCGGTGATCCGCCATCAATTGCGCTGTCAAAGCGTCTGCGTGAAATGCCATTTAATGTTGGCCGCCTGAAAACCGGTACCCCAGCGCGTATCGACCGCCGCTCTGTGGATTTCTCTGTGATGCAGGAGCAGCCGGGTGATACGCCCATCCCAGTCATGTCCTTTATGGGGTCGGTGGATGAACACCCTGAGCAGGTGTCCTGCTACATTGCCCACACCAACGAGCGCACCCATGAGATCATCCGTGCGAATCTCGATCGCTCGCCGATGTTTGCTGGCGTGATCGAAGGCATCGGGCCGCGTTACTGCCCGTCGATCGAAGACAAGGTCACCCGCTTTGCTGATAAAACCAGCCACCAGGTGTTTGTTGAGCCAGAGGGCCTGAACAGCAATGAGTTGTACCCGAACGGTATTTCAACCTCGCTGCCGTTTGATGTGCAGCTGGATCTTATCCACAGCATCAGGGGCTTCGAAAATGCGCACATAACCCGTCCGGGTTACGCCATCGAATACGATTACTTCGATCCGCAGGATCTGAAGCACAGCCTTGAAACCAAGTTTGTGAATAACCTTTTCTTTGCTGGCCAGATTAACGGCACTACCGGTTATGAAGAAGCCGGCGCTCAGGGGCTGCTGGCCGGTGCGAACGCTGCCCTGCGCGCGCTCGAGAAAGACGCCTGGGTTCCACGCCGTGACCAGTCCTACATTGGTGTTCTGGTCGACGATCTGATCACCATGGGCACTAAAGAGCCGTACCGTATGTTCACCTCCCGTGCGGAATACCGCCTGGTGCTGCGTGAAGACAACGCTGACCTGCGTCTGACGGAGATCGGCCGCAATCTGGGCTTAGTCGATGACGAGCGTTGGGCGGCATTTACGGCCAAACGAGAGTCAATCGACACAGAAGCGCAGCGCCTGAAAACCACCTGGATTCAGCCGAAGTCTGCCGAAGCGGCCATCCTGGAAGCCAAAGGCGAAAGCGAATTTCAGCGCGAGTACAACCTGCATGATCTGCTTAAGCGTCCGGGTCTGGTATATGCCGATGTGGCGGGTCTGAAAGGCGAGCCTGTTGGTGATGCACAGGTCGCTGAGCAGGTTGAGATTCAGGCGAAGTACGATGGTTATATTGCCCGTCAGCTGGAAGAAATCGAACAGCTGCGTCGCTATGAAAACACCCTGCTGCCCAACGACCTCGACTACGATGCCATTGGTGGTCTGTCGAACGAAGTGAAGCAGAAACTGCGCACCGTTCAGCCTGAAACATTAGGCGTGGCATCACGTATCTCGGGCATTACTCCAGCCGCCATCAGTCAGATTCTGATTCATCTGAAGAAGCGTAATCTGGCAGGAAAAATGAGCGCCTGATCTCTTTGACTGAATTCGGTGCTGGCTTAAATTCCGTTTGAAATCAGGCCATTGAGGTCGCGAATTGACAGTCTGGCACTGATTGTCCGTTATTGATAAGTCTGTAATAATCCTCTGCGGGACAATCCCATATAACTATTCTTCTGAAGGAAACAATGGAATGAAGAAGATCTTCGCTGTAGCAACGATTGCTGCATTTTCTACACTGGCTGGTTGTGCCAGTATCGTTACTGACCAGACTACCTCTGTTAACCTGACTACCTCTAACGGTAAAGAAACTCAGGTCAAGATTGATGGTCAGACGTTCACTGCTCCAGGTGTTGCTGTACTGCATAAGACAGGTACTGACAAAATCCTCGTTGCAGATTCTGAAAGCTGTCAGGGCCAGACTGTTCTGCCTCGTAAGCTTGAGCCAGCGTTCTTCGGTAACATCCTGACTGGTGGTCTGCTCGGTTCTACGACCGACTACTCAACCAAGAAGATGTGGACCTACGCAGATACTGCGCTGGTTAACTGCGGCGGCTGATGCCTCCGTTGTTCAGAAGGGGGCGTATCGCGCCTCCTGCTGTGTGTTTCTGGCTTCTTGTTCTTCTGCCTTTCTCTTCTGCACACAGCAACAGCTCCGACCAATGGCAGCGCCTGCTGCATTTTCATAACGGACAGGCCCAGATTCCGGATTCCCGCTTTCTGTCGATGGGCGCCGCTGATGATGTGATATCCGGGCATAGTGCTGCAGAACGTTTTCGGGATTTTCCTCAGCTGGAGTGTGACTACCCTGCCCGCGCACTGTATCTGAGACAACAAGGGCTGCTGTCGGAGGACCCTGTCGTCTGCCCTGAGTTTGATGAATTCCGCCGTAAAGTCCCGGTAGATACTGTCAGTCTTATTTTTGCATCAGAGCACCTGACCCGGCCGAGCAGCATGATGGGCCACATCATGTTATCGATGAGCGGCGTGAATGATGACTCAGTCCCTGTAGATCACGTGGCCACCTTCTTTACCTCTCTCGATTTCTCCACGCCGCTGACGTTTATCTCTCAGACATTGTTTACCGGTAAAGAAGGCTTCTTTGTCGTACAGCCGTTAGGAAAGGCGATAACGACTTACCGTTTTGGTGAGCAACGCAACGTCTGGCGTTATCCGCTGGCGTTGACCGAAGGGCAGAAAGCTCTGCTACAGGCACATCTGTGGGAGTTGCGTCAGGCCAATATTCCCTATCTGTTTCAGGGGCACAACTGCGCCACCATGACACTGGATATTCTCCGGGCTGTACTGCCTGAGGCTGGTGAGCGGCGTGACTGGATCAGCCCCGTTGACGTGGTCCGCTATGCCGACAGAGCAGGCCTGATCGGAGAGCGGAAGCTGATGCCTTCAGATCAGTGGCAGGTACGTATGCTGGCCGACTTTATGACCACAGAACAGGAGCGTCGGGTAGAGGCGTTTATCCAGAGCCCGGCAGCGGGTGTTCTGGCTGATCCGCTGGAACAACGGCTGGCTCTGACGCTGGCACGCTTCCGCCTCACCGAAGGCTTTATCACTGAAGCTGCTTATCAGGATGTGTTACAGGCTTCGACTGACTGGCCAGAGGTCAGTGTGTCACTCGATGACTACCGGGACCCCCTCAAGTCAGCGCCTGACAGCCACCTGAGCGTAGGCTGGCGACATCAGCTGGATCATCGTTGGCTCACGTTTGGCTGGCTGCCGGCTGCGCATGACTTCAGCGATGACAACCGCAATTATTTTGGCGAGACCCTGCTGCGGCTTACTGCAATGACGTTCCGATACAGCCGGGCTTATTCCCTGCCTCAGCTCGATGAATGGATGCTGTATGAGACTGCTGCGCTTAACCCGCGTCATTCGCTGACGGGCGGTGTTTCCGGATATTTCAATTTTGGCTTCCGTCGCTTTTTGATGCCGGGCCAGGAGCACGACAGGCTGACGTTCCAGTTATCAGGCGGGGTTGGCGCTGCGTGGAATCTGCACCGGGACATTGGAGTATATGCCCTGTTGGGCGCGGGCATCCGATTCTTCAGTGATGACGCCAGAGTGTCGCTGTTACCTGAAGCCGGCGCCTGGATATATGAGGTTGGCAATATGAAAAGCCGGATCCGTATCGGATACGACCTGCCCGCTCAAGGGGAGGCCGTCACCAGACTACTGTGGGACCAGAGCCTGGCGGTGGGTGATACCGGGAGGCTGGTATTCATCGCAGGTCGTGAGCTGGCCGGTAATCAGGCTGAAACCAGCCTGTCTCTGGATTACCGTCACTATTTCTGATTGGCGGCCGGGTTGTGATGAACGATTGGGTTTTTCGGAACCCACGCCATCAACACCAGCGCCCACACACATGCCCCCAGCCCCCAGATAAAGGTTGAGGCCAGCGTCGCGCCCATATGAATTCCTGCTTCGGCGACAATCGGGCCGAGCAACTGGGCGACACCATAGAGTGCGATCAGTGCAGCGCTGAGGCGTGGCCCCTGATGCGGGTGAATGGCACGAGCCAGCCGCTGAGTCAGAAAAACAGCCCCCAGGAAGCTGCCACCCATAAGCGCAGCGCAGAGCCACAGCCCCTGCTCTGTGCCCGGCAGAATCAGAATGGCAGCGACAGAAACAGCCTGTACGGCATAGTTCAGAATCAGGGCGTTGCGGTCACCCATCCGGTTGCCCAGTGAATTCCAGATGAAGATGGCAGGCACAGAAGCCAGTGCGGCGATCAGCCAGGGGCTTGGACTGACGTCGATATTCCATTCCTGCGCAACGGCGGGCAGGAAAGTCATCGGCAGAATGTAGCCAAGTCCGGCGCCAAAATACGACAGAAAGAGTGGCGTGCTCTGCTTATCCCACAGCGCGGAGTGATCATCACGACTGACAGGGGCGTCACCGGAACTGAGCCGGAACAGATAGATACCCGACCAAAGAGCCAGCGGAATACTGACTGCCGCAGCGGGGATCCAGCGGTCGTTACCCTGAAGCCAGATAGCGGTGCTTTCAACGATCTGATTGCTGAGCAGCAGCCCTGCGCCGACACCAAGGTACATCAGCCCGCTGAGCGTGGCCTTGTTGCGTGCTGCCAGCCACTCCAGCACCAGTGCCGGTGCGAGTACAAAGACAACACCGTTGGTGATGCCGTTGAACAGGCGCAGCCCGGCCATGTATGGGTAATAGTCGCCGCCGATCTGCAGCACAGTAATGATGGCATTGCCGAGTACCCCTGCGAGCAATGCGCTGCGGCCCCAGCCGCTCTGCCAGGCGAACAGGGCGATCATTGCGCCACTGAGATAGCCGATGTAATTCCAGGTGGCGAGCTGTGCAGCTTGTTGCAGGGTCAGTAAGCCATCACTGACAAGCAGTGGAATCAGCGGGGTGTAGATGAAGCGGCCAAAACCGTGAACCACAATCAGGGTAGTTGCGGCGGCCAGAAGAGGTAAAAGCGGGCTACGTGGGTTCATAACATCCTCAGTGCAAGCGCGGAGTATATCTGCGCGACCGGAGCGCTGCAGCCCTTCTTTGGTAGACAGACTGTTGCGTTAATCGCGGCTGGTGCGGACGCAAACCCGGGATTGTTCTGGCAAAAAGTAATCAATGGCGCATTTTTAGTAACAAAAAAGAAGTAACCCTGCGATTCAGAAGGTTTTCCGAACGGGCTCACATTTTTCCGTCACTCTCCTTGCTATAAAATCCGACATCCCACGAAGGAGTGCGATGATGAATAACATCCGGGGGCTGTTGCTGCTCTTAGGCCTGCTGACCATGCTGACAGGTTGCGAGCGGTTTTCAGACGACTTAGAAGATGATGGCTATAACGCCGTCGGCCACGCGTTGTATCAACAACAGTGCGCGTCCTGTCATGGTATCGATGGTAACGGTACCTCAATCGGCCCGACCTTGGTGGGCTGTGCGACCTGTTCATCCTTCCTGGTGCTTGCGGACGAGATTAACCGCACTATGCCCGTCGGAGATGTGGAAGCCTGTACGGACAGCTGTGCCCGCGATACTGCCGAATACATTCTTTATGCCTTTAACGGTAAATCCCTGGCGGATGCCAAGGTCACGATTGAAGGTGTTGCCACCGATGAACTGGCTGTCACGCTGCGCAAAGCGTCTCTGCAACTGGCCGGGCGTATGCCAACCAGTGCTGAAATTGCGGCGGTAGAGGCGGAAGGTGAAGTCGCTCTCAGTGCGGCTCTTGATACCCTGATGCAGGAAGATACCTTCTATGACGTGCTGATGGAGACCTTCAATCAGCAATTGCTCACTGACAAGTACCTGACCCGCAATCTGAATGAGGGCGGTATCAATCTGCTCGATACCGACGATTTTCCCGGTCGCAAATGGTACAACGATCAGTACTCCGGGGACGACCAGGGCAGTATCCGCGGTTGTCTCCGTGCCGTGACCAATGACGCTGTCGCCCGCGAACCGCTTGAGCTGGTGAGTTACGCCGCCCGTAATGAGTTGCCTCATACGCTATTTATGACCGCCGACTTTATGATGGTTAATTGGTATAGCCAGCAGGTGTATGAAGCCGAATTACTCGATCGTAGCGTGTCATTCCGCCAGCTGGACGAGCCCGTCTGCGATGCGAATGGCGTGCAGGTGTATTACGATCCGACGGACTTCCGTCCGGCACGGGTGACCAAAGACCTGGAGCATGAGCTGGGTGGTTTCCCGCACGCCGGGATTCTGACATCGCCTATGTTCCTGAACCGCTTCCCGACGACGGATACCAACCGCAACCGTCACAGGGCGCGTAAGGTATTCGACTTCTTCCTGGATACCGACATTCTCGCGATTGAGGGGGAGCGCCCGGGGGATGGCATTGGCAATGGCTCTGACAACCCGACACTGCTTGATCCTGCCTGTTATTCCTGTCACCAGATCATGGATCCTGTGTCGTCGGCGTTCCAGCACTGGACCGATCGCGGCCAGTACATAACGACCGGGCGGTCATCGGCTAACCGTTGGGATGGCTCAGATATTGAACCGCCAGGACTCGGTGGTGAATCGACACCGCTCTCTGGAAGCGGTGGTTACTTCCGTAATCTGTTGCAGTGGCTCGGACAGAAAATTGCTCAGGACCCCCGTTTTGTGCGCGCTACTGTCCGTACTCTCTATACCGGGCTGGTCGGACAGCCGCCATTGATTGCTCCGGGTGAAGGTGCTGCAGAGGCTGATATTCTTGCCTTTAACAGTCAACGCGCGATTCTGAACGACGTTGGTGACGTGATGGTCGCGGGTGGCTGGGATGTCAAAGAGGCGGTAAAAGCGATCATCCTCAGTCCTTACTATCGTGCGCGGGCGGTAGACAGTGAGACATTGGTTGCCAACAGCCATATTGGGTCCAGCCAGTTCATCAGTCCGGAGCGGCTGCACAACAAACTGGTGGCGACACTGGGCTTTGGTTGGGACGATTTCCGCTGGGAAGACAACCGCATCATGTTTGGCGGTATGGATTCTGACAGCATCATTGAGCGGATCACGGATCCGGGTGGCCTGATCGTTGCGATTCAGAGCCGCATGGCATCAGAAATGGCCTGTCGCGCCACGGCTTATGATTTTCTGTCTCCGGCGACAGAGCGACGCCTGTTTCCCAACGTAGAAACCATTACCGAGCCTGATACCCCAGCGAATATTGCGCGTATCCGCGAGAATATCCGTCATCTGCACTGGGTTCTGCTGGGCGAACGGATAGCTGCCGACGACCCGGAAGTGGACGCGACCTATAACCTTTTTGTGTCAGTGATGAATCAGGGGCAGGAGATGCTCGACAACCCCGACGCCTACAGCCCGTCTCCAAGTACCTATCTTGAGTGGGAGTGCCGGGCTCGCTGGGAACGTCAGGAAGACGGGCGCACCGGTGATGGTCTGCCGTCGCAGGACCGTATTGAGCAGGATTCCAAATACACCCTCAGGGCCTGGATTGCGGTGATGACGTACCTGCTGTCCGATTTCCGGTTTATTTTTGAGTAAGGGGCAAGAGATGAAACGTCGTAATTTTCTGCAGCTACTTGCCGCTACCGGTCTTACCGCCCAGATGCCGGTCTGGGCACCTCGTGCGGAGGCTGCTGCACCGCAGAATTTTCTGGTTGTGGTGAATGCCTCCGGCGGTTGGGACCCAACCTCTATCTGCGATCCGAAGGGACTGAACGCCGCTTATACCGATCGGTCTGATCGTTTTGGTGGCTCCACAAACTCTGTCGATCTTGATGCGAACAAAGCGTTTGGGCCGATCCGCTGGAGCGCCATCCCCGAAGGCGTCTCTAATGACGAAGCCGTCCGTCAGCGCATTAATGATCAGTTTGATCAGTTTTTTAATACGTACGGCAACCGTATGACGGTGATTAATGGCATCAATACTGGTACCAATAACCACGATACGGGTAACCGCTTTGTCTGGTCCGGGCAGGACGAGATGGGCTACCCGAGTCTGGCGGCCTGTTTTGCGGCGGCAACAGCACCGACACTGCCGCTGGCATACATCAGTAATGGCGGTTATGACTTTACCGATTCTCTGGTGGCAAGGGCGAGAGCAAGCAGTGCTTCCTTTGTGACAGAGGTCGCTGACCCGAATCGTTACTACGACGACATCGGATTTCTCTATCGCAGTGCTAACCGCAGCGCTGACCTGCACGACGATGTCCGTCAGGCTCAGGCAGCGCGGATTGCGCGGCAGTTAAATAACGAGGCGCTGCCACAGAGGCGTGCTCAGCTGGAGCGTCTTTTAGCGATCCGCAGTGAGACCAGTAACCTCGGGCAGCTGAATGTTCAGCTTGAAGGCATTACCGCAAATGTTCTGCGCGACGACAACTGGAATGCAGGCCGGGCGAACAGCCTCAAGGGTCAGGCAGAGGTGGTGGTCGCGTCCATGGCTGCCGGCCTGACCGCCAGTGCCAACCTGAACATTGGTGGGTTTGATACGCACGGCAATCACGATGCGAATGCCTACCCCCAGCTTGGTGATATGCTCGAGGGCGTTCACTTTCTGATGGCTGCTCTGGAGTACGCGGGCATTGCCAACAGAACGACCGTGGTACTTGGGTCAGATTTTGGTCGCACGCCTTATTACAACTCTGGCAATGGCAAAGACCATTGGCCGGTGACCAGTATGATTGTGTTGCACCCTGGCTCGACCGGTGGACGTGTGTTTGGGGCGTCGACATCGGCGTTTCTGGCGCAGTCACTGAATACGAGCACCGGTGTTGCGGATGCGAGTGGTCAGCAAATGACACCGGCGCACGTTAACCGAGCCCTGCGCGATCTTCTCGGAATGGGGTCGGCATCTCTGGCTGGAGAGTATCCACTGCCAGAGAATCCATTCCGTATCTTCACCTGAGGAGCACTATGAGCAGTAAACCCGTGCGCTCGCTGGCCGCTCTTGCGGCGGCGTCTACGGCCCTTCACGCCGCAGCCGAGCCTGCGCCCGTCGAAGAGGTGGTCGGTTATCGCTACACCAGTTATCAGGAAGGCGATATCCCTCAGGAGCGGACCTACACCCCGGTGACGCAACGTTACGACATTGATGTGCATCAGGTGCGTTACGGAAGGCCACTGGGCGGTGGTTGGTACATCAATGGCGAAGCGCAATACGAAACCCTGAGTGGCGCCTCTCCCATGCAGACCTACCGGAACAGCGAAGATCAGAGCGTGGTGCTGATGAGTGGCGCCAGTATTGATGAGAGCCGTTTTGATATTAAAGTGTCACCGACCCGCTACTTCAGTGAACGCGTCGACGCTACTCTGGGTGGCACGCTGGCCATGTCGACTGAAAACGATTACGACTCAGTCTCCGCCGGAGTCGATGGCTCGCTCGATCTGTTTAACCGCAGCACAACCCTGTTCGGTTCGTTGAGTATGTCCTACGACCAGCTGTCGCCAACGGATGCCTTCCTGTCGGATGCACGTGAGGCGGCTGATGGCCGGGTAAAACGCAGTATTTCACTGTATCAGGGTGTGTCTCAGGTTCTGAACAGAAAGTCTGTATTGCTGGTCGGCGCGGGTTTTACCCGGATGTCCGGATATCTCTCCGATCCTTATAAGTTTGAGGACCGGCGGCCCGGTGAGCGCACACAGTTCAATGTCAGTGGTCAGTACCGGCGGTTTATGGATGTCGGTGATGGTGCCGCTCTGCATGCGGATGCCCGTCTGTATTCCGACAGTTGGGGGGTGTACTCGCAGACACTGACGCTTCGCTGGGCACAGGAAATACTTCAGGGGGATCTGCGCTGGCAGGTCACTCCGATGGTCCGGTACTACCGTCAGACCCAGGCCAGCTTTTACTCGCTGCAACTTGAGCCGCCGGCCGATGAGTACAACAGCTCAGACTACCGGCTTGCCACCTACGGTGCTCTGACCCTTGGCGCTACCGCTCAGCTGCACTTGCAGAAGTGGACCCTGAGTGCCGACTGGCAACAGTATATGTCGCGTGAAGATCTGGTACTGTTGCCATCGCCGGATAGCGAAACTCCGGCACTGGTCGACTTTATGGTGCTGAGTTTTGGTGTCGAATACCGTATCAACTGACGTAAAGATCCATCGCTTTAAAGCGATGGCCTCCCCCTGTGCTTTGCACCTGCCTGCTGATCACCCGCGCTGGCAGGAGGTGGCAGACGCCATTGAAGCCGAAGTGCGTCGTATCGAGCAGAAGTACAGTCGTTATCGCGACGACAGTGTGCTCAGCCAGATCAATCAGAATGCAGGCCAGCAGACCCCGCTCGATGGGGAGACGACGGCCTTGCTGGGGTATGCCCGCGAGTGCTTCCGGCAGAGTGATGGCTTATTTGATATCAGTTCCGGAATCCTGCGACAGGCATGGAACTTCCGGGAGCCGGCGCTTCCTGAAAGTGAACACCTCTCCCCTTTGTTGCGTCGGATTGGTCTTGAGAGAATCCGGCTGGAAGACAACCTGCTGCTGATGCCGCCGGATATGGAACTGGATCTCGGAGGCATTGGTAAAGAATACGCCGCGGATGCTGCTGCCGGTGTGGCACGCCGTCTGGGCGTCACCTGGGGGATCATCGACCTGGGCGGTGATCTGCAGGTGATTGGCCCGCGCCCCGATCCTCAGGGGAGTGCTCCCTGGATGCTGGGGGTGCGCCATCCCCGGATACCAGAAAAAGCCACTGCCAGCCTGCCGGTCGCACAGGGAGGCATGGCAACCAGTGGTGATTACGAGCGTTTCTTTGAGCTGGATGGTCAGCGTTACTGTCATCTGCTGAATCCTCAGACAGGTTTCCCGGTCAGTTACTGGGCATCAGTTACTGTGGTGGCTCCGACCTGTCTGCTGGCAGGAACTCTGAGTAGCATCGCCATGCTGAAGGAAGCCAGTGCTGAACACTGGTTGCGGGAGCAGGAAGTACCTGCGCTGATGATACGGCCGGATCTGTCACTGATCTCTTTCTGATGTCGTAAGTCCCACGTCCGACTCGGGTGAAAGCTGTGGTAAACTCGCGCACTTTCCAATCTCAGACCGATACTTTTATGAGCACTCCTGAACAGCAGTTACGACAAGGCGCTGAGTCGCTTGGGATTGAGTTGTCTGAGGCACAACTTCAGGCGTTACTGGATTATCTGGCGCTGCTGCAGAAGTGGAACAAAGCCTACAACCTGACGGCCATCCGCGATGAAAGTGGCATGGTGGCGCTGCACCTTCTGGACAGCCTGGCCGTTCACCCGGCCGTGGCGGATGTGCAGCGTATTATCGACGTCGGCACCGGCCCCGGATTACCCGGGATTGTCCTGGCCATTATGAATCCCGGAAAAGACTTCACCCTGCTGGACAGTAACGGCAAAAAAACCCGGTTTCTTTTTCAGGCAAAAACGGCGTTGGGTCTGAGCAATGTGACCATAGTGAACGATCGGGTTGAGGCATATAATCCTCCGCAGCCCTTCGATATGATTGTCAGCCGCGCATTTGCATCGCTGGCTGATATGACCGGTTGGTGTCAGCACCTGCGTGCTGAAGACGGCTGCTTTCTGGCCATGAAGGGCCAGTTTCCGCAGCAGGAAATTGATGATCTGCAAGGTCAGTTCGTGGTCACCCACACTACCGAGCTGCAGGTGCCAGGGGTAGAAGGTCAGCGACATCTGCTGAGAATGCTCCCGGCTAAGCCATAAAGGACGTAATCTGTGACTCATATTTTTGCCATTGCGAACCAGAAGGGCGGTGTCGGTAAAACGACCACGGCAGTGAATCTTGCCGCGTCACTGGCGGCGACCAAACGCCGGGTGCTGTTGATTGACCTGGACCCTCAGGGAAATGCCACCATGGGCAGTGGCGTTGACAAATATGACCTCGAGCAGTCGATGTACGAGGTACTGACGGGCGAATGCGCTGCCATTGATGCTGTGCAGCGCAGTGAAGCGGCAGGCTTTGATGTGCTGCCAGCCAATGGTGATCTGACTGCAGCAGAAGTTGAGCTGATGGAAGTTGAAAGGCGTGAGCGTCGCCTGGCGGCGGCACTGGAGCCGCTAAAGTCTTCCTACGACTACATTCTGATCGACTGTCCACCATCGCTGAATATGCTGACTCTGAATGCTCTTGTGGCGGCGCAGGGCGTGCTTATTCCTATGCAATGTGAGTACTACGCTCTGGAGGGTCTCAGCGCATTGATCCAGACAATCACGTCCATCCAGACCGGCCCTAATCCGGCGCTGGAAATCAGTGGGCTGATCCGGACCATGTATGATCCACGAAACAGCCTGACGAATGACGTGTCAGAGCAGCTTGCAGCGCACTTTGGTGACAGATTGTTTACCTCGGTGATTCCGAGAAACGTCCGTCTGGCGGAAGCTCCCAGTCATGGGGTTCCGGTGCTGATATACGACAAATCATCCCGCGGCGCGATGGCGTATCTCGCGCTGGCCGGAGAACTGAATCGCCGTATGAAAGCGGCAGCAAAAAAAGAAGCAGCAAGCGCCTGAGGGCGTTGCTGAAGCAGGCAGAAACTGATGGTAGCAAAGAAAAAACGTGGGCTTGGTCGTGGACTGGATGCATTGCTGGCGAGCAGCCGGGCAGATGCGGTACCGACGGTCAGCGGCGACGCCCCCGATACATCCGTGCCTGAAGCGCAGGCAGTCGCAGCACTTGGTGTACAGAGTGAATTAAGGCACCTGCCTGTTGAGTGGGTACAGCCCGGCCGCTATCAGCCGCGCCGTGATATTCAGCCTGAGGCGCTGGAGGAGCTGGCGGCGTCGATTAAGGCGCAGGGCCTGATGCAGCCAATCGTTGTGCGGCCTCTGCCGGGGCAGACGGATCGCTTTGAGATTATTGCCGGTGAGCGTCGCTGGCGTGCAACTCAGCTGGCGCAGCTGGATAAGGTGCCTGCCCTGGTGCGGGATGTGCCCGATGAAGCGGCCATTGCCATGGCGCTGATTGAGAACATTCAACGTGAAGACCTGAATCCGATGGAAGAAGCCATGGCGCTTCACCGTCTGCAGAATGAATTCGAACTGACTCAGATGGAAGTCGCTGAAGCCGTCGGTAAAAACCGTGCGACGGTGGCCAACCTGTTGCGCCTGATGAACCTGAATGACGATGTCAAAAAGATGCTCGAGCATGGTGACATTGAAATGGGGCATGCCCGTGCGCTACTGGGGCTTTCAGGTGATCAGCAGAGTACTGCCGCCAATGACGTGGTCAGCCGGGCTCTGACTGTCCGGCAGACCGAGGCTCTGGTGCGTAATCTCCAGTCAGGCAGCGGTAAGAAAGAAGTAGACTCCCGGCCGAATCCGGATGTGCAGCGCCTGGAGCGTATGCTGGGCGAAAAGCTGGGGGCCAGAGTTGCTATCCAGCACTCAGCAAAAGGGAAGGGAAAGCTGGTGATCAACTACACCAACCTCGATGAACTCGACGGTATCATCGCGCACATTAAATAACTGGCTAACCTGTCAGTCTGCCTGACCATAGTCGACCTCTGTCTATACTTAACAAGTATTCAGGAGTCGACTATGAAGTATCTATCACTTACTTTCATTCTTTCATTGGTAAGCGTTCACGTACTTGCTGCCCCCCGTCTGATGGAAATGTTGGATGATACTCAGCTGAAGCAGACGCGGGTCGACTACTTCACTGAGGTGAATCTTGAGGACAATCAGGAGAATAGTCGGGATAAAGAGCTTGAACGCGACACGCTTCCCAGCGATTCAAGATCGTCAGAAAACGCTCCCCGAATCCTGAATACGGCCCCTGTGCTGCCTGCAACGGGTGTTACCGTAGACGTGCGCCGCCGCTGAGCTGGCCGCATCCCCTCCCCTGACGTGGCGTGCTGCGTCCTATATTTCTTCTCTCTTTCACGTCTGAGCGGTTGAAGCGCAGAGGCTGACCCCCTATAATCTCCGCGCCCTGAAAATGGGTTGCCCGAACAGGGTGTTGCAGAAATCGTACTGATAAGTGGAGCACAGGTTGTCTTCGATACCGCGTCCACCGGTCTACAGGGTCATTATTTTACAGCTTGCCCTGACACTGATTTCCGCCGCTCTGGCCTGGATGCATAGCGATGTAGCTGCCTATTCGGCGTTATTGGGAGGACTCACATGTGCCTTGCCAAACGCCTACTTTATCTGGCGAGCATTCCGCTACACAGGTGCAAGATCAGCCACTCAGGTGGTGCAGTCGTTTTACCAGGGAGAGTCCTGGAAGTTTGTGCTCACGGCGTTGTGTTTTGGTGTCATCTTCCAACGCGTTGAGCCTCTGAATGTTCTGGCACTGTTTGCAGGATTCATAACAGTGCAGCTGGGGCACATCGCCTCGGCGAGAATTGCCAATTTATAAACCTTAAGATTTGAGAGTGAACGATGGCTGGTAACTCCCAAGAGTATATCTCGCACCACTTGACCAATCTGACCTTTGGCAAACTGCCAGCAGGTTATGTTCGTCACAACGAAGACGGCTCCACTACAGAGCTGACAGAATCCACCTGGACAATGGCACACGGCGGTGATGAAGCTGCTGCGATGGGCTTCAATGCAGTACATGTTGACTCCCTGGGCTGGTCTTTCGGTCTTGGCGCTCTGATCATGTTCCTGTTCTGGCGCATGGCGAAGAAAGCACACACTGGCGTACCAAGCGGTATGCTGAACTTTGTTGAGATGATCGTTGAGTTCATCGACAACACTGTGAAGGAAGCCTTCCACGGCCGCAGCGCTCTGGTGGCACCGCTCTCTCTGACTATCTTTACCTGGGTCTTCATGATGAACTTCATGGACCTTATCCCTGTCGACGTACTGCCTGCCCTCTTCGGCGCTATGGGCGTTGGCTACATGAAAGTCGTACCTTCCACTGACGTGAACGTCACTCTGGGTATGGCGATCTTCGTATTCGCTCTGATGATCTTCTACTCGATCAAAATCAAGGGCATCGGTGGCTTCGTTGGTGAACTGACGCTGCACCCGTTCAACTCTAAGAATCCTGTAGTTCAGGCTATCTTCATTCCGGTGAACTTCTTCCTGGAATCTGTGGCCCTGATCGCTAAGCCAATCTCTCTGGGTCTGCGACTGTTCGGAAACATGTACGCCGGTGAGATGATCTTTATCCTTATTGCTCTGATGTTCTCTGCCGGTATTGCACTGGGCCTGATGGCTGGTGTTCTGCAGTGGGCATGGGCGGTATTCCATATCCTGGTGATCACGCTGCAGGCGTTCATTTTCATGATGTTGACCATCGTGTATCTGAGCATGGCGCACGAAGATCATTGATCTGAATCGCCGGTAACAAGGGTTTAACCGGCTCTGGCTGTGATTGCAGGCAGAGCCACAATTTAACTTTTAACTCACTAACTTAACTTCTATTTGGAGAAAATTATGGAACAAGGTCTGGTATTCCTGGCTGCGGCTCTGATGATTGGTCTGGGTGCTCTGGGTACTGCTATCGGCTTCGGTCTGCTGGGTGGTCGTCTGCTGGAAGGTACTGCTCGTCAGCCTGAACTGGGTCCAATGCTGCAGGGCAAGATGTTCCTGATCGCTGGTCTGCTTGACGCCGTACCTATGATCGGTGTTGGTCTGGGCCTGTACCTGATGTTCGCTGCCTAAGGGTTCATTTTTTAACGAACTTCCTTAATCAACGAACATGAGGGCTCTGGCGTGAACATAAATTTGACTCTGATCGGCCAGATCATCACTTTCGGCGTCTTCGTGTGGTTCTGCATGAAGTTTGTATGGCCTCACCTGCTGACGGCTATGCAAGAACGCGAAAAGAAAATCGCTGATGGTCTGGACGCAGCTAACCGCGCTGCACGTGATCTGGAACTGGCTCAGAAAGAAGCCGCTGACCAGCTGCGTGCTGCGAAAGAAAAAGCTGCTGAAATCATCGAGCAAGCGAATAAGCGTGCTAACCAGATCGTGGACGAAGCAAAAGAATCTGCTCGTTCCGAAGGTCAGCGCATCGTAGCTGCTGCTCAAGCTGAAGTTGAGCAAGAGGCAAACCGCGCTAAAGAAGCTCTGCGTAAGCAGGTGTCTGAACTGGCAGTAGCCGGTGCAGCGAAAATCCTTGGCAAATCAGTAGATGCAACAGCTCACAACGAGCTGCTGGATAAACTGGCCGAAGAGCTCTAAGCGAGGTTTTCCATGGCTGAATTAACAACTCTCGCTCGGCCATACGCTAAGGCCGTGTTTGCTGAAGCAAGCGAGAAGAGTGCACTCGACGCCTGGTCTGACGACCTGGCAACTCTGTCTGCATTTGCAGCAGATGCCGATCTGGCAAAAGTACTGGTGCACCCGTCTCTGACTTCTGAGAAGCAGGCACAGGCACTTATCGACGTATGTGGCGACAAGCTGAACGAAGCAGCCAAAAACCTGGTGGCCATTCTGGCCGAAAACAAGCGTCTGGCTTTATTGCCTGAAATCGCGGCGCTCTACGAAGAGCTGAAAGCTCAACTGCAGAACACTGTTGATGTAGTTGTGACTTCTGCATTCGAGCTTAGCGATGCTCAGGCTGACAAACTGGCAACAGCTTTGAAAGCCAAACTGCAGTGTGATGTGCGTGTGACCAGTGAAATCGATGAGTCTCTCATCGGTGGTGCGATCATACGTGCCGGGGACTTGGTTATTGACGGTACCGTAACTGGCAAACTGTCGAAGTTAGCCGAAGCGATGAAATCCTAGTTTGAGGGACGATTCATGCAGCAACTGAATCCATCTGAGATCAGCGAAGTAATCAAGAAGCGAATTGAAAGCCTTGATGTAACTTCACAAGCCCAGAACGAGGGCACTGTCGTATCTGTATCCGACGGTATCGTTCGTATTCACGGTCTGGCTGACGCCATGTACGGTGAAATGATTGAATTTGAAGGCGGCGTATTCGGCCTGGCAATGAACCTGGAGCGTGACTCCGTTGGTGCTGTTGTACTGGGTGACTACAAAGGTCTGGCTGAAGGCCAGACTGCGAAGTGTACCGGCCGCATCCTGGAAGTACCTACTGGTAACGCCCTGCTGGGCCGTGTAGTTGACGCTCTGGGTAACCCGATTGACGGTAAAGGTCCTATTGAGACTTCTACCTCAGCTCCAGTAGAGCGCGTTGCACCGGGCGTTATTGCACGTCAGGGTGTTGATCAGCCTCTGCCGACTGGTTACAAAGCTGTTGACTCCATGGTACCGGTTGGCCGTGGTCAGCGTGAGCTGATCATTGGTGACCGTCAGACTGGTAAAACGGCGATGGCTATCGACGCCATCATCAACCAGAAAAACACTGGCGTTAAATGTATCTACGTAGCTGTAGGTCAGAAGCAGTCCTCTATCGCTAACGTTGTACGTAAGCTGGAAGAGCACGGCGCTCTGGAAAACACCATCATCGTTGCCGCTGGCGCAGCCGATCCTGCAGCAATGCAGTTCCTGGCTCCGTACGGTGGTTGTGCGATGGGTGAATACTTCCTCGACAACGGCGAAGACGCTCTGATCGTATACGATGACCTGACTAAACAGGCATGGGCATACCGTCAGATCTCCCTGCTGCTGAAGCGCCCACCGGGCCGTGAAGCATACCCAGGTGACGTTTTCTACCTGCACTCCCGTCTGCTGGAGCGCGCATGTCGCGTAAACGCTGACTACGTTAAGCAGGTAAGCGGTGTTGAAGGTAAGACTGGTTCCCTGACTGCTCTGCCTATCATTGAGACCCAGGGCGGCGACGTATCCGCGTTCGTACCGACCAACGTGATCTCTATTACCGACGGTCAGATCTTCCTGGAAACTAACCTGTTCAACTCCGGTATCCGTCCGGCGATGAACGCAGGTATCTCGGTTTCTCGTGTAGGTGGTGCCGCACAGACCAAGATCATCAAGAAGCTTGGCGGTGGTATCCGTCTGGCACTGGCTCAGTACCGTGAACTGGCAGCATTTGCTCAGTTTGCATCTGACCTTGATGAAGCTACCCGTAAGCAGCTGGAGCACGGTAAAGCCGTTACTGAACTGATGAAACAGGGTCAGTACGCTCCAATGTCTACTGCAGACATGGGTCTGTCGATTTATGCTGCTACTGAAGGCTTCCTTGAAGATGTTGAAGTTGCCAAGATCCAGGCATTTGAAGCCGCTCTGCTGAGCTACGCCAACAGCGAATACGCTGAACTGATGGCGAAGATCAACGTTAAGGGCGACTACAACGATGAGATCGCGGCAGGTCTGAAAGAGTGTATCGAGAAGTTCAAGAGCACTCAGACCTGGTAAGTCCGGTGCTGGCGGTTGCTGTTAAGGCAAGCCGCCAGCTGGATTCACTCAGCTAAACAAGGTTGCACTATGGCAGTCGGTAAAGAAATTAAAGAGCAGATTACGAGCGTAAAAAGCACGCAGAAAATTACTTCAGCAATGGAAAAAGTTGCTGTAAGTAAAATGCGTCGCGCTCAGATGCGCATGCAGCAGAGCCGTCCATACGCGGATAAAATCCGTGATGTGATCGGTCATCTGGCGAATGCCACATCTGAATACCGTCATCGTTATCTGCAGGACCGCGACGTCAAGCGAGTTGGCTATATCGTGGTGTCTTCCGACCGTGGCCTCTGTGGTGGTCTGAACAACAACTTGTTCAAGCGCCTCTCACAGCAAGCCAAAGACTGGCAGGGCAAAGGTGTCGAAGTCGAATACTGTGCTATTGGCTCTAAGGCATCTCTGTTCTTCAACAGCTTTGGCGGCAAGGTAGTAGCGTCTCAGTCTCAACTGGGCGATGCACCTGAGCTGGCCAGCCTGATCGGTGCGGTTAAAGTGATGTTGGAAGCGTTCGACGAAGGTCGTATCGATCGTCTGTACATCATCTACAACCGTTTCGTGAACACCATGACCCAATCGCCTGAAGCGGTGCAGTTGTTGCCACTCAAGGCAGAAAAAGACGAAACACTGAAGCATCACTGGGACTACATCTACGAGCCAGACGCCAAAGAGATCCTCGAAGGTCTGCTGGTGCGCTACGTAGAATCTCAGGTGTATCAGGGTGTAGTAGAAAACAACGCCTGTGAACAGGCCGCGCGTATGCTGGCAATGAAAAACGCCACCGATAACGCCGGTAGCATGATCACCGAGCTGAACTTGCTGTATAACAAAGCTCGTCAGGCGGCTATCACCCAGGAAATTTCAGAAATCGTTGGCGGTGCCGCGGCGGTATAAGCCCGGTAACGAAAGGTTTAAGTTAAGAGGAACCGAAAATGAGCGGATGTATCGTACAGATCATTGGCGCCGTAATCGACGTGGAATTCCCACGTGACAGCGTGCCTAAGGTCTACGACGCCCTGACCGTAGATGGTACCGAGACCACCCTCGAAGTTCAGCAGCAGCTGGGCGACGGTGTTGTCCGTACTATTGCGATGGGCTCCACTGAAGGTCTGAAGCGTGGCCTTCCAGTAACCAACACTGGCGCACCTATCCGTGTACCAGTAGGTAATGCAACTCTGGGTCGTATCATGGACGTTCTCGGTCGCCCGATCGATGAATGTGGTGAGATCGGCGAAGAAGAGCGTTACGAAATTCACCGCGCTGCACCATCGTTTGATGAGCAGGCGAACTCTACAGACCTGCTGGAAACTGGCATCAAGGTAATCGACCTGGTATGTCCGTTCGCTAAGGGTGGTAAAGTTGGTCTGTTCGGTGGTGCCGGTGTAGGTAAAACCGTAAACATGATGGAACTGATCAACAACATCGCGAAGGCACACTCCGGTCTGTCTGTATTCGCAGGTGTTGGTGAGCGTACTCGTGAAGGTAACGACTTCTACTACGAAATGGCTGAATCCGGTGTTGTAAACCTGGACGACAAAGCCAAGTCGAAAGTAGCAATGGTATACGGCCAGATGAATGAGCCACCAGGCAACCGTCTGCGTGTAGCACTGACTGGTCTGACCATGGCTGAGAAGTTCCGTGACGAAGGTAAAGACGTACTGCTGTTCGTCGATAACATCTATCGTTACACTCTGGCAGGTACTGAAGTATCCGCACTGCTGGGCCGTATGCCTTCAGCGGTAGGTTACCAGCCAACTCTGGCTGAAGAGATGGGTGTACTGCAGGAACGTATTACTTCTACTAAGACTGGTTCGATCACCTCGATCCAGGCCGTATACGTACCAGCGGATGACTTGACTGACCCATCCCCAGCGACCACCTTTGCTCACCTTGACTCTACAGTAGTACTGTCTCGTGACATCGCTGCAAAAGGTATTTATCCAGCAATCGACCCGCTGGATTCTACCTCTCGTCAGCTGGATCCACTGGTAATCGGTAACGAACACTACAGCATCGCTCGTGGCGTTCAGGGTGTACTGCAGCGCTACAAAGAGCTGAAGGACATCATCGCGATTCTGGGTATGGACGAACTGTCTGACGAAGATAAGCAGCTGGTTGCCCGTGCACGTAAGATCGAGCGTTTCCTGTCTCAGCCATTCCACGTGGCAGAGATCTTCACAGGCGCGCCTGGTAAGTACGTGTCTCTGAAAGAAACCATCCGTGGTTTCTCTGGCATCCTGAACGGCGACTACGATAACCTGCCAGAACAAGCGTTCTACATGGTTGGTACTATCGACGAAGCTGTTGAGAAAGCCGGTAAAATGTAATGGGCGGGCAGGCGCTGAGTGAAAGCCCAGCGCTCTGCCTCCTCTGAACAGAGGAATACACTATGGCAATGACCGTCCACTGCGATATCGTCAGCGCAGAAGAGAACCTCTTCTCCGGACTGGTAGAGCGCGTGATTGCATCAGGTACTCTGGGTGATCTGGGTATTGAACCCGGCCACGCAGCCCTGCTGAGCCCGCTGAAACCAGGCCCGGTCCGCATTGTAAAACAAGGCGGTGAAGAAGAGATTGTCTACGTGTCTGGCGGCTATCTCGAAGTACAGCCAAATTCAGTGTCTATCCTTGCCGATACCGCCGTACGCGCGAAAGATATCGACGAGGCTGCCGCACTGGAGGCTAAGAAACATGCTGAACAGGCGATTGAGAATCAGGGTGCAGACTTTGATTACTCCCGCGCACTGACTCAGCTCGCTGAAGCGGCAGCACAGCTGCGTACGATTCAGCAGATCCGTGAGAAACTTGGTAAGCACTGAGTTTTATCGGATCAGAAAGAACCCGCTACGGCGGGTTTTTTTTGGCTTGAACCATCAATGTCGCTGAAACAGATGATTATCTAGAAAGCTGGGTGGTTCGTTGTAGCGTACTCAAGGAAAATATGGAAATAGAGCAATGATGAAGAAAACTGTATTAGCATCTGCTATCGCTTTAACGCTGGCATCATCCTTCACTCAGGCACAGGAGCCTGAAAAGAAACTTTATCTGGGCGTGAATTTTGGCTTCGGTTCGGGTGATGAGACAATCGAGTTTGACGACGAAGAGTATGAAGATGACTTAGATGTGTCGACAATCCGACTTTCCGCCGGTCTCATACTTGATGAGCGCCTGCGACTTGAAGGGTCATACAACACTTATGACTTTGAGTTTGATGGTGGCGGCGAGAGTGATGTCAATATTCTCGAATTCGATGGCATTCTTCTGTTTCCTTCTGACGAAATTACACCCTACATCACCGGCGGTATTGGCATAGCGACCTATGAAGATACGGGAGAGTTTATTGACGATGGCGATGACCTCGGAGGCCTGTCTTTTCAGTTAGGCGGTGGTGTGATTTTTTCCGCAGCTGATAATTTCGAGTTAGATGCTTCTTACCGGATGAAAGCGATTGTATGGGAAACAGTTGAAGTCTTTGAGACCGATTTCGAGACGAGCAACTCATTGAGCGTTATCAGTATTGGTGGACGAGTACTCTTCTGATCAATAAGGCTCGCCTTTAGGCGAGCATCAGAGGTCTTAATTACATGGATTGTTTATGAACAGAACAGCATTGTTGTCATTCGTTGTGTTAGTGGTGCCTTTCACAGTATCGGCACTCGAAATCAAGGAACGCCCGGTTGTGTATCTGGGTGCCGAGCTGGGAACGGGCTCCGGTGAGGAGACCTATCTGATCGGTGATCAGGACTTCAGCTCTGATGTTGATCATGATCTTACCCGCTTTACCCTTGGTTTCCGCAGTCACCAGGATAATCGTTTTGAGATTTCGTATGTGCAGAACGATCTTTCCAGTGACGACTGGTCTGATGAACAGATCACCAGTCTCAATCTCGATGCAGTGATCACTGTCACGGAGTTCCGGGTGCGTCCATTCGTGCGCCTGGGATTTGGCTTCACTAACTATGTAGGCTCTCACGAAGATATCGCTGGTAAGAATGAAGACCTGCGGGGTTTCGCTCTGTCCGGTGGTGCGGGTCTGCTTATAGAGGTGGTGCCACAGCTGGAGCTTGATGTGGGTTATCACTACACATCGATTGGTTGGGAAGATCTGAACTACACCGATAGCAACGGAAACACCTTTGACTACGACCTGGGCAATGACTTCAGTTATGCCAGTGCAGGATTCCGGATTCTGTTTCAGTGAACCTCAGGGCCGGTATTGCCGGCCTTTCTCTTTTCTTAAAATGACAGCCTGAAGCTGTCTTCTGATCACTGCGCCGTTTATCCCGTGTATTATCAGCAGATGATGTTGCAGGGTTTACGGTTATGCGGACATGTCTGATTTTAATACTCTGGTGTTGCTCCTCGGTACTCGTCTATGCCAATACCTACTACGAGGACTACAGCGGTCAGGGGCATTGGTATCTCAGCCTGGGATATGAGGCGGGTAAGCTTGACCAGAGTCTGACCGGACAGGGCAACTATGATGTCGCAGCCCCGGTTATCGCACTGGGGGGCGTCGGCCCGCAGGCGGTTCGGTTTGAAGTTAGTTGGGCGCGCCTGGTCGACTCGAGCGGAGACTGGATCACTTCCGGGATGGATGCTGATCTCTGGCTGCCGGGAGATCCCACCAGACGGCTACGGCCGTATCTGATCATAGGCGCAGGACTGCAACGTTATTATGGCGATCGCAGTTCTGCCAAGGCGGAAAGCTTTTTCAACCAGGAGGGCGCTGATAACGAGGCGGTCTCTTATAAATTCGGACTGGCTCTTGTCGGTAACATCACGCGCACGCTGGAAGCCGATGTCAGCTTTCTTCATCGCATTATGAAATGGGACGCCAATACGGAAAATGATGACGGTAGAGAGGCAAATGCTACCGTCAATGCATTGCGCTTTTCTCTGCGTCAATTATTCTGACCCATCCAATCTGCAGTACGGACCCGGATATGAACAACCTTTATCAACTGCTCGAGCAGCAGGCACGCATCCATGGCAATAAAACCGCATTGAGTAATGGCCAGGAATCGCTGACCTTTTCTCAGTTGCGTGATCTGAGTGCGAGGATGTCTGCGCGGCTGGCTTCCCAGGGCGTTAACAGCGGCCAGAAAATCTACGTTCTTATGCAGCCTAATATCGAGTGGATTGCGACAGCGGCTCTGTTTCATCGAGGCTGTGTGTCCTGTTCGGCTCACCCGGGAGCTGTGGTCGGTGATGAGCTGCCATTTACCCCGGACTGGATCGTCACTGACCGCGACGGGATCGAAGGCGAGAATGTGATCCGGATTGATCAGGCATGGTTTAACGGGCTCGGTGCGTATCCGGCAGATCAGCCTGCTGCGCGGTATGAGGCTGATGAGTGCGTCAGAATCATTCTTACCAGCGGCACCACGGGAATTCCCAAGGGAGCGCCTCTGAGTCTCAATTCTCTCCGGCACCGGGTTGAACAGTTGATCGGAGACTGGGTGTCTCCTCTGGGGGATGGCCTCAACCTGATGCCGCTCTCGACCATCGGCGGTTTATCATCAGCGCTATACTCCTGGCGCGCTGGCCGCCCGTATTTCACCGTATTTTCTGAAGCTGGACTGGTCGGTTTACTGGCCCGTACCGGGATGTCGTGCCTTACCGGTTCACCCGCGCAGATATCCAAGTTTCTGCAGATTTATGAGCGGGAGCGCACACCACTGCCTGCGCTGAAGGAAATCCGTATGGCTGGCAGTGCCGTCAGCCCGAGGCTGCTGAACGCCATTCTGCAGACATTCAATGTCGACGTGTACAGCATTTACGGCTCTACAGAAGCCGGGGGTACGGGCATGGTGAAGCTGGATTCGCCGGCAGACCTTACTAAGACAGCCTACGTCCGTCCTCAGGTGGATGTGGAGATCGTCAATGAAAACGATGAGGTGCTTCTGCCCGGAGCAGAGGGCATTGTGCGGGTCCGGAGTGCTGCTAACATCAGCGGTTACCTGAATGATGTGGATGCCGATGCGTTCCGCGACGGGTGGTTTTACCCCGGAGATCGTGGCAGCTTATCGAGCGAGCGCCTGCTCACACTGAGCGCTCGGGAGGCCGAAGTCATTAACCGTGGCGGAGAAAAAATCAGCCCGGTGTTGATTGATAATTTCCTGCAGAGCTATCCCGGCATTGAAGACGCTGCGGTGTTTGGTGTTGAGAATAAACTGGGTGTTGCCGAAGTCGCAGCGGCACTGGTGATTCCGGAAGATTTTGATATTCCGGCATTGCAGGCCGCTTTACGTGCAGAGCTTAATCCGGTGGCGGTTCCTCAGCACCTGTTCCGGGTGAATTCAGTGCCACGTAATCAGATGGGGAAACCTCTGCGGGTACAGATGGCGGCCTCCTTCCGTGAGCAGCTGGTTGCTGCCGGTCGTCCGGGTTTCTGAGCGAATGGCAAAGCCAGGCGCGAAGCGGGATGGGCTCAACCGTGTTGATCTGAATCTTTTCGTGGTGTTCGACACGATTTACCGTGAAAAGAACCTGACACGGGCAGCAGATAAGCTCAGTCTCTCGCAGCCAGCGGTCAGTCATGCACTGGCGCGCCTGCGCGAAAACTTTGATGACCCCCTGTTTGAGCGCGCAGGCAAAGGTGTCCAGCCAACGCCCATGGCAAAGGCCATTGTCACGCGTGTGCGTGCTGCACTCGCTGAACTGGAATCGGCGATGGCCGAGGGGCTGGCATTCGATCCAGCGGAGTCGGACCGTGAGTTCACCATTGCCTGCCGCGATGCAATGGAGTCAGCGACGCTGAATAAACTGATGTGCCGCTTCCAGGACATTGCTCCGGCTGTGCGCCTGCGCAGTGTCCGCCTGTCCCGCCGGGACATGGAGGCTGCACTGGCAAACGGTCGTGTTGATCTGGCAGCGGACGTCCTTTTGCCCGTCAGTGATGAGCTACGACACCGCCATGTGCTGTCAGAGTCGCTGGTTGTTGCGATGCGTCGGCATCATCCACTGGCATTAACGACGTGGAACCTGGATGCATACGTGGCTGCGGATCACATCTTGGTATCCAGCCGCCCGGAAGGTCCCGGGGTGGAGGATTTTGCGCTGTCCCGTGCAGGTCATAACCGCAATATCCGTTTGCGCTGCCAGAATTACCTCTCGGCTCTACAGGTGATCAGCGACACCGATATGCTGCTGACGCTGCCTGAGACCTTTGCCGGATATCTGCTGAACCCGGAGAAGCATGTCACCCGCCCGCTGCCTGTGCTGTCGGAGCCCGTGGACATACATCTCTACTGGCACAGCAAGTCAGAGCGGGATCCCGCGATCATGTGGCTGCGGGATCAGATGCTCGACCTGTTCTGAAAGTTACCAGCTCTTGTAGGGCAGGAATTTGCCATTCAGCGTTAACAGTACGCGGTCACCTTTGGGATCTTCGATTTTGTCGACCTCCATCGAAAAGTCGATGGCGCTCATAATGCCGTCACCGAACTTCTCCTGAATCACTTCTTTCAATGTCTCTCCATAGACGCCCACGATTTCGTAGAGACGATAGACCAGCGGATCAGTCGGAACGGCCTGATCCCAGATTTTGGTCGGGTAAGCCTCCAGTGCGGTGGCGACGTCGCTGCCCAGGCCAAGATATTCGGCAATCGCTGCGGCCTTCTCTTTTGGTGCACTGTTCATGCCCAGACAGGCAGATGTCAGCCAGACTGGCGACATACCAAGGTCGGTGCCCATCGTTTCCCAGCTCAGGCCTTTGGCCAGTTTCTGCGCGATGATGGTTTCGGTCATGGTGGCTTTATCCATCATGTTGTTCTCCTGATTGATTGTGAGGCATCAGCAACACCGGGGTGCTCTGGTGTGGTGCGAAACCAGAGCATCGCCCGCGTGCAGTGCGGGTGTGCAGGGGATAATGAGCAAGTGAAGTGCCAGTTCAGGAGGGACTGGCGGGATTGATAAACGAGAGGAACCGCTTTTCCTGCAGTGGTCGGCTGAACAGATATCCCTGGTATAACAGGCACCCCTGGTCGCAGAGGTAATTCCTTTGCTGTTGTGACTCTACTCCCTCTGCGATGATTTCCATCTTCAGATTACTGCCGAGCTGAATGATGGCATCAACAATACTGGCCTGCGGAGCGTCGCCTTCGATGTCCATGACAAAGCAGCGGTCGATCTTAAGTTTGTCGATGGGGAGTTTCTGCAGATAGCTGAGTGAAGAGTAACCGGTGCCGAAGTCGTCCAGCGCAAAGGTAAAGCCGAGTTCGTGCAGGCGCTGCATCTTTTCTCTGATCAGGTCTTTGTCGCCCATGAAAAGGCTTTCCGTCAGCTCCAGTTCCAGCATGTCAGGGGAAATACCACTGGCCTGGACGGTCTGCATCAGTTGAGATTCAAAATCCTGAGCCATAAACTGTGCGGCACTGATGTTCACTGCCAGCTTACGAAAGCTTTCAGGCAGGCAGTTCTGGCTGTGCCATTCGCTCAGTACGCGGCAGGCCTGGGCAAGTACCCAGTCACCCAGCGGCAGAATAAGATTCGTCTCTTCGGCAGCGGCGATAAAGACATCCGGATATACCGACTGGCCGCGATTGATCCAGCGACAGAGCACTTCAGCCCCCGTGATTTCGCCACTGGCGTTAACCTGAGGTTGGAACACCAGAGTGAAAGCCTCTTCCTGAATTGCCTGGTAGAGGTCATTAAATAAGTGTAGTCGCTCCCGCGTTTCTTCCTGCATATGGCTGTTGTAGGTTGAAATACGCGAGCGTCCTTCCTTCTTGGCCCGGTACATAGCGGTATCCGCCTGGCGAACGAGATCGTTGGCGCTGCATGCGCTGGTTGGAAACAGCGCGATCCCGATACTGGCAGACAGGTGGAAATTATTGACGTCGATAATGACCGGCTGACGGATGGTGTCCAACAGGCGTTCACCCAGCTGCATGGCGAGCCTTCCCGCTTCGTCAGCGTTGGTCGCCAGCTCGCCGGAGATCACCAGAAATTCATCACCCCCAAGGCGGGCAATCAGGTCGCCGTCGGCAGCACAGTCTTTTAACCGGCGGGACATATCAATCAGCAGGCGGTCACCAATGGGGTGTCCAAGTGAGTCGTTGATCGTTTTGAAGTGATCGAGGTCGATAAAAAGCACAGCCCCCCAGAGCGCTTTCTGGGCCGCTTCGTGCACCCGGCGGTCCAGCTCCTGCAGCGCCATCCGGCGATTGGCAAGATCGGTCAGTGGATCATAATTCGCCTGGTACTCGATCAGTTGCTGCTTGCGCTTCAGGTCAGTGATGTCACGGATCAGCCAGATGATACCGCGCTTTTCGCCCTCATCGCCTTCCTCCTCCGGCAGTGGGACCATGCGGGATTCCAGGCACAGGTCATCGTGACGGAACTCATGCACGATCAGCTCTCCGGTATCCAGTGCGCGGCGCCGGCTCTGTTCAATCGCGTGTACCTCAGACAGGTTTGCCCAGGCGGTATATGGGGTATCTATCAGGTCGCTGTTGAGACGTATGACCGGGCTGGACTGATTTCCGAAGCGGCCGCGGATGATACCGCTGCTGTTGACTACTAGGCCGACATCCGGGAAGGCAAGAGTGAAGGCTGAGGTAAGGGCCTGCTGTTGCTGGATCTGCAGGCGGGAAGTTGCCAGGTGAATGCTGAGTTCATTCACCGCATCTTCGAGCTTTCCCAGCTCCACAGAAGCAGCGGTCTTGGTCGTCTGCCCGAGCTTCCCCTCCTGTAGCGACGTCGTTATCCGTACCAGGTTGCGGATGGGGTTAATCAGATACTGTTTGACCAGCTGATTCTGTATCAACAGATACGCCAGTACCAGAAGCGCCATCAGCAGAACTTTGCCTGCCGTCGACAGGAGCATCATGCGGTAATCGCGGTCGGCATCGTAGTGGGCGTATAGCCAAGCATTCTGAGGACGCAGTGGGTCCTGGCTTTTGAGCCGTACCGGATAGAGTACGTAGAAATTGTTCAGGTGCCGTTCAATCTGAATCATGCGGACATCCGGGTTCAGACTCAGTTCGCCGAGGCGGACCGGCAGCGTGTTCTGGATATCAGCGCGGCGCGTGCTCAACAGGGTGTTGTTGTTCTCGCCAGAGAAGAGCGCGAGATAGTGAACCTGATGATCGGTGGCCATGAGAGCCAGCTGACTGTCCGCGGCAATCTGGTCGTGATCTGAGTAGTTACTTTCGATCGTATTCTGGAGTGACTCCAGTTCAAACAGAATGCGGTGGTGCCAGGATTCCTCGAAGTGATCAAGGCGCAGTTGCAGCAGAAAATACCCGAGCGAGATGATCACTACCCCAAGCATAAGGGCCGACCAGTTGCGCAGAATCAGGGTAATGGAGCGCTGCTGCATTTCAGGGCTCCGGAATAAATTCGTCGGTGATAAAACCGCTCAGATCAGGAGGTGAGCCCAGCATTCCGTTAAGCTTCATGAGGGTGGTCAGAGCTTCGGAGGTGCGGATCAGGCGTCCACTGCTTTTATCCAGCAGGCGTTTATTTTCTTCTGCACCGGGAATATGAAGCTTGTTATACACCGTCTGAAGCTCAGAAGGGGATAACTGCAGGCGGCGGTTGATATGAGCAAGGCTCTCTTCTCTGTGTGCCATAAGTACCCGCCGTCCCTCCAGGAAACCGCGGGTCAGCGAACTGACTTTCTCCGGGTGATCGTCGATTGCCTCCTGACGTACGACCAGCACATCGACAATGCGTCCGCGAATGGCAGAGCTGTCGAACAGGGTGACTGCACCGCGGTCACGAAGATGGCTGCTGAAGGGCTCGAAACTGACCAGTACATCGGCTTTACCCTGTTCAAGCACAGACACATGGTGACCCGGCGGAACGTCGCGCAGAGTAACATCGTTGAGCGTCAGGCCCGCTTCTGTCAGAGCAGCGTCCAGAACGAGCAGCCCGACAGAATCAAAGGGAACAGCCACAACGCGGCCTTTGATATCGGCGAGGTCCCTGACCGATTCCCGGGCGAGTACGGCGTCTGCGCCATCTGATATGTCGCAGACGAGAATGACGACCACGGGGGCGCCACGCTCGCGCAGGCGAATGGCTTCATCCAGCGTCACTGCGGCGCCTTCCAGCCGGCCAACCATGACGGCCTCCATCACATCGGTCGCTGCGGGCAGTTCAACCAGCCGGACGTGATTTTCCGGCAGCAGCCCTTTATCTCTCGCAAGATATAGTAGCTCGTAGCCCGGCCATACGTTCGTACCGATACGCAGGGGCGTATCCTCCTGGAGGCAGCCGCTCAGGGACAGAACTGTGATCAGACTGAACAGCAATCTCAGAGTCACGTTAATGCGCTTTCCTTAATAGTGGTCAACTTTCAGTCTAGCAGCGATTCCCGGGTTATCTTAAAAGGCCGGATATGTGCGACTTTAGACTAATACCGGTGAGCAGGGCTCTGTGTTCCTCTGAGGAGTGATCATGAGGAGAAATATGATGTCCACGCACAATAATCCTGAACAGCCGACCACCCGGTTTGAGCGGATTTTTTTCCGCTACTTTGCCTGGTTCCCGATTCTTACCCTGCCCATGATGGTGTGGGACCTGATGGAAGCCGGTGATGCTGCCATAGGGCTGATCATTGCGCTGGTGCACGCCGTGTTGGTGTTCCGCTTCGTATCCGTGAACCGGGTGCCTGAGTGGTTTCGCAAATCCCCGTCAAAAAGCATGGAAAAGTGACAAATGTGACATTCTTGTGTGACCCGGGTGTGTATATTGCGGTCTGATTGGCAGCGGCGGTTTTTCGTCGTGGGTTATGTGTCGTTTACCTGTTGAGACAGGAAGTTATGTCTATCGATTGGAAGCAGTATGAACTGCAGGACGGATTCTACGATGAGCTGATCAGCTCTCCCGGAAATGCCCGTCAGCCAGCGCGCCAGCTGGCAAACTATCTGAGTAGCCTCACCGAAGAAGATATTCTCTCCCGGAAGATTGCGGCGGAATCCACCATCAAAGACATGGGGGTTTCATTCACCGTCTATACCGAGGGTGGGAATATCGACCGTGCCTGGCCGTTTGATATTGTTCCGCGTGTCATTTCCCGTAATCAGTGGGATAAAACGGCAGAAGGGCTCAAGCAGCGTCTGCAGGCGCTGAATATGTTTATCGATGACCTCTACCACGATCAGAAGATTCTGAAAGATGGGATCGTTCCTGAGTTTGTGCTGAAACAGTCGAAGAACTACCGCAAAGAGTGTGAGGGCGTATCGCCCCGCTTTGGTGTGTGGGCACACGTTTGCGGCACCGATCTGGTGCGCGATAAGGATGGCCAGTTCTACGTTCTTGAAGATAACCTGCGGGTACCGTCGGGCGTGTCTTACATGCTTGAAAACCGGTCGATCATGAAGCGAGTTCTTCCTGAAGTCTTTGAAAAGGTGAATATTGCCCCGGTCGGTGATTATCCGGAGAACCTGTTTAACATGCTTGCCTCTTTGTCTCCGCGCAAAGACGAGCGCCCGGTTGTGGTGGTACTGACGCCCGGCATTTTCAACTCAGCGTATTTTGAACACGCTTTTCTGGCGCAGCGCATGGGGGCTGAGCTGGTAGAAGGCAGCGACCTGATCGTCGGTAAAGACGACTGCGTATACATGAAGACCATCGCTGGTCTTGAGCGTGTGGACGTTATTTATCGCCGTATTGATGACATGTTCCTTGACCCGGAAGTCTTCCATCCGGAATCTGTACTGGGTGTCCCCGGGCTGATGCGCGCCTGGCGCAAAGGTAAGGTCGCACTGGCAAATGCTCCGGGTGCGGGCGTAGCCGACGACAAGGTGATCTATGCCTACGTTCCGGAAATTATCAAATACTATCTGGATCAGGATCCACTGATCCCGAACGTCGAAACATTCCTCTGCTACGACGATAAGCAACGTGAATATGTCCTGGCGAATCTGGATAAGCTGGTGGTCAAGCCGGCGAACGAGTCTGGCGGCTACGGCATGCTCGTCGGGCCTCATTCTACGAAAAAGGAACGGGAGCAGTTTGCCGATCTGATTAAGTCGAACCCGCGTAACTACATTGCTCAGCCAACGCTGGCACTGTCGACTGCTCCAACACTGATTGGTCGTAATAAAGTCGAGCCACGACACCTCGACCTGCGACCCTTCATCCTTCAGGGCAAAGACAGTTATGTCACCACCGGTGGATTAACCCGGGTGGCAATGAAGAAGGGGTCGCTGGTGGTGAACTCTTCTCAGGGCGGTGGCAGTAAAGACACCTGGATTGTAGATACCGGAACGAGTAAATCCTGATGCTTTCAAAAGTTGCAGAACGCGTTTATTGGGCTGCCCGTTATCTTGAGCGGGTAGAGAACACAGCACGCCTGGTCAGCATCTATGACATGCTGCTGTTTGATATGCCGCGTCAGGTTAACCTGGGCTGGTATAACCTGATCGTCATTAACAGCCTCGAATCTGCGTTTGCTGAGCGCTATACCGTTCAGGACGAGCGTAACGTGGTGAAATTCCTGATTGGTGATGATTCCAATCCTGGCTCTGTCGTATCTTCCTTGCGCGCAATCCGCGAGAACATCCGCACCACGCGCGATGTGGTCCCCGCAGAGGCCTGGGAGCTGGTTAATGAACTGAGCCTGTATGTTCAGGAGAACCTGGCGCAGGGCATCAACCGCAGTAATCGTCATGAATTTCTCGAATACCTGATCAAATCCTGCCAGCAGATCGCAGGTCTGCTGTACGTCAGTATGCCTCGGGACGAAGGCTGGGAAATGCTGATGCTTGGCCAGAACATTGAGCGAGCCGACATGACGACCCGGAATCTGGATGCGGGCGTTGCCGCCATCATGCAGGTCGAAGATGATGAGCACGCGGTGAACAGCCGCCAGATTATCTGGGGGAATGTTGTCCGCTCACTGAATGCCGACCAGCCGTATCGTCGTGCTATGCGCAGCTCAATCAAGGGGCCGAAAGTGGTGGAGTTTCTGATGACAGATCCTCACTTCCCGCGTTCGGTCGGTTTTTGCCTGAGCGAACTGATTAATGCTGCGGAGGCTCTGCCCCGTTCGGAAAAAGTGATTGCGGCCATACGCAAGGTTCATCGTGTTGTCATGGGTAACTTTGAACATGAGGAATATGGCACTGAGTTCCGCGATGAACTTAATGACCTGCAGATTGCCATTCAGCAACTGCACTTTCTGATCGGTACTACCTGGTTCCTTACAGACCAGTAACAGGCAGGATTCGCCATGACGATTACCGTCGCTATACAGCACAATACCTATTACGATTTTGATCGCCCGGTTAACCTGTCGCCGCATGTGGTGCGGCTGCGCCCTGCGCCACACAGCCGCACGCCGATCAAAAGCTACAGTCTGAAGATTGGTCCGGAAGAGCATTTTCTTAACTGGCAGCAGGACCCTTACGGTAACTTCCAGGCGCGCCTGGTGTTTCCTGAGAAGACCCGCCGGTTGTCCGTCGAGGTAGAAGTGATCGCTGAGATGACAGTGATCAACCCATTCGACTTCTTCATCGAAGAATACGCCGAAAATTTCCCGTTCCGCTATGACAAGCAGCTTCATCATGAGCTGGAGCCGTATCTCGCCTGCACCGTAGAAGGCGATAAGTTCACCGAACTGCTGGAAAGTATTCCACGCAAAGAGACACGTACGATTGATTTTCTGGTGGCGATTAACCAGCGTCTGCAGGAAATGATCGAGTACGGCGTGCGCCTTGAGCCCGGCGTTCAGGAGCCGGAAGAAACGCTGACGCTGATGAAAGGCTCCTGCCGTGATTCCGCCTGGTTGCTGGTGCAGCTGTTGCGCCACATGGGGCTGGCGGCACGTTTTGCTTCAGGTTATCTGGTGCAGCTGACGTCAGATGAAAAATCACTGGACGGTCCATCGGGTCCGGAAGCCGACTTCACAGATCTCCACGCCTGGTGCGAAGTCTTCCTGCCAGGCGCAGGCTGGGTGGGCCTTGATCCCACCTCGGGTCTGTTCGCGTCTGAGGGTCACATTCCTCTGGCCTGTACGCCTGATCCTGTGTCTGCGTCTCCGATCAGTGGCTTCACCGATGAGTGTGAAGTTGAGTTTTCATACAGCAATGAAGTGTCCCGGATTCACGAAGATCCGCGGGTGACCAAACCTTATACCGATGACCAGTGGGCCGATGTTCTGGCTCTGGGCGATAAGGTCGACAAGCTGCTGCTGGAAAACGACGTGCGTCTCACCATGGGGGGTGAGCCAACGTTTGTATCGATCGATGATATGGAATCCGCACAGTGGAATACCGCAGCCCTGGGCAAAGAGAAACTTTCGCTGGCGAAGACACTGCTGCTGCGTCTGCGGGATCATTTTGCGCCCAAAGGCCTGCTGCATTACGGGCAGGGCAAGTGGTATCCGGGTGAGGAAGTCCCACGCTGGGCGCTGGGCCTGTTCTGGCGTACCGATGGCGAGCCGCTCTGGCAGCGCCAGGACTATCTTGCGCGGGTGGACAAAAATTACGGCCACAGCCATCGCGATGCGGAGCTGTTCTCTCAGCGCCTCGCCACCCTGATGGGGATTGCTGATTTCTGCGTGCACCCTGCGTACGAAGATGGCCTGCACTACCTGCTGCAGGAGCAGAACCTGCCTCCGGGGGTTGATGCGCATATCGCTTCTGCCAAAGACAGTCTGGATCGACGTCGTCTGGCACGGGTTCTGGAGCAGGGCCTGGATACACCTTCGGGCTTTGTGATTCCGGTGGAATGGGATTTTTACGCGCACCGCTGGCAGTCGAGCCGGTGGGAGTTCCGTCGCGAGCGCCTGACCCTGATCCCCGGGGATTCTCCGGTCGGCCTGCGCTTACCGCTGGACAGCCTGCCGCCGATCGCTGATGAAGACCGGTTGCCGCAGGAAGCAGACCCTATGCGTGAAACAGACCCGCTCGAAACGGCTGCGCATGCCGTTCAGGTGGCGCTGGAGCGTGTAGAGGCACTGAGTACCAGGACTGCGCAACTGACCCAGCCGCAGAAAGCGGGCACGGATAAGTCAGGCAATCCTCGTGACGATGGCTACTTGTGGAAGAACCTGGTGCGCACGGCACTCTGTGTGGAAGCGCGTGAAGGTAAAATTCATATCTTCCTGCCACCGCTGCCGTACCTTGAAAGCTACATCAATCTGTTGGCGCTTATTGAAGAAACCGCAGAGCAGCTGGATCTGCCGGTGATTATCGAGGGCTATGAGCCGCCGAAAGATCATCGTCTGCAGAAACTGCTGGTGACGCCAGACCCCGGTGTGATTGAAGTGAATATTCACCCGGCGACCAACTGGCGTGATATGGTCAGCAACATGACAGAACTCTATCAGGCGGCGCGTGAGTCCCGTCTGGGGACAGAGAAGTTTATGCTTGATGGCCGTCATACCGGCACAGGTGGTGGTAATCATATTACGCTGGGTGGTTCGACGCCTGCAGACAGTCCGCTGCTGCGTCGTCCGGATCTGCTGCGGAGTTTTGTTACTTACTGGCAGAACCATCCTTCCTTGTCGTATCTGTTTTCTGGTGCCTTTGTGGGGCCAACCAGTCAGGCGCCTCGTGTCGATGAAGGTCGTGATGAATCACTGTACGAGCTGGAAATTGCGTTTCAGCAGATGCCTGACGGGGAAGTCGCTCAGCCATGGCTGGTGGACCGCATCATGCGTAACCTGCTGATCGACCTGACGGGCAACACCCACCGGGCAGAGTTCTGTATTGATAAACTGTTTGCGCCGGGCAGTTCCACCGGACGTCTGGGGATTCTTGAATTCCGTGGCTTCGAAATGCCGCCTCATAGTCGTATGGCCATGGTGCAGGCTCTGCTGCTGCGTGCATTGGTGATCCGTTTCTGGAAACAGCCGTACAAGCAGAAGCTGGAACGCTGGGGAACGCGCCTGCACGATCAGTTTATGCTGCCTCACTACATCTGGCAGGACGTGAAGGAAGTCGCTGACGATCTTCAGTCTCATGGTCTGGATTTCCGTGCGGAGTGGCTGCTGCCTTTCCGTGAGTTCCGGTTCCCGAACTACGGTCGCGTTGAACTCGATGATATCCAGCTGGAACTGAGCTGGGCGATTGAGCCCTGGAATGTTCTCGGTGAAGAAGTGACCAGCTCAGGCACGGCGCGCTACGTGGATTCTTCAGTGGAGCGTCTGCAGGTACGCGTGAGCGGTATGACGGGCAGTCGCTACGTGCTCTCCTGTAACGGTCGCAGGGTGCCGCTGCGCAGTACCGGTCGGCATGGTGAGTTTGTTGCCGGTGTGCGTTATAAAGCCTGGGCTCCGCCGTCGGCACTGCACCCGACCATCGATATTCATGCGCCGCTGGTGTTTGATCTTATCGATACCTGGAACGGACGTTCGGTGGGTGGTTGTACATACCATGTGTCGCATCCGGGCGGGCGTAGTTATGACACCTTCCCTGTGAATGCCTTTGAAGCGGAGTCCCGCCGGGGTAACCGTTTCGATGATCTGAGCCATACTCAGGGGCCATTCACTCCGCGTCCGGATGTTGATGCTCTGCGTCAGTTCTTCCCGCATACCACGCCGCGTCCTATGGCGCCGCCACCGGAAGAATCATACGATGAGTATCCGTTAACGCTGGACCTGCGGACGCGGCGACGTAGCTGAGTCTTGTTGTGAACGATCTGCCATAATAAAAGCCTTATCTGACATCACAGAGTGTTCACATGTCCGGCGAATCCGAACTGAACCTTCATTACCCCCCGCTCGACCGGGCGGGGGATGATATCCGCGACAGCGAGGGGCAGGTATTGCCACACTGGCAGTATGTGCTGGACAGCCTGTCTGCGCTGCCCGCAGATGCGCTTGCAGAACGTCAGAGTAAAGCATTACGACTGCTGCGGGATGATGGTGCGACCTATAACGTCTACAGTGACGATATTAATCCCCCCCGGATCTGGGGTCTGGATCTGGTTCCCAACGTCATCAGTAGCGAAGAGTGGGCGGACATTGAGGCGGGGCTGCTGGAACGCTCTGAGCTGCTGAACCTTCTGCTGCGTGACCTCTACGGCCCGCGTACGCTGATCCGTACGGGAGTATTGCCGCCTGAGGCGCTCTTTTCGCATCGTGGTTTTCTGCGCGCCTGTCAGGGCGTCCGTACCCCCGGCGAGCATGAACTGATCACCCACGCGGTGGACATGGTACGTGGTGCGGACGGCAATATGCTGGTGCTGGCTGACCGCACTCAATGCCCGAGTGGTGCTGGTTATGCACTGGAAAACCGCACCGTTATGTCCCGGACGTTCCCCAGTCTGTTCCGCGACAGTCATGTTCACAGGTTAGCGGCGTATTTTCAGCAGCTGCGCTCGAAGCTGCTGAGCCTGTGCCCAAACCGTGCCCGTCCGCGGGTGGCGGTACTGACCCCGGGTCCACGCAACGAAACCTATTTCGAACATGCCTACATCGCGAATTACCTGGGTTTCTATCTGGTTCAGAGCGACGACCTGATTGTCCGGAACGGTTTCCTGTGGATGAAATCGCTCGACGGCCTGAATCGCGTTGACGTGCTACTCAGGCGAGTCGATGACTGGTTCTGTGACCCGGTAGAACTGCGCAGTGATTCACGCCTCGGGGTGCCCGGATTGCTGGAGGTGGTCCGCTCCGGGAATCTGGTGGTCGCTAATCCGCTCGGCTCCGGTGTACTGGAAAACCCGGTACTGCTGAAATATCTGCCGGGTATCAGCAAGGCACTGTTGGGTCGTGAGTTGCGGATGCCGACGGTACAGACCTACTGGTGTGGCGATGAACAGGACAAAGCGTATGTCCTTGAGCATCTGCAGGAAATGGTGATTAAACCCATCAACCGTCGTCCGGGTGAGTTGAGTATCAATGCCGGACAGGCGACCGCAGAAGAACTGGACGCGCTTAAAGCCCGTATTATGCAGAACCCGCTGGGGTTTGTTGCACAACCGGTCATTGGCGCCAGCTATATCCCGACGCTGGATGGCGCGGTGCTGACCCCACGGCCGGGAATTCTACGTACCTTTACGGTGGCTGGCACCAGCTCATACAGTGTGATGCCCGGCGGCCTTACCCGGGTAGGGCTGGATGAGGGTGCGTTTATCATCTCCAGTCAGACTGGTGCATCGAGTAAGGACACCTGGGTGGTGGCCTCGGAACCCGAGCGGCTGATCACCAATCAGCCTGCGGAAGATCAGGCGGCACGTGAAGCCGACATGATTAACCTGCCGAGTCGGGTGCTGGAAAACCTTTACTGGATGGGGCGCTATGCGGAGCGGGCAGAGGCTGCACTGCGTCTGTTGCGTACGACCCATGCCCTGTTGAATGGCGAAGAGCCGGTTACACCCGCCATGCGTACTTATCTGCTGCGTTCACTGTCGAGCATTGCGGCTACCGCGGTACCCCCGCTGCCGGAGTCAGATGAAGCGATGGGAGTACTGCTGCGCGAAGGCGCGATTCCACATGCCATTGCCGGGGTGCTGAACAGCATGCTCTTCTGTGCGGATGAAGCCAAAGAGCTGTTGTCTTCGGATACCTACCGGGTGATCAATGACATCCGTGACGCTCTGCCGGTGCTGAATGCTGCACCGGACGATTACCGTACCGCGGATGAAGTGATTGACCCTCTTGTAACTGCCTTAATGGCGCTGTCGGGCCTTAATCATGAAAGTATGATGCGGGGCTATGGCTGGCGTTTTATGGAGCTGGGCCGACGTCTCGAACGGGCGTTGCAGAGCTCGGGCATGATGGGTGAACTCCTGGGGCCAGTCCTGGCGGAGCCGGAGCAGTCGCGCATGACAGAAGCCCTGCTGTTAACCCTGGAAGGGCTGATCAGTTATCGTCGGCGGTATGGCGCCCGCACTGCGATTCAGACCGGACTCGACCTGGTGATGCTGGATACCGACAACCCAAGATCGCTGCTGTATCAGCTGGATCAGATGCTGATACATGTCCGTAAACTGCCTAACAATAAGGGCTTCCTGCATGAGCTTCCTCCTGCCGAACGTGCGTTAGTCAGCTGTGCAACTCATATCCGTCTGTCGATTCTGAGCGAGTTAACCGCGGATCAGGACGGCGAAAGACAGGGACTGAGAGAGGCGATGGCGGCTCTGGGAGACAACCTGATGCAGATCAGTGACATGATCAGTGACCGTTACTTCGATCACCGTGAAGAATCTCAGCAGCTGGTTACCGCCCGTTGGGAGGGCCTCTGATGCGCTACCGTATCCGTCACATCACTGAATACAAATACGCCGGAAGGGTGTCACACTGCTACAACCTGGCGCAGATGACCCCGCGAAGCTCTCGCCGTCAGACCTGTCATAACTCACGCATCGACGTCACGCCGGTTGTCGCCGCGGGTTCCCGTCGCGAAGACTATTTTGGCAATACCGCCTATCACTTTGAAATTCAGAAGCCGCATCGCGAGCTGGTGATTACGGCCACCAGTGAGGTTGAAACACACTCGCAGATCGGAGACACCAATCTGGATCTGGGGCGGACATGTGCCGAAGCAAGACGCCAGATGCAGCAGGCACGTCTGGAAGAAGTCATCCTTGCCCGCGAATTTCAGCTGGACTCTGCCATGGTGCGGGCGTCCGCAGAATTGCGTGACTTTGCTGCCGATCTGTTCACAGATGACCGGCCGCTGCTGTCGGCGGTGGCGGCACTGACCGAACGTATCTACTCTGAGTTCGAATATTCGCCACTGGCGACGACGATCGCCACCCCGATTTCCGAAGTTATGAAGAACCGCAAAGGCGTCTGTCAGGATTTCGCACATGTGCAGATAGGTTGTCTGCGGGCTCTGGGCTTTGCCGCAAAGTACGTGTCGGGTTATCTCGAAACACTGCCGCCTCCGGGGCAGGAAAAGATGGTCGGTGCTGATGCGTCGCACGCCTGGCTGTCGGTATTTTCACCGGGAGAAGGTTGGTTTGAATTTGATCCGACCAATAACTGCATGGCAGGTGAACAGCATATCATCACCGCCTGGGGCAGAGATTATTATGATGTGACGCCGCTGAAGGGGGTAATCTTCGGTGGTGGCACCGATCCGATTATGACTGTGTCTGTGGATGTTGCCAGGTTGTGAGGCAAGACAACGACTGTCGTAAAACTGTCATCTGATGACATTAGAGTCCTGACTTTTTAAAAGGGAAAAACAACATGGAACTGCAACTCCAGAAACCAACACAACTTGCCTCTGGCATCCGCCTTGAAGGTACACCATCAATCACAATGGGCTTCGGGCGCGTTCAGCTGGATATGCCAGCTATTATGAACAACCGTGCCGAAGGGAACATCAGCGGTACTTTACGTATTGAACTGTGGGACCTCGATGCGCCCTACAGTGGTGGCGATTTCAATGGTGAGCCGCTGGCGGGCTTTACAGTTGGCACACTGACGTCCGGGTACTGCTACCCTGCCTGTGAATATGACCTGATTAATCTGACCTTCAGCAATCAGGCAGAACGACCTGTGGTCATGCTGCGTGAATGGAATGGCGCATCCTACGATACGGTGGCCTTCTGTGAAATTGCAGACCGCACAGAAAAAGTTGCGGCACCAGTGAAAAAAGCTGCGCCTGTCGCCAGGACAGAAACACCAAAAACAGAACAGCCAAAAGCGAAAGCGACTCCTAAAACCGCGCCAAAAGCCAAAGCTGAAGCGAAGTCTGTTGCTAAAAAGTCGGCAAAAAAGAAAGGCAGCATTGAGTTGATTTCAATCAACGATGCGTCTGTTGCTGACGTTGCTGAACTGAAAGGCGTTTCTGAGAAACTGGCGGCAGCAATTGTGGCCGGCCGTCCGTACACCAGCCCGAACGAACTGCTGCGTGTGAAAGGTATGGGGGTGAAACTGCTGACCCGTATTAAGGACAGCATTAAGCTCTGATATCGCTTGATCAGACCCTGACGTCTGTCAGGGTCTTCTTCTTCTGTACTAATTCTCAAAGACTGTCCGGAAAGTAAACGGTCAGTCCAGTGGCAAAGCGGTTGCCACTGACCTGCAAGCCGGATATGTCTTAACGCGCGCTCAGTTTCTGGCGGGCACGGCCTGCGGCAGCACGAACCTGATCCGGAGCGGTACCGCCGATGTGATCGCGAGCGGCAACTGAGCCTTCCAGTGTCAGCACATCAAAGACGTCTGCGGTGATCTCACCAGAGAACTGCTTCAGTTCTTCCAGCGTCATTTCACTCAGGTCTTTACCGGTCTCAATACCGTACGCCACGGCTTTACCGACAATTTCGTGTGCATCGCGGAACGGGATGCCTTTGCGCACCACGTAGTCGGCAAGATCGGTGGCGGTAGAGAAGCCGCGCATGGCCGCTTCGCGCATATATTCTTTCTTTGCCTGCAGGTGAGGCACCATGTCGGCGAAGGCACGCAGTGAGTCACGGATGGTGTCGACGGTGTCAAACAGCGGTTCTTTGTCTTCCTGATTGTCTTTGTTGTATGCCAGTGGCTGCGATTTCATCAGTGTCAGCAATGAAATCATGTGGCCGTATACCCGGCCGGTTTTGCCACGAACCAGTTCAGGCACATCCGGGTTCTTCTTCTGCGGCATGATGGACGAGCCTGTGCAGAAGCGGTCTGGCAGGTCAACAAACTGGAACTGAGCGGAGGCCCAGAGCACCAGCTCTTCAGAGAAACGCGACATGTGCATCATGATCAGCGAGGCGGCGCTGGTAAATTCAATCGCAAAATCGCGGTCTGATACGGAGTCGAGGCTGTTCTCGGTCGGAGCCTCGAAGCCCAGCAGCTCAGCCGTCAGGTGACGGTCGATCGGGTAGGTCGTGCCTGCCAGTGCGGCGGCGCCCAGAGGCATCTGGTTAACACGCTTACGGCAGTCCTGCAGGCGGGCGTAATCGCGCTCCAGCATTTCGTTCCAGGCCAGCAGGTGGTGGCCAAACGTCACTGGCTGTGCGGTCTGCAGGTGGGTGAAGCCAGGCATGATAGTGTCTGCTTCGCGTTCAGCCAGATCGACCAGACCCTGCTGCAGGCGCGTCAGCTCAGCGGAGATAACGTCTATTTCATCCCGCATGTACAGTCGGATGTCGGTGGCCACCTGATCATTGCGAGAGCGACCGGTATGCAATTTCTTGCCTGTGATGCCGATTTTGGCAGTCAGTGCGGCTTCAATGTTCATGTGGACGTCTTCGAGTTCCACAGACCACTGGAAGTTACCGGCTTCGATATCCGCCTGAATTTCGCTCAGACCCTGAATGATATCGTCGCGTTCCTGCTCAGTCAGAACGCCGACTTTGCAGAGCATGGTTGCGTGCGCGACGGAACCCTGAATATCCTGGCGGTACATGCGCTGATCAAACTCCACAGAAGCGGTGTAGCGGGCAACGAAGGCGTCGGTCGGCTCGGAAAAGCGGCCGCCCCAGGAAACGTTGGTGGACTGATCAGACATAAAGCACCTCAGGGTGATGATGGGGGAAACGGCGCGGATTATACCTGTTTGCCCCGGGGGTTTACAGAAGACGCCCGGCACAGGAGACTGAGCGTTACCCAAGCAGGCTGAAGTACGCGCATGACAGATACCCGGGACGATAAATTACTGGAGGGATTTTTCCTTCCTGATCTCTGCAACACCCGTGCAGTTCTGATACTGCTCATTGTGACTGAAGCACTGGTACTGGCACTGACGCTGGTTGAAACCGGTGTCGAAGCATTCTCATTGTCACGTTTTGGTCTGGTATCTCTGTTCGTACAGTGGATTGCTCTGTTGTCGGTGGGGGTGTTGTGCCAGTCCCGCCGGCTGCTTGCGCGTCTGCCCGTTGTCGGCGCTGCGGCTATCGCAATGGCGATCACCCAGATCATTACTCTGGTGATCAGCCTGCTGGGGGATGCCATTCTCCCCGGAGCGGGGCCGGACATCGACTGGTTGTGGATACTGCGTAATCAACTGGTGAGTGCCATTTTTACAGCGATGGCTCTGCGCTATTTCTACGTTCAGAGCCAGTGGCGCATGCAGACTCAGGCTGAGCTGCGCTCCCGCCTGGCAGCGCTGCAGGCGAATATCCGCCCACATTTTTTCTTCAATACGCTGAATACAGTGGCGTCTCTGATTGTCATTGATCCGGATAAAGCCGAACAGATGCTGCTGGAGCTGGCGCAGTTATTCAGGGCGGTACTGCGTGGTGCTGAAGCCAGTACCTCGTTGCGTCAGGAAATTGAGCTGAGTAAAGGATATCTGGATATCGAGCAGACGCGTCTTGGGGATCGTCTGAGCGTGGAATGGGAATTACCTCACAGCCTGCCGGATTTACAGGTGCCACAATTGATACTGCAGCCACTGCTGGAAAACGCGGTCTATCACGGTATTCAGCCTGTCGTTGCTCCCGGTGATATCCGGGTTGTTCTCAGTCAGCAAGAAACAGGATGGGAGATGGTCATCAGCAACAGCAAAGCTGCGGGTGTCCGTGCAGAAGGCGGCAACCGTATTGCTCATCAGAATATCCGCGCCCGGCTGGAAGCGCAGTTCGGCAGCGAAGCCCGCCTTGATGTCAGTGATCAGGGGGAGCGTTATATTGCCCGCCTGTCATTGCCCCGGGGGGCGGGCTTGTGACATATCGCCTGATGATCGTTGATGATGAGCCTCTCGCCCGCGAGCGACTGAAGCGACTTCTGCAGGAACACGCAGACTTCCGGATTGTCGCCGAAGCGGGGGATGGTCAGGCGGCGGTTGACTGGTTAAAGCAGTTTGAGGCCGACGTCGTCCTGCTGGACATTCAGATGCCGGGAATGGATGGCCTTGATGCTGCGGAACACTTTCTGTCGCTGGAACGGCCTCCCGTGGTGATCTTCTGCACCGCCTATGACGATCATGCCTTGCCTGCGTTTCGCGTGAATGCGGCAGACTATCTGCTGAAGCCCATCCGGAAAGAAGAGCTTTCCCGTGCGCTGGGCCGTGCGCAGGAGCGTCTGCAACGTCAGTCGCCCTCAGAGCCGGTCTCAACCCGGACTCATATCAGCGCCCGTACACACCACGGTCTGGAATTGATCGCCGTTGAAGACATCCGGTATTTCACCGCCGATCAGAAGTACGTCTCAGTCGTGCACAGTGGTGGCACAACGCTGATCGATGAATCGCTGAAGCAGCTGGAAGAAGAGTTCGGTGATCAGTTTCTGCGCACGCACCGCAGCACTCTCGTTGCTGCGCATGCGATTGAGCGCCTGGAAACGGATGACGAAGGGACGTTTATTCATCTGCGCAACTGCAGTGAAGGCCTGCCGGTCAGTCGTCGTCATCTGGCGGGTGTGCGCCGCTATCTTAAGAACTACAGCAGCGCCTGACGCCTGTCGCGCACTGGTCAAAGAACGCGCAGCAAATTCCTGTTATCATCCGCGGCTGAAATTTCCATTGAAGGTCTGTAACGACGATGTCTGTGCTGCGTATTGCTACCCGTAAAAGCCCGCTTGCCATGTGGCAGGCTGAACATATCAAGGCCCGCCTTGAGGCGCTGCACGAAGGCTTGTCCGTTGAACTGGTCACCTTTACGACGCAGGGTGACAAGATTCTCGACGTGCCGCTGGCAAAGATCGGTGGTAAAGGCCTGTTCGTTAAAGAGCTGGAAGCCGCCATGCTGGATGGTCGCGCTGATATCGCCGTGCATTCAATGAAAGACGTGCCGATGGAATTCCCGGAAGGGCTGGAGCTGGGGGTGATCTGCGAGCGTGAGAATCCTCTCGATGCGTTTGTCTCCAATAAGTACAAGAGTATTGATGACATGCCTGCCGGTAGCGTGGTCGGGACTTCCAGCCTGCGTCGCCAGTGTCAGGTACAGCAGCGTCGTCCGGATCTGGTCATCAAGAGCCTGCGTGGTAATGTTCAGACCCGTCTCGGGAAAATGGACGCTGGTGAATACGATGCCATCATTCTGGCGTCAGCCGGTCTGCTGCGTATGGAAATGCATGATCGCATTGCGGCATTTATGCCGGCCGAAGAGTCCTTGCCCGCAGGTGGTCAGGGAGCGCTGGGTATCGAATGGCGTACAGGTGATGAAGACATTCAGGCGCTGATCCGTCCGCTGCACGATGAAGTGACCGCCAGCTGCGTACTGGCAGAACGTGCGCTCAACCGTCGCCTGCAGGGCGGGTGTCAGGTCCCGATTGCCTGTTATGCCGAGCGTCAGGACGATGATCTGCGTCTGCGCGGCCTGGTCGGCAGCGTGGACGGTGCGACGATTCTGCGTTGCGAATACCAGGGGAAGGCCGAAACGGCAGAGGCACTGGGCATTCAGGCAGCAGAAGACCTGTTAGCTCAGGGCGCAGGTGATATCCTCTCGGCCGTTTATGGACATGAAGTGAAGTGACCGACAGGAAAAATATTCCGCTCGTTGTGACCCGGCCCTCGGATCAGGCGTCTGAATTATTGTCATCCCTGTCAGTGCTGGACAATGACGTCCGTCACCACCCTTTGATTGATATCCGTGGTTTCCGTGATGATGGCACACCCGAATCATCTGCGGTGAAGCAGCGGATACTGGATATTGATGGCTATCACTCTGTGATCGCCATCAGCCAGAATGCCGCCGAAGCCGGGTTGGCATGGCTCGACGACTATTGGCCGCAACATCCGGTAGGTATCACCTGGTACGCCGTTGGCCCGACCACGGCAGAGGTATTGCGCGGTGCAGGTCTGCCGGTCGAGATGCCGGCGGAGCGCTTTGACAGTGAAGGTGTGCTGGCGTTGGACGGTCTGCAGGCAGCCGTGATCGAAGGTGAAAAAATACTGATCTGGCGTGGTGTGGGTGGGCGTGAAACCCTGGCCAGCGTTTTACGCCAGCGCGGTGCCCGCGTTGACTATGCGGAGTTGTACGAGCGGCGTCAGATTGACTACAGCGGAGCCGACTGGGATGCCGCATTGGAAGACGGGCCGCTGCTGTTACTGAGCAGTGGCCAGGCGCTGGATATCGCCATGGAACAGGTCGCAGACCTGCCCCAGAGGGTCGCAGGTATTCTGGTACCCAGCACCAGAGTTGCCGATCAGGCCAGAGCCCGGGGCTTCCGGGAGGTTCTGGTTGCGGCCAGTGCCCGTAATGAAGATACTTTGCACAGCCTGCGCGCGTGGTTAGCCGCAGCTGATAGATAGTGATAGCCGGAAGGCATTTTTATTTATAAGGAACCGACAGTGAGCAACGAGCAACAGAACGCATCCCCAGCGGGACAGAGCAAGCAGGCAAAGCGTGGTGGTAACCTGCTGTCCTGGGTCAATCTGGTCCTGATCGTCATCCTCTTCCTGCTGGCCGGATTTGCTGGCTGGCTGGGCTGGCAGCAACAACAGAACGCGACGGCAGAGTCCGCTGTTCTGAAAAATGATCTGGCCAACGCACTGAGCCGTATCGACGCCAGTGCTGCCCGTGAAAATGAATTAATGGCCCGCGCAGAAGCGCTTGCTGCCGCGGCAGAAACTCTGCAGGCACAGGTGGCTCATAACTCTGAACGTCTGGGCAAACTGCCGGGTGCTGAACGTCAGGACTGGCTGCTCGCTGAGGCTGAGTATCTGCTGCGCCTGGCGAACCAGCGTCTTGAGCTGGAAAGCGATTGGGACGGCGCAGTCAGCATGCTGGTGGCCGCAGATAACGTACTGATCGAAACCCGCAACCCGGCGATGAATAAAGTCCGTTCACTGATTGCCCGTGAACTGATGGCGCTTCGTGCAGTACCAGCGATTGACACCGTCGGTGCGGTCTATCGTATCCAGGCACTGCAGGAAAAAGTTACGGCTCTGCCGTGGATGCCTGAAAAACTGATTGAAGAACCTGTGGCAGAGCAGGAGCCACGGACGCTTGAAGAGCAGACCATGTTCTGGAAGACCTGGTACGCCATCAAGGAACAGGTTCAGCGTATGGTACGTATCCGCGACCGTGGTAAGCCAGTTGAAGCGCCTCTGACGCCTGATCAGCAGTATTACCTGCAGCAGAACATGCTGCTGATGCTGGAACAGGCTCAGGTGGCACTGCTGCGTGAAGAACCAGAACTGTATGTTCACAGCCTGAAGCGTGTGCAGGAGTGGTTGGATCAGTACCTGATCATTGAAGACGAGCGCACCCGCGCAGCCTATGCCTCGCTGGCCGAGCTGATGACCTGGGACGTTGCTCCGCAGGTGCCAGACATCAGTGCCTCACTGGTTCTGCTGCGCAAACTGGTTGAAGAACAACGCCGTGGCACAGTTGCGCCGGCACAGCCAGTCACTGATGAAGTGGCTGCTGACGCTGCAGCGGAGGGCGAGGCATGAGACTCCTGATCGTCACATTGCTGGTTGTCGTTGCACTGGCACTGGTAGGCGGTGCGGTACTCGCGGTGTTTAACCAGTGGAATGTGTTTGCTGCTCTGGGTCTGGATATTGATCCGGGCTACGTCATGCTCAGCTACGAATCCCTGACGTTGGAAACCAGCTTCTGGATGTTCCTGATATTGACCGCCGTTGCGCTTTTTGCCGTGTATTTTGTCCTGCGTACCCTGCTGGTGATTATCGGCAGTGACCGTCGCTTCAATGAATGGCGTCAGCGCCGTCGTAGCGTCCGTGCCCGTCGCCAGACCACCCGGGGACTGCTGGCTCTCGCACAGGGGCAGTGGCGTCGTGCAGAACGCAATCTGACCAGCAGTGCAAAAGATGCTGATCAGCCTTTGATTAACTACCTTGCGGCTGCGCGTGCGGCCTATGAGCAGGGAAAAAACGAAGCGACTGACGAATGGCTGAAAGCCGCCAGTCAGAGCACCAAAGGTTCTGATCTGGCCGTCGGCATCACTCAGGTTCAGCTACTGCAGTCGCGTAATCAGAATGAACAGGCTCTGGCGGTTCTGCTGAAGCTGCGTGAAGATCATCCGCGTCACCCATACCTGCTTAAACTGCTGGTGAAAACGCTGCAGGACCTGAGCGACTGGGTTGCACTTAATGAGCTGCTCCCGACGCTGCGTAAAGCGACGAAGATCCCGGCCGACGAACTGAAAAAGCTGGAAGAGAAGGTTGCTCTGCAACTGCTCGACCGGGCTCGTCATGCTCATGGTGGCCGTGATCTGGTTAAAACGTTCGATGGTCTGTCGCGCGATGTCCGTAACACCCACACTGTATTGTCCTGCTATGTCGGACTGCTGCTCGAAACGGAGCAGGAAGAAAAAGCAGAAGAAGCACTCCGTTCAGGTCTGAAGAGTGTCTGGCACGATGACCTCGTGGAGACCTTTGGCCGACTCAAAGGCGCCGATGCTGGTAAACAGCTTCTGTTCGCTGAGCAGCAACTGCAGGAGCGTCCTAATGATCCCGTTCTGCTGCTGACTCTGGGACGTCTGGCTCTGCGCCAGAATGATATCGAGAAGGCCCGCGAATACCTGCAGACGGGTCTGCGCATCAAAGGTCTGCCTGGCCTCCATGCAGAAATGGGCAAAGTGATGCTGGCCGAGGGTGATGAAACGCTCGCCTGTGAGCACTTCCAGCTCGCATTGGGTCACTGACCAGAAGCCTCCATAGAATAAGAACGCCTCTGCCGTGCAGTGCCGGCAGAGGCAACGGAGCCTCACATGACGGAATACCGCCCACCTTACCGGTCTGCAGTCGCAGACTATCTGACGATCATTACCGCAGCGTTTACTGTGTTCAGTGGCGCGTATTCTCTCTGGTCAGGAGCAACGGTTGATCCGGTGACTGACACCGCCGCCGGGTACTGGGACGCGCCTCTCCGCCATGCTCTGGCAATTGCGCTGACCGTGATGGGGCTGTTCTTCTTTATGGATCAATCCGTCAAGCTGGCCCGTCGCATCGTCATGTCTGAGGGGAATGTCCTTCCCCGCTGGCTGGTATTTGGTCTCTTCTATTTCGGGGGCATGGCAATGTATGCGGTGTTCCAGATCATCCTGCAGGCGAACCTCTTCGCTGAAGTGCAGATTTCGTACTTTATTACCTCTCTGGTGATATGGCTCGCGCTGGCAATCCCGCTGGGTGTTATGTCCGTCATCAAGCCATTCCGGCGCCGCTGAACGCCGCTTTTCTCTTCCCTTTTTAAGCCCTGACGACAGACACAAAATTGTCTGACAGGGGGTTGCGTTTGCATTGATATGTAATGATAATGATTCGCATTAAATGTATTTATCAGAGGGATACCCCGTGAGTTCACTTGGTCAGGCGAGCGTAGGCATTATCTACGGTACAGACACAGGTAACACCGAAGAAGTCGGTGAAAAAATCAGTCAGCTGCTTACCGATGCGGGTGTGGTCGCCGAGATGCTGAATGTCACAGACGTCAGTGCTGACGATCTGGAACGCTTCGACCTGGCCATCATGGGCATTCCGACCTGGGATTTCGGCGGTATTCAGGCCGACTGGGAAGATATCGCCGATACGCTCAGCAACCTGAACCTTTCAGGAAAGGTTGTGGCCCTCTACGGACTGGGTGATCAGTTTGGTTACGGTGATTTCTTTCTTGATGCGATGGGCTGGCTGAAGGAGTACGTCGAAAAAGCCGGTGCGCGTCTGATTGGCTACTGGCCTACCGAAGGCTATGAGTTTGAGGCATCACGGGCTGTGAACGAAGACAACACGCTCTTCTGCGGACTGGCAATCGACGAAGATCAGCAGTTTGAACTCAGTGATTCCCGGATTGAAACCTGGGTTGCCCAGATTATTTCCGAATACGACGCACTGGCCGCCGCATAACGTCAGCATTCAGGCATCTCAGCACTTCAGGAGGATCCATCATGAAGTTTCTTTGCGGAAAACACAGACTCTGGCTGACTCAAAACCCTGAAGAGCTGCTGCCCGGCTGGCGACGTACCTGCAGGATGGGGCGGGAGGCTCTTGTTGAAGAGCACTGGCATCAGGCGGCGGTATTCTTTGGCAATGCCTGGGAAATGTCCGAGCTGCTGCTGTCAGCTCAGCCCGGACGTGGAAGTCAGCAGCGCTACATCGAAACAGCTGGTGAGATGATGTGGGCGCTGCGGGCAGGAGAGCAGTCAGATGGCTGCCGCTTTGTCTTCAGCCAGGTACTCTCACGACTGGAACAGGAAGCCCGGGTCGAGTGTTCACATGAAAGCCTGTCGTTGTTACGGGAACTGGCGTTCGGCGATGAAGGCTATGCTCATGCGCTGTTACAGGCCCAGCGTCAGACTCATGGAGTTTCTGCGGGCTATCTGCACTGATCGTCAGAATGACGCCGTAATGTGGGCACTGATGGTCAGACTCCGACTGCTATCCGGATCCAGAGAATCACTTAATATTTCCAGTCCGGCATAGCGACTGTTTATTCCCAGTGACGCAGCCCGCCATTGTGGGTGGTAACCAGCACTCAGCTGCAAATTATCGAGTATCCGGGAATATTTAATTGCCGCACTGGTCTGTATTTCGGTGAGCAACAGTTCCAGTGACGCCTGGTGACGGCCGTGAAACTGCCAGCGTTGTGTCAGCCAATGGATGGCAGAGGGTGTCAGATTAACTGTGTCATAATATTCATAGCCGTCCAGAAGATAATTTCCTTCGGTATCCAGCCTGGCATCTGTGTACGGAATTCCCTGCCAGTCGATAACCCCCAACAGATTTTCACCACGGTAATAGGCTGTATAGCGGCCCTTCCGGAAGGAAGCTTCAAGACCCAATGCGTAAAGGTCTCCGTAGTGCTCCTGCTCAAGAGTCCGGCGCAGGATTTTATCTTCGGTATATCCATAGTCGATATCAAGGCGCCCTCCCCAGTCGTCTGGCGAGCCATACCTCACATCACCTTCGACGCTTCCCCAGAGAATCCGGTCCAGCAGTAACCAGCTAATTTTAGGTGTCAGAGTCAACTGAGGCGTCAGTTCGAACGTGTGGCTGACCTCCCAGCCTTTGCCCCGATAATCACGTGCTTCTATACGGCTGTACCTGGAGTATTCGTTGTCGGGAGTGATATCGTTAGTTGCGTAGTAAAAGCCTTCTGCTAACTGATATGGAAAGCGATACTCAGCATGGAAGCGGTTAAGGTAACTCACCCGCCAGGGTCCGAAAAACAAGTTGGCGCTGGTCTGCTGCCAGAGAAATCCGTCATCTTCCTTGATTATTTTTCCATCCCAGTCGTTGACGACGGCATCGATGGCCATCGGCCCCGTGTGAGCAATACCCTCGTACTCAAAGCTCACACCGGTCTGGGATTCAGCGCCGCATTGTGAGGTGAATACAAGCGCGGAGAAGACGAAAACTAATAATCGCATCAGATGGTCCAGAAATTATAAAAAAGGTCCGGAGCTTACGCTGCCGGACCTGTCATCAAATTCTGATCAGAATCAGTTGCTGACTCTCTCGACCAGAAAGTTCGGCGTCAGAATGCGGTATCTTTCTTCGTTGCCGAATTTAAATACCGGCACACCATCACGGGATTCCAGTACACCTACCTGGTGGCCTGCGACGGTAATAACACCGGTGAATTCGAACTCGTCGCAGTCAGAAGTTCCGTCACCTGAAACACAGGTCGCCTGAATGGTCATCTCGGTATCTGCATTTGCAACAGTCAGATAGTTGAACTCTCCGTCGGTGACGTCGGCACTGGAATCCAGATTGATATTTATGATTCGTTCTATGCTGGAATCCGGGCTGTTGTAACTCAGTTGGATAATCCCATTTACATCTTCCTGAGCTCTGCGTATTGCAGACACTAATATTTTTGCATTATCCAGCCCGCTGATAGTGGAGCCAATGCGCAGTGCAAGCGCTACATCCCCATACGTCTCCGGATCGTCGATATCTTCCATACGATTTACATGCATCAGTCCATTGATGCTTACTGACGCACTCTCACCGGCTGATACTGTATTCAGCTCTCCAGCGATAGTGGCTTCGTATGGATGTATGACGGGCTCATTATCAATAATGACAAGGCTACCATCTGTGGCTTGTCTGGCTTTCATCTTTATACGGGCTGCGCCTGAAAAACCTGTTGTTTCTGTTGGGTAGGCAGCCGCATTACTGACCGTCATTACACCTTCAAAAGCAACTTCGCCTGTCGGTGCAATCACTTGTTGAGCATTGCTGTCTGATACAGATGCGGAGATTTTCCCTTCGAAGCGGGCAACGCTGCCGTCGCTCACAGACGCTTGTGCATACCCCTGAAAATCCGACGTCAGCGAAGCATTTTCAAGGCTGGCGGAGAACCCAAGAAATCTGCTTCCTTGCTGCTCGTAATCTCCTGATACGGAAATGTTTATGTCTCCTGACATATCCGGTGCTTCGCCCCTGCTGTCATCACTGGATATCGTCAGGCGGTTTGTCAGTAGTCGCGAGTTTTCGGAAGGAGACGTCAGTTCAGTATTCAGACTGAATGCAGCGGTACCTGTGTAGCCTTTGGCATGACCTGAGGAGACAGCCGTCATTGACTCGAGACTACCCGGGTCAATCTCGCCATAGTCGTAGTAGACAGCGTAAAGATAGTTCCTGACGCTGTATGGGCTGTCAAAGTTAAGTGTCACGGCGGTGGAAGGGACAGACACTTCGGTGAATCCAGCGCGATAGTAGGACCGGGGTGTCAGTTTCAGGTTGGTCATTTCATAGGTTAACGATGAACCATTCTGTTCTACCGAAAGATACGCAGGTTGGGTGCTGCTGGAAATTTTGAAATTGTTACTCATGCCATAGAAAGTGACTTCCGAGATTTGTCCATTACTCCATTGGTAGTTTGCGGTGATACTTGAGCCTGGGTCGTTATAGCCGTCATCGTATGTAAGAAATTTTTTAATCCCGAGGTGATTCAGTCGACTTCCGAGTGCTGCGGTATTCAGGCTGTAACTTCTGTCCGCATTGATGGAATACGGCAGGCTTGCATGGTTATTTTCTATGTACTGAGCGTATTGGCCTAACCACCCGACAAGTTCAGCAGCATCAAGGAGGGGGCCGGGACCAGTGACGTCGCGATAGGCGGTACAGTAGGCAAAGTACTGTTGGTAGTAATAACTGTAGTAACTGTAGATCTCTGCGCATTCTGGTCTGGTAGTGACAACCAGGCTTGTGAAGTTCTCTATCTCAGTCGACATTTCATCAAACGCAGGCAGCAGTTCCGCAGCGGCTTCAATCTGAGCAGCGTACATGTCACCTTTGGTGTCGACATCTGCGTTGCTCAGTGCCTGATACCAGTTATTCAG